>NZ_UWOP01000001.1:667500-2120000 GCF_900604485.1 Enterococcus mediterraneensis
CCTCCAACACTTAGCACTCATCGTTTACGGCGTGGACTACCAGGGTATCTAATCCTGTTTGCTCCCCACGCTTTCGAGCCTCAGCGTCAGTTACAGACCAGAGAGCCGCCTTCGCCACTGGTGTTCCTCCATATATCTACGCATTTCACCGCTACACATGGAATTCCACTCTCCTCTTCTGCACTCAAGTCTCCCAGTTTCCAATGACCCTCCCCGGTTAAGCCGGGGGCTTTCACATCAGACTTAAGAAACCGCCTGCGCTCGCTTTACGCCCAATAAATCCGGACAACGCTTGCCACCTACGTATTACCGCGGCTGCTGGCACGTAGTTAGCCGTGGCTTTCTGGTTAGATACCGTCAAGGGATGAACATTTTACTCTCATCCTTGTTCTTCTCTAACAACAGAGTTTTACGATCCGAAAACCTTCTTCACTCACGCGGCGTTGCTCGGTCAGACTTTCGTCCATTGCCGAAGATTCCCTACTGCTGCCTCCCGTAGGAGTCTGGGCCGTGTCTCAGTCCCAGTGTGGCCGATCACCCTCTCAGGTCGGCTATGCATCGTGGCCTTGGTGAGCCGTTACCTCACCAACTAGCTAATGCACCGCGGGTCCATCCATCAGTGACGCAAAAGCGCCTTTCAAATATCCTTCATGCGAAGAACATTGTTATACGGTATTAGCACCTGTTTCCAAGTGTTATCCCCTTCTGATGGGCAGGTTACCCACGTGTTACTCACCCGTTCGCCACTCTTCTTTTTCCGATGAGACAAGTCTCGGTGGAAAAAGAAGCGTTCGACTTGCATGTATTAGGCACGCCGCCAGCGTTCGTCCTGAGCCAGGATCAAACTCTCATAAAAAGTTTGGAAACGATCAATTGATCGTTAAGCTCATTGAATTGATTTGCTAGCTATTGCTTGCATGTATTTTGCTTCTTGAAAGAAGCGCCCTACACATTTGGTTCGTTTGCTTGCTTTGTTCAGTTTTCAAAGGTCTACCGTGCTGTTTCAGCAACTTTTTAATCATATCAGAGTGACAAGTGTTTGTCAACTCTTTTTTGATTTTTTTCGCAAGAGTTAGAAACTCGAGAAGCGAAATGTTTGAAAGTTGTTTCTCAGCGACTTGATTAGTTTATCAAGTTTTTTGTTATTTGTCAACTACTTTTTAAAAGAAACTTTCTTTCTGTATCAGCATTTTGTTTCTCTCGTAATTTGACGACTTCGTTATAGTAACATCTGTTTCGCGATTCGTCAACTGCTTTTTTCAACTTTTTTCTGAAAAGTTTTTGAGGAGTTGTTTCATCACCAACGTTGAATAATTTACCATTTCTTAAACCTGTGGTCAATAAGAAATTTCACTTTTTTTAGCCAATATTCTGGCGCTCATTTCTTGTTTTTTCCTTGTTCATTCGTTTTTTAGCAAGAATCCATCATGTTTAGCGTCTTTTTATTTGAAGATAGCCTGAAAAAGCAGACAAAATAACGAATCAGGACATTGTTACAGGCAAAAAAAGAAATAAAAAAAAGCCGAAAAAATCGGCTTTTTTTCTTTTTAGAAGAAGGGAACTCCTTCAATCGCGTATTTTTTTATGATTTCAAGAAATCGATCGGCTTCTTCCCAATGATAATCATCGGGTAATTGTTCAGTCAATTTCGCTTCTTCGGTTTCAAAAACAAATAGCGGAATGTTTTCTTCATCGATATGTCCATTTGTCAGTTCAACAAGATTCATGTTGTTTACGTCAAGATGCGCAGTTTCTTTCAATAATTGTAAAATATTAGCCAAACCTGTGTGTTCATTAGAAAATTCTGTATACGCCAACTCGATCGTATCTCCAACTGAGTGCATCAAAAATTTTTTTGAGCCATTTTGCAAGTGCAACATCACAGTACCAGCGACTTTTTTGTCTGTCAAAACATCCACCTCAATTGTTTTATCTGTTAACAAAGTGATTTTAGCATATTTTCAGAAAACATACAAAATCATTTTCTCGCGTTTGCATGATGCAACCGTGTTAGAGCTTCGTCGATCCATTTTGGCAACTCTTTTTCGATACTGTCAAAACCGATTTTTTTATTTTTGTTAGTAAAATATCTTTTGCGGCGAATCCGGTTAGGCGTATAGTTTTTCTCTAATGTCCGTCGGGATAAGCTGATCTTTTGCGAGTACTCATCGATATCGATGACCTGAACTTTGACGTCTTCCCCGATTTTTATCACATCATTTATATTTTTGGTATAACCGGATTGGATCTCAGAAACATGGATCAGGCCTTGTGTCTGTTCGTCTAATGAAATAAATGCACCATAGGGTTGAATGCCGGTGACTTTTCCTTCTATAATTTGTCCAATTTTATATGTCATATAGTTTCCTCTCTTTGCAATATTCATTATACTGTAAGTAAAAGAAAAATTGAAGTTCATTCAGCTTCAATCGGAGGCGATAAAATGGTTGATTTTGATACGGTCATTGATCGTAGTAATACAAACAGCGTGAAATGGGACAGCATCAGCGAGACATACGGCAAAGAAAATCTGTTGCCGCTATGGGTCGCAGATATGGATTTTATGTCCCCTGGTCCGGTCGTTCAGGCTTTAACGGATTTTGCCAAAAACGGCATCTACGGCTATACTGTCACACCGGATAGTCTTTTTCAAGCGGTTATTAACTGGCAGAAAAAACATTTCGGTTATGAATTGAACAAAGAAGAGATCATTTTCTCTCCTGGGGTTGTTTCCAGCATCGGGATCGCGATCCAAGCATTTACCGAACCCGGTGATGCTGTCTTGATCCACGATCCGGTCTATCCGCCTTTTGCTGAAATGATCACTGCAAACCATCGACAACTGATACGCAGCAAATTAATTGAAGAAGACGGATACTTCGCGCTGGATTTTGCAGATATGGAAGCTCAAATCATGGAACACGATGTGAAACTGATGATTTTATGCAATCCTCATAATCCCGGCGGTCGTGTCTGGCACCAAGACGAGCTGCAAACTCTGGGAGAACTCTGCCAAAAGCATCAAGTAAAAGTCGTCAGTGATGAGATCCACGAAGACATTGTATTCCGGCCTCATCACCATGTTTCTTTTCAAACAGTTCATCCGGATTTTGCTGACTTTTCTATCGTGTTGGCGGCCCCAACTAAAACATTCAATTTGGCTGGGCTCAAAAATTCGATGGTCTTCATCAAAAATCCCCAGTTGCGGAAACGGTATATTGATATACAACACCTGACTAGTCATAATCCGATCAATACATTTGGCATGATCGGAACTGAAGCCGCCTATCAAAACGGCGAGAGTTGGCTAGAGGAACTGCTGACGTATCTGGAAGAAAATCTTTCTTTCGCCTGCGATTTTTTTGCTGAAAAAATGCCGCAGCTGCGGGTAATGAAACCGCAAGGAACCTATCTGTTATGGTTGGATTTCTCCAATTATAGCTTGACGGATCGTCAGCTTCGAAACAAACTGATCAATGAAGCTCAGGTAGTTTTGAATCCCGGGATCACGTTTGGACCGGAAGGAAGTTCCCATATGCGGTTGAATTTTGCTTGTGCCAGAACCATCCTGGCTCAGGGGCTGGAACAGATCGCCGCCGCTTTTACAGATTAAAAAAAGACCGTGAAGGAAGTCAAACGTTTTGCTGACTTCCTTCACGGTTTTATTTGTTATTAGCCGTTGATTTCGATAGTTTCTATGACTACATCGTGCACAGGACGGTCTTGAGGTCCTCTTTGTACATTGGCGATCTCATCTACCACGCCCATTCCGGAAATCACGTGTCCGAAAACAGTGTGACGGAAGTCAAGCCATGGTGTGCCGCCTTCTTTATAGGCTTCGATGATCTCAGAAGGATAGCCGGCGCCTTCCATTTGTCCTAGCATATTGCCGGGAACATTTTGGTTGTTGACGATGAAGAATTGGCTGCCGTTGGTATTAGGACCGGAGTTTGCCATTGACAACGCGCCGCGGATATTGAAAAGTTCTTTTGAAAATTCGTCTTCAAAATCACCGCCGAAAATACTTTCTCCTCCCATACCAGTACCGGTAGGATCGCCCCCTTGGATCATGAAATCAGGGATCACACGGTGAAAAATGACGCCATCATAGTAGCCTTTTTTCGCTAAACCGACAAAGTTTTCAACTGTTTTTGGCGCTAATTCTGGGAATAATTGAACAGTGATATCGCCGCGATTTGTTTTGATAACGGCCTGATGATCAGCATTTTTTTCTAATGATAGTTGTGGAAATTGAGACAATGAAATCTCCTCCTCGTAGTTAGTGTAGTTTCATGATAGCAGAAAAACATTTTTTTGCCACGTTTCTTTGCTATAATGCTTGTAGAATTATTTATTCTTACAATTCAAACGTTTAATATAAAGGAGAATTTTGATGGAATTATATGATGTAACAATTGTCGGAGCTGGACCAAGCGGGATGTTTGCCGCATTTTACGCGGGGATGCGGAATGCAAAAACAAAACTGATCGACAGTCTGCCTCAGTTAGGGGGACAGTTGGCGACTTTATATCCAGAAAAATATATTTACGACATCCCGGGTTTCACGAAGATCAAAGCCGGCGAACTGATCAAAAACCTTGAAAAACAGCTTACTACCTTTAACCATACATATTACTTGGAAGAGGAAGTTTTGGAAATCAAAAAAGTAGAAGACTTTATTGAAGTGACTACTAATAAAGACATCCACTACTCCAAGTCAGTCATTTTGGCATTAGGTAACGGCTCTTTCCAACCCCGCAAATTAGCATTGGACGGCATCGAAGCCTTTGAAAATGCGGGACTTGATTATTATGTGACGGATTTGATGAAATACGCCGGCAAAAAAGTCGCCATCGCAGGCGGCGGTGATTCCGCTGTTGACTGGGCATTGATGTTAGAACCGATCGCCGCAGAAGTTTCCATTATTCACCGTCGCCCAGAATTTCGCGGTCATGAACACAGCGTCAACAAGCTGAAAACATCTTCTGTCAATATTTTGACGCCTTATGTGATCAATGAAGTTCTCGGAGATGACCGGATCTCTGAAATCGTCTTGCAACAGGTCAAAGGAGAAGAAAGTGTCCGGATGACCATTGACAATCTGATCGTCAATTACGGATTTACTTCTTCATTGAACTTGAAGAATTGGGGTCTGGAAAGTACTCGCCAAGGCATTATCGTGGATACGGATATGAGTACCTCGATCCCCGGTGTTTATGCTTGCGGCGATGTCGTTCAATACGATGGCAAAGTGAAATTGATCGCCACAGGATTCGGCGAAGCACCAACAGCAGTCAATAACGCATTGCACTTTATCGACCCGAAAAACCGGACCCAACCAGGACACAGCAGCAGCTTGTTCTAACAATATCTTGCTTTGCGACAAACGCTAAAAACCAATGAAGAAATGAGGCGATCTATTGAAACTGTCTGCTTATTCGATTCTGTTTGAAACTCAAAGACTTGACCAGCAAGTCGAAGAATTTTTGCAAGCTTATCATTGTGAATATCTGATGCCTCATCTTCTTGCTGTCGCAAAGGAGTCTGAAGTGTTAGCTCAACGTTTTGATGAAGATCCCCAAGCCGCTTATCAAGCAGGTATTCTCCATGATATCAGTGTCGTGATCCCTGATCAGGAGCGGATTGCTTTTCATGAAGATCTGGGATTGTCAATCTTGCCTGAAGAACGCGTGCTGCCCATGATCTTGCATCAACAGCAGTCAGCACTTTTAGCCGAAGAATGTTTCCATATAACAGACCAAAAGATCCTGTCAGCGATCTCCTGTCACACTACATTGAAAGCTGCACCAACAAAACTAGAGATGATCGTTTTTTTAGCCGATAAGATTCGCTGGGATCGTTCAGGGACGCCCCCATTCTTAGCCGGTCTGCAAAATGCGTTGACCGTTTCGCTTTCCGATGCCTGCTTGTATTACTTAGATTGGCTGTTTTCAGAAGACTTATTGGTTCCCCATCCTTGGGCTGTCTCGGCTAGAGAAGAACTGCGTTTTCGCGTGAGGAACGACTAAAAACATACATTACTACCTGCAAAATACCCGACGTCAGCGTCTCATTTGATAACAGCTCACTGTCAGCCGTTACATTCGATTCTCCAGCACAGGGTATTTTTTGTAAAACTTATTTGTTTTTAAAGGGTGTTTCGTCTTCGTTCTGCCTGAGGTCCATCGCTTTCATTTGATTGAATGACCGCAATGAGATACCATAAAAGTGTAGCAAAAATGACAAGGAGGACAGCAGATGGTTATCAAAACGAAAACATTAGAAGAAAAAGCGCGGGATCTTTTGACTTCACGCGGCGTATCGATAGAAGCGATCGGTGAATTGGTGCTCTTTTTGCAAAAAGAGTATATTGAAGGCATCACGTTAGAACAATGTATCGAAAGTGTGAACAGTGTGTTAACAAAGCGGGAGGTCCACAACACGATCATTACGGGCGTCCAGTTGGATCTGTTAGCTGAAGCTGGCCAATTAGGTGATCCATTGCAAGAAATCGTTTCAGAAGATGAAGGTCTTTACGGCATCGATGAAATTTTGGCCCTTTCTATCGTAAATGTCTATGGCTCGATTGGCTTTACTAACTATGGCTATATCGATAAGGTCAAACCGGGGATCTTAGAAAAACTGAATGCCCACAACGGCAAAGATGTCCATACGTTCTTGGATGATATCGTAGGCGCCATCGCTGCGGCGGCAGCCAGTCGTTTGGCTCATCAACATCCTCATAAATCCAAAGATATCACGCAATAAAAAAACGCGACAAAAGAATCAGTTTTTCTGACTTTTGTCGCGTTTTTTTAATTTTTGTTTTTCAGTGATCGCTTGCCGATAAGGATCATAATGAAAAAGAACACTTCGATCAAAACGAATGCCAAAATAAAGCAGTGCATAAAATAAGCTTCCGGCAATACATTAATGATCGGGTCTGTCGCCGGATCAAACAGCCAGTCATCATTTGAGAAAAACATCTGATGGAATTTCACAAAAAATGTGTCAAAACCGACTGCCATCAAGCTGCCTAAAACTACTGGCACTGCCATCCCCCATTTAAATGGAAGGATCAGCTTCCATAAACGCTTTTCTTTTGCCAAACGGCGCAAAAAAAGCAGACTGGGGATCAAGGTTACCAAGAAGATGCCATAATCCAATAAAAACAATTTCTTCACATCATAAAAATGCCCGCGGCCGCTTTCCGACATGGGAAAATCAGGCAGTGACAACTGATGATTGAAAGGATTGTTCAAAAATTTCATCAGCAAATCGAAATTCTTCAATAATTCTTCCTTGGTAAGATCCGTCGCCTCCAAAATATTCAGATGGTGGATATCCCACACATAAAGAGGACGAAAATTGATCGTCAGCAGGACCGCGAAACTGATCAGCGTCAAAAATACCAAGATGATCCCGAAAACATCCCGCCAATTATTTTTCATCATAAAAGTCCCACTCATCCAAGCTGTCTAAAACATAGGTCGGAGCTTCCGGTAAATCAGGTACCGCCTCTTTAGGGGTAAATCCAGAAAGGACCAAGAATGTGTCGATACCGTTGTTTAATCCCGAACGGATATCTGTTTCGTAGTTATCCCCTACCATGATAACGGAATCTTTGGAAAGACCGATCCGTTCGACTGCTTTTTCCATAATGATTGCTTCAGGTTTGCCGATATAGATGGGTTTCGTTTGTGTCGAAGTTTCCACAAGACGGATCAGTGAACCGGCTCCTGGTAACAATCCTCGTTCAGTAGGAATGTTTTTGTCGGAGTTCGTTCCGATAAAGGTCGCGCCTTTTTGGATCGCCAACGTTGCTAGGACAAATTTTTCGTAAGTCACTTGGTTATCCAAGCCGACTACTACATAATCGGGATTTGTTTTATCCCATTGGAAACCAGCCTCCAAGATCAGATCGATCAAGCCGGATTCACCGATCACAAAGACTTTGTTGCCTTTATTGTCTGCCTTCATGAAATCGATCGTCGCCAAGCTGGCAGTATAGATCGTGTCCGCATCCACATGGATATCGAATTCATTTTTTAAACGATCCGCTACCGTTTGCGGACTGCGGGTGGTGTTGTTGGTAACGAACAGGAACGGGATCTTGTCTGCCTGCAGCTTTTCAACAAAGCGTTTGCCGGCAGGGATCGGTTCAGTTCCTAAGTAGATCGTTCCGTCTAAATCAATTAAATAGCCTTTATATTTCATCAATCAATCTTCCCGTTTACGAATGACGAAGCCCTCTTTTTTGGTTGTCTTGGAAGGTTGGTCATTCTTTTCATTTTTCGTTTTTTCATTTCTGCGGTTCTTGATCACAGGTTTGGATTTACGACTTGCGACCACTTCCCGTTTTTCAGCGACATGTGCCTGCTGTTTTTCGGAAGAAGCGGTATTCTTCTTGCGGCGCTGACGGCTGTGACCTTTTTCCCGTTTGCCGCCGACACGTTGGATCACAAAATACGCACAGCCAAAATTGCAATACTCATACAAATAGTCTTCCAGCATATCGATCCGTTGATCAGGGAACGCTTTGCGATTGTCAGCTTCAAAAAAGCCCTTCAACCGTAATTGTTCATAACCCCAATCTCCTACGATATAATCGTAACGTGCTAAAACATCGCTGTACCGTTCGCCCAATTTTTCCAGGTCGAAGCCTTCGCGATGGTTTTTTACTAGTTTATATTGTCGGCTGCCGATCATAAAATCGGTGTCGCTGATTGCTACAGCAACTTCCTCTTTCTTCGGTTTTGCCGGTTCTTCGATGATTTCCTCAAGAACATTGGTCAATTCATCGGTTATATTCTTTGCCTTTTCAGGCTGTTTTTCTTTCGACATTTTTTCACCACCTGTTGGTTTATTATACCTTGTTTTTAAACGATTGGGTAGTGAGCATGTAAGTAGTTTCCTAAGACACTGCGAATAAATTCCGGGAAAAGAAATTCATACTGTCCTGCGATCTCAATGGTCGGAAAAAAGGGAACGAACATAAAATGATCCACCGTCGTCAATGTATACTCTTTTTCCGGTTGGACCTCTTGATCCAGCCAGTAGACTTTATGGTTCACACTGTCATAAGAAATACCGTCATAAACGATCTGTCCGAAGATCTTACCGCGAAATCCCATACCGATCATCGGAAAATTACGCAAAAAATTACGGTTTTTTTCCATCTCCAAAACCATGCGGATGACGTCGCTTCCTTTCAATGCGACACGAATCAGATGCATAGGATGAGGCAATGTCGTATGCAGCTGGTCTTGGTCCACGATTCCTTGCGGCAAAGGTGTCAAAAACAGGCCGGTATTCAAAACAGCGGCTTCGGTTTGTCCGCGGAATTTGACTGCCGCCAATGTTTCTTTGATCAAAGAATGATCTGCATAAGGATCTAGATGCAACGTATAAGGCAGATCAGCCACCACTTTATTCTTCAATAAACGATGGCCTTCTTCCAGGTAGCCGTCGATCTCTTTTTCATCTTCCGGAAATGCGGTGAGCGTTGCTGTTTCGATAGTGCGAGCTTCCCGATCAATAATCTGCCGCTGATCATCCAATGTCAACGCAACTTCCCCGATGTATTGGCCGAATTTGCCGGCCGCCGCTAAAAGTACACCATTGACCATCTTCCCTTCCGGAAACAAATGATGGGTGTGGGAACCTAGGATCACATCGATCATTGGCAGTTCATTGGCGATCAAGTGATCATCTTCGATCCCCAGATGGCTCATCAAAACCAAGACGTCTACTTGCGGCCGCAATGAACGAGCCAGCTTCGCCAAGATCTCCATTGGAAAACGGATATCCCAGCCGTTTGGGGCGTAAGTCAGCGGAAACGGCGCTGTCATTGCTATCAAGCCGACTTTCGTTCCTTTTTTCGTCTCGATGATTTTATAAGGTTTGGCCCATTTTGGCAGCTGCAATGTTTTTTTGTCATACAAATTTGCTAAAAGAACATCAAAATTCGCTTGATCATAGAGATGATCAAGATCATCTTTGGAATTTCCCACACCTTCATTGTTGCCGATAGTGGCGGCATCATAGCCTACCTGATTCATTAACGCCACATTTGCGTGGCCGTTCGTCGCCTCGCTCAATGGATGCCAGCGATCAGTAAAATCACCTAAGTCAACGGTGATCGCCGTTTCGCCGCTTTGTGTGACCTCACGTTTCCGCTGATCGAGATAACGCCGGATCTTCGGCCAATTTTCTAAATGTGAGTGCAGATCGTTCGTATGCAGTAGCACGATTTTTTCCATTTAAACGCCTCATTTCACTTTCAAATCAGCAGTTCTGCACAAAAAACTGCTGACGGATTATTTTTTTATTATAGTCGGAAGGGAGATATTTTACTAGTTTCCCCACTTTATAAGAGATTGTCAGACGATATTATACTGAAACAAAACTCAAAAAACGCATACTGCTCTTTTCCTAAAGGAAGAACAGAATGCGTTTGTTTTCGTATACTTATGCTGCCGTTTCTCCCATAATTTCCTCATACAGAAGAATTTTACGGCAACAAAAAAAGAGCCTCGCGCTCTTGTTCGTTTATTTATTAATAAGACACATGGTGGAACCCGCTTAGTGCTGCTTCCTTCCAGATCTGACACGCTTCACAAGCCCACCATTGTCCTAGCCTTTCGGCAAAATTTAGTATACCGCAAAAATTTGTGTTTGGCTAGTCTTTCTCCAGAGATTTTTGTCGACGCGCGTTTTTTTTGGCTTCTCGCAGACTTTTGAAGAAATCAGTCAGCAGACTGCCGCAAGTTTCTTCAAGAATACCGCCTTCCACATAGCTCCAATGATTGAACCGCTGATCTTCTAGAAGATTCATAAATGTCCCCGCTGTTCCGCCTTTAGGATCATAAGCGCCAAAATAGACTTCCTCTACTCGAGACAGCTGCATGGCACCGCTGCACATAGCACAAGGTTCCAACGTCACGAACAATTGAGATTTTTCCAATCGCCAGCTTCCTGCCTGCCTGCACGCTTCGCGGATCGCAAACATTTCCGCATGAGCGGTCGCGTCTTGAGTGTGCTCTCGCAGATTGTGTCCTCGCCCGATGATCTTGCCGTCTAAAACTAGGACCGCCCCGATCGGAACTTCTTTTTGCGCGCCGGCCTTTTGCGCTTCTTTGATTGCTTCTTGCATGTAGTATTCTTTTTCCCCTTGAGTCAATGTACTGATTTTTTCCACGATGTTCTCCTTACCTCATACTTATCAAGGCATCAGCTTGATCGAAACCTATTTTAGCATAGAGTAGCATAGATTTTTTTATCTGTAACCATTTTTCAATAGAATCACCAGTTGGACAAAACAAAAAAGCTAAAAATCTCTAAAACAATTAGCAGCGCTCCGCCTGATTTGGCGAATTGCCGTTTTTGAATTAGAAGATGTTTTAGCTTTTTTTGGGAAGGATTGGTTTAAAAGACCGAATCAATAAATCCTGTCAACTTGTCTTTCAACATTTCTGTCGTGTCTTTTACATTCTCGCCGTAAACAGAGATTTTTTTCCGACTTTTTTTGATTTTATCCATGATATCCATCAGTGAATCCAAATCATCATCTGACAAATCATCGACTACACCCAGCAGCTGCTCGTTCCCGTGAAATTTGTCATCAACAAACTTTTTCACTTTTCGGCGATTCGTGCAGTGCTTGACCTTGTTCACCAGCTTGTCGGAAACAATTGCAGCCGTAGCGATACCTGCTGCTGCAGCGATACTCAAACCAATCGTTACTTTTGTTGAAGTTTTCATGTCTATCAGCTCCTCTACTTCTATGGTATCACAGAGCTGAAAATATGAATAATAATTGCGTTTACACCGCTTGGAATCTTAACCCTTTTGGAAAGAAATTTTTGATTGTGCCTTGGACTTGTTTCCCAAAGCCGACTGGGATCTGTTCCACGCATAAAAGAACCCAACCGGCATTGCCGGCTTTAGTGATGGTTTCTCCTGCCACGTATTTTTTCCACTCATCGATCGATAGGTGGACACAAGGATAATCGGCGGTCTTGTTGACTGCCATCGCCAACGCGTAGCTGGGTTCGATGCGGTTTTTCTTGACGGTTCCTAAATGCAGACCTGCCCGCAAAAACTTGATACCTTTTAATGACGGTGCACTTTCAGGGACCAGCCATAGTTGATCGCCGAATTGAACCAACGTTCCTTCTGCGGGAGCCGGGATCATTTGACTCAGCGCTTGCCATAAACGCTGTGTCTCGCGATCGATGCTGTTTTTCGTTTTCTTGCTTTTCTTCTCGGAATCTTCACCATGAAAACGGAGCTTTGCGACAAAATGTCCTTCTCCTTGATTTTTATGGGGCCATAACCGCACGGTGTGTTCCAATCCCGCCACACTGCCCCATTCAGGACGACCGTGGGAAACATTCTCGATCTCGATAGGCTCGATGGTTATTGGATAATTTTCTACCAGCCAGCTGATGATCTGTTCATTCTCTTCCGGTGCAAAGGTACACGTGGAATATATCAATGTTCCTTCCGTTTTCAGCATCTGTAATGCCGAGTCCAAGATCTCTTTTTGCCGTACTGCGCATTGCAAAGGTGTCTGTTCTGTCCATTCTGCGATCGCCTGCTCGTCTTTTCGGAACATCCCTTCTCCGGAACAGGGAGCATCTACCACGATACGATCAAAAAAGCCGGAGAAGTGTTTGACCAATTCATGAGGAGCATGATTAGTTACGATGGCATTTGCTGCTCCCCATCTTTCCACATTCTCCGCCAAGATCTTCGCACGTTTTGGAAAGATCTCATTAGCCACCAACAGGCCTTCATTTTGCATCTGACCGGCGAGCTGGGTCGTTTTTCCTCCAGGTGCCGCGCACAGATCTAAAACTTTTTCGCCGGGTCGGGCATCAGCTACCGATGCGACGATCATCGCACTGGGTTCTTGACTATATACGTAGCCAGCTTGATGCAGCAATGATCTGCCGCTGACTTCGCCTAAATAACCGTTTTGCGCGTAAGGCGCAGGGCTTCTTTCCGGTCCATAAACTGACAGCATCTCAGCTGCCGCCGGTTTCAATGGATTCAATCGAAATCCTTTTTGGGGAGTCCCCTCTTCTATTGCTTCGAACAATGCTTCGGCATCGTCTAATAATGTTTGATACTTTTCTTTAAATGCTAGTGGTAATTCCATTGCTTCACTTCCGTTATTGATTTTTGCTAGAACCATTATAGAAACATCTAGAACAGCGCGCAACCAAAAGAACGCAAAACACCTGACTATTACAAAAAAATTATTTTTTCAAGACCACCGGCTAACACGACCTTATATGAAAAACCAGCAAAAAAAGAACGCCGCCGCAGACTTCCAGCGCATCTTGCGCTTAGAAGTTCTGTCAACGAACGTTCAGATATATTTTTGTTCCAGCGATATTAATCGCGGCGATTGTTGCCGCCAAACAGCAAGAACAAACGTAATAGTTGTAAAAAGGTGCTGATGGCTGCAGCCACATAAGTCAATGCAGCAGCTATCAATACTTTTCGCGCCATCGGTACTTCTTCAGGCGTCAATAAACCGCCATCGCTAAGAATCTTCAGCGCCCGTCTGGAAGCATCGAATTCGACTGGCAATGTGACTAATTGGAAAAGCAATGCCAATGAAAAAGCGATTAATCCTAAGTTGATCAGAAATTGCCCTTGCAGCACGACACCGATCAAAATGATCGGAAAAGCCATCGTAGATCCCAAATTCGCTACCGGTACGATCGCAGCCCGCAAACGCAATGGAAAATAATTTTTCGCGTCTTGGACAGCATGTCCGCACTCGTGGGCCGCTACTCCGATCGCTGCTACTGAAGTGGATCGGGCGGTAGATTGAGACAAGCTCAATATTTTTGTTCCGGAGTTGTAATTGTCTGTCAAATCTCCTGAGATGCCTTGGACCCCGACATCATTGATGCCTTGACTTTGCAAAATAAATTGCGCGGCTTGTGTACCGGTCACATTGTTTCGGCTTCGTACCTCATCAAACTTGCGAAATGTATGATTAACGTAGGCGGAAGCAGCCATTGACAATGCCAGTCCGATCAAGACCAAAATAAACGTTGGATCAAATAGATTAAAACCCATTCCATAACCGTACATTTGTCAGTTTCCTCCCCTTCTTTTTGACTATATTTTACCATTAATTCTTTGAATAATTTATGAAAAGAACTGGAAAAAACAAGGTTTAATGTTTTTTTACAGAAATTGTTCTTTTTAAGTCGTTTTAATCGGGCAATAACAGTTTTTACAGAAAGACGATGCGTTTTCGAATAATAAGAAACACTACTTGAATCCGCTCTCTTATTAGCTTATTATTAGTCTAATAACTTTAAGTGGAGAAGGTGAGGAAAATGGGATGAATCTTTTGCAGCAATTGATCGCGTACTTTGATCGATTCCCGCCGCTAGTTACTGCCATCCTCTGGTTTGCCGTCATTCTTTTGGCACTTGCTTTGCTCTTTGCGCTTTTCAGTCTGTTAATCACACCATTTATGATGCTGTACAATCGTTTGACTGACCGTAACAAAAGCAATGTGCTGGACACGGAGGACTATGTACTTGGCGAACTTACGGAAAAGATCCAAGGTGCGTCACTCGGCGAAGTCATGGAGACCGGCAGCGGCACCGCTCGATCTGTCCATCCTGCCCGCCTTTATCGAGAAACTGATATCCAAAATGATCTATTGCTGCCCATTGGAACCAAAGTCTTGATCATTGACTTTGATTCTCAAGGTGTCGCTTTGGTTGTAAAAAATAAAAACTTTATGGAATAGGAAGTGTCTTTTATGCCAGATTTACTTTTTAGCCCCCTCTTTTTGATCATCATAGTTGTGCTTGCCCTGATCGCCTTTTTGATGATCCGCTATCGTATCGGAAAACCCGATGAAGCATTGATCGTTACTGGATCGTTTTTAGGCAAGGAAGGTATCAAGATTTTGAAAAACAGCGGGACATTCGTTATCCCCATCGTGCAAAAAGCGCACAAATTGAGCCTGCTGACCCATAAATTAGAAATCGGCACCCCTGAAGTCTATACGGAACAAGGTGTCCCTATCAAAGCCAGCGCGACAGTCTTGGTAAAAGTCGGCAACAGTACCGAATCCATCAAAACTGCCGCAGAACAATATCTAGGCAAATCTACAAAAGAATTGGAAGACGAAGCCCAGGAGGTTTTAGAAGGACATTTACGGGCGATCCTAGGTACGATGACTGTCGAAGCCATTTATAAAAACCGTGATGACTTTGCCGAGCAGGTCCAACAAGTCGCTTCCACTGACTTGAAGAAAATGGGTTTGGAAATCGTTTCCTTTACCATCAAAGATGTCAGCGACACCAACGGATATCTGGATGCTTTAGGACGTCCGCAAATCGCCGAAGTCAAAAAGAACGCGGAAGTTGCTGAATCCAACGCTTTGCGGGAAACCCGGATCAAGCAAGCAGAAAATGAACAGTTGGCAAAACATGAAGAGATCCGCCGTCAAACAGAGATCGCTGAAGCCAATAAAGATATGGCGCTGAAACAAGCTCAATACAAACAAGAACAAGAAGTCGCCGATGCTAAAGCTGAACAGATCGCTGTCGGTGAAAAAATGAAGATCAACCTGATCGAACAAGAAAAAAATATCGAGATCCAAGAAAAACAAGCCGAATTAGCCGAAAAAGAATTGACCGCTACATTACGTAAAAAAGCCGAAGCTGACAAATATGTTGTAGAACAAAACGCGTTGGCGGAAAAAGCCAAAGAAATCGCGAAAGCCCAAGCAGATGCTGAAAAAATCAAATTGGCAGCTGAAGCGGATGCCGAACGGATCGCAAAACTTGGTAACGCTGATGCGGAACGGATCGCCAAAGTCGGTCAAGCCGAAGCAGAAAGCCGAGAAAAGATGGCGATCGCCTTGACCAAACTGAACGAAGCCGGTATCTTGATGGAATTCATCAAAGTCTTGCCTGCTATCGCCAAAGAAGTCAACGCACCATTGAGCAATATCGACAAAGTGGTAAGTTTCGGCAGCGGCGACGGACTGCCTGAAATGGGAGAAGCCGGTTTGGCCCGCACTTTCGACACCATCAAAGAAACTACTGGACTCGATCTGGTCTCTTTGATCAATGACACTATGTCCACACGAAACGGCAACAAAGAATTAGTGGCGGCGGTTAAAGAAAGTACACCTGTCGTAACAGAACCTGCAACTTCTGATCCAACCCACGACACTCCACCATCACACGAATAAACAGCAAAAGAGAAGATCAACGTTGATCTTCTCCTTTTTTATTTACAAATCTTCCAATCCATCCAGATCCAGCAGTGTGACCTGACTGCCTTTACGCTGGATCAGTTCACGAGATTCCAGCAATTTGAATTTGCGGGACAACGTTTCTGGAGTAGTACCCAAGAATGCCGCCAGCTCCTTCATTTTCATCGGAATCGTCACTTGAAGATCATCATTGACTTTGTATAAGTCCAACAAGTACGTTGCTAAACGCTCTTCGACTTTTTCCATCATCAAAAATTGGGTCTGTTGTTCCACCTTGGTCATTTTTTCCGCATTGATCTCCAATAATTTCAGACTGAGCTGAGGATAATTCAGCAATAGCTGTTGGAAATCTTGGTGCTTCAACACGCAGACTTCAGTTTTTTGCAGGGCTTCTCCAAACAGCGTGTCATTAGGTGCGCCGAACAGCTGGCTTTCACCTTCATATCCACCCGGCTCCACCACACGCAACAGCTGTTCACGACCAGCGGCAGAAAGCTGATATACTTTCATATTGCCTCGAGCGACGATCACCAACTGCGGTTCGCCGTTTGGTGTTAAGATTTGTTCTCCTTTTTCAAAAACATGATGAGTGACTAAGCGATTGATCTTTCGCTGCTCATCAGACGCTAAATGGTTGAATAACGGTACCAGCGTGACACAAAGATGTTCTTCTCCCAATCCCGTTCGCTCCTTTTTGTCGATCATTCTTATCTTTTTACGATTTCAGTATACACCTTTCACAGCAAGAAAAAATTGACAGCTATCAAGAAACCAGTTTTTTCCATTGATAAACACGTTGTTTTTGTGGAGGTTTGGTGTATTTTTATGGCGCTGTGACAGTTTCTTAGGCGAAATTTTCAGCTAGTCAGTCACACTTCTGGAAACAAATCAGGCAGGTCTTCATCGGTGACCAGCCCTTTGACGATGATATTCGTATCTCCCATCAAATAAAGTTCTTGGTCATTCACTGCTACTTCCAGCGTACCGCCCAATACTTGAAGGATGACCGGACTTTTTGTTGCTTTTTCTTTGGCGGTCACACTGTAGGCAACGGAACCGGAGCCGGTACCGCAAGCCAGAGTGAAATCTTCCACTCCTCGTTCAAAAGTCCGTACCAAAAGTTCGCCGTTTGCCATCTCATCATAAAAATTGACGTTGGCGCCTTTTGGCAATTTATCCCAAAACCGCAGTTTTTTAGCCAATTCTTGCAACTCTGTCAATGGTTTGTCCGCAAGTCCGGGATAATGGACCACCAAATGGGGGATCGCAGGATCGCCTAATTCGACATAATCCACTTTTTTTACGACATTTTCCGGATCATCAGCAAAATCCCAATCGAATTTTGTATAGGTTGGCGCGTTCAATTGGACTTTGTAGCGGCGTTTGTCCAAACGCCAAGCTTTGACATCTCCCGCTACGGTTTCAATAGTCATGGATTCGTCAGCGATTCCTTGTTCGTAGGCATAGCGGGCGATACAGCGGGCACCATTGCCGCACATTTCTGCTTCCGTACCGTCCGCATTGTAAAACCGCATCCGAAAATCCCCCTCAGCCTGCGGAGTATCCAATGCCATCAACGCGTCACTGCCCACCGAACGTTTTCGTTGGCAGATTTGTTTTGCTAAGCGGGACAGTTCTTCACCGGAAAATTTCAGCTCTTGATTGTTGATGACGATAAAATCATTGCCCGCACCTTGCATTTTATGAAAAGGAATGTCCATGTGCTTCTCCTCCAAATTCTTGATAAGGTTGTTCATTTTCCAGCATTTGTTCATAGGACTGGCGTTTGACGATCAGCTGATCTTGACCGTCTTTGACTAAAACGACTGCTGGGATCGGCAATTTATTGTAATTGCTGGCCATCGAATAGCCATAAGCCCCTGTCGTAAAAGTCGCAAACAGATCTCCTGACGTAACATCCGGAATCTGCAGATCTTTGATCAAAATATCCGTGCTCTCGCAGGCCTTCCCTGAGATCGTCACGGTTTGTGTTGGTGTTTCCCATGCTTTATTGGCGATTAGACCGGTATATTCTGCTTGATAGAGTCCCGGACGGATATTGTCGGTCATCCCGCCATCAATGCTGACGTAAGTACGGATCCCCGGCAATTCTTTGATACTGCCGATAGTATGCAGTGTGATCCCGGCTTCCGCTACGATGCTGCGGCCAGGCTCGATCACGATCTCTGGGCGGGGCATTTGATGTTCTTTGCAAAAGGCTTCCGTCAGTTCCATCAAAGGTTCCAGAAAATAGCGATAAGGTTTCCGCACATCATTTTCCGTATAGCGTACTCCGAAACCGCCGCCGTAATTCAATTCTTTGACGGCATAATCAAAGCGTTGTTTCACTTCCAACGCCAGCCGCAACGCGACATTCGCCGCCGCTAAATGCGCGGAATTGTCGGATAATTGACTCCCCACATGGAAATGAAACCCTAAAAATTCCAGATTTGGCGCTTCGATGGCTTCTTGGACCAATGGAAACAAAATATCTTCTTCTAACGGAATCCCGAATTTGGAATCTTTCTGCCCGGTAGAAATAAACGCGTGGGTATCTGCTTTGACTTCAGGTGTGATACGGAAAAGGATCGCCGCAGTTTTATTTAGTCTTTGACAGATCGTCTGTAATAAAGCAACTTCCTGCAGGCTGTCCACGATGATCCGTCCAACACCGTAATCCACCGCCATTTCCAATTCATCAATTGATTTATTGTTCCCGTTGAATTCGATTCGTTCTGCTGGAAAATCCGCTTTGATGGCGGTGTATAACTCTCCGCCGCTGACTACATCCAACGACAAGCCTTCCCGTTCGATGATCTTGACCATCGCTACTGTCGAAAATGCTTTGCTGGCATAAGCCGCACGGGTGTTGGGATAACGATCTAAAAAGTCCTCCCGCAGCGCTTGGCATTGCGCGATGATCTCAGATTCGGAAAACACATACAGCGGTGTGCCGTATTTTTCTGCCAATGCTACTGTGTCGCAGCCATCCCAATATAAATGATTGTTTTTGATTTCTTTCATCTTGTCGCTCCTTTTCATATATGAAATTTCATCACCTATCAACTATCTAAATAGTGGTTTTGAAAAAAGTATTAGTCGTTTAACGCATCGATCAGTTTGACATAGCATTGGATACCGCCCAACAGATTTTTTTCGTCAAACTGCATCTTGCCGCTGTGGAGCGGATAGGTATACCCTTTTTCTTCGTTGCGGATCCCTACAAAGAAAAACAGTCCGGGAACTACTTGTTGATACATGGAGAAATCTTCCGCCAATAAGTACGGTGCTGATTCCACATAGCTGTCGCCGGCAATTTTCTTTAAATCGTCTACCATTTCAGGATCATTGTCAACTACGCGATACATGTGATTGAAATCCACTGTGCCGACACAACCGTAACCTTTGGCGATCTCGGACGTTAATGTTTCAATCCGCTCCACCATCCGATCGTAGACCTCATCGCTGAAAGCCCGCATGGTCCCGTTGATCACAACTTTTCCGGCAATGATATTCATGGCTTCGCCGCCGTGGATATCCCCAAAAGTCAAGACGGCTGAATCCAGCGGACTGAGATTGCGGGAAATGATCGTATGCAGTCCTTGGATCACCGCCGCTGCCGCTAAGATCGCGTCTGATCCTTGTTGAGGCTGGGCACCGTGCGCGCTTTGTCCGGTGATGGTCAATGTCACTTCACCGTTTCGGGCCATCATACCGCCTTTGCGACAGGCGATCTTACCCTCTTCAAATTCTGGGAACAGATGCAGCCCGACGATTTTTTCAACGCCGAATCGAGCCAAAACGCCCGCATCGATCAGAAGTTGCGCGCCGCCCGGTCCTTCTTCTGCCGGTTGGAAAATCAGGACGATCTTACCGCGGACTGCCTCAGGATGTTCCGCTAAATATTTGGCAAAACCTAATAATGTAGCCATATGCCCATCGTGACCGCAAGCGTGCATTTTTCCAAGATGATGAGAAGCAAACGCCGCACCGGTCTCTTCTGTCACCGGCAATCCGTCAATATCCGTTCGAAAGGCGATGGTTTTTCCGGGTCTGTCTCCTTCAAAGACTGCTATCAGTGCTGTATCCAATACTTCGTGGATCTCTTTGACACCAAAGGAAATCAGTTTTTCTTTGAGATATGCCGCTGTTTGAAATTCTTGCAGACCTAGCTCCGGTATTTGATGCAGTGCGCGCCGAAATTCTGTGACTTCCGGCAGCAATGCTTGTATATTGGGTTCAATATTCATTTTTCTACATTCCTTTCTCAGGATTTAGCAAGTTACTCTCTGAATATCATTGCTATTTTTTTTCATTATAGTATATAATTCTAATATTCCTATAATTTTTTTGAATAAAACTATTTTTCTGAATTTTTTATTCAAACAAAACGATTATTTTGGAAAACTGAAAGGATGTGTTGTATGTGGCAATTTTTGAAGGCGCCGGGGTCGCATTGGTCACCCCAATGAAAAAAGATGGAACAGTGGATTTTGATAAATTGAAGGCATTGGTGGAATGGCATGTCAAGAAGGGCACCGATGCGCTGATTGCTTGCGGTACAACAGGAGAAGCCTCTACCTTAGATGATGAAGAACATATCGTGGTCATCGAAGCGGTCGTCAAACAAGTCGCCGGCCGAATCCCTGTGATCGGCGGTACAGGCTCTAATAATACCCAGCATGGGATCCATTTATCAAAAGAAGCGGAACGAGTAGGCGCGGATGCACTGCTGGTAGTGACGCCTTATTATAATAAAGCAACGAAAAAAAGTTTGATCACTCATTACAAAGCGATCTGCGAGTCAGTCTCTTTGCCAGTGATCTTGTATTCTGTCGCTTCTCGGACAGGCATGAATCTGACACCAGACCTTGTAGCAGAATTGAAAAAAATCCCGAATATCAAAGGAATCAAAGAAGCCAGCGGTGATATCTCACAAATCGTTGAGATCGCCCGTTTAGTGGATGAAGATTTCGCGCTTTATTCCGGAAATGACGATCAAGTAGTACCGATCTTATCTGTCGGCGGTTCCGGTGTCATCTCCACCATCGGCAACATCGCGCCGGAACAAGCTTCCCGCTTAGTCCATTCCTTTTTGGATGGCGATGTGAAAACCGCGCGTGAGATCCAACTAGCGCAAAAACCGTTGATCGATGTTTTATTCAGCGAGGTCAATCCTGTGCCAGTCAAAGCGGCGGTCTCTCTTTTAGGAAAATGCGAAATGAACTATCGTCTGCCGTTGGATGTCCCTGAGGAAGAAACCTTGAATGCATTGAAACGGGAAATGTCTGCCTACGGTTTATTATAGAAACAGACATGATTCAGTAGTTTTTGAACAACTTAGGAGGT
The DNA here is from genome assembly GCF_900604485.1 of Enterococcus mediterraneensis. Classification (NCBI taxonomy): domain Bacteria; kingdom Bacillati; phylum Bacillota; class Bacilli; order Lactobacillales; family Enterococcaceae; genus Enterococcus; species Enterococcus mediterraneensis. The sequence goes on from NZ_UWOP01000001.1 coordinate 689,120, forward strand.
TACCATGAAAAAAATATTGCTTAGCGGCAGTAACGGACGAATGGGAAAAGTATTGCAGCAGCTGATCGCGCAAGATCCTGAATTAGTAATTGTTGCCGGCATTGATCGCCATCCGGAGACAGCCAGCGGATTTCCTGTTTATCAACAGCCAGAAGAAGTCAAAGAAGAAATAGATCTGGTGATCGACTTTTCTCATTACAGCGTTGTACCGGATCTATTGAACGTTTGTGTGGAACGTGGTTGGCCGATCGTGGTAGCGACCACCGGACTTCCGAAAGAAACCAACGCCATGTTGGCGATCGCAGCCAAAGTCATCCCGGTCTTTTATTCTGCTAATATGTCTTTAGGGATCAATGTCCTGATCAAAGCACTGCAAGCGATCTCCCCTGCATTGGCGGCAGATTTTGATATCGAAATCATCGAAAAACACCACAATCAGAAAAAAGATGCCCCTAGCGGAACAGCCTTGCTGTTAGCGGACAAGATCAACGAAGTCTTGCCGGAAAAGAAAACCTATGTCTACGGACGTTCCGGGACTGAAAATGAAAATCCTAAAAACGAATTAGGCATCCACGCGGTTCGGGGCGGAACGATCCCCGGTGAACACACCGTCCTTTATGCAGGTCCTGATGAGATCATCGAGCTTACTCATACAGCGTTATCTCGTGATATCTTTGCCAATGGTGCGCTAAAAGCCGCAAACTTTTTACTGAAACAGCCAGCCGGACTTTACAGCATGGCTGATCTATTAAAATAGAAAGAAACGAGGGAACCTATGTCTGAGATCCAATTTTCCAATCCTTATGAATTAGCAAAATATATCAAAAACGCGACCAAAGAAACACCGGTCAAAGCCTATATCCAAGGTGATCTTTCTGGTGTCGCGACTGATACAGTCAAATTATTCGGCAGTCAAAACTTTTGGCTGGCGATCGGTGATGACGAACCTGTCAAAGCCTTTCTTGACGAACATCAAGACAAGATCCAAACCACACATCTTGAAAACGACCGCCGCAATTCCGCGATCCCACTGCTGGATCTGACCACTGTAGACGCGCGGATCGAACCCGGCGCGTTTATCCGTGATCAAGCAGTCATCGGGAAAAACGCTGTGATCATGATGGGTGCAGTCATCAATATCGGTGCAGTCATCGGTGAAGAATCCATGATCGACATGGGCGCGGTCTTAGGTGCCCGGGCGACTGTTGGCAAAAAAGCCCACATCGGTGCGGGAGCCGTGTTAGCCGGTGTTCTTGAGCCACCTTCAGCAAGTCCTGTAGTGATTGAAGATGATGTTTTAGTAGGTGCTAATGCCGTTGTTCTGGAAGGCGTTCGGGTCGGTAAAGGCGCAGTAGTTGCCGCAGGTTCCGTCGTTACGGAAGATGTGCCGGCTGGTGCCGTCGTTGCTGGTTCACCGGCAAAAATCATCAAAATGAAAGACGAAAAAACCGCCGCTAAAACTGAATTTTTAGACGATCTGCGCGGCTGATCTGTCTTCCTTTTCATTAATCTAAATGACAAAAACGTTCCTGCTTAAACGATGTTTAAAGCAGGAACGTTTTTTTAATCTGCCGACAGTGCGTCGATCGGATTTAATCGTGAAGCTCTTCTTGAAGGCAACAATGCTGCTAAGAAAGAGATCACCACAGCGATCACGATAGCAAAAATGATATTGCCTAAAGTGATTTGAACCATATTGAATTTCACGATCGAATACAACATGTGATTCAATAGACTGCCGAATCCGTAAGACAGGATCAGTGCAAAACCAGCTGAGAACAGACCGATCAAGACTGACTCAGAAGTAAACAAACGACGGATATCTTTTTTCCGTTCACCTAAGGCCCGTAAGATCCCGATCTCTTTTGTGCGTTCTGAAACTGACATGTACATCGTCACGATGATCATCAATGCGGAAACCACTAAGGAGACCCCGGCGATCGCGGAAAGAACGGTCGAAGCGATACTTACATATTGATTGACGGTATCTAAAATATCGCCGACTGTGATGGCACCAAACACATATTTTCCATCCATCTTCACATTTTGGATCGCTTTTCCGACAGATTTCACATTTTTTGTGTCATCTACATCGACTGAAACGGTGTTGCTGTTGGTATTCGCGTGAGCTTTTTCCAACATTGTCCGCATCGTTTGATAATTTGTCGCGGTGATGGCGCCGGCTTGCCCCCCATCACTGATCCCAGAAACTTTGACTTCGCTTTTGACTTGTACTGGTTGATTGTTTTCATCATACCAAGGCAATGTCAAAGTGACGGTTTTGCCGATCAGCTTCTTGTAGTCCTTCTCGCTTGTCAACGCGATCGCTTGACCTTTATCGATCACGACTTCATTCTTTCCGGGAGCTTTCCCGTTTTTGACGGTATCATCCGTAAAAGATTTCGACCATGTTTGTAATCCGGAACTGTTGACGTTTTTTTCTTCATAATTCAATGAATAAGTACTTAACTGATACCCAGGTTCAACAGTTTCTACGTGGGACAAATCTTTCAGCTTATCGATCTGCTGATCTGTGAAAGACAGTTTGTCGGGTTCGTTGGCGTATTCCCCCATCGACTGCTGCAGCTCTTCTATCGACATCTTCTTGCCAGTCGGATTTTTCATCACCATCACTGTATTGGGATTGACCATGGAATTGATCTGGTCTTTGATAAATGCGTTGACCCCATTTCCCAGGCCGCTGAACAGTAGCACAGCAAAGATCCCGATAGCTGTTCCCAGCATGATCAATGAGTTTCGCCAAAAATTATAGCTCAAATGCTTGAAGGCGTTCTTGTAACTGCCGATAGCTGACAAGACTTTCGGCGTAATGGAGAGATCTCTTTCCGGCAATGGATAAGCAGGACGGATCCGCAGGTCATCGTCGATCTTCCCATCTGAAAGTTTGACGATCCGCGTCCCATGATCTGCCACTTCCTGTGAGTGAGTCACAGTGATGACCAGTTTTCCTTCTTCCGCGATCTCGCTTAAAAGCGTTAGAACTTCTTTGGTATTTTGCGAATCCAACGCACCGGTCGGTTCATCTGCGATAATGATCTCAGGATTGCTGGCAAGTGCCCGCGCGATGGCTACCCGTTGTTTTTGTCCGCCGGATAATTGATTGGGATGCTTTTTCAAGTGATCGCCCAATCCGACTTTTTCCAATAATTCAGTCGCTCGTTGTTTTCGTTCGCCGCTGGAAAGATTGGTCATCTCAAGGGAAACGAGAACATTTTCCAATATATTCAAATGAGTGATCAAATTATAAGACTGATAAATATAGCCGATGGTACCGCGACGGTAATCATCCAATTGTTTTTCTTTTTTATGATCTAGGCGCCGTCCTTCGATAATGACTTCGCCTTCGAATTGACGATCCAGACCGCCAATGATATTCATCAGCGTCGATTTTCCCCCACCGGATTCCCCCAAAATCGAAACGAACTCGCCCCGTTCAAAGGACAGATCGATGCCGTTTAATACAGGAAATTCCTCTTTTCCTAAAAAATATGACTTGTGGATATCGTGCAATTCTAAAAAAGCCATACCTATCACCCTCTTTTCTGTAAAATAACATGTTTTACTATATAGAAGAAGAGAAGAAAAGTCATCCTTCTTTAGTCTCAGAAAACAGTTACATAACAGAAATCTTAGAAAAAAAGCACCCGCAGCACACAGAGCGCAGACAACCATCCAAACGATCATAAAAACAGGTTTTCCATCTAACTGCAATGCAGAGTAAAAGCTGTTTTGTTTGAGTGTGGTTGTCCAGCTCCATTGCTGGGGCACTTTTCATAGGGTTATTTTTCTTCGGTCTGCTCAGTAAATACACGGCAGACTTCTTGGATCTGTTGATAGATTTCTTCGGCTTCTGCCAATGTAGCGGCATTGGCACCGCTGGCTAGAGGATGTCCGCCGCCATGGTGCTGCTTGGCGATCTCATTGATCACCGGGCCTTTCGAACGCAACCGAACACGATAATATCCTTCCGGCTGCTGAACAAAGATCCCCCACGCCAAAACTGTATCGATCATCCCCGGTAGCGGCACTAGACCGGCAGTTTCCGAATCATCGACTCCAAAAGACGCCAAAGTTTCTTTGGTCAACACCACGCGAGCTGCGCCATATTCATCCACTTCGATATTTTCGTAGAGATAACCGGACAAACGGGCAACTTCCATCGTGATCTGCTGCAGCTGACGATTCAATTCCGCCGCGTCAAAATCATAATCTATCAAGCGTCCGGCGATATTCAATGTATAAGAAGTCGTTGCCGGATACAAGAAACGACCGGTATCACCAACGATGCCTGCGTACAGCAGACGTGCTGCCGCACTGTTGACTTTCAATTCATCAGGAAAAGAAAACGCGAAATCAGCGATCATCTCGCTGCAGCTGCTGGCTTTTGTATTTACCCAAACGATATCCCCGTAAGGTTCGTCATTGGGATGATGATCGATCTTGATCAGTTTGCTGCCGCGGTCATAGCGGGGGTCGCTGACGCGAGGCGCATTGGCGGTGTCAGTGACGATCACCAGCGCATCTTGATAAAAATCATCAGGGATATCATCCATTTTTGCCAAGAATTCCAAATCGGCTACCGTACTGCCCACTTGGTAGATTTCTTTTTCGGGAAAACTTGCCCGCAAGATCTCCGCCAAACCGGCTTGCGAGCCGATCGCGTCAGGATCAGGGCGCATATGCCGATGGATGATGATCCGTTGATAGGTTTTGATTGTTTCTAAAATCTCATGTCTAATGTTCATTCTTTCTCCATTCTACGTTATGGCCGTTCCATTACTTGGCTCACAACGATCGCCTTAGCCACCAATGTGTTCTCAATATAGATCTCGATATCGAGTTTTGCGGAGCGCCGGCCTAGTTCTAAAATTCGCGGATAGATCGCCAATTCGCTTTCCAATTGGATCAGGCGGAAATAATGCAGATTGACTTGTTCGATCCAACTGTTGCGCCGTTGATTCAACAACATCATTCGTTTCGCGGCATTGCCGACGACTTCGCTCAACACACCAAATGAGATCGTTCCGACTTCATTGACCATTTGCGGTGAAACGATAAATTTAAAATACGGGCGATCCAGTTTTTTTCCTTCAACATCTTGCTCAATAATCTGGATCTCTGCTGAAATCTGATCGGAAATGGTATCAGCGACTTGGGTCTGCCGTTGGACCAATTGCATGGCTTTCATGACATCTTGCCGAGTCACCAGCCCTAGCAATGACAGATCGTCTGCTACGACCGGCATCACTTCAAGTCCGTCCCAGATCATTTGATGACTGACTGACGCCACGCTCATTTCCTTTTTAACAACGATCGGATCTCTGGTCATTACTCGTTCAATCAGCTGGGTATCCGCTTTTTCCAAAATGTCTTTGGCCGTAGCGATCCCCACGACACGCAGGTTTTTATTGACCACAGGGAAACGGGAATGCCCTGTTTCTTCCGCCAATCGCTTGTACTCTTTGACTGTATCGTGCACATGTAAATAGCGGGTCTTTTCCAATGACATATAGATGTCACTGACCAGCAGGATATCTTTTTTGATCAGCTGATCGCTTAACGCGCGGTTGATCATCGTCGCTACGGTAAAGGTATCATACGTCGTCCGCAAGATCGGCAGTTCTAATTCATCCGCTAAACGGCAGATGTCTTCTGAAGTATCGAATCCACCGGTGATCAAGACTGCCGCACCGTCTTCTAACGCCAGACGATGGACTTCCTCCCGGTTACCAACGATCATCAATGAACCCGGTGTGATATACCGCTCCATCGCTTCTTCTTTCATGGCGCCGATCACAAAACGATTCAGGGTTTTGTTCAAACCGGATTTTCCGCCAAGAACGTCTCCTTCGATGAACTGTACGACCTCACCAAAAGTCAGTTTTTCAATATGTTTTTTTAGTTTCCGTTCGATACGGATCGTTCCTACTCGTTGGATCGTAGAAACCAGCCCAATATTTTCCGCGTCTTTGATGGCGCGATACGCAGTCCCTTCGCTGACGGATAACGCTTTGGCGATCCCGCGCACTGAAATACGTTCTCCTACCGGCAGATTTTCAATATGGGCTAAAATCAAATCATGTTTTGTCGCCATAAAATTCTCCTATACTTCGATCGTTTGCCCGACTTGCATCACTTTACCGACACCTTCCGGCAGCAAATCAATAAATTTTTGCGGATCTTGTTTGATCAGTGGGAAAGTATTGTAATGGATCGGTACTACTGTTTTGGCTTTCAATAATGCGGCAGCCTTAGCAGCATCTTCCGGTCCCATCGTAAAATTATCGCCGATCGGTAAAAATGCCGCATCGATCTCGGCTTCGGCAAATAACGCCATATCACTGAACAATGCTGTATCACCAGCCAAATAAACAGTCTTGCCCTCTGATTCGATCAAAAATCCCGCAGGTTCGCCTAGATAGACCATCTCGCCATCCGCTTCATAACCTGTACTGTGCTGTGCCATTACCATCTTGACGGTGCCGAAAGGAAAAGAGAATTTCCCGCCGATATTCATGCCGTGGTTTTTCTTGACTCCTTGTTTTGCGACGAAGGAACAAAGCTCGACGATCCCGATAACTGTTGCGTCGTTTTGTTTGGCAATCGCAACAGTGTCTCCAAGATGGTCGCTGTGTCCATGTGTGACCAGTATCCAGTCGGCTTTTGTTGTTTCTACATTCAAATCAGTTGTTCCATTTCCTGTTATAAAAGGGTCGATCAATAATTTTGTGCCTTGCGTTTCAATAGCGATAGTGGAATGTCCATGGTATGTGATCTTCATTTGATTTCCTCCTCTAAACAAGCTGATTATTATAAATAATGATACAGTTTCTCTTTCTATATTGTAACAGAGAATAGCCGAAACTGTTATCAGAAAAAACCAAAAAAGCGAAAATCTCTAGGATCGATCAAAAATATTGATCAAAAGAGACTTTCGCTTTGTATTTCTTTTCTAAACCTTATTTATCGCTCAAGATATCCGTCACCATTGGATTGATCAAGTGCAGAAGATCTTCTACTGCTAGTTTGACACTGTGCCCGATCTCGCCGCTGGACACTAGGATCTCCGAAAACTCACGGATCGATTCATCAAAAACGATGGGATATTCCGGATGATGCATGTGGATCCCGATGGGTGTGTTGGCACCGTGAGGATAACCGGTAGCAGTCATCACATAGTCCATCGGCGGAAAACCGACTTTACGATTACCGGTGGCTTTTGCTGTTTTCTTGTAATCCAAATGTGCTGACAATGGGATCAAAGCGATCGTTGTCCCCGTCTTGTTTCCTTTTAGAACCAGTGTCTTAAAGATCTGTTCTTCCGGGATCGCCAACTCTTCTGCTTTTAAACGAGCGACATCTTCTTCCATCGCCCAAGGAAATTCATAACTTTCAAAAGGAACGTTGTTTTCAGTTAAAAAAGTTTCGACCTCATTCGCCATGGCGAACGCCTCCTTGTTTTTTGATCCGCCAAATCGTTAATAACAACGCCACCAAACACAATAAGAAGGAGCCTAGGAAGGTGATTTTCATTCCGTAGATAAAGACATCCGGCCGTTCAGCGATATATGTCGTCACCCGTTCCCCCATTTTACTGCTCATGGCATGGTATAAGATCGTCGTTGCCGAAGCGATCCCGATAACCATCCCCAAATTGCGGGCAAAGGAATTCATACTGCCGGCGACACCAAGATTTTCGCGAGTGACACTGCTCATGACCATCGTATTGTTTGGTGATTGGAACAACGAATTGCCTAACCCCATAATAGCAGTTGCCAAGATATAATACCAAAGAGGCGTATCAATCGTCATGAATGTGTACATCAGTTGTGTGGTGGAAAGCAAAGCCAACCCTACCAGCACTAAGATCTGAGGGCCCACTTTATCGGTCAGATAACCGCTCAATGGCGAACCGATGACCATCAAAAGCGGAAAGACCATCATCAGCATCCCCGCGTAGCTAGGACTCAAGCCCCGCGCATTTTGCAGATAGAAGGGAACCACCACATTGATGAAAAAGTTGGAAGAAAAGATCAGTGTCGCGGTCAATAGACTCATGGAAAAAATCTTGTTTTTAAAAATCGAAAAACTGATCAACGGCATAGGCACTTTCTTTTCCACCATGACAAACAAGACAAAAGATACTACCGCTAAAGCAAACAATATCAATGGGATGCTAGTTAAAAAGCCGCGTTCTTGTCCTAGGAAAACACCGCCGAAAAAGGTCAAAATAAAGAGTGCGAATGTTGCAAAGCCCAGCATATCTGTTTTCTGTTTACTCATAGTAATATCTTTCGGCAAGAAACGCTGACTAAGGATCATAGTAATGATCCCTACCGGCACATTGATCCAGAAAATATAAGACCATGAGAATTGCGCTAAGATCAAACCGCCAAGACCAGGACCGGCGATCGCTCCTAGAGAAACGAATGCACCGATGGAACCCAGTGCTCGTCCCCGTTCATTCATAGGAAAAACTTCCGTGATGATCCCAGTATTCGTGGCCATCGTCATACTTGCGCCGATTGCTTGGACGACACGGGCAAACAATAAGAAACCTAACGAATGGTTGAATCCGCAAAGCAGTGAACCGATGGTAAAAATGATCATTCCTAAACGAAAAATCTTGATTTTCCCAAAGCTGTCACCGATCTTGCCAAACAGCAGCAGACAAGCACAGACCACCATCAAATAGATGGAGACGATCCATTCCGCCTGGTTCATGGGCACGATCATGTCTTTTGAGATCGTCGGCAGCGCGATGTTGACGATACTGCCGTCTAAAGTAGACATAAAAGTAAACATTGAGATGGAAACCAATATTTTCCAACGATTTTTTTGAACGATTTTATCTTCTTGATAACTAAGCATAACAGGACTTCCTTTTTTTAAATTATTATTTTCAAAAGTTTTCATACATTTTACATTTACCGGCAAAAGAAAGACCGGCTAAGAGTTTAAAAGGCTCTTCTCCAGTCTTTTGGAACTTGCTTATTTACGTGAACGTTTCCGTTGTGAAGACTCCATGATGACCGGTAAGATCACTGGTCGGCGTTTGGTTTGTTCAAACAGATAACGACTCAAACGTTCCCGGATATCTTGTTTCAATTTGCTCCATTCAAAGTCATCTGTTTGCAGATGCTTTTCAACGATCTCCGCTACCATATCAGCACTTTCTCTGATCAGATCGCGGCTGGCTTTGACGTAGACAAACCCTCGGGAAGTGATCTGCGGACGTGCCACGATCTTTTTGTCCCGACGATTGATCGTCACGACTGTCACAAAGATTCCATCTTCTGACAAGATTTTGCGGTCTCGCAAGACGATGTTGCCGATATCGCCCACACCAATCCCATCGATCAAGACGTTTTCTGCCGGTACTGCGCCACCTTGCGTCATTTCGCCGTTCTTGTATTCTAGTACATCTCCGCGAGCCGTAATGAAGATATTCCGTTCCGGGATGCCCACTTGTTTCGCTAAATCAGCGTGAGCCGCCAATTGACGATATTCTCCTTGGACCGGGATCAAATATTTTGGTTTGACCATATTCATCATCAATTGCAGATCGTCTGGATTTGCGTGTCCGGAAACCCGCATATTATCAGAAATTTGTTTGACAGTTCCGCCGGCGCGGTAAATGATATCTTCTGTTTTGGCTACCACTGTTTCCATGGCGGTGGTTGGCGTTGTTGTGATGTACACCAAATCGCCTTCTTGGATCCGCAAGGTACGGTGGGTACCGTTGGCCATTTTTTGTAGCGCTTTGATCGGTTCGCCCATTCTTCCGGTCTCTAAGATCAGCAGCTGTTCAGGAGCGTACTTTTTCATTTCCTTTTGAGTAATGAAGAGATCCTCATCCGGCACTTCCAATTTGTTCAATTTGATGGCGGTGCGGATGATCTTGCCGAAATCTTGGCCTGTCAACACAACTTTGCGTTGGGCGCGGGCAGCGGCATTCAATACTTGCTGTACTCGCTGCAAGTTGCTGGCAACACTGGCGACAATGATCCGACCTTCCCAATAAAGGATATTATCTAAAACTTCATCGGCGATTTGGCGCTCAGAAGCGACTTTCGCCGGATTTTCAGCGTTAGATGACGTGCTCAGCAATGCTAAAACGCCCTCTTTGCCGATTTCTGCTAGGCGAGCAAAATCCGTTTGATACATAGGCACTGCCGCTTGATCGAACTTGAAGTCTCCAGTATACACGATCGTTCCTTCAGAAGTTTTCAGGCTGATCCCAACTGAATCTGGGATCGAATGGGTAGTTCTGAAAAAGCTGACCGTCGTATCACTAAAGTCGATTTCTGTGTGTTCGTCAATCACATGAAACGCCCGGAATTTTTTTGTCGCTTCGTTTTTCAAGACATTGATTTTTGCCAACTCTACGGTCAATTTAGTACCGAAGACCGGCACATTGATCTTTTCCAATAGATACGGCAAAGCGCCGATCGCATCCGCGTGTCCGTGGGTCAAAAAGACCCCAGCGACACGATCCGCGTTTTCTTCTAAATACGTAAAATCTGGGATGACTGTATCGATTCCCAGCAATTCGTTCTCAGGATATTTCAATCCACAATCTAAAACGAATAGATCGTCTCCCGCTTCCACTACGTACAGATTTTTACCATTTTCCCGTACGCCGCTAAGCGGAATAATTTTGATACTACTCAAATTATTCACCTCTCGAATTTTTTTGATTATTTATAAATACTTCCAACGCATAAGCATCCACTTTTCATTATACAACAAAACCGGCGAAAAGTAGACCGAATGGCGCCAATTCTTAGGAAAGGCTTTAATCTGCAAAAGTAAAACCCTTTCTAAAAAAACTTTTCTTTTTTTAAAGGATATGCTATGCTGAATTCAGAAAACAAAGGAGGATTGAAGAATGATGGCATCTATGAGATTACGTTTTGCACTTTTGAATAAGTAATTGAATACAATTCAAAAGTCTTGTCAAAGCGACGATTTCATGGGATAAGTGTCGGCATTTTTCGCCATCTTTTTTATGACGATCACTCAGGGAGAGCACAAGGCTGTCCCTTTTTTGTGTACCCAAAAATCACGTTTTGCAAGCTGACAAGGAGTGCAAAACACATGGAATTAGCAGTAAAATTAACAGACATCGCAGTAACTTTCGGAAACAAAGACATTTTCACTATCGACAACCTGACGGCTTATCAGCAAGACCGGATCGGCATCGTCGGCAAAAACGGCCAAGGAAAAACCACCTTGCTGAATCTGATCGCCGGAACACTTCAACCTGATCGCGGAACCATCCAACGAGAAACCGACTTTACCTACTTTGCGCAGATCGCTACTGCTGCCGAAGAGTATCCTGAGTATCTCGATAACGAATTGCTGGGACGAATGAAGATCCCTGCAAACAGCGTTGAGACCCTCAGCGGCGGCGAAGCTTCCAAATTGCGGCTGGTTCAAACATTGGCTGATTACCAACTAGGTCTGCTTTTAGATGAGCCCACTACTCACCTTGATCGCCGCAGTATCGATCTGTTGATCGAAGAGTTGCGCTATTACTATGGTACGCTGATTTTCGTCAGTCATGACCGCGCGTTTCTCAATCAGCTGGCCACCAAAATCTGGGAGGTCGACGAAGGTCAAGTCAGAGAGTTTACCGGCAATTATGATGATTACCAACAGCAAAAAGAAGAAGAACGATTGGCACAGGAAAATGCCTTTGCCCGTTATGAAAAAGAAAAGACTCGTCTTCAGGTTTCCGCGCAAAAGAAAAAAGAACAAGCGGAAAAAATGGCGCAAGTTTCTGATAAAAAGAAAAAACAGAACATCCGCCCCAGCCGTTTGTCTGCCTCCAAACAAAAAGACACCGTTCAAAAAGCGGCACAAAAAACCGTTAAAACCATTGAAAAACGACTGGAACAGCTGGACACGGTCACAAAGTCTATTCAGCAGCGCAAAATCAATTTTCCCGCTGCCACGACCTTTTCCATCCACAATAAATTTCCAGTCATGGCGGAAAATCTGACACTGATCAGAGGAAATAAAAAACTGTTAGACAATGCGGATTTTCAATTTCCATTAGGCAAAAAGATCGCCATCACGGGCGGCAACGGCACCGGAAAAACGACATTATTGAACTATATTTACAACAAGCAACCGGGGATCACCCTTTCACCGAAAGTCGTGTTCAGTACTTATCAACAGATGGATTATCAGCTTCAAGAAGAAGAATCGATCCTTTCCTTTTTGATGAAACGTACAGAGTATTCCGAGCATTTGGTCCGCAGCTTGTTGAACAATCTTGGTTTTACCCAACAAGAACTTAGCAAACCGGTCAACCGATTGAGCGGTGGCGAGGCCACTCGGATCTCCATCGCCCTGACTTTTGTCAAACCTGCCAATGTCTTGATCTTAGATGAACCGACTAACTTTATCGATTTGTCTACGATCGCCGCGTTGGAACATTTTTTACAGTCCTATCCGGGGACCGTGTTGTTTACTTCCCATGATCCTTATTTTGTCGCAAATGTTGCAGATGAAATCTATGAGGTCCGCAATCAACAACTGCTGAAAAAATAGCTGAAAAGTAAAAATTGCTCCAGCTTACAACTTTGTTAGTCATTTCAATGGGCTTATTATGAAATGATGTGGTATTTTTATCTCATCAATAAATGAGAGGTTGAAAAAACTATGAAAAAAATTATCGGAGTAATTTTCTTGATCGCACTTGGTGTAGCCGGCTACTTTGGTTACAATTACTATAATGACACGTACAATGGACAAACAGCTTATGCTCGTATTCCCGAAACCGTACCTGAAAAAACACAAACAAAAAGTGATTCTGGTGAAATCATCAAAGGATGGTCATCTTACAAATATACACTGACCTTCGTCAAAGAAAACGGTGAAAAACAAACGATGGGGTATGATCTGTCTGGTGAAAATCCAACACCTTACCAACCAAATGCCATCGTCAAAGCGGAAATCAGCAAAAAACGGATCATCAAAGGACCAAATACTGTATCTGAATCCGATGTACCTGATAAAGTAATGAAAGAGTTGAATAAATAAGTTCATCTTTCTTGTACACTAACTGAATAATAAAAAACTGGAAGACAAGTCGATTTATCTGACTTGTCTTCCAGTTTTTTTGCTATTTTCTACTTATTCCCCACTATAATTGATCTGCCAATTCACGCCGAAGCGGTCAGTCACCATTCCGTAGAGCTTCGCCCAAGGTACCGCTTCTAACGGCATTTCGACTTTTCCGCCTTCTGAAAGCTGTTCAAACAGTTTTTTGGTCTCTTCCTCTGCGGTAGTCTGCAGGACTAGTGAGATGTTGTTCCCTACTACTACTTCCGGTGCGACCCCTTTTGGCACGTCCGCGAACATGACCAATGTTCCATAGATATTCATCCGCGCATTCGTGACCAAATCTTTTGCTTCGTCCGACAAGTGCATTTCTTCTATTCCCGGCATTTCTCCGTATGTCGTGATATCTGTTGCTTTCGTATCAAAAACTTTTTCATAAAATGTCATGGCTTCGCGTGATTCAGAGTTAAAATTCAAATAGATGTCCAATTGAAACAGCTCCTTTCATGCCCCTAAAATAGCACAAGTAACCGTTTTCCACAATTGGATTGTCTCATCAATATTTTTCTTAGGGAACGCTTAAAAAGCTAAGAAAAACGCCTTTCCTCTCGCGTTTCTCTTAGCTTTTATAGATTGATCGATAAATTATTCTACTCGTAATAGATCCATTTCATGCAATGTTTCGGCGATCTGTACGGAATTCCAAGCGGCGCCTTTCAACAAGTTGTCGGAAACCACCCACATGTGGAAGCCGTTTTCCACATCCAAATCTCGACGGATGCGGCCGACAAAGGTTTCTTTTTTGCCGATGCTGTTCAACGCTTGCGGATAGATTTGATTGCTAGGATCATCTTCCAATACGACACCTGGTGCTTTTTCTAACAGCGCTTTGATGGCAGCAACATCGGTTTTTTCTTTGGTTTCAATGTAAACTGATTCGGAATGTCCGCTGAATACAGGGATCCGCACACATGTAGCAGCAACTTTGATCGCTTGATCGTCCATGATCTTGTGAGTCTCGTTGATCATTTTCCATTCTTCATAGGTATAATCATCTTCGGCAAACACATCGATTTGAGGCAATGCGTTAAATGAGATAGGATAATGCTTTTTATCTCCGCCAGATGGCAAGATTTCAGGATTCAACTCATTCGCAGGAGTTCCGTCCAAATAAGACAGTGTTTCCCGTTTCAATTCTTCCATAGCTTGCGCTCCTGCACCGGAAACTGCTTGGTATGTGGAAACGATGATCCGGTCAAGACCTGCTGCTTGGCGGATCGGTTCCAACGCCACCATCATTTGGATCGTTGAACAGTTAGGATTGGCGATGATTCCTTTGTGTTGATGCAGTGCTTCTTTATTTACTTCTGGAACTACCAGCGGCACTTCCGGATCCATCCGAAAATAACTGGTATTGTCAACGACCACTGCTCCGCGTTTGACCGCTTCCGGCGCAAATTTCTTGGAGATCCCGCCGCCTGCACTGAACAAAGCAAGGTCGATCCCTTCGAAAGATTCTGGAACCAGTTCTTCCACTACTAATTCTTGGCCATTAAAGTTCAGAGTTTTTCCAGCTGAACGCTTAGATGCCAATAACTTCACTTCCGCCAACGGCAAAGATGTTTGTTCCAGCATTTCGATCATTTTGGTGCCCACCGCACCTGTTGCGCCAACAACGGCAACACGATATTGAGTACTCATTGACTTCACTCCTCATAAACTAAACTTTTTGCTATTTTATCACACTTTTCAGACAATTTCAGCAACACTTGTAATTTTTAGGGAATTGAAAGCCGCTTATTTTTTTGTTATAGTTACCACAATCGATTATTAGGAGGATACTTATGGCACGAGTAGAAAGTTTTGAATTAGACCATAATACAGTAAAAGCACCTTATGTCCGCCTTGCCGGAACTGAGGTCAATAATGATACATTGATCCAAAAATATGACCTGCGTTTTTTGCAGCCGAATGAAGATGCCCTGCCGACTGCTGCGGTCCACACATTAGAACATCTGTTAGCCGTCAACTTGCGGGATTATTTGACAGGTGTTATCGACTTATCACCAATGGGCTGTCGTACTGGATTTTATTTGATCCTGTGGGGCGAACACACCACAGAAGAGATTCGCGACGCCTTAGTAACTGTTTTGCAAAAACACGTTGTTGAAACCGACTATGTTCCCGCTGTTTCCGCAAAAGAATGCGGCAACTACCGCGATCACTCCCTCTTTAGCGCACAAGAATATGCAAAACAAGTATTGGATAAAGGCGTATCCAGCGATCCTTTTGAACGCAAACTTGGATAAGCGGAAGAGATAGAGCAAAATTCCAACAGATTTTTCCATCACGTGATCAGTTATCTGATGATGTCGATCTGCGAAAAAACAAAAAGGACAAAGTAAAAGTCTGCGACTTTACTTTGTCCTTTTCTTTATCCTTTTGTATTCAGCCAATTTCTTGCGGATCCCAGTTCCGCCATGTTGATTTGATGCCCAGTTGTGGTATGTTCGATCGTAACATCGGCACCGCGTTTTTCAAAGTTTTCTGCCAACTCATTGAAGGATTCAGGGCTGACGATCGGATCGCCATCACCAAAAGACAACCAGACTTTTTTATCCGCTAATGAAAAATCTTTGGTATGGACTTCTAGTGACATTGGGTGGAAAAAGATTCCTTTAGTCAACTTTGTTTCTCTTTCCAACAACAAATGAGCCGCGATATTCGCGCCATTTGAATAGCCTACCAAAATCCAGTCTTCCAGCGGTACTTGTTTTTCTTCACTCATTTGTTTGATTTCTTCGTACAAGCGGTCCGCTTCTTCTTCTAGACTGTCAAAATCAAATTGATTTAATCCGTTGCGTTTAAAAAATCGATTCATTCCTTCTTCTTGGACTTCCCCACGAAACGAAAGAATCCGACATGAACCATCTAAAAAACGGGCGATGTCTACTAGCGAATATTCATCTCCGCCAGTGCCATGAAGCAGCAATAGATTTTTTCCGCCCGCTTCTCCTGCGTCAAAATAATACTTCACCCTGTGCCCCTCCTATCACTTACTTATTGTAAGTGTAAGATACCATGCTCAGCTTTTTCTGACAAGTATTCTGTTTTGGTGATTACCCTTTATTAAAATCTGCCGAATCCAGAAAATTCGCCCAGAGCCAGAAAGCCCTTCGATCCATCATCGCGAGGCTGGATTCCCCATAGATAACCATTTGCGATACAGATGTCATTGATCTTCACCTGCTGCCCTTGTTTTAATAAAGTGATGGCCGCAGCTTTAGGATCCGCGGATTTCCGCAGATAAATATCCGTCATCAAAGTGAATGTCTTCATAGTGATCGTACCTCCTTCCACAGGGCCTGCCGCGTTTTTGTCGAAAAAATAATCAAATGGCTTTCCATTCAATCGATTTAGATCCAACGCCCCATTATAGCCGGGCAATCGGCCATTGGAAGTATATTGATGAAGATCATAATTTTTTGAAGCGGTGGGATCCGCGCCTAAATAGAATCCATCATTTACGCCATATGTCGGCAGCCAGATCCCGTCAAAGGCTTTCGTGTCGATGTTCAAGCGCTGATAAAGATGGTTAGCGATATACGCTCCGACTTTTTTCGCTCCGGATTTTTTTAGCTTTCGTCGGTAATATTCACAGCCGCTTCGCATATCTGCCATGGAGAACTCTTCGATATCCAACCACCAAAAACTCGGTTCGAATTCCTTTCCTCTCAGCCAAAACAGCTCCGCTTCTTTTTCCATATCCTTATGATCCACACCGCGGACCCACGCGTAAACAGCGATCGGGATACCGCGTTTTTTAAATTCTCTGATATGGGTTCGATAGTGTTTGTCCTCATAAGCAGAACCGTATTGGATCCGCACGATCACCCCTGAAATCTGTTTTGCTAACTTATCATAATCGATCTTTGAAGGCAGCTGCCATTCACTGATATCGATGATCGCTGGTTTAGGAATCATTTCTTCCCCTCCTAAAAAAGAATGGAAAAACCGGTCACCCCGATTTTCCCATTCAAAAATCAATTAAAACAATTCAGTCTCGATCACTTCGACATATTTTGCACTGTCGACTTGAGTAAATAATGCGACACCCGCCTTTTCAAAAAGCGGCAGTTGTGTCAGTTCGTTCATCGCTGTTTGGACTTGGATCGCCGAGAGATTCTCATCAGCGAATCGCGGAATCAATTTGTGTTTTTTACCTTCTTCGTTTAAAAATGTCATGTGCAGTTTTTTCATTTAGATCTCCTCCTTATTTCACGTATTCAGTAGCAACTGTTTCAACGACACTCACCACTGCGGCAGATTGCGGCGCTAAGTTGTCAAAGACGTCGCCTAAAGCCAAGATGTCTTCTTCTGCCGGATTTTCAACGACATTTGTCATTCGTTGTTTGGACAACCGTTCTTTCCCATCTTCTTGGTACATGATCCCTAATTCAGTCGTTACACTTGCTTTCATATTTTTTACCTCCCAGTTTTTGTTTTAGTAAGTTGCGCGCCTTACACCCTTATAACGAAATTTACAGGCAAAATGTCAAACGCTTTTTTCATTTTTTTGAAATTTTTTTCGCAACTGTTTACGATAGTGATGCCGCGTCTGTCGGCTCAATGGTTTTTCGTTTTCTTGAAGCAGTTTTAACAGCATTTTTTGTTCTTTTTGTTGAAGGGCTGCCCATAGATCCGTGAAATATTCCCGCAACTCTACAGCGATTTCTGCCGGAAGCTGTTCCAATAAAAGCTCATCTCCTGATTCTTTAGCTTGGATTTTTCTATTTCTTCGCTGGAAGTCCCGTACATGCCAGCATAATTTTTGAAACAAGAAACCTTTGGGATACTGTTTCTCAAAAGTTTCTCGAGAAGTGAAGGGGACGATCATCTCATAGCAAAGAATCCGTAATTCTTGTAAACAATCATCATACTCAGCGTGACGTTTATAGATGCCGACTTTTGACAAGACGATCTCCATCAACTCCTGATACTCCCGCAATAATTCTTCGATCTCTTGATTTTCCATCTCGTTCATCCTTTTTCACAATTCCGGCCGGTAACTAAAGAATAGCAAAGAAAAAAATCCCGCTGATCCTGCTATTTCCGCAAAATCAGCGCAATCTAGAAAAAAAGATTGAAAAAACTATCGTAATTATTAATGGAAGATCGTTTTACTAATTTTAGTTATGAGGATGTGTTTAGTCATGGAAAAATCAGTTGGTCACAAAAACATTGGCAAATCAGGAACTTTCGCAGCTCGAGATTTCAAAGCAAGTATAACGGAAACAAACATACGGCAAACGACAATTTTTCATCAGAAAAATATTGATACGTTGACGTCAAAAATCGAGCCTGTCGCGGAGTTTCCCACTTACCAAACGATCTATGCATTGATCCCTGTTGAGAAGGAACATTACAGACAGTGTTTCGTTTTGACAGAGGACTTGTTTCAATGCGTGGAAAGCTGCAACTATCAGATAATCAACTCACTTATCCAAACCCATCTTCATATCCAGCCGAAGCTGTATCGCTATGCCCTCGCGACTGTTTTTCATCACTACCATTACAAACTTTCATGCGGATTGCCCAATTATTCGTTGATCCCTCTCGGTGCTATCAACAGCAAACCAACCATTTGGATCAATCCCGCACAAATCTCCGCCATTGAAGAAGGGGCACTAGATACTTGCATCCATCTGCGCAATGGATTTCAGATCCGTTGCGAGCTCACGCGAAAAAGCATCCACAACAGTATGCAATTAGGTTTTATCTGCCAAGGAATCGTCAAACGCGAATGGAGTTATGACTTGCTTCACGAATACCTCCCGCTGCAAGAATACTTGCAAATACTAGGCACCAACGAGATCAATCATGTCATCCGCAGCCTGACTATTGCCGATATCCCCGGAAAGCGCGGAGACATGATGAAAAACTATCACATAGAAAACGAATTGGAGATCATCAGAAAAATCAATGACCGCGAAGAACGCTTAGGCAAACCAAAGGCGATCGTATGCTGAATCAAAGGTCGATATAAAAAAAGCGGATTTCGCCCGCCGACATCTTTATTAGTTGCTTTATTTATGGAACATGTTACAATGGAATTTAATATCTTTTGTTATTTTTTATAAAGGGGGTGATAGCCATGCATGAATTATCCTTTTTAGTAGGGCTATTACTGCCTGCTAAATCAAATGGATCGAAAAAGAAAAAGGAGATTTAGTCATGTACATTATTGAAGGAAATGAACGAAAGATCAACTATGTGTGGGAACATATCAAAAAACAACATACAGGAAATAAAATCGCAATCGTCGGCTACGCCGATTCTTTGCCGCAAACGCAGCTCCGGAATAAACAAGTTATTTTTTATACGAGTTTGTCTGATCCTGCCAAATGGCTCCAACAAGCCGAAGCATTTCTCAAACAGTTTGAGGAACAGTATGATGGGATTATTTTTTATGTAGATTGTCCAAAAGAAGAGATCAATCACCTGCGTCAAATCGCGAAAAACTATCGTCCAAAACTAACGGTTACTGTCCACTCAGACGCTCCCCTGTCGATCACTCATTCGCCAGTAGAGCGTTTGGCTTAAATGAGGGATAAAAAAATGTTAAAAAAAGTAGTACGTGAAACCACCGTCAAAAATGCAATCCTTTTTGGCAGTCTACGTCTTTTCCAGCAGGAACAGTGGCGTTTGACTAAGAAAAAAAGCGAATTAAAACAGCTGTCTCAACAAATCCAATCATTGATGCAGCTTCATCTAACGACAACCAATCGTGTCATCGGATTGCCGATGTCGAATCATCAGGTTCTATTGATGGAGATTGAAGAAGAAGCAACCGACCAGCTGTGTCACGGTATCGAAACCATTGTGGAAACAGCGGAAGGACAGTTTATCGCAACCCGCAGCTTCCATTAAAAAAGCAGATAAAATAAGACATTTTCTCAAAAAAAGCCATTTCAGAACCCTAAACGGTTTCTTGAAACGGCTTTTTTATTACCTTATTGCATCAAAATTATCGTCATCGCGAATTTCTATTGGGAGGTCTTTACAGCTAACTTCTTTTTAAGTATCTTTTATCAATAAAAAACCCAACACCTTTTCAGATGTTGGATTTTTGACTGAATTATTTCACCATCAATACACTGCATGGGGAATTGTCCACAATATACTGGGTGGTCGATCCGACTTTTTCACGAGTGATGGATCCCATTCCTGTCGCGCCGACAATGATCAGATCGATCATATGGGCTTCAGGGATCGTTTTTGTGATAAACACTTTAGGATCTCCAACTTCGACGATCGGTTCAACCTGAGATAGTCCAGCTTCTTTGGCATCATGGATGCGTTTCAACATATCCACTTCAGTTTTTTCCTGCTCCTCTTTTAAAATCTTCGAGTAGGCAAAAGAACTGGTAGACAGCTCCTCTTCATTGATGATGGCTGCGATGTAAAGACTTGCTTGATTTTGTACGGCGATATTGACCGCTTCGTTGAATGCTTTGTCCGCATTTTTCGACCCGTCGATCGCTACTAGAATTGATTTATATCCGTCCATTGTAAGCGCCCCCTTTTCCTCATTATAACATTATCGGAAAGAGGACAAAACAATTAAGGTTATTGATCCGTCGTTAGTTCGATCAGATTTCCTTCTGGATCTTGGATCACTGATTCATAATACCCGTCGCCTGTGGTTCGCGGACCACTTAATAAAGGAAAACCATCTGTGACAAAGCGCTCGGTCATAGCATCCACATCACTTTTATTTCCCACCGCGATCGCAAGATGAGTATATCCCAGACTGTCTGCGATCCGTGGGGACAAATGTTTTTTATTGGTCAGTTCGATCCTGCTGCCTTCTTCAAATTCTAAAAAGTAGGAACGAAATCCCGTTTTTTGATTATGGTACATTTGATTGCTGGTGACATGAAAATATGTTTGATAGAAATTTTTCATTTTTTCAAGGTCATCTACCCAGATGGCGATATGTTCGATTTTCATAAGCATTCTCCTTATATTTATTTACGGATCATTCTCCGTCGATAATCATGTTGTGTAAAGCGCGGACGTAACAGGTCACATATGAGATAACCGATCCCGCAGCCGATAAAATTCAATAAAATATCACTCAGCGCAAATGTTCCGATATAAAACAAATATTGGATGCTTTCGATTCCTAAGATCGTAAGCAGCGCAATGATAATAAATTCTTTGAAGGTCGCCTTCAATCCGTACAACACGCCTAAAGGAATAAAATAGACGAGGTTCAACACGGCGTCCAAGATCACTTTCGGGTCACTGCTGACAAAATCAAAAAGCTCCAACGTCATCGTATGGTAATGACTCGCTTTAGTAAAAAGTACGACAAACAGTAAAAAGAAATAAACACTGTAAAACAGGTACAAATAAATAGTTGATAATTTTTTCAGACGCCATTGGATATAAAACAGCCACACAGCCAATCCGACAAAAATCACCAGAATCAGCTCCGTATAAGCGAAACGATCCATCATATTTTGAAAACGCGGATAACTGTCCAGCGTAGGGATCACTAAAAAATCCACTAAAAGAAAGGCAAAACCAAAAGATAAAAGAAAAGAAATCAAATAGATCAAAAATTTTCGCATACACATTGCTCCTAAAAAAAGAAATCATGACACAAGTCGGTGAGGTACAAAATAACCGCTCTGACTTTCAAACACTTCACACATCACCTTTTACTTATTGCGGAATCTGTTTGAAACATGTAGGTTAAAATGCCGCTTTGCTCGACTTATGACATAATTCCAGTTTAGCTGTTATTATCGTTATTCGCAAAGAACAGCTATCGATGACGGGCTGTTTCATCTTTGCTTTAAGAGTTTGTCCTTTTTTCAGATTTTATTTCATTGAACTTTTTGAAGTTATAATTTTTCCAACATTTTGGTTAGTGCTTCTTGCCAAGTAGGGATCTTGAAGCCTAGTGCTTTGGCTTTGCTTAGATCCATCACGGAATATTGCGGTCGTTTTGCTTTTTGCGGATACTCTTCAGATGTCACCGGTAAGACCTCGACCGGCTGATCTTTCAAGATCGCTTTGGCAAATTCATACCAAGAACAGCTGTTGTCATTGGAAAGATGGTAGATACCATAGGGTGCTTTTTGCTGGATGACATAAACCATAAATTCCGCCAATGTCCGCGTCCATGTGGGGCGGCCGAACTGATCATTGACCACTGTCAGTGTGTCTCGGGTCTTTGCCAGATTTTTCATGGTAAATACAAAGTTATGCCCGTATGCCCCAAAGACCCAAGATGTCCGGATGATGTAATAATTGTCCATGATCTCTTGGACCGCTTGCTCCCCTAACAATTTTGTCCGACCATATTCGTTCAACGGATTGGTTGGATCATCTACTTGATACTCGCCGTTTTTTTTCTTGCCGTCAAACACATAATCGGTGCCGATATAAACCAAGATCGCATCTACTGCTTTTGCTGCCAAAGCAACATTTCTCGTACCGGTAACATTGACAGCTTCATCTAATTTTCTGTCTTCCTCGGCTTTATCCACTGCGGTATATGCCGCGCAATGATAAATGACAGACGGCCGCTTTTCCTGAACAAACGCCAGTACTTCTTTTTCTTCCGTCACATCCAGGTCATGAGAATCCGTGGCGATGACGTCAGCCACTCCCTGTTCTTCTAATAATAATCGCAGTTCTGTTCCTAACTGTCCGTTTCCTCCGGTAATCAAGATCATGCTGATCATCCTTTCAAAAAAAGCAGAACTGCTTCTGCTTTTTTAATACTTTTATTGTCCATTTTTTCTGTAACTTTCTTCTACCGCGCTTTTTTCCGCTTGCCACCAATCTTTATTCTCCGTATACCAAGCGATCGTATCTGCCAGCCCTTCTCGAAAATCAGTGAATTCCGGCTGCCAGCCCAATTCTTCGCGCAATTTCGTCGCATCAATGGCGTAGCGCAAGTCGTGTCCGGCACGATCCTTGACTTGATCGTAGGCGTCTTTCGGTTGCCCCATCAATTCTAAAATCAATTCTAAAACGGTCTTGTTGTCTTTTTCACCGTCTGCGCCGATCAGATAAGTCTCGCCGATTTTGCCTTTCGTCAAGATCAGCCACACAGCCGCCGAATGATCATTGGTATGGATCCAATCCCGCACATTTTTTCCTTCGCCGTATAGTTTAGGACGGATCCCGCTTAAGATATTCGTGATCTGGCGAGGAATGAATTTCTCAATATGCTGATACGGACCATAATTATTGGAACAATTGGAGATGGTCGCCTGCAAATCAAAGGAACGGACCCATGCACGAACCAAAAGATCGGAACCAGCTTTCGTAGAAGAGTAAGGACTTGAGGGATTATAGGCTGTTTCCGGTGTGAATTTCTCTCCCGCGCCTTCTCCATGTCCCGGCAAATCTTCCCGCAACGGCAGGTCGCCATAAACCTCGTCTGTCGATACATGATGATACCGCACGCCATGTTTGCGGCAGGCTTCGATCAGTGTGTAGGTACCGATCAGATTCGTCTGCACAAACGGGAATGGATCTTTCAGTGAATTGTCATTATGAGATTCCGCCGCGTAATGAACCACCGCGTCTGTTTGAGAAACTAATTCATCGACTAATGCAGCGTCAGTGATGTCTCCTACTACCAATTTTACACGGTCTTCCGGTAATCCTGCTAGATTTTCCCGATTGCCGGCATAAGTCAATTTATCCAGAACTGTCACATGAACGTCTGGATGGTTGTTGACGACATAATGGACAAAATTAGAACCGATAAAACCGGCACCGCCGGTAACGATGATCTTCTTCATTGCCTTCTCCTCCATCCCTTAGATTTCACCGTATACAAACGGATTTTCTTTTTCAAATTCTTTTAGTGTCGGATGCTTGTGATCTTTTTCCGACATAATCGCTTTATCCACTGCAATCGGCCAATCGATCGCCAGATCCGGATCATCAAAGGCGATCCCGCCATCGGCTTCGGCATTATAATAGTTGTCGCATTTATACAAGAAATTCACATCTGGTGTCAGCGTCACAAAACCATGAGCATAGCCCTTTGGCACCAGTAATTGCCGATGATTGTATTCAGATAAAATGTAGCCTTCCCATTGCCCATAAGTAGGACTGCCTTTACGGATATCCACGATCACGTCCCAGACAACACCAGTCACCACGCGGATCAGTTTCGTTTGCGCCGCATCGCCTTTTTGAAAATGCAATCCTCGCAAAACTCCCGGCTGTGTCGATAAGGAATGATTGTCTTGAACAAAATCAAACAAAATGCCAGCTTCTTCAAAATCAGATTTTGAATAGCTCTCAGTAAAGAACCCGCGATGATCGCCGAATACGGCTGGCTCGATCAGTTTGACATCTGTTAATTTTGTTTCTGTTATATTGATTCTTCCCATACTTACACCTCATCCGCTAAACGGAGCAGATATTGCCCGTATTGATTTTTTTTCAATGGCTGTGCTAATTCTACCAGTTTCTCTTTGGTGATATAGCCCATCCGATAGGCGATCTCTTCCAGACAAGCGACTTTCAGATTTTGTCGTTTTTCGATGGTTTCGATAAATGTCGAAGCTTCCAGCAACGACTCATGGGTCCCTGTATCCAGCCAAGCAAAGCCCCGTCCCATGATCTCAACGGACAACTTGCCTTTTTTCAAATAGGCTTGATTGATATCTGTGATCTCTAACTCTCCACGCGCTGACGGCTTGATCTGTTTCGCAAGCTCGATCACGTCATTGTCATAAAAATACAATCCAGTTACCGCATAATTTGATTTAGGGACTTCCGGTTTTTCTTCGATAGAAATCGCTTGCATATTTTTATCGAATTCCACGACACCAAAGCGTTCCGGATCATTCACGTGATAACCGAATACCGTCGCACCAGTCTCTTTTTGTGCCGCCCGCTGCAGCATCTTCGACAATCCGCCGCCGTAATAGATATTGTCTCCCAAAATCAGACATACATTATCCTCTCCAATAAAATCTTCGCCGATAATAAAAGCCTGCGCCAGACCATCCGGACTCGGCTGTACCGCATACTCGATATGAATGCCATACTGACTGCCATCGCCAAATAGCTCTTCAAACCGCGGTGTGTCTTGCGGTGTCGAAATAATCAAAATCTCGTTGATTCCCGCCAACATCAACACAGACATTGGATAATAGATCATCGGCTTATCATAGACTGGCATTAATTGTTTTGATGTCGCCTGAGTCAAAGGATATAAACGCGTCCCGGAACCTCCCGCTAAAATGATACCTTTCATAAATACTCCCCCATCCTTGATTTAATTAGAAATCCGTTATCTTTTAAGACATTCAAATACCAATAGAATGAAAAAACACTACTTTTATTCGTTTTTTATATTTTTTATTCTATTTAATGATAAAACAAATATGGTAAAAAACAAAAAAGTACGCATTGGGGATTGGGAAATAAAGATGGTGGGATTGCAGGAAGTTATTTTAAAGGAAATTTTTATTCTAGTAATCAGCTGTTCACTTGCTATATTAAGTCATAAAAATAATTTTTCGTTTCTTTCTCTCATAAATCTTTATCCTGTCGCAATGAATGATAGTAGCAAAGTGACAATTTGGAACATTTATCGGTTTAATATCTGCAAGCCTAAAGTTGTATAGTCTTCAGACACTGTCTGTCTGTAAATTTGCAAATCTATTTTCATTATTTAGAATAAGGAAACATTGATTGGTCCGCCACCGATCCCTAATAAACTTGCAAAAAAGCCCAAAATCAATCCATACATGATATACCAAAAGACCGTACGAAAACAAAAATTTTTCCATTCATATTTTGTATATAAATGGAGCTATAACCAGTATTTTATTCTGGTTATAGCTCCATATTACTTTTTATTGTTATTTAGCTTACTTCAAACGGCGTGCATTAATCTCAGCAATTTGGGAAACCTCGATTTTGGGTTGGCGGTTTAAATCAAGTAATCCATTGACCTCTTGTTCTACGTCTGTCAGTTGTGTATAACAATATCCCACTACATATGGTAAATCTTGAATAGCCTTGTGCACCTTATCAAAGCGAGTCATAAATTCTTCATTTGATACTACTTGATGGCCATACCCCCATTCACTTTCTTTTGCAGTTGAAAATGCAATCCCGCCAAATTCTGAAATTATTACCGGTTGATTTTTATATGTGTATCCATTTGCAAAGGCAAAAAAATCATTATTAAATTGAATTTTGTTATTAACAATCGCCTCTTTATTAGCATAACGAGTTGCAAGCATCTCTCCATATTCTTCATAATCATGTAATGTTAAAATATCAGAAATAGTATGCACCCAACCGTCATTTGTAATAACTGGTCGTTCTGGGTCATATGCTTTTGTCAAATAATAAATCATTTCAGTAAAAGCTTGCTGCTCTTTACTATGAGCAATATCTTTAATTCCCCATGATTCATTGAAGGGTACCCACGTAATAATACTTGGATGGTTGTAGTATTGCTTAATGATTGCTTGCCATTCAGAAGCAAAATTTTCTACAGCGATATCATTGAAAACATAGGTTGAAGGCATCTCGCTCCACACCAACATCCCCATTTTATCGCATAAGTACAAGAATCGTTCATCTTCTATCTTCTGGTGTTTTCGTAATCCGTTATAGCCTAATTCCTTTATGCGAGATAAATCTAACTCCATTGCTTCAACAGAAGGCGGTGTAATAGATGATTCTGGCCAATAGCCTTGATCCAAAATTAATCGTTGGTATAATGTCGTATTGTTTAACAAGATTTGACCATTTTTTATATGAATTTTTCGCATTCCAAAATAACTAGATACTTCATCTAAAAGTTGCTTATCTGAATTATATAATCGAAAAGTTACATTATATAAATTAGGATCATTCGGACACCAAACCTTAGTACCCCAATTAGGATCTTCTTTAGAACGAGTATCCAAAGTAAATCTCTGCATTTTCTTATGCAAATTACCTTGAACTTTACTAATCAGTTCTTCTTCAAAAGTAATAATTGCTTCAAAAATCAAATCTTCACTAAACTCGATTGGTGCATTCACATTTGGCTGAAATATCACTTGATCTTCATCCAAATGAGGGGTGATTTTCACCATTTCTAATGAAATTGGAGATATCTTTTCTTCAAGCCAAACCGATTTCCAAATTCCTGTATTTTGAATATACCAACAACCAAAATTGTCTTTTTTCCATCTCTGTTTTCCTCGAGGCTGTTCACAATCAAGCGAGTCTTCTACTCTTAAAACAATCCTATTCTCTCCATTAACCACTAAGGACGAAATGTCGAAAGAAAACCGCTCATACGCACCTTGATGAGTTCCGACCAGTGTACCGTTTACCCATACAGAAGAATTATAATCAACGCCTTCAAAATACAAAGTCAATAGTTTTTTATCTTTGTCAGACTCAAAACATTTTTGGTACCATATCACAGAATGCGGTTCTTCTCTGTGTATTCCACTGGCCTTGGTTTCATAAGTAAATGGCACATTAATAGTTGTTTCTGTTTTAAATCCTTTAGACCAATCTTTAATTAATCCATTATTATCATCATCAAATCTAAAATCCCACGTCCCATTAAGCGAACACCAATTTTTGCGAATAAATTGTGGTCGGGGGTGTGATTTTCTTTCTATTTCCATATGTTTATTTTCTCCTTAAATTTGTTAATTATGTCTAGCTGTTGCGTTCTAAAGTGATATATCAATAAAAATTTTCCATTATTATTAAAGATAAGATTATGCGATCACAGTTTTATTATTATCGTTAAATTTCATGTCTACCTTCAAAATATACTGATTAGTGTAGAATTCTGGATATAGTAAAATCTCTGTAAGACCACTAAAATGGCTTAATCATAAAAACAGCTGAGTAATTCTATCACTTTGGTATAGCTGATATTTACCATTGTCCTCTTAAATTAATACGTTCTGGGAAATACTGGTCATTGATTTCTTTGATTTTTTCTAAATCGACTTTTGGCTGACGATCATATGTTAGAATCCCATTGATTTCTTGTTCCACATCAGTAAGCTGGGTATAGCAGTAGCCCCAGAGAGCTTCTGAATCATAAATGGCATCCATTATACGTTTATAGTCTTCTAAATATTGATCATCATTTTCAACAGTTGTGTATCCCCATCCAACTTGACCATTCACTTTGTATCCAATACCACCAAATTCTGTCAAAAGAATTGGTTGTCCTTTATATTCAAATCCTTCTGCAAAAATTGCCCATTTTCCAGGTGGCATATGAACTAAGCCTTCTACATTTTTTAACGTCTTTCTGAAATGATTATATTTATTAATCTCATTTTTTTGTCCATGTGAATAGTTATGAATAGCACAGATATCAGTTTCAGTCATTTCCCAGCCATCATTAGATATAACTAGCCGAGTTCGATCCAAGGCGTGTAACATATAGTAAATTCCTTGTGAAAAGCTTTGTTGTTGTTTATTACTATGAATTTCAGGTACTCCCCAACTTTCATTTAACGGTACCCAAGTAATGATGGATGGATGGTTATAATCCCTCTCTATTATTTCAAACCATTCGTTTGTTAGATTCGTCACTGCATCGGGAGAATAAGATATCGTTGATGCGCATTCTCCCCATACGATATAACCCATCTGATCTGCCCAATATAAGAATCGTGGATCTTCTATCTTTTGATGCTTACGGCAACCATTAAATCCCATATCCTTGGCTAATTGAATATCTTTTTTAAAGTCTTCATCTGTTGGCGCTGTCAATAGCCCATCTGGCCAATATCCTTGATCTAATACCAGCTTTTGATAAAATGGTTGATTGTTTAAAAAAACCATCCCGTTCTCCGTATGGACTTTCCGCATTCCAAAATAAGAAGATACATGGTCTAGAACACCTTTTTGTTGATCTTCCAGTTCTAACTCTACATCAAATAAGTTAGGGGTACGAGGAGACCAAGTCCAGCCAACATCATGAAAGTTGCTGCGGAAAATTGTTTTATCATATATATCCACTGTTCGAATGATTTCTTGAGTGGCAACTTTAATAACATCCTCAACTAGTAACTCGCCCTTGAATGAAATAGAATACCTAATATATTGATTTGCCGCTAACTTATTGATTTTTATAGAAATATCTACTGTTCCGTTATCAATATTAGGTGTGAACTTTACGTTTTTTATAAAGAACTCTTCAACCGGCTCTAGCCATACTGTCTGCCAGATACCGGTAGTATTGGTGTACCATATACTTGAAGATTCTGGTTTCCAGAATTGTTTCCCACGAGGAATCTCTTCACTATCATGAAAGTCTTGTACTCGTACAGTCAAGATATTATCGTTTTCTTTTACTAATTGACTAATATCAAGTGAAAACGGAGTGTGTCCACCAGTATGTGTTCCTGCTAAAAGACCATTCACATATACTTCTGCTTGATAATCTACTGCCCCAAAATGGAGTAAGCACCGCTTGTTTGGATTTTCCGTCCAATTGAATTGCTTTTGATACCAAACAATATCATGAATTTCTTGACTGTTAATTCCACTTAATTTAGTTTGATAAACAAAAGGAACTTGAATTTTTTTATCAAAGACTTCTGGTTTAACAAACCATTGATCTCTTTTTCCCATGTCCTTATCATCAAATGCAAATGCCCACTCGCCATTTAAATTTTGCCAATCTTTCCTGACAAATTGCGGACGAGGATATTCACTTCTCATTTTTTCTACCTCTCTTTTTAACAAATTTTATTTGATTGCTATGCAATATCATCTCTTTTTCACGATTCAATTAACCTTTGTATTAGCAATAACCATTCGCTTCATTGCTTTATTTTTAGCAAAGTAAACTACACCTGTTGCAATACTTAGAACCATTGCAGGTATATCTAAGATAAAATAGGAAAATATCCCTTGTGCCAATAGAAAAAAACCTATTTTTTTAGCAATTTGCTCATCTTTCAAATAACGTTTTGCTATCACAAGGTTCATAATACCTAAGCCAATCAACAATGAACCAAATGTACAGGTTAAGGTAAACATGCTACTGTTTAATGTTTGACTTGCCTGACTAGACATTTCACTAGCTATTTTTCCACTCAAAGGAGCTAATTTATATAATCCAAAATATAAAATTGTTATCAAGCCATCGATAATTTGCCAGATACCAATTGTACAAACCATTCGTCGTTCAACTTTTCTATCCAACTAGAATCATCCTTTCACACCTGCAGACAATGACATAGACTGTAGAAAATATTTTTGTGCAAACAAGTACAAAATGAACGTTGGTACGATAGCTATCAATGCACCTGCCATCAGCAAAGTTGGTTTGGATACATACATTCCTTGTAATAGCTGCAAGCCAGATGTAATCGGCATTTTTTCGATATCATTAAAAACGATTGAAGGCCATAAAAAGTCATTCCATGATCCAGTAAAGGCAAATAATGAAACTACTAATAGTACTGGTTTGATTAGTGGTAAGATTATTTTGAAGAAAATTGTACCCTCACCTGCACCATCAATTTGAGCAGCTTCATCAAAATCTTTTGGAATATTATCCATAAACTGTTTCACCAAGAAAATATTAAACACACCTGCCGCACCCGGGACAATCATAGCTAATGGTGTATTTACCCAACCAAGAATATCAATTATTTTATATAGAGGAATCAGATTCACAACACTTGGGAACATCATTGTGGCTAACAAGAATGAAAACAACGCATGTTTCCCCTTAAATTTCAAGCGACTATACGCAAAAGCTGACAGGGAAACGACAATCAATACCAACAGAGTATGCGAAACAGAGATTAATAGAGAATTCATAAACCAGCGAATTATTGGAGTACTTGTATTATTTATCAATAACTCTTGATAATTGGTCAAAACCCATTCAATCGGCATGACTTTAAATCCAGAAGTCATAAGTTCCATTTCTGATTTAAAAGATGTTAATACCCCATATCCCAGAGGAATAATCCAGATACATGCCATCGCAAATAAGAATATAAAAGCGACTAACTGTGAAATGGAAAATCTTTTCTTTTTACTCATCATATATTCCCCCTAGTCTTCCTTACGTAACAATTTAAACTGGATAGCTGATACGATCATAATACAAATCCCCAATATAACCGCCATAGCTGAAGCAATACCAGCGATTGATTGTCCTGAGCCAAAAGCATTTTGCTGAATGTACATTAATAATACTCGTGTGGAATTGGCTGGCCCTCCACCTGTTAGCATCAATGGTTGACCATAAATATTGAATTGAGCAATAGTTGTCATCACTAACGTATATAAAATTTGACCTTTGATTGCAGGCAGTGTGATTTTCAGAAATTTTTGAATTGAACTGGCTCCATCAATATCTGCAGCTTCATAATAATCTTTGGGAATACCGTTCAGTGCAGCCTGATAAATAACCATATTGCCTCCAATTGTCCACCATACAGTCACAATAACAAGAGTCACCCATGCATATGGTTGTGTACTAGTCCAAGGTATATCAGACTCCAACATAGTATTTATTGGTCCATAATTAACATTGAAAATCAATGTCCATATGATTACTACTGCTGAAATAGCAAAAAGAGAGGGCATATAGAATATTGATTGAAAAATTTTTCCTAGTTTGGGTTTTGTATTTAGAGCTGCTGCTAATACTAATGGTACTGCTATACAAAAAGGAACTGAAAAAAGTACGAATTTAAAAGTGTTTAATAAACCTATACGCAACTGTCCATAAAAAGTGGAATCCTTTTGGAAAAATAATTCCTTATAATTGTCTAATCCTATAAAAGTCGGAAGCCCAAATAAATCCCAATCAGTAAAAGATACATAGATTCCAAAAATAACAGGAATTAGAAAGAAAATGGTAAAAATAATCAGATGGGGCGCTATAAATAACCATGGTATTATTTTTTTTGTTTGATGATGCTTTCCTTTATTTGAAGTAGCTATTGTTTCAGTATTCGTTGCCAACATAGCATATTTTCCTTTCTTAAATAATTGAATAAGAGAAAGTTTTCCTAGCTAATATTCTCTCAATAAGAGTATGTAAAGAAACCCTTTCTACTCCCTTACTTTTTGTCTAAAGCAAAAACCGAACTATATAATTACATCATTTTTTAATACTTTGCGTTCGAGGTAATAAACAGTTTTGTAGTTTAAATATAGTCCGGATTTTGCCCTCTATATCACAATTGCTTGATATTATTTATTAGAACTGTCTTTGGCAATTTTATCTGCTACTTCTTTTTGCATACCTGATGCAAAATCATCAACTGACATTTTTCCAAATACAACATCTAATGCATGAGCATCTAAGTACTCAGCTACATAACCGTTATACTTGTAATCAAAAATTTTCAGTGTCGCTTGTTCCTCTGGTGTATTAACAAATAGGGATTGTTCCATATCTGTATATTCACTATTGTCTAACAGATCTAATGTCGCTGGGTTTTGTCCTGCTTTCGCCCATTCTAAAGAATTGGTACGTACCCAATCCAAAAATTCCATAACTCCTTTTGTTTTCTCTTCAGAACGATCTTTATTTTTGAACATAACAAATTGATGAGACGATGCCCAGTTTACTGCATTTGAAAGATCATTACTTAATTGAGGCGAGTTTGTCAATCCCCATTCAAATTTTGCTTCTTTTACTTGATTACGCATCCAAATCCCTTCAGGATAAAGAACCATCTTACCTGCTAAGAATAGTTGCGCTGGATCTTCACCATCACGAGTAGTAATCTTTTCCTTGTACATATCAGCATATCGTTGAATCGCTTTTTTTGTAGCATCCGTATCCAGAGTAGGTGCTGTACCATCCTTACTTAACTCCCCGCCTTCTTGAGCAAATAAGGATAAGAAATTAGGTTTTGCCCATGTAATCCCTAATCCTCGAATACCATCATTATCTGCTTTCTTACCAATTTCTTCTATTTCATCGAAAGTAATAATATTATCATCTAAAGCAGATGGTAAATACTTATCCAATAATTCCTTATTATAATAGATACCCCAACTATGAATATCTAATGGGACGCTATACCGAGCACCATCAATTTCTCCTAGATTCCATGCCTCTGGGACATAATTCTCATCTTTTATATCGGAAAAATCTTTTAATGCATCATTAAAAGTTACTAGCATGTCATTATCTTTGTATTGTTTAATACGTTCCGCGTGAACAATATTTAGATCAGGAATATTTTTACCTGAGTTAACAACAGTAGGAATTTTTGTATACATATCAGATTCTTTAAGTGAGACATTTTTTATTTTGTATTCCGGATCTGTTTTATTATATTCATCGACCATCTTTTTTAAATTTTCGCCATCAGCACCCACGAAAGGATTCCAAAAAGTAATTTCGCTCTTACTATTCCCAGCATTTGTTGAAGATGAATCTCCTCCACCACATCCTGTCAATAATGTAAATCCTGCACCAGCCATCAGTACCATTCCTGCTATTTTTTTTGTATTCATTTTTTCCCCTCCGTTTTACTTTTAGGTTAAACATACTTTTATAAATACTTTTTTTAAATTAACAAAAAAGTATTTATAGGTATTAAACCATTGTACAAACTTAAATTATCATCCAATGAAAGCGATGTCAATACTGTCATTTAGCTATTTTGTAAAAACAACTTTACAGTTAAATAGATATTGCATTATAATAAAAGTGTTACTACGATATTTTACTTTTCAGTTAAAGGAGTCTGTATATAATGGAACTTGATCTCGAATCGCATTCTTTACCTGTTTATGAATCATTAGCCAGTAAAACTCGTTTAAAGATGCTAAAGTACATTGGTAATAGAAAAAGAAGTATCGGTGAGATTTCGGAATATTTAGGAATGAGCAATGCTATCGTAACTCGACATGTACAGCAGATGGAAGATGCCGGATTATTACATTCTGAGCGAGGCGTAGGCATCAACCGAAACAAAAAAATGGTATATTTGAAAGTTGATGATATTCATATTGTTTTTCCTGAAAAAGTCTATCAAGGATATAAACTTCATCAAACAGAATTAAAAATCGGTCATTTTGTGGATTTTTCTATTTCACCAACTTGTGGACTGGCGACTCCTCAAGAAGTAGTAGGGAAAGCAGATGATCCTAAATACTTTATGGATACCAAGCGTGTTGATGCCGCTTTGTTGTGGTTCAGCGAGGGATTTGTAGAATATAAGATTCCAAATATGTTAACAGACGATGAAGATCCTAATATGTTAGAAATAAGTTTCGAAATCGCTTCAGAGTTTCCACTCTCAAATAATATTTGGCCTAGTGACATCTCCATTTATGTTAATGATATATTGGTTGCTGTTTATACTGTACCTGGAAATTTCTCTGATACTCGGG
The DNA here is from genome assembly GCF_900604485.1 of Enterococcus mediterraneensis. Lineage (NCBI taxonomy): Bacteria > Bacillati > Bacillota > Bacilli > Lactobacillales > Enterococcaceae > Enterococcus > Enterococcus mediterraneensis. The sequence continues at coordinate 723,632 of NZ_UWOP01000001.1, forward strand.
GTCGTTATACCCCTTCTTGGTGGAATAGCAATTTTAGTCAATATGGTTTGTTGAAGCATGTTCGGATCAATAAATTAGATACTGGAATTGATGGGGAAGCCTATTCTGATATTACTATTGATGATTTAGAACTCACTAAGCATCCATTTATTAAGCTTCGATTCTCAGTAGAGTCAAACGCTATCAATAAAGGAGGTATGACACTTTTTGGTAAAGGATTTGGAAATTACAATCAAGATATTCTCATCAATACGTATTATTTAGAGAAACAATCTTAGAATTAAATGTCTCCCACACAATTTCATAAAAAGAACACCCAAAAAAATCATTGATGATACGTTCCTTAAGCCTTTTTTGACTAAAAAGCAAATTTAAAGGACGTATCATCAATGACACAAGTATATTTTCATACGAGCGAAGATGTTCATAATTTATTGTAGAAAACAGCACTAATCAAACGAAAAAATATTTTGAATATCTTTTCAATCAACTTGTGAAACAATACCTCTAAACGAAAGATTTTTCAATACCACAGATGTTCTTGGACGATTTTATGATTTCTTTGCTGCAAAGCTTGTATACGAGCTTGCAGTAACTTTTGTCTTCCTAATAAATTTCTTGTGTAAACAAGGCGACAATTTCTTTGTTTCCGCTTGATTTCTCGTAGAAAACTATTAGCAGCTTCTTTATTGCGCGCTAAATCCTTCGGAACAGCAAAGTAGCGATTATTAATTTCTACTAAATAACGAGTATCTTGCACCGGCTCTAACAGTTCCATTAGTGCTTCATTAAAAAAACGTTCTTCTTGGTACGTTCCATTTTTTATCCGTACAGTAAACTGATCTTCATTAAAATCAATGTAAAGGCTGATATTTTTAGAAAGTTTTTGTTGCTCTTGATAAGTGGACAGTAGGGACTTGGCAAAAACACTGCGTAAGCCACATTCCTTCTTCCATAAATATCTGGTTCGCTGCTGACGCAAGTATAATAAAAAATCACCTTGAAACAAAGCTCCCCAGAAAGATAGCCGGGTATTCGCTAGCTCTGAATATTGTTCTTTTTTTGATTGAAATTCACTACTCGTAGCTTCTTGTCTAACAATTATCGGCATAGAAAGATGGGTTCCTTTGCTCAAGGATTCTTCCCAAAATTTAGTTAATAGCGACCGTTGCTGAGCAAAGAAAAAATTTTGCTGATTATAATTCTCTAAATTTTCTTTTGTTGGTTCATTTGGAAAATTAAAACGCGCTTGACCGCTAGTGATAGTATCAGGAATTTGTTGGTTAGAAATACCTTCGATAAATGACAGTCTGCGCATAATCGGAGAAAGCTCTGGCTGCTCCTTCCAAGAAACTTCAGGTACGTAAACGCCCAAATGCCATAGATGACTAAGCGATTTATTGTTAGCGGAACGTAGCGCACGTCCTCGCAGCTGCTGCACCTGCACAATGGAACTAGATTTATTTCCTAAAACCAGCGTATTTACACTCGGACAATTCCACCCTTCCCCAAGCAAAGCAATCGTTCCAATCAAACAATTCAGAATCTTTTGATCCAATAGAAAAGTCACCTTTTGAAGGAACTCGCGACGGTTTGCATCTGTCAATTTCAATCGCAAATACCCAGGGACTTCCGTAAGTTTATGAAAATTAGCCCGAGGAAAATATTTTTTTACGACTTTTTCAGACATAATTATAAAACGACCACAAATCATTCCTAGCTCTGTCTTTTCTTGTATCAGAGTTTGGAGACTGAGAAATTGCGGTACAGTACCATAATAATTTGGGTTTTCCGGAAAATCCAAGGCCTCTTCACAAATTCGATCAAATAATACAACTCCACATAGATCCTCTTCAAGATACATTTCTTCTTTAATGATGATTCGATTAATAGCAGCTATCTTTTCTTGTGGGCTTTCTAATAAGCGGCCCTCTGGAAAATCAGGATAAAGAGATAAACCTTCTTCTTTGAGCCAATGTACTTTTTTTAAAAAAGCAAAAATTTCTAATTCTGGATACGTTGACAGTAACCATTGATAAAGTAATTTTACTTGCTCTGGGGAAACATCTGGAAGATGCCATTTACGTTTAAAGCCCAGTACTCGCCAATGACTTGCGGAAATTCGGAAACCGTTTCTATCTAAAAACAGCAACATCGCTACATAAAAATCAAAATCTTCATAGATTGCTGTTGTATGTTGCAACGGATTGGTAATATAAGGGTGTTTACTAATTATTCCCACACTTTCCTCATCTGTAAGTAGTCGATCGATAATCTGGTCTTGCTTAGCGAGAAAGGAAGAATAGCTGTTTTTCCCTTGAGAATCTGCTTCGATAAAATAGACAAAATCTTGATAGGGAGTGAGGACTTTTTTATCGATCAATTCCGTTGCTGAGATTTCCTCATCAATTGGTCCATTTAGTTTTAGGTAGGACTTCCATTCTCTCTGAGTACTATCCAATGGCGATGTCGCGGTTAAAGAAAGACTTTTCAAGGAAGGCGCACTATTCTTTAAGGAAAGTACTACTTCACCCCAATTTTTCTTCAGATGATGCGCTTCATCCAAAATCAAAAACTCAATGCCCTTCCGAAGTAAAAAATCGGGATCTTCTTGCAACTGTAGATAGAGAGTTTGATAAGTTGCAATAGTAATTTGCCCCGGTACCAAAAGATCTATACTGATATGAATATTAAAAAAGCTCTTCGTTGTAGCTATCCATTGTTCTCTTAGCAAAAGCGCGGGAACTAAAATCAATGTTTTTCGCTTTAATTCTTCAAAAATCGCTAAACCCAGTATCGTTTTGCCAGAGCCGGGCGGTGCAATAAAATGGTACGTTGACTGCTGCGGATGCTGTTTTACGTAATCTAGCAACCGCTGCTGATAGGATCGTAAAGTGATATTTTCCATTGAAAATCCTCAAATCTTTGAGAAGTTGTTCAGTCTCCCCATTATTTTCTAAAGAATATAATCATTATTTTTGTAAATCATCTTATCGCAACGAGTTTGCTAAAGCAAGATTGATTCTACACTCTCCTATTTCTTAACTTTCAAACATGATAATGTCCTACTTAACGAGAAGTTAAAATGTCTCTATGCAATATCTAACGGTATTGCATTGTGGATTTTCAGAAAATTATTATTTTGTTACTTGCATCAAAATAAAACCTATGATACGCTACTTTTTAGATAAATAATCGTACAGATAACACGTGCAAACGTGTCGAAAGAGAGGCGATTTCTATTTTTAAATAGAAATGGTCTCTCTTTTTGTGCGAAATATATTTAGAGGTGATCTATTTGCAGAAAAAAATCCATCTGACATCTGCCGTTTTGGCAACGGGTGTCATGTCTTTTGCGGGGGTTTTGATTGAAACCGCCATGAACGTTACTTTTCCAACTTTAATTGAAGAATTTTCTTTATCAACATCCCTTGTCCAGTGGATCACAACGATTTATCTTTTGATGATTTCAATCGTTGTGCCCTTATCGACCTATCTTCATAAAAATTTCAGCATACGTACATTGTTCCTAGTATCCAATATGGCTTTTCTTGCTGGCCTGTTTACTGATTTTATTGCACCGAATTTCGCGATACTGTTGTTAGGAAGATTATTACAAGGGATTGCTACGGGGATCGCTTTGCCGTTGATGTTTCATATTATCTTGACCTATGCGCCGTTGAATCAACGAGGAACCATGATGGGCCTTGGCACCCTGACTACTTCGATTGCACCGGCGATCGGACCAACTTATGGCGGAATTCTGACCTCTGCGCTTTCTTGGCATTATATTTTTATTTTCTTAGTTCCGGTACTGCTGCTCTCCCTTAGCCTGGGTTTATATGCGATTCCTGAAAAAAAAGTCATCAAAACTGGCCGGTTAGATCTACTCAGCCTTTTAGGATTGGTTCTTTTATTTAGCGGCAGTCTGATTTTTCTAAGTCTTTTAGGAGAACCGCTCAGTTGGCTAGCACTATTGATTGGCGTGTGTGGCGCAGGATTATTTTATCTACGTACACTACATCTAGACCACCCTTTGCTAAAATTAACTGTTTTTAAAAATAAAGCGTTTAGTCTTTTTCTATTCAGCTTCTTAGTTTATCAATTTTTATTATTGGGCATTTCGTTTGTGTTACCTAATTTTATTCAAATTGTTCAAGGTCAAAGCGCATTTGTTGCTGGTTTAGCTATGCTGCCGGGGGCTACGATCGGCGCGGTTCTTTCACCGATCTCAGGAAAAATTTTAGATCAAGCAGGCCCTAAAAAACCGATCCTCATCGGCTTAATGTTGGCAATAATCGGCTGGTCTGCTCTGCTTATTTTCTTAGGAATCAGTCCTTTATGGGGGTTGATTGCAGGGCATGTCTTTTATATGATCGGTTTAGGATTATCTTATAGTAACTTGATGACAACTGGGATGAACTCGCTCCCTCCTGAGTTACAAAATGACGGCAATGCGATTTTCAATACATTGCAGCAATTTTCCGGAGCGATCGCAACCTCCCTCGTTGCCGTAGTGATCAATTTTTTCCAAGCTCACAGCGCCAAAACCTACCAAGCAGCAACTATTACTGGCTCCCAGGTTGCTCTGGGAATTTTGTTGTTCTTGCTTCTGATCAGTTTAGCCGGTTGTTTTTACCAATTTTCTAAACGTGATGCTTCATTCTGATCATCCGAAAATCAACCTGCTAGCATCACTTCACAAGAGGTTGTGCTTTCTTGGTTGAAGCACTTATCCAAAGGGACCTAAATGAAGATGCAGGGTGAATGAAGGGGTTGGAAAAATCTAGAGATATGAATAACACTTTTACTACTTTAGATTATAATAATCTAAAGTAGTAAAACGACAAGAGGTTTTTGGGTATGTTTTTAGGAGAAGAAACAGAGTTTGAAACTCTCCAACGGCTGTACGGGAAGAAGATATTTCAAATGGCTGTTGTTTATGGACGCCGTCGTATTGGAAAGATTTCCTTGCTACATGAATTTATTAAGGATAAAAATTCACTCTATCTGCCTGTGGAAGAAATGAATGATTCGCTGAATTTAAAAAAGTTTTCAAGATTGCTAGGAGAAACGTTGGAACACCTAAAAATCTCGGTAATCCAACGTTTCTGAGCACTGAGAACAGATTCCATGAATAATCCAAGATATATCTCGGTTGCTCAACATAGCTAAAGCTGTGCCACAATCGAAGCAGATTCATCTACACGACTAAAGTCGAGAGTGTTCTCGGTCAGTCAATAAAAAAGCATACCTAGATCAATAAATTCAACCGTACAGTCTTCCTTAAATTTCATTTGCAATTCATGAGAAATTGGTTTTTTAGTAAAGAAATAATAAATTGATTCAAAATTTGGAAATAGTTGTCCTTTGTTTATCAATTTTTCGATTTCTAACTGTTTCTTAAAATCATTTCGCCACTTGCATTCGCCAAGGAGAATTTTTTTTGTCTATTTCATCTGCGACGACGACATCAACATCTGTCGGTATTTTTTTGACCGGATCATTCCCCCACCAAGCACCAAAAAATGTTGCAATCAATGGGAGCTCCTCTTCACTATTTTTGCGAACCAAATAATCTAGGGCACTCTCTTCAAATGCTGGTTTTCCCACGAAATCAGATAGTAATGGAAGTACACGACGTTTAGCATAACTAAATCCGTCACCACGTTCTATTAGCTCCTTATTTTGAAAAACAAATTTATGAAAACTAAATAAAGAACCAAAAAACAGTTCCGACGCTTTTTCTTGCTTAATTATCCGCCCACGGTAAATCTGTTGTTAACAGCGAAGCAAACTCCTTGTATTCATCCCGTTCCTGCAACCGATGCTGCCGTCGCTTTTCATATCCAGCACAGACCATCTTTTCTTCCTCGGTCTCCGGTTCAACTTTCGGCACCACAAATTCAATTTCCTCATTCATATGAGAAGGAACTGCCACAAATGTCGTAAAGCAGGTTGCCGCTAGATACCGTTCTCCTGTCGTCAGATTTTCACCAATCACTTTGACAAACACTTCCATTGATTTATGATGGGTCCCTGACACATATGATTCCACACAGACAGAGTGATTTTCATGCAACGGTTTTAAAAAATTTAAGTTATCCAGTGAAGCGGTCACTGCGCCTCTTCGGCAATGACGTGTCACAGAGATCGAAGCTGTATCATCGATCAATGTCATCAGCTTCCCACCAAACAAAAAACCAAATGGATTCAAATCAAAAGGGAAGATCCGATGAGTTTGGATTGCCCGAGAGGTTCGGCAATAATGATATTCTTCCAACTATATTCACTCCATTCATGCATCGTGATGGCTAGAGTATATCACAACAAAAGAAAAATAAACATCCTGCAACAGTACTGATCCGAGCCCAATAAAAAATGTGCTATTCTAAGTTTCAGTCAAATAAAGTACCCGGAAAATAGCAAGCTTGCCTTTATAGTCTAATAGCTCCGCCTCAAGATTTAACGAGCAATATTTGTTATTAACCTTCTAAAATACGTATATGACCATTTTATCCAAATATCAAACCTTAAATGTTAAAAAAACTTACCACTGTATTCTCTCTTAGCATTAAAGTGCTTCTTTACCTTGCCATCACTAAAACTCCTCTGTCGAATATACAGTGATTTGTCAGTAACTCGTTGCTATTCGGATTGCCCACAAAAAAACTCCCTGATCTGCTAAGCGGCTGCCAACCGCTCATCAAATCGAAAGGAGTTTTTTTACTCATATAGCTAGTTTATCCACGCGTTTTTACGACCGAAAAACACGACGAAAATTCACCAGATGATATCAAGTTTTCTGAATTTTTGCCGCTTCAAGTTTTCGCTTGTTGTACTGCTTCAGTTTCCGAAGTTCCCGCATTTGCTTTGTCTCTAACACTTCCATTAAGAATTGGCTATAACGCCCAAATTGCAGTGCTTCACAAAAATTATCTACGACATGAAAATCGTTGATGGAATACGGCAAGTGATCCATATCTTCTTGGAACAACTCCAGCTGTAATGCGCGAGCTTTTGCTAAATGTTCCTGTTCTTGCTTTATGTGGCTGACCATTTTCCCCACGTCTTTTTGATGGAAAGCGAGGATTCCCTTTGTCAGTTCTTCGATAGCGTCATCTGAAACATAACTGATTTGAAACGAAAGTGCTTTGGTTTTTGTCGTAGACATAATAAATCCCCTCTATTCTTAGTTTTTTTGGTACAAGAAAAGATACGTAAATCAATCTACTCTCTCTTTAAATTTCTTTTTCCAAAGTATTTTGTATTGATTCAAAGAATTCTCCCCAGTGCATAGCAGTAGTGAGACATTCCTTTGCGCTAGAGACCTCCGCAGGTTTGATCGGAGAGCGTTTTTCCAGATAAAACAACTTCCTTTCTAAATTGTTAGCTACATTTAAGCAGACTTGACCTTGATTAAGGAGTCGTAGCGATTTGCTGATCTCTCCTTGTTTGATCATTTTCGTCCCTTCTAAAAAATAGTCCATCGCCATTTCCGCATGGTTGAGAATCAACGATGCGTATATTTGCTCTTGTGCTGTCATTTTCTTCCTCCAAACATTTTATTTTTTTTGCTTTTCTAGAATAGATACGCAACCATTCAATAAAATCTTCGAGAAAAAGAAAAAGTTTTGAAATGTTATTACAATAAAAAAACCACATGAAATACACCGATCATTTCATGTAGTTTCCAATTTTCATCTATTTGGTTGCCAAACGTAATTGTTAGATATTCTTCCCGTTTTCCTTTATCGTTTCTTGCAGCCAGTAGAAACTGTCTTTTTTCAATCTCATACCGCTGCCATTTCCATGATCATCAATATCAACGTAGATAAAACCATATCGTTTGCTCATTTGTGCTGATGCATTACTGACAATATCTATCGGCCCCCAAGTTAAACAGCCCATGATTGGCACACCATCATAAATCGTTTCTTTTAGTTGATACAAGTTTTCTGCAAAGAACTTAACTCTCTCTTCATCATGGATTTTTCCATCCTCAACTTTGTCGTGCAATCCTGTACCCAATTCCATTAAAAATATCGGTAATTGATACTGGTCATAGAGTTTATTTAATGTATATCGCAAACCAATAGGATCTTCTAACCAGTTCCACGCGTTTTTCTTGATATGTGGATTGTCTACAGAGGGATCAGGCCAATATTGGATACTTTCTTCGGAAGCTGTTCGATTACCGTAGTAAGAAACACTGATAAAATCTGCCCGTCCTTTTTCAAATATTTCTTTATCTTCTAGTTGAAAACCAATATTAAAGCCTTTTTCTTCAATAAAACGGAGAACCGTTCCTGGATATTTGCCTCGAACCAATACATCTAGATAGTAGTTTTCCAATTGGTCATTTATTTGAGCTGCTCGTACGTCTTCCGGTTTGCTTGAAGCAGGATAAGCAAAGTTGGATAAAACCATGGCAGCAATTTGATTAGCGCTGTCTATATCGTGAGCCATTTTAGCAGCCAAGCTAGATGCAAGCATTTTATGATGCAAAGCGATGAATTTATTTTCCAATGAGTTTTCTACTAGATCACTCGGCATCCCAAACTGGCTAAATGACTCCCGATGAATCAAGTTCATTTCATCAAAAGGAACCCAATATTTCACTCTGCCCTTAAAGTGAGTAAATAAAACCTTACAGTATTTTAAGTAACAATCAATCACTTCTCGTGAATACCATCCTTTATACTTCATAGATAAATTTATAGGCATTTCAAAATGAGAGATCGTTATAATCGGTTCGATGCCATTTTTCAGCAACTCATCGATCAATTTGTCATAAAAAGCGAGTCCTTTTTCATTTGGTTTCTCTTCATCACCATTTGGAAAAATCCGAGCCCAATTTATTGATGTTCTAAAAGAATTAAGTCCAAGTTCTTTTAATAATGCGATATCTTGGGGATAGGTATGATAAAAATCAATAGCATATCTCCGAGGATAATAATTCACTGTATCTGTAATTGCCGCGTTGATCTCTGCTGTAGACATCAAATCATTCTGTACTTTACCTGCTTCATATGCAATCAAATCCGGTGGTGTTACACCTTTGCCGTCAACATCCCAATTACCTTCTGTTTGTGTAGCGGTCACTGCACCGCCCCACAAAAAATCTGCTGGAAATTCTTTCTTATATTCAGTCATATATCATTGTCCTCCATTCTAAATTATATGTTCTTTGATAAACTTTGATTTTCATTTTCTTGTAGTAGTTTCGTTGCTGACTTCTTATACTTTAAAGCTTTAAGACTATTTACCATCACAGCTGTAACTATGACTCCTGCTGCGATACATAATACATACAGCAGAATATTACTAGCGAAAGGAATGGCTAAAAATGTTGATAAAGCAGTATTTTGTGTAATACCTAAAAGTGTAACCAATCCACTCGAAACCGTCGTACCTACAATGATACTAGGCAATACGCATAAAGGATCTGCAACTGCAAAAGGGATCGCTCCTTCTGATATACCGACTAATCCCATGACGATTGCGGATCGTCCGCTCTCGATTTCTTCTTCGGAATAATATTTTTTCCCAATGATTGTCGCTAAAAACATCCCCACAGGCGCAATGGAAACCGCAATCTCCATCGGGGTGCTGATGGTATAAATTCCTTCCGCAAAAGCGGCTAATCCGAATGTATTGGCGATTTTATTAATTGGTCCGCCCATATCGATCGCCATCATCGCTCCCAGTATGATAGACAGCAACACTGCATTACCGCCGCTCATGCTCTGAAGCCAATTCGTCAAAGATTCGTTCATTGCGGCAATGGGTGTACCGATGACATAAATTGTTAAAAAGCCAATAACCGTTGAACCAATCAATGGAATCAGTACCATCGTTTTTACTGGTGCTATTCGTGGTGGTAGTTTAACTTTCTTTAAAAGCAATACAAAATATCCTGATGCGATCCCTACAGCCATGCCGCCTAAAAAACCAGAATTGAGTTGTTGTGCTACCATCCCACCAATAAAAGCAGGTCCTAATCCAGGTTTATCGGCAATCGAATAGCTTATATATGCGGCAATGATTGGAACGACCAATCCCAGACCAATCACACCTAATTGTCTTAGTTCTCCCCAAACGGTGGTCGTATCATTCCATACATCTGGTCCACCGAAAATTACCGCGAAAGAAGCCATCAAGCCACCTGCAACAACTACTGGCAACATATATGAAACACCAGTCATAAAGTGTCTCGCAAGTTCCTTACTAAATGTTTTTACGTTCGACATTTTTTCATCCTCCTACTATGTTTAGTACACGATCAAAAATCGCTTCGCCATTTTTGATCACATCAGATGTCCCAACTTCGATAATTTTTTTCTTTTCAAATCGTTCCTTATCAACTACTGATGTATCTACTGCGAATATGACCGCATCTGCTTCGTCAACATCTTGCTGTAATAATCGGTTTTCAATTCCCATGGCTCCTTGTGTTTCGACTTTAATCAAGCAACCTTTCTTTTTCGCATATTTTTTTAAATTTGCTTCTGCCATATATGTGTGGGCAACGCCAGTAATACACGCTGTAATAGCTACAATTTTCAAACTTTTCATCGTTTCATTCTCCTAACTTTTTAAAATTTCTAACAAACCATCGATTGATTGCTCATTATTGAGACTATCTATAAACTCTTCATTCATCAGCTTTCTTGATAACTCCGCTAACATCTTTAAATGCTCGTTTCCCTTATCTGTTTGAGGAATAGCCATTAGAAAGATCTTATCTATCGGTTCATTATCCAAAGAATCCCAATCAATCGGCTGGCTTGTTTTGGCAAATACAAGAGTTGCCTCTTTGACTGTAGTTCCTTTCCCATGAGGAATCGCAAGCCCATTTCCAATTCCTGTTGTCGCATAGCTTTCTCTTTCCAATACATTTTCCACAAAAACTTTGTCATCGACTAAATAGCCACAATTAAATAAGTGTTCAGCTAATTTTTCAATTGCTTCTTTTTTTGATTCAGAACTGAAATCAGTAATGATATTTTCTCTTAGAAAAATATTTTGTAGACCCATTATTTCCCTCCTTCCAAAAAAGGCAGGCTCGAACCACATCACATTCGTGAAATGGATCAAGCCTGCCTACCAGTTACTCTCCAATATAGATCATTCAATTTTTTGATACCGTTGCGCATGTTTTGTATTAACACTGTCACCTCGCTTCTTCCCAAATCCGATGCCACGCTGCACCAACACCCATTCTCCTTTCTCACCCATTTCTTTTGCGATCACCGCGTTGTGCGACAATACTTGAATTACCGTAAGCGCCCCATAGAACAGTACCTTACTAACAAATGCACCTCAAGATATACTTGAGCTATCAAGAAGTCTGGAGGTTTTCTATGTATAAATTAAATGAGATTGTTCCTGTCCAATTAGGAAACGAAAAGAGTGCACCAGAAAAAGGTAAACCCGCGGCTGCCAAGTTAGCGATGCGCATCAAAAGAGAGAATGGTTCTGAAGTTTTGATCTATAACGGTATTAACAATTATATTCTTCAAGCTATTTTGAAAGAACTGTTGTCCAATGCTTTATGATTTACTTCAAACCAAACATATTTATATTGTGTGCGGAAAAACAGATTTGCGAAAAGGAATTGATGGTCTTGCCAGTCTTATTCAACAAGAGTATCAACTCGAGCTTTACGAAGATGCCGTTTTTTTATTTTGCGGGAACCGTCAAGACCGTTTCAAACTTCTCTATTGGGACGGTGATGGTTTTCTTCTCTGTTATAAGCGGATAGAAAACGGCAAGTTAAAATGGCCTCGGACGAAAGACGAAGTTCGAACCTTAACGAACCAACAGGTTCGATGGTTGTTAGAAGGATTAAGTATCGATCAACCTCGAGCTATTTTGCCAGGAAAAAAAGGAGTTTTTTAAGCTGGGGGGTTAACACAAAAAATGTGTTGAACCCCTATTTCTTGTGCGTTTCTTGTGGTATTCTGTAACAAAATCAGTTCGATTCAAGGTGGTGAAAAATTTTGGAAACTACAGATACGTTGCTTCAGTTGCTTCAAGAAGCCCATAAAACCAATCAAGCACAACAACAAACCATTCAGAATCTTACAACTGAAATCCAACTATTGAATGAAAAGGTCAATTATTTAACCAACAAATTATTTGGACGCTCTAAAGAGACTCTCTTTGAGGAAACGAATGGGCAATTGAATCTTTTTAGTGATGAAGAAATTTCTGTAAGTGTTCCAGAAGCAGCTGCCACCATTATTCCAGTAAAAGGACATCAACGAGTTGTAGGAACGAAAGCAGACAAAATCAAACACTTACCTATAACAGAGAAAGAACATCTCCTTCCTTTGGAAGAACAATTTTGTGAACATTGCGGTTCACAGATGAAAGATATCGGACGGACAAAAGTACGAGAAGAAATTCGTTTCCATCAGGCTATGTTGGATTGTCTCACCCATTATCAACATACCTATTGTTGTAAAAGCTGCGAAAAAGAAGGACTTTCTTCTTTTAAAAAAGCGATCGTTCCTAAACCTTTGATTTCTAATAGCTTAGGTTCCAATAGTTTAGTGGCGGAAACGATCCGGATGAAATTTGGTCAGAAAGTTCCTGCCTATCGGCAAGAGAACTATTGGAAACAAACACATGGGTTGGATATTTCGAGAGATAATATCACCAATTGGCATATTAAAGCAGTGCAAAACGCGTTAGACCCTTTAGGAGAACGATTAAGAGTCTATCTTAATCAAGAAGAGATTCTACACGGGGATGAAACAAGTTATCGTGTGATTGAAAGTGCCAAAACAGATACCTATTACTGGCAGTTTTGTACAGGAAAAGACAGTCAGCATCCCATCGTTTATTATCACCACGACGAAAGTCGTGCTGGAGATGTTCCGAAAACTTTTCTCAAGGAGTTTACAGGGTATTTACACTGTGACGGCTATAGCGGGTATAATGCCGTGGAAAGTGTACGACTTGTCTATTGTTTCGCGCATGTTCGGCGGAAATTTTTCGAAGCAATTCCAAAAGGAAAGAAAAACACGGATATTCCCGCAGCTCAAGCAGTCAAACAATTGGATAAATGGTTTGTCCTAGAAAAGAAATGGAAAGACTTTTCTCCTGAGAAGCGATTAAGCTGTCGGCAACAAGAACTGCGTCCATTATTTATTGCTTTTTATGAGTGGATGGCAACGATAGATCCTGTTGCAAAATCCAAGTTGGATGCAGCCGTTCAATATGCGTGTAAACTACGAAGTGGTTTTGAACCTATTTTTGAAGATGGTCGTTTAGAACTCACAAATAATCGTGCGGAGCGAAATATCAAAGAGCTGGTGATAGGACGGAAAAATTGGTTGCATTCCACAAGTCTTGAAGGAGCACGAACTTCAGGAATCATTCTGAGTGTATATAAAACAGCAGAACTTAACGGATTGAATCCTGTAAAGTATCTAGAGTTTCTATTTGATAAGATACCAAATCTTCCCGTACTTTCAGCAGAAACTTTAGATCAACTGTTGCCTTGGAACAAGGATGTACAACAACATTTTTCTCGTAACTAAAAACGCCAAACATTCCCGATTCTATTCTATAGGTCGGGTTATTTGACGTACAGGTACTGTTCTATGGGGCGCTTACGAATTACCACCATACTCCCACCCTTTCTGATAGCAAAAACAAATAAAAAAGAGGTACCAGACAACTGTCCAATACCTCTGACATAGCAAATAATCAAGCAAAACTTTCCTCAAAATTGACCTAATTTGAACAAAAAAATTCCAGTAAACCGGTGGAAATCCAGTAAAAAATTAGGTACAATAAACAAGGTTAGTGCTTGCACTAACTATGGCAACTTGATGGTCAGCTGTATTGACTTATCAAGGCCTTGTAGTTTCGCTACCAACGGAACTGCAAGGTGCCTTTTTTTATTTGATTTAAACTATCTGGCTATATTCTAATGAAAACGGTTGTTTATTGTCAAGCGAACAGGGGAAAAAAGTTTGGTGAAAAGTTCCAAGGCTTACTCAAAGAAAAAAATTCTTATTTTTTATTCTTCCTCCATATCAATTTCGATACTACTAACAATATCTCTCTATTATGAATAGAGCTTATTATCCATAGAAAAAATTCAATAATTAACAGTTTAAAAACATTATCCTGTAATATAAAAAGAAATAAGATTTGAATTACAATGAGCAAATGATTTCCCACAATATTTACCACATCATAATTAGTTGATACGAATTTTTTCGTATCTTTAATTCTAATTAGCCAAAGTACAAAAAAACTTAGTGCAGAACTTACACTTGCTCCTACTAACCCAAGTGCGGGAATCAATAAAAAATTAGTTATAATATTAATTATTGCGCCTGTTATTGTAGTGATAAATACTCCAATTGTTTGTTTTGAGGCAATATAATATTGTCCTAGAAAACCAGAGAAACTAGAGTATAAGATACTCAATAATAAAAATGGAACATACTTCCATGCAACGACAAATTCAACAGAAACCAATATTTTCATCATTGGTCTAAGAATAAATATTATACTACTTACTCCCCAAAATAAAATTTTTGAATATATTGAAAAAGTATTTGAATAGAAGCTGTCTCTATCTTTTTTTTCAAATTCTTCTATAGCTGACATTTGCCATGCTTGAAAAAAAATAGAATTTATTACACCAAGTAAGAGAGGAATTTTATTAGCTATTGCAAATACACCATTTGCTGATTTACCAAGATAATATAGGATGAAATACCTATTTGCAACATTATTAATCCATAGAGCCACTGAATTGGGAATCAATGGGATACTGTAAAAAAGCAAATCTTTTATTAACTTTTTATTAACTAAACTAATTTTAAATTCTTTATAAAGATTAAGTTTAAAAAATAACCATGAGTTTGAAAATATATAAGCTAATAAAATTGAAAATAAATATCCTTGAATCCCTGTTGGAATAACGATTAAAAAGATTATATTCAAGAAAGCAGTCAAACAGGATAGAATAATCCCATTGATTGCATATACGCCAATATATCCAGCTGCTTTGGCATATTGTGAAAATATAGATTGGAATATTTGTACAATAAGAATAACTATAACAAAAATCCCATAACTTATATTAAAAAAAAGAATGGCAGGAATTCCTATTAATAGGAACATACAACCAATAATACTGACAACCATTGCATTCGTAAAAATTTCACGCTTATTTGACTCCGGATCCATACTAAATCTAAGAACTGATTCAAAAACACTTAAAGATATTATTGGAAGTAGGAGTGAAACAGTTGTTAATACTAAGTCCGAAATTCCATATTCTCCTTGTGATAACTTAGCAGTATAAATAGGCAACATAAAAAAGGTTATTAATTTACTACCAAAATTACCGATTAAAAAAAGTAGTGAATTACTTGCTAAACGCTTGTAACGATTCTCAGTCATACTATTTCTCTAACCATGCTCTCTAAAGATTCACGATATGATCTCGGAGCTTTTACTTTCTGTGGTAAATTTCCTACTGACACAAACATAATTAATACTTCGTCATCAGGTATATTTAACAATTTTCTTATCTCTTTTTCTTTCTTATCGTTTAGCATAGCGTTTAAAGCACATGCAGCAAGTCCATTATACTCAAGTCCATATAATACAGACATCCCAAATAGACCGCCATCAATATATCCTTCATTTCGTTCGGTTGGATCTATAAAAGAACTATTTGAGGAAGTTATTAATAACAATAATGGTGGAGAATCAAAACCATTAAATCCTCCTTGTATCTTAAGTATATCTTTAATTTTTTCAGGATTACTTATCATATAAACACGTGCTGGTTGTCTGTTACAAACGCTTGGAGTTTTTAAAGCAATTTGTAATGCTTCTCTTACTTTATCAATATTAACTGGAGAATCATCGTAATCTCGAATGCTTCTTCTATTCTCAGCAATTTCTTTAAAATTTTTATTCATATTATTTTGAACATTTGTTCTTTCCACAGTAAAAAAACCAGATAATTTTAAATCAGCTTTTTTAGCTTCATTAAGAATTTCATCTTTAAAGATATTGGATAAAAACTGTACATTACTGTTTCTCTCCTCGTGTATGTTTATATAGTTACCCAAGGCTGATAGAGCAATTTGATACTTGATTCTTTTTTTATTGAATCCTTTAGAATTATAAATGTTTATTGAATTTGAAAGATTATTTAAAGTCTGAATACCAAAATTATCACGAAAATTAGAATGGCTAAATCCTTTTTCTAAAGCATGTGCGTAAAAAAGCAATCTAGCATCGAGTTGTTCCATGCTAGCCTTTTTTAAATTAGTTGTAAACCCATTTCTAAACCGTGATAAATCATGTCTAAATAAAACAAATAATTTTATTTCATCTCTCCAAATTCTAAATAAACTAATAATTTGATTGGGTAGTATCTTTTTCAATTGTTTTTTCATAAGATCGCCTTTCTTAAATTATAGATAATGTTTTATATTAAATAAAACCAGGTTTATCAAACAACTTTTTAAAGACCAATTTTAACTAGCTACTAAATTGATCTTTTTAATTGTTTGGTATTTTCTAACGATTTTCGTAAAAAGTTTAATGATTCTCTTCTTTTTTCGTCTATTAAACTATTCACTAATTCGTAATTTATCATCTCCTTTAAATCAAGATTATCATTATGCCATCTATCACCGATTTGAAGATCAGAAAGAAGTGTATCAATTCTCGAATTCATAGATTTGAGTTTAGTATTTCTTTCAAAAGCTTCAAAATATTTTTCAAATATAACTGAAAAAACACAAGCATGAAAAGAATCAGTAAATACCATCTCCGCCTGAGAAAATAAATTTACAAACTCTGAAGGTCCAACAACCCAATGTTCCAAGTCTTTTATTGTTCCTAATTGTCTAATCTCAAGATTTTTTTTCTTAGCTATTCTCCTTATATATCTTTTTGTTTGGAGAGTAGGTTCATCTAAGAAATAGGTTAAAATATACTTCTTATCATAGATTTTCTTTCCTTTTATCAATTCTTTCCACTCTGTTTTTTTCAAAAGTAGGGTCGGATCTAATACCACTTGAACCTGTCTATCTGGAAGAATTCTATTAATAATGTGCATTCCCTCGGTTTCTCTCACCGATATATAGTTTATATTAGAAATATTCTGTTGATAAAAAGTTTGTAAATTTTCTGGAATTAAACTTACTCCAAATGAAGCAGCATATGAAATTTTTGGAGCTTCAATTGTAGATAAAAAATCAAAGCTTGAAAATCTAGGAAATTGATAGTTCCAAACTTGATCACTTCCAATAACAAAACAATCAAAAGAATTTAGTTCTTTTTTTTCCTCTTGTATTTCTGTATAAACAAATTTGCTTTCTTCAATATACTGATTGGTAAAAGAGGAAAAATTATATAGTCTTTCATTCATATATCTATAGTATCTTCGATGTTCTATTCGTCTTTTTATTACTTCAAATAGAGTTCCTTGTTTAATAACTCTTAATAACTTTCCACGGGTATTTTTTTTTAAAAGAAATGGATTTTGAAAATTATTTCTTAAAGAAATTACAGAATGCCCATCTCTTTGTAATATATATTGTAAAGCATAATTTTGTAATCTATTTCCATAATTGTTATAATCAACAATAGTTTGTATTGCAATCCTCATTAACTTCTCCCCCTATCCCTAATTAATAGAGTTTCTTTCTATTAACTTCGTAAATTGCTTTTTTTTAAAAATATTTTGATAAATCTTATAAAGAATCAATCCAAAAATGATAATCTTTGAAGAACTAGAAACCATTATGAAATTACCAATTGGAAAAGATATCATCTGAAGTAGTATAAGAAAATTAATCAGCATATCACTTGTCAAAATTACTCCATTGAATCTTTGTCTTTGATGTCGCATAATAATCCCTAAAATAAAAGTAACTATAAAAAGACAAATAATTCCGAAGTTTGCAATAAAAACATACTGATCAGGATTCCATTTAGTTCCAATATCAATTAAGTTTCTCATCTGTTCACTAGAACTTAGCTTATTAAATATTTTTGGAAAGAATGGAAGAAGATATATCAAAAAATTACTTAACGAAGTAAAAACTACACTATTTAAAAAGACAGCTCCATAAAAAAAGCCAAAACCAAAATAATCATATACTGAAATTAAAAGTATTACTAAACGGGGGAAATATCTTGCTACAACAGAATCTGGATTATAAGATACATCTCTAGAAATATAGTACGTGATTACTCTACTTCCACCCCTTTGACTAATAACTTCTATAAAAATAAGAACTGACATAAATATAATTATTGACATGAAAAGAAGCTTTTTTAAATTGATTTTCTGAGTTCTATTTTTTAAAAATATTAGCGCTATTATTAGTACTACAAATTCAAACATTTCAAAGTTTGTTCCGCGTGCTATACCTATATAAAGATAAGAAAACGCCCCGGAAATTAAATATAATATTTTAATAAATTTCATTTTCTGAGTTTTATCTGAATTTAAAACTAGTGAAAACGAACCATAAAACAGGTTAAACTTAACAAACGCCATCATAAAAATAAATGGCAATTTACTAATAGAAAATTCTGAAATCTGATTTTCAGAAAAGTGTTTTTGGTATTGAGCGTAATTTGAAATACCGTTTTTTAAATTATTAATAACTGTTAAGAAGGTCTGCCCAGTATAAAATCTAACGACTAAAAAAGAAAATAATATAGAGATAATTATCAAAAAAAGAAAGATATAATTTGGTTGACATGCTAACCAAGAGATTACTTTAAATTCTTTTTTTTCTTTATATTCTCTTTTTTTTGCAGTCCCTCCTAGAACAAAGAAAGAAAATATTAGCCACATGAGTAATATTGAAGGAAATATATTCCAAAACTCTAAAGAAGTTATTGAAATAATTAAGAAAATAAAAATAGTGTAGAGAGCATAAAAAAAACCAACGATCTTCATTTCAATCAAAGAATTTATCCTCCTCTAAATATTCTTAGTAAATTTATAAAAGTTCGAGGAAAAAAAGCCATTCCGTAAATTAATATTTTATATTCTATCGGCACAAGTTTATTTTTTCTAATATTGATTTTCTTACATTCACTACTAATTTTTTTAAAGTAAGATTTTTGATTAGATTTTATAAGACTAAGTATCAATGCAACTAAGCAATGTGATTTAAAAAATATACACTCATTATTTAAAGTATTATCATTAATTAAGTCGGGAATCAGCAAACACGACATTTTCTTATCAGATAAGGCTGAATTGTTAGCACTATTAGAAGTATAAACATAATGATATCCTTCGTAGGAAACTAGTTTTAGCTTTGCTATATTTCTTAACATATCAAAATTGAACAATAAATCTTCAAAAAAGTGAACTTCCTCGGAAAATCGACAATTTTTTATAGTATTTGCTTTATATAGATACGCCCATACTGAAGTTGGTAACTCAAGTAACAACAGTTTTCTTCTAGCCATATCAGAGTCTATTATTTCTTCTAAAATATTGCTCTGTTTAATAGTATATTTTGAAAGTGTAATTACATCGACTCCGCTAGAAATTAATTTTGTTACTAAAAATTGATAAAAATCTGCTTCTAAGTAGTCGTCACTGTCTACAAAACTCAAAAACTCTCCACTTGATACTTGCATTCCATAATTCCTTGCTTTGGAAACACCTGAATTTGACTGAGTTATAATAACTATTCTACTGTCTTTATCTTTATATTCCTTACATATCTGTAATGAACCATCTTGAGAACCATCATCCACAAGAATCAATTCAAGTTTTTTATACTTCTGATTTAAAATAGAATCAATACATCTACCAATTGTTTTTTCAGAATTGTAGACTGGAACAATAATACTGATAAGTGGGTCCAATAAAATCTCCTCAATTCATAAAATTCATTTCTTCTTTAAATCTATTTATAATATTTTTTTTGTTATATTCTCTACTATAGAGTTTTGAAGCTTTTACCGATAATTTCTTTTGCAATTCGACATTTCCAAGTAAATATGCTACTTTTTTATTTAGTTCTTCTGTACAAGTAATACAATATGCAACATCTTTAAGTGTCATCATTGAGGAGACACATTCGGGTCCTACAGCTAAAATGGGTTTTTCTAAAGAAAGATATTCTGAAATTTTTGTAGAAAGTGATAACCTTGTAGCTTCTATCGAATCAGAATCAAAAGATTCAACAAAAACAGGAATATCGCAACTATTAAGAATCTCTACAAGCTTCTCTTCTTTTACTAACCCACAAAAGGAACTGTATTCACCCTCTAGTTCCTTGACAATATTTTTGTCAATTTCTGGGTTAGAATATATATATAATTTTGCAATTTTCTTTGTTTCTTTTTTATTATATATTTCAATTGCTTGCTTTATATCGATAAGAGTTTTAAATCTTTTATAGTGTAGTCCTCCAGCATACACTAACGAGATTTCTTCTCGTGGAAATAAACTATTATTTGTCTTTTTAAAAAAATCCTGTGCGTTATTAAGGATAATACCAGACTTTCCAAAAACATCACTATAACATTTTTTCATGGCTTCAGAAATAACGAAGTATTTTTTTGAATTTACAATTGCCCTTTGCATCCTATTCTTAATAATATATCTCCTTACAGATCCGAGAATTGTATCTTTAGTCCGGGGTAAAATATAATCATCGGTTATATATGTTACTAGTTTTGCATTAAATTTTTTCTGAATATATGAAGTAATTCTATATGAAAAAATTGAATCTCCAGCAACAAAAAAAATAATATCCGGATTAAAACTGTTTAACCAATTGTTTAATTTGGGATTCCTCCATGGACCTATAATCCAAATTAGCTCTCTTAAAATTCGTTTTATGTCACTTATTTTTTTTGTCTTTATTTTTGGTTTTTGAAAAGTAGTATCATTGAACTCAACTATTCCACCAAATTTGAACAAAATCATATCTTTATCAGTGAGTTTATAATACTTGTTAAATTTTTTAAAACTTGGCATCTCATTTTTAAAAAATAACTGGGCAATTTGTGCACTTTCAAATACTGAAAAAAAAGACAACAATGTTTTCCCATTATTTGTTTCTTCATTAAATGAATTATTACTAATAATTAATATACGTTGTTTATCAGACACTCCACACCACTCTATTCACATAATCTGTATAAGAAAGAATAATTCTCAAAACCTTTTCTGAAACGTTTGGCATTGAATAATCTGCTACATGTCGTAAAGTATCTTTTTCTTGTGTTTCCAATACTTCTAAACCTTGTAGAATTCTTTCTTTTTCTAACCCTACCATCATGACGCTAGCTTCTTCCATCGCTTCTGGACGTTCATGTGCTTGTCGGATATTTAATGCGCGGAAATTTAAAATCGAAGACTCTTCACTGATCGTCCCGCTATCGCTCAAGACAGCTTTAGCGTTGATCTGTAACTTGTTGTAATCATTGAATCCCATTGGTTTCATTGTTTGTACCAATTCATGGAACTTGATTCCCTTTGCTTCAATCATCTTCATTGTACGAGGATGTGTACTAATGATGATTGGCAATTGATAAGTTTCAGCAATTGTATTCAAGCTGTCTACTAAGTTTAAGAAATTCGCTTCTGAACTGATATTTTCTTCCCGATGAGCAGAGACTACAAAATAATTGTTTTTTGTTAATTCCAAGCGTTCTAAGATATCTGAATTCTTGATATCCTCTTTCCGTGAATTTAGTACTTCAAACATTGGACTTCCAGTTTTAATAACACGATCTGCGGGTAAACCCTCACGTAGCAAGTATTCCCGAGCAATATCGCTATAAGTTAAGTTGATATCTGCAGTATGGTCAACGATTTTACGATTAGTTTCTTCAGGTACCCGTTGATCGAAACAACGGTTTCCTGCTTCCATATGAAAGATTGGAATATGACGACGTTTTGCGGCGATCGCACACAAGCAGCTATTTGTATCTCCTAAAACTAAGAATGCGTCAGGTTGGACTTCTTCTAAAATTGGATCGATTTTGATCAAAATATTTCCTACCGTCTCGATAGCTGTTCCTACCGCTGCATTTAAGAAGTAATCAGGTTTTTTCAGTTTAAAATCTTCAAAGAATACTTCATTTAGTTCATAGTCATAGTTTTGGCCAGTATGCACCAGAATGTGTTCAATAGCCTCAGATTCTTCTAATTTATTCAAAACAGCAGATAATCGGATTATTTCAGGACGAGTACCTACGACTGTCATCACTTTTAATTTTTTCACGTCTAAACCTCCACATAATAGGTATCTGGCTTTTCAGGATCAAAAGGTTCATTGACCCACATGATCGTTACCATGTCAGACTCCCCAAGATTTTCAATATTATGGGTGTAACCCACAGGAATATCCACCACTTCTAATTTTTCACCGGATACAAAGTATTCGATTATTTCTTCTGAATCGATTCTTCTGAAACGGATCACACCAGTTCCGCTGACTACCATGAATTTTTCATTCTTTGTATGATGCCAGTGATTTCCTTTCGTTATACCTGGTTTTGAAATATTGACAGAAACCTGACCTCGATCCGGTGTACGAAGGAATTCTGTAAATGATCCCCGATTATCCACATTCATTTTTAATGGATAACTAAATTGGTCTTCCGATAAAAAACTAAGATAAGTACTGTATAAATTTTTCTCGATACGACGATCTAGTTTCGGAAGGGCTAATGTTTTTCTACTTTCTTTAAAGGAAACTATTAACTCTTTTAATTCTCCAATAGTTAATGGATCAATTTCTGGAACAAATCCAAATCCGTTTTTCAAAGTAGGCTTTCCTTTTAGACATCTCAACAATTCGTGAACGACATCATCGATATAACAAAAGTCGATAGAAACACTAGGGTCAATTACATTGACCTCTTCACCTCTAGCAATCTTATAACAGAAAGTCGCTACAACTGTATTGTAGTTAGGTCGGGACCATTTCCCATATAAATTAGCAAATCGATAGATATATACCGATGCCCCGGTCTCTTTTGCATAAGAACGTAAAAGTTCTTCACCGGCACGTTTGCTTTCCCCATAAGGATTATTCAGCTCTGCTTGAACAGAAGATGATAACATGATTGGACAGGTATTTTTTGACAGTTTCAGTAGATCCAACAGCTCAGAAGTAAAACCAAAGTTTCCTTCCATAAATTCTTCAGTATTCTCTGGACGATTCACTCCAGCTAAATGAAAAACAAACTCTGCTTTTTTACAGTAATCAACAAGAAACTCTTTGGGTGTATCTCTGTCAAAAGCATAGATTTCATGCTCTTGTTGATTTTTTAGTTCAGCAATTAGATTTTTCCCTACGAAACCGTTTGATCCAGTTACGAGTATTTTCATTAGTTATTCCACGCCTTTAATTCTTTTTGAACTAAATCTAATTCTAATAAGCGCTCTTTGATTTCATCAATTGTCAAACGATGTGTATTATCAGAATTGTATTCTTCATCTTGTGACAATTCTTTTTCTCCATCAACAAAATATTTGTCATAGTTCAAGTCGCGTTTATCAGCTGGTACACGGTAAAATCCGCCCATGTCTTTTGATACAAAGTATTCTTCTTTTGTAAGCAATGTTTCGTAGCGTTTTTCCCCATGACGAGTTCCAATGATATGGATTTCATTATCCACGTTAAATAATTCTTTAATTGCCTGTGCTAGATCCCCGACTGTTGAAGCTGGTGATTTTTGTACCATGATGTCCCCTGCTTCTGCATTTTCAAACGCAAATGCAACTAGGTCAACAGCTTCATCAAGGTTCATCAGGAAACGAGTCATGTCTGGGTTAGTTACAGTTAAAGGTTTTCCTGCTTTAATTTGATCAATAAATAAAGGAATAACCGATCCGCGAGAAGCCATTACATTACCATAGCGAGTGCAGCAAATCGTAGTTTTTGACCCTTCAAAAGCACGCGCTTTTGCAATAATAACTTTTTCCATCATTGCTTTAGAGATTCCCATAGCATTGATAGGATAAGCTGCTTTATCAGTTGATAGGCAGATCACTTTTTCAACTCCAGCTTCAACAGCGGCAGTCAGTACATTTTCAGTTCCCAAGATATTTGTTTTAACAGCTTCGATTGGAAAGAACTCACATGAAGGCACTTGCTTCAATGCAGCCGCATGGAAGATATAGTCGACGCCATACATTGCATTTTTAACACTATTGATATCACGAACATCTCCGATATAGAATTTCAATTTGTCATTATTGTATCTTTTACGCATATCATCTTGTTTTTTCTCATCCCGAGAAAAGATACGGATTTCTTTAATATCAGAATCTAGAAACTTCTTCATTACCGCATTACCAAACGAACCTGTACCACCTGTGATTAATAAAATTTTATCTTTAAACATTTTTATTCCTCCAATAAATTATTTATTAAATTAAAATATTTTTTTAATTGTAAATCTTTTTTATATTTTTCTTCGTAGAGTTTTGTAATATTCTTTTTCATGGTAGCTATTATAGAAGGATCATTGTTGATGTCTAGTAATAACTTAACTAAACCATGTTCATCCTCATTTTTAACTGATATTCCTGCTCGATAACTTTTTAATTCTAATGCAATATCTGTATTCTCATCCATAATTGCAATAACCGGTTTACCAGCCTGATAGTAGCTATATGTTTTACTTGGTACAGCTAAACCAGAAATACCATGAGCTAATGAAACTACAAATAAATTACTAATGTTTAACGCCTCAGTAAAGTCATTGCCTTTAAGATAGTCAAAAATAAAACAATTTGTTAATTTATTCTTTTGAATAAAAGCTTTTAATTGTTCTTTTTTATTTCCATGACCAGCAAAGATAAAAGCAATCTTTTTATTTTTTATTTTTTCATTATTCATAACGGACAACAAAGTTTCTATATCTTGTGCTGTTCCCATATTTCCAAAATAAGAAACAATTAATGGAAATTCTTCTTTTATCTTCTTTAATTCAACATTGTGAATCGCCTCAACTTCTTTAAAAGTTTCTGTAGCCCAATTAGGTATTACTGTTACTTGATTTTCAGGAACATTCCGATTATTGACAATAAATTGCTTCATATCATTTGACAAACTAACCACACAAGAAACATTTTTGAAAAGTTTTTTATTAATAAAACGCATGGTCTTAGAGATAAGACTTCCGTTGCTCAAAATTTTTGAATTTACAGCTATTTCGGGATATAAGTCATAGCTAACAAAGACGATTTTACAGCCAAAAAACTTTTTCGCAAGTACACTAATTATTGGTAAAATGGGGGGATTTGAATAAACTATAAGTACCTTGTAATTTCGACACTTAAATAGATTCAAAAACATGACTAGTGTGAATGAAAAATAATTAACCAACCTTGAGATAAAGTTTTTTCTCCCCAATTGAAGATACTTTTTACGATAGATATTAATACCATCAATAGTTTCCATTGAGGATATTTTTTTTTCTGAATCAGAGTATTCTTTAGGATAGCCGCATAATACATCTACACTTATTCCAGATTCTACAAGTCCTTTTGCTGTTTGATAGGGCAATAAAGCAGAAGATACAAATTCTGGATAAAAAAATTGACACATAAAGAGAACATCACGTTTCATTTTTCGCTCTCCCGTATACTTTTTTCAAAATTACTATCTTGATATATTAATTTCTCTCCTTGATAGTAATTGCTAGGATGCCCCGTCATCTCTTCACTATAAATCAATGTACCAAAAACTTTATTAAAGAAATCTATTTGATGGGATAATAAGCGAATCATCCCACTAAATCCTGGAATAACAAGAAGTTTCTTCCCATTTACTTCTGCAATTTTTTGTACCATTTCAGAAGTATTCACGTATTCTTCATTTTGCGGATGAAAAGTTCCAGATAATTGTGTATCAATCATCAATTTTAAGAATAGGGACAGATTATTGATATACAACATACTTCTTTGATTATTGACTTTTGGAAAAATCGGGCTTTTCTTTGCAAGCTTTGCTAAGCGAGGATAGTTTCCTACAGTGTTTGGTCCATAAATCATTGGTGGACGTAAAATGCAAACTTTAAAATCAGAAGAACCAAGCTCACTTATCAGCTCCTCTGCTGCTAGTTTTGATTTTCCATAAGGTGTTTTAGGATTTGGAACAGTCTTTTCCAAAATAATACCTGAATCGATGCCAAACACCGACATTGAACTAAAGAAGATAAACTGTTTCACACCTTCTTCTTTAGCTTTTTTTGCCGTTTCATATGCTAAGTCCCGATTGATCTTATAGTACAGATCCTCATTTTTTTCCTTCACATGTACAATCGCTGCTAAATGAATCAGAGAATCATATTTCGAAAAATCAGCTTCTTTCCATAAATCGTCTCTCAAACTGATTGTATCGATTTGATACTCTTCACCAAACGGCTCCATATACTTTTCAAAAGAGGTACCAATATAGCTATTGGCACCGGTTATCAAAATATGCTTCATGATTTGTCTCCTTTGTTGTTCAAAGTTCCCGTGCCGCCTTCGACTACGCCATCACTCTTGAACACAGCGATGATCGTCCCAAAGAAACATTTCAAATCCAGAAGCAGCGACATATTTTTAGTATACTCTCCATCTAATTTGGCTTTGATAGGGATTTCCAATTCGTCCCGTCCACTGATTTGCGCCAATCCAGTCAGACCCGGACGAATATTATTTGCTCCATATTTGTCTCGCTCGTCAATTAGATCATATTGATTCCATAAAGCTGGGCGGGGACCAATCACAGCCATGTCCCCTTTTAAAATATTCCATAGTTGTGGAAGTTCGTCCAAACTTGTTTTCCTCAAAAATTTGCCGACTTTTGTAATAAAGTAATCAGGATTTTCCAACAAATGTGTCGGCATTTCTTTTGGTGTATCTACTCGCATTGTACGGAACTTATAAATATTAAAATGTCGTTTGTTTAAACCCACACGCTTTTGCTTAAAAATAATCGGTCCGGGCGAATCAAATTTGATTGCCAAAATCAGAATCAAAAAAATGGGTGATAAGATGATGATACCGAAAAATGCTAGTAGAAAATCAATACCCCTTTTTATACCATTTCTATACACAAGTCCAACTCCTATTTATTCGAAGCATTCGCAAAACGAACCACTTCTTTTGCTAGTTCACTATCGTCTTTTGATAAATGTTCAACAAAATCCATTACTTCATCAATCGAATAACCTTTGATGTTCCCAACAAAAATCTTTTCGTATACTTCTTCGTCATTGCGTTCCTTATCCAATAACAATTCTTCGTAAAGCTTTTCTCCTGGACGAATACCTGTCTCGATGATTTCGATCTCATCTTCTGAATAACCGCTGAGACGAACCATATTTTTCGCAAGATCTACAATCTTGACCGGTTCACTCATATCTAGAACAAATATCTCGCCGCCTTTTGCCAACGCACCGGATTGAATTACCAGACGACTAGCTTCTGGGATCGTCATAAAGTAACGAGTCATACGGAAATCCGTAACAGTAACAGGTCCGCCTTTTGCGATTTGTTCTCGGAAGACAGGGATAACACTGCCGCGGGAACCTAAGACATTTCCAAAACGGACTGCGGAAAATTTTGTCTTGCCTGGTTCGTTCAATCCAGTAACGATCATTTCCGCGATCCGTTTCGTAGAACCCATCACATTTGGTGGATTATTGGCTTTATCGGTGGAGATCATGACAAAGTTTTTGACATTATTCGCCTTAGCCGCTTCTGCGACATTTTTTGTACCATACACATTATTTTTGACAGCTTCTCTAGGATTATATTCCATCAGTGGTACATGTTTATGGGCTGCCGCGTGATAGACGATATCCGGCTGATACTGTTCGACGATTTCAAAAATCTTTTGCCGATCTTGGACATCTGCAATGATTGGGATGATTTCTGTCATTTTGTCGGCATATTTTGTTTTTAATTCACGATCGATCATATAGATCGAGTTTTCACCGTGTCCTAATAATAATAGTTGTTTCGGGTTGAATTGGATTACTTGGCGACAGATTTCTGAACCGATAGATCCCCCAGCTCCTGTGACTAAGATCACCTTATCGGTCAATTGATCTTTGATGGATTCAATATCTAATTTGACTTCTTCACGTCCCAACAGATCAACAACATCGATTTTTTTTAATCGTTCCATGCTGATCTTTCCAGAAGCCATCTCTTCCATCGATGGCATAGCAGTCACTTTTACTTTTAGTTTTTCTAAATTATCGAAAATTTCACGCAATTTCTTTCGAGAAAGGGAAGGAATCGCGATGGTTACCATATCGATATTGTTATCTCTGATGAGCTCTGGTAATTGTTTGGTCGTGCCTAAGACCTTGATTCCAGCAAGATACGTCTTAACTTTATTCGGATCGTCATCCACAAAGCCTACGACTTCGATATCTCCGGCAGTCTTGGAACCAAGCAGACTGTTATACAAGATTCGGCCGCCTTCGCCCGCACCGATGATCAATGTACGTTTAGGATCTTCTCCATGATAGCTGTGCATGTTACGATGTTCAATGTATAACCGCCACGCTAATCGGCTGACTACGATCAAAAATGTAGAAAAAATATAGGTAAAAACTTCTGTGCGGCGACTGAAGGATCCATCGATGAATAATAAAATAAGCGTCTTCGTCAATGCTTCACAAGTCGTTGCGGCAAAAATCGCGATCATCTCGCGTAGGTTCGTATAGCGATTGATCCGTGTAAATACGTGAAAAATAAATCCATAGAACAAATATAAGACAATAGACAAAACAGTTGTACTGAAAACAAATCCCGGTGTCACAGGCAAAAATGGCTTCATAAAATAATAAGTAGCCAGATTAGCAATAGCAACCAACAAGCTATCTACCAACACCAAAATCAGTATTTTCCTTTTTCTTGTTAACTCAAACACCCTAACATCTCCTTAAAACAAACCAAATTTTCTCTTTTTTACTTCTGTATAGACAGGAAAATTAATTATATCCCCATTCAGCAAGTCTTTTGCTACTTGCTGCATAGCCAAAACTTTTTCTTGTCCAAAATCTTTTTCAATTACCTCAAAGGCTTCTTTTAGATAAAAGTTGCGTTTTGTGACACCATGGGCATCTGAGGCTACCATCTGCACTAAATTATGCTTGACCATTTCTTTTGCCGTTTTTTGGATCGACTTGCCAAAAGTCCCAACATAACTTGGCGCTGTCAACTGGGCCAAAACGCCCATATCCAAAAACGGGATCAATCGATTAGGATCTTCACGAAACTTCGCGTTGCGTTCAGGATGAACGATCACTGGTATCTTTCCTAATCCGCGCAATTCAAAAAAAAGCTGCTCCGTATAAGCAGGTATATCCATCGTTGGAAATTCAATCAAGATATAAGTGTCTTCTAAATCAGTAAATAAAATCTCATCACGACTCATATCCTCAAGTAAATCCCCAGTAATGCGGACTTCTTGTCCTTCCAAGACAGTCAGCGGCAATTGCCGCTGATCCAGTTCTTCTTGCAGCTGAGCGACACGAGGGATGACTGATTGTTTAGGGTTTTTATATTTCCCATTATTATGATGAGGAGTACACAAGATATGGGTGATGCCTTGGCTAATGGCTTTTTCTGCCATTGCTAGGCTATCTTCCAAGGTTTGCGCGCCATCATCAACTCCCGGCAAAATATGACAATGCAAATCAATCATCGCTTTCTCGTCCTCTCTTATTTTTCGTAATACTCGTAGTATCCTTGGTCTTTACTTTGAGCAGCACCGTTATATACTACTCCTAGCGTACGGGCTTGTGCCATACGCAATAGATCCTTAGCTTTGATCACTGATTCTTTTCGAGAAACATTTTCTCTCACTACCAAGATCGTACCGTCCACTTTTGATGCCATGATCTGTGCATCTGTCACCGCTACGATCGGCGGCATATCAAAAATAATAATATCGTAAAGATTACGAGCCTCATCGAGCACTTGCTCCATTCGCGCAGATCCTAATAATTCAGAAGGGTACGGTGGTATAGGTCCACTCGTTAATATAGATAGATTTTCTACATCTGTTTTTTGCGCTACTTCTAAAACGCTTTGTGTCGTGCTCAATACAGTACTCAAACCTACCGAATTAGACAAACAAAAAGTTTGATAAACAGTGGGTTTACGCATATCTGCATCTACTAATAAGACCCGTTGTCCTGAATTAGCGAAAACGACTGCTAGATTAGCAGCGGTTGTAGATTTCCCTTCCCCTGGACCAGAAGAGGTCACGACGATCGTTTGGATCCGTTTATCTGCTGAAGACGCGAATTGAATGTTTGAGCGAATCGTCCGATACTGCTCGGAAACCGGTGAAGTATTATCAATCAACGTGATCAAGCTTACTGCATTTCTCAGCGCGTTTTTACGTTCGTTATGTTTTTTTGCCATTGATTTTTTCTCCTTCTTACACTCGTGAGCGACTGCGACGAGGTACTTTTTCCTTGTCTTCAGGATTAGTGATTGTCGCTGAAGTATTTAGATTTTTTAAAGTTGTCGCAGTCAGTTCTTTTTGCGAGATTTGCGACACTGTACCTAAAATCGCGAAGTCTAAGTTATCTCGGATAAACTTATCATCTTTTACCGTCTTGTCGAGTAATTCCAGTAAGAACGCAAGCCCGATCCCTACCATCAATCCTAAAACGACTCCGATCGCTAAATTCAATTTATTATTAGGCGAAACAGGTGACATACTTGCGGAAGCTTTAGAAATAATGGAGATCTTATCGACATTCATAACGTCTTTGACATTTTCTTGGAAAATTTGCGCTGTCATATTTGCGATGTGTTCAGCGTCTACTGCTTTACTGCTTGTCGCTTGAATAGAGAACATTTGTGAGTTTTGTGATTGGTTGATCGTGATCGACCCGCGAATCTCACCTTCACTCATTTTAAGACCATATTCTGAATCCAACCGATCTTTTACTTGTTCCATTACCAAATCACCAGTAATAAAATCTTTATACGTGTTGATCATCTGTAAATTTGTGTTGACATCATTTACATTCGTCGTTTCGCTTTGAGGAAGGGTCACGATAAGTTGCGTTTGTGAGCTGTATTTAGGTGTAATGATGAAAAATGTAACGATCCCGGCTAACGCTAAGCCGGCAAACATGCTGATGATGATTGAAGCGAGGTGTTTTCTTAAAATCTCAAAAATTTCTTTTAAACTGATTGTTTCTTCCCTAGTCTCTTCCATTTTTTTCTCTACTTTCTTTAATTTGCTTTAGTCGATAACTTCCAGCTGTGTTTTTAATTTATCTTGTACGCGAGTCAATTCATCTTCACTTACACGTTGGTAGGAGACGCCATCTTGCATGAATCCTTCTCCTTGCAATTGATCTTGTTCGATGTTGCTGAAGGCATCACGATAGTCCAGTGCGATCTTTTTCATATCATCAAAACTCATATCTGTTTTAACGTTGCTTTCCATTGCGTCTAAGACTTCACGATATTTTGTCACACCATCTAATGTAAGGAGTTTTTTAGCGACACCAGCGACGATTTGTCGTTGGCGTTCTTGACGGCCATAGTCACCGCGAGGATCTTCATGCCGCATCCGAGAGTAAGCTAATGCTTGGTCGCCGTCCAACGTGATTTTTCCATAGTCAAAGGTGTATTCATCTTGGGTGAATTTCTGATCATTTGCGACTTCAATACCACCAACTGCATCTACCAGCTCTTTTAAGCCTTTCATGTTGATAGCGGCATAGTGATTGATAGGAATGTCTAAGTATTTTTCCACGGTGTCCATGGACATCCCAGCACCGCCAAAAGCATAGGCGTGGTTGATCTTGTCTTGCGTACCGCGACCAACGATATCTACATACGTATCCCGAGCGATGCTGACGATCGTTGTCTTTTTATTTTCAGGGTTGACAGTTGCCACCATCATGGTATCGGAACGACCAACTTCTGTACGTCCCAGATCACCGGTATCGATCCCTAACAACAATATTGAAAATGGTTCTTGTTTTTGCAGATCTACTTTTTCAGTTCCGTTTTTGTCTTTTTGACGCTCAACGGATTCATAGGTTTTTTGTACTGAATTGCTTAAATCAAAATAAACCTTGGCACCAACCCCAACAACTATTAATGTCAGCGCAACGATCACGCCTAATACGATCAATATGATTTTTTTACCTTTTGACATATGCTTACTCCATTCTCATGACTGTATTTTAGTAATACGATCCGTCCTCAGCGACTCCACTGTCTTGCTGACCAGTGTCTTCCTCAACTTGAGTCCCATCATCTTGAACTTGGGTTCCATCATCAGTTTGCGTGTCAGTTTCACTGACTTCAGATGTTTCTTCATATCCAGTCGCTGGATCGACAGATGTGTACGGATCAGCAGCTACGCCGATTTGTCGACTGATCTTATCAGCGGCTTTTTCAAATTTTTCTTTTAGGTCTTCGTTACGGACTTGCGCGATGCTATTGACTAAATTCAGATAAGCTTCATAAGTTGCTTCTTCAGTCACTTTATCGTCTTTCAACATCTTATCGATAGATTTTTGAATATCTGTTGCACGTTTGATCTGAGCTGAAGCGAATTCTAAGTAGTCAATGATCACATCTTTCCACTGACTGTCATCCATTAGATTCAAACGTTCTCGGATCTCTCCTACATCAGTGTCTTTCAGTGTGTCTTTGATAATGACGTCATTTTTTGCCGTATGCCAATTACTCACTGCTTTGGTGAATAATTTATTAACGCTAGATTGAATGTTGTATTTCGTTTCAACATCTGCCAGCTGTTCATTTAGCTTTTCTTTTTCAGTTTTAACAGCGGCGACATTCTCAGGCAGGTCTTTATCACTAATGCCAAATTCGTCAGCGGATAGCTTAATGGCATCTAACTTATTGCCGACTTTTGTAACCTCATCTTCTTTTAGACCGCTTCTTAAAAATACTTGATCCTTATCTTGATATAAAGCCTGGATTTCTTTCTTGATTTCTTTTAAAGAAGTTTCTTCTTTTTTCATA
Organism: Enterococcus mediterraneensis; assembly: GCF_900604485.1. Lineage (NCBI taxonomy): Bacteria > Bacillati > Bacillota > Bacilli > Lactobacillales > Enterococcaceae > Enterococcus > Enterococcus mediterraneensis. Next base: position 756,669 of record NZ_UWOP01000001.1, read on the forward strand.
GCTGTTTCTGCGTAACTGACTCGTTGCTCATACTGCCTACCAGCATTTACCCTGTAACCAAAAAAACAGACTGTAATCGCGCCGGCACCGGCAACTACGATCGCAGCAGTTTTCAGCAATGATTTCTTCATTCAACACACTCCTTCATACCCAATTTGTAGTTAGTTCTATGTACCTGCAATAAATATATGAAGTGACTCTTGTATATTATAAGCAAGAATACATCGAAAAAAAAGAGGGTATTCGCTAATTTCTAATATATATCCAAATATAGCTCAACATATATATACAAATCGAGCATGATTTTTCTATATCGACCAACTATGTATGCGCTTCACAAATAAATTGGTAGTTAAAAAAAGTTTAAAAATAAAAATTTTCTCATTTTTCATTTCTAAAAAAAAGCAGTCAACACAAGGGATAGACTGCTTTTTTAAATTCTATATTTTATTCAATTAATCATGAATAGTTACTTTAACTTGACGTCTTCCCCATTGGCGACATTGTTCGACTGTTGGGAAATGGACGTCAATGATATTGCCTTTGATGGCACCACCAGTATCAAGTGCTAATGCCATACCGTAGCCTTGGACTTCTACTAATGTACCTAATGGAATGACGCTAGGATCAACAGCTACAGCCATAGGATTTTTTCTAAGATCTGTTCCGCTGGCGGTAAAATAGCTTGCTCCTGCTTCTGAGTAGGAGTATGCAGTGGATTCCATCATCATCGTTCTGCCGCCAGAAGTATTGGAGGTATTATTCGATGAATTAGAGTTGCTGCTGCTTGAAGTTCCATTTGAATTGTTGGAGCTGTTCGAATTATTTGAACTACTGCTTGAACTGTTCGTTTTGTTTGAATCACTTGAGCTAGTACTGCTTGAACTAGAGCTTGTTGTTTCCGATTGAGTAGATTGCGAGCTGCTTTCTTTGGCTTTTTCGCTTTCTGCTTGTTCTTTGGCAGCTTTTTCTGCAGCAGCCTTTTCAGCAGCGGCTTTTTCCGCGGCTTGCTTTTCAGCTTCTGCTTTTTGTTTTTCAGCTTCGATCCGTGCGGCTTCTACTTCTTTGCTTTTAGCGATCGCTTGTAAAGAAGTTTTATTTTCCGCTAGTTGTTGTTTTAGATTCGCTACTTTGCTGTCTAATTCTTGCGCTTCAGCTTGCAAAGTCGTTTCATTTTCTTTCAAAGTCGCTTGTGTACTTTCGACTTTGTCCTTCAAAGATTCCAGTTTTTCTTTTTCATTATGCAAACTGTCGATCTTTTCTTTCTCAGCATTTTGCAGGATCGTCATCGCATACGCCCGGTTGATCAATTCTTGCAGATTAGAAGAATCCAGCAGCGCTTTCCAATCTCGTTCTGTTCCGCCGTTGACTTGGATATCTTTTAGACGTTGTGCAACAGCGTCTTTGCGTTTTTCGATATTTTTTTGCGTTTCTTTGATTTCTGCTTGCGCAGTTGTTAAAGTCGCTTCGTTTTTCGCGATCTTTTCTTTTGTTGCTTCTACTTTTGCGTATTTTTCATTTACATCATTTAATACCAACTGAATCTCTGCACTGATCTCGTCACTTTGTCTCATGATCGCAGTTTCTTTTTCATTCAAAGAGTCAAGAGATTCCGCATGAGCAAATACTGGTACAATAAAATTTGCTACTAATACAGCAGTTATGACTGTCATTAGTTTTTTGCTTTTCACTGAATCCAACACCTTTCTTTACATTCCAACGCTTCTTATTATACAAATTCTCATGGCGGTTAATATTTCAGTTGTTTTACATTTTGTTACATTTTATAGCAAAAGTGGGAGATTATTTCTATTTTTTGAAAGAAATCCCTTAAGAAGTGGAGCACAGAACTGTTTTTAGCCATTTTTTCTATGTAATCTTATCGTAATATTACTGTCGTTCTTTAAATAACGATGCCTTTTATTTTTAAAGCGCAAAAAATAAACCGCAAAATCAGTGTTTTGCGGTTTATTGATTATCCTATTCAAATGTTTCTTACATCATACCGCCCATTGATGGGTCCATTGCTGGTGCGGCAGGTGCAGCTGGTTCTGGTTTGTCAGCTACGACAGCTTCTGTTGTCAATAACAATGCGGCAACAGATGCAGCGTTTTGTAATGCAGAACGAGTAACTTTAGTAGGGTCGACGATGCCGGCTTCTACCATGTTGACCCATTCGCCATTTGCGGCGTTGAATCCAGTACCTAATTCAGCGTGTTTCAATTTATCGATGATCACAGAACCTTCATAGCCTGCGTTTTCAGCGATTTGACGAACTGGTTCTTCCAATGCCCGTACCACGATTTTCACACCAGTTGCAACGTCGCCTTCTGCTTCTAATTGCGCTACTTTATTGATGACATTCACCAATGCAGTACCACCACCGGAAACCATACCTTCTTCCACAGCGGCACGAGTTGCGTTCAGCGCGTCTTCAATGCGCAGTTTCATTTCTTTCAATTCTGTTTCAGTTGGCGCGCCGACTTTGATGACAGCTACACCGCCAGCAAGTTTAGCCAGGCGTTCTTGTAATTTTTCACGGTCGAAATCAGAAGTTGTATCTGCGATTTGGTTTTTGATCAATTGTACGCGAGCAGCTACAGCGTCTTTGCCGCCAGCTCCTTCAACGATCGTTGTGTTGTCTTTGTCAACAACGACTTTGCTTGCTTGACCAAGGTTTTCGATAGTTGCATCTTTCAATTCAAGACCAAGATCTTCTGTGATGACTGTTCCGCCAGTCAAGACTGCGATATCTTCCAACATTGCTTTACGACGGTCACCAAAGCCAGGTGCTTTGACAGCTACGACGTTGAATGTTCCGCGGATCTTGTTCAAGACTAATGTAGGTAATGCTTCACCGTCTACATCGTCTGCAATGATCAACAATGGTTTTGATTGTTGCAGGATTTGTTCTAATAAAGGCAAGATGTCTTGAATGTTTGAGATTTTTTTGTCAGTGATCAAGATATATGGATTGTCTAAGACAGCTTCCATTTTATCGTTATCTGTCACCATGTATTGTGATAGGTAGCCGCGGTCAAATTGCATCCCTTCCACGACATCTAATTCTGTTTCGATCCCTTTTGATTCTTCAATAGTGATGACACCGTCGTTGCCGACTTTTTCCATTGCGTCAGCGATGTAATTACCAACTTGTTCGCTTCCTGAAGAAACGGCACCAACTTGTGCGATGGCTTCTTTTGAATCAACGATAGAAGAAATGTTGTGTAATTCTTCTACTGCCGCTTTTGTCGCTAATTCAATCCCGCGGCGAATGCCTAGAGGGTTTGCTCCAGCAGTTACGTTTTTCAATCCTTCACGTACGATTGCTTGTGTCAAAACAGTTGCTGTTGTGGTTCCGTCACCAGCGATATCGTTGGTTTTAGAAGCAACTTCAGAAACTAATTTCGCACCCATGTTTTCGAAATGATCTTCTAATTCGATTTCTTTTGCGATCGTTACACCATCATTTGTGATCAATGGTGAACCGTATGATTTTTCTAACACAACATTACGGCCTTTTGGTCCTAATGTTACTTTTACTGTATCAGCTAATTTGTCTACACCGCGAAGCATTGCTGCGCGTGCATCTTCTGCGAATTTAATGTCTTTTGCCATGATTTATCCACCTCAATTTTTTTATTCTACGATTGCGATAATATCTTTACCAGCTACGATCAAGTATTCGTTGCCTTCAAATTTCACTTCTGTTCCAGCATACTTTTCAAACATTACTTGGTCGCCGACTTTCACAGGCACAGGAGCTTTTTCACCGTTATCTAATGTGCGTCCTTCACCAACCGCAATAACAGTACCTGTTTGTGGTTTTTCTTTAGCAGCGGAAGCTAACACGATACCGCCGACTGTTTTTTCTTCCTCTTTTGCGACTTCGATGATGACACGATCGCCTAATGGTTTTAACACGATAAATCCCTCCGTTAAATCTGTACTTTTTCTTGAGTTAGCACTCTCGTTTATCGAGTGCTAACCTACAAGATTTATATTACTCATTTTGCTTCCGCTTTGCAAGTTTTTTTACCCAATTTTTAGCGCTTTCTCTTTTTAAGGATTTTCGTTGTTTCGCCTTAATCCTTGCGTTATAATGAAAGCAATTATCTAAAGGAGATGGCCTATGACTTTAAATAGATACAGTCTATTGACGATTTTCTGTTACGGGTTGGCTTTTTTCATACCCGCTTTTTTTGCCGATCCTAATCAAGCAGTACTTGCTACTACTTTATCTTATTTGATCGGTGCAGTAGTCATGATCTTATTATATGTTTATCAGAAAGAACCGCTGAAAATCGAGAAAAACACTGCCTCAAAACTTTCGATCTTGATTTGGGGAATCGTTGGGATCTTTATCGCATTGATTTTGCAAAATATCGCCGCGAATATCGAAGGGCTTTTTGGTGAATTGCAGCCTTCTCAAAATACGCAAAATATCATCACCATCATTTTGCAACGGCCGATTTTCGCTGTCGCGGTCATGATCGGTGGTCCGATCATGGAAGAATTTGTTTTCCGCCGGGCACTCTTCGGGATCATCGCGAAATATTCGAACTATTGGATCGGTTTGATCTTGAGTTCATTGGCATTTGCTTTTGCCCATAATGACGGACATCTTCTCGTGTACTTTTTCCTCGGCAGTTTTTTCCTTTGGCTTTATACCCATACCGGCAAGATCTGGACATCGATCATTACTCACGTCGGAATGAATACATTAGTAGTCATTGTACAAATAGCATTAGCTCAATAAATAAACAGCACCGAATCACATCCGCAGTAGGAAGTGATCCGGTGCTGTTTTGTATATTTAATCTAATGTTTCGCCATTTGTCGCGATGACTTTTTGATACCAATCAAAGGATTGTTTCTTTTTCCGATCTAACGTTCCTTGTCCTTCATTGTCTTTATCCACATAGATAAAGCCATAACGTTTTTTCATCTCGCCGGTCCCTGCTGACACTAGATCGATGAACCCCCATGGCGTGTAGCCCATCAAATCGATCCCGTCATATTCCACCGCATCTTTCATGGATTGGATATGAGCTTTCAAATACTCAATGCGATACGGATCCTCAATCGTACCGTCCTCGTTGACTTCATCTACTGCGCCAAATCCATTTTCCACGATAAACAACGGTAATTCATAGCGCTCGTTGAACCAGTTCATGGAGTAGCGCAACCCAGTCGGATCGATCTGCCAACCCCATTCCGAAGCTTCAACGTAAGGATTTCTCACTAGATCATGTGCTTCATCATAATCGTATGATGGTGCTTTTCCGTGATCTTTGATTGCAAATGACATATAGTAGCTGAATCCGATATAATCCACACAGTCTCGTTTCAACTGTTCAAGATCTTCTTCTGTTATATCCAAATCAAAGTTTTTACGTTTGAAATAGGTCTTTAGATAGCTTGGATACTTGCCGCGGCAATGGACATCCGTAAACCAGTAGCGACGCTGCATCCCGACAGTCGCTGCCATCATATCATTTGGATCGCAAGAATATGGATAGATTGGGCACATGGCGATCATACAGCCGATCTGGAATTCTGGATTGATTTGTCGTCCAATCTCTATAGCTTTCGCGCTAGCGACCAACTCATAGTGCGCCGCTTGATACATCAAGCGTTCCCGATCTTCTCCTTCAACAAATTTTAATCCTGAGTTCGTAAACGGTGCAAAATCTTCATGATAATTGGCTTGATTATTGATTTCATTAAAGGTCATCCAATATTTCACTTTGTCCTTGTAGCGGGTGAAGCAGACTTCAGCAAAGCGGACGAAAAAGTCGATGACTTTGCGATTGCGCCAGCCGCCATATTCAGTAACTAAATGATACGGCATTTCAAAGTGAGACAGCGTGATCACCGGCTGGATGTTATATTTCAAACACTCGTCGAAAAGATCATCATAAAACTGCAAACCAGCTTCATTCGGTTCTGCTTCGTCTCCATCAGGAAAGATCCGTGTCCATGCAATGGAGGTTCTGAAACATTTTAGACCAAGTTCCGCAAACAATTTAACGTCTTCTTTATAGCGATGGTAAAAATCGATGGCTTCATGATTAGGATAGTTTTCGCCAGCGAGTACGCCGTCCGTGATTTTCCGTGGAACTCCATTGGCGCCAGCAGTCATCACATCTGCCACACTGATACCTTTGCCGCCTTCTTGCCAGCCTCCTTCCAATTGATGGGCGGCAACCGCGCCGCCCCATAAAAAGTTATCTTTCAAAATACTCATCGTAGTTCTCCCATCTGATTTTTCTAAGCTGTTACTTTATCTTCTGCTTCTGCCTCTGCTTCAACTTCAGCTAACGTTGCTCCTTGTTCTTGCGCATAGTTCAATGAATCCACTTTACGGATGAACGGCAAGTAAATAAAGAATCCGATCGTTAAAACAACTGCTTGCAAAAGCGCTGCTCGCCAGCCGCCTACTAAGAAACCTGAAATGATCGGTGGTGTCGTCCAAGGTACCATGACTGCTGTAAATAATGGTACTAACCCAGTATAAAGAGCAAAATAAGTGATCACGCCAGAAACGACTGGGGTCAAGATAAACGGAATTGCCATGATCGGGTTCATTACCACTGGTGTAGCGAAAATGATCGGTTCATTGATGTTGAAAACAGCAGGGATCAATGACAATCTTCCTAGTTGCTTGAATTGTTGAGATTTTGCTAGAGCCAACATGAACATCACGATCCCAATTGTCATTCCAGCACCTGTTACGGTCATGAATTGATCCAAAAATTGTTGAGTTACGATATGTCCGCCATTTGCGACAGTCAGTTCTTTGCCAGAATTCACTAAATCGGTATTGGCTAAAGAATTGGCTTGCAGGATCGGTCCCATGATCCCGCCGACGATCGTTGAACCGTGTACCCCGAAGAACCAAAGGAACGGTACCAAGAAACCTAACATCAACGCGCCGCCTAGTGAATCCGTCACACCTTGCATTGGGCTTTGGATCACTTGATAGATCCATTCCACTAATGTTGTTTTGAATACTTTATCAAAGAATACATACACTAACAGCGCAACTGTCGTTAAAACAGCCGCAGGGATCAACGCTGTAAATGAGTTGGCAACGTTGGTAGGTACTTGTTCCGGAAGTTTGATCCGGATGTCTCGTTTCAAGAACCAGGTGTAGCCCCAACCTACAAACAGTCCCACGATGATCGCACTGATCATCCCTTGTCCGCCTGTCCATGTTTTGTCGATGACGTTGCCGATCGTTACACCGGCTTCCGCATCAGTTACAGTTGAATCCATCGTCAATAAAAAGATGACTAATGAGATCATTCCAGCTGGAAGTCCTTCAAACCCTTCCCCTTTAACATAAGAATACGCGATCCCCATAACCGCAAAAAGTGACATGATCGCAAAAGATGCGCCGAACGCTTGGTTGAAATAATCTGCTAGACCACTTTCAGTGACAAAATCGGAAATCGCCTTTACTGGGAAATTTGCCAATAGTAGGAAGATCGATCCTACGATGGAAAAGGGCATCGTGTAAAGCATCCCATTACGCAATGCAGTGATCGGTTTGGTATTCACAAACTTCAGTACAGGGGGTAAAAGTGTATCGTTGATCCATTGATTCATTTTTCTCTCTCCTTCGAATGATTGCTTTTAGTTTTTCACAATAATGAATTCGTTTACATTAGTATCATAAAGGTCATTCATCGAAAAAGAAACACTTTGTGAAATGAAAGAAACATGTTCCAATGAAAAAAACAAACAGCAGGTTCACTGTTTGTTTTCTTTGTATTTCCTAGACACCTGATGAGCTAGGATCTCGATCAAAGTGACCACCGGAACTTGAGTCGTCATATTCAGATATTTCTCGTTGGGGCTTTCGCTTTCCGGCATGTAATAGGAAATATTATAGTCAGCCATCTTGGCTATCGTCGAGTTTTCATTATTGGTGATACTGAGGACCTTCGCGCCATAACGCTTGAAATCTCTCGTCTGTTCGATCATCTCAGAGGTTTCGCCGGATACTGATAAAATGATCGCCAATGTATTTTCCAATCCTCGGGGCGGGATTGGTGCAAAAGGATCCGCAATACTATACGCATTGATTCCCACATTGGAAAAGTAGCGGCTCCCATATGCGCCTAAAACCCCACTGGTCCCGATACCGGAGAAAGCCACGTGACGAGCATTTAAAATCAGATCGATCGCCGGTTGAAGTGTCATCCGGTAGCTGTCGTCTTTGACTTTTTTCAAAAAAGTATCTACCTGCACGGTTGCTTCGTAGAAAGAATCAACGGACTGATTTTCTTGTTCCGATAAATATTCTTTCAGCGCGTATTTGAATTCCGAGTAGCCTTCGTAACCTAATTTATTGATGGTTCGCAAAACGGTTGACGTGGAAACATGACAATTCCCCGCCAGCTCTCTGATCGTCATTGTTTTCAATGCACAGAGATTTTCAATAATATAATTATAAGCAATCATTTCCAGATTGTTTAACGACTTGATTTTTTCTGAATCAAACATAATGAACTCCCTTCATTTATGGTTAGTTTTTCAAGCATACTTTTTGACGAAATAAACCGCTATCTCTAAAATAAGAGTACTATAAACGAGGAGGAATGAAAATGAAAATTGCAATTATCGGCGCAGCCGGACAAGCGGGCTCTTTTATTTTGAAAGAAGCGCTGAATCGCGGGATCGACGCGACGGCTATCGTGCGCCATCCAGAAAAACTTACTATCGAGGTCCCTTATCTTCAAAAAGACCTTTTTGATTTGACCACCCAAGATTTGGCAGGCTTTGACGCGGTGATTGATGCCTTCAACGCCCCTCGCGGCAAAGAAGAACTGCATCAAACAAGCGTCGATCACTTATTAACTATCTTATCTGGTACGGACACCCGTCTTTTGATCGTTGGCGGCGCCTCCTCGCTTTTCCTTGACGATGCCAAATCTCAGCGTATGATCGACGGTGTTCCATCTAGCGCGCCGTTTTATCCAGTGGCTCATAATATGTATTTGTCACTCATTGATCTGAAAAAAAATCAAGAAGTTGATTGGACATATATCAGTCCTGCGGCTTATTTCGATCCTCATGGAGAACGGACCGGAAGCTACCAGTTGAACGATGATCGCTTGATAAAAAATGCTGCTGGAGAAAGCGAGATCAGTATGGCTGACTACGCCATCGCCATGATCGATGAAGTGGAACAAGGCAAGCATCTGAAAGAACATATCAGCGTCGTTAGCCGTTGATAGAATAGAATATAACAAAAAAAGCCTGCGTCACAATCGAATTTGTGTCGCAGACTTTTTTACTATTTCAATCATCCTCAGATAGCGAAAAGATCAGTCGCTTTGTCTGGATCTGTATCATATATTTCGAAGGTTTCTCCTACTCCGAGATCTTTTTCTCTCAGCGTATTTTCCATCGTCATATGAGCTAATTCTTTGATATTGTTTTCTTTACTCAAGTGTCCAAGATAGATCCGTTTGGTGCGGTCACCAATAATATCTGTCATGACCAATGCACCATCGTCATTGGATAAATGCCCTCGGTCGCCTAAGATCCGTTGCTTCAAGCTCCACGGATAAGGTCCCATCCGCAACATTTCCAGATCATGATTGCTTTCTACTAAATAAGCATCTGCATCACGAATGATTCCGCGCACATGATCACTGCAATATCCAGTGTCTGTCAGCATCACGAATGATTTGCCGTCTTTGTAAAAACGATAGAACTGCGGTGCCGCCGCATCATGTGAAACACCAAAACTTTCAATATCCATATCACCAAAAGTCAGGACTTTACCCATTTCGAAAATATGCTTCTGTTCTGTCGCGATATTGCCCAGCATCCCATCCATCGCTTGCCAGGTCTGCTTATTGGCATAAACATCTAATTTATATTTGCGCGCCATCACACCGACACCGTGGATATGATCGCGATGTTCGTGAGTAACTAAAAGCGCGTCAAGATCTTCGGGTTTTTTACCGACTTCCGCTAACAAAGAAGTGATTTTTTTCCCGCTCAAACCAGCGTCTACTAAGATCTTTTTTCGATCACTTTCGATATACAGAGAATTTCCTGAACTGCCGCTAGCTAAAATACTGACTTTAAAAGCATTGTTTTCCGACATGTCGCTGCCTTCCTCTCTCTTACAACTTTTTACATTATACATAGCTTTCTAATAATTTTCTACCTTCTGCAATGTATTATTTGTAATGATCCGATTACTGAAAGCATTTACTATCTCGACTTGTGTCATGCCATCACTGGTTTTGATGGCAACAAACCATGCTGGTATATAAACATTTTTTTCCCGTACTTTTAAAATCCGCGTATAATACAATCCCCGCCAGAGAATCGTTGACCTGCTAGGGATCTTATTATTGATATACAAAGTTTCAATAGCGTCTCGTTCAGTATAGAGCGCTGTTTTTTCCCGCAATTTTTCGATTTGTGAAAGATGGGTCTGACTGTACCTTGAAATCTTCAGCAAATCATCGACCTTTTCCAAAGATAGCGTAAGACGACTAGTAGGATCATTGAAAAGGATCCCTTCGAAAGACTGTGCCGCAACAACTTCCGGATATTCTTTGTCGGTCAACGAATAGTTGGGAAGATAGCTGTATTGTTTGCCGAATAAAATCTGGTCGTTTTTATTCAGAAACGATTCCAATGTCGCTTCGGTCTTTTGATCGTCGCTAATATAGTAGCTTTCGCTAGGCATATGGGTCAATTCGTTATCAACAATGGTGGTTCCGCTGCTCAAGAAAGAAGGATTGCCGGACGTTTCCCGCTCTTGTTTGAGTGCTTCGTCCATATTGGTCTGTTCGCCGCTCAAGTAATAGCCTTCTTCTTTTTTTTCTGACAAAGCACCGGTATATTTGATTTTATCTGTTTCTAATCGCTGTTCAATAGCGATTTTTTGGTTAGACATCGCCACATTATTTTCCTCTGTTTGAGCATCGTGGAAAATATTGAATAAAAAAATATTCAATCCTAGAAACGCTAAGAAGAAGATCCATTCGATTTTTTTAAAATCCAATTACTCCGCCCCCGTTTCGCTCAATTTATCCAACAGTTGTTCATGAGAATACCACGTGTCGTCATATCGGATATACCATGTTGGGATCAAATCCACGACACCATTCGTATTTTCGATATCTTTCCATTGATAACCGATGACCATGGAGCGAATCAGTTGCCGATCCGCTCCCGCCATTTGCAGCTGTTCAATCACTGTTTCATTATTCGCCAATAAGATCTCGTTTTCAGAAGGGATCGGGACTTGGATGGATGTCAGACTAGTCTGGATATGGACCGGCATCCCTTTATTGTCAGAATCATCCGAGATAGTAACATCCACTTGACCGCGAATATCGTTGCTAAAGACTGGATATCCTTCTACGAAAATGCGATAATTCGCAGTATTTTTAGAACGGTCGAAAAAGCGGATATTGCCTAGATTCGTTCCTAGACGACTGATAAACGTAAAACTTCTGGAATACAGATCTGTGCTGTCTTCGCCTAACAGAAAATCACCATGAAAATCGACTAATTGCTCGCTTTCTTGGATCGTCATATTTTCAGATCCGTCATACAGCACCATGTCTTTGCTGTCTTCATTGATTTTGATATTGCTGGTATCATTGAAAAACGCATCACGAAAAACGGTATACGTCTGAGGCGATGAGATATAACTGTACATTTTCATCTTTATCGGCTGTTCCACATTATATTGCAAGTTATTCAAGCGATTTTCGGCACTCATCTGTATCCAATTCGTTTTTGTCTTAGACAGAAGATCATCGATCGCTTCTTGATCGATCGACATAGCAGCTTCACTGATTTGATAACGTTTCACGTTGATAAAACGGATCTTCTTTTGATCAAAATCTAATTGGATCTTAGTGAAGTATTTTTCTTCTGCGTCTTTCACATGAAGATCAAGATCGAACATCGTAATAAATTCCTGTAAAGAAAAAGGACCAACATAATTCATTTCGATACCATGTGTGATCATCGCCGTTTGTTTGAAAGTTTCAAAATCATTATAGGTTTCTGTTTTCAATGTTTCAAAAGAAGCAGCGGTGATTTTCGGTTGGATATCAGAAATTAGGGTTTCCGACGTCGTTTGTTGGATACTGGAGTCATTGAGCCATGTCAATGTTATGGGCATAAAAACTTCAGATGCTTTACGATAATTTTGCGCATTTGAGACAGGCTGACTGTTTTCCTGCTGATTTCCGTGAACCATTCGATTCGAAGGACTCAGCCAGATCACATAGGAAAGATACATACTGAGACCCACTAGAATGATCAATCCAAAGCGAATCAGTTTTTCAGATAATTTCATTCCCACCAATCCCCCTCATACGGCTCGTAAGGCAGTGTGATAAAAAATGTCGATCCTTGTCCTTCTTTACTTTCCGCCCATATCGCACCATTGTGTGCTTTCATTACTTCCCGCGAGATCGCCAAACCTAATCCTGTTCCGCCTTGTCGTCGTGCTCTTGCTTTATCGACACGGTAGAATCGATCAAAGACTCGTTGAAGATCTTTTTTCGGAATCCCTAGTCCTTGGTCGCTAATGCTCAACATGACATTATTGTGAGTTTCCACCAAACGAACTTTGATCGTACCGCCATCTGGCGAATATTTGATGGCATTGTTCATGATGTTGTCGATCACTTGGATCATCTTATCTGGATCGACTTCCACCCACAGCTCACGCTGCGTAAACTCCCGTTGGATCATGTATTTCTTTTCTTGGTTGGTCACCATCATATCGAAACGGTCCAATACAAAGCTCAATAATTCATTGAAATTCACGTATTCTAATTGCAGTTGCGCATTTCCGCTATCCATCCGAGAAAGACTCAATAAGTCGTTGATCATACGGATCATTCGATCAGTCTCATCTAAAGTTACTTTTAAGAAATTCGGCGCGATCTCTTCGTCTTTCCATGCGCCTTCACTTAATGCTTCAATATAGCTGCGCATACTGGTCAACGGCGTCCGCAATTCGTGAGAGACGTTGGAAACAAATTCCCGTCGTTCCTGCTCAGTCTTTTCTTGTTCAGTAACATCGTGCATAACGGCTACCAGACCACTGATAAAGCCTGATTCTCGTCGGATCATAGAAAAATCCGTTCGTAAAATGATTTGTCCGCGATCCGGTGTTTCCCGTTCGATCAGGATCTCGTCAGGGTTTTCCAGGATTTGCCGCAGAGTATATTCTTCTTCGATGTCCAATAATTCCAACATTGATTGACCGATCACATCTTCACTTTGGACATTCAACAGCATCAAAGCCATTTCATTGATGGTGATGATCTTCCCGCGGCGATCAGCGGCGATAACTCCGTCAGTCATGTGAGAAAGAACGCTGTCTAATCGATTTCGTTCTGATTCCATGGCGTCTTGCGTCTCCTCGATCCGCTCCGCCAACAAGTTAAAAGATTCCGCCAATTGACCTAACTCGTCTTTTCCGTGGACCGCTACTTTCCGGCTGTAATCTCCGCGTGCGATGCGCAATGCCTGTTCCTGCATCTCGCCGATGGGCTGTGTGATGGAACGGGAGACCAAGACAGCTACGATCATGGAGATCGCTGCTGCAATCAAGGAGGCGGTGACGAAGATCAATGCCGTATCATAGATTTCTTCATATTTTTTTTCGATATCACTTTTAACGTATAGTGCCCCGATCACCGTATCACCTGTCGGGGATTGGATCGGCTGAACGTTGATGTACACTCGTTTTCCGGTATCTTCATCGATAGCTCGCGAGCTTTTCGTGGTGAAATCATTGATATCCCGATAATCATTTTTCTTACCAATTACATTTTTGTCAGCGACATTCGTGGTCGCCCGCACGATCCCTTTTTCATCCACTACCCGCATCTCGATCATATCCGAAGACATGGTATTGTCTAAGATACGCTGGATCGTCGTGTTTTCTACATTCGTATCGGAATTATCTTTTTTGCTCAATTCAGAACCGACTGTCCCGGCAAGACTGGATACTTGCTGATTCATGGTTTTCATGAAATTGTCGATGGTTGAGCGTTCCAATCCGCGAATAAAATACGCCCCGATAATCTCGATTGAAATCAACAAAATCAAGATAAAAGCGAGGGCGATTTTAAAGTTCACTGATTGAAAAAAGCGAACTTTTTTCTTCATAATAATTGATTACTCCTGTTCCGGGTTTCTTAAATAATAGCCCACACCCCGACGAGTCACTAGGTAATTCGGGTGGCTTGGATTGTCTTCGATTTTTTCTCTCAGACGGCGTACTGTTACATCGACTGTACGCACATCGCCAAAATAATCATAGCCCCAAACAGTTTGCAGCAAATGTTCACGGGTCATCACTTGACCGATATGTTTTGCAAGATAGTGGAGCAATTCAAATTCACGGTGTGTCAATTCAATGGCTTCACCATTTTTCGTCACCATATAGGCATCTGGATGGATCGTTAGATCACCAATCGTCAAATCGGTATTGGCTGGTTCAGCCGCTTCCTTTGCAGCAGATGTTCCGCGGCGCAGATTCGCTTTTACGCGGGCTACTAATTCACGATTAGAGAACGGTTTTGTTACATAATCATCCGCCCCTAGTTCTAAGCCCAATACTTTATCGATTTCTGAATCTTTGGCCGTCACCATGATGATCGGCATATCAAAGGTTTTTCGTACTTCACGGGCTACTTCCAACCCATCGATTTTAGGCAACATGAGATCCAACAGTATCAAATCTGGTTCTACTTCTTTTACTTTCTCTAAAGCTTCTTCACCATCATACGCGGTGTAAACTTCATATCCTTCTTTTGTGAGATTGAATTTGACGATATCCGAAATCGGCTTTTCATCGTCAACGACTAATATTTTTTTCACAAAGAGTCACCTCTCGATCTTTTTTGTCCTACTTATTATACCTTATTTTCCTTTTTGTTTCATTAACGTCCCGGTTATTTAGGCCTTTCCTAATATTTTCTAAAATTAATAGAGGAAAAATGGGAGCATTACAGTTGATAGACAGGTGACGGGCTGACTTATCTACAGATGAGTGAATTGTTTATGAACGATAGTTTTCTACATTAAGCATAAAAAAGCTAAGGCACAAGTTAACGCTAATCAAGAATATGGCAGCTTGTTAACCTTGTGTCTTAGCCTCTTTCAGTATATGCCCTCAGTTATAGATCCGCTTGGTGAATGCTTTTAACACCAGCGGAGAAATCAACGTACTCAACAAAATAATCAAAACAAGCGGAGAATAAAATCTTTTTTCCACTAAACCTGCTTCATTGCCTATTTGCAAAATGATCAGCGCCATTTCTCCTCGTGAGATCATCCCGGCACCCACCATCAAGGCACTGTTGTTGGAAAAACGAGAAATCTTCGCACCAAGAAAACCACCTGCCAGTTTTGAAAACACTGCGATGAAAGTAAAGAGCAGCACAAAGGATAGTTGATCAAAAAATTGATCAAACGTAACTTCTAAACCGATACTTACAAAAAAGACCGGAATAAAAACCGCGTAACCCAAAGCTTCCACATTTGTTTGAACCGTATCTTTCACTTTTGTTTGTCCAACAGCTATACCAGCAAAAAATGCGCCAATGACAGAGCTTAGTCCAACAAAATCTGCGATATAAGACATCCCTAAACAGATGACCAACGAGACAATAATAATCGCTGAGTTTGCAAATAATCGTTGAGACAATTTCATCAGATATGGTGCAATCCATTTGACTAGAAGATAGATCCCTACAAAGTAAAGTACCTGTTCAATCAGCATTAATGGAAGATTAGAAGAGCTCGTCGTATCCTTCGTCAAAAAAGATAAGCTCAAGCTGAATACCAGAACGATCAAAATATCATCGATCACTGAGGCGCCTAAAATTGTGGATCCCTCTTTTGTATCAAGGGCTCGCAATTCTTTCAATACCTCTACGGAAATACTAACCGATGTTGCGGCCAGTATAATGCCAAAAAACAGTGACTCAATACTGTCTATTTGAAAGAGTTCACCCGTTCCCCACCCGAGCAGAACAGGGAAAATGACACCAAAAACTGCGACGAGAATTGCTGGTTTTAAATATTTTTTAAGTAGCGAAAGATCACTCTCGATCCCAGCAATAAACATCAACAAGATCACACCGATCTCTGAAAAATCATGAATGATCAAATCAGGATGGATCAGGTCTAAAACTCCCTTACCTAGCAAGACCCCCACAACCAACTGTCCGATGACTGCAGGAATCCCAAATCTCCTTGAAAAATGAGAAGAAAGCGTCGTTGTGACCAAAATCACGCATAAAATACCAATAAATTCCATAGTAGACCTCCTTCGCTATAATTCTATTTTTTCCTTCTTTAGATTTGTCAAAAATTGTATAAGCATCATGACGATCACAAAAATAAATGGAAATGAAGCAAGCACTGCTACTGCTTGAAGTGCGTCCAACCCGCCTGCATACAATAAAATTCCTGCAATAGAAGATTGAATGATCCCCCAGATGATTTTGATTTGTCTTGAAGGCGTTAAACTTCCATTTGAACTGAACATCCCAAGAACAAACGTCGCTGAATCAGCCGAGGTAATAAAGAAAGTAGAAATCAACAAGATAGCGATCCCTGTGATGATTTTCCCTAGGTTTCCGTAATCTGCCAGCATCGCAAACAAACCTGTTTCAGTTCCTTTTTCCTGAATCACCGCAATTAAATGTTTATTTTTGAAAAGCTCTTGCCAAATTGCTGAACCACCAAAAACAGAAAACCATAAAAAAGTGAAAACCGTTGGCACGATCAAAACACCACTAATAAATTCTTTGATTGTTCTACCTTTAGAAATTCTAGCAATAAAAGACGAAACATAAGGAGACCATGAGATCCACCATGCCCAATAAAATAGTGTCCATTGATTGATCCACTGTCTGCCAGAATCATCAAAGGGTGACATTCGGAAACTGATTTTTGATAAATCCTGAATGTAGTTGCCGATACTTTGGACGAACAGATCCAAAATATAAGAAGTAGGACCGATAAAAAGCACACCAAACATTAACGCAACGGCTAAAATAATATTTGCATTGCTTAACAGTTTGACACCCTTATCCAAACCAGTCGTCGCACTGATCAAATACAGAATAGTGACAAAAACAATAATCAATAATTGAATCAAAAACTCATTAGGAATCGAGCTGTTCAAAAAATTCAACCCACCGGCGATTTGTTTTGCGCCAAGTCCCAATGAAGTAGCGACACCAAAGACAGTTGCAGTGATCGCTATGACATTTGTAAAAAGAGCGATTTTGGAGCGATATTTCTCTTTAAATATGTAGATCACGCTCTCACTGATCATTGCAGGTCGATCTTTTCGAAATGTCGTATAGGCAATGATCAATCCCAATATCGCGTAAAGAGACCATGGTTGTAATCCCCAGTGGAAAAACGTATATGTCATGGATTCGCGCGCATTTTTCGCTAAATCTTGCGAAGGAACAGCAGGATCATATAAATGCTGCAACGGTTCAGCGACACCCCAAAAGATCAATCCGATTCCCATTCCTGCGCTAAAGAGCATCGCAAGCCATGAAATATAGCTGAATTGCGGAACATCTTCTTTCTTTCCTAATTTTATATCGCCATACTTAGAAAACAGTAGCCAGATACATAGGATGACAAAAAATACCATCAAAAGAACGTAAAGCCAACCAAACTTTGTTGAGATAAAATCCTGAATATTTTTTGTTACAACACCAAGAGAAAGATTTCCGATCATTGACTCAGGAAAAATCCCCCACAAAGTGAATAAACAGCAGATCCCCACTGATATAAAGTATACCTGATAATTATTTTTTTTCCTCACTTAACCACCTCGACCTTTATTGATAAAAAAAACTAACGTGTTCTACTGTAACATAAAAAAAATCGACTTTCAAAATAGCCGATTGTTTGCTTCTATTCTTAAAAAAGGCTGATCAACCTCTTCAAAACCAAAAAAGAGAATGCGTAATTCGTCTTCGAAACATCCGAAGATGCCGACGAATTACCATTCTCGTGGGTTTGGCACCCAATGGGCCGTGAGGGGCTCGAACCCGCGACCCGCTGATTAAGAGTCAGCTGCTCTACCAACTGAGCTAACGGCCCAAGATTTAATACTTCAATAGTTTAGCACTGCTTTATTTAAAATGCAATATTCTAAATAAAAAAAATCGGTTGCATTCCTTACTTTTCAATGTAAAAAAAATGTGTTACGATATTCTTAGGTTATGTAGTTTCCAAAACTAGATAATAGATTTTTTACAATTATATTTAATAATTATCAGGAGAAAAAAATGAATAGTATTAAACAAGAATTAGCTAACTGGGGAGAATCGTTGGAAGATTTTCATTTACCACGTTGGGATGCACTACCAGATCTCGAGCTTTATATGGATCAAGTCATCAAACTGATCGATCAATATTTGGCACCGGTCATCCGTCCTGAAAAACATACATTATTGACTTCATCAATGGTAAATAATTATGTGAAACTCGGTCTGATCCCAGCCCCTCAAAAAAAGCGTTACACCCGTAAACATGTAGCCTTTCTCGTGGCTATTACGTCATTGAAACAAATTTTAACGATCCCTGAAATCAAAGAAGGCATCATTTTTCAAGGGAAAATGTGCGGCATCCAAGAAGCTTATAATATTTTTTGCTATGAGCAAGAACAAGCGATCCACCGTATCGCCTATCAAGCACAAGGAAAACTCTATGAAGAAACCAGCAAAGATGCTGTAGAATTCATCGCGGTGCGTGCTGCGACACTTGCGTTTGCAAACAAGATGCTGGCTGAAAAAACGATTGCCTTAGAAACTGCATATATAAAGGAGCAAAAAACATGAACAAAGAAAAAATCGCAATTTTAGTCGATTCTGGTACAGATGTCCCAGAAGAAATCATGAAAGAAAAACAAATGTACATGATCCCGCTGAAAATCATCTATAAAGATGGAGAATATATCGATAAAGTCGAAATCACCGCTGAAGAGATCTACAGCCGCTTATCCGAAGAGATCCCCAGTACTTCTTTGCCATCAGGCGAAACCATCAATCAAATTTTCGATCAAATCAAAAAAGACGGCTATGAAAAAGTATTAGCAGTCACGATCTCTAGCGGTTTGAGCGGAACCCATAATATTGTTCGTCTTTTAGGAGAACAATACGATGGACTTGATGTGTATGTTTTAAACACCAAAAACATCGGAATCGGTGCCGGTCTGCAAGCAATTCGTGCAAGTGAATTATTGGAAACGGGTA
The DNA here is from genome assembly GCF_900604485.1 of Enterococcus mediterraneensis. NCBI lineage: Bacteria > Bacillati > Bacillota > Bacilli > Lactobacillales > Enterococcaceae > Enterococcus > Enterococcus mediterraneensis. The sequence continues at coordinate 775,976 of NZ_UWOP01000001.1, forward strand.
TGGATTTTGAAACGATCATCAAACAATTGGAAGAAGAAGTTGCAAAAAGCAAAGTCTACTTCAATGTTGCAACTTTGGAATATCTGCAAAAAGGAGGACGGATCGGTCTCGTAGCTTCGATCTTAGGAACTGCCCTCAAATTGAATCCGATTATTTCATGTAACGATGAAGGAATCTATTATACTGTGTCCAAAGCGCGCGGTCGGCGAAAAAGTTTGGAAAAAACATTGCATCTGATCCATAAATTTGTCGGCGATCATCGTAAAGTCCGTCTAGCTGTCGCTCACGGTGCGGCTTTTGAAGAAGCTGAAGAGATGAAAGCACAGCTTCAAAAAGATTTCCCTTGGGTGGAAGAATGGTATTTCGGCGAGATCTCTCCTGCTCTTGTTGTACACACCGGACCAGGATTGTTGGGTGTCGGTGCTCAATTATTAGACTAAGGAACAAGTTTTACTGCTTGATCAGATAGGTATAACACATAAAAACATTGATTATGAGGGTAAAGGTGACTGATTCCACGTAAAACTTGCTCCTTCTAAAATCAAATACGCAAAAAAAGATAAATCCTGCGGAAAATTTCGCAGGATTTTTTTCGTTATATTTCAATCAAATAAAATAATTATTTTTATATAAAAAGATTAAAAATCAGCAAATTTTTGGCCTTCTTCTTGTAAGATGCGCTATGATGTGTTTAGCAATTTAGAAGGAGTTATTTTATGAAAAAATTTGTTTTAGCTTTTTTAGGTATTCTAGTATTTCTATGTATTACTGTTTTCTTAGCGTTTCAACTCTCTCCCCGTCCTGGCGTTTGGATCATTCGGCAAGGTTTCAAGCATGATCCTATTACAAATCAACAAAAATATGAGAAGGCCGCACCGACTGTTGAAACGATCCATAATATCAATTACACTTCAAGCTTTACCAAAAATTCAGCGGATATCTATTACAAAAAAGGTTCGACAAAACCTCAACCTACGATCTTTTGGCTTCACGGCGGCGGTTTTGTAGCCGGTGATAAAGAGGCTCTGAAAGAATATGCCACCTATCTTGTGAATGAAACCGGCTATACTGTTGTTTCATTGGACTATGAAGTAGCTCCTGACGCAAAATATCCGAGTCAAGTGAAGCAAACCCAAGAAGCCTATCAATATTTTAAAGAACAAGAAGCCCGCTACCCAATGATCGATTTTTCTAAAGTTATGTTTGGCGGTGATTCTGCCGGCGCACAGATCGCCGCACAATTCGTTTTGATCCAAACCAATCCGGATTATCGTCAGGAAATAGATTTCCCACAAGTAGTTGCCCCTGAAACGATCAAGGGAGCTGTTTTATACTGCGGTCCTTATGATCTAAAACAAATTCTGAAAGAAAAATCCGATGATCGTTTTGTTCGTTTCTTTGTACAAACTGTTGGCTGGGCTTTATCTGGCCAAAAAGACTGGAAAAACTGGTCGAAAGTCGATGAAATTTCTTTAGTGGATCATTTGACGAAAGATTATCCGCCAGTATTTGTTACAGACGGCAACGCCTATTCTTTCCAAGAACAAGGAATTGCATTTGTTGATCGCTTGAATCAGCTTGGTGTTCCTACCGAAAGCTTGTTTTATAACAATGAGAAAAAAGCCGTCAATCATGAATATCAATTTGATTTCACAGATGAAAAAGCTTGGGATTGTTTTGATCAAACCGTTGCTTATATGCGGAATATCTTCGAATGATCTAAAAAAGCTGAAACGATCTGGATAGCTAGTTAGCTCTATCCAAGATCGTTTCAGCTTTTTTTTATTTCACTTGTTCATGTTTCACGGGACAGCTTGTTTGACAGTCTTCGCAGCTATTGCCGCTTTTCAGCTGATGATAAATGATCCAGCCGGCACTGCCGAAAATCACGATACTCAATAATAGTGTTGCCATTAGTGCTCACTCCCTTTTACCATCTGCACAAACGGCTGATGGTTTTCTTGCGCTTTAGGTCTGCGACATATTGCAAAAATCATAACCAACAACAAAATAACTGCAAAGATCGTTCCGATAGAGAGTTCTCCACCTTCAAAAATGACATGTCCGAATTGATAAAGCAGAAAACTCACGCCATATGCCAATCCGCATTGATAACCGATCGCCAGCCACGTCCATTTTTTATTTGCCATTTCGCGATGGATCGCACCGATCGCAGCAAAACACGGCGCACATAATAAATTGAAGGCTAAGAAGGAGTAGGCAGCTGCCGCTGTAAAGTGCATGTGCATCTGTCCCCAGATCTCCACGCCATTTTCAGAGACTTCCGGGATTTGACCATACAACACGCCCAATGTTCCGATGACATTTTCTTTTGCTACCAATCCTGTTAATGTCGCGACGGTTCCTTGCCAATGTCCCCAGCCAAGAGGTGCGAAGATTGGCGCGATCACTTGCCCCAAACGAGCAAGGATACTCTCGTTCGCTTCTGCCGGACGCAATAAGAAATCAAAACTTGACGCAAACCAGATCAAAATGCTTGATACAAAAATGATCGTTCCCGCTTTTTTAACGAAAGACCAGCCGCGATCAAAGGTTTGGTGTCCAACATTTTTCAGTTGCGGCAAATGATAGGCTGGCAACTCCATAATAAATGGAGCCGGATCACTAGAAAACAAACGCGTTTTTTTCAATGCGATCCCAGATAAGACGATCGCTGTGATCCCTAAAAAGTAGGCGGAAGGAGCTACCCAACTGCTGTTTGGAAAAAAGGCGCCGGCGATCAGCGCAATAATCGGCAATTTCGCCGAACAGGGCATGAAGGTCGTGACCATGACCGTCAAACGGCGGTCTTTTTCATTTTCGATGGTCCGGCTGGCCATAACTCCCGGCACACCGCAACCTGTCGCGATCAGCATGGGGATAAATGATTTTCCGGACAATCCAAATTTTCTAAACAAACGATCCATGACAAATGCGATCCGTGCCATGTAGCCGCAATCTTCTAATAAAGACAAACAGAAAAACAACACGACGATTTGCGGCAGAAAACCTAATACGGCGCCGACACCGGATAAGATCCCGTTTAAGATCAACTGCTGCATCCATTCCGCCACGTGCCAGCTGATCAATGTCTGCTGTGTCCACTCAGGAACGATCGAACCAAATAAAACATCATTGAGCCAATCACTACCCATCGTTCCGATAGTTTGGATCGACAAGTAGTAGATCCCCCACATGATCAACGCAAAAATCGGTAAAGCAAAAAAACGATGCGTGACTATTTGATCGATCTTGTCGCTGGCACTCAGGCTCCACTCTTTATCATTCGTCGCACAAAGCGCCACCAAACGCGCGATGAATTCATAGCGTTCATTGATCAAGATTGCTTCACTAGTATCGTTGAAGATCTGTTCAGTGATTGCAATGATCTCCGCGATCTCTTTTTGCTGGATTTTTGAAAGATCGACTTGCTGATTAACCACCGGATCTTGTTCAAATAGTTTTACCGCAAACCAGCGCGCTTGTTTCTGGGGCACAGTATTTCCTAAGATATCCATAATTTCACCAAGTGCCGCTTCTAGACGCGGATCGTAAGTAGGATATGCAGTTTCTGGCGGAAATTTTTCAGCAGCGTGCAGGCTGTGGCGGATCAATTCATCCAGACCTTGTTTTTTCAAGGCGCTCATACCTACCACATCGGTCTGCAAGCCGTAAGCTAATTTTTCAAGATTGATCCGTTTACCGCTTTTTTTGACCACATCCATCATATTTACGCCCACCACGACCGGTACGCCGATCTCCAATAGCTGTGTAGTGAGATACAGATTTCGTTCCAAGTTACTGCCATCGATGATATTCATGATGACATGCGGCTGTTCATTCAGCAGATAATCACGAGCTACGATTTCTTCAGGGGTATATGGAGAAAGAGAATAGATTCCCGGCAGATCTTGAATGATCACAGATTTGTTTTTGCGCAGTGCGCCGGATTTTCGTTCCACCGTAACCCCAGGCCAGTTGCCAACAGACTGCAAAGAGCCTGTCAGCTGGTTGAATGTGCTTGTTTTTCCGCTGTTGGGATTGCCAGCTAAAGCTAAATAGGTCTCTTGCATGTTACGACTCCTTCTCTACTAAAATATAGGCTGCCTCGTTTTTACGAAGTGTTAGTTCGTACCCCCGCACATTGATCTCGATAGGGTCTCCTAAAGGCGCGCGTTTACGAACTTGGATATGAACATTTTTGGTAAGTCCCATGTCCATCAATCGACGCTTCACAGCCCCTTCTCCATGGATCCCTACCACATGTGCACTCTCGCCTACTTTTAACTGATCCAGCGGCAACCATTCACCGCTTTTAGCCGCTTCTTCCACTTCAATATTTTCTAAAACCTGCTGATCTAATGCCAAACGACTATTATGTAGAAGAACAATGCTGTTGTTCCCTGATTTCTGCAATAAAACGATCTTACTATCAGAAACTAATCCCAAGTTTTTCAAATGCAATTGCGTTTCTGGAACTGTATGTACTTCTTTTACTTGATATACTCTATGGATAAGCGCTTCACTTAATTTTATCATCACATTCCCTCCAAGGAATTTGTGTTGTTATATACAATTGGAATTGAGAATCATTCTCGGTTAAAGATTACTTTCTTTCCTGCTAAAAGTCAATCTGATTTCAAATATTGTTCGTATATTCACATGGAAAATTTAATTTCACTTTTTTAACCAGTTTTTTTATACAATCAGTTGTTTAATCTAAAAGCAATCGAGAAAAATCAAGAATTTTTCCTGAGCGTTACTTGCATAAAAACACAAAGTTTAGTATGTGTCAATTTCACAAACACTAGATATAGTGTTTAATTATTGACTTTTATCTGTCGTAGCTTATACTAGATTTATAGCAAAAATCTTGAAGGAGGTCTCGTAATGAATATTACCGTATTTTCAAAAAATAACTGTATGCAATGCAAAATGACCAAACGTTTCTTAAACGATAACAACATCACTTTCCGTGAAGTGAATATTGATGAACAGCCTGAAGCGATCAGTCAATTAAAAGAACAAGGTTTTCAAACCGTTCCTGTGGTCACTACCGACTCACAAACGATCATCGGTTTCCGTCCAGATCAATTACGACAATTAGCTTCCTAGTCTATCGACTATTAATTTACAACATACTTGGATTTGTCAGCCTAGAAGCCTACAAATCCTTTTTTTAATCGTTCAAACTACGTAAAGAAAGTGGGCAGTGCCATGAGCTTAAAAAAAATAGCTTCAGATGTGAGTTATTTCAAATTAAATAATGAGATCAACCGTCCAGTCAATGGACAGATTCCTTTAAATAAAGACAAAGAGGCTTTAGAAGCCTTTTTTATTGAAAATGTCGAACCCAATACAATGAAGTTTTCTTCTATCAAAGAGAAGATCGACTATCTTGTAGCAAACGACTATTTAGAAACTGAATTTTTGGCGAAGTATTCCAATGAATTTATTGAAAAATTATACCAATTTCTTGCTGAGCAGAATTTCCGTTTCAAGTCATTTATGGCCGCTTATAAATTCTATTCACAATATGCGTTGAAAACCAATGATGGAACAGCGTATTTAGAGACTTATGAAGATCGTGTCGCCTTCAATGCGCTTTACTTTGCAGATGGTGATGAACAATTGGCGCTGGATCTGGCAGATGAAATGATCCACCAACGTTACCAACCAGCAACCCCTTCTTTCTTGAACGCCGGCAGAAAACGCCGCGGGGAATTGGTCTCTTGTTTCTTGATCCAAATCACTGATGACATGAACTCGATCGGACGCGGCATCAACTCTGCGCTGCAATTATCTCGTATCGGCGGCGGTGTAGGGATCACATTGTCCAACTTGCGGGAAGCCGGAGCCCCTATCAAAGGATATGAAGGTGCCGCAAGCGGTGTGATGCCTGTCATGAAATTATTCGAAGACAGCTTCAGCTACTCGAACCAATTAGGCCAACGTCAAGGTGCCGGTGTGGTCTATCTGAATGTCTTCCACCCAGATATCATCAACTTTTTATCCGCGAAAAAAGAAAATGCCGATGAAAAGATCCGGGTAAAAACTTTGTCATTAGGCGTATTGGTTCCTGACAAATTTTACGAATTGACTCGTAACAATGAAGAAATGTATCTTTTCAGTCCTTACAGTGTCGAAAAAGAATACGGTGTGCCTTTCTCTTATATCGACATCACAAAAGAATACGACAATCTCGTAGCTAATCCGAAGATCCGCAAAACCAAGATCAAAGCCCGTGATTTAGAAAACGAGATCTCAAAATTACAACAAGAATCTGGTTATCCTTATATCATCAACATCGATACCGCTAACCGTGCAAATCCAATCGATGGCAAGATCATCATGAGCAACTTGTGTTCAGAGATCCTGCAAGTCCAAGAACCTTCCTTGATCAACGGAAAACAAGAATATGAAGTAATGGGAACAGATATTTCTTGTAACTTGGGATCTACTAATATCGTCAACTTGATGGACAGTCCTGATTTCGGAAAATCCGTGCGGTCAATGACCCGGGCGTTGACGTTTGTTACCGACGCTTCTGAAATCGATGTGGTACCTTCTATCCAACACGGCAACAAATTGGCTCATACGATCGGTTTAGGTGCGATGGGGTTGCATACTTTCTTTGCGAAAAATCATATGGAATACGGTTCGCCGGAATCTCTTGAATTTACTGATCTGTATTTCATGTTGTTGAATTACTGGACTTTGGTGGAAAGCAACGCGATCGCGCGGGAACGCCAAACCGTCTTCCATAACTTTGAAAAATCAGCTTACGCAGACGGCAGCTATTTTGACGAATACATCACCGGCAAATATCAGCCTAAATCTGAACAGTTGAAAGAAATCTTTAAAGATATCTTTATCCCAAGCGCAGAAGACTGGAAAAATCTGAAAGCCGCTATCCAAAAAGACGGCTTGTACCATCAAAATCGTTTAGCCGTAGCGCCAAACGGATCGATCTCTTATATCAATGACACCAGTGCCAGCCTGCACCCTATCACACGGATGATCGAAGAACGTCAAGAAAAGAAAATCGGCAAGATCTATTATCCTGCTCCTTATCTTTCAAATGATACGATCCCTTATTACAAATCCGCTTATGATATGGATATGCGTAAAGTGATCGATGTCTACGCTACTGCACAAAAACACATTGACCAAGGAATGAGCTTGACCTTGTTTATGCGTTCAGAGATCCCAGCCGGTTTGTATGAATGGAAAACCACTAACAAACAAACGACTCGCGACCTGAACATTCTCCGTCACTACGCATTCCATAAAGGCGTCAAATCGATTTATTACGTACGGACCTTTACTGATGATGCCGAAGAGATCGGTAGCAATCAATGCGAAAGCTGTGTGATCTAATTGACTGGAGGAAAAGAAATGGCAACTTATTACGAAGCGATCAACTGGAATGAGATCGAAGACATTATCGATAAATCCACATGGGAAAAACTGACAGAACAATTTTGGCTGGATACTCGTATCCCCCTTTCTAACGATTTGGACGACTGGCGGACATTGTCAGAGTTAGAAAAAATCACCGTAGGACACGTTTTCGGCGGATTGACACTACTAGATACGGTCCAATCAGAAAGCGGGATGGATCAATTGCGTAAAGATGTGCGTACTCCACACGAGGAAGCCGTCTTGAACAATATCCAATTTATGGAATCTGTCCATGCGAAAAGTTATTCATCGATTTTCAGTACCTTAAACAGCAAAGCTGAAATAGAAGAGATCTTTGAATGGACCAACACAAATCCTTTCTTGCAAAAGAAAGCTGAACGGATCAATGAGATCTATAAGAACGGCTCTCCTTTAGAAAAGAAAATCGCCAGCGTGTTCTTGGAAACTTTCTTGTTCTACTCCGGTTTTTATACACCGTTGTATTATCTAGGAAACAACAAATTGGCAAACGTTGCTGAGATCATCAAGCTGATCATTCGCGACGAATCCGTCCATGGCACCTATATCGGTTATAAATTCCAATTAGGCTTCAACGAACTTCCGGAAGCCGAACAAGAAAGCTTGAAGGAATGGATGTACGACCTTCTTTACGAATTGTATGAAAATGAAGAACGCTATACAGAAGAACTTTACGATGAGATCGGTTGGACGGAAGAAGTCAAAACCTTCTTGCGTTACAACGCCAACAAAGCCTTGATGAACTTGGGTCAAGATCCATTGTTCCCAGATACCGCTAACGACGTCAATCCGATCGTAATGAACGGTATCTCCACCGGTACCAGCAACCATGACTTCTTCTCCCAAGTCGGGAACGGTTATCTGCTGGGGACCGTTGAAGCCATGAAGGATGATGATTATCTGATTGGTCTGGATGACTGATTCGTTTTCTTAACTATCTATGACAACAAACTATCTGAACATTCGTGAGCACTCGTTGCAGGACTCATGGGTGTCCGGATAGTTTTTTATTTACCTATTTTTCTCTGCTTTTTGACACTCTTTTTTTGGGGGCTTATAAGGTTATATGCTACAATTTTAGTAATCGTAAGAAGCGGGAGGGATTTTGTGATGATTATTTTGTATTCATTGTGTTTAGGGTTATTAGGCAGTACGATCGTTGCGTTTTTTGCCTATATTTTACAAGCACTTACCTTATCTGGCTGCGTGGCGCTGATGATCGTCGGAGCCTTTGCGTTTACCTTTGCTCCTAGCGGCAGTTGGCTGCTTTTATTTTTATTTTTCGGCAGTTCCCTTTTGATCCATCGTTTAAAAAATCTCTCCAAAAAAATCCCCTCCCAACAATTAGACAACAGCGGTACAATCCGCAATGGTAAACAGGTTTTTGCTAACAGTACGCCTTTTTTATTGGCCTGTATCGCATATTTTTTTACAAAAGAAATGTATTGGCTGATCGCTTGCGGCAGTACGTTGGCTGGTGCCGCAGCTGATACGTGGTCTTCTGAAGTCGGGGCGCTGTCAAAAAAAGCACCAAGAAATATCTTGGATTTTCGACGAGAAAAACCAGGATCTTCCGGTGCAGTTTCGATATTAGGGACTTGGGCGGCAGTTTTTGCCAGTCTTCTGATAGCGGGAAGTTTTTATCTGTTGGTCCGTTTATTTCATCCTACGATCGTATCCGGCTATTTTTTCATATTGCCGCTTCTTTGCGGATTTTCTGACTCACTGATCGACAGTGTTTTAGGCGCGACGTTGCAAGCAAAATATCTGTGTATTGTTTGCGGAAAGAAAACAGAAAAACGAAACCATCATGGACAACCGGCTTTACTGGTCCACGGGTTTCGTTGGCTGACAAATGATGGCGTCAATTTTTTAAGCGGTCTTTTGACTTTGGCCCTTTCCATTATCTTGACCCTTTGGTTTTACTAAATCCATCACCTGATCCCTTCATCGTGTTATGAAGATTGGATAGAGACTAAGCGGAGTTTTGTGATGTTTTTGTAGATGGATAATTCTTCGATCACTTCTGTATAGGTTAGATTATTGGGCAGATCAATCGTATAGATATTGGTGTAAATTCGATGATCATCAATAAAATCTACATCGAAATTCACATCTTCGATAGCGATCCGGTTTTGTTCAAAATACTCTGTCAAGAATTCTTTGGTTTCTTCCCGATGAATAAATTGGATCTCCAGCTTTTTGGTAGCAGGAACACGGATCACTTGATTGACGACTGTTAATGCGATAAAGATTCCGACAAAACTTGTAATGGCGATTCCATAAAAGCCCATCCCGATTGCGATGCCTAATCCGGCGATCGCCCACAAGGAAGCTGCTGTTGTCAAACCAGTCACGGAGCGCTTCGTCACGATGATCGTTCCGGCACCAAGAAACCCTACACCGCTGACGACTTGTGCGATCAAACGCCCTTGATCGGAACTGATGACGCTGGCTAAATCGGGATTGTTCAACGCATCTCGCAACGAACTGCTGGCTATCTCTACTTGGATCAGTGCGATAACACACGCACCCATACAAACTAAAATATGTGTCCGCAATCCTGCCGGACGATTTTTATATTCCCTCTCAAAACCGATGACACCGCCAAACAGCATGGCTAACCCCAAACGAATAAGGATCTCCGGTATCGATAAGACCATATCCACCATGTCTCGCACCTCCCGTACTTCAACTATACCATGGCTTTTGTGAATCTTTTTTAGGAATGCTCAAAAAACGGCGAAAGCTCCTGAAGCCTTCGCCGTTTATCCATTTTTTCCAGTTAGGATGTATAAATTACAATTTGCTTGCGGCTGCGTCGTCAACGATCACAACGACATCTGAATGATTTTGCAGCGCAGATGCTGGCAGATCAGTTGTTACTGGTCCGTCAACCATTCCTTTGATGGCATCAGCTTTTGCTTCGCCATAAGCCATCAAAATCATTTTTTTCCCTTTCAAAATCGATCCGATTCCCATAGAGATCGCTTTTGTTGGCACGTCTTCGACTTTGTCAAAGAAACGTTTGTTAGCATTGATGGTTGATTCTGTTAATTGAACAACAGAAGTCAGTCCGTCTAATGGTGCTCCTGGTTCGTTGAAACCAATGTGTCCATTTTGACCGATTCCTAGAATTTGGATATCAACTGGATGCGCATCAATGATCTCATCATAATGTTTGCATTCTGCTTCTAAATCTTCTGCTTTGCCGTTTGGCACAAAAGTTTCTTTAAATGGTTTTTTATCGAATAATTGTATATTCATGAAATGACGGTAGCTTTGTTCGTCGTTTCCGCCTAGACCTACATATTCATCCAAGTTTACGGAAGTCATTTCTGAGAAATCCAGATCGCTTTCAGTCATTTCTTTGTATAAAGTGACGGGCGTGCTGCCAGTTGCTAAGCCTAACGTTTTAATGCCGTCTGTTGCCATTGCTTCTTTGATCAATTCGAACGCTTTTTTTCCGCCTTCTTCAGCATTTTTCACGCGAATAATTTCCATTTTCGAGCCCTCAGCTTTCTTTTTTTGGTATAGCCCAATTATAGCACGACTTTTTTTCAGATGCAATAATTGTCTAGACCATATCTCAAATAACCAAAAAATTTTATGAAACAACGCATCCATTCCGCTTTGACTTATTCTGAAAACAATAAAAACGGGACATCTCTGCCCCGTTTTGTTCGCTTACTTAAATTCTATCACGATCGTTATCGTCGTGTTTGTCTAAAAAGTCGTTTGCTTTGTCTGAAACTTCATCAGCTTTTTTGGCAGCTTCATCTTTAGCTTCGCCATATTTTTGTTGAGCTTTACCTTTTAACTCTTCTGATTCGTCTCCAGTGATTTTACCTTTGATTTCTTTGAATTTGCCTTTGATTTTGTCTTCGTTTACCATAAATGATCCACTCCTTTATTTTGATTACATAAATAGCGTAACATCTACGGCAAAAAATGACCAATAATACGATTTTAATTTTATAAAAATGACTATAATTTAGAAAATGCTTGATTTAAGTCTGCGATCAGGTCTTCTGCACCTTCAATACCGATAGATAAACGAAGCAAATCTTCCGTTAATCCGTACGAATCCCGCAGTTCTTTCGGAATATCCGCATGTGTCTGGGTAACTGGATAGGTGATCAAGCTTTCGACACCGCCCAGACTTTCCGCAAAGGTAAAGACTTGCAACTGGCTGAGAAACTCAGGGATCTTTGCGGCATCTGCCACGCGAATACTGATCATTCCGCCAACTTCAGGATACAGCACTTCTTTGACTGCCGAGTTTTCCCGTAAAGCCGCAGCGATTTTTTTGGCGTTTTCTTCTTGCCGGTCAAGACGGATCGCTAACGTCTTCAAGCTGCGGATCAGCAACCAGGAATCAAAGGAATCCAACGTTGGGCCTGTCGTATTGGCCAACCAGACCAAGCGCTCTCCCAGCTCTTCATCGTTTGTGACCACTACTCCTGCCAAAAGATCGTTGTGTCCGGCCAGAAATTTTGTTCCTGAATGGATCACGATGTCTGCTCCAAGATCCAATGGCTTTTGCCGTAATGGAGTTAGGAAAGTATTATCTACGATCAGGCGAGCATTATTGGCTTTGGCTTTTTTCGCGACTTCTTCAATATCAAACACCTGCATCAATGGATTCGTCGGGGTTTCCAGAAAAACCGCGTCGACTTCTTCATCCAACTGCGCCACTAAATCTTCGTAATCATTGAAATAACGGAATTTTGCGATATTCTGTTGTTCCAAGTACTCAAAATACCGATAGCTTCCGCCATAAATATCCCTACCTACCAGAAAAACCGATCCTTGCGGAAACAGTCCGAAAATCAATTGGATGGCGCTCATTCCTGAACTAGTCGCTACGGCGCGACAGCCGTTTTCCAATTTGGCCAACGCTTCTTCCGCAATAGCTCGTGTAGGATTTTTTGTTCGGGTGTAATCAAATCCAGTGCTTTGGCCTAATTTAGGATGGGCATACGTGGTGGATAAGTGGATCGGCGCGCTGACTGCTCCTGTTTGCTGATCACTGCGGTTGCCGATTTGTGTTAAAAATGTTTCATCTGTGTGTTTCGTCATGTTTTGTCTTCCTTTCTAAACCTTGTAAAAGCTGTTGAACTGCTTGGCGTACATTTTCAGGAGTTGTCGCTAGATTCAAACGGATATATTGTTGTGTTTCTTGTGAGAACCAGCCGCCAAAATCTACCGCTAAGCCGCATTCTTCTTTGATAAACGATTCGATTTCGACAGAAGAAAGCAGGCGGCTAAGATCCAACCACAGTAGATAAGTCCCCTGCAGATCCGCTACCTTGACCTCCGGCAGTTGTGCTGCAAAAGTTTCTCGCACATAATGATAATTGCTTACAATGACCTCTTTTAGTGCCGCGAACCATTCATCTCCCGTTTGATAAGCAACTTTGCCGGCAAGTTGACCCAACAGGCTATTTTCTGATTGGCTGTAGCGTTTGATTTTTTGATCGAATGTCTCTCGCAATTTATCATTTGGAATCAGAATATGGCCATTCAATAAACTAGCTAAATTAAATGTCTTCGAAGGTGCATTGACAACGATCACTTGATCTTGAAAGCTGCCGTCTGCCACTTGTAAAACCGAGCGGAAATGATGAGGTGCATAAACAAAATCTTGATGGATCTCGTCTGCGATCACCAATACATCATATTTTTTGCAAATCTCAAGCATACGAACCAATTCCGCTTCCTGCCAGACACGACCTACTGGATTATGTGGTGAGCAAAGTATGAAGACCTTCACATGATTAGCGCGGATCTTTTCTTCAAAATCAGCGAAGTCGATGCGGTATTCACCATCTTCCAAAACAAGATGATTGAAAACCCCGCGACGCTCGGTATCATTGATCGCGTTGAAGAATGGATAATAGACCGGCGGCTGAATCAAGACCGCATCCCCTTCTTCAGTATAGATCTGTAACAAGTGGTAAAGAGATTCCACGACGCCTTTTGAGAACCGCAGCCACTCTTCTTGTAACTCAATACCATGTTGTCTTTTTTGCCACTCATCAAAAGCGGAAAAATAATCATCTGGTACTTGCGAGTATCCAAAGATCCCGTGTCCTGCTCGTTCTACGAGTGCTTCTTTTACTGTTTCAGGTACGCTGAATTCCATATCCGCTACCCACAATGGCAAAAGTTGTTTGTCGCCAAATCGTTCTTCTAACGCATCCCATTTCAATGAATGAGTTTGTCGACGATCTTTGCTATATTTTTCAATAAACTGCGCTTGTTCCATATTCTTTCTCCTTACTTGTTTTCTTGAGTGCTCGTTGGCGGATTCCCGCTAAATCATACGGTGTCACTTGGTAAACATCATTTAGCCAATTTCGATAAAACAAGTTGGCATGACTGCGCCAACGGTTGATGATCTCATCATCTAATTGATTGTAATGAAAATAGTTTTCAGGGATCTCCGTAGCTATTCCCCGTTCATGATCTCTTAGATATTCTTTTTTCAATGTATCCGTATCGTATTCAAAATGTCCCAAGATAAAACAATTGCGGTAATCTGTCGAAGCAAGGATCGTCGCACCAATCTCAGGATTGCGGGCGATGATCCGAACTTCTTCAGGATCGATCTGATCTTCCATGATGCCAGTATATCGAGATTGCGGTGTGTAAAATTCATCATCAAATCCCCGAGTCAACCGACTTCTTCCTAATAATTTATTAGTATAAACACCGAAAAGTTTATGTTCATAACTGATTTTTTCAATCCCGTAATGATGATACAATGCCGCTTGTGCGCCCCAACAGATATGGAGTGTCGAGGTTACATTCGTTTGACTCCAATCCAAGATCTCCGTCAACTCTTCCCAATAATCGACTTCTTCAAAAGCCAACTGTTCCACCGGCGCTCCGGTAATGATCAAGCCATCATAACAGTCATCTTGGATCTCATCGAACGTTTGATAGAATTTATTCAAATGTTTCACACTTGTATGCTTATGTTCATGATTGGAGATCCGCAAAAAATCCACATCGATTTGTAATGGTGTCTGAGATAATAAACGCAGCAGTTGGATCTCGCTATCTATTTTGTTGGGCATTAAATTTAAGATCGCTATTTTTAACGGACGGATATCTTGATGATTCGCACGCTCTTGACTGATTGCAAAGACATCCTCCTTTTCTAATACGAACCCAGCTGGAAAATCTCTTGGTATATTGATAGGCATTATTGTTTCTCTCCTTTTCAAATATAAAAAAAACGCCCTTTCAAAAAATGAAAGGACGAAATCATCGTGTTACCACCTAACTTTGCTGTTTTCTCGCAAAAACAGCCTTACCAGGTACTGCAAATCTGCAAGACCTTGGTGCTGTAACGGGCACTCCCGAAAAGCGCTAATCTTACAACTCACACTTTCCACTCAAAGACCATCTTCCCGATCCTTCCTTTTACCTCTTTTCACCACCCGAGGCTCTCTTTGAAAACTCTATGACCGGTACTCTTCTTTTCGACGTTTATTAGAACTATTGTTATTGTTGATAATCATAGTAGAAATTGTGGGAATTGTCAAATAATTATTTTATAAATCGAAACAGTGATAAATCACTCTAGCCTTTTATTTCGTTAAAAACTTCATAATCTAATTCATCCACTGTCTTCGCTATTAAAACAGCTGAATAGACGTCTGAATTAACGTTTAAAATCGTTCGCAACATTCCCACAAACCACTCTACACCAGCAAAAATCGCGATACTTGCTACAGGTAATCCCATTTGTGGAACAATGATCGCCAAAGAAACTAGACCTGCTCCAGGAACTACTGCGTTTGCCAAAGATACAAAGGTCGCCATAATCGCTAAAAAAACAAATCGTTGCACCGTCAAATTTATGGTGTACATTTGTGCGATTGTTACTACAGTAATTGCCATATGCATAGCAGAACCATTACTGTTTAATGACATTCCTAACGGTAATACCAAATTAGTGATGCGTTTGCTTAAACCTATTTTGGTATGCGCTTCCTCCATTTCAATAGGTAGTGTGATTGCCGAAGAGGTTGTCGCTAATGCCATAATAGACATGTGTCGCATATTTTTAATCAGTTTTAGGGGACTGAACTTGCAATAGATGCTGAGAAAAGCAATCCAGAGCGCTAAAAATAAAAATGTACTTAAACCATAGATAAAAAGATACTTCACTAAAGGCAAGATAATTTTTATCCCTAAGTTACTAATCGTCGATGAAATTAACGAAAAAATACCAATTGGCGCGAAGATCATTACATAGCTGATAACTTGAATAATTATTTCATTGAAGTCTAAAATCACTTGAAATAATTGGGATTCTGGATGCGACTGCATAAACTTGTTCAGTGCCAACCCAAAGAATAGTGCAAAAACAATAATTTGAATAATTGAACCACTCGTCAATGACTCAAAAATATTTTTTGGGAATAAATCAGTTATGGTTTCTGTTAAAGAGATTTCCTGCGTTTTTATTGCAGATTCTCCAATTCCAGAAATATCTATCCCTTTTCCCGGAGAAAATAATACTGCCATCAAAATTCCAAAACCAGCTGCTAATAAGGAAGAAACACCAAAGATTATGATAGTTCTCCCACCCAAACTAGTCAGTTCCCGTGGTTTGATACTTCCCATAGCCTGTATGATCTGTCCTAGTACCAGTATAGGAATCGCCATCTGCATCAGCTTCAAAAAGATATCACCTAAAAGCTTTATCTGGTGGGAGATAGATGGAAAAAGCAAGCCGAAGCCAATACCAAGAATTACAGCAATGAGAATCTTGGTTACCATTGAAAGTTTTTTCATTTTCATTTCCTCGCTAACTTCAGTAAGTAATTTGAGTACCCACACCTTCACTAACTTTTTCAAGATTCTCAATTGAGGTGATGATTGCTTTCCTTTTTGAATCACCTTTTACAAATGCTACAGCAGCTTTTATTTTAGGCAACATACTTCCCGCTGCAAAGTGTCCTTCCGCAATATATTTTTCTGCTTCAGCTACGGTAATTGTTGTTAATGCTTGTTGATCTTTTTTTCCGTAGTTAATGTAAATGTTATCAACTGCAGTTAGAATGATCAAATTAGAAGCTTCAATATTTTCTGCAAGTACATATGCTGAAAAATCTTTATCATTTACTGCTTCTACACCGACTAATTTTTCATTTTCTTTGATCACCGGTACACCGCCACCTCCAGCACAAATAGGCAATATGCCGCTTTGAACCATTTTTTGAATAGCTTCTTTTTCGATGATTTCTTTAGGCTGAGGTGATGCCACTACTTTTCGATATCCTCTACCAGCATCTTCTTTAAATATAGAATTGTCTTTTTGTTTTTCTTTGTTTGCTTCTTCTTGTGTATAAAAAGGACCAATTGGTTTAGTCGGATCATTAAACGAAGAATCTTTTTTATCCACAAGAACTTGGGTTACGATTGAAACTACTGGTATGGGTAGATCCAATTGATGGAATTCATTTGTTAAGGCATTTTGTAACCAATAACCGATACTTCCTTCTGTCATAGCAACACATGTATCTAGTTTCAGGGCTGGATTATTCACACTTTCCGCCTCTTTTTGTTGAATCAGCAAGTTACCAACTTGAGGTCCGTTTCCGTGACAAATTACTACTTGTTCTCCCCCCGCAACAAAAGCAGCAATTTTTTCTGCTGCTTTTGAGACAGTACGCTTTTGTGCTTCGTCTGTTGGATCATTTTCTAAAATGGCATTTCCGCCAAGTGCAATAACGTTTAAACTCATTTTTCAAACCCCTCTATACTTTTTCCGGTTCTTTCACATCTTTCGCTACTACTGCAAATACTACCAATCCTATAACTAGTAATATACATGCTAAGTAAAAACCAACTTTCATCGAACCTATTGAATCGGCCAAGAAACCAGTGATATATGGCGCTAAAATGGAACCAGACATCCCGATGAAATTATATGCGCTTAAAGTAGTAGAAAGTGAACCTGAAGGCGCATTTTTAGTAACGTAAGCCACGATGATAGGATCGATTGCAAGTTTTCCAGTTAATCCATAAAGTATCAATACCAAAATCAACAGCGTTCGATTTGTCACAAAAGCGATTGAAAAAACAGATATAATTGCTAACGGCATTAAAATATAAACCAATTTCTTCGTACTTCCGGATTTATCCGCGATTCGTGCAAAAATCAATGCACCAGGAATCGAAGCCCAAGGAACTAAGGATGAAATAAAGCCAACACTTGTCCCAACAAATCCTCGTTCAGCAATCAGAAAAGATGGCAGCCACGTGATAATTACAAAGTTTGCATAGATACTAGTGAAGCAAAGGATAAAGGCAGCTACTAGATTCTTGTTAGAGATGATTGATTTAAAAGAAACCTTATTTTCAGTCGGTTTTTTTTCTTCTGAAATTTTGTCATCTTCTGGACGAATTACATGTTCTTTGAGCATTGTATAAAAGAGAATTGCGACAATAATGGTTGGTATCGCCATAATGAAGAAAGGTCTGCTCCAATGTTCTCCATTTTCCAAAACTAATTTACTGGATAACAGATACCCCCCTGAAGTACCAAACGCCATCCCACTATTGATGATCGCTGTACCTAAAGTCAATTTATTTTTAGGAATAGATTCAGTCGACAACGCGTATTGCGGACCATAGTATGCTCCTTGACCGATTCCGGCGATTGCACGGATGATCAAAAACATTCCAAACGTCGTAGCAATCCCGCTAAAGTAAGTCATAACCGCCATGATTACAAATCCAATTGTAATTACAAGTTTTCTTCCTAACTTATCCCCTATGACACCAAACGGAACTTGTGCAATTGCATAAGTTAAAAAGAAAATACTGTTGGCTAATCCTAATTGTGTATTACTTAAGCCAAAGTTTTCACCAATAACACCCATGATTGGATTAAATATCGTACGTGTTGCGTACATCAAGATCCAACCAAGAAAGAACAGAACAACAACTTTAATCCAGTAATTGTTACTGACTTTCACAGCTTTACTCTGTTTCAAATTATCCATTTTTCCTTCTCCTTGTCCTTTTTATTTAAAATCGCCTGAATTCCTAATAAAAAACCAAAGCTTAAATCTTTTCCGGAAGTATGTCCGATTTTCATCAATCGTCTCAAATCAACATTTATCGTTTCTAGTTTCGATGAATTTTTTATATCAAGAAATAATTTGTAGAAAATGGAATTAACATAGCCTTCTCTGCTGGTTTCGATATATGCACGGCTTATATCAGTAGTAGCTGTCAAATGCTTGGTAAGAGCCGAGGATAATTCCTCAGCTCTGCTGTCACCAAACATTTTTAGCGTTGATAAATAGGCGACTATTAGATCATCTCCGCTTGGAGTCAAGCCTTTACCGCGTCCTATCAGAAAATTGAGCAATCCTTCCCAATCAATCGGGTCTAATGTGTCATCCGTCAAACTCTGGATTACTTCTTGCAGTTTTTCATCCATAGATAAGCCGATTTTTGAAACTAATTTTTCTGCTTCAAGAATCTTCTTGATTCCTTTTAATTGTTGTCTTTCGATTTTTATAGGTGTGACTTTTAAAGAGACAGTTTGCAAATCACAGGTAGTAAGAGTATGAATCCCTTGGAATCCGAAAAAAGTCAGTTGATTTTTTCGAATCTTCACTAAGCTGTCCTTTTGAATGATCGGAAAAATTTGTTCAAATTCTGCTTCTGAAAGAAATATACCGAAACTTGAAAGATACTCATGATAATTTGCTATATTTATCAAGTGACCTTCCACTTGTATATTAAACGAATGTTCAAAAATACTATGGACTTTGCCAATCTTGCCCCATTTATCTAAAGGTAACAGGTAATCACTTATTAACCCTTCAGTCAATATGAATACCCCAGTCTTCTGCATAAGCTTCAAGAGCTTTTTCAAAACAAGCCAACGGTGCCCGCACGGTTCCAGCACCTACTTGACCAACTCCGGCTTTTTTATTAGCAATACCAGTGTTGATAAGAGGAGTCACTCCCGTTTCTACGACCTTTCGTATATCAATACCTAAACAAGTTCCTTTGAAGTCCCATGTTGGAATCGACCAGGTAGCATTGTGTCCTTCACAAATCGTGGCCATTTCGTTAGAAATATCTAATGCATCTTGGAAACCACCGGCGCCGACAAACCGCGTAACACCTGGAGCGGCTACCATCGCCATAGCTCCTACTCCGATTGTTTCAGTAATGGCACTATCTCCAATATCGGGATTCCCATCTTCTTCTGTAAATCCTGTGAAATAAAGTCCTTTTGGAGTATTCACTGGAGCAGTAAACCATTCATCGCCTTTTTGAGCAATTCGTACACCAAAATCAACACCATTCCGAGTCATCGTCGTTACGATCGTTCCTTTAGTGTCTTTTCGTGCATAATCTACAATCGCTTTCCCTGTTGCCATCATAATATTTAAAAAGAACTGATCAGTGTCTGCTAAGAATTTAATAACTTCATATTTTTTCTGATCGTCTATAGATAATTCAATTATTAACGGAGCGATTTCTTTTAAGAAGTTCAATGAAGCTGCGAAATTCCGTTGATGGAACTCATCGCCCATCGTAATTGAACGAGCAATCAGAACACTTAAATTGATGCCATCTTCTGATTTTTTAAGTGCCGCAGCAATCGTTGGTCCCAGTACATCCCGCATCCATTTTAAACGAGTAATGACTTCTTCAGAATATGCACCGAAACGCAACACTTTTCCAATGCCTTCATTCATCGTACAGTATGCACGAGTTCCATCCAAACGATTTTCTACGACAACCACAGGCATGTTTCCAGAAGTGATACCGCCCATTGGACCAACGGCATGTACGTGATGACAAGGAATGAAACGCACTTCTCCTTCTTCCAACATTTTTTGTGCTTCTTGTTCTGATTCAGCCCAGCCTTCAAAAAGAGCTGCCCCGATACATGAGCCTTGCATAGGTCCGGTCATATCAGCATATTGAATAGGAGGACCAGCATGCAGTAAAGTTTTTTTCCGTTCATTCAATTCAGGGATAACTGTCTTCGCAGGAACTACATCGATCAAGAATGGTTGTGCATTTTTAATTTTTTCTGTAACTTTATGGTTTTCTTGGTTGATTTCATCTTTATGCGCTTCTAAAGCGTCCAGAATTTTGATCATTCTTTTATTTCCGTTTGCTCGAGGTTTCCAGTTGAATTGTTCTGCTTTACCACCATATTTTTGAATAGATTCAGTAAAGCTTTGAACACCAACATTGATAATACGTGGTTTCGTATTTAGAAGTTCCATTACTTTATCACTGACTTCAGGGATTGAGACTTTCTTTCCTTTATAAGGAACTACTTTTTTGTCTTCTTCCTCTAAAGTAATTCCTTTCAGCATCAATGCGAAGCGCACAGCTTTTGCATTACTTTCTTGGACGAAGACTCCATTTTCTTTTAATTCTGCTACAGTTTTTTCGTAATTTTGTGGATCTTTTGTTGTACCAACGACAGTCGCTACAAAGTAAAGAGTTCGCCCTTCTTCTTTTGCTTTAGCTTGCTCTTCTTTGATAGTAGGCAATAATGCCCCTGCCATATCTTCATGAGCTCCATAACCAAGCACGACATCAAAGAGAATGACTCCAGTCTTTGGATTGCTTGCATATTCTTGAATTTTTTTAATTCGAACTTCTGGATCGATCATTGGATGCGGTTTTCCTTGTGTGTAGATATCATCGCCAAGATCAATCACATCATAACCATGTGATCTAAGAACATATCCTTCTTCTTTCACTAAACCATCTAATTGTAGTGCTTCTGAAATCAACATTCCTGCTTCAGCCGCTAATGTTCCGCCAGAATAAAGACCTGTAACGACTTTATCTTCTGTCAATAATGGAACATCAGGTTGTGTCATTTTTTGAGAATAGTTGGCTTGAATAGGGGTTTCATTTGCTAAGTCGACCGCAATTTTAGCGGTTTCTTCCAACGTATGTGCCAAATAAACTTTTCCTTCATGAGCACTTGGTTTTTCTCCAAGAAAGATGGCAACAACCGGTTTAGTAATACTTTGCAGCAATTGAACGACTTCATCACGTACTTCTTTTGCAGGCGGCTTGGAAATAACACAAATCACATCTGTTGGTTCATGGTTTTCCAATGCAACGATAGCATCTTTGACTGTGACTGCACCTACCTTGTCACTTAAATCACGTCCACCAGTTCCAATAGCATGAACCACACCGCTTCCCAAACGGTCAATAATTGTGGTAACTTCTTGTATACCTGTGCCAGAAGCTCCTACGACCCCAATGTTTCCTGATGAAATCACATTTGTAAATGCAATAGGAATACTTGAAATAATCCCTGTTCCACAATCAGGTCCCATCATCAATAGACCTTTTTCATGGGCAAGTTTCTTCAAATGAACTTCATCTTCGATGGAAACATTGTCCGTAAAAGAAAACACATGCAATCCGTTTTTCAATGCTTTTTCCATTTCTGGTGCCCCATATTCACCAGGAATACTAAATAGTGCCACGTTAGCATCAGGTAGGTGATCCATTGCTTCTTCCCAAGAAGTTGCTGATTCTTCCTTATCGCCTTTATCTTTTGAAGAAAGATCATTTAAAAACTCGTGGACTACTGGCAGAACTACATCCATAATTTTGTCATCTTCACTATCAACAACAATCATCAAATCATTGGGAGATGCTTCATTCGCTTCTTTTGTCAGCAAATGAGTATTATTGAGAATATCTTTGTTTGCATCAGTCCCCATCATGATTTGACTCATTTCAACGCCATCAATTTCATTTATTTGATTTGTTAACAGCATTAAATTAATTGAGTCTTGATAGTTATTCTTCATAATTATTGTCTTTAACATAGTTATCCTCCTTTACTTACACTATTATTGTATTTGTTATTGTTTTCGTTTACACTGAATTTAATTCTAAAAATAAAGCTATTTTTTATCTATTTGGGAAAAAAAGGAGAATTCTATGAAAATAAAAGATCTTTTAGAATTATCTATTTTCCGAGGAAGCAAAATACTAACCGGAAATATTGGAATGGAATATGAAGTGGAATCAGTTATGGTTTTGGAAGCAATCGACATCGAAAATTGGAGTAAGGAAAACCAACTGATTCTTACTTCCTTCTATGCATTTGAAAACTTAGATCAATCTGCTCTGACAGAATTTTTCAAAAAAATGAAGGAAATGGGAATCAGCGGTCTGGTGGTAAAAGTAGAGCGGCTTATCAAACTCATCCCCCATTGGTTTATTAAATTAGCGGAAGATTACGAGATTCCACTGATCAAAGTAGAAAAAGACCTGACTTACGAAAAAATCATGTTGGCTATTTACGAACCGATTTTAGATTATCAATCCCACGTACTGCACACTTATTACGACGTCCGTCAACGGTTTACAAAGATCGAGCGCAATCTAACTTCATTTG
Source organism: Enterococcus mediterraneensis (assembly GCF_900604485.1). Classification (NCBI taxonomy): domain Bacteria; kingdom Bacillati; phylum Bacillota; class Bacilli; order Lactobacillales; family Enterococcaceae; genus Enterococcus; species Enterococcus mediterraneensis. Next base: position 798,864 of record NZ_UWOP01000001.1, read on the forward strand.
AACAAATCATGCATGAGTTTCAATCACTTATAAAAAAAGATTGTGAATTACAAATACCGAGTAAGAACCTTACTATTGCTTCAGGAAAACAGAGCATAGACTCTGTCGTCGTCAAAACAGAAAATCTTAAAAAAAGAAGTTTTACTAAAAATAACTATGAACTCTTAACGTTATATTCTTACCAAACAGCAAAGGAATTTTTCGCTCTTAAAGTGAATATTATCAACAGATATGCGGATGACTGCATATTATATGTCTATCAAGATGATTCTTTTCCCAAAGAAACAGATCTGATGATCATCGAGAATGCGGTAGATGTAATACAAGAAAAATTACAGTTAGAATATCTGATACAAAAAGATCGTTTTGCTCGTTTAAATAATTTAGCGGAAGCAATTTTGCAGGATCCTCCAAGAAATGTAGACGAGCTGAATGGGTTATTAGAAGAAGCTTGCTTAAATGATTTTCCTTACTATCAGGGGATCGCTTTTTCAACGCAAACTCTTAATAGCCGTTTATTAAAAAAAGAAATTCTTTATACTTTGCGGAGTTTACAAGAAAAAACAATTTTTTTCGAACATCACAATTACTTGATTGTTTTGTACAATCTGCCTGATAAAAAAGCGACATTAGACACAGATAGGTTAAAAAGAACTTTTCAATCTGTCCTATCAGAGTATCAGCCTTTGACCTTTGCTATTAGTACCGTGAAAGAAAAAACAGAACTAAAAGAAATTCTGTTGGAATGCCTAGATATCATTCGTTTTAATCAAGAATACTATCTTGACTGTATCGTTGAATATTCTCAATTAGGGCTTTTTCGTTACTTTTTGCGGGAACATGATATAAAAAATCTAGAAAAATTGATTCCTGATAATTTAGTAGAATTATCAGAACAAAATTATGATTTATTTAAAACATTGGTTACCTTTTTTCAAAATAATCGTAACTATAAAAAAACTGCAGAGATACTCTTTCTCCATTCAAAAACGGTTCGTTATCGTATGAATAAAATCGAAGATATCTTATCATTGGATTTGACAAATCCAATACAAGTGTTAAATTATGAAACTGGAACTTATCTATTAGATTTAAAGAAAAGGAGTGCGACAAATGAGCACCGAAGAAAGATTAACTAATGGAAGTACCATTTCAATTTTTTCTCCTCAGAATGCTGCTTCAACTAAATATGTACTTTATTTTCATGGTGGCGGATTGATCTATGGTAGTAGAAATGATCTGCCCATAGCTCTTAGAAAACTATTTTTAAATCAAGGATACACCGTCATTACTCTTGACTATCTCTTAGCGCCTAATTCACCACTTGTCGATATATCCGCTGCTTTATATGAAACATTCAAGGAGATAAACAACCGGTATATAAAGCATTCTCCCTTCATTTTTTGCGGACGTTCCGCTGGTGGATATTTAATGCTTTTATTAACAAAAAAAATAATGACTACTCAAGAGCAGTTGCCTGAAAAACTGATCAATTTTTATGGATACTTTAACCTTGATTTTATTGAAAATCAAAAAGATAACGGACATCCTGCCATCCCTGAAGAAGCGATCCACAATTTACCAATAACTGAACCAATTTGGGACGATCCTCAACTACAGCGTTCCTTGCTTTATATCTATGGTATCCAACATAAAAAACTTTATGAGTATTATGGTGTCGAAAAAGAGGATCAAACAAATTTTTCACTTACAGAAAATGAAATTTCCGCTCTCCCTCCAATTTTCAGTACTGCGAGTACATCTGATCAAGAAGTACCTTTTAAATACAGCAAACAACTTGGGAAAAAAAACAAAGCCGGGGTTTTCACTCCTGTGTATTTTCTTGAGCATGATTTTTTAAACCATACTGAAGATGAGCAAACCCAAGATGTGCTAAAAAAACTTGATGATTGGCTTTAGTAGAAAAACAAGACGTATAACTTTTTTATAAACAACAAAAAAGCCAGAACCCTTATCAGATAAGGATTCTGGCTTTTAACAATCAAAAGTGATTATTTAACTGTTACAGATGCGCCTACTTCTTCCAAAGCAGCTTTCAATGCTTCTGCTTCTTCTTTAGAAACGCCTTCTTTAACTGCTGAAGGTGCGCCGTCAACTACAGCTTTAGCTTCTTTCAAGCCTAAGCCAGTTGCTTCACGAACTGCTTTGATAACTTTAACTTTTTGGTCTCCAGCTGCAGTCAATTCTACAGTGAATTCTGTTTGTTCTTCAGCGGCAGCAGCAGGACCAGCAGCAACAGCTACAGGAGCAGCAGCAGATACGCCAAATTCTTCTTCGATCGCTTTAACTAGATCGTTTAATTCTAAGATTGTCGCGCCTTTTAGCTCTTCGACAATGTTTTCAATGTTCAATGCCATTTTTGGTTTCCTCCGTTTAATTAAAATATTATCTTATTTTGGTTATGCGGCAATTATGCTGCATCTCCTTCTTTGCTTTCTACGACTGCGTTGACAGCGTAAGCCACGTTGCGGACTGGCGCTTGTAGGACAGATAGAAGCATAGATAGAAGACCTTCGCGGTTTGGCAGTTTTGCCAATGCAACGATTTCTTCCAATGAAGAAACTTTGCCTTCAATGATACCGCCTTTGATTTCTAATGCTTTAGCGTCTTTAGAGAATTCGTCGATGATTTTTGCAGGGGCAACTACATCTTCGTTACTGAAAGCAACGGCTGTAGGACCAGCAAATACTTCATCCAAACCTTCTAAACCAGCTTTTTTAGCAGCGCGAGAAAGGATCGAGTTTTTGATAACTCGCATTTCAACACCTGCGTCACGCAATTGTTTACGTAAGTTCGTTACTTCTTCCACTGTCAACCCACGGTAATCAACGATTACTGCAGAAGCTGCTTGTTGGAATTTTTCAGTCACTTCATCAACGATTGCGGATTTTTTTGCGATAGCTGCTTCACTCACTTGAATTTCACCTCCTGATTTTGATGGTAGAGCTTTTTAAACAATAAAAAACCCTATGCCACCGTAGACATAGAGGGACTATTGAAAGATCTCAATAAACGTCCTCGGTAGGAAATTAAGGCTTATGCCACCTACTGTCTTCGGTACAGTTACTATTAACCTCGACTACCTTACCATAGATAAGGCAGCCGCGTCAATAATTATAGAAAATTTTTCTAGATTAAATTAGAAAGAAGCTTGGTCAACGTGGATCCCAGGTCCGAACGTTGTTGTTACGGAAATGTTCTTCATGTATTGACCTTTTGCTGCAGAAGGTTTAGCTTTTACTAAAACATCATGAATCGTTTTGAAGTTTTCAACTAATTTTTCTGTATCAAATGATACTTTACCGATTGGCACGTGGATGTTTCCGGCTTTGTCAACACGGTAAGTCACTTTACCAGCTTTTACTTCGTTGATTGCTTTCGTTACATCCATTGTTACTGTACCAGTTTTAGGGTTTGGCATTAAGCCTTTAGGTCCTAAGACACGACCTAATTTACCAACTGTTGCCATCATGTCAGGTGTTGCAACAACAACGTCAAAGTCAAACCATCCGCCTTGGATTTTTTGTACTAAGTCGTCATCGCCGACGAAATCTGCACCAGCAGCTTCAGCTTCTTTTGCTTTTTCGCCTTTTGCGAAAACTAAAACTGTTTGAGTTTTACCTGTACCGTTTGGTAATACTACAGCACCACGGATTTGTTGGTCTGCTTTTTTAGGATCTACGTTCAATTTGTAAGCAACTTCAACTGTTGCGTCAAATTTCGCAATATTTGTGTCTTTTGCTAATGCTACTGCTTCTTCAACTGAGTAAGCTTTCGCTGCATCAACTTTTTTCAATGCTTCTTGCATTTTTTTGCTCTTTTTAGCCATTTTGTTTCCTCCTTGATGTGGTTATAACGGTAGAACCTCCCACGTGTTCTATATTTTTCAATATAGAGCCTACTGAGAAGCTACTTCCTTAGGGTCTTTCGAAAATTATTCGACAGTGATCCCCATGCTTCGTGCAGTTCCTTCAACCATGCGCATAGCTGCTTCAACGTCAGCTGCGTTTAGGTCTTGCATTTTCAATTCAGCGATTTCTTTAACTTGATCGCGTGAAACTTTTGCAACTTTAGTTTTGTTAGGTTCGCCTGATCCTTTTTCCACTTTAGCAGCTTTTTTCAACAATACTGCTGCTGGCGGTGTTTTTGTGATAAATGTAAATGAACGGTCTTCATAAACAGAGATCACAACAGGGATGATCAAACCTGCTTGGTCAGCTGTACGAGCATTGAATTCTTTTGTGAATCCCATGATGTTGATACCCGCTTGACCTAGCGCAGGACCTACTGGTGGTGCTGGTGTTGCTTTACCTGCAGGAATTTGCAATTTAACGATTTTTTCTACTTTCTTTGCCACGAGACATACCTCCTTGAGTCCGTGATGTGGTTAATTGGAGATCAATATTTCTCCTCCCACTTATTACCTGTGGTGTCCACACCAAAAAACATGTGCTGACACACACTGTGATATTATATCATCTCAGATCAAAAATGCAAGCCTGCTGTCATCAGTTTTCAGATTTTTTTCATAGGATTTTTTGGTCAAGTTTTCAAGTTTCTTATAATCGCAGATCAATAAATATTAAAATTCTTCTCTGACCCCTTGCACCCTCTAACTATTCCCGCCGACCTGTGTTAAACTACAGTCAGAAAAATAGTGTAAATGTTCGAGGTGCAATATGGAATTACGATATAGAAGTGTTTTTGATATTATTGGACCGATCATGGTGGGACCCAGCAGTTCTCATACCGCAGGGGCGGCTAGGATCGGTAAAGTCGTGCGCAATATTTTCGGGGAACAACCGGAAAGTGTCGATATCTATTTATATGAATCTTTTGCAAAAACCTATCGCGGACACGGAACAGATATCGCGTTAGTTGGCGGTTTGTTAGGGATGGATCCAGATGATTCTCGTCTGGCTGATTCTTTGAAGATCGCTCATGAATCTGGAATGGAAGTTTTATTCGTTCCTAAAAAAGAAAAAGCAGAGCATCCCAACTCTGTAAAAATGGTGGTCACAAAAGGTGATCGCAAGATGTCTGTGACCGGTATTTCTATTGGCGGCGGAAACATCCAGATTTCTGAATTGAATGGGTTTAAAATCTCATTGACAATGGGAACGCCGACTTTCATCACCGTCCATCAGGATGTGCCGGGCATGATCGCGCAAGTTACAAATATTTTGTCTGAGGCCAATGTCAACATCGGTACGATGACTGTTACGCGGGAGTCAAAGGGCGAAAAAGCGATCATGATCATCGAAGTAGACGAACCACAACCGGGTCTTTGCGAAAAATTGAAAGCATTAGACCACATGTATAATGTTACGTATTTTGACTAAGTTTTGATTAAGGTGGGAAAAAGATGTTTTATTCCATAGAAGAATTAGTAAACCAAGCGCAAGAGTTTTCTTCTGTCGCAGAATTGATGATCCATACAGAGATCGAGATGACCGGCAGAGACCGGCAACAGATTCGAGAGTTGATGGGCAGGAATCTGGAAGTCATGGAACGTTCCATTGAAGAAGGCGTTCAAGGGGTGACCTCTGTGACCGGACTGACAGGGGGCGATGCGAAAAAATTAAATACATATCTTCAAAGCGAAAACTTTTTAAGCGGCGAGACGATCTTAACAGCGGTCCGCAATGCTATCGCAGTCAATGAAGTAAATGCGAAAATGGGCCTGATCTGCGCCACACCGACAGCCGGCAGTGCCGGTGTGGTGGCTGGCGTTTTGGTTGCTGCTCGTGATCGTTTACAGCTCAGCCGCGAAGAACAGATAGATTTTTTATTTACCGCTGGTGCCTTTGGTTTGGTGATCGCCAATAATGCGTCGATCTCCGGCGCAGAAGGGGGATGCCAAGCAGAAGTCGGTTCTGCCAGCGCAATGGCAGCCGCCGCATTAGTTTGCGCAAACGGCGGTACAGCATTACAAGCGGCTCATGCGGTCGCTATCACCTTGAAAAACATGATGGGTCTGATTTGTGATCCTGTCGCCGGACTAGTAGAAGTACCTTGTGTGAAACGAAATGCGCTAGGTTCCTCCCAGGCATTTATTTCAGCGGATATGGCATTGGCAGGTATCCAAAGCGTGATTCCGCCAGATGAAGTCGTGGCCGCTATGTATCAAGTCGGCAGACAGATGCCGTCGATCTTCAAAGAAACTGCGGAAGGCGGACTGGCTGTCACCCCTACTGCCCAACGCCTGCAAAAAGAAATCTTCGAAAAACAAGCGTAGATGAACAGATTCCTATGATTTACAAAAAAGAGAGCAAAATCAATCAGCATGGATTGGTTTTGCTCTCTTTTATTATGCAGATTTATAAATCAGTCCTGCTTAAAAGCTGACTAATTTTGTGTTTTTAACTTCTTCGATGGTCTTTGTTCCAGCTAATTGCATGGTGATGGACAGTTCTTTATTCAAGTGATCAAAGACTGATTTCACACCTTCAGCGCCGCCAAGGTTTAATCCGTAAATCACTGGACGACCGATTGCTACTAGATCAGCTCCGCTAGCTAGTGCTTTGAAGACATGTTCGCCGCGACGGATACCAGAGTCAAAAACGATTGGTACACGTTTGTTGACGACTTCAGCGATACTTGGCAAAAGATCAAAGGATGCAGGCGCACCGTCTAATTGACGTCCGCCATGGTTGGATACCCAGATACCGTCTGCGCCAGCCGCGATGGCAACTTCTGCATCTTCTGATGATTGGATACCTTTAACAAATACAGGTAAACTAGTCAATTCTTTGATTTTTTGGATATCTTCAGGAACGATCGCTTGTTTAGCGGCCGCATAGATTTCAGCGATTCCTTTGCCTTCGCCGTCGCCGCTTTCAGTTTGTGCACTGTAAGCCGCTAAGTTCGGCATTGGTAATGGGAATTGGAATTTATTGATGATGTCTTCTTCACGATAACCGCCTAATGTTGAATCAACCGTCAAGATGATCGCTTTTGCGCCGGCTTTAACGGCTTTTTCTAAAATAAATTCATTGAATTTATCGTCTTTGCTCATATATAGTTGGAAAAATTGAGGTGCATCTGGTGCCGCAGCAGCCGCATCTTCAATCGTTGTATTGGCATAGGTACTGATTGAAAAGATCGATCCCACTTCAGCTACTCCTTTCGCTGTATCAACTTCACCATTTTCGTGAGCCAATCCTTGCGCTGCGGATGGTGCTTGGATGATTGGTGTTTTCAACTCGATATCCCAAAGTTTCGTGCTTAGGTCAGCTGAATCGATTCCACGCAACACACGAGGTACAATTTGTTTTTTATTAAAGGAATGCGTATTTTCCGTCATGGTCCATTCGTCTTCTGCTCCACCGCGGATGTATCCAAAAGCGCCGGCTTCCATACGTTCTTTGACTGCTTTTTCTAGTGATGCGATATTTACGATTTCAATAGGATGTTCTTCTTTACTTGCTTGGTATGACATAATAATTTCCTTCTTTCAAATTCATCTATACTCTTATTATATACACTTACAAAAAGTAAGCAAATATTTTTACTCGGAAACATCCCATAAAAATTTTTTCACCCATTTATCGACTGTTTCATTCTCATGAAGCTGGCTGTGATGAGCATTTTCGCCGGTGACAATCTGAGTCTGGACAGGATTGCCGTTGTTCATCAACAACCGCGCGACAGATAACGCGCTGGTCAACGGAACGGTACCGTCTCCTGATTCCTGCTGATTTATTTTTCCGCCGATCAACAGCATACTTGTTTCTTTCGGAATCTGTTCTGCCAGTTCGAGATAATCTTGATAGCGGGCAGATCTTTCAGCGGGTCCATTTGCCAACAGTTGATCGATCGATTGTCCAGATTGGGTATCTAAAAATTCATTGAATGGCGCACCGATTGCCGCAAATTTCTGGATTTTTGGTAAATCAGAAGATGCGCCATAAGTTGCTAAATAGCGCAACGTACTGACGCCTCCCATCGAATGACCAACGATTTTTACTTCGCGGGTCCCGTACTTTTCTTGCAAATAAGCAAGACAGCTTTTGATCCACTCCGTTTGCTGCCACTCATTATTTTGGTTATCTTCAAATAAGACTTGGATCATGGGATTGTTTTTTTGTCCTGACAAGCTGCCTGCTTCTTGAACTTCTCCGGCAGGTGTCACTGTCAATCTCAGTTCTTTTTTCGCGACGCCGGCATTTTCAAAACGGGCGATCATCCCGCCAAAGGAACTGGGCCCACCGCTGTACCCATGGATGAACAGAGTCGGCACCTCGCTTTTTCTAATCGATGGTTTTTCAACTTTAGGTTTTACAGTTTGCTCAGAATGGGCTGTCGCTGCTTTTTCTTGGCTTTTCCCATAGCTTATCCAGCCTACACTAATGATTACCAGTAAAAGCAAAAAGCTTATTATTTTTTTCATTGAGATCCCTCCGCGAACAGTATGACATATTTTTCCAAATAAAAAAATCCAACGCTCTGAAAACAAAACGCTGGATCATTTTTTAGATATTGTCGACTTGTTCGAAATCTAATTCGGTGCTGGTTTCGCGTCCGAACATGTTGATGTTGACTTTTAATTTTTGTTTTTCTTCATCGATTTCAGTGACTTGGCCTTCAAGACCGGCAAAAGCTCCTTCAATGATCTTCACTGTTTCGCCAACTTCAACTTCAAGATCAGATTGACGTGTGCTCATTCCTAATGAACGCAAGATATGATTGATCTCTTCTGGCAATAACGGTGCTGGTTTACTCCCTGCGCCATGAGAGCCGACAAAGCCAGTCACGCCTGGTGTATTCCGTACGACATACCATGATTCATCTGTCATCGTCATTTCCACGAGTACATAACCAGGGAACGTTTTGTGTACGATCTCTTTTTCTTTCCCGTTTTTTACTTCTGTTTCTTTTTCTTCCGGTACAACTACTCGAAAAATAAAATCGCCCATTCCCATGCTTTGCGCCCGCGATTCGATATTTGCTTTTACTTTGTTTTCATAGCCTGAGTAAGTATGCAATACATACCAATTTCTTTCAAAAGTTTCCATTCTGATGGCTCCTTGTCTGATTGTTTGTAAAATAAAAAAACCTCAGTTTCCCGAAGTTTTCTTCACACGTATTATAGCACCGTTTCTAAAATCACGCTAGTCAATTATTTTAAGATCCAACCGAATACCGAGCGGACGACTGTATCCATAACATAGAACATTACAGCAAAAATGATCGACGTTTCGATTACAATTAACGTATCTTTCCGCAGTTGTTTTTTAGACGGCCATGTGACTTGTTTCATTTCATCAATGACACTACGAATGAATTTCATTGCTTTTGCCTCCTATTTCGTTTCTCGATGAAGCGTATACTTATTACAGTATTTGCAGAATTTGTTGATTTCTAAACGTTCTCCCTGTTTTCCTTCGCTGACTGATTTCGTATAGTTGCGGGAACCGCAGACAGAACAGGCTAAGGCTGCTTTTTTCGTTGCCATCTTTATGCCTCCTTGCATACACAATCGTACAACTTAAATTATCATGTTTCTTTTTTTCTGTCAATCATAGGAATAATTTAGGTATTTTTTTTAAGTTATGCTATTATTAAATTGTTAAAATGGAACATGGAGGGGTTTTTTATGCTATTAAAAACAATGGTCTATAAGAAAAAAGATTTGACGACAGTCAAAGAAACCAACACGCTGGAAGAAGCGTTAGAAATTCTCGAAGACTCAGGTTTTCGCTGTGTCCCGATTTTAGATGAAACCGGAAAAATTTTCCGCGGCAATATCTATAAAATGCATATCTATCGTCATAAAGCAAATGGCGGCGATATGACACTGCCTGTTACTCACTTATTGAAAAACGCGACGAAATTCATTTATGTCAATTCATCATTTTTCAAAGTATTTTTTACCATTAAGGAATTACCCTATATCGCTGTTCTTGATGAAGAAAATCATTTCTACGGCATCTTGACTCACAGTTCACTCCTCAACATGCTTTCTCAATCATGGAATGTAGAACAAGGAAGTTACGTGTTGACGATCGCATCTACTGGGAAACAAGGTGATCTGGCTGCTATCTCGAAGATCATTTCAAAACACAGCAGTATCGCCAGCTGTATCACGCTGGATATCGGCAAAGACGAATTCATTCGCCGGACATTGATCACATTGCCGGCCAAAACCAGCAAAGAAACTTGCGATACGATCGTGACTCAATTAGAAAACAAAAACTATAAAGTCGTTGAAATGGAAGACTTGTCCGCCGGTGAATAGACCGCAAAACAAATCCCAGCGACAGCTGATCAGAGATTGATCGCTGTCGCTGGGATTTTTTAGCAGTCGAGATCGGCTCGACTGTTTACAGTCTTTTTTCGAACTGCAATGATTTATCTAAAATGAACATGACTGGTGCAGAGATCGCCATAACGATAAATTCGCTCAGCGCCAAACTGCCGTATGTTGTCCAAAATGCTTTGCCGCCTTCTGGTACCAGCATCAGTGCGATCAAAAACATGCTTGCGGTGAAAAACAGCGTGTTCAGTGCCAAACGCCAGTATACGTTTGGTACTCGTTTTTGCAACAGCGCCGTCAAGCCAAGGGCTAAAAGTGTTTGACCGCCGCCGAAGATCACATCTGCGATCCCGAAACCGAAGAACCAGTTATAGACAACGACTCCTCCTAACACGCCCCACATCAATTTGCGATTGAATACCACCAGATGGTTCAAACTTTCTGAAATACGGAACTGGATAGGCCCGGAAGAGACCGGTGCGACCAGAACTGTCAAAGCGATATAAAGCGCCATGATGATTCCGTTAGTGACTGTCAGCATAAGCCGAGCATGTGTTTTGTTGGTTGACATTTGCATAGATTTTCCTTCTTTCTCCTAGTTTTGATGACGCGGGATGGTTGATGAACCGCGGACAAATAATCTGTCTATCTAGCTGGCTTTTTTTAACGAATGCGTCTTTTCTTTCAACACGATCACATTTCGAGCAGGTTTTGTCTGTTTGATTTGTTGCCGTGTTTTCCGAAGCATCAAGCCATAAAACACCGTTAACACACTATAACTGATCAATAAACCACCCTGTAAGATCACAAACGTCCATCGTACAGGCAGCGAAAGTCGTAAATGAATGGCTTTTTCTAAAAAAAGCTGCAGCGCAAATAAGCCGCTAGAAACCCCAATTAAATGATAGTATTTCATAATATCTCCTCAAAATCAATATAAGATAGTATAACAGACATTCTTTTTAAACGAAAATATTAACCATTGTTTTTTCACAAAAATATAGGTAGTTTTTTTAAAAAATTCATTAAGAAACAATCATCACATCAGAGTAAGCGATTGCATTTTTATTAGGAATATGGTATAAAATAAGTGTAAGGGGTCATAAGAGTTCCCAGTAAAGCAGACGATTTAGGATCTGCAGGAACAGAATTGTTATGAAACTTAACAAACAGAAGAAGGACGTGGGAATTTGAGTTACTCCTTACTAATCGAACAGGGTCTAGTGAGTTTTTCCTAGTATTTCTTGAGTGGACATAAGAACCTTAAGAAAATACCAAAATGGAAAAAGTAACCTCACTAGATCTTTTTTTGTACTCTTTTACTTTCCAATCCAACTCGCCTCTGTTACAATGTTTAACATTGAGATTTCCACTAAAACAACGGAGCATGCTAATGAAATTCCACTATCATTTATTAATAAATCAAGCATCCGGCAGCGGTCACGGCAAAAAGACAGGTGAGCGGATCGCTAACTTATTGAAGAACAAAAATTTTCAATATACGGCCTATTATACTGAATACGCCGGACATGAACATGAGATCATCAAAGATCTTGTAGAAACTACGTTGATCCCCTGGACCGAAGAAACTCCCGAAATGATCGGCGATGGGTATTTTCCGCTTTTGATCGTCATTGGCGGTGACGGTACACTTCACCAAGTGATGAATCAATTTTATCATTTAGGCGCTGAATTACCTATCGCCTATATTCCAGCCGGTTCCGGCAACGATTTTGCCCGCGGAATCGGACTGCCTCGGGAGCCTGAGCAGGCGTTTTGGCGCATCGCTAAAGCCCAAGCACCGCAATCCATAAATATTCTAACCTATGAAGAAAAGATCCAAGAAGAAAAAGGGGTCTTTGTGAACAACGTAGGCATTGGCCTAGACGCCGCTATCGTCCATGCGACGAATGAATCTGGAACTAAAGAAAAGCTGAACAAATACAATTTAGGTTCTCTATCCTACATTGTATCGGTCTTGAAAGTCTTATTCACACAAAAAGGATTCCCAATCTTGGTAGAAATCAACGGAAAAGAATATTCCTTTGAAAAAGCCTTCTTATGTACCACCACCAACCACCCTTACTTTGGCGGCGGTGTCGCGATCGCTCCTTCCGCAGATGTAACAAAAAGCAACTTGGATCTAGTCATCGTCGAACGGATCTCTCTATTCAAAATTTTAGGATTGATCTTTAAATTATTGCGAAAAAAACATACAACCTCCAAGCATTTCCACCAATTTACCGGCAATCGGCTGCAAATCGTCTCACCGGTCCCTCAATACGGACAAGCCGATGGTGAAGTATTGGGTCACCGTTCTTTCGATATTACCTTTGCTACTAAAAAACAACAGATCTGGTATTAATTGATTGGGACAGTACAACCATTAGCAGCTATAAAAAAAGAAGACTTTGATGGATCGCTGTCGGCGATTTGTCAAAGTCTTCTTTTATATTTTTTATAAAATTATTTTTGCAGAAAGACTTCAGGGGTAATGCCTTCCATGCCGATCATGGGATCGACTTTTCCTTCTTCAACCATTTCCAAAGTAAGTATCGTGCCTGCTAACGGAGCCGTCTCTGTTTTTTCGGCCACTACAGTTGTTTTAGGCTTTTGTTTCGTTTCTGCAGGCGCGTCAGCAAACAATGTAACAGGTGCCTGTTCTGGGGTAGTTGTTTTCTTTGTTGGTGTTTCTTCGATGATTGCCGCACCAGTATAGGCTTCACCGGTAACTTGTTCTTCGTAAGCGACGATTTTCCGATGCATGCCAGCCGACAGATGATCCGCTGATAGAATCCGTTCTTTCAATGTTGTCAGTCGAATGGCAGATTCTTGTTGAACGCATGTTTGATAAGCCTGTTCTTCTCCCAATAAAATCAGCATTTCTTTACTGCGGGTCACGGCTGTATACAATAAATTGCGTTGCAGCATCCGTTGGTATTGGTGGACCATCGGCAAGATAACCATCCGAAACTCGCTGCCTTGCGCTTTATGGATCGAACAGCAATAAGAAAGTGTGATTTTGTTCCATTCATTGCGGCGGTAGGTTACTTCAGTGGTATCGAATTGGATGACCAGCTCATCAACTTTATCTTCGGAATCTTTTGCTAATATGATCCCTACGATTTGACCCATGTCACCGTTAAAGACATTCTCCTCTGGTGCATTGACTAACTGCAGGACCTTGTCCCCGATCCGATAAACCGTATCGTTCCAATGAACTTCTTTTTTGCTGCCGTCATTAGGATTGAAGATCTCCTGCATCATTTTGTTCAACGCATCGATCCCAGCCGCCCCGCGATACATCGGCGCCAACACTTGGATATCTTGCGGCGTAAAGCCTTTCGCTTTCGCCTTGGTGACAATATTGGCGATCAATGGCTCGATCTGGTACGCGTTACAACTGAAATAGGAGCGGTCTTTTTGGTTTCTGGTGAAGTCTGCCGGCAGTTGACCGTTTTTGATTTCGTGGGCCAACGGGATGATACTGGAGCCGTCCCCTTGTCGGTAGATCTCAGTCAACTCGCATTTTGGCAGATAGTCGATCTGCAGCAGATCGTGCAGTACCTGCCCTGGTCCGACAGAAGGCAGCTGGTCTTTATCTCCCACAAAGATCACCTGCATATTTGTCGGGATCGATTTGAACAGCGTGTTTGCCAACCATGTATCTACCATCGACATCTCATCGACGATCAATAAACCGCCCTCTAATTCTTTCGGCGTGACCGAAGCGGCTTTTTCTCGTCCTGTCAGTCCCAACAAACGATGGATCGTACCGCTGGGCAATCCAGTGGTTTCATTCATCCGTTTGGCGGCTCTTCCTGTCGGTGCCGCTAAAAGGATCGGAAACATTTCTTGAGTATAGCTGCTGGGATCAAGATCCAGATCGTTCAGCTCAGCAAATAATTGGACGATCCCATTGATCACGGTGGTTTTTCCGGTACCTGGTCCGCCTGTCAAAATAAACAACGGCGAACGGATCGCTTCTTTGATAGCTTTTTCTTGTGAACTGCCGTAAGAGATCTGCAGTCGTTTTTCGATTTTCCGCAGATTTTTTTCGATCGCTTTTTCGGAATAAGGTATTTTTTTGCGTTTCAATAAACGCTGGATCGAGCTGGCGATGCCCCATTCAGCAAAGTACAGACTGTTTTCGTAAAGATTGGTCTCTTCCTGCTGGATCTTGCCTTCTTCTACCAGTTCGATGATGCTGTTGGCTACTTGTTCCGGATGGATCTCCACAGGTCGTGCGGTTTCCAACAATTGGATCGTTTGGTTCAGCAGTTTTTCGGCTGGAACAAAGGTATTGCCTGTCTGCAGAGAATGCTGGGTGACTTGGTGCAGAACAGCTGCACGCAGACGTTTTTTCGAAGTTGCTTCGATCCCCAACTGCTCGGCTAACGTGTCGGCTTTTTTAAAACCGATCCCTTCAATGTCTTCCACCAATCGATAAGGATTTTCTTGGATCAGATCCAACGCCTCGTTTTTATAGGCTTGATAGATAGCAAAAGCCAACTGATTGCCAAAGCCGTATCTTCCCAACCCGACGATCACTTGGTCCATTCCATGATTGAGTCGGACCGTTTCCAAAATCATCTGCCGCTTCTTTTCCGTCAGCCCGCTGATCTGTTTCAGAAGCTCCGGCTCTTCCAGCATTCGATCAATGGCGTGATCGCCAAAATTCGCTACGATTTTTTCAGCGGTCTTTTTCCCAATCCCTGGGAATTTATCGCTGGAAAAATAATTGATCAGTCCATTTTCCGAGGTAGGCTGTTCTTGCTGGTAGCTGTCCACTTGCAGCTGCAGTCCGTATTTGGGGTGATTTTTCAATTCGCCAAAAAAGCGATAACTTTCCTCTTCTTGGATATCACCGAACGTTCCGGTGGCAACGATCTCTTTTTCTCGATAATCGGTATTCGTTTCATCCAGATGGATCAGCAGGACTTTATAAAAGTTCGTTGGATTTTGAAAAAAAATCGCGGCAACTGTCCCCACAAAATAATTTCGTTCGTCTAGCAACCTGCTTCTCCTTCCTTCTTATAACAAAGCATCTACTTCTGCGTCAGATCCCAAAAATCCGGTATCGTTCCAGATTTTTAAGCGATAAGGCAATTTCCGCTGTGGTTCTTCTGCTTCCAGAAGTGTCAAACTGTTGTTGACCAATCCGCCCATTTCCCGAAGATCCGCCAAGTCTTTTCCTAAAAGCCATTGGATCGCGGCAGTCAAAGACGCGCCATGACCGACAAACAGCAATGGACCTTTTTCAGCCGCGGCAACTGCTTCAGTCACCACTTTTTCGATACGCGCCAAGGCATCTTGGATCGGCTCCCCATGAAATATACTAGGATCATATTTATCTAAATGATGCCGGAGATTCTTTAGTTCTTCCGGATACCGTTCATACATTTCATCAATGAACTGTCCTTCAAGATCTCCCAAACCCAATTCTTTCAATCCATCTGAAACAACGATCTCTACCTTTTGATCCAATTGTTCAGCGATCCCCATCGCGGTTTTTTGCGCTCGCAAAGCTGAGCTGGTATAGATTTTTTCAAAGGGGACCTTTTGCAAATGCTGCCCCAATAAGCGGATCTCTTCATAGCTGTGAGGCAACAAAGGAGAATCCCCCATCATCCCTTGAAATCGTCGTTCGTTGTTCCACTCTGTTTTACCATGCCGGGTAAAATATAAATCCATCGTGATGACTCCTTAATCCAATTTATCGTTTGGGTAATGATGTGTAAGTTCTAGTTGCGGAAACCCTTGTTGTCTCAATGCTTCGTAAATGATCAGCGCCGCAGTATTCGATAAATTCAACGAACGGACATGCTGATCATTCATTGGGATACGCAAACATTTTTCTTCATTTTTCCGCATGAACTCTTCCGGTAATCCTGTTGTCTCTTTACCGAACAAGAAGAAATGCTCCTGATTGTCAGCGTAATCCACGTCACTATAAACACGATTAGCGAATTTAGTGATCAAATGAAGTTGTCGATCCCCTAAAAAAGTCAGAAAGGCTTCTAGATTCGCGTGGTATGTAATATCCACATCGTGCCAATAATCCAAGCCGGCTCTTTTCAAATGCTTGTCATCTGTTGAAAAGCCTAATGGTTCGATCAAATGCAGCGGTGTATTGGTAGCGGCACAGGTTCTTGCGATATTTCCTGTATTTGCCGGTATTTGCGGTTCAAATAAAACAATATGATTCATGATAAACGCCCCTTCCAAGTAAAAACATCTATTTTCTACTATACCACTAAACATCGTTTTTTGGGCATAAAAAAAACGTATCGGCTCGGTGTGATCACTGCGAGTCGTTACGTTAGTGAAGCTCTTTTCACTAACTTTTATCAGAACAGGAACCTGATAAAAACCAATGAAAAAATGACTTGACGTAAATATATCACTGATATGGAATTTATGCAACAGTTTCGATGCAAAAAATTCAAAAAATTTTCAAGAATTTTCCCCAATTAAAACATCTAAATCGATCGTGATTTTATCGATAGGATTTTTTAATATTTCTTCTTTGGTCTCGGCTGAAACGCCCCATTCTAAAGGCGACATCTCCAAAATATCTTCTTGCCGTTCTTTAGGGATCGCAAATTCATACGTTATTTCACTATGCTCAGCTGTTGGAAAGACTTCACGAAATTTAGCGACTACCTTTTCATTCGTGTAGTTTTGCTTGCTGACATCGTCAGGATAAAAGGCCGCCCGCAGTTCTTTCAAATAATTTGCCCGAGGGACCACTTTGATCAGTCTGCCACCTGGCATCAAGACCCGCTGGAATTCCTGATAATTCGATGGAGAAAAAATATTCAAAATTGTTGAAAAAGAGTGTTGGGCAAAAGGCAGATTCGTCAGATCCGCCACACACCAAAAAGCTTCATTAGGCTGATCAGTCGCTAAATAAACACCTTCTTTGGCAATATCAAAACCGACTGCCGTACGTGTTTTTTCTTGTAACAGTGCGTTCAAAAAACTGCCCTCGCCGCAACCGACATCCAGCAGTGTTTCGCCTTTAAGCATCTCATTGATTTTTTGGATAAGCGGTTGATACATACCGCTTTTGATCATGCGTTGGCGGGCTTGGAACATCGCCGCGCTGTATTCTGATTTGATTTGCCGCGTCATGAAATAGAGTGTGCCTTTTTTGGATACATCAAAACGATGCTGATTTTCACAAATGATCCCCGTATCGCTGCTAGTCATCTCTGCATGGCACAATGGACAGCGGAACATCGTGGTATGCGCCGCGATAAATTGTTTTCCTCGATCGATTTTCTTTAACATCTTTGCCACCTCTGCTCTACTTTAGCATAGCTGTATGGTAAAATGCTACTGAATAACTAAAGGAGGACCACTATTTTATGCTAAAAGAATTTTGCGCGGAAAATTATACACTGATTCCTGCGGCTATCGCAGCCGGCGCCCGTCGGATCGAACTATGCGACAATCTAGCTGTCGGCGGTACGACACCAAGCACTGGTGTCATCGAAGAAGTATTGAGCTATGCTGGCGAAAAAGAAGTTCCTGTCATGACGATGATCCGTCCGCGCGGCGGCGATTTTATCTACAATGATATCGAGTTGAAAATCATGCATACTGACCTGATCGAAGCCAAAAAACTGGGAACAGACGGTGTCGTATTCGGTTGTTTGACTCCTAGCGGCTGGTTAGACGAAGAAGCGCTGGAACTTTTGATCGACAATGCGGAAGGTTTGCAGATCACTTTTCACATGGCTTTTGATGAGATCCCTGAAAATCGGCAGTTCGAAGCCATCGATTGGCTGGCAGAGCACGGTGTCGACCGGATCTTGACCCACGGCGGAAAAGCCGGTACAGCTATCGAGGAAAATCTTCCTCGCCTAAAAGAATTGATCGATTACGCGGGAGACCGTTTGATCATCTTACCTGGTGCAGGAATCACTCACCAAAACGCTGAAGAAGTTGCGGCAGCTTTAGGTGTCAATGAAGTCCATGGCACAAAGATCGTGCCTCTTGCACAATAAATCGATTCTCAAGTTTTTACCCGATACTAATCACCAACAGATTAGATACTAGATTTGTTTTGTTTAATAAAGCGGCAAAAAAAGACGAGAAGTGAACCCAACTCGGGTTCATTTCTCGTCTTTTGCATCTCAACTGATCTATCTCAATCAACCGCCGACAAAATAGCTCATGAAAAGACTGGCGATATTGAAGTAGATCAGCACACTGGTTAAATCGCTCAATGTCGTGATAAACGGTCCGCTGGCAACTGCCGGGTCAAATCCTAGTTTATCCATCAGCATTGGGATCAAACTGCCGGCTAAATTAGCGACAGTAATAGCAAACATCATCGCGATTCCGATCACAAAACCTAAAATGAAGTTTTGCCGCCAGATCCCTACGATTACAAGGATCGTTATACCGGTGATGGCACCAGTCACTAACCCTGTCAGAATCTCGCTTAGAACGGTCCGTAAAAAGGAGCTATCCTTCTCATCATTGATCGCTAAGCGCCGGACAGCTACCGCTAACGATTGCGTCCCCGCATTCCCGGCCGTACCGGTGATCAATGAAATAAAGACCGCCAAAATACTTGCTTCGCTGACCAGATCCTCATAACGGCTGATCAATGTCGCCGTTGCCATTCCTAAAAACAATAAAGTGATCAGCCAAGGAAGACGTCTTGCTGCTGCTTTCACTGGGTTTTCACTGACTTCTTCTACGTTGACCCCAGCCAAACCGGAATAGTCGCTGGCTGCTTCATCATCGATAACGTCGATGATATCATCGACCGTTACGATCCCTAATAAGTGGTCATCATAATCCGTGACCGGCAAAGCTAAGAAGTCATAATCCCGGAAGGTTTGTGCCACGTCTTCTTGGTCATCCCCCACATGCACGGAGATCACCCGCTCGCTCATTACTTCAGAGATCATGGTGTCATCATCATTGATGATCAAATCCCGCAGCGAGATCACACCTACTAATTTGTTGTCTTGATCTACTACATAGATATAATAAATAGTTTCCGCGACATCCGCTTCATTTTTCAAGACGTACATCGCGGAACGTACCGTCTGGTTTGCAACGATGGAAACAAATTCTGTCGTCATGATGGACCCGGCTGTATCATCTTCATAATGAAGCAGTTCCTTGATTTCGCTGGCATCATCTGCCGACATCAAACTAAGGTATTTGGCAACTTGTTTCTTATCTAGTGTATTCAATAAATCGACTGCGTTATCGGTATACATTTCAGAAAGCATCTCCGCCGCATAGCTGGGGCGCATCTCTGATAAATAATCTTTCATGTATTCGTCGTCTTCTTCGATCACATCGAACATATCCGCTAATTCTTTAGGGGATAGATACGCGTAGACAAGATGTCGTTGTGCCTCATCGAGAGACTGGTAGAATTGCCCCTGCTCATAGATATGCATCTCCAAAAAATTATCACGAAATGCTTGAATATCGTTTGCTTGAAGTGCTTGACGTAATTCATCAAAGCGAACTTCCAATTCTTCTGTTTCGTCCAATCTCTCTCACCACACTCATTCGTTTAATTTTGCCGCCAATCCTTGCATATCTGACGGTAATTCCTGATAGAATTCCAGTCGTTCATTTGTAAATGGATGATAAAAATGCAACTCATAGCAATGCAGCGCTTGTCTTTGGATCCCCAGATCCATTGCGCCGCCGTATAATTCGTCCCCTAATAATGGACAGCCGATCGCTGCAAAATGCACGCGGATCTGATGGGTACGTCCAGTGTGCAGCTGGATATCTACCAGTGCCGCCTGTTCTCCCCGCTGATCCAGCCAATATTCTGTTTCGGCATAGCGCCCTTCCTCAGCGATCTTGCGTTTCAATAAAGAATCATAATCTCTGGCAATCGGTAAAATGATCTCGCCATGAGGCTGCAATGTATCGATCGCGCCAGCTACCAGAGCTTGATATTTTTTGTAAAACTTCTTTTCCCTCAGCTGGATATCCAGCTTGGCATGGGCAAACCCATGCTTAGCAAACAGCATCAATCCCGATGTATCACGATCCAATCGCGTCACCACGTGGATCACTTGGTTAGGATAATTTTGCTGTTTGTAATACGCTTTGACACGATTGGCCATCGTATGATTGGGGTGATATTGTGCCGGGATCGAAGAGATCCCCGCCGGTTTGTTCACCACCAGTAGATGTTCGTCTTCAAAGACGATATCGATAGGCGTCGGGTCCAATAAGACTGTTTCATGTTCTCCTTCATCAGGAATCACAATAGTTACCCTATCATTTGCCTTCAAAGAATACAAGACATTTTCTATTTGCCCATTCACAAAAATTTTTCCGCCTTGAAATTTGATTTTTGCCAGCAAACCTTTTGAGATTCCCTGCTCTTTCAAAAAAAATTTTACTTTTTGCGGATGATCATAATGATACGTATACGTAAATTCCATCGTTTATGTGTCTCCAATAAAAGCATCCTTGACGCGATGCCAAAAATGCATGTGCCGATAAGAAGCAAACTGGATCCGTTCATCTGCGATACGATAAAAAATCGCATCGATCTCGTCTTGCTGGATATCCAAAGAATCTACCGTGATCAGGTAGTCATTGCTGTCTTGCAAACGGATCTCCAGCCATTCATTTGCAGCGATGATGATCGGTGAACCTAGTGTCCGAAACACGCGATTGTTCAATGACGCGATCTCAGCTAATTGGATAGCGTTGATGCTGGGATGCAAGACCGCTCCGCCGACACTTTTGTTATAAGCAGTCGATCCAGTTGGCGTAGAAACCGATAAACCGTCACCGCGAAAACGTTCAAACAGTTCTTCTTTGATATAAACATCCGCCACCATTGTGCGGCTGCCCCGCTTGATGGTGGATTCGTTCAATGCCAAAAAGTGTCTGTCGGGTTTATCGTTTAAATAGCGGATCACTACATCCAACAAAGGATAACTAACGCTTTGTCCACGGTTGTTTTTCAAACTTTCCACTAATTCTTCCAGTTCATAGTCCCGCCAGTCGGTATAAAAACCCAAATGTCCGGTATGGATGCCTAAAAAACTGACGTCTTTCAAGCGATGACTGTACCGATGGAAAGCTGACAGCAGCGTGCCGTCCCCGCCGACAGAGATCACAATCTCCGGTTCTCGTTCGTCTAGTTGGATGTCTGCTTTTTTCAATAACTTGAGCAGATGTTGAACAACATCGATAGTTTGTTTCTGCTGATTATAGACTACAGCTACTCGCAATCCCTTCATTCCTCCTCTCGATCGATGGACGCACGGTAATAATTATCATCAGATTTGCCGCGACCATGAGAAAACAGACGCTGGGCTTCTTGGATCTCCTCGCGAATGCTGGACATCTCTTCATCTAAGCGATAGGCGGCCTCTGCCGCTCGTTTCAAGCGCTCGCTCATTTCTTCCGGAAAGGCGCCTTGATATTTGTAATTCAAAGAATGTTCGATCGTTGCCCAAAAATTCATGGCCAACGTCCGGATCTGGATCTCCGCCAAAATCTTTTTCTCACCGTTGATCAATTGGACCGGATATTCGATGACTAAGTGATAGGAGCGGTATCCGCTGGCTTTTTTATTGGTGATATAATCCCGTTCGATAATGACTTTCATATCTTTACGATTGCGCAAAATCTGCACGACTTGGTGGATATCTTCTACGAACTGGCACATGATGCGTAATCCGGCAATATCCGACATCTCTTCTTCTAAGCGTTCCATCGGGATATGACGGATCTGACTTTTGGTAATAATACTGTCCACAGGCTTGACACGTCCTGTGACGAATTCTATCGGTACGTGTCTGCTTTGTTCCCGAAATTGTTTGCGAATCCCGCGAAGTTTGACTTTCAATTCAGAAACCGTTTGTTCATAAGGAGCTAAAAAACTTTCCCAATCTCGTTCCATACTGATCCCTCTATTTTCTTTTAACGTTCATTCTCCATTTTACCATAAAGCACAAAAAATCTTTAGTAGCCATTCTCTGATCCATTTGATTTTTATCAGAAGCCTTCTGCTGACACAAACTGTAACAATTTTTTGAGAAGGCCGCTTGCTGTGAATAAAGATTATAGTCAGACGATTCGGTAAAAAACTGTTTTTTTAATCAAAATCAGTCATTTTCATTGACGTATGCTGACGATTTATGTCAAAATATTAAAACACGGAAAAGAGTGAAACTATGAGCGAGAGCATTGAAATCGAATTTAAAACATTGATCACAGCCAAAGAATTTGCCCACGTCCAGTCTTTCTTCCAGATTGAGGAAAGCGGATTCCATTATCAACTGAACAGCTACTTCGACACAGAAGATTCCCTGCTTAAACAAAAAAAATGGGGATTGCGGATCAGACAATTGTCAGACCGCGGTGAGCTGACATTGAAAATCCCTCGTACAGAAGGTTTATTGGAAGTCACGGACGACCTTACCGTTAAAGAAGCAGAATATTATCTGCAAAAACAACAGCTTCCTGACAGCGGCAATGTCGCAAAGACATTGACTGCACAAGGTATCTTGCCGCAGTCATTGAAAATGATCGCATCATTGAAAACGCGGCGGGCTGAGATCAAGATCCAAGAAGGGTTGCTTGCATTAGATGAGAGCTGGTACGGCAAGCAGCATGATTTTGAATTAGAATTAGAAGTCGCTGACGCGGAGAAAGGCCGGCAGGATTTTTTTGATTTATTGGAAAAACTGCAGATTTCCTATGTTCCGGCTCCAAATAAGATTGTTCGAGCAATATCAGAAAATTAAATTCTCTTTGGTTTTCTTTTTCTGATTTTTCTGTTAAGTTAACGATAAGAGTATCAATATAGGATTTTGATTTTGGGGGAGAATCGTGTGATCGAAATTTATTTATTTGTCAATCCACTGGGGCCTATTTGTTTGGAAACTGAGATGGAATTGTTGAAATACATAGAGAAAAGCAGTGTGAAGATCCAACTTCGCGTGCTTCCGCTAGTCAACATGACAACAATTGGGGATATCATGAAACGGCGGAAGATCGCGAAAAACGATGTTGCTGCTCGCAACAAGTTGTTTTCTGACACCTATTCAGCGGCTCTTGATTGCAAGACCATCCAGCTGCAAGGCAGAAGACGCGCGCGGGATTTTTTAATGAAGCTGCAGCAAGCAGTTGGTTGCCTGAAAAAAAACTATTCTCGTAAACTGGTTGAAGAGATCGTTGATGAAATCGGCGGCGACTTGACGATGTTTCGAGAAGACCGTCCGTCACAATTAGTCAAAGACTTATTCAAAGCGGATCAAACGATCGCTCATGAGATGGGGATCGTCAAGCATCCATCCGGCGTCGTTTACAATTACGCTTGCGATAGAGACTATGGTGTATTACTAGAAGGTCCAGAAGCACTCTTAGACCTACCTCTTCTTTGTCAAACGACAGAAGAAAGTTATCGCATCTTTCATCTGGACGGCTACCTGAAACGGGAAAATGAACGAAGAGTCGTTCTTTCTTCCAAACATTTGAAATTAGTGTAAAAAAAGACGATCAGCCTGAGCTGATCGTCTTTTTCTATTAATCTAATTGATCCACTAAAGCTTCTAATTCGTCTAAGCGTTGTTCAAAGACTTTCATGGCATCTTCGATATAAGCTGCTTGTGTCATATCCACGCCAGCTTTTTTCATTACTTCGATCGGATAATCGCTGTTTCCAGATTTCAAGTAGGTCAAATAGTTTTCTAGTGCTTGCGGTTCTTGGTCTAAGATTTTCTTCGCCAATGCAGAAGCTGCTGAGAAACCAGTTGAATATTGGTAAACATAGTAATTGTAGTAGAAATGCGGAATCCGTGACCATTCCAGTTTGATTTCAGGATCTTCTTCCACACTTGGACCATAATATTTCGCATTTAGTTTTCCATAGTAGTCGCTTAGATATTCACTGGTCAACGGCACGCCTTTCGCGTCTTCTGTATGGATAAAGTGCTCGAATTCAGCAAATTGGGTTTGACGGAAGATCGTGCCTTTGAAGCCGTCCAAATAATGGTTCAGAACATAGGCTTTGACGCGAGGATCGCTTTCTGTTTGCAACAAATACTCCGTCAAAATATTCTCATTTGTCGTTGAGGCGATCTCTGCTAAAAAGATCGAATAATCACCATAAACATACGGTTGGTTGTTGCGAGTGAAATAGCTGTGGACACTGTGTCCCATTTCATGGACTAGTGTGAACAGTTGATCCAATGTATCATGCCAGTTCAATAAGATATATGGTGCTGTGTCATAAGCTCCTGACGAGTAGGCGCCGCTGCGTTTGCCTTTGTTTTCGATGACATCGATCCAACGGCTTGAAAAAGCTTCTTCCACAACCTTCAGGTATTCTTCTCCCATCGGCTGCAAAGCTTTCACTGCTTTTTCTTTCGCTTCTTCAAATGTATAGGCGATCGGTGCTTCACCAAGAACCGGTGTATACATATCATACATATGCAGTTCATCTACTTTCAATAGACGTTTGCGCAATGCAACGTAACGGTGAAGCAATGGCAGATTCCGATTCACGACATCTACCAATGTATCATAGACGCTTTCTGGAATATGATTGGCACTTAGTGAAGCCGCCCGAGCTGAACCATATTTGCGAACTTTGGCTTTAAAATTATGTCCTTTGACATGAGCACTCAATGTTGAAGCGAATGTATTGCGGAATTGTTCGTAAACACTGTAAAGACCTTTGAAAGCATCTTCCCGCACTTTACGATCAGTACTTTCCATCAATTGACCATACACGCCATGAGAAAGCTGGATTTTTTCGCCATCAGCGCCTGTGATCGTTGGGAATACAAGATCGGCGTTATTCAATACAGCAAATGTATTGCTGGAAGCTTCGAAGACTTCCCCGGCACCTGCCAACAATGATTCTTGGTCTGCCGGCAACACGTGAGCACGATTATCCACCAATTGTTTTACATAGTGACGGTATTCATTTAATTTTGGTTCTTCATCGAAATAGCTCCAGATTTGTTCATCGGTAAGATTCAACACTTCTGGTTCGAACCAAGAGATCGCTTCGCTGGTCTGTGTCAACAGACTGCTGGCACGGGCATATAAACCTTGATAAACGGTATTGGCGGTATCTTGATCGTTTTTCAGATGAGAATAGACATAGATCGTTTCTAATTTGCGGGAAACATCCAGCACAAATTCCAGCGCAGACAAAAATGCTTGCGGGCCTTCTGCTAATGTTCCTTTAAATTTTTCTGCTTGTTTGATTTCTGCTGCTAATTCATCGAATGCTTTGTCAAAAGCTGCATCGTCAGCAAAGATCTTGGTCAGATCCCAGGTTGATGCTTCCGGCAAATTTTCTCGAGTAGGCAATTGTTTTGTTTCTGACATGTTATCGGCTCCTTTCGATTAGTTCTATCTTATCATATTATCATAAAAATAATGTACAAAAAAATCAGAATTTTCTTTTTATTGCCCCGCTAAAACCCGACATTCCTGAAAGATCTGCCAAAGGACCGTTCGCTGATCGATCAACGGAAAATCCCAGCGCCATGTCAAACATTTTAATCTGCTGATCCACTCCTGAAACGTTTGCTGCGGGTGCAATAAATACAAGTAACGCAACAGCAGCAGACGCTCTTCAAAAAAGAAGGAAAAAGTACTAGCCTGATAGCACCATTTCGGCAATGTCGTGAGGGTCTGCCCTCGTAGATAAAATTGTTCCTGAAGCAATAACAACTGCTTTGGCGAGTGTATCAATTTTTGCGCCAGCAGTTCACGATACTCATCCGGATGCCAATGAGAGATTCTTGCTTTTTCCTGATAAATTGTTCGATCTGTTAACTGCCAGCTTTTTTTAGCAAATGAATTTTCTGTATGGTAATGCCAAATGACCGGTCCTAATCTTTGTAATTTTCCATGTTCCACAGATAAGTGCCAAAGATAGATTTGCCTTTTTGTGTAATAACAACAGGCTTTTTGGAAATGACTGAATTTTTTCTTCGGATAAAAGCGTCTGCCTAAAATCCACCACGGATGATACCCATGACGCTGATAATTTGTTGTGCGTTCTTGGAAACGCTGGAAAGGCAGCGGTGAACACTGAAATTCAAGGGCGCGTTTGTTCCATAAAATATCCGGACGTTGCCGCAACTGCGGGAGATAAGCTTCCAAAACACCCTCATCTTTTACAAGAAAGCGAGCTAAGAGTTCTTTTCCTTGGAGATGTTCTTTGGTCTCTCCTTCACTGAATGTATCGCAATCAGCATGAGCCCTATGTGCAAAATGTGGAATTTTTTGTCTGCCGTTTTTAAAGTACACTCGTTGATGACAGCCGGGACAAATCATATCGCCGCTATCTGTCATTTCTAAACTGGAGATCAATTGTCCTTGCCCGTTTCGTGCCATCAGCATCTTGCCCACCTCAATAAGAGATACGTAAAGAAAGACCAATTGCCGCAAAAACAGCTATATTAGCAAGGATATCTAAAAAAGCAGCCGGAAGAACGATTTTCCGGCTGCTAAAAAATGATAGTACAAAAAAACACCCACTCTTTATCAAAGCAGGTGTCTTATTTAATGAAAATAATGACGGGTGACCGCCAAGGCATCGTGTTCCATCAAAAGTTTGCCATGTTCCGATAATACTTCCGGTGTCACATGGCTTTTTCGTGCAAATTCAGCGATATATGATACATAATCTTTTATTTCACTGTCAAAAATCAATTCATCAAGAAATTCGATCTCCAAGAAATACGCACCGTTCATGCCGTATAGATTAGTGATAACAGAATCTAATTGAACTTCATTAGCTAATTGGATCATTTCTTCAAAATCAGTCATTTCAAAAACGAAATGCCGCTTCACTTCTTCCGGTTCTGAAGCTTCTTCTAATTGAGCCGCTACATGTTTTTTCAGAAACTCGCTGATCTCTTCCGGCGAACCAACACCGTCTTCTAATTGAGAAATTTCTTCTGGCGGCAGATTCTTGCTGATAAACAGCTCTAATCCGTCTCCTTTTGGCAGAACTTGGAAAGTAACTGCTTCACTGCCCTTGAATTCTTCGTCGATATCGACTTCTTCAAGGATGCTATAAAAGAAATTTTCTATTTCGTTTTGATTTCCTAACAGGTCTAAAAAAGTGATTCCTCGAGCAGCTAAATCTTCACTTTTGATCAACACACGAATCGTATTTTCATTGATATGTTCCATTTCCATCTTAGCTACACCTCACTTTTATATACACTTTATAGCTACATTGTAACGGAAGAAAGGGAAAAGTAAAGAGAAAACTACGATCCCTAAGAGAAAGAAAAGAATTTGAAAATAAAAACAACTGTGCTTTTATCTGGCTAAAATAAATCAGATCCGCCAACATGTTTTGTCAGCCGATCTGCTATTTTTATTGAGAAAAAATGAGGAAGATCCCAGGATCTTCCCCATCTCTTATAAACCAGCCATTAGCTGTGCATGTCTTAATTCTAATTGTCGAACTTCTCTAGGTAAGAAACGACGGATTTCATCTTCGTTGAAACCAACTTGTAGTCGTTTTTCATCAATCATGATCGGACGACGCAGTAATCCAGGATTTTTTTGAACAAGATCCAGCAATTCCGGCAGCGGCAATTCATCCAAATCAATATGCAATTTTTGAAAAACTTTCGAACGTGTCGAAATGATTTCTTCAGTACCATCTTCAGTCATTTGCAAAATCGCTTTTAGTTCAGAAATATTCAGTGGTTCTGAAAAAATATTTCTTTCAACAAAAGGAATTTCGTGCTCTTGCAACCACGCGCGAGCTTTCCTGCATGACGTACAACTTGGGGAAGTATAAAGTGTCAACAACGGTATCACTCCTTCTTATTATACAAACGACTCTGTAACAGCAGCCGTTTTATTTTTAATCTGATTATATTATATCGAATGAAATCAAAAATATCCAGTACTTTTTTAATTTTTTTTAATAAAATTAATGGTATTCAAATAATATAACCTTTATAAAACTAGACTTTTGCGCTTTTTAGATTTTTTCAATGAGCATATTCACATTTTTTTCCAATGAAAATAATATTGTATAACAGCTTTTAAAATCTGTACTATTTATAACAATTTCCTTTATCGTACATCTAACCTTTATGTTACTATTGTTTTTTAATTTTTCAAGATGTATTTCATTGCTCAAAGTTTGTTCTTGATAAATCTTGACAGCATGAGAAAAGCGGCATTTTTTCTTTTTAAATAGAGGATAAAAAAAGAAATCATTTGTGGCCAATATTATTTTTCAGTTATTTTGTTAGAAAAAAAGACATAGAATCTGTATCATCTCTTAAGAAATTTTTCCCCGTTTTCTGCTAAATTTTTTATCACCCTATTTTTTAGCTTTCTTTAAATTTGCTAAGAAACATTTTCCAGCCAATTGAGATTAAAAAACATCTGAATTACGGAAAAAACCCAAATTTTACTCTAAAAATCTTTTTTTAATTTGATTTTTTGATTACTTTCGGAATTGAGCGTCATAAAGTGCACGATAATGACCATTTTTCCCCATTAGTTCATCATGAGTACCTTGCTCTAATATTCCTTGGTCGCTGACAACGACGATGCGAGTAGCGTGTTTGATAGTCGCCAGACGATGAGCGATGATCAGTGTCGTACGTCCATCAGCCAACGAATTCAATGATTCTTGGATCACTTGTTCCGTTTCGGTATCCAAAGCAGAAGTCGCTTCATCCAGAATCAGGATCGGCGGATTTTTAAGAAACATCCGAGCGATCGCCACCCGTTGTTTTTGACCTCCTGACAGTTTCACGCCTCTTTCACCGATGATCGTATCCAATCCTTGCGCCATTTGCTGGATCACACCGTCCAAATGAGCTAGTGAGACTGCCTGCTGTATCTCAGCTTCAGTGGCGTCTAACTTCCCATACGCGATATTCTCGCGGATCGTTCCGGGAAATAGAAAGACATCTTGTTGGACGATCCCGATCTGTTTGCGCAAAGATTCCAAAGTCATTGACTGGATATCGATGCCGTCGATGGTGATCGTACCGTCTGTCACTTCATAAAAGCGGGGCAACAGATTGCAAAGAGTCGTTTTTCCGGAACCGCTTTGCCCGACGAACGCGACTGTTTCCCCCGGTTGGATCTCAAGATCGATGTGGTTCAAAACTTTTTTTGAATCCATATAAGCAAATGAAACGTCATCATAAACGATGTGACCCTTCAAGTGATCCACCGTGATGGCATCGGGACGATCATATATAGCAGGTTTTCGATCAAGTTCCGCGATCAATCGTTTGAATCCGGCGATACCTTTTGGATAGCTTTCGATCATCGTATTGACCTTTTCGATTGGACGGACGAAAACATTAGACAAAAGAATAAAACCGACAAAGTCCCCGTATGTGATCTCTTTTCTGATGGTGTAGTAAGCACCGAAGATCAACGCGAAAAGATTGATCAAGCGGATCAAGAAATAGTTATATGAAGAACTCAGCGCCATCACTTTATAAAACATGATCTTCGATTGACGATACGTTTCGCTCAACCCTTCAAAGCGTTTCGCTTCAAAAGGTTCATTGGCAAAAGATTGTGTGACCCGGATACCGCTGACAGACGCTTCGACACCGGCATTGAATTCTCCCAGGTTATCATAGATCCTTGTGTTGACACTGGTCATTTTTTTATTGAAGAAAACCAACGCGATAGTAATCAACGGCAGCATCGCAAACGTTGCAAATGCCAACTGGACATGAGTATTCAGCATCAATAAAAACGCCCCTACCAACGTCATGACGGTAATGAACACATCTTCTGGACCATGATGGGCCACTTCTGAGATCTCGAACAAATCAGTCGTCAAACGGCTGATCAATTTCCCGGTTTTTTGATTGTCATAATATTCAAAAGGCTGTTTTTGCAGATGTTTAAACAGATCCCGCCGCATATCCGTTTCGATATTGACCCCTAACTTATGTCCGAAAAAAACTACGATATATTGCAATGCGGTATTTAAAATATAGAAAAACAGCAACCCCAGACACGCCAATAGGATGATTCGAAAATTATGCATCGGCATGATTTTATCGATCACTTGATTGACTGCCACCGGAAAAGCCAATTCAAGCAGACCGGCAACTACCGCACATGAAAAATCTAAAATAAACAGCTTCTTATACGGTCGATAATAGCTAAAAAAGCGTTTTAACAATTCCGCACCTCCTTGATATATAGATTTTATTATAAGCAATGTTCTGATAAAAGCAAAACAGATTTTGGTGAAAAAAACTGAAAATCTCTAAACCTTATTCTCATCGAAAAAACAGAAATTAAGTAGATAAAACCTTTATTTATCAGCGTTTATGCTCTTTCTTTTCTTATAAAATTCCGCTAGAATATAGCAGGATTCTTTTTTGAAAATTTACAGAAATTGAAAGGCGTGGCATTTTTTTGATTGAAGCAGTAGTTTTTGATGTTGACGATACGATTTATGACCAGCAACAACCCTTTAGAAACGCAGTGAATCGTTTATTTCCTTTGGTCTCTTCTGAGGATATGCACGATCTATATATCCGTTTTCGTGTCCATAGCGATGAGAATTTCGGCAAAGTAATTGCTGAAGAGTGGACACTGGAATACATGCGGACATTTCGCATCAGCCAATCATTAAAGGATTTGGATTACCCTCATATCACTGAAGAAGAAGCACTTTTATTCCAGCAGGTCTACGAAGAAGAACTGGATAATATCACCATGCACGAAGAAATCAAAAAAACATTAGACTTTTTGAAAAACAAAAATATTCCTATGGGGATCATCACAAACGGCCCAACAGACCACCAATACAAAAAAGTGAAACAATTACAGTTGTTGGATTGGGTGGATAAAGATAATGTACTGATTTCCCAAGCAACTGGATTCCAAAAACCGGATCCAGAGATCTTCCATTTAGCGGAAAAAGAGTTCGTTATGAATTCACAAAATACCTTATATGTCGGTGACAGTTTCGAAAATGATGTGGTAGGATCGAAAAAAGCCGGCTGGCGCTCCTTATGGTTCAACCATCGAAATCGTGCGATCCCCGCTGGCGAACAGCAGATCCAAGATATCGAGTTGACCTCTTTTGATCAGATCTTCTCAACGATCCAAATGATTTTCGATTAAACGTCTCTGATCAAGCATCTTCAAGATACATATTTTTGCACAGAAAAGATCCGAGCACTAGCTGGCTCTCAAAATCATGCCGCAAGCCGATATTACATCAGCTTACGGTATGATCCTAAGAGCAGTCTGCTGCGCTCGGATTTTTTGTATTTATCCATTAAATTTTTATGGAGAGATTTCTTACTATCGGCTGATCATTCGCCAATGCTCAAGATCATCCGAATATCTTCTTCTGTCATCTGCCGCAGTTGTGCTTCATTTCCTTGGATGACTTTTTGGAAAAGCTCTCGCTTCTCATTTTGCAAAGAGTCCATCCGTTCTTCGATCGTACCTTCTGCGATCATCCGCCAAACTTCTACGACTTTTTTCTGTCCGATCCGGTGAGCACGTGCCGCCGCTTGTTCTTCGACTGCCGGGTTCCACCACAGATCATACAAAATGACCGTATCTGCTCCTGTCAGATTCAATCCGGTCCCGCCGGCTTTCAGAGAGATCAAGAAGACATCCTTTTCGCCACGATTGAAGGCCTCCACCATTTTGATACGTTCTTTCGGCGGTGTACTGCCGCGAAGATAGAAACATTCTAAGCCCATTTGATTAAGTTCCTCTTCGATGATCGTCAGCATCCCGGTAAATTGTGAAAACAGCAAAATCCTGCGGTCATTGTCTTTGGCCGCTGTGATCAGATCTTTGACCTGCTCCAGTTTTCCGGAAGTTCCTTCGTAATCATCCAAGAAAAGTTTGGGATCACAGCAGATTTGCCGCAAGCGGGTCAGCCCGGCTAAGATACTGATCCGATTCTTCTTGAAAGTCGCTGCATCCATTTGTGTGATCTGTTCCTGCATTTGCCGCAGATAAGCCAAGTAAATGCGTTTTTGATCTTCGGTGAGCACACT
Organism: Enterococcus mediterraneensis; assembly: GCF_900604485.1. NCBI lineage: Bacteria > Bacillati > Bacillota > Bacilli > Lactobacillales > Enterococcaceae > Enterococcus > Enterococcus mediterraneensis. The sequence goes on from NZ_UWOP01000001.1 coordinate 831,174, forward strand.
GTAATAATTGGTTTCAATTTTTTCCGGAAGATCCTGTAATACCGTATTTTTATCCCTCCGCAGAATAAAGGGTTTGATCATTTTCGCGATCTCTTCGGCTTGCATCTCGCGAAACGCGAGTCTGTTAGGAAAGAATCCTGGCATGATCATTTGGAATAATGACCACAGTTCGTTCAGATTATTTTCGATCGGTGTTCCGCTTAGCGCAAAACGATGCGGCACTTTCAACGAACGCAATGCCTGCGCTGTTTTCGTGCTGCTGTTTTTAACCATCTGCGCTTCGTCCAAGATCAAATATTCCAGCTCTTTGTCTTGATAACGATCGATATCTTGACGCATACTTGCATAAGAAGTAATGAAGATATCAGCTTTCTCTTCGATCAGCATTTCTCGTTCATGACGGTTTCCCGATACGACTTGCGCTTGCAGATCCGGCGCAAAACGTTTGATTTCCTGCTGCCAGTTGTAGGTCAGACTGGCTGGCGCTACGATCAGAACTTGGATCTGACCTTGTTCTTGTTTTTCCGATAATAGATAGGTGATCGTCTGCAACGTTTTCCCAAGACCCATTTCATCAGCTAAGATCCCGCCAAAATGATAATGACTCAGCATCTTCAGCCAGCGAAATCCGATCATCTGATATTCCCGCAAAGTCGCATGCAAGTCTTTAGGCAGCGCCGACTGATAATTTTCTGGATGGGTCAAATCAGCGGCCATCTGCTGAAAGCTGACACTAAATGTCGCTTCCGTATCCGCTAGTTGATCTCGCAATAGTAATCCTTGATGACGAGGGATCTGTACCACACCATTTTTCGCATGAGCGTTCTCCCGGAATTTTTGCAGGATCAGACTGGTTTGTTGGAACTCTTCTGATTCTAATGACAATACTTGTCCATTTTCCAATGTATAGAATTGATCTTGCTGCAACAAACTTTCTAAGATCGCGTCCACTTCATGTTCCGCGATTCCAGAGATATCAAAACGAACATCCAGCCATGACCCTTCTTCGGAAACCTCGATTTGAGGCCGATGTTTGCCGGCATCCAGATATAATTCCCGCAATTTCTTACCCAGCCGTACTTCCCCCATCCGCCGCAATAGTGGGATATCTCCAGTAAAGAAGCGGTATAATTCAGCACCGGCAGGAAGCGGTTTGCTCCAACCGGTCTCTGTTTCAGCAAACTGCAGTTGCTGTAATAGGTGCCGACTGCGTTTTTCTTTTTGGATATCCCGTAAAATCTCAGGATGTCCTTCAGGAAAAACATTATGCGCAGGATCACTGGAGAAGACAACTTCTCCATAATGAAAATCTGCTTGCAGCGCGATCTGACCTTTCTTTTTCCGCAAGGTATAAACGATCGTTAACGGTGCTTCGCTGATTTTATCTGTAACTGCCGAATCGATAGCGACTTCTCCGATTTTTTTCAGCGGTGGGATCACTTGCGTAAACAATGTTGACAATTCTGCCTTTTTATAGGAGATCACCGGTTTTTCCAAACGCTTCAGCAATTGGTTCAAGGTTTCATAGATTTCCATCTGTTCTGCAGTCAGTGGATAGATCACATTATCGATGATCCCCCAATGGTAATGATTTAATACATACTGAAAATCTTTATGGATCGTCAAATCAAACAGATCTTCTTTTTTGACCACAGAAAAGGAAAGCGGATGTGTTTCTTCAGAAAAAGTCAACGACTGGATTTTTTTATCTTCTATCAATAAAGTCGTTGGTGCTGCCTGCATTTTTAAAATCAGTTCTTTGGCAAATGCTACCGGCAGCAGCAGATATTTTTTGTCCAATTTGCCTTTGACTTGGATCCCTGTTTGTCCGATCAATTGCTGTGTTTGAGCGATTTCCGCCAAAAGGTTCAATAGGTCATTAATTTCCGGTGAAAACGCCTCTGCTGAAAGCTGAAATGAGTACTGCTTGTTGATCAAGATCTTTTTTTGATCCTGAACAGCTTGCAAGAATTTATAAATATTTTTGACCACGTATGTTCGCTTCGTTTCCTGATAGCCGATCCTAGCAGCGATCCCTATCACGGAAAGCTCATGATGGTATGGATTCGTCGCCAAAACTTCTAATTGAAACTCGACAGTCAGCGGTTTGCTTTTCTTTTCTTCTGTATGCAGTCGGGAAAACCCGTTAGCAAACATTTCAGAAGCAGAAAAAGCGGCTTTCTTAGGCAAGTCACTTGTTTGGATCATTCGTGATTTTCCCTGCTGCCGCAAGTACAATTCGACGGCAATGGTATGTTTGCAATAATGATGTTCTTCCCAATAAGGACATTGACAGAAATCTTCTTCTTTAGCAGTGGCATCCAACTCGACTCGGTACAACTCGCTGCCTAAGACTTCTGCATGCCATACTTTATTTTCAGGATCCGGCGTCACCGACAGTACGCGCCCTTCCTTCAAATAATCTCGACCTCGTTCGATCACTTTTTCTGGTATACTCCACTTCACATTGATCCCTCCTTGCTGATTCGTTCGGGGGTCTGATAAAACGAATCGATTGTTGCTGGTACACTATAAACGATAAGCAATCTTGCTTTGACCGCTGCCGTTGGTTTTGACCAATACTTGTTGGGTCACTCGTTCCTTTAATTCTCGTACATGACTGATGATACCGATCAGCCGACCTTCATTTTCAATCATTGCTAAAGCCTCCATCGCCATTTCCAGCGATTCTTCATCCAGTGAACCGAATCCCTCATCAATGAATAACGCTTCGATAGCGATCCCGCCTGAACGATTTTGGATGACATCTGCCAGTGACAAAGCCAACGCCAATGCGGCGATGAAACTTTCTCCGCCAGACAATGTATGGGCGCGGCGGGAAGCTCCCGCATTGTCATCATAGATATTGATCTCTAAACCAGTATTCTTTTTATTGCCGCTGATCGTATCTGCCAGTTCAAATTGATAGCGTCCTCGTGTCAAACGAAGCAGTCGCTGATTGGCGATCTCCAAGATCTCAGCAAGATACGCCTGCAATACATAGCGTTCCAAACTGGTTTTATATTCATTATCCCCGTTAATCGTTCGAAAAAGCTGCTGCAGCTGCATTTTTTCTTCGGTCTCTGCACGATTTTTTTCATAAAGCTCTTTTAGCGTATCATACAGCTTTTCATTTTGCGCCACACGTTCTTTTTGTTCGAAGAAGTATTCTTGGCTTTCATTCACCAGTTGCTGCGCTTGTTCGTAGTTCTCAGATAAAGGCAAAAGATCTGGCGCTTGCTGGGTACCGATTTTTTCTGTCAATTCTTGCAAGCGATGTTGGATCACTGCTTGTTTTTGTTCATATTCGTTGATTTCTTCTGTTAATCCAGTGATCAGCGGCAATTCTGTCAGCCAATTCCTTAATGCGTCCATATCTGCTGAAAAGTCCGCTTCATCAAATGCTTGTTGTAGCTTTTCTTGAAGAGTTTGGTGTTCTTTTTGACAGTGAGTCACTTGTTCCAGTATCTGACTGACTTGTTCTTCTAATGCCGCCTGTTGGGTCTTCAGTGTTTCGCCAAGCTGTCCATCGGCTGACAGCATCGTTTCTGCTTGTTGAATCTCTGCTTGCAACTGAGCGATCTCTGCTTGCAGCTGGCTTTCGGCTATTTCTCCTACCTGCGCCGTTAGTGTCGTGATTTTCCCAGCAGCTTGCTGCAGTTGCGCATCCAGATTGTGACGCGCGGTTTGCAAAGCAGCCGCTTCTTCATTGATTTCCATTTGCTGTTTTTCAATTGCTGACAAACATTCTTGTGCCTCTTGAAAAGCTTTTTCCTGTGCTTGCTGGTCTGCCAATGCCGCTTTTAAATATTCTTGCAGATCCTTTTTTTGCGGATTGGCTTGATCGAGTGCAAACAATCTCCAAAAGGCTTGGTTTGCTTGTTTTTGCTGTTGTTGGATCTGTACTTGTTTTTGAAGGGTCTCTTCAAGCGTTGTCTGCAGTTGTTCTGTTTTCTGCTTCCAAATCGCTGATTGTTCCTTTTGGGCCAGCAACAACTGTTCCGCAGTTTCCAATTGTTGTTCGTTTTCTTTGATTTCCGACAACGAATATTGCTGGTGCTGGGCGATATTGGGGTGAGAAGCCGCACCGCACAATGGACAAGGTTCGCCTTCTAACAAATCTAAACTCAAGCGTGCGATCTGCATTTGGGCGTTCTTACTTTTCAATTGTGCCACTAAACGTACTTGCAGCGGGATTTCTTGTTCTATGGAACGTCCTTTAGTGTCGATTTCAGTGATCTGCTGTTGGAAATGCAGGATCTTTTCTTTAGTTTCCTGTTCTTCTGACTGATACATTTGCCACTGTTCCGCCAACTGCTGTGCTTTCAACAGCAGGACTTCCTGCTTTTGCCAGTCATCTTTTTTGGCGATAATTTTTTGTGCAGTTTGCTTTTCTAATGACACTTGTTCTTTTTTTACAGTTAATTCTGCTTCTTGACGGTCAAACTGCTCTTTTTGAGCAAGCCAGTCTTTTTGCTGACGCATCAATTTTTCTTTTTCCCTGACAAGAGGCAATCGGTAATTTTTTTCCTGCAACTCTGTATTTTTTTGCTTCAATTCTATTTGCTGTTGCTGGATCTCTGGACGTTTTTGCTGCCATCTTTCCAACTCTTGCTGATTTTCGGTTTTAGCTGCGCGGGTCTTTGTCAAGCGTTCTTCCAATTCTCCATGCTTCGTCTGATTCGCATCCAGCTGTGACAGCAGACCTTGCTGTTCTTTGCTCCACTGCAAACGAAGCAGCTGATTTTTTTTCAGCGCTATTTGATCCAGCTGAGCAGACAACTCGGCTTGTTTAGTTTCCAACTCGCTTTTTTCGTCAAACAGCTCTGCTAACGCCTGTGCTTGATAAAAGCGTTGTTCTGCTGTTTTTTGCGCATCTTGTGCTTTTAGCAATTTTGCTTGCAGTTCCGCTGATTTTTTCCGATCTATGCGCAACGCTTCTTGCCATTGAGTCAATGTTTCGGACAATGTAACAGTTTCTGTTGGTTCTTCTATCCAATGAAACCGAGACTTTAATGTATCAGCGGTGATGAGCTGCTGCTGGATGCGTTGCTGCTGATTCTTGCTTTGTTCTTTCAGCCATTCATTCAATCGTTGATAGATTTCTGTGCCAAAGAGGTTTCGCAATACTTTTTCTTTGTCGTTGCTAGAAGCCACTAAAAAGTTTCGGAATTCGCCTTGGGGCAGCATGATGATCTGTAAAAATTGTTTTGCGTCTAGATGAAGCAATTCTTTGATATACTGCTCGACTTCGGTTTTTTTCGAAAAACGGCGGATCTCTTTTAAATCTTCGCCAAAAATCGTTAACGCGACTTTTGCCGCTTGATCTTTCGTTCCTTCGCCGCGTTTTTTCATTAATGTTTGTTCGGGCCGCCGCTCGATCTCATAAAGGATTCCCTGATGTTCAAAAGAAAAAGTGACACATGTTTCTTCTTTTGGCGAAGCGAACATAGAGCGCATTTCTTTTCCTGAACGCAGATTACCGGAAGTTTCTCCGAACAAGGCATACGTCATGCCGTCGAAAATCGTTGTTTTTCCAGCGCCGGTCTTGCCGCTGACCAAAAAAAGCCCTGCTTCTTGAAAATCGCCAAAATCCAGCGTTTCATTGATAAAGGGTCCAAAATTTTTCATTGTCAGTTTTCTTGGCTGCACGTTTGCTCACTCTTTTCTCTATTGGTTACTGCCTGCAATCCCTTGGCGATCCATTCCTCTTGAGTTTCTGTCAGTTGGGCTGATGCGATCTCTTTGAAGAAATCACCGATCAGCTGTTGCGGCGAGTTGAACCGCTTTTTGAATTTTTCGATTTTTCTTTTTTCAACAACTCCTGCACTACGCTCGACACTAAGAATGCGAGGATAGATGGTCCGCAATTGATTCATCATATTAGGGATGATCATGCGATCCGTCAACACTACATGCAGGAAAGCTTCCCGGTCCATCTGCTGATAATATTCCGGATCTAACAGCTCTTGGAAAGATGCCGTGATTACCTTTAACTCATGAAGAGGAGTCAACGGAATGAATTCCCGTGTACCCGTTTCAGTATCCACTAAAAAAACACCTTTTTGCTGATTCGCTTCTGATACGGAAAATTTCAAAGGCGCACCGCTGTATTGGCTGTTTTTTTCCTGTAATGCGTCTTTATTGTGGAGATGTCCTAACGCCACATAGCTGAAATCTGTTAAAAGATCCGCCGGGACACCGTCTAATCCGCCGACTTCGATTTGGATCTCGGAATCAGTCCGACTGCTGCCGGCTACAAAAAAATGACTGATCAAGACTTGTTTTTTCATCGGATCGAAGGACTTCTTCATTTCTTCCACTACTCGCTGCATCGCGGCTTTGATCGTCTTCAGATCTTCCTCGAAATACAGACGGGCTTCAAAGGGTTCGAAATACGGCAATAAATAAAACTGTACATCTGCCATTTCGACAGGCACAAAAGCTTGCGCCAATCGTGTATGCAAATGGAATTTCGTTTGCGCAAACCAGGGACTGCCGGCTTCCAAACGTACGCCGCTGTCATGATTGCCGGAGATCGCCAAAATCGGCAGCTGATTGTTCAAATTCATTTCAACGATCGTCTGATTGAACAGTTCCACCGCATCCACAGCGGGAACGGAACGATCATAAAGATCCCCGGCGATCACCAAAGCGTCTACTTGCTTGTCTTTTGCTACTTGAAGTATCTGTTCCAAAATATACTTTTGGTCTGCAAGCAGATCATAGCCATTTAATTTTTTGCCGATATGCCAATCTGCGGTATGTAGAAAACGCACCCTCTCACTGCCTTTCAAAAAATATCTTTCTAAACATTATAACACTTTCCACGTTTCTTAAAAATGAAAAAAGAGAAAAACAACGGCTTGACGCGCGCTGTTTCTCTCTTTAGGAATTTTATTGTTTCTTATCGACAGGATAGACAAAGTCTGGATTCACTTCTTGATCCAATTGATCAAAAGCGGTTTGGATCCGACGCTCTACTTCTGCTAAGCCGTCTTTATCCATTTTTTTCAAATCACTGATATCGATCGGCTCGCCAAATCGGATGGTAACCCGTTTACGTTTCAGCAAATCACCGAAAGTCAAAGGTCCTTGATAGACAGATGGTACGATAGGAACTTTGGCCATACGGGAAATCAGTGCCATCCCGCCCTTTAGCTCCGTAGAATGTCTGGTGCCGCTTGGGAACATGATCAAACTCAAATCCGTATCTTTCAATAATTTTACCGGTGTTTTAATGGCGCTTGGTCCGGGATTGTCTCGTTTTACCGGAAACGCGTTGGCGTATTTCAAGATAAAACGCAGCACAGGATTTTTGAACAATTCTTCTTTGGCCATAAAGCTGAATTTTTTAGGACTGGCAGCAACTGCCAGATACAACGGATCCCACCAGGTACGATGAGGAGCCACTAAGATATAATTCGTATTTTGAGGTAGTACTTGTTTGTTTTGATATCGGGCATTGCCGTTCAAGATAAATAAAACGATCCGCACGACGCCCCGCATAAATCTAAAAAACATCTTCTCTTCCTTTCTGATACATTATAAGTATGCAAAAAAATTAGTTTCTTGACAAGCTTTTTTGTTGGTTTGCTGGAAATCATAAACGTAGTATAATACTTTTATAATTTTTTATGAAGCAGGTGTTTTTCATGTTGAATCCCAGCGAGCGGATCGATCAGCTTTACGCCGATGATATCCAGATCATCCAAAGTCCCGAGGTCTTTTCTTTTTCTTTAGATGCCGTCCTTTTAGCGAATTTTCCAAGAGTTCCCAAACGAGGGACCATCGTCGATCTTTGTGCCGGCAACGGCGCGGTAGGTTTATTTTTAAGCCGCAAAACTCAAGGGCATATTTATCAGATCGAATTACAAGAACGTTTAGCGGATATGGCGCAGCGCAGTATCCAATTGAATCATTTAGAAGAACGAATGACTATGTACAATCTCGATTTAAAAGATAGTTTCACTAAAATAAGACCCGATTCTGTGGATTTATTGGTTTGTAATCCGCCCTATTTCCGGGATCTGCCGACAAACAATAAAAATCCTAATCAGCATTTGGCGCTGGCTCGGCATGAGATTGCTACGACACTGGAAGAGGTGATCGCTGTCTCCAGTAAATTATTGAAAATGAATGGTCATTTTGCGTTGGTCCATCGCCCAGACCGCTTTTTGGATATTTTAGAGTTGATGAAAAAATATCGTATCGCCCCAAAACGGATCCGTTTCGTCTATCCTAAACAGGAAAAAGACGCGAATATCATATTGGTAGAAGGAATCAAAGACGGCAAAACAGATGGCTTCAAGATCAAACCGTCACTGATCGTTTACGATGAAAACGGTCAGTACACACCGGAAGTCAGAAGGATGCTCTATGGCAAGTGATCACTATTTTTACGTATTGTTATGCCACGACGGCAGTTTTTACGGCGGATACACCACCGATCCTGTACGTCGCTTGAAGGAACACAACAGCGGTACCGGTGCCAAATATACCCATCCTCAAAGCCGCCGTCCCGTCACTATGATCCACAACGAAAAATTCGCTACTCGCAGCGAAGCCACTAAGGCTGAAGCCGCCTTTAAAAAATTGAGCCGCAAACAAAAAGAAGCCTATCTGAAAAAAGCAGCGCAATAAAAAAGATTCTCCGAAGCATTTGTTTTCGGAGAATCTTTTTTAAATAAGCGAACCGATCAAAATACCTAAAAAGCCTACCGACAGCCCGCCAACGTAAGAAAGAATAAAGTAACGGTAAAAATAATCGCGTTTTGTTCGATAGAGCTTCAACAGTTCAAAGTTGAAGGTGGAAAATGTCGTATAGCCTCCCATCATTCCTGTACCTAAAAAAAGATATGCCTGCTGATCTAACTGAGCCCCAGCAAAAATCCCCAATAAAAGCGCACCTGTCAAGTTGATTAGCTGTGTCGCTAACGGATAGATCGTCCTTCGTCCCTCAAACAAGCGATTGAGACCGTGACGGCACATGGCACCAAGCGCGCCGCCGAATCCTACTAATACTGTTTCAATCACGACTCATCCCTCCAAGCTTATCCCCTAAAAAAGCCATCAATAGACCGCCGCAAATCGAACATACCAGATAGACAACCGCCAGCAACCAGTCATTTCCCCGCATTAGATTAACGCTGTCGATCGCAAAAGAAGAAAATGTCGTAAACGCGCCGAAAAAGCCCGTACCGATACCTAAAATCAAGCGGCCATTGATCTTCTGGTCCACTAGAATATGTTTTACCAACCAAGTAAATAAAAAACAGCCGATCAAATTGACCACCAATGTTCCTATAGGAAAAACGCCGAGTTTAGGAAGCCACATCCCTAAATAATACCGCACGTTGCTTCCCAAAAAAGCAAACAGCCCTACTATCACATAATCCACTTGTGCCACCTACCTTTCCTATTGCTTTTCCATCAAAAAAGCCGAACCCTAATGATTCGACTCTGTTTGTTATTTTGAAGCACGTTTGATGTAAGTTCCTTCAGCGGTATTGATTTCCAATTCTTCGCCTGCTTCGACAAAGTCAGGAACGTTGACTACTAAACCAGTTTCCATTGTTGCTGGTTTACCGGATCCGGTAACTGTTGCACCTTTGATAGATGGTTGTGTTTCAACGACTTTTAAAACGACAGAAGATGGTAATTGTACACCGATTACTTCGCTGCCGAAGAATTGGATCTTCACTTCCATGTTTTCTAAGATGTATTTCATTTCGTCAGCTACTGTTTCTACTGGGATCTCATATTGTTCATAGGTTTCCAGATCCATGAAAAACGCTGTGTCGTCCATTGTGTAAAGGTATTGTACCGCTTTGGTATCAATATGAGCTTTTTCAAATTTTTCTTCTGGACGGAATGTAGTATCATACGTTGCTCCTGAACGCACATCTTTCAATTTCATACGCATAACGGTATTTCCTTTGCCAGGTTTGTGATGGCTAGCTTCCAAAACTTTGATCAGTTTGCCATCTTGTACAAAAGTCATACCAGCTCTTAAATCACTTGCTGAAATCATTTAAATCCTTCTTTCTTGTTAATGTAAATAGTCCTTTCCCATTGTAGCAAACCGGAAAAGATAACGCTAGGGACAAAGAAAAATTCTTCATCTTCTTTTAATCCCGGTGATAATTAGGAACATATTCATCTGTCTCGATATAAATATAGACCTTCTTATCCGGCAAAGCGGCCCGGATCACTTTTTCGATCTCATTGACAATCGCATAGCCTTTTTCTTCTTGAGTATCCTCAATATCGATTTTAGCCGCGATCAAGATCTCTGTTGGTCCCAAATGAACAGTTTTGATGTCAATTAAGCGCTCAACGTCAGGGCGAACAAATGCGGCCTGGATTTTTTTCAGATCGGTACTTGTAACACTCTCGCCCACGATCAAACTGTAAAATTCCCGCGCTAAAAAGATTGCCGCAAACATCAGCAACAGTCCGATCAACAGACCACTCAACGCATCGAACATCGCATTCCCTGTCAGCATCGTCAGTCCTGTTCCCAACAACGCTAGAAATAGACCGATCACCGCACAAAAATCTTCCGTAAAAATAATCAAGATCTCGCTGTGACGGCTTTCCCGTAAAAATTTGAACAACGGCAGCTTTTCCACGTTCAATTCATGGATTTCTTTAAAAGCTACTCGCAAAGATGAACCTTCGATGATCATGCCTACTACCAATATAATAATGACCAACCATTGATTATCTACTTCATGAGCGGGATGAAGCAGTTTCTCCGCCGCTTCCATGACACCTAATGCGCCGCCTCCGAAGAAAAGCATCGTGGCAACGATCGTGCTGAAGAAATATTTGGCACGTCCTTCACCGAATTGGTGCAATTCACTTTGCCCCCGGTTGGCTCGTTTGTTTCCCACCAATAACAGTGCCTGATTGCTGCAGTCAACGACACTGTGGATACTTTCATTGAGCATCGCCGCACTGCCGCTTAGCAGATACCCGACAAATTTACTGATCGCAACTAAGATATTGGCGATCAACGCCGCGATCACCGACATCATACCTTGTGTTTGTTTTGTTTCCATCTTAGACTCCTCCAATTTTCTGCTGTTCATTATACCCGAATGATCCGCAAAAGCCTACTTTTCTAATAAATGAAAGGCAATTAAGTTGTAAAAATATGCCACTCGTTTTACTGAACGATATGTAAGGATTACCTCTTACTATCAGTATAACCGAAAAAAGAGACCACGGCTTTTGCCGCGATCTCAGATCATTTATTGCTATCTTATTTTTGATTAACAGATTCAAAAACCAGCGCATCATAAGGCTCAAACGTCATTTGCTTCGCTATTGGTTTCTGCCCGCCGTTACTGATTTTCAACTGCCATTTTTTGCTATAAATACGCTTTGGTAATTCTAAATGCCGTTTCTTTTCACTGACATTCACCAACACAAGTACTTTCTTCTCTTGATTACTGCGGACATACGCGAAAATATCTGGATCATTGACCGCGATCAAATCAAAACCGCCTTCTGTAAATATCTTCTCGTCTTTACGATAGGCGATCAGTTGTTTATAAAAGTTCAAAACAGAATCGTCATCTTGCTCTGACGCAACATTGATTTCAGCTGTATTAGGATTGACAGAAAGCCATGGTTTGCCGCTGGTAAAGCCGCCATTTTTCGTTTCATCCCACTGCATGGGTGTTCGAGAATTGTCGCGTGTCCAACGAGTGACGATCGCCAAGGCTTCTTTTTCTGACACGCCTTCTGCCAATAAGCGGTTATAGTAGCTGTGACTGTCTTTCGCATCTACTTGTTCGATAGCAGTGAAAGGAAAATTCGTCATACCCAGCTCTTGTCCTTGATAAATAAAAGGCGTGCCCTTCAAGAAGAGATACATCACAGCCAACGCTTTGGCTGATTTAGCTGTTTCATTTCCTAAAACGGTATTAAACCGAGGATTATCATGATTCTCAATATATAACGCGTTCCAGCCCTCATGCTCCAGATGCTTTTGCCAACGGGCCAGTACTTTTTTGAAGCCTAAAAGATCGATCCGCTCTTGTCCAGGTATACCTTTGCGAACATTATGCTCTAGTTCAAAGATCATATCCAGATAGCCTTCTTCTTTTGTCCAATCGACAGCCTTTTTACTGGTGACACCACTGGCCTCGCCAACGGTCATGATGGGGTATTCATCAAATAGCGCCTTCAAATCCTGCATATACGCATCGATCCCAGATACATTCATGAACGGTGCCCAAGGATTGTCTTTGATTTTCATTTTCCAATCAGCTTTCTGGATATGACTGATAGCATCTAGGCGAAATCCATCGATTCCCAGATCCAACCACCAGCGGATCATCTGATAGATCTCGTCCCGTACTTTTGGATTTTTCCAATTCAGATCCGGCTGCTGAGGAGCGAAGACATGGAAATACGCTTGATTAGTCTCTGGATCGATCGTCCAAGTCGAGCCGCCGAAAAAGCTCTGCCAATCATTTGGCAGCTTTTGTTCAGTAGCGTCTTGCCAATGATAAAAATCTCGATAGGGACTGTCCTTGGATTTTTTCGCTTCGATAAACCAAGGATGTTGATCGCTGGTATGATTGACTACCAGATCCAAGATCACACGAATTCCCACGGCATGGGCTTTTTCCAGTAATTCCTTGAAATCTTCCATCGTTCCGTATTCCGGCTGGATCGCTTGATAATCAGAGATATCATAGCCATTGTCAACATTGGGTGAAGCGTAGATCGGGTTCAGCCAGATGAAATCGATCCCTAATTCTTGCAAATAAGGCAGCTTCTCGATCACTCCCTGCAAATCGCCGATCCCATCACCGTTAGAATCTTTGAAGCTCCGTGGATAAATTTGATAACCGATCGCGTTTTTCCACCAATTTTCAGCCATTTATCTCACCACTTTCACCACAAATGACTGCCAAGGTTTCAATGTCATTTGTTTGAGATCTGTGATAGTGTCGTCATAATTTTGGATGATCACGTCAGCTACTGTCACATCTGTCAGATCTAATCGATGCGGCTTATCAGAAAAATTATTGACTACCAACCACGTTTCATTCTCCCAGTGACGGTAATAAGCAAAAACTTCCGCTTCCGTTTCCAACAGTTCAAAAGATCCCCAAATCATGATGGGATTGTCTTTTCGCAGTTGGATCAGCTTTTGATAAGTATAAAAAATCGAATCCGGATCTGCTAAAGCCGCTTCCACATTGACCTCACGATAATTGTCATTGACAGACAACCATGGTGTTCCTGTGGTGAAACCAGCATTTTTTTCTGCGTTCCATTGCATTGGCGTCCGCGCATTGTCCCGGCCTTTGCGATTGATTGCTTCAATGAGCATTTCCTTATCATGTCCAAGTTCTAACCATTCATGATACATATTGACACTTTCGATATCTTCCACTTGAGAAACATCTGTTATCGGACGATTGGTCATCCCGATCTCTTCCCCTTGATAGATATAAGGCGTTCCTTTCATCATATGAAGCAGGATCGCGAACATCTTGCCGCTTTCTACTCGATATTTTTGGTCGTTGCCCCAGCGGGAAATGATGCGGGGCAAGTCATGATTGTTCCAAAATAAGGAATTCCAACCTTCGTCAGCCAATTCAGTCTGCCATTTAGTGAAAACCTTCTTCAAGTCAGGAACTTGCATCGGTTGGAAATCCCATTTTGTTTTGCCAGGGATCTCATCTAGGCCGATGTGTTCAAATTGAAAGACCATCGATAATTCATCTCGGTCAGATCCGGAATACAATTTAGCGATTTCCGGTGTCGCTCCCCATGTTTCACCGACTGTCAGCAGATTTTTCCCGCCGAATGTCTGATGATTCATCTCTTGTAAAAATTCATGGAGCTGCGGACCATTGCCGGTGATCTCTTGTTCAGGGATCTTGCCGATCAGATCGATCACGTCCATGCGGAATCCGCCGATCCCTTTGTCGATCCAAAAATTCATCATTTGATAGACTTCTTGACGGACTTTAGGATTCTGCCAATTCAGATCCGGCTGTTTTTTACTGAAAAGGTGCAGGTAATATTGACCGCTGTCTTCATCAAATTCCCATGCGGGTCCTGAAAACGTTGAGCGCAAGCCATTAGGAGCACTGCCATTAACAGGATCTGCCCATACGTAGTAATCCCGGTAAGGATTGTCTTTTCCTTTGCGGGCTTCCACAAACCACGCGTGTTCATCAGAAGTGTGATTGACCACCAGATCCATGACGATTTCAATGTTTCTTTGTTTGGCTTGAGCGATCAATTCCTCCATTATCGCCATATCGCCAAACTCTGTCATGATCGCTTGATAATCGGAGATATCATAGCCGTTATCATCATTTGGTGATTGATAGACCGGTGATAACCAAATAGCGCCGATCCCTAGTTTTTCAAGATAGTCCAATTTAGAAATGATCCCTTGCAAATCACCGATCCCATCACCGTTGGAATCCATAAAACTGCGGGGATAGATTTGATATACTACGACCTCTTGCCACCAATTTTTCTTCATTTTCGTCCATCCTTCATTGATCGATTTCTTTTTTATTTTTCGAAGATCACAAAACCGTTCGGCTTGATCAACAATTCGCCTTCAAGTTCTTCTGTCAAATTAGACAACAGGATATTTTCTGGCAGAGCTGCCTGCTGCGGAAGATCGCCCGTATTGAAAATACCACCGATCTGTTTTTCAGCCAGTTCTCGCTCCAATTCCAGCAAACCGACTTCTTCCACTATCTTTTGCCATACCATAGTACCTTCAGAAAAAACCAAATGATTGTTCTTTCGGAAGTGAATCAATTTTTGGAAGTAACGGAACATTTCTTGATCGCCTTCCCAATCCATACATTTGCGGCAGTCAGGGTCCATCCCGCCGGTCATGGAAAATTCATCGCCGTAATAGACACAAGGGACTCCTGGTTGCATATAGGTAAACGCCAAGACTTGTTTCATTAAGTCCTTGTTGCCGTTTGCTTCAGTCAAAAGCCGCGGTGTATCATGGGAATCCAGCACATTGAACTGCGTTTCATTTGTCTGCTGCCGATACATCATCAACTGACTGTTGATTTCTGAGATCATCTTAGACATGGATATTTTATTTTTAACAAAAAATTCCATGATGGCATCAGTATAAGCGTAGTTCATCACAGCATGAAATTCATCCCCTTGAAGCCAGCTTTGGGAACTGTGCCAGATCTCGCCTAAAATATAGAAATCTTTTTTCGTTTCATCACAGACTTTGCGGAATTCCTTCCAAAACTGATGATCCACTTCGTTCGCTACATCTAATCGCCACGCATCGATATCAAATTCTTCGATCCAGTACTTGGCGATATTCAATAGATGTGCTTTGACTTCAGGATTAGCAGTATTCAATTTAGGCATGTGAGGAGTAAATGCAAACACATCATACGTGATGTCTGAAGCATGCTCGAATTCCTCTTCTTTATAGGAAACTGGGAACTCATGGATATGGAACCAATCCGCGTATCGTGAATCTGCGCCGTTTTTGATAACATCCTGCCATTGCATCGATGTATCCCCCAAATGATTGAAGACCGCATCCAGCATGACTTTGATTCCTCGTTTATGACACTCTTCTACCAGCTGTTTGAAAAGTTCTTTGTCTCCAAACGCCGGATCGATCTCTAAATAATCGATCGTGTCGTATTTGTGGTTAGAATGCGCTTTAAAAATCGGACAAAAATAGATGCCATTGATCCCCAAGTCGACCAAATGATCTAAATGATCTATCACACCTTGCAAATCCCCGCCGAAAAAGTCCTGACGATCAGGATCTTTCGAAGCCCACGGAAGTGTCCCTTCTGGATCATTGTTAGGATCTCCATTGGCAAATCGTTCGGGAAAAATCTGATACCAAACTGTTTCTTTCACCCATTCCGGCGCCTTGAAACGATCGGCTTCGTGAAAATAAGGCATTTTAAAATAATTATTGGGCATAGTCAGATACTCTTCTTCAAAAGGATAGACTCCGTGATCGCCATATAAAACTCTGATGCCATCAAATCCGATGACTTCAAAGGCATAGGACATCCGGTTATATTTTTCTTTTGTTTCAGCTACCCAGTAATCATAAAGATCCGTAGACAAATATTTTGTCATAGCAAGTGGTCTTTGATAAAATTTTTCTTCATGAAGACTATAGGAATCACCATGTAAAAGATTTACTTGTTTGATATCCCCTCTGGCTGTCCGGATACGGATATGCATCAGGTCTTTTTTATAAAGATAAGCAAACTCACTGTCTGGTCGATGATAGATTGCGGATGTAATCATATTTTCGCTCCTTAAATAACTTATTTCACAGCTCCTTCTGCCACACCTTTAATAATTTGTTTTTGCATCACAAAATAGAAAATGATTACTGGCAACACAGCGATTACAAGGCCTGCTAAAGCTAAATGCCATTGTTTTGTGTATTGTCCAAAGAAGAAAAACATTTTTAAAGGAATCGTTTGTGTCGTCGGAGAGTTGATAACTAAAGATGGTAATAGGTAGTCATTCCAAATCCACATAGTATTCAAGACAGCTACTGTCACCGTTGTTGGCTTGAGCATTGGAAAAATCACTCGCCAAAATACTTGGAAACGGGTTGCCCCATCAATAATAGCTGCTTCATCTAGTGCTTTAGGAATCGATTTTAATGCTCCATGATAAAGAAAGATCGACATGCTTGCACCAAATCCCAGATACATAAAAATAATCCCGACTTGATTCAGCATCTGTGCTTTACCAAACAATGAAACTAGAGGAATCATCACAGATTGAAACGGTACCAACATTGCGGCCACGAACAACATAAATAAAATACCGCTGAACTTAGACTTTGTTCGTTCCAAAGCATAGGCACACAATGCAGAAAAGATGATGATCACTCCTACACTTACAACTGTAATTATCAAAGAATTTAATAAAGTTTTCAAGAAATCTAACTGCAGAAATGCTTCGGGATAGTTTTCAAAAGTAAGGTTATCGGGTGTCCCTAATGGATTCGTGAATATTTCTTGTTTGCTTTTAAAAGAGTTTGTCAGCATCAAATAAAAAGGAATCAACCAAACCAAACCTAAGATTAAACCAAGAATACTTTTTCCTATTTGTTTAGCAGCTCTTTGTTTATGCATTATGCTTCAACCTCTTTTCTCTTCGTTAGATATACTTGCGTCAATGATATGATTGCAACAAATAAAAAGAAGATAACTGCTTTTGATTGTGCATATCCCATTTTGTTTTCCAGAAAGGCCGTATTGTAAATATTCATAGCGACCATCTGTGTCGAATTATACGGTCCGCCGTTTGTTAAAGATAAGTTTTGATCATATAACTTAAATGAGTTCGAAAGTGTCATAAATAGGCTGACAGTGAATCCAGGCATGATGAGCGGAAAACGGACGTTCCAGAATTTTTGCCATTCAGTTGCTCCATCAAGATCTGCTGCTTCTAATAATGATTCATCGACTCCTTGAAGATATGAAATATAAATAACCATGATGTACCCGGACATTTGCCAACACATAACGATCACCATAGCCCAAAAGCCTGTCTGTGTCGTCGAAAGCCACGTTTTAAGTCCGGCATTGCCGATTGCGTCGCCTACTGCTGAAAAGGCACTGATGAAAATAAATTGCCAAATAAAACCAAGTATAAGTCCACCTATCAAATTAGGCATAAAGAAAATCGTCCGCAATAGATTAGAGCCTTTGAATTTGCTTGTTACCAACAATGCCAAACCCAGACCGATCAAATTGATCAATATGATGGATACGGCTGAGAAACGCACTGTAAACCAAATGGCTTGCCAAAAACCACCATCAGAGAAAACTTTTCGATAATTTTCCAGTCCAACAAAGTTGCCTCTTGCTACAGCATCCCAGTCAGTAAAGGAATAATAAATTCCATAAAGAAATGGAACAATTACAACTAGCGTCAATGCAATAATGACTGGTGCCGAAAAAATATAAAACCAATGTTTCTTTTGGTATTTCATAATGATGCCCCCTTAATTAAAACACGAGAGGCAGCCGCAACTTTCTCTCGTGCAGAATAAATGTTTTACTTTCTTTCTTCAGCCCATTTATCTTGCGCTGTCTTCACTACTTCATCCCATGAAGCTTCTCCTGCAACATATTTTTGGATTTGAGCGCCTACAGTTTGTTCGCCCCATCCAGCAGGATAGCCCATGAAGACCCAACCAGTTGTTTTGTTATCTGTATAGTAAGTGTAAACATCTTTTGATAATGGATCAGAAATTTTATCGGTGTCATAACCTTTGTACGCCGGCACGAATTTGAAATCTTCTAAAATGATATCTTTTCCTTCATCAGAAGTATATAAGTAATCCAAGAAGTCCTTCGATGCTTGTATTTCTTCTTTTGACCCTTTTGGATTTACGCCCCAATACATTGGTACGCCGACAGGAATTGTTCCTTCTGTTACACCATCAATAGGGATAGGCAATAATCCGATATTTTCTTTTGCTAAATCAGGATTGATACCTTCGATTGTAGGATATACCCAGTTTCCTTGTTGAGTCATAGCTACTTTGCCATTTGAGAATAATTGTTCGATTTGTTGTGAATAGTCTAAGCTGTTTGTTGGTTGTACTGAATATTTATTACTGATATCGATGTATTTTTTGAATTGATCGCCATATTTGAATTCAACAGTTTTGGATTCATACGCTTTCATTACATCGTTATCAAATTCAGCATTCAAGAAAGCATTAGAAGCGTGCAGCCCTGTGATCCATTGCTCTTTCGCCGCTAAAGCAAAAGGTGCGTCGATCCCTAATTCTGATTTTTTCTCTTCCAATGTTTTAGCAGCAGATTCTAAATCGTCTAATGAATTGATGCTGGAAGCATCGATCCCTGCTTTTTCAAAAATTTCTTTATTATATAATACGCCGTAACCTTCGATGTTATATGGAAGTCCAAGAACTTTTCCATCTTTTGTAGCGCCAGTCAACGTACCGTCTAAGGCTTGTTTCGCAGCTTCGGTATCACTTAAATCAGTCAAACTGTCGATCCACATATTAACATCTTCTGGTCCACCGATATTGAAGATATTCGGTTCGTTCCCTGAAGAAAATTTAGATTTTAACGCAGCACCATAATCACTACCGCCGCCTACAGTCTCAATATTGATTTTAACATCTGGATTTTTTTCTTCGTATTTTTTTGCTAATTCTTCAAACTGATCTTTAAATTCAACTTTAAATTGAAAAATATCGATCTCTGTTTTGTCGCTGTCAGCGTTGGTATTTCCGCCCGCATTATCTGAGGCGTTTCCACATGCTGATAACGCAACACCCATTGCAGCTGTAAATGTCAACAATCCAAGTTTTTTCCAAGTATTTTTCTTCATTTCCGTTCCTCCTCATCTTCGTTACCACCATTATGCAACCGATTACATTGAGTGTCAACCCTATTTTTGATTTTATTCAATATATTATTATTAATTATATTAACAAAAGGAATTTATAGCTGTTTAAATAGGTTTTTAGATTGAATAAAAGTTTCATCTTTAACGCAACCGGTTTCGTTATATTTATGATAATTCAAAAATTTAAAGTTTTCAAGTTATAAGAATCACCATAAAAAAACATTTTTTAAATTTGGCTTGTTCAACAAAAAACTTCACCATCAGAGATTAGACAGCTATCTCGTCAGGGTGAAGTTTCGATTTTAATAATTTTATTTAATAGGTGCTTAACAACAGGATTTAGAACATATCTGTGTTCATCGATTATCAAAAGAATCATTGCTTTGTTCATTTTCATCAAAAATCGTTAGATCAAATCCCTAGAAAACTAAAGACTGTTACTTTGTTAAAAAGATTCCTCTTTACCAATCTGAAGCCGGAAGCTACCCGCAATATTCAGCAATAGGTGTGTAATGAAGGATATTGATCTTGCGATAAAAGTCCGCCGGCAGTTGTTGCCAAGCAAGTAAAAGTTTTTGCATTAGACGGCTTTCTGCTTTGATCAAGTACTCACTGAGAATCAGCCCGCAAGATTTGCCTGGGCGTTTTTTTACTAAGCGGTCATATTCATCAAATGCGCTTTTCTGGTTTTCTGCTACAAAAAGTTTCCGAACTTCAATATAGCTTCCTTCGATTTTTTCCGTTTCTTCAATAAAATAGATAGATTTGATTTGTTTTTCCATACTAAAACCTTCTTTCGTTGCTTTACAAAACAAGCATAAAAAAGATTTATTAACTGAAAGTTAAAAACGTATTTTTTCAAAAAAACTTCTTTGAAATTTTAAATTCTTCAGTTGCTAGCTCAAAAAGCCCATCAGCTTTTCCCAGAGAAAAAGTTGATGGGCTTTTGCTTATTGACTACTTTATCTAATAACGACTGTTTCCAGATCGACTAATTTTGCCCAAGTCAAAATCTGATCAGTGGTCAAATTCAATGATGCGACTGTATGATGGCCGCCGCCAGCTTCGATCCACGCATGGATGCCGTCATGGAAGTTTGGTTTTACTTCCCATAATACGCGGGCAACCGGTAATTTTGGCGCTTCTTCTGTTGGCTCGAAGGCAGTGATTTCATTGATCAACAGTTTATAATGAGTGCCAAAGTCAGCCATTGATACGACAACACCGTCACTGGCTTTTCCGTCGAATACTAAACGAGCAGGATCTTCCCGGTCTCCCATTGAAAGTGGCGATACAACAATTTTTGGTTTATTAGCGGCCCATGTTGGATCGACTTCCATCATGTGTGATTCCAAGATTGCTTCTTTTCCTGGTGCCAATTCATATGTGTAATCTTCCATAAATCCAGTGCTTTCGTTGTGAGCCATGATTTTCATCATGCGATCAATAGCCGCAGTTTTCCAATCTCCTTCGCCAGCAAAGCCATAGCCTTCCGCATTTAAACGTTGAACAGCTAGTCCTGGCAATTGCTGCATGCCGTACAGGTCTTCGAAGTTTGTCGTAAATGCGTTGTAGCCGCCTTGTTCTAAGAAGCGGCGCAAGCCGATCTCTTGACGGGCTTGGACTTTGACATGAGCATCCCATGTTTCTTGATCATAGTCGCCGTAATCAAAATCGTAAAGTTCTTTATACTCTTCAAATAATGCATCGACTTCTTCGTCTGTCACTTCATCGATCACTTGAACTAAATCACCGATTCCAAAGTAATCAACGACCCAACCAAATTGGATTTGTGCTTCTACTTTATCTCCTTCAGTAACTCCAACATTACGCATATTGTCGCCAAAACGAGCTACTTTGATATTAAAGCTTTCATTGTAAGCAACCGCTACGTCCATCCATTCTGCGATTTGTTGTTGCACATTTTCCGATTGCCAGAATCCGACAACGATTTTGTTTTGCTTTTTCAAGCGGGCGTTGATAAAACCATATTCCCGATCTCCGTGAGCAGATTGGTTTAGGTTCATGAAATCCATATCGATGGTTTTCCATGGAATACTTTCATTGAATTGTGTCGCTAAATGTAGTAATGGTTTTTGTAATAATTTTGTTCCGCGAATCCACATTTTTGCTGGAGAGAAGGTGTGCATCCACGTGATAACTCCGGCAACTTCATCGCGATAATTGACTTCTTTCATGATCGAAGTGATCGTGTCAGCTGTTACAGCCAATTCTTTTAAAACGACTGGGTAAGGTAATTTATCGCTATCATTCAACCCTTTTACCAACTCTTCCGCATCTTTGCGTACTGATTGCAGTGCTTCTTCACCATATAAATGCTGTGACCCCACAACAAACCAAAATTCTTTTTTACCGATTTCTAACATTGTTTTCGCTCCTTCATATTAGTTTTGACCATAATAGGCATTTTTTCCATGTTTTCGTAAGTAATGTTTATCTAAGATCCGTTGCGGCAATTCCTCCGCAAAATTATTCAATTGACGGGTGAATAGATTCATTTTACAAACTTCATCTAATACCACCGCATTCATCACTGCACTCTTAGCATCTTTGCCCCAAGTAAAGGGGCCGTGACCATGAAGCAAGACACCTGGCACTTCCATCGGTTTGATCCCTCGTTCTTTGAACGTTTCAATGATGACATTGCCGGTTTCATGCTCGTAACCGTCATCGATCTCTTTTTGTGTCAAAAAGCGTGCACATGGAACCGAGCCATAAAATGTATCCGCATGGGTAGTTCCCATCGCTGGTACATCCAAACCAGCTTGCGCCCAGATCGTTGCCCAAGTAGAATGTGTGTGGACGATCCCGCCGATTTCCGGAAAAGCTTTGTACAATACCGCATGGGTAGGTGTATCTGAAGAAGGACGCAAATCGCCTTCGATGACATTGTTTTCTAAGTCAACGACCACCATATCGGAGGCTTTCATCTCTTCATAACCGACACCGCTTGGTTTGATGACAAAATAGCCGGTCTCTCGATCGAACGCGCTGACATTTCCCCATGTATATTTGATCAGTCCGTGTTTCGGCAGTTCCAAATTCGCTTGAAACACTTCTTCTTTCAGCTGTTCTAACATTTACGTATTCCTCCATTATTAAATCAATTTATCGACAGCGCTTTTCTCAATAGCGATCCCTTCGCGATACCGTTCAACGAAGATTTCGTATCCTTTCAGATCTTCTTCTGTCGGTTCAATCGTTACTCCTTGATCTTCACCGAATACTTGATAATCCAAGAAAGAACCCAAGTCCATGCCGTCTTTGTTGCTCATATAGCTTGCCAACAAAGCGATCCCCCATGCGCCGCCTTCTCCAGCAGTCTTCATGACCGTGACCGGCGCTTCCATTGCCGCCGCTAAGATCCGCTGCCCAACTTCCGGAGTTTTGAAAATACCGCCGTGACCGATCAATCGATCGATTTGGATATCTTCTGCTTTTAAAATCTCCATACCGATCCGCATTGCACCGAATGCACTGGCTAAATGAACCCGCATAAAGTTCGCCAGATTGAAATTGCTGTCTGGTTTACGTACAAACAGCGGTCTGCCTTCGCTTACACCAGTAATATTTTCACCGGAAAAATAGCCGTAAGATAATAATCCGCCGCAATCACTGTCGCCTTTTAGTGCTTCTTGGAACAATACCGAAAACAGTTTTTCTCGACTGACATCTAAACCCAGTGCTTGGGTAAACTCTTCAAAGATTTTGACCCAAGCATTGATATCTGAAGAACAATTATTTGTATGGACCATTCCGACCAGATCACCGGACGGCGTTGTGACCATGTCGATTTCTGGATACACTTTTTGCAATTCTTTTTCTAAAACGATCATCGCAAACGCAGAAGTTCCTGCTGAAATATTTCCAGTACGTTTAGCGACACTGTTAGTGGCCACCATCCCTGTACCGGCGTCTCCTTCCGGCGGACAAAGCGGGATACCCGGCTGCAGCGTACCAGTCGGATCGATCAGATACGCACCGTCTTGCGTCAGCGTTCCTCCTTGATCTCCTGCGAGTAAAACTGTTGGCAATATCGTGTTCAGATCCAGTTCAACACTTTCTTTTTCCAATAATTTTTGAAAAATAGCGACCATTTCCTGATTATAATTTTTTGTTTCGATATCGATAGGGAACATACCTGATGCATCGCCGATCCCTAAAACTTTTTCTCCTGTCAGCTGCCAGTGGACATATCCGGCCAATGTAGTCAGGAAATTGACATCGCTTACATGTTGCTCCTTGTTTAAAACAGCTTGATAAAGATGCGCAATACTCCAACGCTGAGGGATATTATACTGAAATACTTCCGTTAATTTCTTCTCCGCTTCTTCAGTGATAGAATTGCGCCAAGTTCTAAAAGGAACTAACAAACGATCTTCTTTATCAAAAGCCATATATCCATGCATCATGGCACTAAAGCCAATCGATCCGATCTTTGTTAATGTTTCGCCATATTCTTCGAAAACTTCCGCTGCCATTTTTCGATAACTTACTCTCAAGCCCTTCCAGACGTCATCCAAAGAATAGGTCCAAATACCGTTTTCTAATTGATTTTCCCATTCGTAACTGCCTGATGCGATCGGCGTAAAGTTCGAACCAATCAGTACTGCTTTGATACGCGTTGAACCGAATTCGATTCCTAACGATGTTCGTCCATCCATGATGTCGAGTTTTGTTTGGGCTTTCATTTCATTCGTTGTAATAATGATCCCCTCCTTGTGATCTAACTGATACTCATATTGTACTTTTTGTGTACGTACATGTCAATATAATTTTAAGGTTTTGTACGTACATATAAACGAACAATCATTTGCTGAATAGCTTTCTTGTATATAAAAGATCTCCTCTCAATACAAAAAACACCGAGGCCGGACATTTCTGTCCAGCCTCAGTGTCGTAACACATCTCCTACAAAGCGGGATTACCGCTCTTGAGCACTCTGAGATGAGTTTTGATAGTTGTATCCTCCCTGTTTCAAAAACAAACCTCTGTTCTTTATTTTTACAGGAAGATATCTTTTGTAATTGATCATTCTACCATCAAGATGAAAGAAAATTTTTAGAATGGGCCGCTTCAGTTTTTATCAGAAGTTTTTTTGTTTTTCTTCCGTAAGGTAAAGAAACCGAAGACACTTGTCAATAATGCGACGATACCTGCTGTTACAAGATTATTCTCGATTGCGTCGCTCAATTTAGGTAATTTTTTACCGCCTGTATCGCTTGTAACAGCGATATTCGTGTTATTACCATTAGATGGGACTTGAGCTTTTGGCGCAGTTGTCTTTCCAGAATGATTACCGGAACCATTGTTTACATCACTGGAAACCCCTGTTCCAACATCAGATGAGTCAGTAGATGAATCACCTGTGTTGCCAGCTTCATTGTCTCCTTCAGCCCCTGCTTTAGGAGTTTTGTTTTCTGGATCAGTCGTTGGCGTCGTGCCAACTTTACCTTCTGCATCTTCATCTGTTGACGAAGGTGTAGTTACTGGCTCGTCTTCTGATGAAGCGGTATTAGATGGTTCTGTTGGTTCTGTTGGTTCTGCGGACTCTGATGGCTCCGTTGGTTCTGTTGAGTCTGATGGTTCCGTTGGTTCTGTTGGTTTTTCCACCAGCGATGCCAAGGCTTGTTCAAGTGCTGTTTTGGCATTCGTAAGTTCTTCCGCCGTACTTGCAGGATCAGCAAGAAGTGCTTTGGCGGTTGCAAGTGCCCGAGACAATGCGGAAGCTGTTTCCGGTGTGTAATCTGCAGCTTGTGCAACAGTTTGTTCAGCTTGTGCAGCTAGTTGTTCCAATTCTGCTCTTATTGCTTGGATTGCTTGTGCATCAGCTGTTGATTGCAATACTAAGCCGTCTATTGCTGCTTGCAATGTAGTTTGGGCAGTTGCGTATTCTTCCTCAGTTGCGCCTTCCTTGGCGATGACTGTCTTCGCTGCTTCCAAGGCTTGCTGCAATATTGCTGCACTATCAGCAGTATATTCACCTTCTTGTTTTTGTGCTGATTCTACTAAAGCAATCAACGCTGCTTTCGCATCAGCCAATGGGTCTTCTGTTGCTTCCGGTTTGACAACCAGTCCATCAAATGCTGTTTGCAATGCTGATTGGCTTTCTGCAATAGAAGCTAATGTTGCATCTGGATCCGCTAATACCGCTTCAGCTGCAGTCAATGCTTCTGCTAGGGCTGACAGGGATTCTTCAGTGTAAACTCCATCTATTGCTTTTGTTTTGTCTACCAAAGCAGTCAATTCAGCTTTCGCCGCATCGCGTGAGGTCTGAGGTTCATAATAAACTACTACCGTTTGATAAACTACATTTCCCATGTAATCCGCAACACCGACTTCAAGAACATTCTTGCCTTCCTTCAATTGGACATCTTGAGTAAATGTCTGCTTGTTTCCTTCAGAATCATTGAAACTGACATCGCCCCAACTTGTTTTTATATTGTCGCCATTTACATAAAGATCAAGATATTTCAGATTATCTGAAACAGTTCCGCTGAGGGTATAGGTAGGATCAGAAGTATAAACAGGTTCTTCAGTTGGATTGTCCAGCGTTAAAGTAGGCAATACGACATCTAAACTAAAGCTTAGCGCTTCTTGATAACTATTTATTTCATAATAAGAATCATTCAATACGATCGTAAATGGTTTTTGTCCAACTTGTCCTACAGGAAGAACCGCTGTAAAGCTCGTTCCATCCGCTGAACGTTCTACATAATTTTTACCGCTAGCATCAATGATCTCAAATTCTTGATAGTTATGTTTCAATGTACCTTCCACAGTAACTGTTCCGCTCTCTGCATCATAATATGGTGTATCAGAAAAGACATAGTTAGCGCCCAATTTTACTCCATTAGTAAAGGTGAATGCATTTGTCAACGGATCTTTATCTTTGGTTGTTGATTTGACTGTTTGTTCGCTCGTTGTTTCGTTGCCATCAGCATCTGTTACTACGACACTGAGTTCGTTGTCGCCATTTACTATAGGTACCGTTGCAGTAAATTTGCCATCCTCAACAGTTGCTTCAACCGTTTGATCACCATTTACGACTGTGACATTTGTTACATCTTCGCTGACTGTCCCTGTTACGGTAACGTGATCTTCAGAAGTTCCTGTTGCGCCGTTATCAATAGTGAATGTGACAGTTGGTTGCGCTAGTTGCACTTGTGTCTTCAGCTCTTTGACTGGATGTTGATGTGCAGCATCCGTGTATAAGTTTACAGATAAAGCATAATCAGCTGCATCAAGAGGAACATTTACTACAAAGTTTTGCTGATCGGCATCATATTTGACTTCTAGTGATTGTACATCGCCGTTTTTGTCAACATATGTTCCAAACAACTCATGTGGATAGCTTCCACTGATAGTATAAGAATACGTTCCATCTTCATTTGGTTCCACAGCATCGTTTGCTTCTGACAACACCTCTGGTAATTGAGGACCATCTAAAACCAACCCAAAGGAAACTTCTCCAGGTTTTTGAGCTTTTCCTAACTCATCCGCATAGTTCGCTGCATTATCTTCTACGTATAACTCCAAATTATTGTTACCGGCAGCTAATGTTGCCGCTTGCTCTTCGCTTAACGGTACACGAACCTTAGTAAAGCCTTCTTCCGCTTTACCAATTACTTCATAGGTTCCTTGATACAATACGCCATTGACCATTGTGGCTGCAAATTGATTGATATCAAGTCCGCTAAATGTATCTTTCGCTTCAGCAGTCAAATAATACTGTGTTCCTTTGTCCGTTGTTTGCGCCACAAGATCGAAACCTCGTAATTCCGGCGCTTGGGTATCAACTTTCACTGGTATTTCGATTGTTTGACGTTCACTTCCTTGATCCGGCAGTGCAGATACCCGATAAGTATATTGACCATCTGGTGCTACTTCATATTCTCCAGTTTCTTGATTGTAGAGACTACCATCCCAACCAGAGAATGTTGGCAGTACCCAACGGCCTTCGTTTGCATACCAATAAGCTTTTTCAGCACTAGCATATTCAGAAGGCTGTGCCACTACATTGCCTTTTTCATCGAGAATTTCAATTTTGATATCCCGTGCATTACGGAATGTATAAAATTGTCCTTCAAAAGAGGCTCTGGCACTATCTTCCGTTGGTGAAAATGCGATAGCTTCCGGTAATACCTCTTGTGACGCGAAATCATAACCCATTTGAACTCCATCTGAACCAATCAACTGGGTGAATCCTGTATATACATTATCAACGAGATTATCAAAAATTGGAAGTTTATCCCAATTCCCATAGTATCCCATGTAAGGCATATTGAGACTTGTTCCATCAGAAGCTGCGAAATTCAAATAACCTTCCACATACTGATTCTCTTTAAATCCATCTGGCAGTTGAAGTGTGAAAGTTGCAGATACAGATTCACCGGCAGGTACAACGATTTCTGGATTCTCTCCTGTAATTGAAGCACCTTCAATCTTTTTATCATATAAAGCAGCACTTTTAGGATCTGTCGCTGAAGTATAGATCGCGTCCGTATCCTCATTTTCTTCCATATGGTAAGTCAAACTTTTATCTGTTCGATTTGTGAAAGTAAGTGTGAAAGCTTTTTCTTTGGTATTAAATGATCGTAACTCTACCGCAGGATATCCTTCTTGCGAAACAACTGTAGTTGGGTTTGTTTCAAGTGCTGTAATTGCAGCATCTACATCCAATAAACCAGCACCTTGACGACGTGGAGATACGATTGCGTTGTCATATTTATCGTCATTGATTGGTTTTGCCGTATTCATTTGGATTGCTTTTAAAAACATCGTCAATTCTGAACCGGACATTTTTTGGTATTGTTCATAAAATGGATTGTCTTTATTCTTGATTGCTTGCATCAATAATGCCTGAGATCCAGCAGTGAATGGTGCGGCCATCGATGTTCCTGACATATTAGTATAAGAATCATTATTTTGTGTTGACCAGATTTGTCCACCAGGTGCCGTGATATCTGGTTTAAATGAAAGGTCTGGTGTTGGACCATATGATGTAAAGGTAGACATCTTATCAGCGTCATATAAAACATTATCAGACTCTTTCGCAGTAAATTTAGCGGTGAAAACAGCAGATGGATTGTTTTCTAAATAAGTAATTAACGAAGCACCGTCTTTTGTCGATAACCCAAATGTCGATAGAGTCGGATCAAGTTGAATTGAAGTCAATGGTGTATCTTCAGTAATATCACCTTTATTATCTACAATGATCAATCCTACCGCACCAGCAGCTTTTGCGTTTGCTTGTTTTTCTGTAAACGCCAAATCACCACGTTTCACAACTGCGACTTTTCCTTTGACGTCATCTGTGTAATCCTCCGGTTTGCCGAGACCAACATTGCCTGCTGCATCTCGTGCAACATAAAATTTCTTGCCATCAAATACATTCGTATCTGCTTGAGGAGATAATTGGACGATTTCTTGATCCAAAATAACTTCACCGTCTGAAGAAAGTGTCAATACAGGATTTGTCGTGGTTACATTTTCTGCAGATGCCACAGTTAAGGCATCTCGCGCAGTACCTGGAGAACCGACTGTTGCCATATCACTCGCCACGGGATCTCCGCCAAAGTAGTCAACACTCGTTCCGTCTGTGAGAGAATTCGTCGTACCGGCATTCCCAGCTGATATAACTGCTGCTGTACCGGCTTCAGTGGCATTACGTACCGCTGCTATTTCTGGATCTTCTAATGTTTGATAGCCGGCAGTTGAACCAAGTGACATATTCAATACATCGGCTCCTATTTTCGCGGAATCCTCGATTGCCGCAACAACGGTATCTGTTCCGGTCGTAGCGGACGTATCAGAGTTTGTGAATACCTTCATCGCTAATAATTGTGCCTCAGGAGCTACACCCACAACCGAACTGGTCGAATCGCTCCCGGTACCATTCGCACCAATGATCCCTGCTACGTGCATTCCGTGCTGTTCCACCGGATCATCATCGTAAACAAAGCGACTATTGCCATCCGCGTAGTTGTAACCGTAAGGAACTTTAGGAGTAAAATAGGCACCATGTCCTACTTCTTCAGTAAAAGATTCGACATCTTCTTCCGTTAATTTGACGTTTTTTTCATCGCTTAGACGCATGTCTTTATGATTAGGATCAATCCCTGTATCAATAACTGAAACAACAGTCTGTTCACCTTTATATTTATAATTGGACCAGACAGTCTGTACATTTGCCATGCTATTCGCATGTACTTCAGTTGTGTAATAAACTTTAGCAACAGTCACAGCTTTCACACCGGAAAGTCGCTTCAACTTATCGAGATCCTTCACTTTGACCTTTGTGGAGAATCCGTTGACCACATAACCATAGCTTTCACCAACACCTTGATGAGTGATCGCTCGTACTTGATCTTTTAATTTTGCTTGTTTTGCGATTACTTTTTCTGATTCCTGCTGGATCTCTGCAGTACTTGAATAATTTTTAACCAAAGTACCGTTTTCAGCGGCTGGCTGTTCAGCTAACTGTACGATAACATCGACATACATATCATCCGCTTGCTCAGCAGTAAGATTTTCATAATCTACACCTTTAGCGGCTAATTGTGCCGCGATTGCTGTTTTAGCGTCTACCTGTGTGACTGCCTCTACCGCAGTTGATGCTGATCGAGTACTTTGGACCTCTTCATTTATCGCAGCTTGTGCCTGTGTCTCAGCAGATGTTCCCACAGCAAGTCCGCTTAAAACCGCTGTACTGCTAAGTACCAACGCATAATATTTCCCTCTTTTTTTCATTCGCAATCCTCCAACCCTTCACAAAAACACTCTTGCTAATATTAAAAAATAATAATTTATGATTATTAAAAAATAATATTAATCTAGATTATAGAACTAATTTTAAAATTTTCAACCTATTTTTTAAATTTTAAATATTCAGATAATAAATTCGGTTTTTATTGGTTTTATCAGTAAAATTATGAATAAAACCGTTATATGCGCTTCTTTTTGGTATGATTATTTTCTTAACTTGATGATTCATTTCAATCCATTTTTCCATAACAAAAATTATTGTTTTCGATTTTCTCAAATATAATTATTAAATAATAACTATAATTAAAATAAAAATCATAGTAAAAATTATATTCTATCTTTTGTTTTCTGTTTTTTGATAAGAAAATCCTTTTCAGCAAAAAATACATATTTATCGAAAGAATTGCATTGCTTTTTCAAATCAAACTAAGTAGAATGTGAACTACAAATTATTTGCAGGAACATAAGGAGATTAGATAATGGGAAAAATAAAGCGTTCTAGTTTGGGTATGTTAACAATTCTTGCTGCCAGTACAGTAATGGCTGGCTGCACAGCAACAAAAAAAGACGATGCAAAATCGGAAGTGATCGCGAGCTATAATGGCGGTAAAATCACGCAAGCCGATTTTTACGAGGAACTAAAAGAAACGCCCTCCAGCAAAACGATTTTGGCTAATATGCTGATTTACGATGCCTTTCAGCAAAAATATGGAGAAGATGTTCCTAAAAAAGCTGTTGAAAAAGAATATCAGGTATATCAAAAGCAATATGGTGAACAATTCAAGTCTTTTTTAGCTCAAAATAATTTCACCGAAAAATCGTTACGACAAAATTTGCGTTTAAATCTGCTGTCTGTTGTTGCATTAAAAGAACTGAAAAAAGTTCCTGAGTCCGAACTTAAGAAACAGTGGGAAAACTATCAGCCTGAACTGACCGTTCAACACTTGCTGACAACAGACGAAGCGACTGCCAAATCTGTTGTAAAAGAACTAGACAATGGAACAGATTTTGCCAAACTAATACAAGAATACTCGGTTGATAACAAATCTAAAAATAACGAAGGAACTATAAAATTAACAGCTACTGACAAAGCGTATGATTCTTCATTCAAAGATGCTGCCTACAAACTGAAGACTGGAAAATACACTACCGAACCAGTTAAAGTTTCAAATGGATATGAAGTCATCAAACTGGTCGAAAAACCTGAAAAAGGCAAGTACGAAGACCATAAAAAAGACTTGAAAGAACAAGTTTACGCAGATTGGCAACGTAATACCACAATCATGCAAGGCGTTATCCAAACAGTCCTCAAAGAATCAAATATTAAAATTACAGATCAAGAATTAAAAGATGCATTAGCTGGATATATCGATTTATAATTCCGCTAAAAAGTGCTTATAAAAATAACTGACTAAAACAATAGTAGACCATGATATAGGGAACTTAATCCAATTATCGTTTGATAGCTGGATGGAAGCAATTTGTATCATGGTCCTATTTTTTTATCTACATTTCCGCATTTAGAAAAAAAACACCGAAGCCGAAAAATCCTCGGCTTCGGTGGTTATAAAAAGTATTGTCAGCATCGTTGCATGCTCAATAAAAAACGTCTTTTTGTATGAAAACATCCTATTGGTATCAATGATGCCGGATAACAGAATCTCTTTCGATCAATTGGGGTGTATACACGATATCCGGCTCGTTTTTCCCTTCTGCGATCGTTTTAACGATCCAATTAGCCGCATCGACTCCCATTTTTTCTTTAGGATGTTCTAGTGTAGTCAGTTTTATTTTTCCGATTTTACTTAATGAAGAGTTGTCATTGCCGATGATCGATAAATCGTTTGGAACGCGATATCCTTCTTCACTGAGTTTGTCCATCAAAAAACTGGCGATTTGGTCGTTATAACAAACAATTCCCGAGATGGAAGGTATAGTCTTTAATCGTTTCAAAACAGAATCAAAAACCTGTTTTCTTGTTTCCGTCGTATAGGTAATGATATCTTCTGAAGAAAATCGGATATTCGCCTCTTCACAAGCTTGGATGAATCCTTTCATCCGGTATTTTCCTTGCAAGTCATCGATTTTTGTTACTAAGATAATTTCTTTATGCTGATTGTTGATCAATGTCTCCGTAGCAATGTAGCCGGCTTTGACATCATCCACCCGAATCGATGCCGCATCCAGCTCTTCATAAGCTGCATTGATCATGACCATCGGGATCTTTTGTTCCCGCAAACGAACGTACAAAGCTAGATTGGGATTGTACTGATTGCTTTTTGTTGGTTCGATGATCAACCCTTGCACGCCATTTTCAATCATCTTTTCTAGACATTCTTTTTCCTGCTGATAATCGTTGTTTGTGCTGGCTAATAACAATGAGTATCCCTGATTACGCAAAGAGCTTTCGATGCCGCGGATAATCGTAGGGAATATATAATCCGATAAATAGGTAGTGATTACTCCGATGGTTTTGGTCTCTTTTGGTGTCGCTGTTGTTTTATAGGTCTGGTCCACATAGGTTCCAGACCCTTTTTCCTTTCTCAGATACCCTTCATTCACTAATAAACCAATAGCCTGACGGACGGTATGGCGGCTTACAGCATAATCTTTTTGAAGTTGTAATTCTGGTGGGATCGCTTCATTTTGTTTATAAACACCGGTTTCGATCTTTGCTTTGATCTCATCGGCGATTTTTTGATATTTTGTCTTTTCCATTTCGATTCTCCTGCAGTTAATTTGTCCGAACAAATTTATTTTCTTTCATTGTAACATACTATTTTTTATTGGAAAATCATCATTTCTCAAAGCATATTTAAATAACCGGTATTTATGGTGGATTCTCCCAATATTTTCTTCATACTTTTTCCGTTGCAAACAATTCATTTTTCTTTTAAGCTTTTTTCAGCTAAGATAATCAATGGAAAAAAGGAGGAATTTTTATGGAACAACTTTTTACGTCTCTATTGAATCATTCATCTGTTCGTTCTTTTCAGGAAAAGAAAGTACCGGATTCAGTCAAAAAAAATCTAGTAGCCGCAGCACAAAGCGGATCTAGTTCTAATTTTGTTCAAGCCTATTCGATGATTGAAATACGAGATCCAAAACGTCTTGCACTGATCGAAGATATCGCAAATTGTCCAGGATATGTAGCAAATGCCGGTGTCTTTTATATTTTTGTAGCCGATCTGAATCGACATGCTCAGCTGCTTGCCCACTATGACCAAGCAGATAAGATTGAAAATCTAAAAACGATAGAATCATTAACAGTAGCGATCGTTGACACTACCATCGCAGCCCAAAACATGGTGAACTATGCCGAAGCCAATGATTTAGGTATCTGCTATATCGGCGGCATTCGCAATGACCTTTTCAAAATTGCCGATTTGCTGGATCTGCCTTCTTACACGTTTCCTTTATTTGGACTATCCATTGGTTATCCTAAAAATAAGAATCAAGTCAAAAAACGTTTGCCCGCTGAAGAGATTGTCAGCATAGATAGTTATCAAGCTGTAAA
The DNA here is from genome assembly GCF_900604485.1 of Enterococcus mediterraneensis. Lineage (NCBI taxonomy): Bacteria > Bacillati > Bacillota > Bacilli > Lactobacillales > Enterococcaceae > Enterococcus > Enterococcus mediterraneensis. Next base: position 864,892 of record NZ_UWOP01000001.1, read on the forward strand.
TTTTGATCTTTTAGAAAACTATAATCAGCAAACTGCCCGTTATTATGCGCAACGTTCCAGCAATCAGCAGCAAACAGATTGGTCCCAAAAGATGTTGGACTATTTCCGCTCACCTCGTCGTGTCGACACCATTACATTTTTAAAACAGCAAGGGTTTATCTTCACAGAAACATCTGAGAATAGCCCTATTGAATGATCCGTTTTAGAATTTTGTACAAGGAAGGAAGTATAAGCATGAGCAGCGTATATGGTTATTCACCCGACAATCATTTTACTTGTCCTGCGGAAGCCTTGGCAGGTTTATTAGGAAAAAAATGGGTACCTTCCATCATCGAAGAGCTTTACGCCCATGAACTGCGCTTTGGCGAGTTGCAGCGGCATCTGGGCAGTACGCCTAAGATGGTCAAACAACAGTTGGCATTGTTGGAAGAAAATGGCATCGTTGAAAATCAGCGAATGACGTACAACAATACGATTGAATCTACATATTATTTGACGGAAAAAGGGAAAAGCTTATTTTTTATCGTCAAACAAATGAAGGACTGGGGAAACTCACATCTGCAATGCAGCAACTAACAATCAAAAAGGTCATAAAAGAAAAGAATAGATACAACATAAAGAACCCGCTATCGCTCTGTATTTCACAGTTTGATAGCGGGTTCTTTTATATCTCGGCGCTTTTATGGCGACCTTGTTATTTCAATACATCGTTTAATGCTTCTGTCATCGTTGGATGGCTGTAGATTTGATCTCGCAGCATCGTATATGGTAATTTAGCATTCATAGCCAAAGTGATCATGTTGATAACTTCATGGGATTCTTCGGCGTAGATAGACGCACCTAAAATTTGTTGTGTTTTTTGGTCAACGATGATTTTGAACATTCCTTTTGGATCTTCTAAGACTTGTGCTTTAGGCACTCCGGCACTCATCATTTGGAACACTTTGTAATCATAGCCTTGCGCTTTAACCTGCGCTTCTGTCAAACCGACATTTGACAATGGCGGTGTTAAGAAAACAGTGTAAGGTACATTTTTACGATCACTGACTTTTCGTTCCCCATTGCCGAATAATTGATCTTCAATGATTCGATAGTCATCTAAAGAAATATAGGTAAATTGCAATCCGCCTTTGACGTCTCCGATCGCCCAAACATTTTCAGCGGTCGTCCGCAAATAGTCATCTACCGACACCGCACCGTTTGCGGCTACTGTGATGTTGGTATTTTCCAAGCCTAATCCTTCAGTATTAGGTCTACGACCAGTAGCAGCTAGTAAAATATCTCCGTCAATGGTTTTTTCGCCGTCTTTTTCATAGCGCACTTGCACACCATTTTCAGTATCTTTCACTTCTAAAAGGTTCGCGCCTAATTCAAAACGGATTCCCTTTTCTGTCAGATCTTGATAGACCATTTTAGCAATATCTGGATCTTCTCGAGGAATAAATGTTTCATGATTGTCGATGACAGTCACTTGTGAACCATAGCTGGCAAACATTGAAGCAAATTCCAATCCGATATAACCGGCTCCGATGATCGTCAATCGTTTAGGCAGTTCTGGTAATTCCATGATTTCTTTTGATGTCACAACATATTTGCTGTCAGCAATCCCATTGATAGCAGGAATATTTGGTGTTGAACCCGTGTTGATAAAGATACGTTCGCCTTTGATTTCACGAACTTCACCATCTGCCATTGTAACTGATAATTCATGGTCCGCAGTAAAGCGCGCTTTCCCATTCCAAACTTCAGCAGTTTCTTCGTCTGCGATCATATGGAAATTTTTATTGCGCAAACGGCCAGTCAGATCTCCTCGTTTAGCTACCGCTTCAGGAAAAGGAATATTGCGTTCGCCATTGACGATCAGCGATTTTGAAGGGATACAGCCGATATTGATACAAGTCCCACCATACATTTGATCAGATTCTTCGATCATTAATACTTCTTCACCATGCTTAGCTAACGTTTTAGCAAGAGTTTTACCTCCTTTACCAAAACCAATAAAAACATTCTTATACGTTTTCATAACAGTCCCTCGCTTTCTATTTCTATTGTACAGATAAACCTTTTTTTCGGCAATTAGTTACTTTTTAGTAACTACTCCGCTACAAATATACGTCCAATGCAGATGTACGATCGAAGCAATGATCATTTTATTTTCACAAATCTCCTTTTTAGCTTACACTAAAAGAGAGAGAATTTTTTTGAAAGAAGGGATCCTATGGTACAACAGATCAAAGTAGAGAACGTTGATTTATCTTTAGAAGAGATTTTAGCAAATGTCGGCGGTGAATTAGAGTCGGTGGTTTCCGTACAAAATGATGAAGGTTTGGATGTCGTTGTCTTAACGAATGAATCTTGGGAACATCTGCTTTCCCTGTTGGACGCTACACAAGCTGAAGGCTACCGGATCAAAGATGACCTGCCTGATGAGATCCTGCAGGAAATGGAACCTGATGATTCACACGATGAAGTGACTGGTTATCGGACTGATGTGCCGGAAAAGCTCCATCCAGCTCCTGATTTTGAATTAGAAGCCGGCGAAATCCAAAACAGCGATGACGTTTTGGATTGAAACAGGCATAACAGATTAGAAAAAAGACTGATGAATAGGCGGTTTGTATGCTCCTTATAAAGTAGACTTAGAAAAAATAAAACTTCCCACTCTACTTTATGAAAGTTCCTTGTATGACTAAAAGAAGCAATTATGTTGAATCGATACGATAGTGAACAAATGCAGAAAACAACTTTATATTGAAAAAACCCGCTTCAATTGGCTTTTAAGCCATATGAAACGGGTTCTTTACTTCTATAGTGTAAATTTAGATCTCACGGAAATTTTATTCCGGCGGTTCTTATTGGATTAAAATGTCGCTTCGTCAGGGTTTTTGGATAAACCAGCTACTCCGCGAAGTCCGTCGATCAATTTTACATCATCTTCGGATAATTCAAAATCAAAGATTTCCGCATTTTCTTTGATACGATCTTCATGAACTGACTTAGGAAGAGGTAGGAAACCATGTTGTAAGCTCCAACGCAAGACAACTTGCGCAACAGTTTTGTTGTATTTCTCTGCGACTTCTTTTAATTCAGCGACTTCAAAGATCTTACCAGTACCTAGTGGGCTGTAAGCTTCACTTAGAATATCATGTTCTTCATTGTAAGCAACCACTTCTGGTTGTAGATCACTTGGGTTCAAGAAGATTTGGTTGACTACTGGTTTGATTTTAGCGGTTTTGTAAAGAGCATCCAAATGATGAGGCATGAAATTAGATACGCCGATTGCACGGATCTTGCCTGCTTCTACCGCTTCTTCCATTGCCCGCCAAGAATCAGCGTTCGCTTGTTCCCAATTATCACGGAAATCGATTGGGTTAGGCCAGTGAATCAAATATAGATCTAAATAATCCAAGCCCAGTTTTGTTAAAGAATCTTCGATGGCTTGTTTGGCCAAATCATAAGAATGATCTTTGTTCCATAATTTTGTTGTTACGAACAATTCTTCGCGAGGAATCCCGCTTGCCTTGATCCCTCTGCCAACTGATTCTTCGTTGCCGTAAGCCGCAGCAGTATCGATGTGACGATACCCAGCTTTCAAAGCCGCTAAAACAGAATCTTCGGCTACTTGACCATCTGGTGTTTGCCAAGTTCCAAATCCTACAACAGGGATCTCTACACCATTTGCTAATTTATACGTATCCTTTAAACCCATAAATATATGCCTCCTTAGTAGTATTACATACTAACACTACCGCATTTTTTGTGATTTGTCAGATATTTTGTCTATAAAAAGGTAGTTATTTAATTAACTGATTTCACTTATAAGATCCTATTTTTTAACCGTCTTTATTTTTTAATGACCATCATCATTGCTTGCTGGATTTTCTCTGCTTGCAACTGAGCATCTTCTTGAGGATGTTCCAGACAATTTTTCAGATTTTCCGCGACGATCATCCCCATGATGCGATCAATACTGGAACGGACCGCACTCAACTGGGTAATGACATCCACACAATCTTTTTCTTCATGGATCATTTTTTGGACACCGCGAACTTGTCCTTCCGCCCGTTTCAACCGATTGAGAATATTTTTATCACATTCCATACTTTGTATCTCCTATTCATAAATGATTTCATCTGGACGGACTGTTTGATACAGCGCGAATGCACCATCAAGATTTTGGACGCTAAATCCATTCTGCTTCAAGATTCGTTCGGCGATATAGCTTCGCAGACCGCTGCGGCAGCTGACGATATACTCTTGGTCTTTTATTAATTCATCCAAACGCGTTCTTAACTGATTCAGCGGGATATTGACGGCTTGTTGTAAGCGGCCGTCTTGAGACAACTCTTCTTCGCTGCGTACATCCAAGAGTATTTTGCCTTGTTTTTGCGCTTTAGTCAATTCATGCCATTGGATCGTTTCGCTAAGACCTTCTGCGATATTCATAGCTGCGTAGCCCAACATATTGACCGGATCTTTGGCGGAACCAAAAGGCGGTGCGTAAGTGAATTCCAACTCCGGCAGATCAAAGATCGTCAAATCGCCTTTGATAGCAGTCGCCAAGACATCGATCCGCTTGTCTACACCGTTTGCGCCGATTCCTTGCGCACCATAGATTTCCCCGGTTTTGGGATCAAAAATCAATTTCAGCAGTATCTCTTTTGCATCAGGAAAATATCCAGCATGGTCTTTTCCGGAAACATGGACGATTTGGTGAACAAGTTCCTGTTGACGAACTTGTCGTTCATTCAAACCTGTCATCCCCGCCGTCAAGTCGAATGCGCGAAGGATCGCAGTACCGATACTTCCTTGATTTTTTCGCGGCAATCCAGCAATGATATCCGCTACTTGCCGGCCTTGGCGATTTGCCGGCGATGCAAGTGAGATCAACGTATCTTGGCCCGTTATTTGCTGTTTGACGACAATCGCATCCCCCACCGCATAAATATCCGGAACACTGGTTTGATAGGTTTCGTCAACTAAAATACCCCCGCGAAATCCCAGCTCTAGTCCTGCCTCTTTCGCTAAATGATTTTCCGGTTGTACACCTACTGCTAAAATTGTTAAATCACTTTGTACTGTTTCCCCGTTTTCAAGGATCAGTTGTTTGCCACCTTCTTCAAATGCAGCAACCGATTGATTGGTGATGATCTCGATCCCATGTTTCGTAAGCTCATTTTTGACAAAAGCGGCCATTTCTTCGTCTAATGGCGGTAAAACTTGTGGTGCTTTTTCAACGATTGTTACTTCTAACCCACGCTTTTTCAGGTTTTCTGCTGCTTCCAGACCGATAAAGCCCGCGCCAATGACAGTCGCTTTTTGGATTTTTTTATCTGCTAAAGCAGCCATAATCTTATCCAGATCCGGAATGTTCCGTAAGGTGAAAACATTTTCCGCGGCAGTTATTCCTGGGATCTCAGGAATAAACGGTTTTCCGCCAGGAGATAGGATCAATTTGTCGTACTCTTCAACGATGGTTGTTTCCTTATACCGAACCGTTACACGTTTGTTTTCAGGATCGATAGCGATCACTTCATGTTCTGGCCGTACATCCAAATTAAAACGCTGCTGCAATGCTTCCGGTGTTTGAACGATCAGCTGTTCTCTTTGGGAGATCTCTCCGGATAGATGATACGGCAGTCCGCAGTTGGCAAAAGAAACGTACGGTCCTTTTTCTAAAACAACGATTTCCGCATCCTCCATCAAACGACGCAAACGTGTCGCAGCAGACATTCCGCCAGCAACACCACCTACAATAACGATTTTCATGCCCATTTTCCTCCTTTGACCGGTCCATTCCATTGATTCATGCCGCCGCGAACATTAATTGCTTGATATCCTTTTTGTTGTAAAATACGCACGGCTTGACTGCTGCGGGCACCTGATTGACAGATCACATAAATCGGCTGATCCGTCTTTCCTTTATAGTTTGCGATTTTATTCAATTCGATATTTTCCGCTCTCGGAATATGCCCCATGCGGTATTCATCACGACTGCGTACATCGATCAATTTATTCTTATCCTTTAATTTTTCCGCTAATTCTTTTGTTGATATATTTGATGTTCCTTTAAAAAATCCAAACATATTCTCACAACCTCCACTCTTTTTTAAAATACCTATAAGGGTATATTAACAAATAAAAAAATATCCGTCTAGTTTAGGAGATTGGAAATAATGTGCCGGTTAAAATAGTTGAAAATAAAACATCCGAGCGCCAGAGAGTTTCCTGCAGTCTAACGGTCCTTACCGCAAGACATGCAGATTTTTCTCATCTGTCGTTCGGATATTTATTTAACTCAGATCCTCAGTTATTACTGATTGCTAAGGTCTTCTCCATTGGTTTCGATGACTTTCTTGTACCAATCGAAAGATTTTTTCTTGGTTCGTTTCAAAGTCCCGTTTCCTTCGTTATCCCGATCCACGTAAATGAATCCGTAGCGCTTCTTCATTTCTCCCGTGCCGGCAGAAACTAGGTCGATACAACCCCATGTGGTGTAGCCTAAAAGATCTACACCGTCTTGTTCTACTGCATCTTTCATGGCTTGGATATGAGCAGCCAGATAATCGATACGATAGTCGTCTGCCACGTAGCCGTTTTCGTCCGGTTCATCCACCGCGCCTAAGCCGTTTTCTACAATAAACAGCGGCTTTTGGTAACGATCATACAGATCATTCATGGTGATCCGCAAACCTAATGGATCGATCTGCCAGCCCCATTCACTGGCTTCAAGATAAGGATTTTTTACTGATACGAAAATATTTCCCGCTGTTTGATCCAATAGCTTCGGATCTGTCGTAGAAACCCGCGAAGAGTAATAAGAGAAAGAGATAAAGTCAACGGTATGAGCTTTTAACAGCTCCAGATCACCGTCTTCCATTTCAATAGTGATTCCGTTGCGTTCCATTTCTTTTAAGGCGTATGCCGGATATTCCCCTCTCGATTGAACATCGATAAAGAAATAATTTTCTCGATCCGCTTTTCTGGAGGCCCAAACATCTTCCGGTCTGCAATTATATGGATAGTTGGCACCTGCCGCCAGCATACAGCCGACTTTATTTTCCGGATCGACTTCATGAGCGATCTTTGTGGCGATCGCACTGGCCAATAGTTCATGATGGGCAGCTTGGTATTTGACTTGTTCTTTGTTGTCGCCTTCTTCAAAATACAAACCAGCCCCCATAAACGGCGCGTGCAGGATCATGTTGATCTCATTGAAGGTCAGCCAATATTTGACCAGTCCTTTGTAGCGATTGAAGATCACTCGGCATAAGTTTTCGTAAAAACCTACTAATTCCCGTGAACGCCAAGCGCCGTATTCTTTGATCAAATGCATTGGGCAATCAAAATGGGTAATAGTCACCAATGGTTCGATGCCGTATTTTTTACATTCGTTAAAGACGTCTTCGTAAAATTGCAAGCCAGCTTCGTTAGGTTCTTTTTCATCACCTTTAGGGAAAATCCGGCTCCAAGCGATCGACAGACGATAGGTTTTAAAACCCATTTCCGCAAATAACGCGATGTCTTCTTTATACCGATGATACATATCGATAGCGACTTTTGCTGGGTAAAAATGTTCATCATCAAAGTCGAACATCTTCATTTCACCAGTGATCACCGGAAAACGGTCTTTGCCAATGGGAACTACATCCACGTTGGCTAATCCTCGACCGTCTTCTGCATAGCCGCCTTCGCATTGATTTGCGGCAGTCGCGCCGCCCCATAAGAAATCTTTTCTAAATCCCATTTGTTCTTCCTCCTAAATCTATTCGACAGTCACTGCGGGTTCATCGATCGTGCGGGCGATCTCGTCTTGAACCGTAATTCCTTCTGCTTCTAATTTCTCGATTGCCGCTGAAAATTGCGGCAGATGTTTTTTATGAGCGATAAACAATTCGTCCATGATCCGCTTCGCTGTTTCTCCAGAACGAATCAACGGATTGATAGTGAAGGCCTGTAAAGCCGTACCATAATCACCAGTTACTGCCGCTTCGATAGTCACCAATTCCATGTTCTTCATTACTTGCAGCCAACCGCGTTCTGCTGTCGGCAATGGTCCGAAAGCAACGTTTCGAGCTCCTTGTCCGCCGACATAGGCAGTGACTTCCACTACACAATCCGCCGGCAGATCAGGGACTGCACCGTCGTTGATAGTTGAAACTACGATTTGAGTTTCTTTATTGGCATAGATGGAAGCGATGGTTTCGCAAGCTGCATCAGAATAATAAGCCCCGCCGCGTTTTTGCAACTGTTCTGGTTTGTGATCCAGATGTGGATCTTTGTAAAGTTCGAACAGTTCTGCTTCGGTTTCCTTGACTTGCTGGGCCCGTGTTCCGATTGTTTGATATTCCTCCAGGGCATGATCCAACATTTCTTCTTCACGATAATAATAGCGATGATAACCGCATGGAATCATCTGCATTTGCTCTAGTTGTTCTTTGTAAAAAGGAATATCAAAAATATTTTTCGGCAATCCATTGTCTTCGTCATATAATCGATCGATCAATTGCTGTGTGACATCATTGCCTTTTTTGTCAGCGACTTTATGCCAATGGAAATGATTCAATCCAGCGAACTTATAGATCAATTCATCTTTTGGAGTATCCAGAAGATCCGGCTCCGTCATCATAGCCATCACCGGCACATTGCACAATCCAATGACCCGCGGCCATTTTCCGTAACGGATCACCGCTTCAGTCACCATTCCGCTTGGATTAGCAAAATTGATCAGCCAAGCATTCGGACAAAGGCGTTTCATTTCTTCCACGATTTCTAAGATCACCGGAATCGTACGGAAAGCTTTGAACATCCCGCCGGCGCCGTTGGTTTCTTGCCCCAACATGCCATAATAAGCCGGGATGCGTTCGTCTTTAACTCGGGCATTCAGCTGGCCTACCCGAAATTGTGTCGTTACAAAATCAGCGTCTTTCAACGCCTCTTCACGGTCTAATGTCCGATAGACCTTGACATCATAAGGTGAGGCATCCCACATCCGCTGTGCCATCTCACCAACGATTTCTAATTTTCCTTTTCCTTCTTCTACATCTACTAACCAGATTTCCCGGATCGGCAATTCATCATAACGTTTGATAAAGCCCTCCATCAATTCCGGTGTATAGCTGCTGCCGCCGCCAATCGTTGCAATTTTGATTCCTGTCATATTCTTGCTCCCTTCTTTTTGTTTACAATTTAATTATCAATTTTGTAAATAGCAGTTGCAATATTTCCTCTTAAAGTTCAAATAGTATTTACAGAATCGATATTTTTTCAATCAACACTTTGTAAATAGCGTTTACATTTTTGGGCTTTTTGCCCATTTTGATCCATAAATACAGTATGATAGATTTACAAACTATAAAGGATCTATGTAAAAAGGAGAAACCCATGCTGTTAAGTGAAAAAATGAAACAAACCGATTTTTCTGCCGCTGAATCTGCGGTGATCGAGTATATTTCCCATCATTCAGAAAAAATCGGCGAAATGACCATCAAGGAGATCGCTCAAGCAACTTTCGTCCATCCCTCCACATTGATCCGTGTCGCCAAAAAACTTGGCTACGACGGGTGGTTGGAACTGCGGGAAGTTTTTTTGACCGAACAAAACTATCTTCACAGTCATTTTACTGAGGTAGATGCGAACCTGCCTTTTTCTGCCACCGATGGATTGATGACGATTGCCAATAAGTTGGCGACATTGGAACGGACCACTATTGATGATACCCTCTCGTTGCTGACTCATGATACGCTGCAGCAAGCAAAGCAATTGTTACTGAAAGCAGAGAAGATCAAGATCTTTGCCAGCAATGCGAATACGCTGATCTCACAGGATTTCGCCTTGAAAATGAAGCGAATCAAAAAAGATGTTGAGATCGTGACCACTTTCGGTGAATCCGCTTACGAAGCATCCAACTGCTCGGCAGATACTTGTGCCATCCTTATTTCTTATACCGGTGAAAATAAAATGATTCTGCAGACTGTAGATCTTTTAAAGAGAAATCAAGTACCGATCCTCGCGTTGACCAGTATCGGTGAGAACACTTTAGCAAAAGTCAGCGACGGGGTTTTACATCTTACGACCAGAGAACGCCTATATTCCAAAATCGGTAATTTTACCATCAATACTTCTGTCTGCTATCTTTTAGACCTGCTGTACAGCTGTACTTTCGCTGATAATTATCAGCAGAATCTCAATCATTTGATCCAGATCGGACAAGAAATCGACAAACGGCCGACATCTTCCGCCATCATGCAGGAAAAACCTGTCGCTTCATTGATCCATGATTCTTTTCTGCCTAATTGAACACATCAGATAAAAACAAGCGGACAGATATTTTTAAGCTATATCTATCCGCTTGTTTTTGATTAAAAGACTGATCAGATCAGTGCAGTAATCAGTTCATCACCTGTTGCGACAGCTTTTTCTTGATTTTCTAAAATATCCAGATAATCCTCCGCATTGGTCACAATGATCGGTGTTTCCACGCTGTACCCTGCGTTTTGGATCGCTTCGATATCAAAGGTGACTAATTTTTGACCTTTCTTCACATGCTCTCCTTGCAGGACATGTGCTTCGAAATATTTTCCATCTAATTGAACGGTGTCCAAACCAATATGGATCAGTAATTCTAATCCGCCTTCTGAAACTAAACCGATAGCGTGTTTCGTTGGAAACAGTGTCATCACTGTACCATCAAAAGGTGCCACCACTTCTCCTTTTTCAGGATAGATCAAAACACCTTTACCTAATGCTCCTTGAGAAAATGCTTCATCTTTTGCCAGAGATAACGGTGCGATAGTTCCTTGCAATGGTGTTTCAATGGTTTCTTTAGCGATCGTTGCTGTCTCACGGATTGGTTCTTCCACTGTGTCATCCTTCCAGAAGAAGAATGTCAATGTAAAGCCGATCACCGAAGCGATAGCAACGGCGATCAATGCATAGATCATCCCACTCATATCGCCGGTTTCAGTATTCACGTAACTAGGAAAGCCAAACACACCTAAACCACCCATATTGTAGCTTCTAACGCCCATCGCCGCCATGAATGCGCCGCTGATCCCGCCGCCAATCATCGAGAAAATAAATGGTTTTTTCTTAGGTAGTGAGAGTCCATAGATTGCCGGCTCCGTCACACCACAAATTCCGGAAATCACAGCCGGGATAACTAGCGCTTTTTCTTTTGGATTCTTCAGTTTGAAATACATCGCAAATACAGCTGCAGTTTGGGCAAAACTTGCACCAAATGTACCTACTAATGTCGAATACCCTAAAGTCGACAGCTGGATCATAGCGATTGGAATCACGCTCCAATGTAGTCCAAAAATAACCAATACTTGCCACACTGTACCTAAAACAAGACCAAAAAGAAGCGGTGAGAAGTTCATCAGCGCATCAAATCCGCCCGCCAATAAATTCGTCAAAAGACTGATCACTGGACCAATCACCAAAAATCCAAGAGGGACGGAGAGTAATAACACAAAGAATGGAACAAAAAAGGCATGAAGTAATTCCGGCAGAGCCTTTCGCACAACCTTTTGAAACTTACTAGCGATCCAAACGACAAAAATCGCCGGTACTACAGAACTTGTGTAGTTCGTTGCGACTAATGGGATACCTAAAAAAGTAGTGTAGACAGGACTAGCGAACAAACTGCCGTCAAACAGTGTCATGATCGGTTCCCCTGCTGCAGAAAAAGCGTCCAACTGCAGACTTGGATAAACAAGCGCCGCACCAATTGCCAAGCCAACATATTGATTGAATTTGAATTTTTTCGCCGCTGCTACAGCTACTGCGATCGGCATGAAGTAAAACAACGCGTCTCCGATGCCATTGAGCATCTGATACGTACCGCTAGTTGTCGTTAAAACTCCCGTCGCAACCAACAAAGCATTGATCCCTTTGATCATCCCGCTGGCTGCCAATGCCCCTAGAAACGGCTGAAAGACGGAACTGATGATATCGATCAAACGATTGAAGATTCCTTGATCAGATGAATCTTCTGCGCCTTCATTGGTGATTCCGGCGATCTCTACTACATCTTCGAATACAGCCGGCACATGATTGCCGATAACTACTTGATACTGTCCGCCGCTTTTCATGACTGTCACGACGCCGTCCATATTTTTCAATATGTCATCTTTTGCTTGTCCTTCATCTTTCAACTTGAATCGTAAGCGGGTGATACAGTGGGTCAAACTATTGATATTTTCTTTGCCGCCGACATTTGCTACGATCTTTTTCGCTAATTCATGATATTTTCCCATTTTGATTCCTCCAATTTTATTTTGATTGAAGGTTTAGCCAACTGAATGTCACTATCCAAGCCGCGATCTTGTTTAAGATCACGCAGGCAGATGGGTTCTGCGCAAATCGCTTCGTTACTTGGGTATTTCTCTTTGATCCTCCTTTCCTTTAGTTATCCTCAACGACTCTTTTGCACTAAACGCGCAATATGAATCGTTAAATACATTTTTTCATCGCTAGACATCTGATATGCATATTTGTCTTTGAGAAATTGATCGATCTTCTCAACACATCGCAATGCGTTACTATATTTTTTAGTAACGATCTGCAATAGTTCCTCTTCAACTTCTCCATCATGGATCGTTTGACTGGTGACCCGCGATAAAAAGAACCGCAGATGAGTGGTGAACCGATAAAAATAGACAGAATCTTCGTCAAAATCGATTTTAAAATAATAGCGGACGATATTTAAGATGTCTTGCAAAGTTTTGGTGAATTCGTACATATCCTCTTGGCTGCTGTCGGTTTGTCCGTTAACTAAGTGAAGCGCGATAAACCCTGCTTCATCTTCCGACAACTGGGTATGATAATATTGACTGATTTTCTCTATTGCACGCTTTCCTACCCCAAACTCTTTTGGGAAAAGGCGTTTGATGTCCCATAACAAAATATTGGGTACTTGAATACCATTCTTGCAACGCTCGATAGCAGTATATAAATGATCGGTCAGCGAAATATAAACTGAGTCATTCAATGCGATCTCAAGAGTGGATTTTGCATATTCAACGATTTCATCGGCAAGCGCCAGATACTCTATAGGAATATCATTGACTAATTCTTGAAACTTCTGAGAAGTCGATGTATCAGATAAATGGAAGATTTTATCGATTTTTTCCGATTGAACAAAATCCCCGATGCGTTTCCTGAACGCTAATCCTCTGCCCATTGCGACGATCTCATTGTTCCTTTGATCTTTCGATACGATTACATTGTTATTTAAAATCTTCTCGATCCGCACTTTTCTGAACTCCTTTCCATAAAAAAAGCCTAATCAGCATGAAAACGCCTCTGATTTCACGCAAATTAGGTTTAGCTTGTACTGAAACAATCACTATCCACTATTCTTATTAATTAAAATATACCGAGTTTGAAAAGGAATGTCAACGTTTTTTAAAGCGCTTTATTTTTTTAGATAGAAAATCAGAAGGGGAGGTCTGAAATCCTTTCTAAAAGTCACTCATGGCAAATTTACGGATACAAAAAAACCGTTTCAAGCATCCGCAAACAGCGGACTTGAAACGGAGCTTCTTATTCATGTTCATTCAAATACTTCTTCAAACGATCGACTTCATCGTGATTTACCGTATGTTCCCCGTCCAGCAAAAGGAAATGGACATGTGGAAAGACTTGTTCTAGTTGTTGCGACAATGCCAATGCTTCACCAGGCAAGCTGATCCTGTCTTGAGCACCGCTTGTCAGGACGATATCGGTTGCGGCATCTGTCGCTTCGAATTGATAGACGAAATTACTTGGATGAAGTAAAATAACCGTATCAGCAAGTTGTGGCGCTTTTTCCAGCAACCCTAGGATGAAATTGGCACCGTTAGAATAGCCGATCAAAACCGTTTTGTTCTTTTTCTCTACGTTGGGCCATTCGTTTTCGAGAAAATCAGCTGTTCGCTGTTCAAAATCGGTACGATCCAGTTTTCCAGCGACTAGAGGGGCAAAAAAGCGGCGGTCTGATCCGTTGCCGGATTCTCCTAAATAGCTGAGAACGCTGGCATCTGGATAGAGTGCTGCGATCGTTGACAGCAGTTGATATTCATTTCCGCCAGTTCCATGAAAAGCCACGACTAACGTCTCATCTTGGCCTTGTTGAAAAAATTTTTCCATAATAACCTCCTAAAAGAAAGGATTTTTTGTATGAATGCACGTATCCATCACATTTCGATTTTAAATCGTTTCATTAAACCTACGTTCGATTTTTATCATAATACACTTGGCTTAAAATTACTAATGAAAACGATCAATCAAGACGATCATACCATGTATCATCTCTTTTTCTCCGATGACCATCAACGGATCGGTACTGAACTGACTTTTTTTGAAGTTCGTGAAGGAGAAGACCATAAATTCGGTACCAACAATATCGAACGGACTGTTTTAAAAGTCCCTTCTGAAGCATCGTTGGAATTTTGGCAAGAACGTTTGGAAGCGGCAGATATTTGCCACTATGGAATCGAAACTTTCAACGGCCGTCCAATCCTGCGTTTTGAGGCTCCTGATAACACCCAAATGTCATTGACACCGTTGCGGGAATTTGAAAGCGCCAGCGATTACTATCCATTCCAACATGGAGATATTCCTGTAGAGCACGCGATTTTAGGGATCGATGCAATCCAACTAAGGGTCCAATATCCTGCAGCTACTGAAAAAGAGCTGACGGATTTATTAGGCTGGGTACGAAAAGGTGAGACTGGATTTTTCGATACAAAGAAACAAGTCACCGTTTTGGAAAATCAAGAAGAAACATTTTATCAAGAAGTTCATTTAATCCACGATATCCACAGTCCGTTGGCGGATCTTGGTATCGGCGGTGTCCATCATGTCGCTTTTGGTGTGAAAGATGTGGCAAGACTACATGAGTTGGATGAATTATTGAATCAGCGGAACTTCAACAATTCCGGCGTGAAAAATCGTGAATTCTTCCAATCCCTATACTTCCGCGAACCAAACCGGATGCTGTTTGAGATCGCTACTGAAGAAGGTTCATTGGACCCATCTGCTTACGCGGATCAAGGAGATTTTTTTGATGAAATTCCTTTATATTTGCCCCACTTTTTAGAAAATGACCGAGAAGAATTTGAACAAATCTTAGCCAAACAACAGCACACGAAATAAAAATAAAAAATGTCCGAATGAAAGGATGCAACAACTTTCGTTCGGTCATTTTATTAATAAGCTAGTTTTCTTCAGCTGTTGGCTGAAAATAATTTTGTGCAGCGGCTTTTTTCAAGCGGTTCATATAAGCGGTCCCTAATCCGGTTTCCGGAAAGACTTCCACTAAGATCACATCCAGATCGATCCATGATTCGTCAAGCGCTCTTAGTCCTGCAAACAAACCTTTGGCGGCGGCATCAACGGTATCTTGTGGATACATGTAGACCGCGGCGGTATCATAACGCATCTGTTCAGCGATTTGAGGTCCTGCGATCACCCCGGCACGGATCTTCTTGTCCTTGATCCATGCTAAGGCAGCCGGCCAATCTTCTGATTTTACCATCAGCACTTTCGTATCCGGAGCATAATGTTTATATTTCATCCCCGGCGCTTTTGGCGTCTCCGATTCTTTGACCAAATGTTTGTCCACATTGATCGTTGTTTGCAGCTCTTTTTCCAAATCTTCTTTAGTGACTGCACCCGGTCGTAAAATCAATGGTGCTTTTGTCGGATCGCTGAGATCAAGGACTGTTGATTCTACGCCGATCGCTGTCGCGCCATCTTCTAAAATACCAGCGATCTTTCCTTTAAGATCGTGATACACATGCTCGCTGGTAGTGGGACTTGGTTTCCCTGAGGTATTCGCGCTAGGACCGACAAGCGGCACACCAGATTCTTTGATCAATGATAACGTTTTTTTATTATCAGGCATTCGAAATGCCGCTGTGGATAACCCGCCAGTGACAACTGCCGGTAAAACGCCATTTTTGATGGAAAAGATCAATGTTAACGGTCCAGGCCAGTATTTTTCAACGATTTTTTCCGCTAATGGATGGATTTTATCCACAAATGGAAGCACTTGCTGAAAATCTGTCACATGAACGATCAGCGGATTATCGCTAGGCCGCCCTTTTACCTTAAAAACCTGTGCTACTGATTCAGGCAAAAGCGCATTAGCTCCCAATCCATAGACGGTTTCTGTGGGAAAAGCGATCAGCTCTCCTTCTTTGATTTTTTGTGCCGCAGCGGCTATTTCATTTTCTTCATATATTTTTGTTTCCACAGTTTATTCACAACCTTTTTCCATAAAATGACTTAGTTTTCAACATTTTCGTTTTTCTTTTCCACATTTTGTGGATAAATCATTTGTCAAGTGTGCATAACCTTGTTGATAAGTTTTTAACTTGTGGAACTATTGATGCTGCTTTGTTTTTTTAATGTGAAACATTTTGAAAAAGTTTTTTTCCACAAGTCCTTTCAACTGACTACAATCATCCGATCAAGTTTTGCCATATCTTGAAAAATCTGAACTGATTTTTTAGGGAAGGCTTTACTAAAAATCTCTTTGACCGCTGCTCCTTGCTGAAAGCCGATCTCCAAAAAGATCTTTCCGTCAGGCTTTAATAAATCACGGCTTTCCAGCGCCAATTTTTGATAGACCGCCAGACCGTCATTTTTCGCAAATAGCGCCGTTTTAGGCTCGTACATCCGCACACTTTCGTCCATAATCTCCCATTCTGCTTCACTGATATAAGGGGGATTGGAAATCAAGATATCGATCTTTTCACCTGGGAGCGGTGCTAAAGTATCTCCTAAACGAAAATCAATGTCTGCTTGCAGCTGTTGGGCATTATGTTTCGCAACAGTCAGCGCGGCTTCGGAAATATCAGTAGCGATCACTTGCCAAGCTGGCCGCGCCAGTTTCAAGCTGATGGCGATCGCGCCGGTACCGGTGCCGACATCTACGACTTTCAGCTCCTCCTCTGAGGTTTTCTTTAAGCACAATTCCACAAGTTCTTCTGTTTCCGGTCGAGGAATCAATGTCGCCGGTGTGACCTGCAGACGATGTCCATAAAAATCAGCGTAGCCTAAAAGATATTGCGGCGGCTGATCTTGCAAAAGTGCGGCGAGATCTTCTTGGATCTGTTTCTCGTCTTCTTGAGAAATCTCCTCATTCATTTTCAACAGCCAGTCGGTTTTTGTCCAATTTTTTCGTTCTAAAAACAAAAATTGGATCCCATAACCTTCTTTCCCCTGTTCTTCTAAAAAAGAAGAAGCCCGTGTCAGGACTTCTCGATACGTTTTTTTAACCATTTTGCATTTCTTCCAATTTCGATGTTTGATCATACAAAATCAACGCATCAACGATTTCGTCTAATTTCCCAGCTAAGATTTGATCGAGTTTTTGGATCGTCAAACCAATCCGGTGATCAGTTACGCGGTTTTGCGGGAAGTTATAGGTACGGATCCGTTCCGAACGGTCTCCTGTTCCGACAGCCGATTTACGAGTAGCGTCGTATTCGCTTTGAGCTTCTTGCGAGATCTGATCATAGACCCGTGCTCGTAAAACTTTCATCGCTTTTTCGCGATTTTTAAGCTGTGAGCGTTCGTCTTGCATCGCTACCACGATACCAGTAGGAATGTGTGTTAAACGAACTGCGGAAGCTGTTTTATTGACGTGCTGTCCGCCGGCACCAGACGCGTGGTAAATATCTACCCGAATATCTTTTTCATCGATATCGGCATCCACTTCTTCCGCTTCAGGCATGACAACGACCGTCGCTGTGGAGGTATGGATCCGTCCTTGTGATTCAGTAGACGGTACCCGTTGTACTCGGTGTGCGCCGCTTTCGTATTTCAATTTTGAGTAGACGTTCTCGCCGGTAATCATCATGATGACTTCTTTGTAGCCGCCGATACCGGTGATATTGGCATCCATCACTTCGACTCTCCAGCCTTGTGCTTCCGCGTATTTTTGATACATATTGAATAAATCGCCGGCAAATAATGCCGCTTCGTCACCGCCGGCAGCGCCGCGGATCTCCATGATGATATTTTTGTCGTCGTTAGGATCTTTGGGTAATAACAAGATCTTGATTCGTTCTTCTAATACTTCTTTTTCTTTTTTTAAATCGGATAATTCTTCTTTGGCCATTTCCGCCATTTCCGCATCCAGATTTTCTCCTAAAAGCTCTTCGGTGTCTTTGATTCCTTGGACCACTTCTTTGTAACGACGATACACTTCTACGGTTTCCCGTGTATTGGCTTCTTCTTTAGAAAGCTGCATAAAGCGTTTCGTATCGGAAATGACTTCAGGATCACTCAACAATTCGCCTAATTCTTCATAGCGATCTTCAATTGCTTGTAATTGATCGTACATTCTTGCTCTCCTTTTCTGATCGTTTGATCTCAGGATGGAAATAATGGTGTCGGCAGACAGGATAATATGCTTCATTCCCGCCGATTTGGACTTGGTCGCCTTCATAGACCGGTTTTCCATCGATATAATGCAGATTCATCGTTGCTTTTTTGTGACAGAACCAGCAGATCGTTTTCATCTCTTCGATTTTATCCGCGTACAATAGCAAATATTTTGACCCTTCAAACAGTTCATTGCGAAAATCGTTTTTCAGGCCAAATGCCATCACGGGAATATTCAATTCATCTACGACTTTCGTAAAATCCAAAACATGTTTTTTCAATAAAAATTGCGCTTCATCGATCAAAACACAATAAGGTGTGAATGGCAGTTCACGGATCAATGTAAAAACATCAGTCTCTTCAAAAATAGGAATCGCTTCTCGTTCCAAACCGATCCGGCTGGAGACATTTCCGACACCTGCCCGAGTGTCCAAGCCGCTGGTCATGATCACAACCGGCTTGTCTTGTTCTTCATAATTATGAGCGACTTTTAAGATCTCGATCGTCTTGCCGCTGTTCATTGTACCGTACTTGAAAAATAATTGTGCCATCTTTTATCCTCCGCTTTACTCCTTTGGTATTATATCGGAAATTCAGAGTTTTTTACAGTCCTAAAATTTCTGATACGTCAAAGGAACGTTGTCTGCCCGCGTTTTTTCCAACAATAATTTTTTCTTCAAATTTTTTGTCAGTCTGCCGATTCAGCTTTTTCTTTGATAGACAGCATCCAACTGCCGCTGGTTCTTGATGACATGTGTTTTTTCCGGATAGTTTTGCGCGATTGCCGCAAAATGCTGCTGTTTTTCAGTACTTCTGCCTTCATACAAGATCCACCGTAAAAAGTCTCTATCGATTTTTTCAATACAGCCTGGCGCCATATCAGGGCGTGTCTGGTTGTGATACTTGATTCTGCGGGCGATCACTCTGCGTAAGGATGCCCATCGAGAAAATGTCAGAATAAAGATACAGTCTGCTTGTTCTAAGCGTTCTTTCTGATAAAAGCTCCCATAATTACCTTCAATGATCCAATCATTTTTTTCAAGAAAAGAGGCGACGATCGCTTTGGCTTCGGATCGCTCTCGTTCCTGCCAGCCGCTTGTAAATTGGACAGTGTCAAGATGCAAAACAGGAAGCTTCAATGTATTGGAAAGATACCTAGCCAGTGTGGATTTTCCGCTGCCGGAAAACCCTAAAATCGCGATCTTCATTTGAATCCCTCTTTTCTTTAAACGCTTTTTCTGTGGATCTTTTTATAAAAATTTCTATATAATGATTCGAAAAAATTTTTATTTATGACTTTCTGGCAATTTCTGCCTCTATAAAAGAAACCGCGATCTCAAACGCTTTGATGCGCCGTTTCGCCAACGTGATCTGAGATTTATAACGTGCCGCGTTTTCTTTTGCCTCAAAGGTTTTGACCGTTTCGTACAGCTTGTGCAGTGTTGAATCGATCTGCCGTTTTGCTTCTGTTAATTCTGCAAGTTCATACTCCATTTATTTTCCTCCCTTGCATTAACGTTTTGCCAAACGATCGTTGCGATCGCTTTTTCTTTTTCCGCTGATTTTATCGCCAAGACCGTTGTGATCGGTTCATCTTCTGTGATGGCGGAAACGACTGATACCGGTTCATCCAACGCAATCTCTTCTTCAAAACGCATCGCTAACTCTTTGATTTGATTTTCCTTTAAGAATTCCATTGGCAGGCTGTCCAGCATCCATTCGTAATAATAGATATTATAAACATGCTGATTGTAGTCTAAATGACTGTACTTAGGCCGGATTTGGTGCACGGGATTTTCCGGTAATTGACTGTTATCTGCTCGTTTAAAGCGATACAACCGTTTAGAAAATTCTGCGCCGAATGCTTCACCGACTTCTTCTGAAATTGGATAGATTTTGCGAGTCTCTAATCGCAGCAGCGAAAGCGACATCAAGATACTACCGATTTGCTGATGATCTTCCGCAAAGAGATCAAAACGGCGATAGATAAAAAATTTATTGTACGTTGTGGCATACACATCGATAGTGATGGTCTCTTTATACCGTGGAAATCGCTCAAACCAGCATTCCGCTTCATTAATGATCCAATTGATCCCTCGTTGTGATAGATAAGCCGGGCCGATCCCAACAAGGTCGCTTTGTTCATAAGAAACTACTGTACAAAAATCAAACAATCGGGAAAGTTTAAGCTGTTGAAATGGGTCGATATCGGGGTAATTTATTTGAAACGTCTTTGTATATTTTTTTGTCATTGTATAACCTTCTTCTATTTTGCTTGCCTCCGTATCATAGCAAAAGTAAGAAAAAAATCAAAACAAAAAAATAGGAACCGTGTGGAAATCTTCTTGAATAAATGCAAGATTCAGTAGTATCTTCTCGATGACTTTAAATGGGTATAAGAAGTACATTCTTTTTCAAAGAGCAGCAAAAAAGCCCCGCTCTTTCGCAAGGGCGGGGAAAGAGTTCGTATATTTTTATCTAACAAGTTATCTGAGTAAAAACTTTAGAGATAAAAAACTGCTTTTTGAAAACTTTTCCTTTGATTTTATAAAAAATATCCCGTTATGAATCAATATTTCCTCAGCACTTTAAAGGCATCTGTCACCTGTTCAAAGCCAAGTTTAGGATAATAATTCATTGCTTCAGGTGCCGCAAGCAGCACAAGTGAAATCTTAGAACCCAAATCTTGCCTTAATGTCGTCACTAGCTTTTTACCGATTCCTTGCCGTTGATAAGTTTTATCCACTGCCAAATCAGAAATATAGCAGCAGTAAGAACCATCTGAAACACCTCTTAATAGACCTACTGCTTTTCCGTCTTGCCAAGCGGTGTATAAAATATTAGCATTGTCTCGCATTCTTTTTAATCGTTGCAAATCGTGAATTGGTCGTCGAATACCAGAATTTTCAAAAATCCTGCGCATCTCGTTAATAGAAAGTTTTTTGTTTTTTTCAATGGTCATCATGACTATCCCTCCCGATGAATTCGAAACATATTGGCTGTTTTTTCGTATCCGATTTTTTGATAAAACGTTTGGGCTGTTGCTTCTGCTCGCAACGTCAGCATGACACGTTCCCCCAGATAATTCTGGACCTCCGCCAATAAGCAACTGCCGATTTTCTGTCTTTGATATTCAGGAAGAATTGCCAATTCACTGATATAACAAAAATACTCAAAATCTGTCAAACAGCGGACAAAGCCTACCAATCGCGTATTATCCCACACACTGATCATCAAAGGTGTTTCCCTCAACATTCGCTGAAGTCGCTTCTCATCGTTGATTGCTTTGTCAAAACCAACCCTTTGATAGATCTCCGCAATTTGTTTTGGTGCTACTGTTGTATTTACTTTTAACTCCACCATATCCATCCCTCGCTTTGCCCTATTATAGCGATTTTCTCCACAAAAAAACCACTCTTTTTTATAGAGTGGCAAAAAAGGCCCCGCCCTTTTACAAAGGCGGGGAAGGAGTTAAAAATGAAAAGTGTTTGGGTTGTTTGTTGGTATGGATATAGAATAACTGGAATTTGTGAATTAATTGTGTTCAAATAATAATATTTCTTTTAAGAACAAATTCCTTAGAAAAAATGATATTTCACACAAACAAGGAAAAATATCGTAATTTGAACAAGTTTGCTATACTTAAGTTATCGAATTTTATGTTAGGAGAATTCCATGGATATCCGGAGATTATTTCAGCGCAATTTGCGGAAAAGCCGCTTTTTTATTGCTAACAATGTTTCATCGATCCAAGTGATCGTTTTTTATTATCTGATAATGACTATTTTGTCATTGATCCTATTTTATTTGCCGATTTTTCGACAGCCAGGTTCCAAAGCTTCTTTTATTGATCTGTTGTTTATGGCCATCAGTACCGTCAGTGTAACAGGGCTGTCAACCTTCAATATCAATCATATCTTCAATGATCGCGGAGTTCTGCTGCTGGAAATTTTATTTCAAGTAGGCGGTTTGGGGATCATGATGATTTCTACTTTCTTTTTTATCGTATCAAAAAGAAAAATTTCTCTAAAACAGCGGCAATTGATCATGACCGATATGAATCAGCCTCGGCTTAGCGGGATCGTTCGATTGATCCGCACGACTTTTGTCATACTTTTAGCAGCGCAGGCTGCTTTTGGAGTGCTTTTTTCGATTTATTTTTATATCCGAGGTTATTATCAAAATTGGCGGGACGCGATTTTTTATGGTTTTTATCAATCTATTTCCGCTGTGACCAACTCAGGCTTTGACGTTACCGGCGACTCGATCCGGCCTTTTGCCAACGATTATTTCTTTTTGATCGCCATTATGATCTTGATTTTTATCGGCGGAATCGGCTTTCCGGTCTTGATGGACATACGGGAATGGTTTTTATATAAGAGAAAACGGCACAAGAGCAAGCTGCCTTTTCGTTTCTCTCTATTTACCAAAATTGCTGTATTGGCTTTTGTCATTTTATTTATTGGCGGAGCATTGTTGATTTATATGTTGGAAAACAATCATTTATTTGCCGGCATGACTCCTGGTGCGAAATGGATCAATAGCCTTTTTTATTCTATGACAACTCGGAATGCCGGTCTTCAGATCCATGATCTCAATCAATTTCAAACCACGACACTGATCATATTCTCACTGTTGATGTTTATCGGCTGCAGTCCCAGTTCTGTCGGCGGCGGTATTCGTACGACGACAGTTGCGATCATTGGACTGTATCTTTATTCCTTCTTAAAAAGCGAAGACAACATCAACGTTTTTGGTCGCAGGATCAGCGAGACAGATGTCCGCAAATCAGTAGTCGTTTTTATGCTTTCTTTAGGAATGTGCTTTTTCAGCGTTCTTTTCTTAACAGCAATCGAAGATCAGCCTTTGATCGCCATCATCGTGGAAGTCACCTCGGCTTTTGGTACTACCGGTTTATCACTGGGGATCACCAGCGATCTGACGACTACTGGGAAAGTGATCATTGCGATCTTGATGTTCATCGGACGGATCGGAATGCTCTATACTTTGTTGCTGTTCGTTCCGAAAGAAACACGAGATTTAGGTTACGAATATCCTACCGAACAGATCATTATCGGCTGATAAAGGAAAATTTTCTCTAAGCTTTCACTGGAAACAAAAACACAACGGTCACTTTTTTCTCATACTGTGGTATGATAAATTGACTTATTTTTACAACAATGTTACTTACTCAACTGGAGGCAAATATATATGGGTTTACGAAGTCAACTGGCGATCACAGTCGGCAAGACATCACAATGGTTTTTAAAAACGTTTCTGAAGGGCGGTTCCAGTTATCCTGGTAAACTAGCGCTGAAGATCGATCCTAATATTTTACAGCATTTCTCAGAAGATTATGAAGTGATCGTTGTCACGGGGACCAACGGGAAAACTTTAACAACGGCTTTGACTGTGAATATCTTGAAGCAGGAATATGATGAAGTCCTGACAAACCCCACAGGTGCCAATATGGTACAGGGGATCGTATCGACTTTCCTTTCTGCCAAACCAAAAAAAGGGCAAAAGAACTTTGCCGTATTAGAGATCGATGAAGCGAGCTTGAGCAAAGTCACTGAATACATCAAACCAAAATTATTCGTCTTTACGAATATTTTCCGAGATCAAATGGATCGTTACGGTGAAATTTATACTACTTATCGCTTGATCGTAGAAGGTGCGGCAAAATCACCTGATGCGACGATCTTAAGCAACGGCGATTCACCAATCTTCAATTCATTAGAGACGGTCAATCCCCGCAAATATTATGGTTTTGATCATTTGCCGGATGAAGAACAAATGGCTCACTACAATACTGACGGCGTATTGTGTCCTAACTGTCATCACATCCTGCATTACAAAATGATCACTTATGCAAATCTTGGTAAATATTATTGTCCAAATTGCGGCTTCCACCGTCCTGAATTGGACTACCGTTTGACTAAAATGGTGGCGATGGACAATACTTCTGCTGATTTCATCATCGATGGTCAAGAATATGGGATCGCAGTCGGCGGTATGTACAATGTTTATAATGCGTTGGCCGCGACAGCAGTTGCTGAGTATTACGGTGTCGCACCGGAAAAAATCAAAGCTGGGCTAGCTTATGATGAAAAAGTCTTCGGACGTCAAGAAGTGATCGAGATCGACGGCAAAAAATGCACATTGGTGTTAGTAAAAAATCCGGTTGGTCTCAATCAAGTTATTGATATGATCGGCTTATCACCTTATGAATTTTCTTTAGTCTGTCTTTTGAACGCCAATTATGCTGACGGAATCGATATCAGTTGGATCTGGGACGGAAATCACGAAGCATTTGCTGCGATGGATATCCCTAAAGTGATCGCAGGCGGTGAACGGCATGAAGACATGGCACTGCGTCTTAAAGTCGCTGGTATCCCAGAAGAGAATTTGTCTGAGACCAAAGACCTCGATGAAGTGATCGAAGACATCAAGTCACTGCCGACAGAACATGTATATATCTTGGCGACATATACAGCTGTCTTGCAATTACGGAAAAAATTAGCTGAAAAAGGTTATATCAAAGGAGGAATGGATCGTGGGTAAGTATGAATTATCCCTCGCCCATCTTTACGGCAATCTTTTGAACACATATGGCGACAACGGAAATCTATTGATGCTGCAATATTTTGCTAAAAAATTAGGTATCGATATGACTACCGAAGTCGTAAGTATCCATCAGGAATTCGATCCTGAAAAATATGATCTGGTTTTCTTTGGCGGCGGTCAGGATTTTGAACAGTTGATCGTTTCTCAAGATATCCAAGACAAAAAAGAAGCATTGATCAAATATATCGAAGATGAAGGCGTAATGTTAGCGATCTGCGGCGGCTATCAATTATTAGGACATTACTATATGGGCGCCCAAGGTGAAAAAATCGAAGGAATCGGTGCGTTGGATCACTATACATTGAGTCAAGACAACAACCGCTTTATCGGAGATATCGTGATCCACAACGAAGAATTCAACGAAACATATTATGGTTTTGAAAATCATAATGGTCGGACTTTCCTAGGAAAAGGCGAACGACCATTGGGCAAAGTAGTGGACGGACACGGAAACAACGGTGAAGATCAATCAGAAGGAGTTATCTACAAAAATGTGTACGGCTCCTATTTCCACGGACCATTGTTAGCTCGCAATGAACAACTGGCTTACCGTCTGTTGAAAACCGCTTTGGAAAACAAATACGGCAAAGATGTAGTTCTGCCGACATTAGAAGAAATCGCCTAAAAAAGAACTTGAACCACAACCTTATTGTGGCTCAAGTTCTTTTATTTTGTTATAACTATTTTTCCATATAATGGAAGATCCGACACTTCCGCAAGTAAAGCCAGTTGGTGACTTTCCACTTCAAGTGAAGTCAGAAAAGCAATTTCTTCGTACATTTTTCGTTTAGCAGTATCTTCCATTCCTTGAACATTTATCGGATAACTGACTGCCTGCAACGTCAGATCCTTGCTTATTGCTGCAGCCTCCAAATCGGAAAACGTACCGGTAAGCAATACAGGATATTTCTTTTCTTCTAAAAATGAACTCAGTTTCTGCTGATCAAAAGAATCCGCCTTTTCCTGAGAAAAATCTCCGATGAGCAATTGCAGCATCTTGCCATTCGCTTCAGTAAGTCCCGTCAGCAATTTTTGTTGAGAACTTGCAGAGCTGGCGGCATCAACTAAAAGTTCCTTTGGTAAGATCGGTTCTTTAGATAGGAGCGCTCTGCCTGTTTCCAGATTTTCTACAGCCTCCAAATCATTCGTCCAAGTCCAATAATACTCGCTGTCTTGGATCTGAAGCAGCTCGACTAAACGCAACGCCGTATTATCCTCGCGTATCATCGCTTCATTGCCGGTAGAACAATAGGATCCATCCACAAAACCCGGTGATGCTTCCGCCTGTTGAAAAACGCCTTCTAAACAGACGAGATCAAAATCTTCCGCAATGATTTTTTCAGCTAATTCTTCTAGTACTTCTTCTGCGGACTTTTTATTCAAATCCACTGTCAAAATTTTTGTCATTTTCTAAGCCCCTTTTTCACTGCCTATTCTCAGAGTACCATTATTTTTAGCTGCTAGCTATGTTTTAAAAATTCTTTTGAAGATACAGGCACTGATCTTTTTACTTATTTCTGATAAAAATCGACAGCTTAACGCAATCGGTTTCGTTAACAAAGTGATTTTATTTCTTTTCTTCTTTGCTGATTGAGTATTTTATTTTAGAGTCTAATTTTATAAAAAGCTTATATCATGATTGGTTTTATTGCTTATTTTTGATGATGTTCAAAATAAGTTTTCTGACTTTTTCAAAAATCCCTCTTGACTTATGCAACCGTTTGCGTTTAGTATTAAGTAAACAAACAGACTATTGGAGGGAACTCAAATGAAACAGATCCAGCGTCTATTCGACATCGATCCTTGGAAAGTTTCTACAACCGAATTAAGTAAAGAGCATCGCCGGCTGCAAGAGTCTTTAACAAGTATCGGTAATGGCTACATGGGGATGCGGGGAAATTTTGAAGAAAGTTACAGCGGCGACCATCATTTAGGAACGTATCTGGCCGGCGTCTGGTATCCAGATAAGACTCGTGTCGGTTGGTGGAAAAACGGCTATCCAGAATATTTCGGCAAAGTCATCAATGCAGTCAATTTTATTAAGATGGATCTTTTTATCAATGATAAAAAAGTCGATTTGAATCTGATCCCGCCTCAAGATTTTTATCTTGAACTGGATATGGAAAAAGGGATCTTGTCTCGTTCCTTTACTGTAGAATTAGCAGAAGCTAAGGTCCGTTTCCATTTTGAACGATTCTTGAGTATCGTCAAAAAAGAATTGGCGATGATCCGGATGCAAGCCGAAGTATTAGAAGGTGACGCGAAAATCACTGTCCTTTCACAGCTTGATAATAATGTTCGCAATGAAGACAGCAATTATGATGAATTGTTCTGGGAAGGTGTCGACTGCGGCGTGACAAATGACATGACCTATCTGACTGTCCAAACCATCCCTAACCGCTTTGAGATCGAACGTTTTACAGTTACGGCCGCGATGCAGCATCAAGAAAAATGTGCTGAAACTACCGCAACCCCATTGATGGCCAGTGACCGTTTCGAATTTCAAGCCGCTGCTGGCGAAACTATCACTTTAGATAAAAAAGTGATCATATTGACCAGCCGTGATGTGCTGCCGGAAGAGCAGGTCGAAACCGCTGATAACTTGTTCGCGCAATACCATCAATCTTATGAAGAATTAAAATCCGAACAGATCGACGCTTGGAAAAAACGTTGGGAATTAGCTGATGTACAAATCGGCGGCAACCCTGTCGCACAACAAGGGATCCGTTTCAATCTCTTCCAATTATTCTCTACTTACTATGGTGATGATGAACGGTTGAATATCGGACCAAAAGGCTTCACCGGCGAAAAATACGGCGGCGCTACGTATTGGGATACAGAAGCGTATGCAGTGCCTCTTTATCTCGCTTTGGCCAAACCAGAAGTTACTTTGAACTTGTTGAAATATCGTCATAACCAATTGCCGCAAGCTTTCCACAATGCACAACAACAAGGATTGAAGGGTGCTCTTTATCCAATGGTGACTTTTACCGGTGTAGAGTGCCACAATGAATGGGAAATCACCTTTGAAGAGATCCATCGTAACGGTGCTATCGCGTATGCCATCTACAATTATACCAACTATACTGGCGACACAAGCTATTTGGAAAAAGAAGGATTGGAAGTCTTAACTGCTATCGCACGTTTTTGGGCAGACCGAGTTCATTATTCCAAACGAAAACAAAAATACATGATCCACGGTGTCACTGGTCCTAATGAGTACGAAAACAATATCAACAATAATTGGTACACCAATAAAATGGCTGTCTGGGTCTTGGATTATACATTAGAAAATTACCGCCGCTTTGAAAAGACGGCATTGGTTGAAATCTCCGATGAAGAGCAAGTAAAATGGCAAGACATCATCGATAATATGTATTTCCCAGAAGATAAAGAGTTAGGGATCTTCGTTCAGCATGATACTTTCTTAGATAAAAATCTGATGCCGGTATCAGAGCTTGATCCTTCTAATCTGCCATTGAATCAAAACTGGTCTTGGGATCGCATCTTGCGTTCTTGCTTCATCAAACAGGCGGATGTCCTGCAAGGAATCTATTTCTTCCAAGATCAATTCAGTCCGGAAGAAAAACAGAAAAATTTTGATTTTTACGAACCGATGACGGTCCATGAATCTTCCCTTTCTGCTAGTATCCACGCTATTTTGGCGGCCGAGTTGGGCATGGAAGAAAAAGCATTGGAAATGTATGAACGAACAGCGCGGCTTGATCTGGACAATTACAACAACGATACCGAAGACGGTCTGCATATCACTTCCATGACTGGCAGTTGGCTGGCTATCGTGCAAGGTTTTGCGCAAATGAAGACCGATCATGAGTCATTGCGTTTTGCACCCTTCTTGCCGAAAACTTGGGAAAATTACGCGTTCCATATCAATTATCGCGGTCGTTTGATTGCTGTCAAAGTCACAGAAGAAAATGTGCGTTTAAAATTAGTCGAAGGAGAACCGTTAGAAGTCGCTCTTTACGAAAAACCAGCTATATTGAAAGATGAATTATCTGTGGAAATCCCAGAGAATAAAGCATCAGAAGAAAATCCAGAATTTCTTTATTTGTAATAGAAACCTCGGAAAAACTTTGTTATGATAAACAGAAAAAAGGAGCGTAAGCCGATGAGTATCACCGTCAAAGATGTAGCAAAAAAAGCGGGGGTTGCTACTTCTACTGTCTCGCGCGTGATCAATGATCATCCCAGCATATCAGAAGAGACAAAGAAAAAAGTCCGGCAAGTTATGGAAGAGCTTGGTTACGTTCCTAACATGACCGCCCGCAACTTAGGAAAACAAATCTCCAGTGCCATCGGAGTCATTCTGCCGCCGCTGGATTCCAAGGAACGTTTGGGCAACCCCTTTTATCTGGAAACTATCGAAGCTGTCAATGAAGAAGCAAGCCGCTTCCAAATGTCAGTAGCAGTCGCTTCCGCTCCTGATTTCGATATTCTTTTGGAAAATGTCAAACGAATGCATCTGCAAAAACAAGTAGACGGTTTTATTTTGACCTACTCCGACAATCATGATCCTGTGATCGACTATCTGTTTAATAATAAAATTCCTTTCGCATTGATCGGACAAGCCTATAAAAATGAAGACAAAATCGTATTTGTAGATAATGACAACCAATTGCTGGGGAAACAAGCGACCGAACATCTGATTGAAAACGGACATGAACGGATCTTGTTCATCACCAATGTCACGCGGGAAAATTTGTATTTTGAACGGTATTTCGGTTATCAAAAGGCCTTGATGATCGCTCAGTTACCAGTCTTTCCTGCGATCACTTTCGAAGGACCGGAAGATTATGTCAATTTTGAAGAAGTACTGAAAGAAACACAAGCTACCGGTCTAGTAGTGATCGATGATCTTTTCGCGGTGCGGGTGATGCAACTGGTGAACTTGTTCGGCTATCAAGTGCCTGATGATCTTTCTGTAGTCAGCTTCAACAACTCGATTTTTTCTACATTGACCCATCCTTATCTGACAAGCGTAGATATTGACGTGGCTCAATTAGGCAAGATCGCTACACAAAAATTGATGGAACAGATCAATCAACAAGGCTCTTCCGGTATCCAAATGATCGTTCCTCACAAACTTATTCGTCGAGAAACCGTTCTAGATTTGCGAAAAATCAAAAACAATCAATGACAGGATAAAAGCAAAAGACAGACCAAAAATGGTCTGTCTTTTTTATCTGCTAAGACTAAGATTTTATTTGTTTCCTGGTTCAGAAGCGATGATTTTCAGTTCGCCTTCTAACTGCCAACGGTTGATTCCGTTTGGCAAAATGCAGCTGGCGCCTTTTTTCAGTTCGTAAGTTTGGCCGTCCACAACTAGATGACCATATCCGTCGATCACTGTCATCAATGTATATGGTGCATGGGCATCGATCGTAAGTTGTCCTTGGACCTGCCATTCATAAACATTGAAGAAATCCGTTTTCAAATAAGTGATCACTGATGATTTTCCTTGTCGGATCTCAGTAATATTATTTACTGGTTTAAGGGCTGGTACTGTTGTCACATCAATGGATTGTTGGATGTGAAGTTCCCGTGTATTCCCTTGATCGTCTTTTCGGTCATAGTCATATACACGATACGTGGTGTCAGAACTTTGTTGGGTTTCTAAAATCATGATTCCCTTACCGATAGCATGGATCGTACCACTAGGAACATAATAAAAATCACCTTTTTTGACTGGTACGCGTTTCAAAAGGTCATCCCAACGACCGTCGTGGATCATATCCGCTAATTCTTCGCGGGTTTTCGCGGTATGACCATAAACGATCTCTGCTCCTGGTTCAGCATCAATGATGTACCAGCATTCTGTTTTGCCTAGTTCACCTTCATGTTTCATGCCATATGCATCGTCTGGATGAACTTGCACAGATAATTCATCTTCAGCGTCAAGAATTTTTATCAATAATGGGAAAACCGGCTCGCTGGGATTTCCAAAAAGTTCTTTGTGATCCTCCCATAATTCTGTCAGTTTTTTTCCTTTAAATGGACCGTTTTCAATAACGCTTACGCCATGGGGATGCGCGCTGATTGCCCAATCCTCACCGATTTTATCATTTGGGATGTCAAAACCGAAAACAGAACGCAGACGGCTGCCTCCCCAGATTTTTTCTTGAAAAACAGGTTTCATAAATAATGGTTCCATGGTATTGCTCCTTTCTTTACTCAACTTATTATAGCATTTTTTGTTTTTAGCGGAGTCTTTCTTTTTGATAAACCGCCAAAATTTCATCTCTTTCACGAATATAATCCTCACGGAAATCATTCGGATGAATGCGATTGCTCAAAAAGATAAAAGCAGTCTGCTCTAATGGATCCACCGACAGAAAAGTCCCTGTATATCCGGTATGAAACAGAGTAGGATGTTGGTTTTCTCCCATATATTTCAGGTCCCATCCAAGAGAACGCTGCCCATTGCCTGTCGGTGTTTGATCCTTCAGCAAATAATGAATCGTCTCTTTTTTCAAAAATGGCTGCCCGTTGACCATTCCCCAATCAAGATACATCCCAGCAAATTTTTCCAAATCAGTCAGGTCAGTGAACAGTCCGGCATTGCCCGCGTGTTTTCCTAAGACTCGTGCTTTCGGATCATGGGTGATCCCGCGTAAGATACTGCCGTCTGACTGCTGCTGTGTGGGCACAGTTTTTTCAACGACGGGAGTAAAACTGCTGTTTGACATAGCCAGCGGCGTCAAAACTTCTGTTTGAAACACTTCCGTCACTGGTTTTTGGTAGATTTCTTCCAACATAAAACCTAAAAGGATCGTTCCGGCATCAGTATATTTCACTTCTCTGCCAATATTTTTGCCATTTTGCAAACCTAAATAGGCTTTTCGCAGTCCTTCACTGTCTAACTGGTCACGGTTAGGGATCCAAGTTTCGATATCTGCGGTATGGGTCAACAAATGCCGCAATGTGATCTTTGAATTGGCAAAATCCGGCAGATATTTTTGTAACGGTTGATCGAAATCTACTCTGCCTGCTTCCCACAATTTCAACACGACTGTCGTTGTACAAACTACTTTCGTCAATGAGGCTACATCAAAAAGCAGTTCTGCTTTCATAGGGACTTTTTCAGGCAGGATCGCCGCGTCACCGTAAACACCCCGCTCTTTTTTCTTATCGTGGATCATCTCATAGACGACACCGGGATAAACACCTTGTTCCATTTTGTCTAAAATCATTTTTTGGGTTTTCGCAAACATTTCTCACACCCCTTTTGATCAGGCCTTGCACCTGATCTATTCAACTATCTAATGTTGAGTGTACGAGAAAAAGCTCGATAACTCAACCGATTGCCTTGAAACATTTCCATTTTTTCCTGATGAAACATACAAAAAAATCCCAACGACAGCTGACAACCACTTTTCAAAACGAAAAACGGTCTTCTGCGTTGGGATTTTGGATTGTGATCTAGACTTTTCTTATTCTACCTCAAAGGTCACTGCTGAAATGAATCGTTTGATCCGTTCATTATCTGTATGGAAGAATTCTTCCGGTGTACCGTCAAAAGCGATTTTGCCGTTTTCTAAAAACAAGATCCGATCGGCGACACGTCGGGCGAAATTCATATTATGAGTAACGATGATCTGTGAGCGTTCGTTTTTAGCCAGATTAGAGATGACTTTCAAAACTTCAAACTCCAACTCTGGATCCAGCGCACTGGTTGGCTCATCGAACAACAGAAATTCCGGCTCAAGGGCTAATGCGCGGGCGATTGCGACCCTTTGCTGTTGTCCACCTGATAAATAATTAGGGTATTCTTGAGCTTTTCCTGCTAGTCCTACTTGATCCAAAAGCATTTGTGCCTGTTCTTCTGCTTCTTGCTTTTTCTTGCCTAAAACATAGATCGGTCCTTCTGTAATGTTTTCCAAAACAGTTCGATGAGGAAACAAATGGAAGCCTTGAAAGACCATGCCGGTTCGGCGACGAAACGCCAAAATCTCGGATTTCCCTAATTTTTTAGAAAAATCAACTTGCTGCGTTCCGATGCTGATACTGCCGCTGTCTGGGATCTCCAATAAATTCATACAACGAAGCAGTGTTGACTTTCCTGAACCGGAAGGACCGACGATCACCGTAGTTTCATTGTCCCGAATCTCTAAATCGATATTTTTTAACACTTCTACATTATTAAATTTTTTGCTGATTGCTTGAATCTTGATCGACATAAGTTCCTCCTATGAAATGACGGTATAACGGGACGTCCATTTTTCTAATTGTGATTGCAGTAAAGTCAATACTGTACAAAACAGCAAATAGAAAACAGCGACTTCGATATACAGCGTCAATGGTTCATAAAAACGTGCAGCGATCCGCTGACTGACCATGAACATTTCTGTCACAGTGATGGTGGAAGCTAGCGATGTGTCTTTCACTAATGAAATAAAGGTGTTTGACAAAGGCGGCAGACAGATCCGTACTGCTTGCGGTGCGATGATCCGTCTTAAAAGCGTTTTTTGATCCATTCCGATCGCTTGAGCCGCCTCCCACTGACCTTTCGGGATCGCCAAGATCGCACTGCGGATCGGTTCTGACGCATAGGCACCGGTGTTTAGCGAAAGTGTCAATGCGGCCGCAAACCATTTATCCAACTCGATCCCGATTTGTGCCAACCCATAAAAAGCGATAAACAATTGGACTAGCAGCGGTGTTCCACGAAACAGCCAAACATAAAAAGCAAAAATATTGTTTAGTATTTTCGATTTTGATAAACGACCTATAGCAGTTAGTGTCGCGAATACCAATCCCAACACGAACGAGACCAGCGTCAAGGGAATCGTCACTTTCAGACCGGCTAGAAAGATCGGTCCGGCGGCATTTATAACTATTTCTTGTATTCGATCCATACCTATCTCTTACTCCTTAGTAATATCTTCATTGAAATATTTCTCTGAGATCTTGGTCAACGTACCGTCTTTTTGCAATGATTCCAATGCTTGGTTGATTTTTTTCAACAAATCTTCATTGCCTTTTTTGACAGGGATGCCGATCTTTGTAGCATCGTCTGAGGTTGCTGTGATTTGGATCTCAGCTTTTGGATGTTGTTTCAAATAATCATAATATGCCACGTCATCATTTAATGTAGCATCCGCCCGGCCTCGCAACACCAATTCGATCGCTTGGTCAAATCCGCTAGTGCTTTCTAATTCAGCACCATACGATTCAGCGACTTGACCATAATTGCTGGTAAGCGACTGCGCAGCTTTTTTACCTTTTAGATCATCAAAACTCTTGATTTCTTGATTGTCTTTTTTCGTGATCAACGCTGTTTTGGAAAAAGTGTAAGGAACACTAAAATCATATTTTTCTTTCCGTTCATCAGTGATCCCCATTTGATTCAAGATCACATCGGTTTTCCCTGCATCGAACGCCGCTAACAGAGAATCCCATGGTGCTTCAAAGAATTCTACTTTATAGCCCATTTCTTTTCCGACTGCTTTTGCTACATCCACATCAAAGCCGGTCAACTTGTCTTTATCATCATGAAATGAAAACGGTGCGTAAGTTCCTTCCGTTCCAACAACTAATACTTTTTCTTCTGATTTGCTTTCTTTGGAAGAATTTCCGCAAGCAGCCAACAAAAGCAACGCTCCGCTTCCTAATACAGCAATTTTTAATAAATTATTGATTTTCATAAGTTCTCTCCTTATATCTGGGAAAGGATAGTGATTTCCAGCAACTTCCCATAGTTTTTCTTCTATTATATGAACGAATCATTTAATGATAGGTATAAAATTTATTATAGTCAATCTTATTCTTACCGTCTTGTGATAAGTATTTTCGCAGTGTGATAAGCAATAATTATCACATTCCAACAAGATTTTCTTCAGTTGCTTGTCAAAAGACAGGACTTTGATTTATTTCAATCTGTTTTGGGGTTTTTAGCGGAAAAACCCTCTCCCGTTTTCTGAAATATTACAAGAAAGTAAAAATACAACCTTTTTCGTAACATTTATCATCGTTTTGTGAATAAACGTCATCTTACTTTTACCAATGAAATATGAATCCATGTTAAAGTATCACTTGTATTCGAGAAATACACAATCAGCTTAGTGAATCTGACCTAAGCACATACGGAGGAATATTTTTTATGAAGTTAAGTAAAACATTGTTATTTGGCGGACTTCTAGCGGCAGGTTTAGGATTTTCATTTGGCTCAAAAGCAGATGCAGCTGAAACTTATACAGTAAAAAGCGGAGATACTCTTTACTCTATCTCTCAAGCATTTGTTGGAGACGGAAGCTTGATCGATATTATCGCAGATGACAACGATATCGCTAACCGCAACTTGATCTATGTAGGTCAACAATTGACGATCGATGCTGATGGTACAGTAGACGCAACACCAGTTCAAGAAGCAGCACAAGCTCCTGCACCAGCTGCACAAAAAACACAAACAACTTATCAAAACACACAAACGACCCAAACAACTCAAAAAGCAGCAGCAAAAACAACTACTTCAACAAGTTCTGCAACTACAAGCTCTGCTAAAGAATGGATCGCACAAAAAGAATCAAGCGGTTCTTATACAGCCCAAAATGGTCGTTATTATGGTCGTTACCAATTGGATTCTTCATACCTAAATGGTGACTATTCCGCAGCAAACCAAGAACGTGTTGCTGACAACTACGTTTCTAGCCGTTACGGTTCTTGGGAAGCAGCAAAATCATTCTGGTTAGCAAACGGTTGGTACTAAGCCGACTTTTGCAAATCAAAGAGTAACTGAAAAGAGATTGTGACATAAATCAATGCTGATCAATGTATCCGACCGATACATAAGTTCTTAAGAACCTGTATATCGTTCGGATACATATCAGTTTGATAAACTTATGTCACAATCTTTTTTTGTACATTCTTCAACTTAAAAGCATTTGAAATAATAGCAAAAATCAACCAATCATTTATCAGATGTTACGAACCACCATTCGATACCGATTGCATCATATACCGTCAGGATCTTCTTCTTTTTATCCGCATAAAACTCTATTCCAGAAGACGTCAACTGTTCTTCTAAAAATAGCAGATCTTCTTTTGAGACCGCTATCTTCAAAAAATCCAATCCTAACACTTCATGGGTTTTCAAATCGATAGTTCCGCCCTTTGCTTCTGTCAGTTCTATGATAAATTGCTCGTTATCACAGGATTGTAGGTTTTCAGGAACTGTCATTTTCAGCAGATCTGTAAAAAACTTGCTTTCTTTTTGCAGATCGCTTGTATGCAAATGGACTTTGCCAAAACGAATATTTTCAGAAAGATCTGCATTTTCGTCTGAAGCTTCTTTTAATAATTCTTCTGGAGCACCTTGCTGTTCGGCAGTTTCTTTGTAATAAAATTCTAGAGGATTGCCCTCTGGATCATTGGTCAAGATTCCCCAAGCTTTTTCGTAAGGGGTATATTCACAATCATTTTGCTGTTTCAACCGTTTCAATAAGCTTCCGATTTCTGCTATCGGCACAACTAACCGCAGCCGTTTTAATTTTTTGATTTCCCCAAAATGGTCATTGGCACGAGGACTTTCCTCCAACCATAATAATTCATCTTGACTTTCGGCTGTACCAAAAATCGCCAATTCATTCTCTTCTCTTTTTAATGAAAAACCAACCACATCTCGATAAAATTTGATCATCTTATCTCGGTCTTTTACACGAATAGCAACGGTCTTCACACGAGTCCGCTCACCTAAAGTAAATTCTGCCATACCTATTGCCCCCTTCTATCCCATCAACATTTTACTGACAAATTCAAAAACTCGCAAATGATATCCCTTGAAAATCCATTTAACTATCACAAAACAGGATTTTTTGCAAAAAACAAAGCTCTTTTCCATAAATTTATTTTGGAATTTGGTGTATTTTCAACGATTTATCTCCCTAACAGCCGATATCGCGAAAAACAGACCGCTATTACATGTATACCATTTATAGCATATTGGTAAATATGACTATTTTAAAGGGCTATCAACAACTATACATTTCACTTTCCTTTTGCTATATTTAACAGTAAAGACAAAACAAAGCGAGAGGTATTATGGAAGAAAAATATTTGCGTTTATTAAAAGCGAACTTTCCTGAAAAGGAAGCTGTTTTGACGGAATTGATCAATTTGGAAGCCATCCAGCATCTGCCGAAAGGTACGGAACACTTTGTCAGCGACATCCATGGCGAGTTCCCCGCCTTTGATCACGTGTTGCGAAATGGTTCCGGAAGCGTAAAAGAAAAAGTCGCTGAATGCCTGCCTGAGCTTACACAAGAGCAATTGACTGAACTATGTACGTTGATCTATTACCCAGAAAAAAAGATCCAGAAAATCCAAGAATTACGAACAGACGAAGAAACAACAGCGTGGTTCCGTATCGTTTTGCCGCTGTTGTTAAAAGTCACGAATTATGCGGGGCGAAAATAT
This sequence comes from Enterococcus mediterraneensis, assembly GCF_900604485.1. Taxonomy (NCBI): domain Bacteria; kingdom Bacillati; phylum Bacillota; class Bacilli; order Lactobacillales; family Enterococcaceae; genus Enterococcus; species Enterococcus mediterraneensis. The sequence goes on from NZ_UWOP01000001.1 coordinate 902,332, forward strand.
ACTCGTTCCAAAGTCCGTAAAGCTCTTCCTCAAAAATTTGCCTATATTATAGAAGAACTTCTCAGCGAGTCTGATCCGCAAAAAGATAAAGTCGATTATTTTGATGCGATCATTGAAAAAATTATCCAACTAAAACAAGCACCAGCACTGATCACCGCATTAGGCTATACGATCCAGCGGTTGGTGGTAGATCATCTCCACGTTGTCGGCGACATCTTCGATCGAGGACCTCAACCGGATTTCATCATCGAACGTTTGATGGAGCTGCCTTCAGTAGATATTCAGTGGGGCAATCATGATCTTGTTTGGATCGCCGCTATTTCCGGTTCCGCGGTAGCGGCTTTGAATCTGATTCGGATCAGCGCCCGTTACGGCAATCTGGAAATCTTAGAAGATCGTTATGGGATCAATCTGCGACCGCTTTTTGCTTACAGCGAGAAATACTATGCGCCGCTACCGGCGTTTCAGCCAAAATTCGATGAAGAGCCTTGTCATGCAGAGGAAGCTCGTCTTCTTAATCAAGTCCAGCAGGCGGCCGCTATCTTACAATTCAAGTTAGAAGGCCAACTGATCCAACGTCGGCCATGCTTTTTATTACAGCCGCGAAACGTATTAGAATATATCGACTACCAAAACCAAACGATTCATTTGAATCAGCAGACTTATCCGTTGAATGATTTTCATGCGCCGACGATCGACCCCAAACAACCGACTGCATTGACCTTAGAAGAAGAAAATTTGGTGGATCGTTTGCTGACTGCTTTTCAACATTCGGAAAAATTACGGCGGCATATGGATTTTTTGATGGAAAAAGGCGGTATGTACCTGTGCTACAATAATAATTTATTGTTCCACGGCTGCATCCCTCTTCATGAAAATGGTGATCTGAAATCACTGCGGATCGAAAATGTCACCTATGCTGGTAAAGAACTACTGGATTATTATGAACAGCAGATCCGCAAAAGCTACCGCGAACCGGATCAACGGACAGATCTTGCAACAGATCTGTTATGGTATTTGTGGATGGGTGAATGTTCTTCTCTTTTTGGCAAAGAAGCCATGACGACATTTGAACGTTATTATCTGCTTGATCCAAAAACACACGTAGAGAAAAAGAATCCCTATTATCGTTTGCGAAATGAAGAAGAGATCTGCCAAGAGATCCTGAAACTATTTGGATTACCGGAAACAGGTCACATCATCAACGGACATACACCGGTCAAAGAAAAACAAGGGGAAAATCCCATCAAAGCCCACGGTCGATTGATCGTGATCGATGGCGGTTATGCGAAAGGGTATCAAAAAACCACCGGTATCGCCGGCTACACGCTTTTATCAAACAGCTACGGCATGCAGCTGGCTGCCCACCAGCCCTTCACCTCTGTCACAGATGCTGTCGAAAACGGGACAGATATTTTATCCGTTTCACGATTGGTAGCCGTAGCGGAAAAACGAACCAAAGTAAAAGATACTACCATTGGTCAAAAGATTACTCAGGAGATGGATGACCTGGAAATTATTTATCAGTTTTTCGATAAATTTTAGTGTATAATGATGATAAATAAAGGCATAACTTGCGATTTTTAAGAAAACCTGAATTTTATTTTGGCGTTTCTTTAAAAGCTTTTAGAAAGGTTGCAACATTTCTGAAAATGGACTAAAATTCTACCATCTTACAAAATGAAAGTTGGTAAATTAAAATGAATTTTATTTCCTTACAGGACTTTAACGCATTGCGTTCTGTCGAAGATATCTCTATCATCGATATCCGTGACCAAACTGATTTCGAACTGAATCATTTGGCAACAGCTCAATCGATCCCATCTACAAGCATCCCTAACCGATTGGATCAATTAGATCCAGCAGAAACTTATTATATCATCAGTTATTCCGGACGACGTTCAGAAATCATCGCGAAGTATTTGACTAACCATGGTTTCAAGGCGGTCCACGTTATCGGCGGAATGCGTGCTTTATGGCATACAGCTGCTTAGCTTCAAACAAAATAAAGTTGTTAGGTTATCGCTGATCGTCTGCTCATGGCAGGCGGTTAGTTTTTTGGGCAAAAAAGGGCCCTCATAAAAAAAAGGAAGAAGGAATACATATATCATGACAAAATTATTAGCAGTACAAGCCCATCCGTTATCACGAGAAGAATCTCGTTCGATGCAGGCATTTCATACATTTTTAGAAGCTTATCAAGAAACTCATCCAGAAGATACGATCGAGATCTTGCCATTATATACTTCTGATATCCCTGAAATCGATCAGGATCTTTTATCTGGTTGGAATTTTTTAAAGGGCGGTCATTCGTTTGAAGACTTAGAACCTGTGCAACAAGAAAAGATCCGTCGTTTTGATGAATATACCGATCAATTCCTTGCAGCAGATAAAGTTTTGATTGCAAATGCTCTATGGAACTTGAATGTTCCCCCTCGTTTATTGATCTGGATCGATGCGATCAGTGTTGCTGGCAAAACTTTCCGCTACACGGCAGAAGGACCTAAAGGATTATCTACCGGCAAAAAAGTCATGCATCTGCAATCCAACGGCGGCTACTACAACGGTAAAGATGCCGCTTCTCAATACGTGAAAAAGATCATGGATTTCTTGGGTGTGGATTCCGTCCAACAATTCTTCATTGAAGGCTTGGATTATGATCCAGAGCATGCAGAAGAAATCTTGCGTTCCGCTTTAGAAGAAGTCAAAACACTGGCAAAAGAGTTTTAAAAAATAAACGGTCAGTTTCATAATAAATAACCGAATGAGCCGCGCTGTTTCTGACAGCATTTGGCTCATTCGGTTATTTTGTTCTGCCTTGCTTGTATGTTTTGTCTAAGTTTGATCCTTTTTTTCCGTTAATTCGATCTTTTCTTCATATAGTCCCGAGATCTTTTTATACCATTCAAACAAATGTGTAATCACTACTTTGGCAGCAGCATATACCGGAATCCCCAAGATCACTCCCACGATTCCAAATAACTTCCCTGATGTCAGCAAGACTAACAGGATCGTCACCGGATGGATCGATAGTTGACTTCCTAGGACCAGCGGCGAAATGACACGTCCTTCGATCGTCTGCTCAACGACAAATACGATCAATACTTTCACCAGCATGAATGGACCGATAACGATTGCCAAAAAGACGGCAGGGATCATTGCTAAAAACGAACCAAGATAAGGAACCAAATTCAAGACACCCGCGATCAACCCTAACGTGATAGCATAATCCAGCCCAATGATCGCAAATCCGACAATAAACATCAGCGCCACAGCAAATGCCACAGTCAGCTGTCCGCGGATATAAGAAGATACTTGATCATTAACTTCTTTTAATACTTGATAAGTTGGTTTTCGCAAACGGATCGGCAGAAATTTAACAAAATACGGTGCCAACTTGCGTCCGTCTTTCAGCAAATAAAACAGGATAAACGGCATCGTGATGATCGCAACGATGACGGTAGCGACGGCACCGACAAAATGTCCGATATTTTCGATGGTAGACTTGGAAAAGTCCCGGATAAATGTCGTCAGCCAGCTGGTCACTTTATCCCCGTATGATTCCACTTGATCTTGGATCTGTGAAAAAATCGGATCGTTCAAGATCTCTGTCACTTTATTATCGATAGTATTCAAATAATCTGGAAAATTATTGGCAAAACTCAATGTTTGTTCTCGAATCTTTGGTATGATCACTACGATTCCCCAAACGATCAGGCCTACCAAAAGCAGAAACAGCAGTGTGATGCTATATACCCGCTTCATTCCCTTCTTTTCCAAATAATCGACAGCCGGATTCATCAAATAATACAAAATTCCTGCCATCACGATCGGCAAGCTGACGACCCCGATAAATTCCATGACTGGTTTAAATAAATACGCGACTTTCGTAAACGCGTTGAGGATCAAAAGAACCAATAAAATGATCAGTAAAGCTGTCACAAATTGATTATTTAAAAACCATTTCCAGAACCAGGAAAATTTCCGTTTTTCTTTTTGCTCCATACTTTCATCTTCCCTTCTATGGATAAGTCACCGTCATACCGACTGCGATCTCAGGCAGTTCGTCCGGCGCTAGATAAATACCGTTAGCGATCACATTTGTTTCCGGTACTGTATCAAAAACAAATGTTACATGCTGCAGCGAGTGCAGGTTTTGGTTCGCGATATTTCCCACGAAGGTCACGACATAAGATTTTTGATCAAACGCGATTTGATCGCCTGGTTTTATAGTAATGGCTTGCGGGTCAGAGATCTCTTGGATGATGGAATAACGTCTCAACCCTTCTGTCGCCTTGTCGCCGAAGAATAGTAATATTTTTTCTTTTTCATCGATAGCGTCTTTTCCGACTGCGATGATTTTTCCTTCTTTCATAACTTATAAACCCCTTTCTTGCATTTAAAAATATTATAACATAGACGATCATCTGATGAACGCCGTCAATCTTTATATGGTAAAATAAAAAAGTAATTATCTTTAGGAGGGAGAACTATGTTGAAAAAAATATTTCTTGGTACCTATACACGTCGCGAAAGCAAAGGTATTTACTCTATTGTATTAGATACTGAAAAAGAAACACTGGAACAATTAGAATTACTTACAGAAGAAAACAGCCCTACTTATCTAGCTCGCAGCGAAAGCAAGTACACTTATACCGTAACATCCGTTGAAGATAAAGGCGGTTGCGGGGCATATGATCCGGAGTTCACTTTTTTGAATGCGGTGACAGAAGAAGGCGCTCCGTTATGTTATGTGGCAGTCGACGAGCCGCGCAAACTGGTTTACGGCGCGAATTATCATAAAGGCGAAGTGAATGTCTATCGAATTTTGGCAGATGGATCATTAGCGGCATCAGACGCGCTTTACCATGACGAACCGACAGGCAGTCACGAAAACCAAGATTCAGCCCATGTCCACTATACTGATCTGACTCCTGACGGTCGTTTAGCTGTCTGCGATTTAGGTACAGATCGTCTTTATACTTACGATGTATCGATCGAGGGCAAACTTACTGAAGTTTCGGTCTATGTTGCAGAAGATAAAACCGGCCCTCGCCATTTAGCGTTTCATCCTAATCAACAAATCGCGTATTTGTTTGGTGAATTAGACAGTTCTATCACTGTTTTGCGTTACAACAAAGAAGACGGCTCTTTCACACCGCTGCAAAAAATCTCGACACTGCCGGAAGATTTCCATGAATTCAACAGCGGTGCTGCGATCCGAGTATCTAACGATGGTCGTTTTGTTTACGGATCAAATCGCGGGCATAATTCCATCGCTGTTTTCCAAACTGAAAATAACGGCGAAGAGTTATCCCTTATCCAACGGGTATCATCGGAAGGCGATTTCCCTCGAGATTTCGCGTTAGATCCTACCAATCAATACTTGGTGTGTGCAAACCAAAACAGCGACAATTTGACATTATATCGCCGCGACAGCGAAAGCGGTAAATTGACGATGATCCAAAAAGATGTGTATGCCCCTGAATGCGTCTGCGTCTTATTTGAAAAATAATGGAGGAATTTGATGTTTTCTAAAACCCCTGTTGAATTGTTACTAAAAGATTTTTCACATATTTTGAGCAAGTGCCAATCGATCTATGATTTGGTACTGGGACGCCACTACAATGAATCTCTAGCGATTTTGACTACTGCGGAAGCCTACGCTCTCGCAGAAAAAGCCTATATCCGCTGCGACCAGAATAAAGAATTGCAGACGGCAGAAGTCGAAGAGTTTATTGAAGCCTTCAATATCTTTTATTTTGAATTGAAACAAGTCTTATTCCACGACGATGACGACCTGGTATCTCTGCAAAATCGTTTGACTAAAATGCAGGATGACTATGAAGCGCTGACTGCCGCGTTTCAACTTTTATAAGAATATGAAAGAGGGAGCTTCCATGAATCAAGAAGAAGTGTTGACACGTTTAAAAGAAGAGCTGGAAATGCCTTTGTTCAATGGTAAGATCGAAGACAAAGAGTACAGCGAAGAAGAATATCAACAATTAAAAGCAGACCTTGTCCGCTATTATGACGATTATGTTCGTAACGTTGAAAATTAACAATCGTGTAAAGCAAAACTATCCGGATGAATAGTCATTCGGATAGTTTTTTTATGCACTTATTTTGTTTTCTCAGATTTTAAAGAAATAATCTTCGTGGCGACATTTTCCAAAAAGGTTTCATCGTGTTCCACAATCAGCATCGTCGGCTGCACCTCATGGATGATCTGTTCCAGCTGTTCTTGGTTGAAGACATCCAGATAATTCAGCGGCTCATCCCAGATAAATAATTCCGCCGGTGTAGCAAGAGATTTTGCCAGTTCAACACGCTTTCGCTGTCCCATGCTCATTTGTTCAATGGGATTGTTGAAGACATTGCGCTCGACACCTAATTTCCGAAGGTTATTCAGCAAGACTTCATAAGAAAGCTGATGTTCTTTTGCGAATTCTATCAGCGTTCCGCGATTGTCTTCGTAATTTTGCCGTACATAGCTGATATTCAGATTTTGAGGTCGCAATATTTCCCCGGAAGCTTCTCCGTCGAATTCTCCCAGAAGGTACTTGATGATGGAAGATTTTCCTGATCCGTTAGGCCCTTTAAACGCGATCCGCTGTCCTTTTTCCAAGTCAAAGCTGATAGGTGCAAACAACGGCTTGTCGTAGCTTAACTGCAGGTTTTCCACCTGCAGCAGCAGCTTGCGATGAGTAGGCTGGAAATTCATGGTCAATGGATCAACAAATTCAATGTTTTTCAACAGCTTTTCTTTTTCCGCTGCTTGATCCTCCATCCGTTTGACGATTGCTTTGGAACGCTTCATCGTTCGGGCAGCCCGAGCACCAATAAACCCAGTGTCAGCAACGGCTCCGCTGCCTTTTTTATTTGGATCGCCGTATTTATCTTTCTCTCTTCCCCGTGACCATTCAGCTTTTTCCGCCGCGGTCTGTTTCAAGCGGCCGATTTCTTTTTTCAGCTTCGTGTTTTCATCTTGTTCATGATGATCCCGCAGATTTTTTTGTTCTTCATAGGTAGAAAAGTTTCCTTGATACATCACCAGTTGGCTTCGTTCAATGGATAAAATATGATCCACCACTTCATCGACAAAATGCCGATCATGACTGACCAAAATAAAGCCTCGCCGCTTATTTCGCAGATAATCCGCTACTTGGTTCCGGGCTACGATGTCCAAATGATTGGTGGGTTCATCGATCAGCGGAAAATTCACATCATCCACAAACAGCAATGCCAACAAGACTTTGGTCTGTTCCCCGCCGGATAAACTCTCAAAGGGGCGCCACAAGATCTCAGGATCCGTTTGTAAAAGATTCAATTCCCGTTCGATCTTCCATTGCTCAAACGAAGACAGCTCCTGCAAGACGTAATAGGTCAACTGCATCTTGTCCTCGATATGCTGTGGGAAGTAAGTAAAGGATACTTGATGCTGGATCGTTCCGCTGTAAGGAAGTTTTCCTCTCAATAGATTCAGCAGTGTCGTTTTGCCGCGACCATTCCGCCCGATCAAACCAAGTTTCCAATTGGTGTCGATGGTCAAATTTGTTTGTTCAAAAAGGTTCGTTGTTTGACTATCAAAGCCAAACGTTAAGTTTTTTATTTCAATCGTTGTCATAGTCGATCACCTCGATAAAAAAAGCCTCTCCTATTTTCAGGACAGGCTTTTTCCACATCACGGCATCAAAAAAAAGATCCCGCATTCGAAAAACATAACCAATCCTGAAAATCTGCACACTACACCCGTCAAAAAATGAATCGACAAATGTAATCTTAATGCAGCTTCGATCAAGTTGGTTAAATTTTCAATGCAGGATCCCTCATTTCGTATTAGATAAAACAAGAATAGCATTTCTCAGTACATTGTGCAATCATTGAAAACTTTTTTACTACAAAAAAATTGGCCTATACACTATAAACGATCCAATATTAATTATTAAAAAAACTGATGTAAATCATTTAATAACATAATAAAAAACCATCGGGTTGGTTAGGCCCGATGGAAAAAGGAGTAATTACTCTTATAAGGAGTAAAATGAAAAATAAAAAGGTTGTTGTTGGTTATGAATTAAGTATACGACCTTTTCTCTTTCACGTCCTAAAAATAACGTTACATTTAAATTAGATAACTCTCGTTTTCTGTTTTAATTTTATTTAAGCAGCAGATTGGTCATGCGTTGGATCGAAAATGAGATCTCATCAGTTGCTTCATCTTGTTTTTGCTCAGAAGCGTCAAATGCCGCTACATCGACAACTTCTGCGTTTAGACTGGCGATCATTTCTTCACAGCCGGCCACATATTTCATATATGAACGTTCAAATTTTTTATGGATCCCCATGACTTTTGCCGGCGGACGCAAACGGCTGATTTGCTGCAGCATTTCTTTATATTTTTCAGTTCCCTCAGTGAATAATTCAGCGGTCTCTTTGATTTCTTCCGCCGATAATTCGTTTATTTTTTCATCGTCGATCGCAGCTCGAATTTTTTCATAATTCGGATTCATTTTTTCTCCGATCGTCTCTGTATTTTGCACGATATCATTGATCGTTTGTACGTAAAATCCTAAATTGGGTCTCACGAATCCATCCCTACTTTCTTATTTTGTTGTTCCTATTGTCCCATTTTTTCCGCCGCAAGAAAAGAGTTAAATTAAAATCCTGCTATCTTGCCTAGTTGTTTCTTTCTACCATCAAAAAAAGTACAAAATCCTAAGATTTTGTACTTTTGATTTGTCATTATTTAGCTTTTGCCCATTCCTCGTTGGATCGCTTTGACGATCTCTACGATTGGAATGATCGCAAAGGATGAACCAAGGACGATTCCCCATTGATAAAGATCAAGATGAGCGACACGGAAGATATCATTCAATCCTGGAACAACGATGATGACCATCATCAGGACAAATGATAACAGAAGCGCCCAGTTGAAGGCTTTATTACGGAAGGCTCCCACTTTGAACAATGATTGATGAACTGATTTCACGTTGAACGCGTGGAATAACTGCATCAAACCAAGGGTTGCAAAGGACATTGTCAAGGCATCTGAGTGGATCTCAGCATAAGTTGTGTGGACTGGCCATTGAATCGCTGACCAATATACGAACAGAACTGTTGCCGCTTCTAAGATCCCTTGATAGATAATACTGCTCATAACACCGCCAGAGAACAAGTTTGAATTGCGTCCTCGTGGTTTATGCTGCATCAAATTCTTCTCTGCAGGTTCCATACCCAATGCGATAGCAGGGAATGTATCAGTTACCAAGTTGATCCACAGCAAGTGGATTGGAAGCAAGGTATCCCAGCCCCATAATGTCGCTAAGAACAACGTCAATACTTCACCTAAGTTGGCTGCTAACAAGTATTGGACTGCTTTTTGGATATTAGAGAAGACTTTACGTCCTTCTTCTACCGCTACAACGATCGTCGCGAAGTTATCATCAGCTAAGACCATGTCAGAAGCGCCTTTTGATACTTCTGTACCGGTGATACCCATACCGATACCAATATCGGCTTGTTTCAACGCAGGAGCATCGTTGACACCGTCACCGGTCATCGCAACGACTTTTCCTTCTTTTTGCCATGCTTTTACGATTCGTACTTTGTGCTCAGGTGATACCCGTGCATATACAGAATACTTCTCAACATTGCGGGCGAATTCTTCGTCAGACATTTGGTTTAATTCTGTACCAGTCAATACGGCGTCATCATCACCTGGTTTGATGATTCCTAGACGTCCGGCGATTGCTTCTGCTGTATCCCGGTGGTCACCAGTGATCATGATTGGACGGATACCGGCTTCTTTAGCGACACGTACCGCATCAGCAGCTTCCGCACGTTCAGGGTCGATCATCCCTACTAAACCAGCAAAGATCAAATCATTTTCCACGATTTCAGATTCCATGTTTTCAGGAACTGCATCGACGTATTTATAAGCCATACCCAAAACACGTAACGCTTGTTTGGCCATGTCCTTATTGTTGTCTAAGATTTTTTGTTTTTCTTCATCAGTCATAGGTTTGACTTCATCGAAAAGCAATACTTCTTTAGTACGTCCTAATAAAACATCCGGCGCACCTTTAACTGCAACTAAGTAACGTCCTTCTGCTTCTTTGTGGACTGTCGTCATCAATTTACGGTCAGAATCAAAAGGAATTTCCGCTACACGAGGTTGTTCTTTGACTTTAGAAGTCACATCGAATCCTTGTTCATTACCGAATTGGACTAATGCCGTTTCGGTAGGGTCACCGATCAAGCTGCCGTCTTGCGCGATTTTAGTATCATTTGCATAGTTCATGATCTTCATCGCCATATTACTTTCAGGAATATTTTCAGACGCATCATACTGACGATCATTTGCGTACAGTTTTTCAACTGTCATTTGATTTAACGTCAATGTACCGGTTTTATCCGAAGCGATGATATCTGTCGAACCTAGTGTTTCCACAGCTGGTAATTTACGGATGACCGAATTACGTTTTGCCATGACTTGTGTACCTAATGCCAAGATGATCGTTACGATCGCTGGCAGACCTTCTGGAATCGCAGCTACCGCCAATGAGATGGAAGTCAGCAACATATCTACCCAAGAAGTGTCATTGAAGAATGTTCCGACAAAGTACATCACTACAGCGATCACAACAATCGCAACTGTCAGGAATTTACCTAAATGGTTCAAGTTGTTTTTCAATGGTGTTTCTGTTTCGTCAGCTTGTGCCAACATACCGGCGATCTTACCGACTTCAGTATTCATACCGGTATTGACAACGATCCCTTTCCCGCGGCCATATGTGACGTTACTGTTTGAATAGGCCATATTGATCCGGTCGCCGATTGCGATCTCATCGCCTTCAAGAATGGCTAATTCTTTTTCTACTGGGACAGATTCCCCAGTCAAAGCGGCTTCTTCAATCTTCAACGAGTTGACTTCCATCAAACGCATATCAGCTGGAACAACATCCCCGGCTTCTAATAAAACGATATCTCCGGGAACTAGTTCATCACTTTTGACTGTTACTGTGTGTCCATCCCGTAGAACATTCGCATTAGGCGTTGACATTTCTCGTAATGATTCGATAGCTTCTTCTGCTTTTGCTTCTTGTACGACACCCATGATCGCATTGATGATAACTACCGCTAAAATAATGATCGAATCAACGATTTCATGAGAAACAACAGCGGAAATCACAGCCGCTACCAACAGCACCAAGATCATCAAGTCTTTGAACTGCTCGATGAATTTTTGGAACATCGTCTTTTTCTTGCCCTCATCCAATTCATTTGGACCATATTGAGACAGACGTTCTTTTGCCTCCGTGCTGGAAAGTCCTTCTGGGGTAGTCCCCATTTCTTGCAACACTTCGCTGTCAGGCTGCGAATAGAAGGCTTTTCTCATTTGTTCTTTTTTACTCGTTTCTTCTGACAATGTTTCTCCTCCTTTGTTTTTTTGCCGCTCCATACAGATCATTTTTTCAAAAATTAAAAAAAATAGACCTGTGTATGTAACGAACATACATAAGTCTCACTAATTAAGGCAACACCAGAAATTTCTTTCAGGATTGGTGACGTTGCCACAGCGTATGCTGCCAGTTACTCCCTCATGAATCATAAAATAATTACAAAACACATTATATAGGAGAAAATCTTTTTGAGCAATGATTTTGAGCCCGTGTAAACCGTATTCATCTAAGTAAAAAAGGCTGGATATAAGTTTCTCAAAATATATCCGACCTATCTATAGATTTTGTCTGTGATTTGATGTATTCGTTACGAATACATCAAATCTACAGCTCGATCCATCCCTGACAAAATATAGGCATCAAATAGCTCGGATAAGTTTGATCAAACTCAACTTATATCACAGTCTCTTTTTATTTATGCTGTTTTTCGGTAAATCAAATATCCACCAGTTCCCAGAAGTAAGAAACCTGCAATAACAATCCACGAGCGTTGACTTTCACCAGTCTGTGGCAACTTTTTGTTATCGTCGCTTTCTTTTTTAGGGTCATCAGTATTCGGTCCATCTTTCGAAGGATCTTTATCACTATTATCTTTTCCAGATTCATCAGTTGTCAGATCACTGGAATCACTAGAATCTGTCGTATCACTTGGTTCAGTTGTTGACGAATCTGCCGTTTCTGCAGTCAGAACCTCCACCGTAAAGTCTGCCGTATAGCCTTCAGAAGTGACACTGATCCGTAGTTGATCTCCGACTGACGCTTGCAACGAAGTGATATTTAGCTGAAAAGATCCATCCTCACCAACGATATCGCTGACAACTTCTTTTGCAGCACTCTTCGCTTTTGTTTGAATACCAACTACGATTCCGGCTCCAGCAAGGGTTTTTCCTCTCAGTAAGTTATCAGCTTCTGTCACTTTTTCAAAAGTAGTAGCTGCTTTGATTTTTTCGATTGCTTCTGCTTCGATTTGTTCTGCAGATTTGTATACTTTACGGTCTTCAATAGAGGCAGCAATTTTTTTACCCATCGCCTCCAATGTTTCGATGTAACCTACAAATGTTTCTGTATCCGGCTGCATCGCGTCTTTATATACAGCTTCTCGAAATCCGGTAAACCCATCACCGCCACCAAACAGAAAATCATTGATAACTACATTATACTTGCCATCCTCTTCAATCGGTGTGCCGTCCATTTTTGTCATTTCGTGGACAATATAACGGTGAGATAAATCTGTCACATCTGGATTATCTGTTACCGTATATTTCAAACCGGCAACCTGTAAGAAATAACCCCGCTCTCCTTCAACTTGTGTACCCAATGTTTGTTGATTCAAGACTTGACGGATCTGAGAACCGGTCATTTCTACGATCTGCATGATATTACCAAAGGGTTGAACTGTTTGAGCAGCGCCCCAAGTAATAGATTTATCCGATCCAACACTTAGATCTGCTCGAATACCTCCATTATTGGTCATAGCAAAATCAGCATCTATCCCATTTAATTTTGCCATAAAAACTTGCCCATCCGTTATTAAATTGCCTAACGGAGATTCCCCCAAATCGTTTGTACTACGTGAAATATCTTCAGCCGTTGCAGCAGTTCCGATTTTTTTCTCAGTAACTTCTGCGACAAGCTCATCTGCTTCAGCGACGATTTCTTGAATAGCTGGATTCGGATCGATTCCCTCCTTCGGTATGACTGGATTGACAGTTGCAGTCGGCGGTTCAACAAAGTCGCCGCTTTCCAGATCGATTTCTCCTTGCAGATCGATATAACCTCTCCCTTGCGAAGTAGATTGAACGATTCGTGTATTTCCCACTAACCCATTAGTATAGGCATGGTTATGTCCGGCAAAGTAAGCGTCGACACTATTTTCTGGATAAATATCATTGACTTTTTCCATAATCATTGCAGATTCACCACTCACACTGTCCGTTCCCGACTGTTCTGAAGATGTGTGCGCTAATACCACGATTGCTTCCACGTTTTGTCTTTTCAGTTCTTGAGAATAGGCAGCGATAGTTTCCGCAGGATCAAGAAAAGTATAATCGATATGATGTTCCCGCAAAACCAGACTAGGAACTTCTGTCGTAACGATACCAATAAAGCCGACCTTTACCTCTTTTTCACCAATATTCATTGATCTAACCGTATAAGGTTGCCAGTTGTAAGGAATGTTCCCTTCGTTATCAACGACGTTCGCGATAACAAGATCGAAATTGCCTTTCAAGTCATCTGGGGAATGTCTCTCGTTATACTCATAGACAATGTCGTATTAAATTGTTCAGTCAGATGTCTGTCAAGTATATTCCCTTATTTATCAATGGTAAATCGTGTTTTTTCGAGTTTTAATAATTCTGTGGGGTATCTTTGATTGTTCAAAGTTTGCCCCTTTTTTGTCCCTTTAATTATCATAATACCGTTGGATCATACCGATACGTCACGTGACCACCTAAATGAGCCTCGCCTACTACATACTTCCGATCTTCTCTTTTAATCCATGCATCTCGAAAGAGCATCACTAAATCGTGTTCGACTTCTATTTTATCTATCTTTCCGTCTACTAGGTCTTGAATTAATTGTTCGTATTGGTTCATCGTCTTCACTCCTCCACAAAATTATATCACTAAATTTAAACTTTTGTTCGCTTTTGAATACGAACGCTTGTTTGTATAATTTTATTGAGGTGATAATCATGAAATTCAAAGAATTCCAGCTTTTATTAGAAGAAAAATTATCAAGTTACGAATTATTTATAACCAAAGCGACTGAGTATCAAAATGAGAAAAACAAGAACAGACCTCCGAAGAAACGATGGGATGAAGCCAAAGTTGAACGTGCCGTCGAAGGCATGTGGAATCAGTTAGCCGAGAATGTCTATAACAAAGTAAAACCTGACGCTCCCGTTTATGCTGCTAATATCGAAGAAGCTTGGGACAAATATATGGAAGAAAAAGAAATGTATGAATCGCTGAACGATACGATAGATGAACTGGAGTTTGATTAGTATGAATCAAGACGAGTATCAAGACAGAGGAATTTTAAAATGGGACAGCGGCTTTTTCCTGTCGGATCACACCGCAGCATTAAAGAAGGAAAAATCAGATCGTGAAGTCGTGTGGCCGGCGAAAGAGATCATGGATAAGGAAGAGATCGATCGCGTATTATATGAAGCAAAACTGAAAAACAAGTCGGTGGCGATACAAAAAGAAGAAGTTGACGAGGAGGGTCTCTACTCCCCTGATGTTATCGGAAAGATTCAAGGTTTTGATGAGTTGGGGATTTATGTTAACGGTCAAAAAGTGGATTATGATGAGATTCGGAACGTGGAGTTTCATGAGCAGAAGAAATGGTCTGCATTGAATTAAAAAAAATACTGATTGATTTGCGCACCAAGGATTTATTTTCGAGAGCAAATATTAGCCTGCCGATTGGTGGGCTTATTTTTTTATTTTATATTCAAAATAATAAAGTCTTTTTTATTGTTTATATATAGATTTGTGGTATAGTTTTAAAAAATAGCTTATTTTTAAAAACTAAAGGGGTATTTCATTATATGAAATATCAAAAACTGAGAATTTTATCTTATTAAAATAACCCTCCTACTCAACGAGTAAGAGGGTTTTTGATTACAGCTTATTTTTATTTAGTCTGCGTTGTAACTCTTTGACGCAATCTGAAACTGGACTGATAAAGCCGTCAGCCGTTGTTCCCATGCGTTTTTGGAGGGCGATAATAGTTGCCTTACCACATAAGCCATCAGCTTCTACTTTTAGCCATTTTTGCAAGGCTACAACCACATTTGATCCAATCAACGTCTTATCAAACTGAGCCGCATAGATATTTTGATTGTATTTTTGTTTGTATTGGTGACTGATAATGCCATCCTTTCCGGCGGTATTGAAGTATTCTTGCAAACGCCGTGCAGTCGCATTGCCAAATTGTCCGTCCACTTTGAGTTGGATGACAGCAGGTTTAGCAGGAGTTGGTTTAGGCTTTGCTACTGGTTTGGCAGCTGCCGGTTTACTAGCCGTTCCACTAATCTTTTCTCCTGTAATTGCTTCGATCAAATCTTTTGCCACAGCATCTATATTTTTGACTAATTTATCTACATCGTTTTTATTTGTGATAAATCCTAGTTCCACCAAACGATAACTGATCCCACGCTTAGCAAACACATTTAGATTTAGCAGGTCAGATCGTTTGTTAATGCCTTTCGTATTTTTAACACTCCCCCACCAGCCGACATATTTACCGATGACCGCTGCAATTGCTACATCGTATTTATCTGGACTAAAACTGCTGGAAATAATGACGTGTCCACCTGTGGCACTAGAAGACGCAGCATCCAAATGCAACTCAGTCACGCTTGCTGTTTTGGTTGATACGGAGTAGGCACCTTTACCAGTTTGTGTCTGTTGGTACATGTCCAGTGATTTATCATAAAATTTGACCTTGTTTTTCTTGAGTTGTTTCGCATATTTTTCTAAATGCGGACCCAAGATATTACGGGTAAATGTCGCTTCTTGATAGCCGTTTCCGCCCGCACCAGGATCACCTTGTCCGTGGCCGTAAACGATTAAATGTTCTGCCATGATCTATGTCCTCCTATTGGATATTATTTTCTTGATCATCTTTATCTACTGTTTCAGGACCTTTAGCCAACTCGAACACCCCAACTGATGCCAGTCCGGCAATTAACCCAGACCACAGATAGGCAATCACTTCGTTAGGCGCAAAGCTGACACCCCACAGACCACCGATGACGATTCCGCAGAATACACCTAAAACTGGCAACAGCTTGCCTTCTGCAATGGTATATTTTTTCATGATCTGCACGATCCCAGATACGACTGGTGCTAAGACTGTTGCAACTGCTAGTAATTTCAACATTTGATCATTCATTTGTGTTCCTCCTCCTCATTTAAATAAATAGTTCATAATGACATAGCCGATCACAGTGGCCAGTAAACCCATTAACCAATTTCGATTAGCTTTCTGCGCTTCCTTCAGCTCTTTAATGTCCTCTTTGTTAGTAACGGACATTGCATGAGCTTCATTTGCTTTTTTTGACACTTCATCTAATCCTTTGGTGTTGCTCTCGATTGCAGTTAGCCGCTGGAGAACTTCTCGCCATAATTCTTCCTCACCACTCCCATTTGCCATTGCCTCTCCACCTTTATCTTAAAAAATAAAGAAGCCTAGAAAACTAGGCTTCCTCTCCGATGATTTCGTTTCGCTTCGCCTACTTCCTAGCAAGTTAAAAGAGCAGACTAAGCGTCTGCACCTATTAACCAGTTATTGATGATGCTACGCGCTAAGGCGTCAGCGTCTTTCCGACTGACTTCATCGATCACTTGCCCTTCTGAGAGATGTTCCGGCAAGATCTCGACTTTGGCAGTTAAGTTATTGTTCATGTCAAACGTGCTGTATTCGACGATGATGCTTTTTGCTACACCTTCACCGTCTAATTGATAAGTGATTTTGCTCATTGGAATTTTCATATTCTCTTCCTCCTATTTTCCTTCTTCGATCGCTTCAAGCAACGTGTAGATGCCTTCGCCTGTTTTGCCGTCCAGTTGACCTTCGTAGCTGTCTAAAAAATCAACAATGTCTTTAATCCGATTGGAATATTCGCCATAAACGATCGTCACAGTTTCTTTTTGCAGCTCTTTCAGTTCTTCATCCGCCTCTTTCGTATCTTCCGGCATTTTATATTTTTTCCCGTTTTGACCAGGCAAAAAGTTCCCTTCCGCGTCTTTCAGCGCGTATTTTTGTAAGATTTTATCCAAATCATCTTGGTATTCATCCACTTTTTTCTTGATCAAAGTCAAGAGTTTGAATTTCCCACGATTGATTTTGGAATTAACGACCGGTATGTCGTATACCGCGTTGTAGACCATCGATAATTCTGCATTTTTCAAATCAAATTGTTGTTTCATAGTTTCCTCCTAAGATGTCATGTCTATAGCGTAAGTGTAATTTGTTGGTTTTCCTGAATAGGTTGATACATTTGGTGTTCCAGAAAATCCGTAAGCAGCTTTTTTCGTCTGGTTATTGTAAGCCGCCCATTGTTCTACGGTTACGCTTGTGGATGTGATCATTAATAAATCAATATATTCCAACTGTCCGTCTACAGAATGATAAGTTTGACTGACCATAAAGAAGCCTTTTGGCGTCATTTTTCCTTTCGAAACCGTATCACCAAACGAACTATTCGGCGTATGGAAGCTCATCGATGGAAATTTGAACAACGGGGAAATAATTTCTCCACCATTGATCACTGCCGCATTGATGTTCACGGAGTTCAACGTTCCAGCTGTCACCGTCCCGAGATTCGCCACGATTGCCGACAAAGATGTCACGTTGATTTTATCCGCAGTAATTGTTTTTGATCCAATGCGATTCGCATTCAATGTTCCGGTAGTGATGTTGCTTGCGTTCATGTTCGTCACATTGACGATCGACGCATTCAGCGTCCCCGTGTTGATCTTATCCGCCGACAGATTGACGATCGACGCAGAAGGGATGAACGCTTGTCCGCTGAATTGGACAGTAGCAGCATCGAGGTAGAGCTTGCCGGTTTGGATCAGCGTTTGGCCAGCCTGGATATTGATTTGACTGAGTAGTTCGCCTTTTTGGACGCGTAGATTGATATCGGTTGCCAATTGTGTAATTTGGGATTGCGTAGCGGCTGAAACTTGCAACCTGTATCCTTTTGTCAGCTTGTTGGACTCATCGATAAACTTAATAAAATAACAGTTTGATGGAGTGGTGAAAGTTGTAATCCTTTCAGCTCCAGCCGAGTTTGTAACGGCTCCAATGTAAGCTTTGCTCGATGCATATCCTCGGAAACCGATATTCTTAACTTTTTCAGGTCGAGAAAAGGTGTATTGCGTGTTTGGTTGCACAGGCACAAAGTCATCAACTATTGTTCTTGATCCAGCGGTAACTTCCCCGGTCGTCAGATTCACGTCCTTGTTGTTCGAGAAAGTAAACCCAGTTAAGAGATTATTAGCTGAGTTAACGCCTTCGAGGTCAGTAACTGTCGATTGTATCTGATTGGCAAGCTGTGTTTGCTGTGACGTTAGCCCGCTGATTTGATTTGTAACGGTCGCTTGAAATCCGTTGACGGTTTGTTCGAGGCTTGAAAATTTGGCAACTGTTACTAGCTCTTCGGGTGGCAACGCCCAACTAGCTTCTGATTTTCCCGATTTCAACATAGCGGAATTTCCTGTCAATGTGACAGTTGCATTGTCTAGGCTGTAAACCCTCATTCTTATTTGATTTACAGCATCAGGAAATTTAGTGACTTTGAATGTGTACGTAAAATGCTGAACAGAAGTAGTTATCGTTTTGGTCGAAGCACTAACGGACTCAGCACCAATCCTGTTTTGCCCCGTATCATCATTCAAATATATCAAAACATCCGCTTGAACCGATCCTTTCATATTGAAAGAAAAAGTGTAGTAATCGCCAACTTTTAACGGTCGGATTAAATCAAAGTCCCAATTTCTAACGGTAGATTTGTCAGCATTCGAGGTGCCTTTCAAGAAGTTAGATCCATCAGTATTTATCCCATCGACCGTATTCTGCACCTGCGCCACAGTCGTCCCGATTTTTCCAGCCTCAATCTGCAACTGCGCCAAATCCGTAGTCAGTCCATCCGTTTTGCTGACTAAGCCTGTAATCTGTCCTGCCTGAACAGACAATTCGCTTTGCAAACTCTCGACAGTCCCCTTGATGGTGTTGACCGTAGAGGAATCAGCCTTTAATGCAATCGCATTCGCATTTGCGGTGATTGACGTGCCTTGAGAGCTGACAGTGCCAGCTAGCTTGTCAAAATCTGTCTGATCAACTTTAACAGCTAACTGATTATTAACCTCATCAACCACTGTCGAGATACTCGTGATTGTTCCTTGCATGTCGTCAACAGTATTTAACAGCTCAGTTGTATCGTTCAAGGCTTGTTGTGCTTGATTAACAGCATTGACGCTGTTTTGAATAGCTTCTTGCGCTCTTTCAGATGCGGAAGAAGCTTGACTGATTGCATTTAGAGCTTGATCAACAGCATTTTGCGCAGCGTCCTTAGCAAATCCAGCATCAGCCGCGGCTTGATTAGCCTGATTGACCGCATTATTGGCATCTTGTTTAGCGTCCTCAATGCCTTTTTCTGCTTCGATGATTTGGTCTTTGATTTGATCCGGATTGATAAATGGTACCCATTCATAGCCGTTCCAATATTTCATGATCGTTTGTTCGCCAATCTCGTGATACCAAATATCACCAATGCTGGTGGCTTCCGGTTCATCGGGACCGGTGAAAACTTTATTTTTCCCATTAGCCGCGATCAAAGCAGAATTGGCGTTATTGACCGCATTTTCCAAATCAGCTTGCACTTGATCTTTGAAGTCATTCTCGGCACTGGATACCTTGCTAACCAAATTCGCTGATCCACAGGATACATCATGTTTGATGATATTTTCTTCGGTATCAAATTCCGTAACATACGACATAATGCGGATTTTTTGGCGAAAGCCCAAGTCATCATTGATTGCCATGATGTAGTCACCTTCGTGTGGCTGTTCGTAGCTGTAGCCGGCTTTGGTCAGGTCTTCCATGTCGATCTCTGCGGATATACCATAGGATTCTTCAACGTCTTTTTGCAGACGCGTTCTCAAGTTATCCTCGACTTTATAGTGTTCATCAATGACCGGTTCGCCTTCGAGTTTGCCGTAGATTTCAGCAAGCGGGCTGAGGTACTCAACTGTCAAGCGTCCTTTGGAGTGATCTCCCTCA
This sequence comes from Enterococcus mediterraneensis, assembly GCF_900604485.1. Taxonomy (NCBI): domain Bacteria; kingdom Bacillati; phylum Bacillota; class Bacilli; order Lactobacillales; family Enterococcaceae; genus Enterococcus; species Enterococcus mediterraneensis. The sequence continues at coordinate 922,596 of NZ_UWOP01000001.1, forward strand.
TCAAAATAAGCTCCATATCCGCGTTTGTACGTGATAAAGGAGCCTGCATCTTTTTCGATGTTTAGTTGATTGAGATTAAATCCCTTTTTGACGATTGTTGAAAGGTCTGTGCCGACTTCTTGCAAAATGCGGACGACCTTTCCGTTAACAGAAAATTCTAAGCCAGTGCTTGAAATGATGTCTTTGAAAAGCGTCAATCGGTTTTTCATGCCAAAGTTCTGCTTTTCAAACGCATTGACATCAACTTCTAGTCGGTAGTCATAGCCACTGCCAGAGAAGATAAAATCCAGATAGGCAGTCATCGTATTGGAGCCGTTCAGCTCTCGATAAATGATGGACTTGCTAAAATCAAAGAAAAATTCGTGTACCGCGTCGAATTCGACAACGATGCGATCACCCTCATCGATTGGATGAACGAAGGTCAGACAGTACATCTCTCCTTGAAATTGCAACCGCCAACCACGACCGATACCTTCTAAAATCTTTTCGTTGGTGTAGATTGTGCCTTCAAGTGATTTTTCACCATTGACACCTTTTTTTCGTTTGCATTCGACTAACGCGGAATGCTGTTTGCCATTTTCATCAATAAAATTGATCATTGTCCCCCTCCTATCTATACAGCTCGACAAAGTTCAGCAACTCGATCGTGCCTTTGAAATTCGTCGATACCTGTATCGATTTACTTGCGGAAGGTTTCAGGATGAAGTGTTCAAAGTTTGTCTTATCATTGACATTAAAACTATTTAGCGTTGTTTCTATCCCTTTCAGCAGCAAAACATCGCCGCTTGCTAAAGGCGTGACAGCTTGATAAATGAATGTACGATCACCGATCATCAGTGAAATTGCACCGCTTTGTGAAGCATTAGCGGTCAATCGGACCATCCACGGCCATTCAAGCTGACTACATTTAGCAGTGCCAGCATAGCTGATTGATGTAGTGGCAACGATATTTCTAGGAACAGTCTCGCCGAACGGCAATTCTGCTGTCTCTAAATTAATCGACAAACTCATCAGCAGGCCTGCAGACGTTTTACCGAGAAATTTATAATCGATCTCGCCGCTGACAATTACTTTGTAACGATACTTATAGGGTACGTGCGGAATAGCCAACAAATCTAAATCAGTCGCTTGTCCTGGTAATTCAAAACGGTATAAATCATCTGATGTTGGGAGCATTTTAGTAATATAAAAAGGCTCATCGTTTGAGATAAGCCCATTGATTTCGTCTTTCTTTTCTTCTAAAGCCAACGTGTTTGGCACTAGAAACCTGCCTGTGACTGTCATTTTTTTGACTTGATGTGTCGCACCAGTAAAGATATATCCGCTTCGATTAGTAACCTCTTTGCGATTCACTTTTAGAGTTGGTGCGCTGTCCTCAAAATCAGTCACAAGTATTCCGATGGAGGAAAGCGTTGTTTTCACTCCATCTTTATCAATTAAAGCATCCACTTACTTTCCTCCTATCTGAAATATTCATCATTGGTCTTTTCGCGTGCTTCTTTCCGTTTTACATACGTGTAGATCTTGTCGCCAACAATCTCGTTATGAACTTCGATCGTTTCTCCTCTCAGTTCGCTATCTCGGACTTCGTCGTCCATCTCGTAAGTAACGGTACTTAGGTTCCGATTGGTAAACGTGGTATCGGCAGTTAGCAATGCTTGCGCCTCATACTGCTTACCTTGGATGATATCCGCAAAGCCTTGCGCTTGCCTTCCGACATAGCCATACATCGATTGCAATCCAAGTCCGAGACCTTTACCGAACATTTCCCCTATCCACGCTGCTACACGCGACGGCGAATGGATATCTAACGCTCGTTGAATCGTCCTGCTCACATTGCTTGCGATTCTATTCGCTACTGAATATACGTAGCTTGCGGAGCTAGATAGCCCATTACCAAAGCCAATACCGGTATTCCAACCGGATGTTTCGGCTCGTGGTGCAATATAGCTAAAGATGTTTGTCACGTTTTGTTTGATGTTGTTCGCAATGTTATATGCGCTACTTGCTCCACGAGAAAGACCAGAATTGAACTTACTCATCGCATTTGATCCCGCACTACTCAACGAGTTTGAGAAATTCTTGAATTGATTCAAGACGCTGTTCAAGCTTGATTTGATCGTATTTGCGACTTTATTCATTCCGCTACTCATCGTTGAAGACAATTTATTCATCGAGCTGCTCATCGTTTGAGTAACGTTGTTCATCGACTGACTGCTTGCCTTCGAAACATTCGAAAAGCCAGTGTTGACGTTTTTCACGACATTGTTCATCGCTGAAGATGCAGTCCGTTCCATGTTGTTCATCGACAAACCGACATTACGCGCCATCGCCGAGATTTCTTTAGACGACCCCGTATTGGTATTTGACGCATTGCTGGTGACACCCTTGTACATTTTTCCAGCTTGATCCGTAGCAATCGCTGTCGCACTAGACATGTTTTTCGACACGTCCGTTTTCACACTGCCGACTGACTGACCGATATTGCTAGCCATTTTCGAGTAGTCTGTACTTGTTTGTTTATTCGCCGTTTGAGCGGCTGTTACCGCACTGTTTTTCGCAGTATTCGCAGACGTTGACACACTTTGCTGCAACGATGTCATCGAACTCGATACGTTGATGTTTGCTGCATTAAAGTCAGTAGCCATCTGTTTAGTTGTCTGCGCTGTACTAGTCGTGACCTCAGTTCCTTTAGTCTTCGTCTTGCCAGTGATCGTGTCCCAAAGCGTTGAAAATCCGTTTTTGATGCCGTCCCAAGCGCCTTTCAGGACATTCGGGATCGCTTCTAAAATACCGCTTGCCAGCGTTTTGATGATTTCCCAACCAGCGGACAAAATAGAAGGCAACATTTGAATAATCGATGTCACTAACGAAATAATGATTTGAATCCCAGCTGAAATAATATTCGGCAAGTTTTGAACGATTCCGTTTACCAACGCTTGCAGGATTTGAACGGCCGCTTGTAGGATCATTGGCAGGTTTTGAACGATAAAATTACACAACGATTGGATGATTTGAACCGCCCCATCAAGCAGCATTGGAATATTCGACATCAAGCCTTGGATCAGCGTCAAAATTGCACTTAAAGCAACTGGCAATAATTGAGGCAACAGCTGAGAGATACCATTGATCAAATTTAACAGGATTTGAATACCTGTTTGAATGATATTCGGCAGATTTGCTGTGATATTTCCTACGAACGCTTGCAAGATCTGTTGAACAGAGCTGACGATCTGCGGAATGTTCGAAACGATCCCGTTTACTAAGCTCAAAAGTAAATCCATTCCCATAACGATCAGCTGCGGTAATGCGCTTGCAATGGAAGTAAGAATCGATGTAACGATTGTCAATGCTGAACTAATCAGCGACGGCAAGTTGTTCGCAATCCCGCCTACTAACGATCCAATAACATCGACACCAGCTTGCACAATGAGTGGCAGCATCGTAGCAATCGTATTCGCTAATTTTGCTATCAGCTCCGTACCGCTTGCAATTAATTCCGGAATTTTTGACGTGATACCAGAAACAAACTTGCTAATCACTTCCGGTCCTTTAGTTGTGACCATGTTCAGCAACTCATCGATCTGTGTTCCGAATTTTTGATTGACCAAACCTAGACCAGCCACAACTAAACCGAGAATTGCCGCAGGACCCACTGAGGCTAATGCTACTTGCATGATTGCCGCCATTGCGGAAGTCATACCACCCAACGCGCCCATGCCGACACTCGATGCGGTAGAAAGTCCACCACCGATTTTAGGAAATAGACTAATTAGACCGCTGACGTTTCCAGAAACAAGACCGAAAGCTGAGCTGATTGGACCGCTTAATATACCTGAAAAATTCATAAATCCAGTTGATAATGTCCGGATAGCAGGTAGCGCCGCACTTAATGTCAGTGCACTGCCGAATACAGCTAAAATAGGCATCATGCCCGAAATAATACTCTGCATCGTTTTTAGCGAATCGCCTGACAGCTTCGTACCATTAATGAAATGATCCAAAATAGGAATCACACTATCGATCGCATGATTGATTTTATCCATGTTGAAATCACCGATTTTATCAGTGATTTTACTGATCGCATCGATACCGACTTGAGACAACTTATCAAAAGATGGTTGCAACTTGTTTGTTAGTGTTTCTTTCAGCCCATCCATGGCTTGACCCATCGTCTTGTACTCGGTCGCCATCTTCGTGAACGTCTTGTTCGTGCCCACTTTAGTGATCGCGTCGAAAAAGTCTTCCGTCTTGATCTTACCGTCTTGGACTGCTGTTACCATCTCGGATGTAGACATACCCATTTCTTTAGCAACTGCCGCGATACCAGCAGGCGTTTGCTCAAGCATCAACTTAAAGTCTTGCCATTGCACCATCGGCTTTGCAGCCATCTGTGTTGCTTGTTGGCTCAATGTTGTCATAGCTTGCGTCGGATTTTCTGCTGCAGCGGCTAGACCACCAAAACCCATTACTAACTTATCAGTATTTTTTATACCAACAGCGGCTAACTGACTGTATGTGGTAGCCATTTCTGATGCGGAATAGATGGTTTTCGTTGCGAAGTCTTGCAACGTATCACGTACTGCCGCGATTTCTTTCTTCCCTTTGCCGATGTTTTCCATGTTGGCATTAAAAGTCTTCCAAGTCGCCGATCCTTGATTCAAATCGCCAATCAGCTCTCCGACACCGTTCATGACTGCAGAAATACCTTTTTGAGCGACTACATACGCAGCACCCAAGCCAATCGCTTTTTTGATCAGACCTTCAGTTGCCGATACAGCCTTGTTAGATCCGTTTCCGATGTTGTTCAAGGCACTAGCAGCTTTCGAACCAGCGTTATTAAACGCGCTGGTCAGTTTGCTACCGACAGCTGTGCCTAATTCTGTGGATTTAGTAACGACTTTTCCCAAAGCACTTGTTGTCTTTGATGTCGCATCAACAGCGAATCCGCTAACTTTACTAAATCCCGCCCTAAAGGGTTGGGGAATTTTTTCGCCGATACCAGCTACCACGCGTTGAATTGCACCGCCAGCTTTCGAAAAAGGAGCAGTCATCACGCCACCAAGCGAAGATAGCTTGCTAGGGATAGTCGTGTTGAGTTTTCCCATGATGTTGCCGACACGAGAGACTACGCTGTTCGTGCTATTCGTCATCGAGGATTGCACTTTGCTCATCGCACTAGTTGTTGCGTTGACGACATCCGACATCGCTTTTTTGTAATCCGATGTATCCGCGCCGACCAGAGCCTTAACAGCCCCTGTGAAATTTCCAGCCAAACCGTCACCCCCTATTCTTGAAGTGTTCTAATGCTTTCAGTGCTTTTTCTAACCGCTTGTTACTCCTTACGAGTTTTTTCTGCGTGCGGTTGAATCTCTTTTTGATTTTGTTTTCCGCTTTTTGCTTGTTGATCACTTTGTTTAATTGCGGTTTTTTCGCGTTTAGGATGTAGCGTAGATTAAAGCCGAAGATTGCGTTTTGTTCCTGTTTATCCAATTCACGCAAGGCTAATCCTTCCAAAACCGCTTCAAGCTCCCACAGATAATAACTCATGATCATTTCGATATCTGTTAGTCCGTATCTTGCGCAGTTGACGATGAGATCTCTTTCTGTATCCGATCTGCTAGCTCTTTCAATTCTTTCGCTTGAAATTTCTCGTCTTCCCCGCGGGTTTCCAGTGCCTTCTGAGCTTTCTGCAACATCGCGATATACTTGCGGATCTTGCTCACGAAAAAACCAGAAGCAAGCATTTCTTCTTTCAGATCTTGGAAGATGCGTTCATACGCTTTTTCTTCGTCAAGTCCATCAGCGACTAGATTTCCCACATAGCGATCGATCGCATCTACTGCATCATTTTCAGTAGCCTTATTGCTGACGAGCTGGATCAAGTTGACTAATGCATCATCGTCTTTTTCCAAGACTTGAACAAAAAGAACGCCTGCGCCATCGTTTTGCGAATTTCCCTCTTTGTCTTTCGTTGCTAATTTTTTGTTCGCCTTGAAATACAGACGATAGTTAAATTTGATATTTTCTTCTTTTTCTTTGACCGTAATTTTAAAGGACATATAAACTCTCCATTCTTGAAAAAGTAAAAAGACGCGATAAAGATCGCGTCTTAAGGAATTGGTGTCGTTTTGATAGCGTCATAGTCGCCAGTCGTTTCACCAGGGTTTTGATATTCATAAAGTGCTTCAAGCATTGCGACATCTTCATCAGTCAGTGGGAATTTCCCATCTTGCAAAGATCCGATGATATTCAAATCGTAAGATACTTCTACTAATTCATCGCCATCAGGAATATCGACTTCTTCAGGCATGCCATAGCCAAATTGTGCAGGATATAATTTATAATCTTGTTCTGCGACTTCTTCAGCCAATTCAGGATCTACCTCAACACGCCAAACTTTAACTGATTTACCAGTCTTTTTGGCATCAATGACGACTTTGTTTGATTCGTCCCCAGGCACGAAATATTGACTGATAGAGATCGTATGTTCATCAGTCTGTTTAATGATGACACGACCCATTTTTGTTTGCTCATCGATGTTTTCGCCGCCATAATTGACGCCGCCTTCTGTTTGGTGCGCTGGTAGCAAGGCTGGTGAGCCTACTGGCGCATCCACGCTTTGTAAAAAATACCAAATTCGTTTGGCCAACATCGGCTTGCCGGTTGGTTTTGTAACTCCATTGTATACTTCTGCCATGTTTGTTTCCTCCTAAAAAATATAGTCTGTTACTCTAAAAATGACGTGATAGACCTCTCGTCCGATGCTGTCGTCAATCCGGATATCAGAAGTGATGTTCCTGCGTTGACCTAATGCTTTTTTGGCTTGGAAAATCGCTTCTTCAAGTTGAGTGCGGCTTGCAATCGGATAGAACAGATCTATCGTCAATGTCGTGTCAATGACGGCTCCAAACTTTGAGCTTGGAGTATCATCATCGATGCGATTGCCGATAACGAAAAACGGTTCTTTGACCGTTGCATCAGGCAATTTGAAATGAACAGGGATTTTAGTAGCCGCTAGACTATCTAAAACCCCCTTTAGAAATTCTGTGTTTGGAGAGTACATCATTAGCCCCCCATTAATTTTTGTAAGTTCTTTCGAAGTATCGGCCATTCTGTTTTCAATGCGGGATACATAAACGGTTGAGCCATCATGTACCGCGTACCGTCTTCGACATAGATCGAATACTCGACCGGCGAAACAACTTCGCCAGTCAACAAATGTGTCATCTGCGAATAGATGTTGTTTGCTAACCAGCCTGTGTCCCAAGGCGCCCACGTTTTCGCTCGCTTTTCTACACGTAGCACAGAACGTGCGATTTCTTGACTAACTGCTTGATCGATACCGCTTTGCTTTCGATAGACCTCTTTGATAAATTGATCCATCCCAACGATTCTGACTGTTTTACTCATGTTAAGACCACCACCGTAGAATTGCGATGATATCTCTTTGAGTAGATGGAGCGTTCGATACCTTCAAACTCTATACTCTCAAAATCTTTATGGATTCCTTGAAGATGGAGTTTGAAAGCCGCTTGATTGTATTTGCCGAAAATACCGATCTGTTCATTATTCGTCAGAGATCCTATCGCACAAGGCACAACCGTTTTTTTCGTTCCCGCAATCTCTTCTCCGAGGTAGCCGGGCTTGGTGATATTTTCGACGAGTGTGACACGCTGAGAGTAATTCATCATACCCACCTCGTTATCCCTTTGCCTGCTCGAATAGTTGGTTGTGTGTATTCATCAAAAATCGCAAGATATTCGTCGAGATAAGACGGCTCCCACGTAAAAGAGCGCCCTTCTTCACTGTCTGAGGACGCTCCTTCGCTGTTCCGTTTGTTAAATCTTTTGATTGCGACATCGCGATGGATGTATGCTAAATCAGTAGGAATACTTGTGATTTTGTCAGTCCCATTTCTCGATGCAAATTGATTGATTACTGACAAGATACGCTGTTTGCTGTCTTCGATGATCAAGTCTAGCAAATCGTCTTGTAAATTGTCAGTAATCCCAAGAAACAGCTTGATTTCTTCTAACATCAAGCATCATCCTCCTTATGCACCAGCGCCCTCGTCTGGCGGCGTTACAGGTTCCGTTGTGATCGTCGCTTCAACCACGCCTGCTGGAATTTCTGGGAACAATACCATCGCATTCATGAACAAAGATTCATAAGTCGCATTACGCAAAGTACGTCCGCGAGTAGCGGAGATAAATCCTGTTTCATCCACAAAGTCCACAAAGATATCTCCTAGATCAGATGCTTTCATATCCAAGTAGGCTAATACGATGTTATCCACAGCTGTGGAATAAACTTTGCCTTCAGGGATAGCGTTCAACACTACAACGTTGTTCGCGCCCAAGAAGTTTTTCAACAACGTCATACCAAAGACGTTTGTTGCGTCAGCAAGAACCTTGGTATCACCTAAGTAAGTCGCAGCGTCCATCGGATTGATGAAAGAAACAAATTCAGCACCGTCAAATTCTTCGAATGTGGTTAATTTACCCCAAGATTGTGCTAAGGCTTTTTGCAAACCAACAGCTTCAATCGCAGTAGGGTTTGTCCCCATAAATTCAACAAATTTTGTTTTGATGCCGCCCTGTACTTGACGCAGTAGTTTATTATCCGCTTGGTCAATTGCAACTGATGCACCATGGCGAGCAATCGATTCAGCAGACACCGCACGACGCCATTTGTTAAACGTCACTTGATAAGATTTGTCTTTCGCACGAGTGACTTTAGATAAAGGAATGTCTTCCCCTTCAGCGACTGCTCCATCTTTCAATGCTGTGGTCCATTTGTACATTTGGATCTTCATATCGGTTGACAAGGCTTCTAAACGTGTAACGCCTAAAAGTTCCAATAATTCTTTGATTCCAGCTTCAAAGCGATTGACAAAATCAATCGACTTGATATCGCCTAGATCATCCATAGTCGTCAAATCTGTTTCCGCAGCAAAATACTGCAAATCCATCTTCAACATGTTTTCTTTGTTAGTTTTTGACATGTTTCTCATGTTAGTTCCTCCTAAAATAAGTCTCTGTTTTGCGCGATCAAACGTTGACGTTCTGCGGAATCTTTGATTTTCATGATTTCTGCTTTAGTCAACGTACCGCCAGTGTTGACGTGTGTTTTCGTTTTCGAAGCAAGACGCTCATTGACTTTCGCTTCTACGGCTTTATCCCATTCAGCGCGGAAGTTTTTGACATCATCCAAGATTTCTTCTGCTGTTTCACCGGCGATGCGATGAGCAAACTCCGCAGGCATACCTTGAGCTGTCAATTGCTTGCCCTTTTCGACAAAGAGCTGTTCTTTCCGGAATTCCGCTTTTTCTTTTTCGAAGTCTTCCTTCTCTTTTTCAATCAGCGCTTGCTGACGTTCTGATTCAGAAAGTTTCGCTAAACGGGCCGCTTCGTTTTTCTCTTGCTCCAATTCTTTTTGCCATCTAGCATGTTTGGACTTGATGATAGAATTAACATCCTCATCATCTTTCAATCCAAACTTTTCTTTGATAGCTGCCAACTGATCATCAGTCAGCGAATCGACATTCAATTCTGTTGAGTCCTGTCCTCCGTTATCACTGGCTCCTTGTTGGCCACCCTCGGAACCTGTATCGGTAGCGAAAAACTGCAATCTCATACTCATTAAATTCAATTTTTTCATGGTGGTTCTCCTTCCAATAGCTTTTTAAGTGGATCAATGCTTACACTTCCGATGCTTTTAATGTCATCACGCTTGGACAAAATAAAAAGCCTTAGCCGGATTGACTAATGCTTTCTTTTCGTTAGATCGTTGATGGTGCCTTCTTGGCTAACAGTGATTAAGATTTTCTCGTTCTGGGCTTCTGGGATATCGATCTCTTCTAACGCGCTTAAAATTGCCTGCTTTTTAGATCCGGCATAAATAAAGCGGAAGTCTTTCCAAGGACCCCAACAGTGTTTTGCTGATACTTTGTACACTTTCACTAGCTTCACCCTCACTTGCTCTTACGCTTGGCGTATTCTTCATTTTTGCGTTTTGTATTCCCTTGGAAATCCTCTTCCATGCCTAGCTCCTCATCGTCTGGTACGATTGATGACCGACAACCGTAATGCATCGGCGGAGCGTTCAGTCCTGGTTGATAATCTTCCAACAGAAAAATATCTCGATGCAGATCTTTACAGGTTTCAGTGGTTCGGCTGTCGATATGCGCCCAAAACTGGTACTTCGTTAGTCCAGCTTGCCGGTATCGTTCAGCAGTCGCATTATTGATGACATTTGTGCCATCAGTACGGATAATTGTTTCTGCCTGCGCACGTTGCACGTTGTATTTCTTTCGCAACAGACGCGCCATTTCCGCAGGACCCAACCCTTTTTTAAATCCCATCAAGAAGATTTTCCGCAAGTCCTCAGCCAATTTATCAGTGTTGCCCCACAAAGATTGCGAGTAGTTGATACCGTTCCATGGACGGCCGAGGATCTCTTTCAGGATATGCGGACTGAGCGTTGATGGTGAATTACCAAAGACAACCTTTTTCCAGACGTATTTCGCCGTTTGCTCCAAGTATGTTTTAAAGGACATTTGTAGCTTGCCATTTAAGCGACCCATCAACCACTCGATATGGAAGTTGAGCGCTTCTAGTCGAGTTGCTTTGGCGGCTGTGTACATTGCATTGAGCCGCTTCAACAACTCAGGATCTTTCTCTGCCTGCTTGAAGTATTGCTCAGCTGTTGCCTTGTAATCACTCAAATCCTCCCGCATGAGCCGTTTTTGTGTCTCTTGCAAAGTTATCTTATTATCCTTTGCGTATTTAGCATAAAAAGCAAACAGCTCTTTGTTGGTTTCGCGATAGAATTCTTGATAGATGCTTTGCAACTCGTCAAAAAAATTGATGTCCGATTGATCCACATAAGCGAGGATCTCGTCCATACGATCTTTCCAGTATTGCTGATTACTCTTTGCCATTTAATCAGCTCCCTAAGTTGAGTAGCCTGTTAAACGGAGTGATGTCTTCCAGTTCTGATATCCACTGGGCAGCTTCTTGCAGACTTTGTTCCGCCGCTTGTTTACTTCCGATTAGAGGATCAATGGACAAATCTACTTCTTTCAGGATGTCATAAGTTTTATGGAAAATATCCGGTTTGCATGAATAAAACTCTCCTTCTACTCCCTTGATGATATAATCTCCTGGAGAGATTCTCATCACTCCTTCAAGAGTTTTGATTCCATAGGAGTCTGTTAAAGGGTCATGTAAGAAGGACTCTCCTACAAAAGATTTAACTTTCTTCCAATCATCCGCCAATACTACATCAACGATCACTGGTTTCTTTCGTGCCTTCATTCGTTTCCATCTCACTTTCTATCGGCCTACGCGGTTCAGGAGTTTCTCCCATTTCCGCTTTCATCCGTTCCATTTCTTGCTCAGGATCAATCCCTGTCACTGTCGATAGGATCTCTACGATGGTTTGATCACTGATTTGACCGATTAGCGCTTGAGCTAAATCGACGATCTCAGCATCAGACTTCGGCGTGTTCGGCGTAAATACGACATTCGTTTCGTTGATGGAATCGTAAGCAACAGAATCATTGCCTTTGATACGCCAGATATTGACTGCTAACCGCAAGCGTCGCATCAGACCTTTTTCGAAAAGCCGTTGCTGCATCACTCGACGATTGTCTGCGGCCATCAATTTGTATTTCATGCTCTCGCCAGACTGCGTGCCGCTAAAGTTGCTGTCGAGCGTGTCAGGCGTAAAGGTAAATCGCAGTATATCATTGACCAACCGTTTCTTGTACGTTTCTACGCCCTCTGTGTCATATTCTTTGATCAAATACTTCGCGTCAGGTTTAGCACCGTTCGGATTTGGATTGTCATCTAGAAACATTAGCCGCGCCCGTTTAAATGCCAACGCCACGCCAAGACGAGAGTTCGGCACCACGTTCCCTTCCTCGTCCAAATCATTTGGCGCTGTACCTGTGTATGGATTACCCACCACTAACAAAATCGCGTCCATGGTATCTTGCTGATAGTTAGCAAGCTCAGACTGCGATAGATCATAGGCATCGATGGAATCGAGGACAGGCTCGTATGCTCCTGTACGCTCTTCGTTGTTCGAGTATTCGTTGATTGGGACACCATTAAGCGCATGATCGTCAAAATCATCGAAGTGCATCCCCTCTTTGTCTCGACTGTCATTGACGTAGGTGTAAACCGCATCTCTGGTGTACATATTGATAAAATCTTTTCGGATGCTGTCGCCGTAGTCGATAGAGTAGTGATACACCCCAAACAGCGAATTATTATCTGTTGTGTCATCGTAAACGACGAAAGTCTGTTCCGGATTTAACTTTACGAGTTTCACAAAAGCTTTCTTGCTTGCATCAAGATTGACCGTCAGCAGCTCATAAGCTCGACCATAGATTGAGAGGTCTGTTTTGATCAATGCGTTGTGGTACGCTTCGTTGTTTCGCCGATTAAATTCCTCGATTTCATCTTGCAACGTTTCGTTTTTATATTGGACGGGTTTCCCCAACATGTACCCTTGCTCAAAGATGGTGATGTACCGTGCAAAATCACTTGCGATGCGATTATCCGCTGCAAACTCGTCGGTCTTTGCCGGACGATATTTGATGTTGTTATCCGCCAGATAGTACCGTTTCAGTTCTTTCAAGCGCGGCAGTTGCCAGCTTTTATGTCTGTTAACAAATTTTTGCAACTGGTGAATCCATGCTTTACTTTCGAATTCTGCGTTGTCAAAGTCCTCCTGCGCCATACGGAAGACGCTGTTTGCGTTTTTGTGATACCTGTGGTTACGCAAAAATGTTGTATTTTTTCTCACTTCAATCTTCCCTTCTAGCCAAAGTAGAACTTGGCTGCGTCCATTCGCTCTTTTAAATTCTGTGGATTTTGCATTTGGATTGTTTCCGCTATGCCAGTGATAGCATCCGGTGCATCATCATGAGCGTTTTTTCCCTCTCGTTGATACGCCACCATCGCCAGATAAAACTCCGGCCATCTTGTAGCCCAATCGGAAGGGTAGTAAACATTGTTTTCCACCCAAGCGCTGTTTGATAAGATGCGTGATTGCTTGTTGTCTGATTGATGAAAATCCTCAAAGTATGCCCCAAAGTATCCAAGCTCTTTTGTCCGCCTTTCAGAATTGCGACGGAAACCACGCCCACCATTATTTCCCTCTATTCGGACATGATTGACTTTATTTCGGACAATCATAGAAGCATGCGCATTTTCTGTCACTTCCATTGGCTCTTTGGTATATAGGACATCGATCACATATGCTTGATGATCGGACGTTTCAACAAAAACCGGAGACGCAAAATAATCGGCACCCTTATCTGCGGTGTCGGTGTAATTCCATATCTTGATGATGTTGTCCGGCAATGTATCGTAAGTCAAGAACTTTTGATACAGTCGCCCTTTGATATCGATTGGCGTTTGCTGATAGTTAGCCGCTGCGATATCAGCGCCCATCGTTTTCGTTTTCCGTTGATATTCTTTTTTCGAAAGGATCTCTTCACAAAGCATCGTGTCTGTTTTTTCATCGTATGCCGGCATATTGACATGTTTTATACGATAGTCAGATAGCGGCAATTCTTTTAGCGCTCTTCCGGCTAAATCATTGCTATGCCAGCGCGTCATAATGATGATGATTTTTCCGCCAGTTTCTAGCCTTGAAAGCATTGTATTGATAAACCAATCCCAATGTTTTTCAAGAACCATAGCATTGTTGGCTTCATCTGCATTTTTGATCAAGTCATCAATGATGATGATATCTGCACCAAAACCTGTGGCGGTACCCGTTGGAGACGTAGCCAAATAGTTGTTGTAACCATTCGTCAAACTCCATAGGTTCATAGCTCCATCACCTTGTTTAATAGTCACGTCAGGAAAGATGTCGCTAAAGACGATGCGTTCTTCGTCTGCTTTAATTTCTTGAATAGCATTTCGAACGCCTTTGGAAAAAGTAGTCGATAGCGTTTCATTATAGGAACCGGTCATAATTTTTTTTGATTGGTCATTGCCGAGGACCCATTCAACAAACTTTCCAACGGTTCGTGACTTACCATGACGCGGTGGCTCGTTGATGATTAATACATCGTGATCATCATCAGACAAAAACCCCTGCAATTCGTAGCAGAGGTCTTTTAAAAATATGCGGTTAGATTTGTAAAAAGAAGACGCTGTGGTTTGACAGTAGTCCCAAAAGAAACGGCGTGACAATTCCAATTTAGCGCCCACGGCTATTTTATCCATCACGTGCTGCCAGCTTTCTCAATTCTTCCTCGGTTAGCCCGGCATATGGGTTACTAATTGCCATAGATCCAGATAGTTCTGTTTCTTTTTTGTCACGCCAGACATCCGGTTTACGGTTTTTCAGCCAGAAAGCAGCTGCGCCTGTATCCGGAGCAACCTGTTTAATCACTTCTTTAGTCACTACCAATCTTCCCAAGCCGTCATTCTTTTTCTTGGGCAAGCTCAAAACAAAATTGATGTATTCGGTAATCTTCTGAGCTCGGTCCCTATCATAGAAATCCTGTTGCTGAAACCAAGCAAGCCACTGATGGTCCTTCTTGCTTGAATTACAAGATCTACACGCTGGAACTACATTACTTGCAGTTAATTTTCCGTGGTTTTTTAATGGATCTAAATGGTCTTTAGTCATTTCATCTTCTTGGCCACAGTAGGCACAGTGAAATTTAAAATACGCTTGTGCTACTTCCCACTCTTCCTGGGTCAATTCGGATTCGCCATCATGCCGCTTCTTTTGACCGGTATCAACAATTCTTTCTTTGGTTACTTCAACATAAGTGAAACCTGTGGCTCGTTTAAACAAAGCATTTTCAACTTGACGATCAGCCACTTCTTTACTCTTTTTTAAGGATGCCGAAAGTGCCGGAAACTTTTTTACCCACTCTCGAAACGTCGAATAGGCTACTCCGATATTTTCAGCAATCTGTTTATCGGCAAGGCCATCACGTGCCCAACCTTCAATTCTAATTAATCCTTCTTCGGTTAACCATTCTGTGTACTTCGCCATGACCTCACCTCCAAACAAAATAAAAAGACCACTCAACGAGTGATCTTAGTCCTCTTTATCCATTGCCCTTTTAACAACGGATTCCCAAAAAGCTTTTTCTTTATAATACTTTTCATCTATTTTAAAATAAGATCTTAATTCATTGACTAAATCATCGTAGTCTTCGCTAGTGTCAATAATCATCGCAACATCATCTCGGTGTATTCCTTCGATAGCTCGCAATTCATTTAATTCGTCTTCTTCAATGTACATGGTTCTGCTCCTTTCGCAGGTGATCTAAATCCTTAAACTGTTTCAGCAGCACGCTACTTAATACAGCCAATCCTAAGATTGTTTCTAACTGACGTGGCAGGGATCGAACCTGCGCCTGTAGATTAAAAGTCTACCGCTCTACCAACTGAGCTACACGTCAACTCGGAGGAGCTACCTCCTAGCATGCATTAGGCAGGATGCGTATCACACTAGCTTTGTGCGAACAAATATCCTACCTACGTCACTGGCAAGGAATCGAACCTTGCATGTTGAGTTTCACTCCTTAGCAAGTGCACTCGCCTTCCCAACTAGGACTTAGCGTTTATCCTTTCCGCCACAGTGACAAACCAGCAAGCCAGACACGCTTGTTTAATAAAGGAGAAATCTGTCATGTCATGGTTGGTTGTCTGCTTGCTGGTTTAATCTACTTTATCATTCTAACATGGCAACTGTTGCACGATGGTGCGCGTTTTGTGCACGTTTTGTGCAAGCTACTTTATATCCAATGCGCCGACTCCGTAGAGTATTGGAGACAATTCATTGATTGCTTCCTTCGTCTTCCGATTGACGGTAGTTCGATCGATATTAAAGCGATTGGCGATTAACTCATCGCTCATACTACGCTTTGCCAAATACTTGAGATCAAGAATGCTATAATTGATACTTCCGTTGTCAGCACACTCTTGCTTGTACTCAGCTAAAGCTTTATCAACGTTTCGCATGATCTTGACTGTTTTCGCTTTATTCTGCATAAGGGAGCTAAGAGTGAGATAGCGATGATCCCAGAATGTTTCTTTGTCTTCTTCGAGTTGTTCTTCCACATTCTTTACATGAGCACTGAGCTTTCTATAATTGCTTAGTAATAATCGCGTATTGTGGAACGTATACTCTCGCATTTTCTTAAACTCGTTCCGTTGCAAACTTACTAGTCTTGAACACACACGATCTGCCAAACGATCTAGGTCTTCATCTGTTAGTTTCATGTACTGTATTTCTTCCATGCTCGTCCTCCCTATTTTCTTTGGATTCGACTTATTGATTCATTGACTACTTTCATAGCCTTCTCAAATGGTTCGGCCATCGTTTTATAGGCTATAATTAACTTCCGCCGTTTCTGATGGATATATTGCGCTTTAAGTCGTGCCACTCTCCTGTGTCTATCATTCATGATTTACCTCTTCGATATCAACCTTTATCACACTGCCATCGAAAATATCCTTTGTCTCAATCCCGCAGGTTTTTAGCGACAAACTTCTGTTAGTTTGTTCTACCAAAATAGTTATCGTGCCTCCCTTTGTTTCGTCGGGCACCTCTAGTATTATTCTCTTACTCATTCACTCGTCCTCCCACCAATCATTATTAACCGCCAATTCCTCAGCAGGCACGATCTTTATCGCCTCTGCGAACGTCTGTGCTTTCACATCAGGGTATTGCTTTTTTAATGCCTGAAGCGCACCCCATTCGAGGATTCTAGCGTCTTCTTGTGCTTGTAGCCTTGCTATTCGTCTGTGCCGGTTGTTCATTCGGATGCCTCCAATCTTACGGCGAGCGTTCTAGCCCTCGGCGATTCTGCTCTCTTTAATTTTTCAATATCTTCATTTGCCATATTTTTCGTCCAGTATTCTTTAGCATATTTTCTGCTTTTGCAAAATATTGGCTTTCGACCATCCCACCCACGGAAATAAAATTTTTTAAATGAATTGTCTTTTAAATCAAAGAGGTGGAAAACTATTCTCATTACCTTCCCTCCAATAGCTCAGGATTGTTTGCTATCGCTGACGATTGCGGAATTACTGCACACTTTTTACTAAAGACTGAAACTGATATACACTTTTGTTTGTTTGACGATAGATCAACATTATTCGGTCATTGTTAATAGCCACTAAATCTAAATATTCAAAAACGTCATCTGGATTTTTTTCTGCCTGATCTTTAAAAAAATCAGTTATCTGAGCATCAATAGATGGTGCTAAAAATTCCTTGAATTTTATCATCACTCTTCCTCCTGTTCCAGCTTGTAAAAGTTCCGGACAATATTTTCAGCAGTTTCTATCCCACGTAGATAACCTTGCTTGTACTGAGACTGATAATGCGGATATGCCGCGTCTTCGGCATCGTTCTCGCAGTCCTCGTATGCTTTGTCTAATAGCTTTACTAGCTTCTGCCGATTTTCAACTTCGCCTTGCAATAACAAGATGAGTTCTTGCTTTGTGCAACCGGAAAGTTTTTTAGTATATTCGAGGATCATCATTCTTCCTCCTGTTCCAAAGCCCAAGCTGAGAACACCTGTAAAACTTGGGCTTGCTCTACTTTGGAAAGCCGAGATCTAATCACGTGTTCGTGTTCACGTACAACACCATATACCGTTCCAAACGGAGATGTCCGTGTGTTTCTTTTGTATTCTTCCTTCAGCCAATTCAACACGATTTGCTGATCTATGTTGAGTATTGGCTGTTCTATCGCCTTTATCGCTAGCTTAATGCTCCCGTAAAATGCTAGCGGTACATGCGGATATTTTTTTGAAAAATAATCGTCGGGATTTTCCAAAAAATCCTTTAATATCTTTACTGCTTCTTCACTCACATTCATTCCTCCTCCGACATAATCCAATAAAAAAATCGCACTATTCCGTAAAGGACTCCAGTACACTTAAAACGGCACACTTTATTTTTATCGTAAATAGCACTATCAGGAAAAAAGATTATGACCAATACTAGAAATAATGTAAAATCATTCATTCTGCTACCTCCTCGATCATTACTTCAACCACGTGAACCGTGCGCGTAGAATAGCCATTCCACATATCTGCTATCAAAGTCAGCAGTTCTTTTTTGGGAGAGATGATATCCGGTGTAAGAAATAGTTTGATTGACAGACCGTCATTAATATTAAATCCATCCACATATCCCAGTTTTTCTTTCAAAACGTAGTATTTCATACTTCCTCCACACTCCCATCGACTAATAACGCTACTGCTTCGGCTTTGGATTTGTCGGTAAAAAGTAAAGCGTCAAATCCAGAGCAGTTGCTACTATGCGCAGTTTTATCTACAGTGTAAAGGTGCAAATCATAAACATACTCACCATCATTATCTTTAACAACCCATCGTGGCTCTTTCTCGATCTCGTAGCCGTATCTAAGCGCATCGCACAACAGATAAAGCGTGTCAGCATCCTCAGATAGCCAGTCGTAGAAATCACCAGACCATTGCCAATTTTCGCTGATAAATCCGTCAGAATCCGTTGCGTATTCGACTGCTGAGAACAGATCAATTACATCAGTTGAATATTGCGCGTGTTTTAACCACGGTTCAGCCGCTTTTGGCAATTTGACCTTCTGCGGTTCGTCTAATTTCTCAACTAGTTGAATCACTTCGGCTAATTGATAGTATTGCAATTCATGATTTTTATTTTTTCTAAATTCTTTCCATTCTTCTAAAATCTTCAATAGCTCCTGTTTCTTCATAAGCTCCTCCTGTCACGCGAATGTCACGCGAATATTATCATTGATACATCAATGTTTATTGGCAACTAACCGCCAGAAATGTCGGTCAGTCAATCGATTAATTTGGTGTTTAGTGGACTAATTTTTCATAACACGCTTTGATAACTTTGGCATCATGAAGGGCATTATGTTTAACGCCAGTAACTTCTTCATCAATAAAGTCTTCTCGTGAGATATCTGGATCAATGTTCTTCATTTTAAATAAGGTGCAAATATCAAATGGAATATAATAAACATTTTCTGGAATGCTAAAAGCACCACCAAACAAATCATTAAACAAGACCCAATCATACGCTAAACAATCTGACCATATTTCGACTGGAGGATTTGGATTTACCCAACCACCTAGCTCTTTAAACCATTCTCTCAAGCCTTGTGCTACAAATTGTTGATCTCCTCGTACAACGGTTTCTTTGGTAGTGGGGTTCCATTTACTCCCAATACCTCGAATAATATCTGCTAAGTAAAGATTATTGATCACATTCTTTTGTAACCAACTATCTAACTGTTTTCCATCATAATCCGTTAACTCTGCGTAGAACGTCTCACCGTTCTCAGCTACTAAACCAATGCTGACTAACGTTGTATCCTGATGTAGCCCCGTAAATTCTGTATCAAAAAATACTTTCATTGATTTTCCTCTTCTCTTTAGTTTTTTAAATCTTCCGTTAGCGGACCTCTGCGCAATCCAATAGATCAATTTGCTGCACTTGTTCGTCTCCAAGTGGTAGCATTTTTTCAATCGCATCAAGGTAAAAGGGTCTATAGATTTCAAACCCGTAAGAATGCCGGCCGTTCAACTTTGCTGCTAACAATGTTGAACCACTACCCGCGCAAGGATCAATCACCACGTCTCCCGGATCTGTGAAAGTCTTAATTAGTTTTTCCAAGACGTTCACCGGCTTTTGCGTCGGATGAATTTTTGGGATCTCTTTTGCATTATCTCTCGACCACTCAAACCAATTCAAAATCATCTTTTTACCAGTTTCTTCCTGCTGCCATGCATTGTTAAATTTAGGCAGTTTATCTCTGTAAAAAACAATTGCGTGTTCCGTCGCCCCTACAATTCGCATATTTGCTTTTAACGCCTGGGCGCTTGTCTTTTTGATAAAAAACAAAGGATAACTATTTTTAAATCCGTATCGCTTAGCTACTTCAATCAATGGCGCCATTTGTTCAAACGAGCAAAACATAATCATTGCCGGCGCTTTGCCGCGTTCTTTTGGTTCTGGCTTTAACAGTTTGCTACAAAAGTGCATATACTCAACTAAATTAAAATTTTTGTCACTTGGGAAAAATTGTTTGCCAGCCTTTTTTGACTCACCCTTTTTATTATCTCCACCCACGTACCAGCTTGGATTGCTTGCAAAAGCGTTATTTCCTAAATTGTACGGAATATCAGCGATTACTAATTGTGCCCGTGGTACATTATATTTTTTCCGATTTTGGAAATTATCGTTGTATAATTCGCACTTTATTTTTTTACTTGCCATTCTTGCTCCTTCTTCCTATTCCATAATATCTTCCGTTAGCGGAACAAATCTAGTTGTCCACATCGCTTGCTAGTAAATATAGATTTCGTAGCATCGATGACTGCTTCATCCCCCGTCAGTTCATCCAACATCATTAGAAAATTGTTTTCGTTCTCTTCAATTTGCCGATCAATTTCGAGTATTTCAGCGCTTAATTTCACGATGTCGATCGGTTCTTCTTCTTCAAAAGTATCGACATATCTTGGAATATTCAAATTGAAATCATTCTCAGCAATTTCATCAGCTGTTGCCACATGAGCATATTTTTCTATATCTCTCCATTGATGATAAACATCTAATATCTTATCAATATGATTAGCCTCTAAAACATTTTGGTTTTTCCCTTTTGTAAAATCGTTTGAAGCATCAATGAAAAGTACCGATTTATCCTGCCTTCCTTTTTCAAGAACAATCAGAACAGTTGGAATTTGGGTTCCGAAAAAGATATTTGCAGGAAGCCCAACAATCGCTTTAATCGCTCCTTCTTCGAGTAACTTTTTCCGGATTTTTCCTTCTGCCGCTCCCCTGAAAAGCACTCCGTGTGGTAAGACAATAGCCATCGTGCTTCCATCTTCTAATTTTGAGTATCCATGTAGTAAAAACGCATAATCCGCTTTGGTTTTAGGAGCTAACCCATAGTTCTCAAACCTTTCATCCATTTTCTGATTCCAACTTGCTGAAAATGGCGGATTCATAATAATAGAATTCAAGCTAATACCTCCTTGTTGCAAAATTCATAAATTTTTGATGGGCTTCTTTTTGAGCGTTGCTTGTTTGTCTCATTGCATTTTCGCAAAGGATTTTTCTTGAACGTACGAAATATTTAATTGTCACATATTTTAGTTTCAAGCGATCCGCAATCTCTTGCCGCGTATACCCCAATGATGCCAACCTTCTGATTTCTCCGTCTAACTCTTTTAATGTATCTGGATGAGTAATCGTCTTATTCAGCCCCAAATGTTTGACTTTATTTCTAACGCTAATTTCATCCACACCTAAGACTTTGCCAATTTCTTTTTGAGTCATACCGTTGCGAAGAGAATTTTTGATTATTTCTACGTCCCTATCCGAAAACCGTTTTTCCAAATAGTTAACATATGGATAAGCTTTCCTTAATTTGGATAGTTTCACTTTAACAGCTGCATGAGATCGTCCTAAATACTTTGCTACATCTTTTGTCGTTTCTCCGCTTGGATCTTGGCTGAAGGAAATAAGATAATCGATTTCATCTTCCGTCCATGTTCGTCCTTTCATATAGTTCACCTCTGATCATGCTAAAGCGGTTACTCGTGGAATTTAGAAAATAAGTTGCTTTTAGATCGCCACTCAGACTATCCATATGCCGCACGATTCCATCCATATTTCTTATTGCCATATTAAAGAGCAAAAATGGAATCGCGCGATCGGATAATTCTTCGGCTTCGAAAAAAGCGGCCGGATTTTCATTCCAAAATTGGATCATCATTCCACCTGTACCGGCAGTCGCTTCAAAATATTTATCAGCTTTCCCGACAAGCAACGCTGACAATTTACTAACTGAATTTGGTGTAAAATCTTGTTTTTTCACTTTTCTGTCGGCGTGTTCTGCTTCAAAATAATGCTGGAACCATTCATAAGACAGATCTGATTCGTTTTCTAAAAAGCTCAAGAAAAGCTTGTCTCTCGTTTCATCGTCCATTAGCAGCATCAACATTTTATGTGGCGCTTCATACGACTCGTTAATTTCGAGAAGTTCATTTATTTTTTCTGTAGTCAGCATTCTTTTTTCCTTTCCATTTGAGCCTTCAACTAAATCCATGAATTATTTTTTAAGGATGCGTCATGGCAAAATATTTAGCTTCCGGACTAAACTTTCGCTCGGCATTTCAATACCAGTATCCCGTCCCTCCCTTCTTTTCATGGATTTGGCTGAAGGCTCAAACTTTTTCTTTAAGCTATCTGCATCAACACACTCATCATTTTTTGATCGTCTTTTTTCTTCAGCTCGTCTAAAACATGCGCATAAGTCTCTTGTGTCACTCCCACATCCGCATGCCCCAATCGGGAAGAAATCGTTTGAATAGACACGCCTTCGGCTAGTAAGACACTAGCATGTGTGTGGCGTAGGGCATGTAGCCCTATTTGCGGAATTCCTAGCGTCTTACACTTCGTCACCATGTAATTGACATAAGTGGAATTATATTGCCGCTTATATTGCCCGTTTTCTAGTTTTTCGACGAAGATTGGCTCATTTGGTGGTAACCCATTCAAAAGTGGCTTAAACTGCCCCACAATCTGCCAATCAATTGCGATTTTTCGTACGCTACTTTCCGTTTTGGTTTTCTTAAACCCGCCGGTCGTCCGTTTGTAATCCCACGTCTTATCGATAGTTAAATGGTTAGTGGTCCAATCAAAATCAGCCGGCGTGATAGCCAAACATTCGGCAAATCGCATACCTGTTTTTGCCAGCAGCAAGATAAACCAATCTCGATTGATTCCGTGTGTGAGATCCAGCGAGTGGAGCAGTTTTGTCAGCTCTTCTTTTTGCAGAAATTTTGGTCGTTTTTCTCTAGGCTCTCTGCCTTTAATCACCGCCCGATAAGTAGGATCTTTCGCCAGGATCCCATCATGAAACGCGTCCACGATACAACCTTTGATTTGATGGTGAAAATCAGTAACCGTTTGTTTCTCGTGTGTCTTGGCATACTCATTGATAATTTTCTGATACTCGTTTCTGTCAAAATCCGACATGAATAGTTTAGGGCAGATACTTCTTAGCTGCTTTGCGGTCATGTAATATTTTTTCAACGTGACATCTGCAATAGCGCCGACTTTATATGTTTCAATCCAGTTTTCGAAATAATCGCAAAATAAAATTTCTTTCTTTTTTGTCATAGCCCCTACACCTCTTCAAACAAAATCGCATAATCATCGATATCCAGTACCTTCGCGATCTCCTGTACGGTCTTTAACGTTGCATTCAGCTTTTTATTTTTCGCCAGTGACGTATTCCCGCTAATCAGCTCAGTCCATGTCATTTCTTTATTTTTTCGATGCCAGTCCACATTGGACCAGAATATTTCTAAGAGATCCTTTTCTTTCCCTGGTTCCCGATACCCAATATTTAGAAAATACTCTTCCACATAATGCAGTTCCGCACGATAGCTGCTGTGTCCTTTTAAAAGACGTGCTTCCTCTAAGCTTGCATGCCGGAACGTGCGATTTTTTTCGTCAGCGACGATGGCTGATTTGTTGTTGTAATAGATTTTAAGCATGTTATACTGTCCCCCTCTTGTCTTGCCTTAGTACATTTATCCCTAAAACGGCAAATTTGATTCATCAATATCGACTGCGCCTGAAAACGGGTCTGACGTTGCGCTGTAACTACTTTGACTGCTACGGGAATAATTCCCCTCTGCACCCTGCGAACGCCCTGACGTTTGGCTATTCGAACCCTCACGCTTGCTTTCTAGCAGGCTAAACGATTCGACTACAACCTCAGTCACATACACACGCTGCCCCTGTTGATTCTCATAAGAACGTGTTTGGATACGTCCTGTGACACCGACCAGCGAACCCTTCTTCGCGTAATTGGCTAGATTTTCAGCCGCCTTGCGCCAAATCACACAGTTGATGAAGTCCGCTTCACGTTCTCCGCTTTGGTTAGTGAAATTGCGGTTCACAGCAAGCGTAAAACTTGCTGTTGCCGCACCACTTGCTGTATACCGTAAATCAGGATCTTTTGTTAATCGCCCAACTAAAACTACTTGATTAATCATCGCTATTCCTCCTTGAAATATTCGTTCATCATCTGATCGATGTAAGCTTTCCGTTCAGGATCGCTTTTGAAATTTGCCTTCTGTGCTTCCCAATCCGGAAGTGTTTCTCTCTTCACCGGCTGCCCGTAGTTCTGCTGCGGCTTAGGCTGTGTCTTATCTTTCCTAGCCCAGTTCCGGATCGTTGCTAGGTGATTCTTGTAAGTCTTGCCTGTTGATGCCATGTATGCCGATAGCCGTTCGATCCGTTCTTGCCAATCACTTGGAAACTCTGTTTTGAGTTTTTCAAGGTCTTGATCTGTAAAAAGGACGTTTTGATATTCGCCGTATTTGTGACGGACGGGTTTAGCCTGAGATTTTTTCGAAGGCTTTGACGAATCGTGGTACGAATCGTTATACGAATCGTGGTACGATTCCTCATTATCATTCTCATTATCATTTTCATTATCATTAAGTTTTTCTTTTGCTACTTTTCTTTTTGCCATCTCTTTTTCAAAAGCGGATTTTATCGTTTGGTCAAAATCTCGAATTGACTTATTCCAAAAACCAGTAAGATGGTTGTAAGCACGAATTATCAATTCTGTATCGTCTATTTTCGTAAGTTCCTTTTCCAACAGATCAATAACAGGCTTCCCCCCTTTTACAACGCTGTATTTTAAGGAATTAAGAACAGCTATTTCTTGCGTGTCGTCGTTATAGACGATGTTCTTATATTTATCTTGGAATCGTTGCAATAACACCGCTACAACCTCAACCGTATATCCAGTTTCAAAGCTGATCAATCGCTTAGGAAGTTTGTATATCCCTAGTTGTGTCGTGTGAGGATTAGTCATGAGATACAACATGAAGAATTTGTCTTCGACAGAAAACTTGTCAATCACCTTCCCATCTTCCCAAAACTGAGTGTCGACAATTCTTTTAATACTCAACTGAAAATCCCCTTTCTTCCATCATCCTTTTCCAACTCGTCCAGTTACTTGCGTTTAACGCAATCTCTCTCAATTCGTCTATATCATCGCTTGATTGACAAGCGTTTTTCAAAGCGACAATCGCTAGTCTATCGTCAACATAATTAAATCTGTTTCTCATAATGCCGCGGATGTAGTAAAGTTCTTTCATCAACTCATCCTGTGGATTTTTAGACCAGTAAGCCACACTCGGAATTTTGCTGAATGCTTGGCTGGCGTCCTCGTAACTCAAAGCAGATTTATCAATAGCTTCTGATAGCTCAATGTAAGAGTATTGTTTCAGCCATTTTTTTATCGATTTTTTCCCAGTTTCGCTAACCTCATACCCTGTGACCTCTTCGAATTCTTCTGCCAAGACATCGATCACATCATCATCCATCTTTTTAAGGCTCTGCCGCCAATCGATCATCATCTCAAGCTGTATTCTTCTTTCGTTCAGCTCTTCTAGTTGTTGCTTTTGCTTAGCAAGAGCTGAATCATCTGATAATTCGATGTTGGTTTTCCCTCTGTTACAGTCTCGACAGGAAGTAATCAAGTTGCTACTGTCGTTGTCTCCACCTTTAGAGACAGGAACGATATGATCGACTTCTAAAATCACATCCGGCGCTGACTTCCCACAGTATTGGCATTTAAAGGAGTCCCTTTTAAATATTTCAAAACGTAATTTTTTTCCTATACCTTTGCGATTCGACATACTATCTCCCTCCTAAATCCCCAACCGCTTGATTGTCTCCTCGTTCAGTTTGGTTGGGATAATCTGATATTTGTTCAAAAAGTTTTGTGTTCCGATTCGATGTTCTTCGCCATGATGGATACGACATCCGGCATAAAAATAGTGTTTTGTATGATCTATCTTCCGACGATTATTCCCCATCCCTACTGTATCGATGTGACAAATATCCGCAGGCTTACCGCAGATACAACATTTTCGGCAAACAATCGACTTGTAGAAAAAGTATTCCTGGTTCGCTGGCAAGATCTCATAGCCTTTTTTAAACGGAATATCCCACTCGAACACAAAATCGAGAATGATATCAGCAAGTAGTGTCGCATCGGTCATCGTGTTTACCGAGGCATCTGCTAAACTGATTTTTGAGCCTGTGAGAGCTTCGTAGACGTGATAGAAATAGTCTTTAAGACTCTCAATAGGTTCACCGGTAAAAGCATAGATATCGCCCAGCAACGCGTATATAAATCGGCGTTGTTCCGCTGTGAATCGACGCGGATCAGTAAACCGGAATTCAATCTCACGATCGCCGTCATAATCGAAGTACATCGTTTTGAGGCGTTCGATATTTAGTTCCTCGTTGATGTCAACCGTCAAGCGTTGAAAGTCTAGTTTTTTTATGACTGCGGAATATTTTTCATTGAACATTTCCATCACTTCTCGTTGTTTTCTTTAGCGGCTTTCATCTGTTCAATTCCGCTTTCTGTATACTTTTT
This sequence comes from Enterococcus mediterraneensis, assembly GCF_900604485.1. Taxonomy (NCBI): domain Bacteria; kingdom Bacillati; phylum Bacillota; class Bacilli; order Lactobacillales; family Enterococcaceae; genus Enterococcus; species Enterococcus mediterraneensis. The sequence goes on from NZ_UWOP01000001.1 coordinate 949,086, forward strand.
GATTTGTTCATACATCGTTTCGTTGACGTCTTCTAACTTCCCACCGTATTGAAAATATGCAAGGACTTGATTTTCAAACGTTTTTGGCGCGCGATTTTTCAAAGCTGCTGCTTCTTCAAACAAGGCTTTCAGTTCTTCGATCTGTTCTTTCGTAGCAGAAGGCATTTCCGGTAAGTCTTCTCCGGCGTAGATATATAGACCTAAGCCAAACATCGCTAGATTTTTTACCAAACAACGCATGATCGTCTTGTTAACGTCAAACATAGTTGCCGCTTCAACATTCTTTTCGATATAGTTTCCAGTCCACTGTTTATTTTTATATTCCTTAACCTGATAGGTGTAAGGCTGATTTTTCATCGCTTTATTGGCACCGTCCATAACAGGCAACCACATTTCGTGTGTTAACTTGCCGATCGTCACTTTGGTAAAAACCATATACCCTGTGTTTTCGTCATAAACGTAAGGTAAATTGTTTTCAAATTTCAAAATCTCGTAGGTTGCTTCGGGATAGAGACGTTTCACCTCAGACCAAGCCCACGCCCAAGAAAGATAAGTCAATGTTGTATTTCCAGACTTCTTTTTTTCCGTGTGTCCATTTACATCAAGTGTGAATAAGCTTTTAAAAATTTCTTCTTGATTCATCTGCGTTTCTCCTCCAATCCGCAAGCCATTCCTCGCCACTATAAGCCCGGAAATTTGCTAAGTTTTCCATACCGTATTCCGTTAGACAATCTGGTAAACTACCGCTCTCGTCCGTTGCGACTGCAAGTTTTGTGGATGTGGTAAGCGCCTTAGTCACAGGATCAATGTAGGTTGTCATAAACGTTAATTCGTAAACTTGGCTATAGCTGTGGATCTCGTTGCCTTCCCAATCACGCGGCGTATCGTCTACATACTCTTCCTCGTCCGGCGGACAGGTTAAATATCGATCTAATGCGTTTGCTGTTTTGCTATCCATTGATTTCTGTCCTTTCTTATGCTATTTTTAGGTAAATGTTATTTAGTATGCGATTGACTATGCTTGCCGGCGGTCAATCGCTTTTTTCATGCGTTCGATGTTTTGACGCGTCCGGATATTCCGTTGATTTTCACGCCACCATCGATCTGCAATTATTTTTCCAATTCTTAATGCCTCTGCTCTAGTCATCGCAATCCTCCAGATCCAAAGACATTTGACGCACGATCGTTTTCGTTGCTGTCGAAGGCTCCCAATCGGTGATATAGTCCAAGACTTGTTGGAAGTTTTTCTGGCGCAATTGAGTACGCGTGCTAACGCCTGTGATTGCTTTGACACCGCTGTTGATATCGCGATGCAGCTCTCCGCGTTGCTTGTTTGTCAGTTTCCCAAACCCACGCGCTACTTCTGCTACTCGCTGATTGATTCGGCGTGTGATGTAGCTGTAATCTCCTGCGCTGAGTACAGTATTTTCTTCAAGATCCGTAACTCGTTCTTCAACTTTATCAACTTTATCTTTCGTATCTTTTTGGAATTCAAACATAAGTTCCAAGGCTTCTTGCGGCGTTGTAGGAATTTTGAGCGCCTGTTCTTTGATCGCTGTTTCCATCTCGTTAAATCGCTCGATATAAGCAACAGCGAATTGAGTTCCTTTCGATCCAGTCATTCGTGTGCTGAAAAGTTCGCAGCCACGTTTTGTCAATAAGTAGCAAGGTAGCTCCTTATTTTGTAAATTAGTGTAAGTTGATTCGACGAAATAGGACTGGTAACTTTTTACCTCTCCTAATTGATCGATGATTCTGCGGATATCTTTCATGACGTTGTTGTGATCTTTGCTGACCATCTCAGCCACTTCTAAACTGGTGATTGTTTTTTCTAATTGATTCATCTGTTTTCTCCTTTCAATCGACGGGCGCAATTTTGCGCTGGTTTAAATTTTCTACGTTACCGATCCTCTTTCCGCTTAAACCAAAATTCCAATGCGCCCACAGAAACGAAGTAAGCCAGAATCAAGTAACTCGCTCTTGGTTCAATTGGTGCCAAGATCAGAAGTAAAAGGATCACTCCGATCGTGTCGAGGTTGTCTACCAATTTCTTTTGATTTTTCGTCATTTCTTTCTCCTTTCGATGATTATCATTGCTGTCATAAACAGCGTGCTAAAAATTGCGATGGCTAAGATGTTTTTCCACAGAATCATATCGTTTTTCCTGCTTTCTCTAGAAAGTCCGGAACAGACACTTTTCTCGTCCGCAGTCGATTAAGTGCTAGATACGCTAAGAATTGATCATATAGATCTGTATCAATTCGTACCTCTTTAGCTGTCACTCGCTGATAAGCTCTTGAAAAATGCTCTGTACTCTTTAACACTGCCATCCGTCGCTTGTACGTCGAATCGGAGTATTTGTACTTCTTCATGAAGTCTTGTTTATCCATTTTTGGCATTCCTATTCTCCTTTCGCTTGTTATTAAAAATGAAAGCGCAAAATGTTTCACGTAATTTAACTATTGGAATTTAAAAGTTACTATTTGTAATGTTTCACGCTATTTCATATTGTGGATAAGTTACATTTTCATGAAAAAATGTAACTATTTGTTTCTTTTACGTAACTATTTGCGCAAAAGAAAAGATGACAACTCTTCGTCTTTGACTTCTAAAACATTCATCATTTTGATGAATTCAGGTAGCGAGACCACAATAATACCGGACATTTTCCGAGAATACGTCGCTCGAGTAATCCCTAGTTGCCGAGCCATATCAGCATCAACCATTTTTTTCTCTTTCATTTTTTCATGAAGTTTAGACTTATTAACAGGAATCATTTTCAAACCTCCTTCCTTTCTACAAAGTTATTATTACACATAAGTTACGTTAGCGCAACATAGTTTTTGAAATTATTTTCAAAATAACTTTTGTTTGTTTCTTGTTACGTAACAAGATATTATAGAAGTGCGAAAGGCAATATTATTTAAAAGTTAAAAAAGTTGGTTATATAACGCTCAAGTCTTAGAGGAGGGTTTAGGATGTTCCCAGAAAATTATGAAGCAGTCAAATATTTGAAGCAAAAAAGAAAAGAAAAGCGCGTAAATCAAGAAACTTTAGGAAACTTATTAAACGTAACTAAAGCAACTATTTCTAGATATGAGTCCGGAGATATCGCCATGAATGTTGAAGATATATTAAAAGTTGCAGACTTTTTAGGAGTCAACAGAGGGGAGCTGCCTGACCTATCTATTTCTCAAAATTTATTTGTCGATGAAACAACCTTAAAAGTTTTAGGATCAGTGAAAGCTGGTTACCCCTTAGAGTGTTATGAAGTTGCAGAAGATGTGCCTGTACCAGCTTGGATATTGAAGAAATTTCCAAACGCATACGGCCTAAGAGTGCATGGAGACAGTATGGATCGGATCATTCCTGAAAATACAATCGCGGTTGTTAATCCTCAAACTGAAGTGCCAAACGGCAAAATAGCAATCGTTAGAATAAACGGCACAGAGACAACGATGAAAAAATTCTATAATCTTGACGGCACTATCATCCTTAGGCCCGAGAGCACCAATCCTGACTATCGAACAATGAGCTTTGATACCGAAGAAGAAAAAGCAGATATACACGTTGAAGGTCGCGTAGTTACCTTCGTGCCAGATCCAAGAATCATCTTGTAAGAAAAATAGAGGTGAATGTAAGTGTGGATTGAAAAAGTCAAAGACAAAAAAGGAAAGATCGCATACAAATTTAGCGAGCGGTATATTGATCCAAAAACAGGCAAAAGAAAAAAGGTCAGTTTGACTTACAAAAATAAGTCGCGCGACACACAAAAAGAAGCTCTTTACGCATTAACGAAAAAAATAGACGAACGAACAAACAATGATAAACTTTCTAAGTCTGGGGTAACGTTAGGAGAAGTTATTAATGAGTGGCAGATCATGTATAAGCAACGCGTGAAAGAATCCACCTACGTGGTCACTGAGCGTATTTTCACGGCTGTAAAACAGGATTTTTCTTTTGATTATCATATATCTGCGATCACACGAGATGACTTATCTGATTGGTTTGATAAACTGCTCTATGAGCGGAATCTATCTAATAGCTATGTCAGTGCGATTCGCGGGAAGTTTTACATGATTTTCAGCTATGCACTAAAAAAGAGATATATTCTCAGCAATCCGATGGAAGGACTAGTAGTTGAGTACAAACGTGCACCGATTGAAAAGTTAAGTGAAAAATTGCTTTCTGATGAAGAGTACGAGGATATTTTGAACTATGCGAAAACTCATAATAGACGCTATGCGGCATTGATCGAATGGATGTATCTGACTGGCATGAGATACGGCGAAGCTGCTGCGCTTTCTCGAAATGATATCATCGAAACCGAAGAAGGAACATATGCTAAAATCACAGGTACATTAATGTATCAGCGGCGAAAATTTAAGGATATGAAAAAGAGTGATACACCGAAGACATCGTCTAGTATCCGAAATGTTTATTTACCAAAACGTGCTTTGGAGATATTGGAAGAATTGAAAGAGATCAATGCCGGAATTGAAAAGGACTTTATTTTTTGCTCAAAGAGCGGTACACCGATTATCCACACCTCACTCAATCAGTATTTGAGAAGGATTGGTGAAGAGCTGGGAATTGAAAAACAGATTACATCGCATATTCTGCGACACACACATATCTCAAAACTTGCTGAGCTAGGTGTACCCTTGCATGCAATCCAAAAACGTGTCGGTCACAATGATAGCTCATTGACTCAAAGAATCTATCTGCATGTGACTAAAAAGACGGAAGAAACGATGAACACTAAGCTTGAAAAGCTATGACTCTGCCCCTTTTTTGCCCCTTTTAGGAAAAATAAGATTTTAAAAACAAAATAAAAAAACATACGAAAATATGTTTATCCTTTATTAAGCGGTATTTATGATTGTTTTATAACGAAAAAAACCAAAATAATCTAATTTCAATTATCGTCATAGACGATGTCGTAAAATTTCCCAGGTTCTGGTTTTTGTCCTAATAAAATCCGGTTGAATTCGGCTAATCCTTCATCGAATTCATGATTTCCCAAAGTCCCCACATCAAAACCCATCTGGTTCAAAATCTTCATTGTCGGTTGATCCTGAAGCAATCCCGAATTTGCAGGACTGGCTCCCACCATATCCCCTGATTGGACGCGGAAAGTTTGCGCGTTTGGATTTGCTGCCTCAAATTGTGCCTCCGCGTAATCTAAATGACCAGCTAACAACGCAGCAGTCCCAGCATTTTCATGAGTTTCCGAACCTAATGATACTCTCCCAGTAGTACTCAAAGCCCCGTGAAAATCATTGATCCCTAACAATTGGACCGGGACCGTTGTTGCCTCCTGATTGATGCTTGGTTCTGTTTCTGAAACTGTTTGGGACGATCCAGAGTCCTCGCTTAATGAAGACGTACTTGACGTTTCGCTGCTCGCAACAGAATCTGCTGGTGATTGCGGATCACCTGTTGTTGCTGTATCTGCTGACTCAAGCGTTTCAGTTATTGACGTATTCGTTGTCTCAACTGTATCTGCTATCGCTATCGTACTAGGAACAGCTATCCCAGCAAGTACCACTAGAGCCAACAGACTTCTACACATCAAACGTATTTTTTTCATAATCTCCCTACCTTTCATTATTTTAACTCTCCAAAGAAAAGGCTATCAATAATGCAAATAAAGGTCAACGTTTTTTCAAAAAATATGAAAAAAATCATATTTAAAGACAAAAATACGCATATTTTCGCAAATAAAAAAACAGTTCAATTTGAAATTGAACTGTTTTTAATTAGTTATTTTAAGCAATAATCGATCCGTTCGGCATGCCTTTAGGTGCTTCAACGATTGCTAGATTTCCAGCTTCGTCTTCTGCTGATAAGATCATTCCTTGACTGATTTGTCCCCGCATTTTGCGTGGTTTCAGATTTGCTACGATCACGACTTTTTTGCCGATCAATTCAGCAGGATCAGCATAAAACTCAGCGATACCTGAAAGGATCTGGCGATTTTGTTTATCGCCGGCATCTAACCGAAATTGCAGCAGTTTGTCCGCGCCTTTGACTTTCTGGCAGTCGATCACTTCTGCGACTTTTAATTCCACTTTATCGAAATCATCGTATTTGATCTCTTTGTCTTTTACCGATACCAATTCAGTTTCTTCTGGGTTCCACTTCACAGTTTCTTCTGTTGTTTGGACTCCTTCTGACATTTTCTTTTGAATATAGTCTACTTCTGTATCGATCTCAAGACGTGGGAAAATCGGTGTACCTTTGCTTACGACTTTTGTATTGCTTGGGAATTCGCCAAAATGAAGACCTTGCAGGTTCATCGTTTCTGATTCTAATCCCAATTGGTTAAAGATCTTCGCTGGTGTTTCGATCATGATCGGTTGCAGCAAGATCGCAACGATTCGCAAGCTTTCCGCAAGGTGGATCATCACGCTGTTCAACTCTGCTTGACGTTCTTCCTCTTTTGCCAAGACCCATGGCTGAGTTTCATCAATATATTTATTTGCCCGAGAAATTAAGCTCCAGACTTCGCTCAGCGCTGTATTGAATTCCATTTTGTCCATCGCTTGATGATAGTTTCCGATCACGTTTGCGGCAGTCGTAGATAATTCACTGTCAAAAGCTGTTACTTTGGAAGCATAGTCCGGTACGATCCCGTCACAATATTTATTGATCATGGCGATCGTGCGGTTCAATAGATTTCCTAAGTCATTGGCTAAATCGTAATTGACGCGGGAAACAAAATCTTCTGGCGTAAAGACACCATCGCTGCCAAAAGGCACGGCCCGCAATAAGTAATAGCGCAATGCATCCAGTCCATAGCGCTCGACAAGCATTTCTGGATAAACAACATTGCCTTTTGATTTAGACATTTTACCGTCTTTCATCAATAACCAACCATGTCCAAATACTTTTTTAGGCAAAGGAAGTTCCAGAGCCATCAACATAATCGGCCAATAAATCGTATGGAAACGCACGATCTCTTTACCAACCATATGGACATCTGCCGGCCAATATTTTTGGAATAAGCTGTCGTCATCAGATCCATAGCCTAAAGCAGTGATATAGTTGGATAATGCATCGATCCAGACATACACCACGTGTTTTGGATCAGATTTCACTGGGACACCCCATGTATGTGTTGTCCGAGAAACAGCTAAATCTTCCAAACCTGGTTTAATGAAGTTGTTGATCATTTCATTTTTGCGAGATTCCGGCTGAATAAATTCCGGATGCTCATCATAATAAGCCAACAGGCGATCTGCGTATTTGCTCATACGGAAAAAGTAGGATTCTTCTTTTACTAATTCTACTTCGTGTCCGCTTGGCGCTTTCCCGCCGATCACATTGCCTTCTTCATCTCGGTATACTTCTGCTAATTGCGTTTCAGTGAAGAATTCTTCGTCAGAAACGGAATACCAGCCTTCATATTCTCCAAGATAAATGTCACCTTGCTCCAACAAGCGCTCAAAAATCTGCTGAACTGCTTTTTGATGATAATCATCTGTCGTTCGAATAAATTTATCGTAACTGATCCCTAATGTTTTCCACAATTTTTGGACATCAGCTGCCATTTTATCAACGTACTCTTGTGGAGAGACACCTAGTTCTGCAGATTTTTTTTCGATTTTTTGGCCGTGTTCATCGACCCCTGTTAAATAAAATACATCGAAGCCCATCAATCGCTTATAGCGGGCGATCGCGTCGCAGGCAATCGTTGTATAAGAATTGCCAATGTGTAATTTACCACTTGGATAGTAAATCGGCGTCGTAATATAAAACGTATCTTTTTCAGCCACGGGCGTGTTTCCTCCTTCTCACTTTTCGTGAATATGTTCCCTGATAGTATACCACAAATTATATTTTGTTTAAGAATTTTCAAGTAAATTACCGATTCTTTCCCAGTTAACATCTGCAGTTTTAGAAATGTTTGGTATAATAGGAAAAGAATCAGACAAAGGAAGTTGTTTATGACGAAAAAACATCGAAAGTTTCTTGCGGTCATCTTGATCGTAACAATTTTACATCTCTTATTCTGCGGGTTTTATCAGCAGATTTACGGCTATTTCAATCTGCAAGGCGGGTTGATGCCTTTTTTAACTATCACTCAACTTATGAGGATCGTCTTTTTGATCTTTATCGGTATCGGCGGGTTGCTCAGCCTGCGGGAACAAGTGAAAAAAGCACTGCCTTTTTACTTGGCTTTCTTCCTATTCAATCTGGTGATCCCCTTTATTTTCCAATGAACTCATTAACAGAACCATCAGCGACTTAAAACAAGTGAGGTGCTATTATAATGAAACGATTTTCTTCAAAAGCTGAGGAAAAACTTTATTACGAACAAGAAGCAAGCGAAGAAGATTTTCTTCAATGGTACAAACGTCAAGAACATCCTGATTATGAAAAACCGGCATTGACGGTCGATATGGTCTTGATGTGTTACAACAAAGAAGAAGATCAGATCAAAACTCTTTTGATCCAAAGAAAAAGCCATCCTTATAAAAACTCCTGGGCATTGCCTGGCGGATTTGTCGAACCAAGAGAATCCACAGGGGAAAGTGTGATCCGGGAGACAAAAGAAGAGACCGGCGTTGAGATTTCTACTCACAATATCGAACAGCTCCACACTTTCAGCCGGCCGGATCGCGATCCTCGCGGCTGGGTAGTGACTGTCAGCTATCTGGCGTTTATCGGTGAAGAACCGTTGAGCGCCGGTGATGACGCGGCCGAAGTTCGGTGGTTCACATTAGAGCGCAAGCGCAATAATATCCATTTGACCAACGGCGATGTCGAGATCATTTTAGATCTTCAAACCGGTGCATCTTCTGGTCCAGATACACTGGCATTCGACCATAGTGAGATTATTTTGAAAGCCTTCAACCGTGTCGCCAACAAGATGGAACATGAACCGTTAGTGCTGCAAGTCTTAGGAGACTCCTTCACCATCACTGAAGCCCGCAAAGTCTTCGCGAAATTTTTAGGAATCGATTTTCGCAGTATCGATCATTCCAACTTCAAAAAAGCCATGCTGCAATATTTCGAAGAGATCGGCGAACGTCCGGTAGGTATCGGCCGTCCTTCGAAAATCTACCGCTTGAAAGATGAAATCATTCCTGAAGAAGGATAAGAAACTACAAAAACATCTCGAACGAATATCTTTTCACTCGTTCGAGATGTTTTTTGGTTTATCATAATTAGTGAGCAGCTTTCCTAGAAACAAAAATTCCTGTTAAATTTTTTCTATACCCTAGGCGATCCCTGGAGCTCCTTCCAGTTCATGTTTTATTGCTTTTATAAATCAGCCGATTTTTGATCGGTTTTCTTCATTTAGATAGACTGTCTTACCATACCAGACTGCTTTATATTTCAGTTTTTGAATGAAATGGAACCAATCTGAAGAAGTAAATGGTCCTGTTGCATTGACACGTTTGTTGTTTGTTTCGACATAGATTTCGTCATAAGTACGGATGATCTGCATCGACAGTTCATTGAGATACGTTTTTTTACGTTCGTAATAATGGGTATACAGATTTCTGACTTTTTCTTTCTGCTTTTGATAGTTTTTAGCTTGTGAAAGAGAAATATGACGATTACGAGCAGCTTTCCCGCGAACGGCTAGCTTCCGTTCAGCTTTCTGCAATTTGCCTTCGATTTCCGCTTGCGAAAAATCAGGGAAAGACAATTCCGAATCTGAAGCTTCTACTAAGCAGGTTTTAGAAAAATTCAGTCTAACAGATCGCTTGGTCAGCGGCAGCGGAACAACTTTCTCTTTACAAAGGATCGAGACATAAAAGATTCGGTTGTTTTTAGCCGAGATCGTCGCCGATTTTATCTGACCAGGTACTTCACGATGCTTGTTCAATGAAACCAATGTCTTGAGCTTTGGCAGCTTCAGCTTTCCATCTTGAAAATAGATCGTATGGTGCTGGTTGTTCGTCGTATAGGATTGCCAGATACAGCGTTTGGTTTTCAATTTAGGATAGCCGGCATGTCCTTTATAATAATTGCGAAATGCCCGTTCCAAGTTGAGCTGTGCATTTGCCAAGGCAAGGCTATCGGTCTTTTTCAAAAATGGAAAATCTTCCTTTAGCCTAGCCGGTGTCAGCCTGACATTTTTTGGTTTGTGGGATTCTTGTCGATATTTCAGCAATGTATTATAGGTGAAACGGACACAGCCGAATGTTTCAATAAAGAAACGCCGTTGCTGTTGTGTTGGATAGAGCCGAAATTTGTATGCTTTCAATACTTCCATCTAACCAACACTCCCTATACTGCGATCTGATTGCCTTCTTTCTTTTTTTGCAGCTTCTTCTGATAAAAGCTCACTTCGTCATCTGTACAATAAACATAATGCCCCGCTTCGATTTCGTGCATGCTCCGACTGCGGCCGTCTTCTGGTTCCGCTTGGTATTTGATCCGTTTTCTGCCCCGTTCGTACTCCGGATCAGGCAACGGGATCGCTGACAATAAGCTTTCAGTATACGGATGTACGCCGTGATGATAGATGGCGTCACTGGTACCGACTTCCAATAATTTTCCATGATGCATCACACCGATCCGATCACTGATGTGTTTTACCATGGACAGATCGTGGGCAATGAACAAATAAGTTAAATTGTGTTCTTCTTGTAAATCTTGCAGAAGGTTCACCACTTGCGCTTGGATGGAAACATCTAACGCTGAGATCGGTTCGTCACAGATGATAAATTTAGGTTTTACCGCTAATGCCCGCGCGATACCGATCCGTTGCCGCTGTCCGCCGGAAAATTCATGAGGATAACGAGTACCATGACTGGGATTCAGTCCGACGATCTTCAGCAGTTCGTCCACACGTGCGTTTCGTTCTTCCAAAGAATTAGCCAACCCGTTGATATCGATCCCTTCTGCGATGATGTCTCGAACTTTCATCCGCGGATTCAATGAGGCATAGGGATCTTGAAAGATCATTTGAACATTGCGGCGAAATTCTTTGAGGGCGGCTTTTCCTTTAATCTTCGTGACATCCATCCCGTCGAAATCCACCACACCACCTGTCGGCTGATTCAATCGAATAATGGTTCTGCCAGTTGTTGATTTGCCGCTGCCGGATTCTCCTACCAAACCGAATGTCTCGCCTTCGTAGATATGGAAGCTGATGTCATCAACGGCTTTTACTTCATCTTTACGGCCTACATTAAAATACTGCTTTAAACCGTCTACTTTCAATAATACCTTTTCCAACTGGCTTCCTCCTTAAGCTGTCGCGTGTTTTTTTTGTTCTTGGAATTTCTCCCATCGATTTTGGATCTCTTTTGGCGGGATCACTTTCGGTGCTTGTGGAGCCAAAAGCCAAGTTGCCACTTTATGAGTCGGTGATACTTCAAAGAAAGGCGGCGCCTGCTGAGTATCGATCTTCAGCGCGTATTCATTACGAGGATAAAACGCATCTCCTACCGGCGGTTTCAACAAATCCGGCGGTGAACCTGGGATTGCGTATAGGCGTTCGTTCTCGCTTTCCAATGTTGGCATCGAACCTAGCAGTCCCCATGTATATGGATGCTGCGGGTTATAAAAGATCTCTTCTGCCGTTCCGACTTCCACGATCCTGCCGCCATACATGACCGCCACTCGATCCGCAACGTTCGCTACGACACCCAGATCGTGGGTGATAAAAATGATCGATGTATTGATTTTTTTCTGGATATCTTTCAATAGTTCTAAAATCTGCGCTTGGATCGTTACATCCAATGCAGTGGTCGGTTCATCAGCGATCAAGATCTTAGGATAACAAATCAGTGCAATAGCGATCACGATCCGTTGCCGTTGCCCGCCAGAAAACTGATGGGGATAATTTTTTAGGCGTTTTTCTGCTTGCGGGATGCCGACTAATTTCAACAACTCTAATGCAGCTGCCATCGCTTCTTTTTTCGAAATCTTATTATGGATCAATAAAGACTCGGCAACTTGTTTGCCGATCGTCATAGTAGGATCAAGTGAAGTCATAGGATCTTGGAAGATCATTGCGATCTCTTTGCCGCGGATCTTTTGCATCTGCTTTTCTGACTTCTGTACCAGGTCCTCCCCATTAAAGAGGATCGATCCATGATCGATATTGGCGTTGCTTGCTAATAGGCGCATGATCGTTCTGGTTGTCACTGATTTTCCGCTGCCGGATTCTCCTACGATCGCCAATGTTTCTCCTTCATACAAATCAAAACTGACATTACGGATCGCTCGGACTTTTCCAGCGTATGTGTCAAATGAGATCTCTAAATCTTTTACTTCTAGCGCTTTTTTCAAATTTCTCACTCCTTCATTTTCGGATCGAAAGCGTCCCGCAAGCCATCAGCCAACAGATTGAATCCAATCATGATCACTGAAAGTGTTACTGCAGGAATCCATAATAGATATGGCAGATATTGAAATGTCTTGTACCCATCACTTAACATCATCCCTAATGAAGCAGAAGGCGGCGTTAATCCTAACCCGATAAAGCTCAAAAAGGCTTCAAAAAAGATCGCTGTTGGGATACTGAACATCATCTGAACGATGATCACACTGGAAATATTCGGCAAGATATGTTTGAAAGCAATCTTTAGGTTGCTTTCTCCTAATGTTTGAGCGGCTAAGACAAATTCTTGATCCTTCAGTTTCAGAGTCTGGGCTCGAACAATTCGAGCCATCGGAATCCAGTTTGTGATCGCCATCGCGGCAACGATTGAGAAAAAGCCGGGTTTGAACATTACCAGCATCAAAATCATCACGACAAGATTCGGAATACCGGATAAAACTTCCAAGAAACGTTGCATCAGGTTATCCGTTGTCCCGCCCTTCAACCCCGAGATCAATCCATAAGTAACACCGATCACAATATCGAACATAGCGGCGACAAAAGCGATCAATAGTGAGATCCGAGTCCCCATAAACAAGCGGCTCAACACATCCCGGCCCAAACCATCAGTACCGAAGAAGAAGTTGACATTGTCAGGAACTTTCGCTTGGGCGTATTTATCTACTAATTCGCCGCCCACCATCGCTTTTCCATTCAATCCGTCAATATCGATACCAGGGATTCTTGGCGGCAAGTTGATGTAATTCACGTTTTGTTTTGTGGGACTGTGCGGTGAAACGAAGATCGTAACAAAGGCGATCAAGATAATGATCCCTAATAACGTCAGCGAAAAGATAGCAGCTTTATTTTTTTTCAACCGCCGCCACGAATCTTGCAAGAATGTCAAGGAAGGCATGGCGATCGCTTCACGTTCTTGGACAGTGTCTTTTTGCAGCAGTTCGAATTCTGAAGTCGGGATCTCTGTCAGATCTGTGTATTTAACGTCTTTAGATAATTCCATTAGCCTCTGCTCCCTTCTGACACACGAATTCTAGGATCCACGATGCCGTATAAGATATCCACGATCAAGATCACAAAGATCAGCATCCCGGAATAAAGGATCGTAACAGCCATGATCGTCGGGTAGTCATTTGTCGTGATGGATTTGACAAATTGTTCCCCAATGCCGGGAATCGCAAAAATATTTTCTACAACCAGCGAACCGGTCATCAATCCGACTGCTAATGGTCCTAATAATGTAAGCAGCGGGATCAAGCTGTTTCGCAGACCGTGTTTAAAGGCGATCTCCCAGCGACTGAGCCCTTTCGCTCTGGCTAATTCCACGAAATCACTATGCATGACTTCCACCATCTCGGTACGGATGAAACGGGCGGAATCTGCTAACGGCGACATCGCTAGAGCGATCGTCGGCAAGATCGTGTACATGAACCCTTCCCATTTTGCGATAGGCAGTACATGGAGTTTGATGGCAAAAATATATTGTAACAAAACAGCGAAAACAAAGTTAGGGATCGAACGGCCTAAGATCGCGACTAACGTAGCCAAGGTGTCTGCCCATGAGTTTTGCTTCATAGCAGAGATTGTTCCTAGAATGATCCCAAACAATGTACCAAAAATGATTGCTTGCAGACCTAGTTGTAAAGAAGGTCCGATCCGATCAGCCAAAAGTGCATTTACTGGTTGATTTTTGAATTGGAAAGAGATCCCAAAATCAAAATTCAGCAGGTTTTGCAAATAAATGCTATATTGCACTATTACCGGTTTATCTAACCCCACTTGTTTATTCAGCATCTCAATGGTTTCCGGGCTCAAACGCTCTGCGTTAGTATATGGTGTACCAGGCAATAATTTCATTAAGAAAAAAGTGATGGTCGCGATCAGCCATAAAGTGATCACGCCAAAAAGCAGCCGTTTTAAAAAGTATTTGATGAAGCTGTTCACATTTGTTTCCTCCTAGTCTTTGACTTTCATTGATGGTTTCGCTACATTATAAGTGAATATACAATAAGGAGTCCCGCCATGAATAAACGATTTTTACCTTATCTTTTAGCAGGCATAGGAATTGTCATTATTATGATCTGGCACATTTTCCAGCAAAGTTTCACACTTGTTCATTTGTCTGACTCACTGTTTTTAGCCGGACTGCCTTTTTTGATCATCGGAAGTTTGTTATGGATTTTTTCTTCTGGCTTCTTCGATACCTTCCAACGTTCAATGCATGAGGCCTTAAGAAGAGACCAAAAGAAAAAATCTAACTACATGCCTCTTTCAGAAGTCGGCAGACATGTCTATCGCTTTTGGCTGATTATTGCCGGAATGTTGATTGGCTTGTCGCTTTTATTGCTGCTGCTCCAATTTCTTTTAGGAAGTTAATAAAAAATGGGATCGTGACATTTGATCAAGCTAGTATCTAAACTATATGATGCACCGCTTTGACAGTGCAATGGACGATGCAACTTTTATTGGTTTGCTAACGGCCGTTTATATAGTTTAGGTACTTTTTGTTTAGCATTGTCTTATGTCATGATCCCACACTTTTGACTAACTGATTCGAAACTTATGAATAGCGACTATTTGGGAGGATCACTCTTCAACGTATGTCCATTTGTAATCCCAAGAAGCGCCGGCACTGTGGTGTACGATGCCTTTGACTTTCGGGTTGATCAAATGACCTTCAGCTTTTTGATAGACTGGAACGACACCCATATCGTCACCGATGATTTTGTTGGCGTCTAATAGATTTTGCCAACGTTTTTCTGGATCACCTGCATTGGTCGTTGATGACTCTTTGACTGCTTTGTCATAATCTGGATTGCTCCATTGACCGCGGTTATAAGAGTTGCCAGTCACAAACAAATCAGTGAAACTGCTTGGGTCAGAGTAGTCTGCTCCCCAACCGCCTAATACGATATCAAAATCGCCGCTGGTTGAACGATCCAAACGAACAGAGAATGGCACTGGTGTTGGTGTAACTTTGACGCCATCCAGAGTTTCTTCCAATGCGTTTTGGATGTATTCGATGACTTTCTTCGATGAATCATCATCAGATGCCATTAATTCAAAATCAAGTTTATCGATTTTCAGTTCTTTTTTGGCTTGTTCCCAATATTCTTTAGCTTTTTTAGTGTCATAAGAAACTAATTCGCCGGCTTCTTTAGCAAAATCCTCATTGCTGTCTGGACTTTTCGCCAAATCAGCAGGAACTAATCCGGTAGAGATCACGGAACCATCACCTAATACTTTATCAACTAAAGCTTCACGGTCAATAGCATAAGAGACAGCTTTTCGTAGATTTGCATTTTTGAATGGAGATTTTTCATCCCGTTGGTTAAATTCCAAATAGCTGGTGCGGGCTTCTTTTACAGAAACAAACGCATCATTGTTGGCATTTTGTTGTGCCAACTCACCGCTCAAGATAACATCGTCTGCTTGACCGTCTTCAAAAAGATTCAATCCTGTTGAAGATTCTTTGACCACACTTACTTTGATCTCTGATAATTTAACGGTGTCTTTATCCCAATACGTATCGTTTTTCTTGTATGACCATTCAGTATCTGAACCTGGTCCGTCAAATCCTTCTAAAGTAAATGGACCGTTGTAAACAGCTTTATCGCTTGCTGATGCATATTCTTTGCCATTTTCTTCCACGACTTTTTGATTTTGCGGGAAGAAAGATGGGAAAGCCAACAGGTAATCAAAATATGGCGTTGGTTTCGTCAATTTGATTTCCAGCTCATGATCATTAACTGCTTTGATACCTAATTCTGATGGATCTTTTTTGCCTGCTGTGATGTCAGCCGCATTTTCCACTGGTTCGTATAAATAAGCATATTCAGACGCTGTTTCCGGTTTGACTGTTCGTTGCCAACCATAGACATAATCAGCTGCTGTGACCGGATCACCATTGGACCACTTTGCATCTTCACGCAATTTGATTTTATACGTCAAGCCGTCTTCGCTGACTTCTGCTTCCTCGGCAGCTCCGGCAGGGATCGGTTTACTATCTTTGTCTAAACGATAGATACCCTCATAAATATTATTCAATGCAGTGAAACTGATGGTATCAGTGGCTACTGACAAATCAGCACTTGGCATTTCTTGAGGAACGGCAAGATTAAAAATTTGTTCTGAACCGCCTTTGCCTGTACCTTCTGCTGATTCCTCTTTCGCAGTACCTCCGCCATAACAGCCAGCTAAAACAAAACCACAGACTGCCACGAGCCCCAACAACGTTTTCTTTTTCATGAGCATGACCCCTTTGAGTATAATTTTCAGAAAATTTAGCAATTTCTGAAGTTGAATAGAATTTTAATTAATAATTATTAAAAAAGCAATAGTAATTTAATATTAAATGTATAAAAAAACATCATTTTATCATTATTCTCATCAAATCACTCTTTAAGATAGCGCTATCATTTGCGTGTATCATAGAATTTATTTAAAAAAGGTGTTTTATTTAAAATAATTGATTTTTTTTGCCGAAAAATGCGCTTTTAGCAAAAATGTACAGCGGGTTCCTCTTCGATTCCAACTAAAAAGCAAATCAAACACAAAAAAACACCCAAACTATGTACTTTGTCACAAAACTGATTGTGACAAGTTTCGCTGTTCCAATGCTGCCACGCTTTACGCACGAAACGCATTGAAAGAACCATACATAGTTCCAGGTATTTTAGATTTAATTTATGAGCCGGCCGCTTTTTCTACTGGTCGCCTAGTTCATGTTAAGATGTGGTTTTTATCATTTAAAGTGATTTTTCTAATAAAAAATCCGCACTTATTCGTTTTCACTTTTCTCGATCAGACGTTTCGCCATTAAGATATCGGGTTTTTGCCAACCGTTCGCATCAGGGATCACGCCGACGATTTTATAGCCCTGTTTTTCATAAAATTCATAAGGGTGATTTTTTAAATTTTTGATGTTTTTGATTGCCTCAAAGGTATCTTGATAAAGATCGACGTCACTTAAGGATGTTTCATGTCCTAGATCATCTGTTCCTAAATAAACCGTGATCCCGCCTTTAGAAGTGATTTCTTTCTCCAAAAAATCTACCAATCGCATCCCGATTCGTTGACGATGATAGGTATCGCGAACAACTAATGGATGCAGCTCCCAACCAGTTGTAATGTACTGTGGGATCGCGCCGATAAATCCTACTAATTCATCTTCTTCCAAAGCCGCAACAGCGATCCGATCATCAGCTAATAATTCTGCGACCTTTTCTAGCGGTTCTTCACTATATTCTTTGGGCCACGTTTGCAACAGTACTTCTGCAAGCTGTCCTCGCAATACCTTATCTTCTCGATCAAATTCCGTAATAATCAAAGAATCCGCCCCCTTTAATTTCAAATTCTACCAGTCTGACAAAAAATCCGTTACTGATTTGCTCATTGAAAAAACCTGCCTTTGATTTTTACTCGGCTTTTTTTAAGGATCTTTATCTTTTATTGAACCACTATTATTTTTTAACAGTTGATTGCAAAAAAACAAGCCATTTATTATTCTAAACGACTTGCTTTCAGCTATAAATTTCTTAGCTCACTGTTATCCTTGGACTGTTTGTTTCATTTGTTTACTGCGTAATTGTCCGCAAGCCGCATCGATATCGGTACCATGCTCTTTGCGGATCACGCAATTGATTCCGTTTTTCTTCAAAACATCATAGAACTTCAAGACATCCGCTTTTTTGCTGCGGGAATATTGATCGTGTTCGCTTACTGGATTGTAAGGGATCAGATTGACATACGCCAACTTTTTCTTGTCTTTTAGCAAATCCGCCAACTGTTTCGCATGTTCTGGACGGTCATTGACATCATGGAGCATGATATATTCAAAGGTGATCCTGCGATTAGTCTTAGCCAAATACTCGTCTACTGCTTCCATCAACTTCTCGATTGGGAAACTGCGATTGATCCGCATAATGGATGTCCGCACGTCATTATTCGGCGCATGTAATGAGATTGCTAGATTCACTTGTAATCCGTTGTCAGCAAATTCTTTGATTTTGGGTGCTAAACCACTGGTAGATACTGTGATATGACGGGCACCGATCGCTAATCCTTTCGGGTCGTTGATAACACGCAAGAAACGGATCACATTGTCATAATTATCAAAAGGCTCTCCGATTCCCATAACCACTACATGAGAGACCCGTTCGTCGTTTTCTTGCAAATCAAAATAGTGCTGGACCATCATGATTTGAGCAACGATTTCACCAGTTGTCAGATCTCTTTTTTTCTTCAATAATCCGCTGGCACAAAACGTACAGCCGATATTGCAGCCGACTTGTGTAGTCACACAAACAGACATGCCGTATTCTTGCCGCATCAAGACAGTTTCAATCATATGTTTATCCGGCAGTTCAAATAAATATTTGACGGTACCGTCTTGCGCTTCTTGAAGAATCAATTGATTCAACGGATTGATCACAAAACTGTCTTCCAATTTTTTGATCAGCCCTTTTGAAAGATTCGTCATTTCTGAGAATTCCATCACACGTTTTTCGTAAAGCCATTCCCATAATTGATTGGCACGAAATTTCTTCTCACCGTTCTCTTGCAGCCAGTCGATCAATTCTTCTTTTGTCAGACCATAAATAGATGTGTTCACAGATTGTCCCTCTTTTCACAAACTTCGCTACATACTATACCCGATTCCCGAAGCGATTGCAAATCGATCCAGTAAAAAGATTGGTCATCTGATTTTACTAAAAGAAAACCTTGAAGATTCTCTTATTTTACTCAAATAATTCTTGTTTGAACATGACTGATACACTTTATGTATCATGATAAAAACGATACTTTCTTAATAGGGTTTAGCTCCTTCATCTGACTTAAAAAACTCTTGAACCATATATGATACATGGATCAAGAGTTTTTATTTATCTTCCTATGAACTTGTTTACAACTCAGTTTTGTTGCAAACTAGCATATACTTTTTTGAAATAGAAATGACGAGCTAAGAGATAGTAAACGACTTGGATGGCAATAAACAAGCCTAATACAAAATATCCTTCTTTTTGCATCCCCATATCGAAAATATGATACATGGCTGTCAATGCGACACCACCATGGATGACTGAAACGATAATTGGTGTAAAGAATAAGATTCCCACTTGCTGACTGATCATTTTTTTCAGTTCTTTTTTTGTCAAACCGATTTTATAGATCATGGCAAATTTTTCCGTGTCTTTCGCTAAATCGCTGTACAAGCGGAAGTATAAGAAGCTGCCCGCTGAGACAAAGAAAATCACGCCGATAAACACGCCCACAAAAAGAATCGGAGCATAGCCATCAATAATGGATTGTTCCATGTATGTTTTTGCGGAAGCATAAGTATCTAGTTCTTTTTCCATACGTTTCCCAACTGCAATCAATGAGTCACGGGAAGCGTCTTTTGTGACCCATACAGCGCGTTTTGTCGCCTGCACTTGCCCAAAATCAGTATGATCTGGTACCACATATGTTGGCATGTAGACAGAGATCAATGATGTTTTGATATGTTTAGAGACTTGCAGTTTTTGTGAAGCGACAGTGATCGTATTGATGTCTGTAGTTTCGTCAGAAGACCCCATCTGCGGATTTTCTGGCATCAGATTGACCGCTTTATCTTTTACAGAAATTGTCGCTTCCCCAGTCAGCTTCGCCAATTTATTATAGTCTGATTCTGTTAAAAATTGTTTGTCTTCGATAGAATACACCGAAGTTAATACTTTGTCGGCCGATACATTTTCATCAGAAAATATAGCATCGATCGTGTCCGCTCCTTTTTCTGTAACGGCTGGTTTGTCCATCAGCTCTACTTCAAAAGGCTCATTTTGGATTGTTCCTAATAAGATCTTTTCTAAGCCATACAATGTACCGATAGCGGCAAAAGCCACGGTTGAAATGATCGCTACTAAAATAAATGAACGAGCATTATCTTTCATCCGAAAAGAAAGATCGGAGAAAACGATCATGTTCGTCTTCTTCCAAAACAGCTGCACGTTTTTCTTTAAAGCTTCGATAAGCATGACACTGGCTTGATTGAAAAATAGCGCCGTACCGATAATTACAATGGCGATCACCGGAAGCATGACTGTGATCACAGCTACACCAGGTACAATCAATGCGACGATATAGCCGATCACGATCAATAAGATCCCTAAAACTGCTTTGAAGGTGGAAAATTTGATCTTGCCTTTGCCTAGATCACCGGCTTTCAATAATTCCTGAACACTCATTTTTGGCAGGCGAGTCCGGATCAAAAAAGAAATCGCCAAGAACAATACTGCAAAAGAAGCGATAGTGATCAGGATCGTCCGGGATGGGAAATACAGCGCAAAATCTAAATGCAGCAGGCGGTTAGCCAGCAAAATGATCAGCTGTGTAAAACCGACCCCTAATATACTCCCAGTGATTGTTGCAAAAAAGCCGATCACTAAGTTTTCAATGAAGATCATATTTTTCAGTTGTTTAGGACTCATCCCTTGGATCATCATCAAGCCGAACTCTTTTTTGCGAGACTGGATAAAGATATCCATCGAGTAAAACACAAACAAAAAAGCAAAAAGATAAATGATCACTGCTGCTGCCGTCATTCCGCTATCTGCCCGTTTATCCAAAGCACCACCGACGATCGATGGATGATTCGCTAATGCGGTAAATGCAAAAAAGACCATTACCGACATTGCAGTACTAAAAAAATAGGCTAAATATAAATGCTTGTTGCGAATCGTATTCCGAAACACAAATTGATTAAAATTCATTTTCGACCTCCTCAACATGCGCTAATTCGTCGATGATTTGGTCGTAAAATTCTTTTTGTCCATTTGTATTACGAATCTCATGAACCAACGAACCGTCTTTGATGAAAATGATCCGTTGACAATAACTTGCCGCTAATGGATCATGGGTCACCATTAAAATCGTCGCTTGGTCTTCTTGATTCAGTTGACGCAACAAACGCATCACATCTTTTGATGATTTTGTATCCAAATTACCAGTAGGCTCATCGGCTAATACTAAATTAGGACGATGGATCATTGCCCGCGCTACGGCGACCCGCTGTTGCTGACCTCCGGAGATTTCCGGGATCCGTTTGCCCATGAGATCAGCGATCCCTAGTCGTTGCGCGATTTCTTTGGCTGAACGCTGCATCACTGCTACTTTTTCTCCGTCTAATGTTAAAGGAAGGACCATATTTTCTTCGACAGTCAATGTAGGCATCAAGTTGAAATTCTGAAATACAAATCCCAATTCTTTTCGGCGGAACCGGGCGATCTGTTCTTGATCCATCGTATGAGGATTTTTTCCGTTCAATTCGATGGTACCAGAAGTCGGATGGTCGATCGTTGCTAACAGGTTCAGCAGCGTAGACTTTCCTGAACCAGAAGGACCCATGATACCAACGAATTCACCGTCTGCAACCGTTAGATCGATTTCTTTTAGTGCTTCGTATTTTACCGTGTCACCATAGATCTTTTTTAATTTTTTTACTTGTAACATATCATTGCTCCATTTCTGTCTTTTTTTATAGTCTATTAGAACTAGCTCTCACTGACCATTGATGCAAATAACAATCAACTAACATTTTTGTTATACTTGTTCTTTAGCGCTCTATTGATCATAGTCCTTCTGTCCCATAAAAACATCCATCCAGAGACTGAAAGAGAGTGGAACCTTGATACAAGCGACTCGATTTCATATATCTGAACAGCAAATGACTCACCTTTAGGCTTCTCATATTCCCATTCGGACAGTTGAAATCAGCACCTGATATCACAGTTCCACTCTCTATTTGTAAAAATTCTCTATTGTCGATTATATATGCCTCAAATTTTCAGCAAATAATTAGATCAAGGTTGGTTTTCCATTGGGTCAACACTTTCTTCTGGTGCTGGTTCCATCAATACTTTCCGCGGCTTGCTGCCTTCTGATGGTCCCACTACGCCATGTTCTTCCAGTTCATCCACTAGACGTGCCGCACGGTTGTAGCCGATTCTAAAGCGGCGTTGCAGCAAGGAAACGCTGGCTGTCTGCATATCGATGACCAGAGCTTTTGCTTGATCGTACAATTCATCTTGAGATTGTTCGCTGGATGTTGTGGTTTCTTCTGAGATCATCATTTTCTCTTCGTAATTGGCACCTTGCTGATTCGTGATGAACTCTACCACTCGTTCTACTTCATGATCAGAGATAAATGCGCCTTGAACCCGGATCGGCTTATTCTCGCCCATTGGCAGATAAAGCATGTCCCCGCGTCCTAAAAGTTTTTCCGCACCGTTGGAATCGATGATCGTCCGGGAATCCACCCCGCTGGAGACCGCAAACGCGATCCGCGACGGTACGTTTGCTTTGATGATCCCGGTGATGACATCGACACTTGGCCGTTGGGTCGCCAAGATCATATGGATCCCAGCTGCCCGCGCCATTTGCGCCAAGCGGATGATCGCATCTTCCACTTCGTTACTGGCAACCATCATCAAGTCAGCCAACTCGTCAACGATCACAACGATAAATGGTAAAATCGGCCGTTTCTCGCCATCTTCCAAATTTTTTTCATTCACCAATTCATTGTATCCAGTGATATTGCGGACACCTGTAGCTGCAAATTTTTCGTAACGTTCTTCCATTTCTTTGACGACTTTTTGCAAAGCTTGTGCTGCTTTGCGGGGATTAGTGACCACAGGTGTCAATAAGTGAGGAATGCCGTTATAGACATTCAATTCCACCATTTTAGGGTCGATCATCATCAATTTGACTTCGTGAGGTTTGGCCCGCATCAAAATACTGGTAATGATCCCGTTGATAGCTACCGATTTCCCACTCCCGGTGGAACCGGCGATCAACAGATGGGGCATCTTCGTCAGATCAGCAGTCTGTACTCGTCCGGAGATATCCCGTCCTAAAGGTACTTCCAACAGTTGATCTGGATGATTGGGCTGAGCGTCGATCACTTCTCGGAAAGAGACCATACTGATCGTACTGTTAGGCACTTCGATCCCGATCAATGACTTTCCGGGAATCGGTGCTTCCATCCGAACATCTTTTGCCGCTAATGCCAACGCAATATCATCTGTCAAACCGACGATCTTGCTGACTTTGACACCAACAGCCGGTTGTACTTCGAATTTTGTAACAGCCGGTCCTAAACTGGCTTTGACAACTTTGGCATCCACACCAAAACTTTTGAAGGTATTTTCTAACACACCGATATTGTTTTCGATTTTAGAATACTCATCACTTTGATCTGTCGCCGGGATGGTATCCAATAAGACAGAAGTAGGCAATTCGTAATCTTGGTCTTCCGCTTCTTCGGAAATCTCAAAATCCAGATCCTCGCCGTCGTCTTCCGGTACATCATCAACTGGCTTATGGACTGGTTCTGTTGCCGGCATATTTTGCTGGAAACTATCAATCGGAACAAAACTCAACTGTTCCGGTTCTGCCAACGGTTCTGATTCCTGCTGTTCGTCATCTTGCAGTGGTCGGACCTGATTTTTTTCTTTTTCCTTCATTTCCGCAATGACCCGCTCGCGTTCTGCAGCGATTTGTGCTTCTTTCGCCGCTTTTTTCTCTTGCTTTTTCGCTTCACGCTGGGCTTTTTTATCAGGATCTTCTGCTAAGAATTGCTGCAGTTTTTCACTGATCGTCTGCAGACCATCGATTACTTGATGACCGCTCATCATACTGAAAAGAAAGCCGCCGACCCCTAATAAAATAAAAGCGATCAGATAACTGCCGATTTGCGAAACCAAGAAATAACTGGCTTGATACAAGATCGCGCCGACTAATCCGCCGCCGACATTTTGTTGGATCTGGCTGGTACGCAGATCACTGGACAACGCCTGCCAAGTCGTTTGTAAAATATTCGGCTGGCTGGTTTGCAATTTACTGAATAAATGAGCGTGCAGCATCAGTAAGACCCCTAGATAAAAAATCAGACTGCCAAAAAAACGGCGATAGTTGGTGATTTTTGCCTCTGTCGTCTTCAGCATCAGCCAAATCCCATATCCTGCAAGCACTAAACACAAGATCGGATACGTGTTGCCGCCGATTATCCGAAAAGTATTAGCCAACAAAGTTCCTAGAAACCCTAATTTAAATAAGCCGAATCCGGCAAACAAAACAAATACCAGACCAATCAAAATCATGATCAATTTTTCTTGCTGCTGAATCTCTTTTTTTGTTTTTCTTTTCTTCTGGCGTTTTTTTTGTGCCATTTTTTTGATCCCTCATTTCATCACCTTCCATTATACAAAAAAAAAGAGGCGAACAAAAGTTTTGTTTTCGCCTCTTTGTGAGAAATGGGGGTTACTTCGGTGTCACATCTTCCCCGAACCATTTTTCAGATATTTTTTTGAATTCGCCGTTGTCTTGTAGAGTTTTCAATCCTTGGTTGACCTTATCCACCAATTTTTGATCATCTTTGCGGACACCTACCGCGAAGTCCTCGCTTTTGAATGGTCCTTCTGTAATAGTGTAATCATCTAATTGTTTCTTTTGAGTCAGGTAATAATTTGCATATACTTCATCGATCAATAGACCATCGATTCGGCCGTTTTCCAAGTCAATAAATGCTTCATTGAAGCTGGCGAAAAGAACTGCATCGTTGTCTTTGACTAGATCTTTCAAGACTTTAGGCTGTTCTGTAAACAGACTATATCCGGAGGAACCTTCTTGCGCTCCCAATATTTTTCCTTTCATCCCATCAAATGACGTGATCTTGCTTTCCTTTGGCGTTACTAACACTTGGTCATTTTCCATGTAAGGATCAGAAAACAGAACTTTCTTTTCCCGTTCCGGTGTTTTACTGTAACCATTCCAAATCAAGTCGATCGTGCCGTTGTCCAATTCCGTTTCTTTCATTGACCAATCAATCGGTTGGAAAGTGACTTTGATATCACTCTCTTTAAACACAGCTTTTGCCAAGTCGATATCGAATCCTACCAGATCGCCTTTTTCATCTTTGAAGCCCATTGGCACAAAGGTATCGTCCAACCCGACAACGACTTCTTTTGTAGTATCCCGTGCGCTTTTTTCTTCTTTTTGGCCGCTTCCGCACGCCGCCAAACTTAAACCAACCAAACCAACTGCCAACCAGCCTGCTAATTTATTCATCTTCATTTTTCTTCCTCCTTTTTGGGATTTACTCGTAAAAGATTATCTGCGATATTTTCCGCAAATGTTAAATCGTGAGTGACCACGATTTGCGTAACACCTTGTTTTTTCAGATCCAAAATCAGATTTTCCACCTGCTGCCGCAACTCTGGATCAAGAGCGCTGGTAGGTTCATCGTAGGCCAAAACTTTTGGATTCATCGCCATCGCCCGGGCGATCGCCACCCGCTGTTTTTGTCCGCCGGAAAGTTGGAAGGGATAATGTTCCAAATGTTCTTCCAGTCCCAGCTGTTGCGCTAAGTGCTGCGCTTTTTTTGTATAGATTTCTTTACTTTCTTTTAAGACCATTTTCGGTGCCAAAGTGATATTTTCAAAGACGTTGAGATGCGGAAACAATTGGAAATCTTGAAAAACGACCCCTACTACTTGTTCCTGCTCGTTCAAAGCTGTCGGATCGAAAGCTTTGCCATCTAATAGAAAAAGACCACTGTCGACTTTTTCCAGACCTGCCAACATTCTCAGCAAAGTAGTTTTCCCACCGCCGGAAGGTCCCACGATCGCTAAAATACTGCCGTCTGGAATCGTCAGATCCAATTGATCAATCACTTTTTTCTTTCCGAATGATTTTGTGACTTGCTTTAGTTCTAACATGGTTTCTCCTCCTTAGCGATAATAATCCATTTTCTTCTCAATAGTTTTCATCAAGACTGTAAAGACTCCTGTCATTACAAGATAAATCAAACCGACACCGACTAATGGCAACAGTGTCGTATCCCGTTCCATCGCGATCTTGCCGATCCGCATAACATCTGAGAGACCCAAGATATAAACCAGCGATGTATCTTTAACTAAATTAATGATCTCATTACCGACAGATGGGAAGGTGATCTTGACCACCTGTGGAATAATGATTTTCGTAATGGTTTGCCATTTGCTCAAACGCAGTACTTGCGCCGCCTCGTATTGTCCTGTTGAAATAGACTGAATCCCACCGCGGAAAATCTCAGCGAAGTAGGCCGCGTAATTGATAATGAAGGCCAATACTGCGGCATCAAAACGATCAAATACGATCCCAGCTAATGGCAGTCCATAGAAAATAAAAATCAATTGCAGCAATAATGGCGTTCCCCGCATCAACCAAACATAAATTTGAACTAAAAATTTCAGCGGCGGGAAGTGACTGACTAACGCAAATGCTAAAATAATTCCCAGTGGTATTGATCCTAAAAGCGTAAAAGCAAACAATTTCAATGTAATTCCTGCACCGCTCAATAATTGCGGCATTAATGAAACTAAATATTCCATGATTTCTCCTCCAACATACATTCTTTGATAAAAATAAAACGTCCCCTGACAAAATGCCAGAGGACGTTTTTACACGTGGTCCCACCTCAGTTTATCTTCTACAAAGAAGATCTCCAGCAATCATTCTGTCAACTAGTGGTGATGAGACCATCATAGTATCTTCTACGATTTTAGCAATAAAAAAGTCCTTTAGTCAAAAGACTAAAGGACGTAAATTACGCGGTTCCACCTTTTTTTATCAACGCCTCGCGGTCGCTGAACTTAACTAGTCATCTATCAATGACTGCAGCTGTAACGGGCTTTCCCGGAAAATCCTACTATGTTCAGAAATTCGACTCCAAGATGTGTTTCACAACTAACGGCTATCTCTTTTCACCTGCCAGAGACTCTCTAAAAACCAATTTACTTGCTACTCTTCTTTTCGATGTCGTAGTATTAAGTTGATAATAATTTACATGGATTTTTACTGATTGTCAACTATTTTTATTCTTAGGAGGAAATTTTTATGTTAGCGACAGAAAAAGAAGCCTATGATTTATTGGCTCATTTAAAGATTTCTTATCAACGAGTGGATCATCCGGCGATCACTTCAGTAAAAAATGTACCCTTTGAATTGCCTGGTCCTCAAGTCAAAAATCTAGTATTAAAAGCAAAAAAAGGCAAGCGTGTCTATCTCGTGATCCTTCCTGATGAAAAACAAGCAAATCTAGCGTTGTTAGCGGAAGAATTATCCGAAAAACGTTTATCTTTTCTTTCCGAAGATGAGTTGCAAAAGCTGCTGCATGTCCCTGCCGGAACAGTGACACCATTAGCCTTGCCTCATGATCAGGATCATCAGATCACCGTTGTCATTGATGAATCCATCGACCGCGAAGATACTGTAGGGTTTCATCCGAACATCAATTCCACGACGTTGATCATGACGTTTCATGACTTTGAAAAAATTTTGGATCATTTAGGGTACACACCGCTTTTTATCAAAGTTTGAACCCTTTTTTTGAACCCTTGATGAAAAATTTTTTAATGATGTTTATAACTTAAATAATAGAATGCCGAAACAAAAATCGAGCCGCCGATAATATTGCCGATATAAACAGGGACAAAATTATAAATAAATTCCAACCAAGTCGCTTGCCCTTCGAAAATGGCCGCCGGGATCACAAAGCAATTCGCTACGCTATGCTGGAATCCGATCGCAACAAAGATCATTACAGGAAACCAAATGGTCAATACTTTCCCTGCTGCGTCTTTGGCTCCGTAAGACAGCCACAGTGCCAGACCTACGAACCAATTACAGCCGATTCCTGATCCGATTGCTTGAAGAGCAGATACTTCGATCTTGTGGTGGGCGATATCGATCAGCTGTTCCAGATAAGGTCCTGAATGAGTCAATCCCACCAAATAGCCAAAGAAATACGCCACAAAGATAGCGCCAACAATATTCGCCACTGTAATAATCGCCCAATTTTTTATCAACTCGGAAAAGCGGATCTTTTTGTCCATGAACGCGATCGCTACTGCCATCATATTCCCGGTAATAAGTTCACCGCCGCCTAATAAAATGACCAATAAACCGATCGGAAAAACCGAAGCCCCCACCAAACTCGTTAAGCTGGCCATATTTTCCGGAATGGAAGCCGAAACCCGTATATACGCCAAATATCCTAGGGAAATCATCGCTCCGCCGATAAAACCTAGAATCAATTTCGCTAGCAAAGGTTTTTTGATTTTTTTCTCTCCATATTGGATGCTTAAATTCATAATTTCTTCTGGTGTGTGCATTTGTTCACGTCTCTCCTCTTTTCATACTTTTTTTACTTTACGATATCTGAAAAAAAAAGCAATCACTATTAAAGAAAAAATAGTGAATTTTATCACAATTTTCATTTTGTACTCTCATTTTTAGGTCCAATGTAACTATACAAAAGCAAATAATTTTATTTATGCTTTTACATGTAAATATTTGACATAAATTGAGTAATTTCAGATAATGTTTGTTATTGAAGATTTGGCACTTATTTCTTCATAAAAATAGATAAATTTATAAGTAACACTTGAAATCTTAGGAGGATTATACAATGACCAAACAAGCGAAGAAATGGTCCTTTGCCGGACTTTTAGTAGCGATGGGTGTGGTTTATGGTGATATCGGAACCAGCCCCCTTTATGTTATGAAAGCTATTGTAGAGGAAAATGGCGGGCTAAAAAGTATCAACCCCGACTTTATTCTTGGCGCCGTTTCATTGATTTTCTGGACACTGACTTTATTGACGACCGTCAAATATGTCATGATTGCATTGAATGCTGATAACCATGGTGAGGGCGGCATTTTTTCTTTATACACATTGATCCGTAAAAGCGGGAAATATATTATCATCCCTGCCATGATCGGAGGGGCCGCGTTGTTGGCCGATGGTGTTCTTACTCCAGCCGTCACAGTAACGACTGCGGTTGAAGGTCTGCGAGGCATTCCGATTTTTTTTGAACGTTTTGGAATGGATCAAAATGTCATTGTAGGGATCACATTGGTCATCCTTTTGGTTTTATTCGCTGTACAGCGCTTTGGTACCGACAATGTGGGAAAAGCATTTGGACCGGTGATGTTTGTGTGGTTCACGTTTTTAGGGATTGTCGGCATCATGAATTTTAGTCACGACCTTTCTGTTTTTCGAGCATTGAATCCGTGGTATGCGTTTCGTTTATTAACTAGTCCTGAAAATAAACTAGGCTTGTTTATTTTAGGAAACGTCTTTCTAGCTACTACTGGTGCTGAAGCCCTTTACTCCGACATGGGGCACGTCGGTAAAATGAACATTCGGATCAGCTGGCCATATATCAAGGTCTGCTTGATGTTGAATTATTTAGGACAGGCGGCTTGGTTATTGCAAGCCTATCAAGATCCTGAGATCCAAGCCATCGAACAATTGAATCCATTTTTCAGAATGCTGCCAGACAGCTGGATGATTTTCGGTGTTGGTTTTGCTACCATCGCGGCGATCATCGCTTCGCAAGCTTTGATTTCCGGTTCATTCACTTTGGTTTCTGAAGCTATCAAATTAAAATTACTGCCTCGCTTAAAAATCATTTATCCCGGAAAATCTATCGGACAAATGTATATTCCGGCAGTCAATATGATTTTGTGGTTGGCTTGTTCAGTGGTCGTTTTGACTTTCCGTACTTCTTCCCATATGGAAGCGGCGTACGGACTATCCATTACTGTTACTATGCTGATGACTACGGTCCTGCTTTATTTCTATTTAGTTCAAACTGGACGTTCACGGATCTTTTCCTTAGCAACAACCCTGTTTTTTGGGATCATTGAATCAGTTTTCTTCATTTCCAGTGTCACGAAATTTTTCCGCGGTGGTTTCGTTGCTGTGGCTATCGCCGCTGTCATCTTGATTTTAATGACGATCTGGGAACGAAGCAATATCATCCAAGAAAGGGTCTCAGAAGAAGTCGATCTGAAAGATTATCTGCCGCAACTGGCGCAATTGCGAAACGATGACTCACTGCCTTTCTACCAAACAAATGTGGTATTTTTGGTTCCTAAAATGGAAGGCGACCAAATCGGACGGCAATTTCTTTACTCTATCCTAGACAAACAACCGAAACGCGCGAAGGTTTATTGGTTCGTCAATGTAGAAGTCACTGATGAGCCTTATACACAAGAATTTTCTGTTGATACGATGGGAACGGATTTTGTCGTTAAGGTCAAGCTTTATTTAGGCTTCCGCAGCAAACAAGAAGTCAATGTCTACATCCGACAGATCATCCACGATTTGATGAAAGAAGGGCGTCTGCCTAAACAGCCGCAAAAATATTCCTTGACTCCAAATCGTGAAGTTGGAGATTTTCAATTTATATTGATCCAAGAAGAATTATCCAACAATATCGTACTGGATCACTGGGAACGTCAGATCATGCAGGCGAAACTATTCATCAAGAGCCATACCATCAGTCCTAAGAAATGGTTTGGTCTGGAATACAGTGAAGTAAAATATGAAACTGTACCTCTTATCCTAGGAAAAACTCGCAAAACCCGTTTGAAAGAACGACGATAAAAATAAAAAATCAGATAAAGATTTTCAGACGCAAAGATCCAACCTGTATACATTGCTTTCGCAATTTGATGTATGCAGGTTGGATCTTTTGTTTCGGTGACTTAAAGCCAGCCTTTATTTTGGTTGCATCAGTTCAACGGTGCCCATTTCCAATCATTGACTTCGTCGATATCAGCACCGATTTCCCGAATATAATCGTGATGGTAATTCACTGTATCCGTCATTTTTTGGACAAATTCATCCGCTTTTTCACCATATACAACAGCTGCGGCGTCTTGTGCTAAGTGGAAGCGATCCAATTCAGACAGGATCCGCATATCAAATGGTGTAGTGATATCGCCGTTTTCGCGATAGCCGTGGATATGGAGATTATGATTATGACGTTTAAAGAAGATGTCACGAATCATTCCTTCATAGCCATGATAAGCAAAAATAATCGGTTTATCTTTTGTAAAATAGCGATCGAATTCTTCATCAGTCAGTCCTCGCGGATCGATAGATGGATGACGCAGTTTCAAAATATCCACTACATTGATAAAACGGATCTTCAATTCTGGGAATTGCTTATGAAGCAATGTGACAGCTGCCAAACTTTCCAAATTTGGTTCCGTTCCAGCGGCCGCTATAACGATATCCGGTTCTCCTCCATTATCAGTTGAAGCCCAATCGATGATTTTCAAGCCTTCACTAACCAATGTCTCTGCTTCTTCCACTGAATAAAATTGTGGACGCGGATGTTTAGAAGATACGATCAAGTTGATTTTTTCTTCCGAACTCAGCGCTTCTGCCATGACTGCCATCAAGCTGTTAGCATCAGCTGGCAGATATTCCCGAATAAATTCCGGTTTTTTCTCAGCTAAATGTGTCAACAAACCAGGATCTTGATGGGTATAGCCGTTATGATCTTGTTGGAAAACACTGGAAGTAGCGATCAAATTCAATGAAGGATAGTTTTTCCGCCAAGATTGATCTTTCGCTTTACGCATCCACTTGAAGTGTTGTGTGATCATGGAATCTACGACCCGTAAAAAGGATTCATAACTGGCAAAGAAACCGTGACGGCCAGTCAAAACATAGCCTTCCAAGAAACCTTCTGCTTGATGTTCTGACAATTGTGAGTCGATCACCCGGCCAACTGGCGAGATCCATTCATCATAGGCATCGTTTTTCACTTCCAACCATTGACGGTTCGTCACATCAAAGACTTTGTTCAAGCGATTGGATTTCGCTTCGTCCGGTCCAAAGATTCGGAAATTATCTGGGTTGGCTTCGATCAGGTCAGCCGCGAATTTCCCGAATTCGATCATATCTTGTGCCATGACCGCTCCAGGCGTCGAGGTATCGATAGCATGTTTTTTCCAGTCTGTAATCTTCAATGGTTTTGGATCAAGACCGCCGTTAGTGATCGGATTCATAGACATCCGGCGTTCGCCTTTAGGAGACAATTCTTGGATCTCTGGTTTCAATTGACCATTTTCCGTAAATAGTTCTTCCGGACGATAGGATTTCAACCAATCTGTTAACGCGTCAATGTGCTCCATGTGTTCAGCATCGACTGGGATCGGTACTTGATGGGCACGGAAGCCCCCTTCGATCGGTTCGCCGTCCCATTCTTTCGGACCTGTCCAGCCTTTTGGTGTTCGGACGATCAAGACCGGCCATTGAGGCATTTTCGCTTCTTCGGCGACACCTGAACGAGCGAATTCTTGGATTTTTTTGATTTTTTCGATGGCACGATCCATTTTTTCCGCCATCAATGGATGTACTTTTTCGGGATCAGTTCCTTCGACAAAAATCGGTTCCCAACCCATTCCTTCAAAATACTTACGCAGATCGCTATCTGATTTGCGGGCCAAGATCGTTGGATTGGAGATTTTCCCGCCGTTAAGATATAAGATGGGCAAAACAGCCCCGTCATTGACTGGGTTGATAAACGTATTAGAGAACCAGCTTGTTGCTAACGGTCCTGTTTCTGATTCGCCGTCGCCGACTACTACCGCTGCGATCACATCAGGATTATCCAAAATCGCACCAGTTCCATGAGAGATAGAGTAGCCTAATTCGCCACCTTCATGGATCGAACCAGGTGTTTCTGGTGCCGCATGAGAAGCGACTCCCCCTGGGAATGAAAAGCGTTTGAATAGCTTAGCTAATCCCGCTTCATCTTGCGTGATCTCAGGATAGATTTCGCTGTAACTTCCATCTAGATAAGAATTGGAAACCATCACTTGACCACCATGTCCTGGACCTTCAATGTAAAACATATTCAGATCATATTTATTGATGACCCGATTCAAATGGGCGTAAATAAAGTTTTGTCCTGCGATCGTACCCCAGTGACCGATCGGATGGATCTTCACATCTTCTTTTTTAATGGGACGCCGCAACAAGGGATTGTCTTTCAAGTACAATTGACCAACGGAAATATAATTAGCCGCTCGCCACCACGCATCGATTTTCTGCAAATACTCTTTTGAATCATACTTTGTCGTCATAAGAAAATCTCCTTTTTGATTAATAAAAGTAAATTAGACTTAAATACATCGCAATCATACTGCTGTTTTTAATATTAGTCAAATTTACCTTTATTGCTTTTTTTCAACTTTCTCTTTCTATTATCAAGGATATCGATAATGGTGGCAAATGATTGACATTATTACACACCTAAGCCTTAAAACAACTGCTATCAAATCCATGTCCTGTAATAAGCTATCCTGACCGGAAATATAGCTAGAGGATTTTACATTATAGTCCTTTTTGCTTTCCTTCCCACAAGTTGCACAATAATGTAACCGTTATTTTGTGCAACTTGCCACTTACTATTTACAGCGCTTTCATTTATAGTTGATATATAAGAAAAAAGAAAAGAGGAATGCTACATGGTACAAATGGCTTTGAATCACGTTTATAAAAAGTATGATAATGCAGAGAACTACTCTGTTACTGACTTTAATTTAGATATCAAGGATCGTGAATTTATCGTTTTCGTCGGTCCTTCCGGTTGCGGAAAATCAACGACACTGCGAATGATCGCC
Source organism: Enterococcus mediterraneensis (assembly GCF_900604485.1). Classification (NCBI taxonomy): domain Bacteria; kingdom Bacillati; phylum Bacillota; class Bacilli; order Lactobacillales; family Enterococcaceae; genus Enterococcus; species Enterococcus mediterraneensis. The sequence goes on from NZ_UWOP01000001.1 coordinate 982,903, forward strand.
GGGTTGGAGGACATTTCCGAAGGGGAATTGACGATCGGGGAAACAGTAATGAATGACGTCGCACCAAAAGACCGCGACATCGCAATGGTTTTCCAAAACTATGCGTTATATCCACACATGACTGTCTTTGACAACATGGCATTCGGATTGAAACTACGTAAATACGATAAAGCAAGTATCAAAAAACGGGTTGAAAACGCGGCTGAGATCCTTGGCTTGACGGAATACCTAGACCGCAAACCGGCTGCTCTTTCCGGTGGACAACGGCAACGTGTCGCATTAGGACGTGCCATCGTACGTGATGCAAAAGTCTTCTTGATGGATGAACCATTGTCTAACTTGGATGCGAAATTGCGGGTTGCCATGCGTGCAGAAATCGCGAAATTGCACCAACGCTTGGAAACAACAACGATCTACGTTACCCATGACCAAACCGAAGCGATGACTATGGCTGACCGGATCGTTATCATGAAAGACGGTTTCATCCAACAAATCGGTACACCAAAAGAAGTATACGATACACCTAGAAATGTTTTCGTAGCCGGATTTATCGGTTCACCAGCAATGAACTTCTTTAATGTAACTCTTAACAACGGTGTTATCTCAGACGGATTCGGCTTGAAATTGCGGATCCCTGAAGGCAAAAACAAAGTCTTAGTTGAAAAAGGCTACGAAGGAAAACAATTGACGTTCGGTATTCGTCCAGAAGATATCCACAGCGAACAAGTAGCAATCGATGCTTCACCTGAAGCAACAGTTTCAGCTGAAGTCGTGGTATCTGAATTATTAGGTGCTGAATCCATGCTGTATACCAAAACTGGTGATACAGAATTCATTTCAAAAGTTGATGCTCGGGACTTCCATAAACCAGGCGAAACCATTGAATTGGCATTCAACATCAACAAAGGTCACTTCTTCGACAAAGAAACAGAAGAAGTTATCACGCTTCCTTAATTTTGCTCCCCTTTTTTCTCTATATACTATATACCTCACTAAAAAAGTCCGATGCTGTTTTAAGCATTGGGCTTTTTGGTCGTTCTTGCTGCTTTCTTAACTACTTTCAAATAAATTTAAAATTGCAAACGAATTATCTTATGACAGTGTAGTTGATTGTAATAAAAATGTGTAACGTAATTATCATAAGATCGCTGTCATTCAAAAAGGCAAATGCCGGGAATTCGGTACCTTTGATGAATTGATGGCAAAAAAAGGATTATTTTATCAGCAATTCCAATCACAGCTGGTTTGATCATTTTTTTGAGTGGTCACAGATTTGCTTTCATAAAAAAAATAACCGAACGACAATCAGATACTGCTTTTTGCAGATATCTCTGTCGCTCGGTTTCTTTTATATTTTGAAAAGCCTACTGTTTTTCCATCGCGGCTTTCAATGCTGCGGCTAATGGACTTTCTTCCGGTTCGGCTTGTTGGTTGATTTTTTTCAGCAGACGGCGTTCTTCATGTTTGCTGAGTTTTTTATTGCGTTCTTTTTTATCCGGGATCTTTTCAGTGATGGAACAGAATTTGCATTTAAAGAAAGCACCGTTCTTTCCTTCGATGATCTCCATCTTTTTATGACATTGCGGACAGCGATGATTGGAAAGCTTCGGTTCTTTGCGGCGGCGGTAGCTACATTCTGTATTGGAACAGACATAGATCTTGCCGTCTCGGGTATTCTTTTCTTTCAAGAAAGAACCGCATTCCGGACATTTCTTTTGTGTCAAAGAAAAATCTTGGTATTTGCTTTCGCTTTGCTTGATCTCTGACACCAAACGCTTGGTATCTGTTTCGATCTGCTGTAGGAATTTTTGACTGGAGTAGCTGCCTTTGGCGATCATTTCCAGCTCTTTTTCCCATTTAGCGGTCAGTTCCGGGGTTACTAAAGAAGGATTGACCAATGACAATAATTGTTTGCCTTTTGGTGTCACCGCCAGATTGCTGTTAGCCCGTTCCATCAATTCTGATTTGATCAGTTTTTCGATGATCTCCGCCCGGGTCGCCGGCGTACCTAGATTGGCCTTTTCCATTTTCCCTAAAAGAGTACCTTCATTCAACGGTCTTGGCGGGGTGGTCAATTCTTTTTTGATAGAAAAGTTCGGCTTGATTCGCTGACCTTCCTGCCAAACAACAGAATGTTCTGTTGCAGCTTCCGCTTCTTTCCAACCGGCTTCCAGCACCGTATGATTGGTAAAGATAAAGGTTTCCTTCTCAAATGTCACCGTGATCTTTTGCTGACTGCGTTTATGGACTGGTGCAAACAGCATCAAGAAACGGCGGACGATCATATTATAGATCCGCTGTTCGTCTGTCGACAATTTTTCATAGCGGGGCTTTTGTTCTGTCGGTAAAAGAGCATGGTGATCAGAAACTTTGCTGTCGTTGAACACTTTTTGTTGTACGACTTTGCCGGTTTTCAAATATTGTTTAACTTCCGGCGCAAAATCGCTGACTGCCTGCAGCCTCTCTTTCATCGTATCTTTCATATCATTCGTCAGATACTTGCTGTCAGTCCGCGGATAGGTCACGATCTTATGGATCTCATAAAGACTTTGTACCAAAGACAATGTTTTTTTCGCTGAATAGCCATAACGCTGGTTGGCTTCCCGCTGAATCTCTGTTAGATCATAAGGCAGCGGTGCCGCTTCGGTTTTGATTTTTTCTTCTATTGAAACTACGCGGCCGTTTTGCCGACTCATTTCATCTACAAGTTTTTGCGCGTCTTGGTGTTCTTTTAATTGATAAGGATTTTTTTGCACAAGTTTCGCTTTTTCATCACCGACTGCTAATTCGATCACATAATAACTTTGTGGTCGGAAAGATTCGATCTGCTTTTCTTGTTCCCGTACCAATGCCAGCGTTGGCGTCTGAACCCGACCAGCACTCAAGTTGTCTTGGTACTTGACCGTCAATGCGCGGGTGACATTCAATCCTACCAGCCAATCGGCTTTCGCACGGGCGATCGCTGACTGATACAGTGAATCATAATTTTTTGCAGGCGCTAATTTGCGAAAACCTTCTTTGATGGCTTTATCGGTTTGAGAAGAGATCCATAGCCGTTTGACTGGTTTGTCAAAACGGACCCATTCTAAGATCCAGCGAGCAACCAGTTCTCCTTCTCTTCCGGCATCCGTTGCGATCACCGCTTCGGATACGTCTTTTCGTTGTGCTAGCTGTTTGATGGCTTTTAATTGGTGACCGGTCTTCGGCAATGCTTTGATCCCCAATTGTTTCGGGATCATCGGCAGTGTCTCCATTTGCCAAGTCTGCCAGTCTTTGTTAAGATCTTCCGGCATTTTCAAGCCCAATAAATGACCAAGGGCCCATGTCACGATAACATTGGGTCCTTCATAATAATTTTTGTGTTTTTGATTAGCTCCCAATACTTTGCTTAGGTCTTTGGCAACGCTTGGTTTTTCCGCTAGAATTAATTGTTTCATAAAATTCCTTTCCGCTCTCGTTTGTAACTGGCTGGTAGTCTTTTAAAAGAGCCAGACCGGTGTATTGCTGCAAATAATCATCGCATTCTTCACACCAGCGTTCGTCCCCATCATTCCAAAAAGCAAAAAGATAATTCTGTCTACCATTCAAATGATTGAACTTGTTTCTTTGAAGGTACCATTCATTTTCAAAAAAAATACGCGCTTCTTCAAATGTTTCGAAGGTTGCTTCTCGTACGATATCATTTTGCCATTCTTCAAAAAACCACCATGGTTCATTGTCCCCATACATCATAATAACTTGGTACATCTAATCGCTCCCCCGTTTGATTTACGAGTTTATCTTACTCACTATACCCGTCTTGCGCAAGAAATGTGCATTAAATATATAAAATCGCCTTTTATTCTTAAAATTATATCAATAATTAGTTTACCATAAGTCAAAGGCTTGCCGGGAGAAAAATTCTGATTTATGCTAAAAAAGCAGAATCTTTAGAAAGAAGGCTTTTTTTTGTTAGCAAAAATCAAATCTCAGATCGCTCGACCACGAGCGCCATGGGAGAAAAATTTGGTAGTTTTGTGGTTTGGTACCTTTATGGCAGGTATCGGTTTTAGTTTGGTCATGCCCTTCATGTCGTTGTACATAGATACATTAGGTCATTTTTCCAATCAGGAATTGAATTTTTGGAGCGGGATCACCTTCTCCTCGACTTTTTTAGTAACTACTATCATCTCACCTTGGTGGGGCAAACTCGCCGATCAAAAAGGGCGTAAATTGATGCTTTTGAGAGCATCACTAGGGATGGCAGTCGTTATCGGACTGATGGGAGCAGTCACTTCCGTTTATCAATTAGTCGCGTTGCGTTTTCTGCAAGGGATCTTTTCCGGTTACATCAGTAACGCTACCGCACTGGTAGCTACAGGGACGCCTCGAGAAAAAAGCGGTCAGGTATTAGGGACATTAGCGACAGGGTCAGTCACCGGGACATTGTTGGGTCCGCTGTTAGGCGGCGTGACCGCTTCAGCTTTCGGTTACCGTCCCACATTTTTCATTACTGCAAGTATTTTAGCCCTTGTGTTTTTATTGAGCCTGATCTTTGTCCATGAAGAGTTTACACCAGTAGAGAAAAAAGACATGCAGCCAGCAAAAGAGATCCTTAAAAATCTCAAATATCCTCATGTGATCATCGGAATGTTCATTACTACTATGATCATCCAAGCTTCAAATAATTCCATCAGTCCGATCATTAGTTTGTATATTCGGCAATTATTGCACGGTCACGGCAATGTCACACTGATCAGCGGGATCATCGCTTCGATCCCTGGTATCGCTACGTTGATCGCAGCACCCCGCTTTGGTCGTTTGGGAGATCGGATCGGCAGTGAACGGATCTTGGCGATCGGTCTATTGATGGCGATGCTGGTTTATTTGCCGATGGCGTTTGTCACAAATGTTTGGCAATTGGCCGCTTTGCGCTTTTTGATCGGTATCTCTGATGCTTGTCTTTTGCCTGCTGTCCAATCGTTGATCACTAAATATTCACCACAACAGGCAGCCGGTCGGATCTTCAGTTACAATCAATCCTTTCAAGCGACCGGAAATGTGATCGGTCCATTGATCGGTTCATCTGTATCCAGTATGCTGGGCTATCGCGGCGTATTCTTTTCAACCTCTGTTCTAGTTTTCGCTAATTTCTTATTAGTACGGCACAATACCGCCGAGATCAAGGAAAAAGCGGAACACGAAACCGAAATTTATTCAGAATCGACTGATGTGGCAGAACAACCGCAAAAACATTAAAAAAAGAGAAAACCGGTTTTTCGGTTTTCTCTTTTTTTATTAGACATATTGTAAAACATTTTCTGCCTTGTAGGCATGGTCGATCAGACCGCCGCCTAAGCATTCCATGCCGTCATAGAAAACAACAGCTTGTCCTGGTGTGATGGCGCGGACAGGTTCGTCGAAAATAACTTCTGCACGGTCATCATCCAATAAACGGACTGTTACTGCTACATCTTGTTGACGGTAACGGAATTTCGCAGTACATTTGAATTCTTTCACCTTTGGATCATCGGTAGTGAAGTGGATTTGGCTGGCATCCAAACGATCCGCATACAATGCTGGATGATGGAATCCTTGACCAACATATAAGGTATTCGTAGCCAAATCTTTGCCTACAACAAACCATGGGTCTTGGGTCTTTCCGCCGCCGCCGATTCCTAGACCTTGACGTTGGCCGATCGTGTAATACATCAAGCCATCGTGTTCGCCTTTTTCTTCACCGTCTAATGTCACCATCTTGCCTTTTTTAGCAGGCAGATAGTTGCTTAAAAATTGTTTGAAATTCTTTTCACCGATAAAGCAGACACCGGTTGAATCTTTTTTCTTAGCAGTAGCTAATCCGGCATGTTCAGCGATCGCCCGCACTTCGGATTTTTCCATGCCGCCTAAAGGAAACATGGTTCTGCTTAATTGTTCTTGAGAAAGTTGGCTTAAAAAGTATGTTTGGTCTTTGTTTTGATCCACGCCTCGCAGCATGTGGACCACGCCATTTTCATCTTTTTCAACTTGGGCGTAGTGGCCAGTCGCTACATAATCAGCGCCCAATTCCAACGCATAATCCAAGAAAGCTTTGAATTTGATTTCTTTGTTGCACATTACATCAGGGTTTGGCGTTCTGCCGGCACGGTATTCTGCCAAGAAGTATTCAAAGACCCGGTCCCAATATTCCTTTTCAAAATTCACAGAATAGTAAGGGATTCCGATTTGCGCCGCAACTTTTGCGACATCTTTGTAATCTTCGGTGGCTGTACACACACCGTTTTCATCTGTGTCGTCCCAGTTTTTCATAAAAATCCCAACGACATCATACCCTTGTTCTTTCAACAAAAGGGCCGTTACCGACGAGTCCACCCCGCCGCTCATGCCAACGACAACTCGTGTTTGACTGTTGTCTGTCATGTTCTTCACCATCATTTCATTATAGATTCCGAAAACTCTACGATTTGAAGGTCGCAACTTTTCAGTATTTGCCATTATACAACAGAATTCGCAGAATTTCATCTATTGGTGGTTTTCTTTGGAATTTCTTAGCTGTTCCCGCTCTTTTAATTAAATAAAACGCAAAAAATCCCTGATACCAGTTGATGGTCATTTTTTTGAAACCATCACCTGGTATCAGGGTTTGTTGGATCATTCAAAAAAATCTTCAAAAAATTCCCAACGTTGCTGATCATCGTAGAGTTTTTCCAGTTCCGCAGTTTTAGCAGAAATGATGAGATCGATTTGATGCTCAGACAGCGGAGCGCCGAAAGGATGTTTTTCCGGTAAAAGTTCCAACTCCGGTGTATCCACACCCACATTGATATTCTCCGCGATCGGCAGACTATAATGATGGATATGACCATGGAGATTGCGGATATTTTTTGTGATGCCCAGCAGGATAGGGTAATGGGTCAAATAATATTGATGATGATTGAATTTGATCAGCACGCCCACATCTTCGAAAGAAAACTTTTCTTCACCGGATGGCAGTTTAGGATCATTTGCCGCTAAAAATTTGAAAAAAGCCCGGGTATCGTGATTGCCTTTGACAAAAACGATCTTACCGTTCAATTGCGACAGCAGTTCCAAGACTTCCCCAAAACCTTTTTCATATTTCGGATGCATGGCGACATCTCCCAAGTGATAGACAGTATCCGTTTCTTTGACCACATCATTCCAATGCTTAATCATTGTTTGATGCATTTCCGTCATTGTTGAAAACAGACGCGGAGCAAAGTCATTTTTACCTAATAATGCGGCATGAAAGTAATGGGTATCAGAAGTAAAAAATCTCATAGCCTTCTCCTTATAAAACTGCTAACGGTTGCTTGTGGTCCGGTTTGGGAAATGCCGTCTCGATGGCTTGCCATTCTTCATTCGTCAATGTCAAAGATGCGGCGGCGATATTATCCAAAACATGTTTTTTATTGCTGGATTGAGGGATCGCGATCGTATCTCCTCCTCGCAATGTCCACGCTAATAAGACTTGAAAAATCGAACAGTCATGGGCACGAGCGATTTCTTTCAAAACAGGATTTTTTGTAAAATCATTTCCTAGACTATCTCCTTGTGCGATCGGCGAATAAGCGATCAAGGGCAGTTGTTTTTCCCGCATCCAAGGCAGTAAATCAAAATCGATCCCGCGACTGCCGAGATTGTAAAGGACCTCATTCGTTGCGCAGTTTTTTCCATCAGGGATCTGCCACAATTCTTCCATATCTGACACATCAAAATTTGATACGCCCCAATGCCGGATCTTACCGGCTTTTTTCGCGTCTTCCATCGCTGCCACGGTTTCTGCCAACGGGATATCTCCTGTCCAATGCAATAAATATAAATCCAAATAATCTGTTCCCAATCGTTCCAGGCTTTTGTCCAAATGTTGCGGCAATGCTTTCAGGGATGCATTCCAAGGATAGATTTTAGAAATCAAAAACAATGATTCTCTGTCAAAAGGCTGGATCGCTTCTCCGACTAATTTTTCGGCATTGCCTTCACCATACATCTCTGCTGTATCAATGATCGTAGCGCCCTGTTCGATACCTGTTCGCAGCGCTTCCAATTCTAAAGGACGCTTATTTCTGTCATCCCCCATATGCCAAGTACCTAAGCCAATCGGAAAATGCTTTTTATCTGCGAGCATTACTTTTTGTATCTGTTCTGTCATCTGACTCACCTCACTTCAAGTATACTGGAGAAAATACCCTGAGACAAAATACAAGCCTCGTCTTTCCTAACAAAAAACCAGCAGCTTCCAAAAGAAGTCCTGCTGGTTTTGATTAGATTTTTTCGAACAGACCGCGGCTGATAAATCCATCCATCAAGAAGTAGAATTTATCCTGCAGCATTTTATGAGTATCATCTTTGAATAAATTGACAGCCTTTAACCCATTGGCAGTCGTGATCGACATCTTCAATGTTTTGATGTCGCTTGATACTGTGATCTTCAATTTAAATCCTTCTTTGCTTTGCGGTGTCGCTTCTAACGGACGGACCAATTGAAAATTACCGCCATTGGTTTCGGTAAAGCCGTTATCGCGCAATGTATATCTTTTTGCGGAAGGATTGATCTTATATTTTGTCTCTGCTCCTAAAACTGTTGCCGTTTCCTGAAATGCCATCTCATTCACCCCAATAATTATTCTTGCTTTAATTATAAAAGTTTTACAGATCTTTTACTAGTCCCTCACCGAAAAAGACCGTTTTGTCATAATGATTTTTTGACGGTTTCAGCTAATAAGCTGGCAAATTCTTTGATCGCTTCTTTGGTATTGCCATATCCAAAACTGATACGGACGGATTGATCAACAATCAGCGCGTCTTCTCCATACATGGCTTCTAAAACATGGGAAGGCTCGATATTACCTGCTGTGCAGGCAGAACCGGTAGAGATCGCAGTTCCTTTCAGATCCAGTTTCATCAACAGCAGATCATTGGAGACGTCTGGGAAATACAGATTCAATACGTGAGGCAGTTTGTGTTCCGGATCGCCATTTAAATGATAAGCCACTTGCTGCTCATCCAGTGTTTGGAAAATGATGTCCGCAAATTCTCGATATTTTTCCCGATTTTCGGCTTGGACCTCAGGTGTCAATAGTTCAACGGCTTTCGCCATTCCGCCGATCCCTACTAAGTTTTCCGTGCCGGCACGGCGTTTTTCTTCCTGCTCTCCGCCATGAAGATATGCCGGGATATTGATACCGTCTTTTTTATATAAAAAGCCGACACCTTTTGGTCCATTGATCTTATGGGCTGAAACACTTAATAAATCGATATGGTCTTCATAAGGAGTGATGGGGATTTTTCCATAGGCTTGGACAGCATCTGTATGGAAAACTGCTGGATGATCTTTCAAGATCTCGCCGATTTCTTTGATCGGCAAAAGATTTCCTGTTTCATTGTTGGCATACATGATGGAAACTAAAATGGTATCGTCTCGCAGTGCCTTTTGAAAGTCAGCTAGTTGCAGCTGTCCTTTTTTATCCACCGGCAAGTACGTCACTTCAAAGCCTTCTTTTTCTAAATATTTCATGGTTTCTAAAACAGCCGGATGTTCGATCGCTGTCGTGATCAGATGTTTGCCGTGTTCTTGGCGGGAAAAAGCAGTACCGATGATAGCCGTATTATCACCCTCGGTTCCGCCGCTGTTGAAAATGATTTCGTGGGGTTTGACCGCTAAACTAGCGGCGATTGTTTCTCTGAAATTTTCTAACTGTTCATGGGCTTTGCGTCCATAATTATGGATACTGGAAGGATTTCCATATATATCTTGCATCAAGCGACTCATTTCTTCGATGACCTCTGGGTGCATCGGTGTAGTAGCCGCATGATCTAAGTAGATTTGATTCATTCACTTCACCTTTTCTTTTCTCATTACTTTTATTCTAGCACAGAATAAAAAGGAAACCAAAAAGTAAGCGTGTTGGTAATAGACTATTCTCAGCGCAATACAGTGGCAAAACAGCCGATCTTTAGATTTCGCTTGATATCAGCCCGTCTGAATTTCTGCAGACACAAAAAAGCCGCTGAAAAAATCAGCGGCTCCCGTTTATTGATAGTCTTTTTCTTCTAATTTGAACAATGGGCTCATCGGTGTATTTTCGTGGATCCGTTTCACGGCTTCTCCCATCAACTCTGAACAAGTAATGTAAGTAAGCTGTTTAGGATGCCGTTCTTCAGCGGTCCAGCAAGAATCTGTCACACAAATATCTTCAATAGGCGCTTCTTCTAAAATAGTTTTCGCAGGATCAGACAATAATGCATGAGAAACACAGGCATAGATTTCTTCAGCGCCGGCTTCTTTTAATAAATTCGCGGCTTTTGCCAATGTATTTCCTGTATTCAAAATATCATCTACCATGATACAACGTTTGCCTTTGACATCACCGATCACATAACCGTCGCTTTCTTCCGTTTTTTCCTGATCGACGATGGCGATAGTTGTATCAAGATATTCAGCCAAACTCCGTGCACGTTGGACACCGGAATTTTTTGGCGAGACAACAACATAGTCATCCCCGGTCATTCCTAACTTACGGTAATAATGAGCAAACAACGGCATTGTAAACAAGTTATCGACAGGAATATCAAAGAATCCTTGGACTTGGACTGTATGCAGATCAAGAGTCAAAACCCGTGTCGCTCCAGCTTCAACGATCATGTTAGCGATCAATTTAGCGGTGATTGGTTCATGTGGTTTCGCTGTACGGTCTTGACGAGCGTAGGCATAATAAGGCAGCACGACATTGATCGTTTGGGCACTGGCACGTTTCAACGCATCGATCATGATCAACAACTCCATATAATAATCATTGACCGGCTGATTGGTAGCTTGGATCAAATAGACATGCGCACCGCGGACACTTTCTTCGATACTGATCGAAATTTCGCCATCACTGAATTGTTTGATCGCGCATTGACCTAAACTGGTTCCCAGAACATTCGCGATTTTTTCTGCCAAGGGACGATTACCATTCAAACTAAAGATCTTCAATGATTCGTCTTGAGTTTTCTCAACCATTTTTGCCTCCAAAAAGTTTTTTCTATTCCTAACGTCAGAAACAAATCCTCTCGATTATCATCAGACGTAAGGAGTGATTCGAGTTTATTCCCACTTATTCTACCATACTTTACAAGAAATTTTCATTAAGGTAATGAAATTGTTCCATTTATCCATGAAGCCGGAATGACTTTATGATGATTGCCCCAATTATCATGGACTTTCAGATAACGTTTGCCGTCAGCAGTTTCCTTATAGGCATACGCCACTACCCAATGATTGCCGTACGTACTTCCCAACCCTTTTAAGAGGCCTATGACTACTGGTTTTCCTTGATTGATCCGCTTAACCGCTCGATGCCAGCCGCCAAATGTCGTGGTACGGGCGCGATAAGGCAATTTGTAGAAGTCAAAAAATTTTGATAGACCATGTCCTACTTGTAATGGCAATGTTGGCAGTCCATGCCGCTGAATCATAACTTGCAGCATATCCACTAGCGGCTGATTTTGGGTCGTATTTTTCCTTCTTAACTTTTCTGGGAGAATCTCTTTATCAATATAATCTTGATAGTAAGCTAAAAACACTGCTGACGCATAAGTTCCGCAAAGATAACCGGATGGCGTCTTCCAATGACGGTACCGGGCAAAGCGCTCTTCTGGTATACCGATCCATTCGTTTGCTTCTATTGCTTCCATTCCCTCACCTCTTTTTCCTCATTATACAAAAAACTGGCACTGGCGACTATCATAAAACGTTTCTGACGATGGAAAAGGAATGCGGCCACTCTTATTGATGAACAGCAGACACTTGTCATTTCTCAGCGGCTTTCCAGATATTCAGAGCTACTGATTTAACCGATCATTAAGTAGAAGAATTTTGTTTTATGAATAAATAGCGGCTTCTTGTTAAATTTACTTTTTTGTACGATAATAAAAAAATGAAGGAGCGATGATAAATGACTAATGAATTGAAGACCGATTTTTATGATTATGTAAATGGCGAGTGGATCAAAACAGCAAAAATCCCTGCTGACAAGCCGGCTACCGGCGGATTCCAAGATCTCGTCCAAGATATTGAAGAAGTCTTGATGGCAGAATTTGAAAATATGGCAAATGGTTCGCAATCTATCCCTGAAGGACGCATGAAAGACGCTGTCGAATTCTACAAATTGGCAAACGATTATGGAACCCGCGACAAGCTGGGGGCTTCGCCGATAAAATCGCTATTGGATAAAATCGAAGCTCTGAATAAGCTGGAAGACTTGAATCCGCAATTCTCTGAATGGGTCCTAGATGGCATGCCGCTGCCGTTTTCTTTAGATGTTGATCAAGATATGCAAAATACACAAAAAAATGTCGTTTACGCCTATCCAGCATCAACTATCTTGCCGGATAAAACCTATTATGAAGAAAATCATCCTCAAGGTCCTGCGCTGTTGGGTGTCTTTTCAGACATGACGATCCAAGTGTTGGAAAAATATGGCAAATCTCATGAAGACGCCGTAGCTATCGTAACCGACGCATTGGCATTCGACCGTTTGATCGTCCCTCACGTTCGCAGTTCAGAAGAAAACGCGGATTACAGCAAAAACTACAATCCTAAAACTTTTGCGGAATTTGGTTCATATTCCAACGAATTGCAACTGCAAAAATTAGTGACTGATCTGATCCATGACGAACCAAGTGAAGTCATCGTTACCGAGCCGGCTTTCTTTGAAGCATTCCAAAGTATCGTCAATCCTGATACTTTCTCATTACTGAAAAATTGGCTTTTGGTACAAACAAGCCTTTCTTACACCAGCATCTTGAGCGAGGAATTACGACAATTAGGCGGTACTTACAGCCGTTATCTTTCCGGGATCGACGAGTCCGCACCCCAACAAAAAGCCGCTTACTATTTAGCGACCAATCGCTTTAGTCAAGTCGTCGGTGATTATTACGGGAAAAAATATTTTGGCGAAAAAGCCAAAAAAGATGTCGAACATATGGTGCGTTCTATGATCGAGGTCTATCAAAATCGCCTGACAAACAACACGTGGCTGAGCCAGCAAACACGCGAAAAAGCAGTCACAAAATTAAATAAACTCGGTATCCAAGTCGGTTATCCTGAAGCGATCCCAGAATTTTACGATAAGTTCGTTACCAAGCCGGCAGCAGAAGGCGGTACTTTAGTCGAAAATGCCCGCGCGTTCAGCCGGATCGTTCGGGAATACATTTTCAGCAAATACCATAAGCCAGTGGACCGCAATGAATGGGAAATGAGCGCATCGACAGTCAATGCCTATTATCACCCATTTAAAAATATCATCGTCTTCCCGGCTGCGATCCTGCAAGCGCCGTTTTACAGCTTGGAACAATCTGCCAGCGCCAACTATGGCGGCATCGGTGCCGTGATCGCCCATGAGATCTCTCATGCTTTTGATAACAATGGCGCAAAATTCGATGAATACGGCAACTTGAATAACTGGTGGACAGAAGGAGATCTTGCTCATTTTGAAAAATTAGCAAAAGAAATGATCGACGAATTCGACGGGATCCCATTTGCCGGCGGAACAGTCAACGGTACATTAACCGTTTCTGAAAATATCGCCGACGCCGGCGGTTTGAGTTGTGCATTAGAGGCCGCGAAAAAAGAAAAAGATGTCTCATTGGAAGACTTCTTTATCAACTGGGCAAAAATCTGGCGCACCAAAGCTCGGGAGCAATACCAACAATTATTGCTTTCCGTTGATGTCCACGCACCTGCAAAATTACGGGCGAATGTTCAAGTCAAAAATCTAGATGATTTCTATACAACATTTGGAATTTCTGAAAATGATGAGATGTATCTAGATCCTGAAAAACGCGTTCATATCTGGTGATACCCTATGAAAAAAATCTATCTTGATGACAGTTATCAACAGATTTGCCAAACACAGATCACCTCGCAAAACTATGACGGAAATGATTATTATGTGACATTAGCTGAGACGATCATTTATCCTGGCGGAGGCGGCCAACCGGCGGATCTTGCTTGGATCAATGACAAAAAGGTCTTAGCCATCAAGGAGAGCAAGGAGTCGGAAGAAGTCCGCTATTATCTCGAAAACCCGCTGCCGGATACTGCGGTCACTGTTAAAATCGATTGGCAGCGCCGCTTTGATTTTATGCAGCAGCATACCGGTCAGCATCTTTTCGCCCGTGCCTGTGAAAATCTTTTTGCCGCTGATATCCGTCAGGAGCAGATCACCGAAAACGATTCTTTCTTTGAGATCAGCGGTCAGCAATTGTCGGAAAAAGAACTCCAAAGGGCAATTGTCCAGAGCAATCAGATCATCCAGGCTCATCGACAAGTGAAGATCTTATACCCTGCTGCTGATCAGCTGACTTCGCTGCCGCATCTGACCCATCCGCCAACGTATTTTCTTGGGTTGCGTTTGATCGCTGTTGATGGTTTCGACACGATCGGCTGCGGCGGCACCCATGTAAGAAATACCAGCGAGATCCAGATAATTTTATTGGATAAAATCAAACATACAAAAAAAGGCACGACGGTCCATTTCTCCTGTGGTAACCGTGCGGCAAAAAACTATCAGACACAGCAAGAACTAATCCAAGAAGCTATTTCTTCCGCTAACATCTCCGTTGACGAGCTGCCGCAATTTATCAGTACTCAGCAGCAAGAGATCAAGGGATTAAAGGATCGTTTGGCGGTCTTTCAATTGCAAGAGCTGGTGGATAATGGCAACCAGCGGACACCTCATTTCGTCGTCAGCCATGGCGACAAGATTGATGGAAAGCTGTTGCGTCAGGCCGCACAGCAATTAGCTGAAAAAACACCTAATGCCCTGATCGCTGTTTTCACTGAAGAAGACGAGATTTTACGTTACCATTTGCGAATCGCATCAGCTGACAAACTCTCTGTCAGAGAATTGATCCAAACGATCAACCGACAGCTGTCTGGAAAAGGCGGCGGTTCTCCTGTAATGGGAGACGGGACCGTACCCCTTGATCATAAAGAGGAATTTCTGACATTGGCGGAAACTGCCAGCGAAAAACTCAGATAAATCAGAAAAAAATACCCGAGGGACAGTAATTTACTCTGTCTCTCGGGTATTGCTTTTGGACCGCGGTCCCAGCTTTTTACGCTGTTTTTATTTCTTTTGGTTTTTCAGTGCTTTTTCCATCAGTTCGGTTAATGAAGAAAATTGGGAATTCTGATTGACTACTTCGTCCGCTTTTGCTTTTTTCTCAGGATTTTTCAAAACATCTGTGATCTGGTTGGTATTTTGGACACCGATTTTTGATAACAGATTGTCTTTTTGTCCAAAATCAGTATATTTTTGTAAAAAGTCCTGATTCAGCAAATCACCTAAATTGATCCCGCTTTTTTGCAGATCAGATAAGATCCCTGGAATATCCGATAAATCAAAGCCATCCTTCAAACGATCAAAAATACTCATTTTCTATTCCCCCTTTTTATTTAAGTATAAGGGAGAATCAAAAAATTCACGAGGAGTATGCTTTCATCATTTTATCCAATGATCTCTGCGCCTAATGTCTGTTCAAAATGTCTTAATGCCCATTCATGACCGACTGGATCAAAACTGGCTACAGCATCTTTGTAGATATGCAGTTTGTACCCTAGATTATAGGCATCGACTGCGGTATGCAGGACACAGATATCTGTACAAACGCCTGTCAGATAAAGATCCGTGATCCCTCGTTCTCGCAAGCGGATATCCAAATCTGTGCCGCTGAAAGCTGAGTAATGGCGTTTATCGATCCAATAAACGTTTCGGCGGGTTTGATTTTGTTGATAAACATCCGCTAACTGTCCGTATAATTCGCGACCAGATGTGCCTTCCACATTATGAGGCGGAAATAATTTATTTTCCGGATGGTAGTCATCTTGCGGATCATGCATATCAATAGCGAAAACTACATATTCTTCTGCTTCAATAAACTCTTTTGTCTTGTCTACTAAAAAAGATTCGATCTGCTGGCCTGCTTCACCTGTCGTCAACTTGCCATCTGTTGCTACAAAATCATACGTGTAGTCGATGGAGATCAATGCCTTCATTATTTTCCCTCCTATTTTAGATGATTCACAAATTCAATAACCATTTCGGCGGAACGTTTCCCGGCTTCCTCGATAAATTCATCAAAGCTTTGTGTTGCTTGATGGTCTGCGGTATCACTGATAGCCCGCACTACTAAGAACGGAATCTTGAATTGCTGTGCAGTTTGCGCGATCGCCGCTCCTTCCATTTCGCAAGCTAAAGCGTCTGGAAAGTCAGCCAAGATTTTTTGGATTTTTTCAGGATGATCGACAAACGTGTCTCCTGTGACGATCAATCCTTTTTTGACGTTCAGCTGCGTTTTTTCCGCCGCTTCAGTCATAGTTTGGATCAAATAACGGCTCGCTTCAAAATATAGCGGCATCCCGCCTGGAAGCTGCCCCGGCTGATA
Organism: Enterococcus mediterraneensis; assembly: GCF_900604485.1. Taxonomy (NCBI): domain Bacteria; kingdom Bacillati; phylum Bacillota; class Bacilli; order Lactobacillales; family Enterococcaceae; genus Enterococcus; species Enterococcus mediterraneensis. Next base: position 999,334 of record NZ_UWOP01000001.1, read on the forward strand.
ACCAAATCCGGTCACATCTACATCAAAATAAGCCAACTTGTCAGAAATCACTATGTCGCCAACAGAAAGACCTTTGCCGATTCCTCCAGCAGATCCGGTGTTGATCACCATATTCACACCATATTTCTGGATAAGCAGGCTGGTAGTGATAGATGCTGCGACTTTTCCGATCCCCGAGCGGACCACGATCACTTCATGATGTCCTAATGTTCCTGAAATAAACAGAGCATTGCCCCGTTCCCAAGAAATAGGTGCTTCTATTTTTTCTCGCAAGATCTTGATCTCTTGTTCCATTGCACCGATAATTCCGATTTTCATCTGTATACCTCCATTTTTTATGTATGCTTATTATAAGAAAAAGACAGCCATCATCACGATTACGATCAGCAAGAAAACAATCACGATCGCTTTCATCAAAAAGTTGTTCATAGCGCGGGATTTTTGTTTTTCACCGCTTCTGGTTTTGGTGATGGGTTTATTTTTTTTATTCTCTTTACGATAAAAGTTGGAGATTTCTTTCTCTTTTTTTTGGTACTCTTTTTCTGATTGTTTCACCATCTTAGGCGTTGGGTTCGGCCTCGTTTTTTCTATAGGTGTCTCTTGCTGCCGATGTTTTCGTAATTGTGATCGAGTAACTAGCGGTTCTTTGGCCATTGCTAATTACCGCCTTTCTTTAATTGTTCAAGCTCCCAATATTGGATCGCGAAGATCGTTTTGGCGTCGCAGATAGTTTGGTCAGCGATCGCTTGTTTTGCTTCAGCTAAAGACAGTCTGTAAAGCTCCAATACTTCATCCTCATCTTGGGGCAGCGGATTTTCTACTTTCTCCAATTCTTCTGCATGATACAAATGCAAAAGCTCATTGGCAAATCCCGGTGATAGATACATGGATGCGACATGAGTCATTTTTCCTGGGCGATAGCCGGTCTCTTCTTCCAATTCCCGCCGACCAGTCTCTTCTGGGTGACGACCTTCTCCAGGATCGATCTTCCCTGCCGGAATCTCCAACAGCACTCGTTCAAGGGGCTTGCGAAACTGTCTGACAAACAGCATCTTGTTATCAATGATAGCGATGATCCCCACACCGCCAGGATGGAATACTAATTCACGTTGGGCTGTGCCGCCGTCTGGCAAACGAACATCATCCAGAGCGACATCAATGATCTTGCCATGGAAGATCTCTTTTCGGCGGATCGTTTTTTCCTCAAAATCTTCAAAGGAAAGCATTTTTTTCCCTACTTTCTCTACTTTCTATCGTTTCTTGTAGTATACACAAATTTTTGATCCAATGCGTTTAATTTTATCATAAAGATTACGATTTTCCTAAATCGAAAAAATCAATCGCTAGTCTGATTTTTTTCTTAACCTTTACATGCTAGAATAATGATGTAAAGTTAATCTCATAAAGAAATACTCAACTATCATGCAGGAGGATTAGATAATGAAAAAACTGTTACTCACATTGCTCGCTGCAGTAGGAATCCTTTTCCTTTTATTTGCCGAGATGGATGGGTTTCATGTCATGCCCGGCATTTTACTTATTGGAGGTATCATATTGATCTTTTTTGGTGCAAAACGAAAAAAACCAACGAAAAAAGAAGAACTTCCCGCCCTTTCGAAGGAAAAAGAAGCTCATTACCTTAAAAGCGGTATGAGTGAAAGCGAGATCGATTTTTTCAGGGAAACAATGAATCAAGCGAAATCGCAAATCCAACATCTGCAAGGAAACATCAACAACAGTGCAAAATTGAAAGCTATCGATTTGCGCCATGACACGTTGCGAGCTGCCAAGGCTCTGTTCAAAGAATTGGTCAAAGAACCGCAAAAATTGCATTCTGCCAGCCATTTTCTTTATACACACTTGCCAAACATGGTGGATCTGACCGATAAATTTATCGAGATCAACAGCCATGAGATCAAAAGTAAAGAAACCTACGACAAAATCGAAGAAAGTTCTCAAATCATCGATCAGATGGCTGCGTTGATCAGCCAAGATTATCAGCAATTTGTCGCTGATGATTTAGATGATATCGATATCGAACTTTCGATTGCCAAACAAAGCTTAAAACGAGATAATGGATAAGAAGGGCTGAGGGCTTGTGCCCCAGCAAAAATCAATATCCGAACGATAGTCGACTTCTCGATCGTTGTATTTCAGCGGCGAGGACCTGCCGCAATGCAGGAGTACTTCTACGTTCGGATGTTTTCTCTATCACAGTCTAAGACACACTGTTTTACTTAAACTAATCAAATTACTGAAGGCTCTTTTAGGAGGAAAGAAAATGACGGAACAATTACCCAAAACCCAAGACGTCGACACGACTTTAGACGACTTATTGAACAATCCCTTTTCAACACCTGTCGGATCTTTGACTGAGACCCAGCAAACAGAGATCGCCGCATTGAAAGAACAACAAAAAGCGAATCGCTTGATCGATAAATTGCCCCCTGAACGACAAGTACAAGCGCAGGAACTGGCAACTAAGATCGATCCTACCGATCAGCAAGCAGTCATTACTTATGGAGCTGTCGCGCAAGAAAAACTCAGCTCTTTTTCACAATCAATGCTCAACCATGTCCAAGCTGCAGATATCGGTCCAGTAGGAGACTCTTTGACTGAACTGATGTATCGGCTGCAAGAAGCCAATCCTGATGAATTGCGGGCAGGAGAAGGCAATATTTTTCAACGAGTATTTGGTAAAGTCAAACAATCGATCTATGAGATCACCGCTAAATACCAAAAAATCGGTGCGCAGATCGACAAGATCGCGGTAAAATTGGAAAAAGAAAAAGACGGTCTATTAAAAGACAATCTGATGCTGGAACAACTTTATCATAAAAACAAAGACTATTTTGACGCGCTGAATATCTATATCGCAGCCGGCGAATTGAAAATGGAAGAACTGCAAACCAAGATCATTCCTGAAGCAATGCAAAAAGCGCAGCAATCCGGCGATCAAATGGACGCGCAGATCGCCAACGATTATACCCAATTTTTAGATCGTTTGGATAAACGGACCCATGACTTGCGCCTTGCTCGTCAAGTGACGATCCAACAAGCGCCTCAAATCCGCTTGATCCAAAATACCAATCAGGCGTTGGCTGAAAAGATCCAAGCCTCAATCAACACCGCTATCCCATTATGGAAAAACCAAGTGGTGATCGCATTGACCTTACTTCGCCAAAAAGACGCTGTGACCGCGCAACGACAAGTATCTGAGACTACGAATGATTTACTGAAGAAAAACTCAGAGATGCTGAAAGTCTCTGCCATTGAAACAGCAAAAGAAAATGAGCGAGGGATCGTTGATATCGAGACATTGCAAAAAACCCAAAATGATTTAGTGGAAACGATCCAAGAAACATTACGGATCCAAAAAGAAGGTAAAGAAAAACGCCGTGCCGCTGAGATCGAACTTGGTACGATGGAAGAAGATCTGAAACAGAAATTACTGGATATGACTTCTGAACACAATTAATAAAAAAAATCGCACTTTCCTGAAATAGTTCCGGAAAGTGCGATTTTTTTATTTTTTATTCAGCGAACTATTGCGATAGCCATATAGGAAATAAATCAGCAGTCCGATGACTAATGTAATAGCGAAAATGATCCATGTCATCGGTTTTAACCGAGACATTAAAAACAGACATGACAGGATCGAAATACATGGCAGGACGGGTACCCACGGCATTTTAAATTCGCCTGGTTTTGGTTTGCCGATCATTTTACGCAATTTCAAGATTCCCAAAGAAACCATGATTAGATAGGCCAGTGCGACGATGTTCGTCAATTCGGCCAGCATCTGCAAAGGAAAAGCCGCGGCAAACACTAAGGCGATCACGCCAGCCACCATCGTAGCGTTCTTTGGTGTCCGATGTTTCGGATCGATTTTTTGCATGAATTTCGGCAGCAGACCGTCTTTACTGATGGCATAAAGCAAACGCGCCAAAGAATACATCATCGAAATCGTAACCGTCAATAACGTAAGGATCGCTCCAACTGAAATGACTGATCCGACAAATCCGTGTCCAACAAAGCGCATCGCAAAAGCTACCGGGTCTTTGACTCCTAATTCAGTATACGGAACGATCCCGGTCAAGATTAATGTCACAACGATATATAATAACGTAGCGATCCCAATGGCACCGATGATTCCTTTTGGTACATCCTTTTGCGGATTTTTGACTTCTTCGGCTGCCATTGCCACAGCGTCAAATCCTAAAAAGGCGAAGAAAACCAATGCAGCTCCGTCAAAGACACCAGAAAAACCAAACGGCATGAACGGCTGCCAATTATCCGGTTTCACAAAAAAGAGTCCGAAAACCACAAATAAGGCAATGATACCGAATTTGACATACACCATAAGATTATTCAAGCGCAAAGCTTTTTTCGTTTCTTGGCTTACCCAAAAAGTAACAAAAACAACTACCAATGCAGCGATCAAATCGATATAAGTCCCGTTTTCCGCATTATACCCGGCAGTCAACGCCTGCGGAAGATGAATCCCCAAGCTGTTCAAAAAGCCCTGCACATATCCAGACCAGCCGGACGCTACCGATGAAACCGCTAATAAAAATTCACACAACAGAAACCAGCCGGTCATCCAAGCTGCCAGCTCCCCAAAAACCACGTAGATATACGCATACGGTCCTCCTAGAACAGGGACGCGGGAAGCAAATTCAGCAAAGCTCAAACCTGATAGGCCGACGACGATCGCCGCTAAGACAAATGAGATCGTCAACGCCGGACCCGCCATGTCGGAAGAAGCGACACCGGTCACAACGAAGATCCCGGTGCCAATGATCGCTCCAATCCCCAACATGATCAAATCTTTGACCTTTAAGCTTTTTTTCATGTAGCTTGGCTGTTCAACTGTAATTTCTTTTTTTCTGAAAAGATCCATAACACCCTCCATTTATTTGAGGCAGAATTCTCTTTAAGAGGCCTTCATATATCCTAAAAGGATACCACCAAAAATAACAAAAAGGCAACCCAAAATCACATAAATCATTTCTTTTTTCGTTTTCCGTTCTCCTAGTAAGAAGATTCCGCCCAAAGTAGAGATGATGATCCCCATTTGTGACAATGAAAAACCTACAGCTAAACCAACAACTTGGATCGTCAACAACATACATGCATTTCCGATCCCCCACAATAGTCCAGAAGTAGTATTGCGCCAAACAAATTTATTATATTGGATCTTACCAAGTGTAAATAACAACGCTCCTGCAAGCATCCCTACGCTTTGCGGCAGAATGATCGCCATTGGATCTAAATCGGCCCAGGTGATCAAAATCGTATAAACACCATAACCTAATGTTGAAATGATCAGCGCACGGAATCCTTTTGCAAAATCCAGCATTTTATTACCGCTTTGCAGATTATTTTCCGGATCGCGTCTTGAAGTCAGATAGGCACCGATCACCAACAAGATCAATGCAAGAATCCCTAGACCATAATCGCGAGCGCCTGTCCATTCATGAAAGAAGATAGCGCCGGCCACTGTATTCAGCATCAACTGCATACCAGTCGACAACGGAAGTCCAACCGAAACTCCCATATACTGCATCGCATGGAATTGACCATTTTGACCGACTACCCAAAAAAGACCTGACACAAAACCGATAAAGATGATCCATGTAGTCAATGTTGGTTGACTTACAGCAAAAACAACTAACGAAAATACAAAGGCACCAATAGTCATTCCTACGGTTTGTTGGTTGGCATCGCCGCCCATTTTCCCGCTGACTAATCCGATACTTCCCCATGCAAACATAGGGACTAAAGCTATAATTAGTTCCATACAATTCTCCTTTTTTTAAACATACTTCGCTAGTTTAACAACGAAAACGTTTGCCAAACAAGAAAAAAATTGCCCTTATAGGTGCCTTTTATAAATTTTCTTGAAAAAAGGAAAGTGTCGGGAAATACAAAGTCATCGTCGTCCCTTTGCCAACAGCAGAATCAGCAGTCAATTCCACTCCTAATTGTTCCGCTAAATTCTTCGCCAGATACAATCCAAGACCCGTGGAATGAGTCTCGCTGTACCGACCATTACTGCCGGTAAACCCTTTGTCAAAGATCCGGCGCAGATCTTCTTCCGGGATACCGATCCCCGTATCAATCAGCTGAAGAGCCACACCCTGCTGTTTTTTTGAGATCTGAACGACGATCTGACCATTTTCCGGCGTATATTTCAACGCGTTCGATACTAATTGTCGGAAGATAAAACTCAGCCATTTGGCATCAGTCAAAACGATCTGATCTTCCCCTTCAATCGAGAATTGGATTTTTTTCTGAATAAAAACACTGGCTTGGTTACGGATGATTGGCTGGATGGTCTCTTTCAATGATGTCTCATGAATCAAATAATCCTTTGCAAAACTATCCAAACGGGCAACATACAATACCTGTTCCACATATTCGTCGATTTTTTTAAGTTCTGTTTCTAGTTGGCTGTATTTATCGTCAGAGATATCAAATTCAATAGATCTCAGCAACAATTGCGACGCGGCTAAAGGAACTTTGATCTCATGGACCCATGAATCTACATAGTCTTTTTGTTCCTGCTGACTGACCACTACTTGCTGCATAGCGCCTTGGTGTTCGCGGATCAGCTGATTGATATAATCCTGCTGTATTTTTTCTTCTTCATTCCGAGCACCAGTCATATAGTTTTGCATCGTGCCTTCTGCTTCATCGCTGTTTAATTTTTCCCACCAGCGCTTTTTATAAAAATAATGACCCGCCATAAAAAAGAACAGCATTACACCTTCCAGCAAAACCAAATAAGCGATATTCCCCCAATCGATCTGCAGATTCGGTGATAACCACATGACAAATGCCGTTATCAGGACAAAACATCCCCAACCAACAAAGATCAGCCACTGGTCTTTCATGTATTTCGTTATTGTCATAAGCTGTCTCCTTCTTACCATTAGGGAACGATGTAGCCCTGACCGACTTTGGTCTCGATATAGTCTTCAACGCCGGCCTGTTGGATCTTGCGGCGCAGACGATTGATATTGACAGTCAGCGTATTGTCATCTACAAAACGTTCATCTTCCCACAACGCTCGCAGCAATTTGTCCCGTGATAAGATCTTGCCATGGTTTTTCATGAGGATGTACAGCAAGCGATACTCGTTTTTACTGAGGTCGATTACTGTACCGTTGACTGTGACGGTGCTGTTATCGATATTCAGCACCAATCCGTTATGCTTTACTGTCTCATTGTCGCTTGCGGCATAATTATAGGATCGGCGCAGCAGTGCATTGATCTTTGCAATCAGAACATCGATCTCAAAAGGCTTTGTGACAAAATCGTCTGCGCCCATATTCATCGCCATGATCATGTCCATATTGGTACTGCGACTGGAAATAAAAATGATCGGTACTTTTGATACTTCCCGGATCTTTTGACACCAATAATAACCATCAAATACTGGCAGATTGATATCCAAAAGTATCAGTTGGGGCGCCTGCTCTTCAAAATCACTGTACACTTTTTCAAAATCGGTTGTCCCGAATACCTCAAATTGCCATTTTTTCAACTCTTCCATAATGAGCTGACGAATCACACTTTCGTCTTCTACGATCATGATTTTTGCCATTTTTTTCTCTCTCCTAGCCATCATTTGTTTCAAGAGTAACAAATTTTTTTACACAAGACCAACCTAGCGTCCTTTTCTTAATAAAAGTTCATAGAACAACAAAAAAGAAACTGTGCTGTCGGTCTTCACAAATCAACTATTTCTTGATCTGCCAGACATACGGCACAATTTCTATTGATTGATTTATTCGATCACTAAAATTCCTTCTTCAACAATCTTTCCTAGGAATAAAAAGAATCCATCGGCTAATAACAAGCTCATATTTACACCGAAATACATCGACAATCGCTCGAACCAATCCGCTTTCGGCCGATGTTTTAGATAAAAATATACTAAAAAATTAACGCTATAAGTAAAAATAGTCAAACCAACGATCACATAAATACTCATCAAACCACCCGTTCCTAACCTTTTCTACCTTAATAATGCACTTTAATGGAATCGTTGTCAATCAGATTTTTGAAAGCAGTTTCGTTTGATCCACTTCCGGAAATTCCTCCAAGAAAACGTTCAATTCCTGTAGTACTTTAGGAATGATACCTTGGACATCATTTTCTACCTGCAGCACCAGCAGAGGTTCGTGAAGGCTCATTCGCAGCAAGAACCACCCGGAACCAAATGGCTCTTCTAAACGGATTCTGACTCCTTCATGGTTTTCTGGATCGATCTTCCAGCCGGTCACTTGATAGTCAGCCAATTTTTGGATGACTTCTTCTCCCAGTTGGCGATAATCGTCTTTTCTCAATGGAAAGCGGACTTCGACCGTCTCAGCTGGTTGTTTCAGTTCTTGAAGAAACGAATCCAATGTTTGCTGATTTTTTTTGAGACTTGGTAAAAGCATCAATATTTTTGCGATAACATACGCGCCATCATCCAAAAAGTAATTTTCTTTAAAGGCAGCGTGTCCACTGGTTTCGATAGCTAATTGACAGTCGATCCCTTCTTTGTTCAATTCGATGGCTTTATTAATGACGTTTCGATAGCCGGAGATGTAACGAACCTGCTTGCCTCCTAGGGCTTCGATAAACGTCCGCAGATGGTCAGATGTCGGTGAATTGGTGACGATACTGGTGCCGGGATGTTCCGACAAAACGATCTTACTCAAAACAGCAATCAAATTATTACGATTCAGCGTACTGCCGCTAGCGGTTACTACTGCCGCACGATCCACATCAGTATCAAAGATCACACCAAGGTCCGCCTGGTTATCCAAAACAGCCTTCTTGATACTTGCCATCGCCTCATCGTTATCTGGATTGGGAATATGGTTGGGAAATCTGCCGTCAGGTTCTAAAAATTGTGAACCCGTCGTGTCCGCGCCCAAGCGCTGCAGTACATCCACAAAAAAACCGCCGGCGCCGTTTCCCGCATCCACAACGATCTTACATCCCGCTAATGGTTGTCGGCTGTTTGTACTGTCGCTGATTTTTTTTACCAGATCATCAATATACACGCTAATGAGGTCGGCTGTTGTGACAGTTCCTTGATGGCCATTCTCATTTTTTTGAAGATGTTCCAAAATAAACTGGATATCTTCTTTCTCCGCTCCGCCTTGCTTGGTAAAAATTTTCAGACCATTATAGTAATAAGGCAAATGACTAGCTGTCAGCATCACAGCGGCGTCACAGTTGAATTCTGGATATTGAGTACTCATAAACATCGCCGGTGTCGTTGCCAATTGAAAATCTATCACTTGAACGCCTTGTGCGGTTAGCTGTTGGATCAATGCCTTTTTCAGAGAATCTCCGCTGATTCGGCTGTCTTGTCCCACACCGATCGTTAATTTTCCTTCTTGATAAAGAGCTTCCTCTTTTCTCAGCCAACTGACTAATCCGTTAGCAATCAGTGTAACAGCTTCAGGAGTCAGATTTGCCGGAAAATCTTCTACAGCAATCGCGACACCTCGTATGTCAGAGCCGTTTTTCAAAGACAATAATTCATTTTTTTCTAGTTCCATTTTCGCTCGCCTCATCTCTTTTGATCTTATCATTGAAATCGCTTTACAAAAGTATAGCAAAAAGCGAAACAAATTACAGCTCTTTTTAAGTATTTTTTACTTAAAATAGCAAATAAAAAAGACTGCCTATAAAAAGGCAGTCCCTCAGTCATTTATTATTTAGGTCGTAATTGATCTGCACCGGCAGCCGGAGTGTCTTTGATAACTTCTTCTAAAACAGTGTCTTCTTCTTTCTTTTCTTCGTCTAAATTCAGCTCTTTCTCCATCTCATCAATTTTTTCAAAGTTGTCCCCTTTAGAGTCTTTAGCTAGTTTAGCCAATTTATCGTCAAAATCTTTTGGCATAGAAAAAGCGCCTCCTTTCTTTTATGACTTAAGCTTATCACGCCTCGCCAAAAGAAGCGAACCAGATACACTTGCCATAAAGAAGAATTTTAAATTTTCGCAACTTCTACTTGCAGGATCGTTTTCAACTTTTCTGGCGCTACTTTCCGCGGATCACTCAGATAGACTTCTTTATGATCTTTAGATATTCGCTGATACCCGGACTCTTCGATGAACTGATGCAGGCGTTCAAACGTTGCAGGCTCATCATCAAAACTGCCGATATGCAGGACTTGCGCTACTTCTTTTTCCAGTATTGTCTCAAAACGGATCTCTGAGAACAAGTCTTCCGGGATCTTGCTTTTTGCCCGTTCCAAAGCTTCTGCGGCGACTGCAGGAGTCACAAAATCTGGTTGTTTGATCATTAGCGTATAGGCAAAATGATCTTTTTGCAGCTCTTGTCCATAATACTGTTCTTGAACGGTCCAATAGCCTTCTAAAGGATATACCGTGTATAACTGAAAATCCGGGATCTCCCAATCATTCTTTTGGCTCATGCGGATCGCATAAGCGGCAGGATACAATGCCGCTACACGTCTTTGAAAATCTTCTTTGTTCGGATCCCCGAGACCGTCGATCATAAAATATGATTGTTGCGGTAATAAAAGCAGTTCTGGTTTTTTCGTTTTGTATCTTGGCTCTGATTTGCGCCATTCGATTTTTTCACTCATACGTGCTCTTCTTTCTATCTATTGATGACAGTTGATTGTGTTCACAGCCTTTAGCTTTTGACTCCCGCCTCTAATTGCTCGATCAGACGTTGGATCAATAAGGATGTTTCTTCCGGCAACGCGTTGTAGCCGTCATCAGCGGTGCTTTGCTTCGTTATAAATTCAAGACGGCTTTCCATCCGTTTTTTCAGTTGATCCAGATAGTTAGTATCAGTAAACTCGACTTCATATCCTTCAATCGGCAGGTAGCTCATGGCAGTTAGCGGACCAAATTCAACAAAATCAGCTTTTCCTTCAACGATTTTTTCGATAGCGCCTAAAGTGACTTGCGGAGTGACTTTTTTAGCGCCATAAAAGCCGGTATTCAAAATATAACAAGCAGTCTCTTGTTTGGCAAACAAATCTCTGAAATCAGCGTAATCTTCTCTTAATGGATAACAGCGGAAAGGGTTGGCGAAAGGCTCGATCACCAATTTTTCCAGATTGACGTTGCCGACGACATTTTCAGCTGACGAGCGTTTCGTCGCTAATGTCAAACCGAAAACAGCGGCCAGCACAGGATCGTCGATTCTTACCACCGGCGGCAGACTGTCATCTTTCATGATCCAAAAAACCGCATCGATTTTTTCTGCCAGATAATCGACCCGATCCGGTGTAACATAACGGGATTTGACAGTCCGACCATTGCCATTGCGAATGTCTTGTGTCACAAGGACTTTTTGATTGTTTTCATCCAGTGTGACGCCAACATTTTGACAAGTTAAAAAATAATCGACTGATGGATCACTTAAAGGATAATCCTGTGTTTTATCAAAATAAGCCGGCTCCAGTGCGGTCGTACTGCCTTTTTCCTTATTGATGACGAAGGCGTCGTCATGAAGCACATCTACATGATATTTGTCTCCGTGTTTGGCCAATGTGATCGTTGATTTGCCGGAACCGGAAAGACCAAATGCGGCCATCGTATATTTTCTATCAGGCAAATGATATTGTTTCATTCCACCATGACAAGCAACAAACCCGTTACGATGCGCTGTCCCCCAAGCCAACGTCAATGTCGCTTTTTTCAATTCTCCGAAATATCGCAATCCTAAAATCGCCGCGACATTATGGGCAGGGTCGAATAACGCCAAACCGTTAGGAAAGTCTGGATGGCTCCAATATGGATCAGCATACACATAAAGATCATTTTCTGAATAAGCCGTTGAACGTTGATAAAGCTTAGACATCCCTTGAGTAACGATTTGAAAGTTCAACAGATAGGAGTAGAAATTCATCTCGAAGCCTTCCGCGATCATCAAGTGGCTTTGTACCATGAATTCCGGATCTAGTCCCACCACGGCTTTGCCGGAGTAAAATTTACGCATGGTTCCTTGATAAAGCGCTTCTCGTAAAATTCCGCGATAATATTCCGCGTCGATTCCGGGTTGACCAATGATCCTGCGGGCAGCCGCGGTTCTTCCTACTATTTTGCCGTCGTTGGCGACTAATACTTTCGCGTCTTCCGGCAATCCCAACTCTTGGGTATGGATGACAGGCATGTCTGTTACCGTCGTTCCCGGTGCATCTTTTGCTAGTTCATAAGCTTCTTTTAAGTCAGCTACTTCATAGACATTATTGCCATAAAAAGCCGACTCGATCATAGTTTTGAAACTTGAAAATAAAGGATTTTTCGGAGAAATATCCGATCTTGTAAAACGATTGATAGTTGCCATATACAGTTCCTCCAATCATATAATTAAAGCGCTTACTATTATTATAATTATAATATAATCAGAGAAATCTGTCTTGCTTGCCCCTCAGCTAGTCTTTGACATGTAAAACACCTTCATGTTCCAATAATTGTTTTTTCAAAGCTACACCGCCGCGGAAACCGGTCAATCTGCCGTTTTTTCCGATTACTCGATGACAAGGAACTACGATCATCAATGGATTTCTGCCTACCGCATTTGCTACTGCACGCACGCCTTTTTCATTTTTGATATTTTGCACTAACTGACTGTAGGTCTGTACTTGCCCGAATGGGATCCTCAACAGCTGTTGCCAGACAGATTTTTGAAAGTCAGTTCCTTTCATATCCAATGGCAAATCAAACGAATGGCGATTTCCTGTAAAATATTCCTTGAGCTGGCGGACAGCTTCTTCGTTTTTGGGGGCATCTTGGACAAAGCGATAACCTTTAAAAAATACCGGCAGTTCAACATCCGCATCTTTTGCCAATCCTACATAAGCCAGACCCTTATCAGTAGAAGCTGCGATGTAATCTTCTCCAGCTGTAAAAGTATCGTAAAACAATGTATCCATCTTGATCGCTCCTTTTTCAAATTGTTTATTCATTATATACCACTCTTGACTTGCTGACTAAAAAAAGAACCTGAAAAATAGACCCTCAAAATAACATTTCCACCAGCGATGGTTTGTTTTTTAAGAGGATCTATTAAGTGCTCAAAACCGGTTGATTGTTCGATCAGCTAAAAAAGAATGTTTCAGCTCATCGATCGCTGTTTTATCGATAAAACTCAACGCGACTCTTTCCGCAGAAGTACCGGTCTTTAAATAAAATTTGATATGTCCGATCTTCTTCTTGAACAACCAGCGTGTCGTTTTTTCCGTAAATGATTGGATCTTTTCTCTCTCCACGACTGTTTGGACTTTTGACAAGCCGGTAAATGTTTGGATACAGATCCGAGACGCAGTCTGAATGGCATATCCTTGATAATGGGCTTCCAGCCAAGCAACCAGCAGCAATACCAACAATAACAGACTTATCGCAAGACCTGCCCAAAAATTAAAATAGAAACCCAGCAAGATGACCGGCAGCAAAACAAGCAGCGGCCAACGCCAAAAGTACCATATTTTTTTACGAGACGCGTATCGGATCCGCGGTTTCGTAAATTCCCATTCCGGTAGTAGCGCTTGAAGATTGTCATACAACTGTGCATCTGCGATGATCGGCAAAAAGTAAATTTTGGCACTTTCCTTTTCTTCTTGTCCTCCTGCCAACAATAATTCAACAGAAGAGATACCTAATAACTTACGGATCAATTGCTGACGGATCTTGATACCTTGAATTTTTTTCAATGGGATCTTTTGGACACGCCGTTCTAAAAGACCGCTTTCGATAGTCAATGTAGTTTCTTGGCGGCTGATCTTGAAATTATAGTATTGGAAAAAACTTTTCATCACTGATAAAACAGCCAATACCAATACGGACAGCGCAACAAGTCCTGCTACTAACAGCCAGCCGGCCCTGATCAGCTTTTCCGACGCAGATACGGCTTGTTCTACCCAATCAGCAGGAATAAAGTCATTAAAAAAAACGGCAACTGCAATCGCAACTGTCAGCATGCTGAGATCCGTCAAACCAAAAAGCAGGATCTGTCCATTCGTTATATGATACGTATACCCGGATTCTTCAACTTCTGGTTCAACCGCTTCTGCTGCAAGATCGGCTGTTCCTGTTTTTTTGCGAAGACGATAATTTTCGATCGTATGGACCAGTTCTTCATTGACTGCCGGCATCGATGCCTCCGCTTTTTCAGTAGATCCACCCCCAGCAGTTTCGATCAGCAGTTCTACGATATGGAAAGGTTGCAGAAAAAACCATTGTTTCTGTTTGACTGTTTGGATACGTTCATAAGGAATATCTGTTTCATGTTTACGGAACACGCCTGAATAAATAATGATTTTCTCCGGAGAAATCTGATACGCCTGCGTAAAATATCTCACCAGCGCTATGCCGACGATCCCTGCGATAAGTACTAAAATAGCAGCGATCCCCAACCATCCTTGCTTTGCTAAGCGTCCCCCATTGATAAAAACCACTATGAAAAGAAAGAACCAATTTTTGATTTCTTGAAACAGAAAAAGGACTAGCGCTAATGGATGGAATCGTTTTTTCTCAGACATCTTCTTGTACCACCTTTATCAGTTCGATGATCTGCTGACGCAATTCCATCGCTTCCTGTACATCCAGTCCAGCGATATGATGGCTGGTAGCAGCTGTATGGATCACGATCTCCATGAGATTTTCTTGTCGTAAAAATGGACCCTGCTCGGTTTCCACGTGCTGGATTCGATTCATAGGGACATAAGTAAGGGAGCGGAAAATAAATCCTTTTTGAAAAGCAATATCTTCCGAGGTGATCTCATACCGATGGAATCTATAACGGTAAGGGATCAAGATCAAAGAAGCCGCTCCGCTCAACAGCAATAGCAAAAAATAGCCGCTCAAGATCCAGACCCAAGCACCTTGTAATTGATCGAACCACGCCAAAGCAGCTGTTACCGCGATTCCTATCAATAAAAAAATCCCGATGGTCAAATAAGTATTTTTGCGCCAAACAGCTTTTATTCTGGGGGGCATCTGCTTCGTCAATAACGGGTAATCCATTTATGTTCTCTCCTTAGAGTTGCAATTTCTGGGTTGCTCAATGTAATTGTTCTCATAATACCGCGAAACCGATCGTTCCGTCTAGTAGTGATTTGTGCTGTAAGACAGATAAAATAAAGAACGTAAAAAAATCCGAACGCTAGTAAGAATGTACTTTCGCAGCTGCTTTTGTTCAGCTGCCAGAAACAAAGATATTCTTCAACTTTCGTTCGGATCTTTTATTTTAGTTTTCTGCGATTCTTAAATAGAACAGGTCACTCTTTGGAATCGATAATGATCGTTACCGGACCATCATTGATCAAAGAAATCTGCATATCGGCACCAAATTTACCTGTAGCAATAGGGATTCCAGCAGCTTCGATCCCTTGATTGAACCGTTCATAAAGAGGGATCGCCTTCTCAGGTCTTGCTGCCTGGACGAAACTAGGGCGATTGCCTTTTTTAGTATCGGCAAATAACGTAAATTGAGAGATACTCAAAATACTGCCTTTGATCGTATGGATATCCAGATTCATTTTTCCCTGGTCATCTTCAAAGATCCGCATTTTTGAGATTTTTCGAATCAAGTAATCGACATCTGCTTCATTGTCGTTTTCATGAATCCCCAATAGAACGAGGAAACCTGCTTGGATTTCGCCGACGATTTGGTTTTCGATGCTGACACTCGCTTGACGCACCCGTTGGATAACTGCCCGCACGTTCTTCTATCCTTTCGTTCGCCGCACACTATAAACGTCCGGCACTTGCTTGATTTTATCAACGATCGTTTTTAGATGTTGGACATTTTGAATGCCCACCGTGATTCTGATGGTAGCCATTTTTTCTTTATTGGTTTTCGCCTCGACACTTTGGAGTTTTTTCGTCATAGCATTGATCGTCTGCAAGACATCATTTAATAATCCCGAACGATCATACCCATAGATTTCCAGATCCGCGTCGTATTCTTTTGATACATTAGAGGTGTCTTCCCACTCTACTTCGATCAAACGCTGTTGCGCTTCTTCTGTTTGTACATTTGGACAATCACTTCGGTGGATCGAGATTCCGCGGCCTTTTGTAATGTAACCGACGATCTTATCTCCTGGGATCGGATTACAACAGCGGCTGATGCGGATCAATAAATTATCGACACCCTCAATAACGATACCGCCTTCGTGACGGACTTTCATTTTCTCAGTTTCTTTTTTCGGCTGGTTGACCAGCTCTTTGACCTGTTGTTTTTGCTGTTCCAGTTTCTTTTCACGGCGTTCTTCTTCTGTCAAACGGTTAGCTAAAGTTGTTGGACTTACTTCACCATAACCTACCGCCGCGTACAGATCATCTTC
Source organism: Enterococcus mediterraneensis (assembly GCF_900604485.1). NCBI lineage: Bacteria > Bacillati > Bacillota > Bacilli > Lactobacillales > Enterococcaceae > Enterococcus > Enterococcus mediterraneensis. Next base: position 1,015,675 of record NZ_UWOP01000001.1, read on the forward strand.
TGTTTGATAATTGAAACGTTCCAGCACTTCGGCCATTTTGTTCTTATTCAGGATCTCTTTCGGCACAAAATCCATCTCTTGCAGACATTTATAAACTGCTTCATGTCCTTTATTGATGTTTTCTTCCCGATCTTGCGCTTTGAAGAATCGCTTGATTTTATTTTTAGCTTTGCTTGTTGCCACTAATTTCAGCCAGTCGCGACTAGGCCCAAACGAATTAGGAGAAGTCAAGATCTCGACGATATCTCCATTTTTCAATTTGTAATCCAGCTGAACCATCTTGCCGTTGACCTTCGCACCGGTAGTCTTGCTGCCGATATCTGTGTGGATACTGTAGGCAAAATCCAACGGTCCTGACCCTTGCGGCAACTCGGTCACATCGCCTTTTGGTGTAAAGACGTAGACTTTATCACTGAAGATATCTCCTTTGACGCTTTCCATAAATTCCGATGCGTCATAGCTTTCGTCTTGCAATTCCAAAATTTCTTTGAACCAGCTGACCTGTTGCGTCATCGCATCAGGTTTGACTTTCTCGGATTTTCCTTCTTTATAGGCCCAGTGTGCCGCTACCCCGAATTCTGCGATTTCATGCATCTCGTGCGTCCGGATCTGGATCTCGACAGGATTGCCGCTGGGACCGATAACAGTCGTATGGAGAGATTGATACATATTGGCTTTTGGCATCGCGATGTAGTCTTTAAAACGTCCTGGCATTGGTTTCCATTTCGTGTGAATCGAACCCAACACCGCATAACAATCTTTGATGGAATCCACGATCACTCGGATGGCTAGCAGATCATAGATCTCATTGAATCGTTTCTTTTGATCTTTCATCTTCCGATAAATCGAATAGATATGTTTTGGTCTGCCGTAAATCTCTGCGTAAATATCCAGATCTTCTGTTGCGACACGGATTTCCTCCACCGCTTTTGTGATGTAAGATTCCCGCTCTTCCCGTTTTGTTTGCATCAAATGAACGATCCGGTAGTATTGCTGTGGATTCAAATAGCGCAGTGCGCTGTCTTCCAGTTCCCATTTTACTCTGCTGATCCCCAACCGATGGGCAAGCGGCGCATAGATTTCCAACGTTTCTTTTGCGATTCGCCGTTGTTTGTCTTCCCTTAAATGCTTCAATGTCCGCATATTATGCAGACGGTCCGCCAGTTTCACCATGATCACTCGTAAATCTTGCGCCATCGCCAATAACATCTTACGGTGATTTTCTGCTAACTGTTCCTCATGGGATTTGTATTTGATCTTTCCTAATTTAGTAACGCCATCTACCAGCATGGCAACGTCGGCACCAAATTCTTTTTTCAAATCATCTAAAGTGACATCTGTATCCTCTACCACATCATGTAAAAAACCAGTTGCAACGGTGTGAGGATCCATGCGTAATTCCGCTAAAATCCCTGCCACTTGGATAGGATGGATGATGTATGGTTCGCCGGATTTGCGAAACTGATCTTTGTGGGCCTCAGTTGCATAATCTAATGCCTTTTGAACAAATGCCACATGTTCCTTGCTCATATAATGTCCGACCAATTTGATCACACCTGGTCCAGACAAAACCACTTCCTTTGACATCATGCAAGCCCCCTTTTTCTAAAATAAATCAAAAGTACCACTGAACAGCGGTACTTTGCAGATTATTATCGCTATTATACAATTTCAGACATAGTTTTTCAATTGTTCGCTAACTGTTGACTGCTAGTGTCAGATCGACAGTTTTTAAGGAAGAAAGACCGAAGTAATCTACACCTTGGGCAGATAATTCCTTGATCGTTTCCGGATCAGCAGACTGGAGATTGATTTGGACCGCTAATTGCTTGCCGCCGTCGTATTCAAAAATCTCCGCATCATGAAGTGCAGCCTCAGAGGTTTTGATACCATCTAAAACCACTCGTTTCCACCCTAGCTTTTTGATACGTTCCGCGCTTTCGATTTTCGTCAGTTCCTTCATATCACCAGTATTGATCTTTAACCGGATCTCCCCCCACGCAAGTGCCAAAGAGCCTAAAGAACTTTCTAGTTCTGTGATTTCTGACCCCAGTAGTGTTTCTGCGTTGACAGTCAATTCTAAAAAATCCGCGCCGTCTTGAAACGCTTGTCCGACTTCAAAGGCTTTTTTTCCTAAAGTCCCCGCTCCCAACGGATAATCGATCACCGTCCCGATCTTGATATCAGTCAGAGACAGCAATTGTTTAGCTCTGCGCAAATAACTTGGAAGAACCACAATCTCTTTGATCTTTTGTTCCGGCAGTGTCAGCAAAAGATCTTTAAAATCCCAATCAGTCAATGTAGGATCTAAAAGCCGCAAACTAATAATCTCCCGTAAAAACATCCAGTTTCACTCCTTCAATAACTCCAATTGATAACTGGCAGCGCTCAATAAATAAAGCGGTGCTGTTTCTGTTCGCAAAATCCGCGGTCCTAATCCGCATAAGATCCCGCCGGCTTCTGTCAGCTTCTCGATCTCTTTAGGCATGATGCCGCCTTCTGGTCCGAAAACCGCTAAGATTCGAGTATCTTTTTCTACTTTTTGCAAGACTTGCGCCAAATGAGCCAACTCGCCTTTTTTGGCTGCTTCTTCATAGGCTACCAAGATTACATCATATTCTGACAAAGCCGCAAAAAAACTAGTTTTATCCATCAGCTTAACAGCCGGCTGGACTTGCCGATGGGATTGTTCCGCTGCTTCTTGTGCGATTTTTTGCAGTCGTTGCTCTTTTTTCGCTAATTTTTTCTGATCCCATTTTACGACAGAAGCTTCCGCGGGAAAGCCAATAAAAGCTGCCGCGCCAAGCTCAGTTCCTTTTTGGACGATCCATTCCAATTTATCGCCCTTTGGAAAGCCGCTGGCAATAGTGATTGCCACCGGCAGTTCTTTCGTTTGGGTCTCTTTACCCGTTTCATGAAGCAAGACTGTGTCTTCTGTGATCTCATCGATTTCAGCAATGATCGTTTCTTGCTGGCGAAAAACCAGATATACTTTGTCTCCTGGCACCATTCGCATAACTCTTGCGATATGATGATAGTTCTCACCGCTGATAATGATATTTTCCTGATGATCCGCATCTAAAAAGTATCGTTGCATCTTCTACTCCTCAGTTTTTTTTAAAATGATCGCATACCAGTCTTTTTGAGAAAAGACTTGATCGACTATAAAACCAGCTTCGGTCATCGCGTCTATGACCATTTGTTTTTTCTCTTCAATGATTCCTGATACGATCAATGTTCCTGTCGGTTTCAGCAATCGATAAGCATCATCGCTCAGCAACAAGATGATATCAGCCAAAATATTGGCGACGATCACATCTGCTTCCGTATCGATTCCGTTCAACAGATTGTTCGCAGACACTTGGACATCATCAGCAACAGGATTCAGGGCCATGTTTTCTTTAGCGGAACGCACCGCCACTTCATCCAAATCAAACGCATAGACAGTATCTGCCCCCAGATATTTGCTGGCAATACTCAACACGCCTGAACCAGTTCCCACATCTAAAACAGTTTCTCCGCCTCGCAATGTCACTTCCAACGCTTGCAGCGTCAAACGAGTGGTTGGGTGGGTCCCGGTACCGAATGCCATGCCCGGGTCTAATGTGATCACTTTTTCCTCAGAGTCAGCTGTTTCATACGTTTCCCAGCTGGGTACGATAGTCAAATAGCGGCTGATCCGTACGGGATGGTAATATTTTTTCCAAGCCGTTGCCCAATCCGTGTCAGAAACTTCGCTAACGGTCACTTTATTTTTACCGATCGCTAATCCGAATTCCGGTAAGCGTTGGATCGTTTCTTTAATAAACGGCAGGATCTCCGGCAAAAAGGTCGTTTCTGGAAAATATGCTTTGACGATCGCGCCTTCTTCTAATGTCGTGTAGGTTTCCCGATCCAAGATCTCCCCGAATCCGTCACTTTGAAAATTCTCGACATCCAACGCGTCTTCAATGGCTACGCCGCTTGCCCCGGCTTCCATCAAAATATTAGCGACAGCTTCTACCGCTTCGCTGGCTGTTTCTACTTTTACTTCATTCCATTTCATCGTTTTTGCTCCTTCATTAAAAACTTGGGTAAGGAACAAAAGTCGTCTGTTCCGTTTCAGGATAAGCCGCCGTGATTGACGCAAATTTTTCTTGGTCCCACTTCAATTCAAATATTTCCTGGTCTTCTTCTGTTAAAAAGTCCAGCAGATCACTTTGACCTTCATCCAATACTTCCTTCAAATATACCGCAATACTGCTCAAAAGGGCTTTTGAAGCGCCTTTCTTTCCTTCATAAGGAATCACCGCTAAATACTCTTCTGGATCAAAAGAAGATTTTTTCGGATCATAAAGCAAGATACCATCTTCAAATTCGATGATCTCTTCTTCTGAAGCCACACCTTCTGCATCATCAATCGTCAGTTGTTCAGGATTTTCCGCAAATAAACGGAAAACAACTTCCACCGTATGGTTTCTTGAATCCCAATCCAGAGCTGTCTCATATTCAGTGATCGTTTTTGTCAATTGTTTGTCCAGATAATCCAACATCGTTTCTTTGTCTTTAGCCATGTTGCCATCCCCAATCATTTTCTATTTGTGATTTTTTTTGCTGTGAAATATACGGATTGCCTTTAACTGCAAAACGCAGCGGTTTTTCCGTCCAGATTCCTTTGTTGGGAATACCGATCCGCGGCAATGCCAAAATCTCTTTAGGCACTCTTTTTCTTTCCGGCAGGATATGCAGCTTGCTGGTAAAAATCGATTGTCCATAAAAATCAGGCGTGATCCCTAAAGCCGCGACTAGTTTTCCCGGACCATTCGCAAGTTCAGCTCCTTCACGGCCTTTCCGGTTAAGGATCATTTGTTCGATTCCTGCTGCCGGTTCAAGCCCGCGGATCATAACTCCTTGGGGCATTCCTTCCGGTTGAGTGATCATGTTCAAGATCAAATGGGTATGCATCGTATAAAGATAGATCGTACCCGGTTTTTCATACATCGCTCGTACCCGCGGCGTCCGCCGCATGCCAAAACTATGAGCTGCTAAATCGTCTGGACCCAGATAGGCTTCACAATCGACGATATAGCCCCCGATTTTTCCTTGAGGTGTATCATGTTCCAAATACATCCCAATCAGATACTTGGCAACCTCCTCTGTCGGCTGCGTATTAAATATTTCGATCGCTTCATTCATTTTCTTCACCATATCTATTTTACACAATTGTCGGGTCAGTTGCTACGTCTGCTACTCAATGTTAACAAATAAGCATTCTTTTTAAACAACTGTGATATGCTTAGTATAATGAATCTATTTGGAAATGAGGAAACCAGTATGCAAAAACCATTAGCTTACCGGATGCGTCCCCGTACCCTTGATGAGGTCGTAGGCCAGCAGCAGCTTGTCGGTCCCGGCAAGATCATTCGCCGAATGGTAGACGCTAAAATGCTGTCTTCCATGATTCTTTATGGTCCACCTGGAACTGGAAAAACCAGCATCGCCAGCGCGATCGCCGGCTCTACGAAATATGCCTTTCGCATGCTGAATGCTGCCACCGACACCAAAAAAGATCTGCAAATCGTCGCAGAAGAAGCGAAAATGAGCGGAACGGTCATTTTGCTGTTGGATGAGGTCCATCGTTTGGATAAAACAAAACAGGATTTTTTATTGCCCCATTTAGAAAGCGGCGGGATTATCCTGATCGGCGCTACTACTGAAAATCCCTATATCACCATCAGCCCGGCGATCCGCAGCCGGACCCAGATCTTTGAAGTCAAACCATTGAATGAACAAGACATCTTAAAAGCCATCGATGCTGCATTGACTGACAGCGAGCGGGGATTGGGAGACTATCCAGTAGTCATTGATGAAAATGCGCGACTGCATCTTTCCCGCGCTACCAATGGCGATCTGCGGAGCGCATTGAACGGTTTGGAATTGGCTGTTCGTTCTACTCCGAAAGATGAAAACGGAAAGATCCATTTGACACTGGAAATCATTGAGGAATGTATCCAACGAAAAGCATTGACTCATGATAAGGACGGCGACGCTCATTATGATGTGATCTCTGCCTTTCAAAAATCGATCCGCGGCAGCGACGTGGATGCGGCTTTGCATTATTTGGGACGTTTGGTGGAAGCTGGCGATCTGGCGATCATTTGCCGGCGTTTGATGGTGATCGGTTATGAAGATATCGGGCTAGCCAATCCGCCTGCCGCTGCCAGAACAGTCAATGCTGTCTTAGCAGCAGAACGTTTGGGATTACCAGAGGCTCGGATCCCGTTAGCTGATTGTGTCGTTGATCTATGTCTATCCCCTAAATCCAACTCTGCTTACAGCGCGCTTGATGACGCTATCGCAGATATCAGGACCGGCAACACTGGAGATGTGCCGGATCATTTGCGAGACAGCCATTACCAAGGCGCAAAGTCATTGAATCGCGGTGTTGGTTATCAGTACCCTCACGACTTCGAAGACGCTTGGGTCAATCAGCAATATTTACCAGATAAAATCAAAGATGCTTCTTATTATCATCCTAAACATACCGGAAAATATGAACAAGCACTGGGTCAGCAGTATCAGCGGATCAATGAATGGCGCAAACAGCACCGGAAGACGAAAAAGCACTCCAACTAACCGATAAGATATCGCTTACATTTTTTTGATCATTCTTGTTGCTACTTTTTATCTCATGTGCTACTATTGAGGTGGGAATTCTGTGATGTACGAGTTATCCCATTTGTGTGTTGACCGAACATTTTTATTGATATCTTGGGATCCGTCTTGTGTCAAAGTTGGTAACATGCCTTTTCCTTTGGTAGTTCGAAACTTAGACCGTGGAACCCACCTGCTACAATTCGCGGGATCAATACTACGGGACGAATAACGGCATCAACGGATATTACCCATTCTTTATAGAATGCGCAACCTGTCTTTAGACAGGTTGTTTTTTTATGTCTAAATAAACACAGCTTTATCGATTTGCTATTCTTGTGACCTTTCATTATACTTGAAGTTGAAAAAATCTGTTTTTTTAAGGAGCATTTACATGATTATTGGGTTGGTTTTATTTGCAGTAGTTATTTTATTTTGCGTAAGCTATTTTCTGCTTAAAAAGCAAGAAATCTTCTTTACGCTGATTCCTAAAAATGAAGAAAACCAAGCATACTTTCAAACATTCGGCTTGGCTTACGGATTTTTGGGGATTTTGGGGATTTTCATCGCCTTTTTCAATCATAAAATCATCACTTTGTTTTTTTTAGCGTTGATGTTGCTGGTCTCAGCCGTATTTAGTATCCTTTTTTCTAAAAAAATGAAGTAGTAATCTAGTGAAATTCTTTCCCTTTTTTTCGAAGTGGTCTACAATAAAAGAAAAGGGCAAGGAGAGTGATAACATGTTACAACAATATAAAACGATCATGGTGGCTGTCGACGGCTCCAACGAAGCAGAATTAGCTTTCAAAAAAGCGGTGAATGTCGCGAAACGGAATCAAGCGAAGCTAGTGATTGCCCACGTTATCGATACGCGAGCTTTTCAAACTGTTTCTTCTTTTGACGGTATGTTGGCAGAACAAGCGACGGAAATGGCAAAAAAAACCTTAGATGACTATGTCAACTTTGCAAAAGGCCAAGACTGTCAAGATATTGAAACAGTGATCGAATACGGGTCACCTAAGCCAATCATCGCAAAACAATTACCAAAAGAACATGGCGTTGACTTGATCATGTTAGGGGCGACTGGACTGAATGCTGTCGAACGTTTGTTTATCGGTTCCGTGTCCGAATATGTCATCCGCAACGCTGCTTGTGATGTTCTAGTCGTACGTACTGATTTGAATAATCAAACACCAGAATCAGAAAAATAGAAAGAGCCGTATATTCGGTTCCTATATCAATTATAGTGTCAAAAAAGCTCCGACGAAATCGTCGGAGCTTTTTTCATATTTACGTAGATTATTTTAATGAATATTACCGATCAATTGACGGATTGAACCTCTTGCAGCATAAAGGATCAATCCACCGATCACTGCGACTCCTCCGACAACGGCAAAATACATTCCTTCTGTAGAAGGTGTATAAAAGCGTGCGATCTGTGCATTGATCGCTTGAGAAGAAGCGTCAGCCAACAACCAGATAGCCAATGTTTGTGCTTCAAAAGCTTTCGGTGCTAATTTTGTCGTTACGGATAATCCGACAGGTGACAGGCACATTTCTCCGGCGATCATAATGAAGAAACTCAAGATCAGCCAGATAGGACTTACACGATGATCAACACCAAACAGCATGCTTGGGAACATCAGTAATACAAAAGACAGACCTGCCATAATCAACCCGATAGCGAATTTTACTTCTGTTTTTGGTTGACGTGCGCCCATCTTCGTCCATAGCGCAACAAAAACCGGTGTCAAAATAACGACAAACAGTGGATTCAATGTTTGATACAAACTAGCTGGGATCGTAATACCGAAGATAGTCGCTTGTGTTCTTTCTGCAGCAAACAGCGCTAAAATCGAAGATCCTTGTTCCTCTAAAGACCAGAAAATGATGGCAGCGATAAACAAAGGAATATATGCCCGCACTTTTTTCTTTTCTTCAGATGTTACTTCTTTGGAGCGCAACATTTTTGTAAAGTAATAAATCGGCAAGAAGATTCCTAGTACACTAATACTGTTGATAAAGAAATCAACTGTTAGGCTTCCCAGTAATGCTGCTCCGCCAAATAAAACTACGACAAACAATAAACCTAATGAAATATTGCGGGTAAAGACTTTCTTTTCTTCCCCAAGCAGTGGATGAGTTGGTTCTTGACCGATGTGCGCCAATGATTTTTTCCCTTGGATCACATATTGCAGCAAACCGAAGAACATCCCAATAGCAGCAATTGAAAATCCTAGATGGTAATTGACTTTTTGTCCTAATGTACCAACGATGATCGGAGCTAGCAACGCACCGATATTGATCCCCATATAGAAAATCGAGAAACCGGCATCGCGGCGAAGATCCTCTGGCGCGTACAAATGTCCCACCATACCAGAAGCATTTGATTTCAACATCCCAGTCCCGATAACGATCAAGATCATGGAAATAAATAGCGCCGGCAAGCCAAACGGTGTAGCCAGAACGATGTGTCCCAACATAATGAAGACGCCGCCGTAGAAGACGGTCTTGTAAGAACCTAACAAGCGGTCAGAGATCCAACCTCCGACAATACTGGACATGTAAACTAAAGATCCATAGATAGACATGATAGCGACAGCAGTTGGTTTAGATAAACCTAGTCCGCCATTGGATACAGCATCATACATAAAATATAAAAGAATCGCGCGCATCCCATAATAGCTGAAACGTTCCCACATTTCAGTAAAGAACAAGGTAGATAATCCTCGCGGCTGACCTATAAACGTTTTTTCCTGGTTCATATGTGTTTCTCCTTTTTACGTTACTTGAAAAAAATTAAAAAATTTTTCAGAAAATTGACAAAGAATAGTTTATTCTTATTTTTGCAAAAAAACAAGCGAAATTAATAAATTTAAATATAATTATTAAAAAATCGTTGCAATCAAATGAACATTAACTTCTTTTACTTAATCGTGCTATTTTGAAAAAACACGCACCGCTTCAAGTATAAATAGTTGCTGAGTATACGCATACATTGTACTATTACCTAAAAGCGAGATTCACTTAAGGAGGAATAAAATGAAATTTGTAGTGATCGGTGCCGTAGCCGGTGGCCCTTCTTTTGCCACCCGATTGCGACGTTTAGATGAAAATGCAGAAATTTTAATGATTGAACGGGGAGCACACATCTCTTACGCCAGCTGTGCTTTACCTTATTATTTGGGAGATGTCATCACTGATCTTGATTCATTGATCGAACGTACGCCGGAAATTTTAAAAACAAAAAACAATATTGACGTACGGGTCTTCCATGAAGTGACTAAGATCGATCCGAACAAAAAACTACTGACTATCACAAACCTCCAAACCGGTGAAGAATATCAGGAAACTTACGACAAGTTGGTGATCTCTGCCGGCGCCCGCGCATTTCTGCCGGATATCAAAGGAATCAAAAATGCAGAAAATACATTTGTATTGCGAAATGTTACGAATGCGGCAGACATCAAACAGTTCATCGCTGAAAAACTGCCTCAAAAAGCTGTGATCATCGGTGCAGGCATGGCTGGGTTAGAGATTGCCGAAAACTTCCGTCATCGGGGAATGGAGGTTGCAATTATTGAGCAAACTGATCAAGTTGCCTATCCTTATGATCCAGAAATCGCTGAAATTATTGATGCGGAATTGAAGAAGCATGGCGTAGAGATTTTGCTGAATACCACAATAACAGAGGTTGCTGACAACGGACAAACATTGCATTTGTCTGACGGTACAACGATTGAAGCAGATATAGTGATTTGTTCTGCCGGCGTTCGTCCTAATAATGAATTAGCAACATCTGCCGAGATCGAATTAGGAACAGATCAACATATTATCGTCAATGAGAAATTGGAAACCAATCAACCGGACATTTATGCCATTGGAGATGTGATCGAAACAAAAAGCCGGATCACCGGATTGCCTACTCCAAGTATGCTTTCCAGCGCAGCCAATCGCCAAGGTCATTTACTGGCAGATATCCTCAGTGGAAACCCTTTGATTTATCGCGGTTTTATCGGCGCTGGTGTAGCGAAAATCTTTGATTTGACTGCCAGTTTCGTGGGCTATACTGAGCATATGTTGGAAGCAAATGGGATCACCAATTATAAAGCAGTCTTTATTACGCCGTTTGATCATGCCTATTTCTATCCAGATGCTAAGCGTCTTAATCTAAAGCTGATTTTTGAAGAAGGCACCGGTAAGATTTTAGGCGGGCAAGCAGTTGGTGAAAATGGTGTCGACAAACGTATCGGCGAACTGTCTGTTGCGATCACCGGTAATCTGACAGTCTTTGATCTGCCTGATCTGGAACTGCCTTACTCCCCGCCATATTCAACGACTCGTGATCCATTGAATACTGCCGGCTATGTCGCGATCAATCAATTGACCAACACTGTCATCTCCATCGCTCGCGATGAGATCCCCGAAGAAGATTTTAAGACAGCCTTCTTCTTAGATATTCGCGAAGCTGACAAACCGGTGTCCGGTACTGTCAACGCGACGAAAAATATCCCACTGAGTGTTTTACGGGAGCGACTTGACGAGATCCCAACAGATAAAAAGATCTATATCACCTATCGCAAAGGACTTAATCCTTACAACGCGGCCCGTATCCTTGCCGGCAAAGGCGTACAGGCAATATTGATCCAAGAATAAATTAGCAAAAACCCAGCAGTTAAAAGGAGACGGCATCAGCCGTCTTTTTTCATTTTCATTCAAATGATTTGTAAAAAAAGAAGTATTTCTCTATCATTAATAGTAGCAACAAAATAATTTCAAGGAGGCATTTTGATGAGTAAGGTAGCAGTAATCATGACAGATTTCGTGGAAGATATCGAAGTTACTTCACCAAAACAAGCATTGGAAGATGCTGGGCATCAAGTAGTGATCATCAGTGAAAAAGAAACGGTAAAGGGCAAAAAAGGGGAAACGTTTAAAGCTGATGCATCGATTGATGAAATTTCCTGGAAAGATTTTGACGCTTTATTGATCCCGGGAGGTTTCTCTCCAGATCAGTTGCGGACAGACGAACGCTATGTCCAATTGACGAAAGACTTTTTAGAATCACCGCGTCCAGTATTTGCGATTTGCCATGGACCACAGCTTTTCATTCAAACAGAATTAGTGCCTAATCTGACACTGACTGGGTATCAGTCCATCATGCCGGATCTAGCCTATGCCGGTGCAGTAGTCAAAGACGATCCTGTAGTTTTCGATGAATCTTATCATCTGATCACTAGCCGCAATCCGGGAGATCTTGACTCCTTCAATGCCGCGATCGTCAATGCTTTGGCAACGAACAACTGATTTTAAAACCTAATTTTATGAATATTTGAGCAGTAAGACTGGTTGACAGTCTGCTGCTTTTTTGATTGAAAATAAGTAAAAATATTTTTTCTGCATTCTTTTCAGAAAAATTGTGGTAACATAGTTTCCATAATAACTTAGGTTGGTGAAACAATGAAACACTCTTTTCATGAAGATCAATTTGTCGGACTGCTGCTGACGTTTATCGGCGGCGCGATGGATGCCTATACTTATATCCACTATGATGCTTTTGCTTCGGCACAAACCGGAAATCTGGTTTTGGCGATCATCCACGGATTTTCTGGTGATTGGGCCAGTGTCGGCAAAAAACTGCTCTCTACACTCTTTTTCTTCGTTGGGATTTTATTAGCGAAATTTGCCATTGATTATTTCCGCAAAAAAAATTGGCATTTCTGGCGGCTGTTCGTTCTCTATTATGAAGCAGTGATCTTTTTTGTGATCAGCTTGAAAGTTGTCAATGTCTATCCTGCATTGGTAACAGTGCTGATCGCTTTTACCGCGGCCATACAGTGGATCGCCTTTGACAAGATCAACGGCCGTGCCTACACGAATCTATTTACAACCGGGAATTTAAAAGGTGTCGCAACGAATCTCTATGATTATCTAAAAACTAAGGAACAAAAAGATTGGGAAAACTTCATGCATTTCTTGCGGGTCGTCTTATCCTTTATTGCCGGCGGTGTCGTTTCTATCGCTTGTTACCATTGGATCGGCTATAAAGCTGTCTTGCTGATCGCCATCATCTTCATCTTGCTGGCACTTTATGAAACACTGATGACTTTGCGATTTTATCGTGAAACATCCTTTTCAATAGGAAAGAACAATAAACTTCCATAACAGTAAAAAAGCCTCTAGCAGTTGATGACTGCTCCGATCGCCTTTTATGGCAGACTTCGGAGCGTACGTACATCAACTGTAGGAGGCTTTTTTGATTTTATTGATGGGGCAATTGAAACCCGTCGAACGATTCTCCATCGTAATACTTCAATAATTCTTCATACGACAGTAATGAAGAAGTCATTTCTTCTTGGACAGGCTCTTGGGTTTCGCTGTATTCTTGGTATTTCTCAGCTAATTGGCGATAGAGCTCTTGGCGGGAACTGCCTTCGCCGCTGATAAAAGGCAGTTCCCGGATAAATCCTCGATAGACAGGTTTTTCTTCTTCGATTTCAATCGGCAGTTCAACTACAGTCAGATTGATCTCATCAAAAATATCAAACATTATTTTCCCTCCTCATTCTTGCAGATCGATCACTCGCTGAACAAAATCATCGTAAAAGCCGGGTTCGTGGGAAACCACGATCACAGTACCGGCAAATCTTTCAAAGCTTTGCTGCAGGTTCTCTTTTGTTTCTTGGTCGATATGGTTGGTAGGTTCATCTAAAATCAAAAAATTGCTTTTTTGCATCGTCATCTGCGCAAATTTGACCTTTGCTTGCTCGCCGCCGCTCAATAAACGCAGCGGCTCTTGTGCCAATTGATTGGCTAAACCGGCACGGGACAGCTGCCGCCGCAATTCTTTGACGGTAGCTTTTGGAAACAGATCACTCAAATACTGAAGTGGTGTCGCCAATGGATTTTCCCATGACAATTCTTGGGAAAAATAATTGATGATGGTATTTTCTGGAAAATGGAACCCACCACTTAGCGGTGAAAGCTCACCGATCAATGTTTTCAACAGCGTCGATTTACCGATCCCATTGAACCCGCGAATGGCCACCTTTTCTCCATAACGCAGCGACAGATCGATCGGCGGAAGCAGCGGCCGATCATAACCGATCTCCAATTGATCGGTCTCTAATGCAAATGTCGTGACGATTTCTTGATAAGGAAATACGATTTGAGGCTTCGCTGTGCTTGCCGGCGGTGTCAGACGCTGAACTTTATCCAACTGCTTTTGCCGACTTTTCGCGATGGTTGAGCGGGAACCGGCTTTATATTTGCGGATATATGCTTCCGTTTTTTCGATTTGACGTTTTTGGGCCGCGTATTGACGCAGATAAGATTCGCGATTGACTTCTTTTTGTTTCAGCGCTTGATCCAGGTTCCCCGTGTATTTTGTCAATTGGCCGAATTCGATATCCGCCACATGGGTCACGATTGCATTCAAAAAGTGGCGATCGTGAGAGATCACTAGAAAGGTTCCGGCAAAGTCTTGTAAAAATTGTGTCAGCCATTGGACATGAGTATCATCCAAATGGTTGGTAGGTTCATCCAATACCAGCATCGCCGGTTTTTCCAGCAAAAGTTTAGCTAGGATGATCTTAGACCGTTGCCCACCGCTGAGATTTTCCAACCGGGTATCCAGTCCCAAGACATCGATCCCAAGACCGGTAGCCATCTCTTGGATCACCGTTTCCATCTGGTAAAAGTCCCCTTGATCTAGTTCCGTTTGCAGACGTCCGGCTTTTTCCAGCAATTTGTCTTCCAGCGTTTCCGAATATTCCGTATACAATGATACGATTTTTTGTTCCTTCGTCAACTCTTCTTGAAAAGCGGTCTTTAAAAAATCCATGATCGTCAGCTGTTCATCCACTTGGACATATTGATCCAAGTAACCGATTTTGCTGTTTTTAGGGTACTCTACCTGACCTTCATCCGTTAAAAGCTCGCCAGTAATGATTTTGACTAGTGTACTTTTGCCGGCGCCGTTTTGTCCGATCAATCCCACATGTTCCCCTTTATTGATCTGTAGATTCAAATTTTCATACAATACCTTTTCCCCGAATTGCTGGGTGATATTGGTCAAGTTCAACATTTTATTTCCTTCTCTCATAAAAAAAGCCATAGACAAAATTGTCTATAGCTTATGATTGCTTTTGAAAGCCGAATTTCTGCGTGCCATCAATTTTTTGATAGCCTCCAGATCATCACTTTAGCCGATCAGTATGCGGAAATCTTATCTGCATCCTTTGTTAACAGTCAATACTAAAAAGATTTCTTCATCTAAGCGTCCCAAAGTTTAACATCTTACTATCAGAATGTCAAAACGCGAGATTTTCTTTAAGGTTGTTCATCGGTTTCGATTTCCGGACGGTAGTCTGTTCCTGCATAGCAAAAACGTGTGGAGATGGTTGCTTCTTGATCTTCAGAATATAACTCTTTCGTAAAGGGAAAAATAATTGCTTTATCTGCAGTTGATTGTTCAGCTGATAGAACAAATTGCAAATTTTCTTGATCTTTCATTTGCTGTTCGTTTAATTGATCCATGACCGCATCCACGATCTCTTTGTCACTGCCGTAGTTTTTTGCAGCTTTTTTATAATCCTCTAAAAATTCCTCTTGCCCTTTAAACAACTCCATCATGTGAATGTCCTCCTTAATTGATTTTTTCAATTTTCTTCTCTGGAATAAACCATAATAACAGCATCAAGCCATTGACTACCAAAACACTCATAGGATGGATCAGCCATCCAGCAAAAAGCGCTACTATATTCAATAGCAATGTAACATAAATCTTATGATAATGGCTAAATAAACGTCCCACAGCTGAATTTTTGCCATTGACCCGTACCAGTGACAATCCAACGAGCAAATACGCCAGATCGGCTCCGAAAAGAATCATTCCATACAATAATTGCGGTGCAAGGGAAGTTGGATGATCTCCCACCCATGCTGTTGCAAATGGAAAAAGACTCATCATCAAAATCAAAAAATTATTCGCCCACAGTACCCAACCATCAACTTTTCGAACGATATGAAACATATGATGATGGTTGTTCCAGTAGATAGCGAGTAAAATAAAACTGATTAAATAGATGACAAACTGATGGCCTGTTCCTTCAAAAGCTTTCCAAGTATCTCCCTCAGGCTTTTTCAATTCTAAGACTAGAATCGTCATCACGATAGCGATCACGGCATCTGTAAAAGCTTCGATCCTTGTTTTAGGCATTTTTTCCCCTCCGATAACCAAGTTTAGTGAACGTATTATCGTATGGTTTGTTGGATTCGTCAATCATTTCGTTTTTATCGCTGGCTTGTTATATTTTTCTCCTTGTAATAAGCTGCTGCGACTATTCGTTTTCTTTATCCGTCCGCTTTTCTGTTATCCTTTTTTCAAGTATACCAGAATATTTATTTTTCGTTCCAATCAGTGCTCTTCCAGTGGAATTAGGCATATAATTTTCAGTAATCATTTATTTTACGTATAATATTTTTGTAAGCTAAATAGAGAGGATGAGTAAAATGGTTAAAAAATTATCAGTTGCAACTGTTGTCAATAAAGGTGGCCGCGAAGGAGAAAGCGACTCAGTAACAGGTTATTTGAATGTAAAAACAACGATGACCAAAAAAGAGGGCTACACAAATCCGGAAGAATTATTCGCTGCCGGATTCTCCGCATGTTTCAACGGTGCCATGTCCTTTCCGCTAGAACGTGATGGTCTGGGAGATAAACCTCGCAGTGTCCGCGCAGAAGTCAGTTTATTAGGTGATATGAGTGATCCAACCAGCTTGCATATCGCTGTGGTGATCATCGCTCACGTCGAAGGTCTCTCAAAAGAAGAAACCCAGAAATATATAGAAGAAACTTCTCATATCTGCCCTTACTCAAAAGCAGTAGATAACAATATCGAAGTAACTTACCAAGCAGAATAAAAAAAACGAGTCTTTCAGCTTAGCGCTGAGAGGCTCGTTTTTATTTTATACGGAAATATTTCGACCAGTTTCAAAATCAGAATGTCAAACTTCTGTCTACTTTATACCAATTTTTTCGGCTTCTGTCAGAGCGTTTTGCACCTCTGGATGATACCCGTATTTTTTCAAAAATGTCACGATTTCTTCCAATTCATTTGCCGCAAAAGCTTTTTTCTGACAATAAACAACATTCCTAAAAGGAAAACCTTTTTTTCGTGTTTGATAGACATAACAAAGCCCGCTTGCCATTTCGATAGGAACGACCTTTTCGCAGTTCTCTTCGACAAGCGCAAAAAGTGTTTGCCAATCCAATTTCTACACTCCCTTTTCATCAATTAGACTAGATTATAATCCAAACGATGATAAAAGACTAGCATCTTATTTGAGGTTAAGAATTTTTTTAGAATAGCCGGTTTTTCGAATGACAAGCTGCTGTTCGCCTATTCAAAATAAGTCGAAAAGAGTTGTTCGTACTCTTCTTTTGCAGCAGGATCGCTGACAAAGTGCTGTTTAGGGTCTTTCCGCTGATTTTTTTGCGGATATAGTAAATAGTACAGACCAAAAACAGGTTCATTTTTTTCCGAAAGCAGACAGTCTGCGCCTAAAATATCTGCTGTCAATTGACCCAAAGCTTCCGTTCTAAAAAAACCGCCGCTGATAGCTAGATGGTCACTTGTTTCCACCATTTTGGCTAATATTTTGAGATTCATCAAGATTCCTTCTGCAATACTGCGGGCAATGTCTTGTTTCGTATGTTTGATGGTCAGATATTTCAACTGTGCTGATACATCATTACGCCAAAAAGGAGCCCGTTCGCCATTGATATACGGATGAAAGCGCAAGCCGTTTGCTCCTTGCGGTGATTTTTCCAGCCACTTTGGCAGCTGTTCAAAAAAGTTTTCATCAAAAAGCTGATTTTGTGCCCATTCCAACACACATCCGCCGTTATTGGAGGGCGCACCCACTACATAGAATTCTTCGTTCAAATAATAGCAGAAGTTCTGTTGACTGCTTTCAAAATGGGGATGATCCGTCACTTTTCTGATAGCGGCGCTCGTACCAATCGTTAAACTGTCGCTGATCCCAGTCGAACGGTAACTGGCATACGCCGCCAAACACCCGTCACTGGCCCCAGCCAAGATCATTGTACCTGCGTTGAGTTCCAATTCTTCCGCAACGTTTTTTTGGATGGGAAACATTGCTGTCGAGTCTACGATCTCAGCCAATTGATCTTCTTGGATTTTTAAATAGTCCAAGATTTCTTCATCCCATGTCAATTCTGTTGTATGGAACAATCCAGTCGCCGAAGCTGTCGAACGATCGATCCGATAACTGCCTGTAAAAAAGTTCAGGATCAGTTCTTTAAAACCATAATATCGGGTCCGGGGGCCATACTGCTTAGTTTGCTGGAAATACAAAATCTTAGCAAAGGGCGACATTGGGTGGATCGGTGTCCCGCTCTTTAAATAAAAGCGGGTTGCTTCTGGTGTTTTTTTGAATGCCTCGATTGTTTCTTCTGCTTGATTATCAGACCAGATAAATATTTTTTCATACTTGCCGTCAACTACTGGCATACAGCTGTGCATCGGGACACTGAATCCGATAGTACTGATTTTCTCTCTGAAAGATTCAGGAATTTGTTTGATGCCCTCAATGACTCCTTGCAAGACATCCTCTGCTTTTTGATAGTTTTGTTTGTTTTCATAATAGGTGGCTAATTCGACAGCTGTTTTGAATCGTACGTCGTCTTCAGCGATCACGCCGAATTTGATGGCGGTCGTGCCGATATCGATCCCTAAAAAATACTGTTCCATTTTCCCACTTCCCTTCTCGACAGATAGCTGAAAAGTTCCTGCTCATTTGTTAAGCTGACTGCTTTTACTTGCGATCATCTATAAAATAGTTTCATGTAAAACGGGCAGACATCGATCAAAGATCAATTTCTACCCGCCATATTATCTATAAAGTTTTTCCTCTTCTGCTTCCAGTATGCGATCATCGATCAACGAACGGTACCAATACGCGGATTTTTTCAGAGAACGGGTACGTTCTTCGTTTAATTCGATACGAACCAGACCATAACGATTTTTAAAGGCATTCATTGGCGACACGCAATCAGTAAAGGCCCAGAGCATATAGCCCTCGCAATTGGCGCCATCTGCCACAGCCTTCAATAAATAGCGCAAGTGCTGGCTGATGAAATCGATACGGTAATCATCTTCTACCATACCTTGTTCGTTTTGGTAGTTTTCTTCATTTTCCCGACCCATGCCGTTTTCAGTTACCAGCCAAGGAATATTATGATAATTATTTTTCAGATACATCGCCATATCATACATGATTTGCGGATAGATCTCCCAGCCGCGGGAATTGTTCATTTTTTTCCCTGGCAGATCGAATACTTCATAGTACATTTCCGGATGGAATGGCATTTCTGGATTCCATTGATAACGAGGAGCTCTCACACGCTTCGGATAATACTGATTGACCCCTAAAAAATCAACTGTATTTTCTTTGATGATCGCCAATTCCTCTGGCGTCGGATCAAAATAGATCTCGTGTTCTTGGCAAAGCTCGATCAATTTTTGCGGATACACACCATTGACCATTGGATCAAAATAGACACGGTTGAAGAACAGATCGTACATCTCTGCTGCTTTTTGATCCTCCGCTGAATTTGAACGAGGATAGACCATCTCCGGATTCAGCACACAACCGATCCTGCCGCCATAATTTCCGGCGTGATAGATTGCTACCGCTTTTGCTGTCGCTAAAACTTTGTGATAGTTCCACAGCATCCATTTTTTCGTGTTTTGTTCATGAGGCCAGCGTACCGCATCTAAATAGCAGCGAGTTTGCACAACGATCGGTTCGTTGAAGGTAAACCAATGTTTGACCCGATCACCGTAACGTTCAAAAGCGATCCGCGCATACTCTGCATATAATTCAACGACTTTTTTTGATGACCAGCCATCGTATTTCTCCATTAAATAAGACGGCAGTTCATAATGTTCCAAGCAAAGCATCGGTTCCACACCGGCGGCCAATAATGCATCCACCATGTCGCTGATGTGCTGCGCGTATTCTTCATCAACTACCAGATTTTCATAATCAGTGAAAAAACGTGCCCAGTTGATCGACGTACGATAATGTGTCAAGTGGATCTCTTTCATCAGATCGACATCATCTTGGTATTTTTCCATAAAATTCGTAGCCACTGCTGGACCATATCCATTATGCCACACAAAAGTTTCTTCTTTATACCAGCTGTCTAGGAATGAATCTTGTCCATCTTTTTTCCCATGCCAGCCTTCTGTTTGCCAAGCCGACGAAGCGGCGCCGATAATAAAATTTTCAGGTATAGCGATTTTCATAATGTCCTCCTTGATTAAGCAACTTCATTGCGTGTACGATTCATGACTTTTACAAATGGCAGATAGATCAAGATCGATACTACGATACACACGATTTGTGTAATGACCGCTCCGATATCACCTGCTGTTGCCAAATATGCGTTGACGATCGGCGGCATTGGCCACGGCACCATCACGACTGCTTTGGCAGCAAAGCCCATTGTTGTTGCTATATATCCGATCGTACCAGTGATCAGCGGTGTGATGACAAATGGGATCGCCAAGATCGGATTCAGCATGATCGGCATTCCGAAGATCACAGGTTCATTGATATTGAAGATTCCCGGCGCCAAAGAAAGCTTTGTGATCTGACGCATATCTTCCCGTTTTCCGACTAATAAGATCGCGACTAGCAACCCAATCGTGACACCTGAACCACCCATATTCATATACATATCCCAAAATGGCATCGTAATGATATTTGGTACTTCTTTACCAGCTTCAAACGCTTCGGTATTGACGGCGATCGCTGCCAGCAATAATGGCTCGCGGATCGGTTTGACCATTTGATTTCCGTGGATCCCGATAACCCAAAAGATTTGAGCAATAAACATCAGCAGCAATATTCCAGGAAGACCTTGAACGACGCCTTCTAAAGGCCGTTGAATAATATTATAAATAATATCATAGGCATAAGAACCGGTGATTGCCTTGATAATAAAGCCTAGTGTCGCGATGATCGCAACTGTTAAAATCGTTGGGAACAATGCCGAAAAACTAGAAGCCACATTTGCGGGCACCGTCTCAGGCATCTTTAACTGCAATTTCTTTTGACGGCCTAACCAACAATATAATTCAATGGAGATGATCGCAACGAACATCCCTAAAAACAAACCCTTCGTATCCGTATACTGTTTTGCCAAAACATTTTCCGCTATGACTGTTGTATCATTATTAACAAATTCATAGACTGTCGGATTCACCGAAAGATAGGACATGACTGCCACGACTCCCGGAAAGATCCCTTTGACATTATTCAATTTCGCCAATTCGATCCCAATCAAAAATACCGCATAGATGGTTAAAAAGCTCAATGTCACATAACTAATAGCTGAAGATATCGGTTTCAAATCCTCTAAAAACCGCAGAGCATTGATCTGTGCCAATCCATTTTCCGAATCAAAAACCATCGCTGAAAACAATGTCCCGAATGCTCCTGTGATAATGACAGGGATCAATGAAGCAAATGCGTCTTTGATCACCTTGATGTAGCGCAGACTATTGATTTTTGTGGCAAATTTCCCTAATATATTTGCCAATTTATCCATAAAACCTGTTTCCATTTAATTCTTCCCCTTTCAGTCTACTACTTGGTCACACGTCTTGGAACTGTAAATTATATTTTTCCTTAAAAACGTATGTCCTTCTTGCTGGATAGTTCATTTTTCCCAATAACTCACTGCGTATCTTTTATCAGAAAACTTTCACAAACGCACGAAATACAACGCTTACAATATTGGGTTTTTAAATAATAAGAATTTTTGTGGATAATTATTTCTGCCAAAAGAAAAAGTCATCTGATGTATGTACTATAAAATACATCAGATGACTTGTCAATATCATTTGTTACCGATTTCATTTTTTTGATGAATAATCGCATTTAATTGTTTGCGGTTGTTTGCCATGTGAATCGTCATAGCATCCAATGCGCCGGTTTCATCGTGTTTTCCGATCGCTTCAGTTATATCTTTATGCATATCGATCGTCTCGATTTTGAGGTGCTGGATATCATAATTTTTATTGAATAAGGCGATTGCTTCGTTAATGATCGGTACGATATGAAACAGTGCGACATTGCCGCTTGCTTCTGCAATCGTCGTATGGAAATCAATATCCAATTCAACATGCCGTTTATCGTTTTGATAAAAGGATTCTTCGATCTCAATTCTCAATCGATTCATTTTTTCGATTTGTTCATTTGTCGCATGTTTTGCAGCTAGTGCAGCCATTTTAGGTTCCAGCAGATATCTTAGCTCAAATAGATCTGAAATCATTTTATCTTGGTCTTTGATCAACGAAAAACCTAATGGATCAGTCGCGATTCCTCGTTTGCTGCTGATGAAGGTACCAGCGCCTTGACGCACTTCCAATACATTTCTTGAGGCCAATGCTTTTACCGATTCCCGTACTGTGCTGCGACCAACATCTAATTGCTGAGACAGTTCATACTCATTAGGCAACTTCATACCCACATCCAGATCATTCTCATTGATATAGCGGATGATCTTATCTACTGTTTTATCTACCAGCGTTTTGTTTTCCATGTGTTTACTCCTTTCTTAAATTCATCTGATGTCTATCATTTTAACTGATAGCACAAGTAAACACAAATCCGTTCGCTGGTTTCCTAATTGGAGTTGTTAGTTATCTTTTCGATTATTTTTCTATATCAGAAAATAATACCATTCACTTTACAAAAAAACTGACGACCACTATGTAGCGGTCGTCAGTTGCTTTTAAACTTCTGCGTCTGGTTGACGGTCCAATACTTTCAAGAATGGGAACCAAATGATTGCTACGATCACAAAGTCAATCACTTGCAGTAATCCGCCCAGCCAAGAGTTTGTCGCTAAGATACCGCTGGCGATGATCGGAACGGTCCAAGGAACAGAAACACCGGTAGGAGCTGGCACAAGTCCTGCTACCATTACAAAGTAGTTCAATGTTGTCACTACTAATGGAGCCAAAACCCAAGGAATCAAGATCGTTGCGTTCAAGACGATTGGCAAACCGAAGATCATAGGTTCGTTTACGTTGAAGATACCAGGTCCTAATGCTAGACGACCGATATCTTTGTATTGTTTTTTCTTCATGATAAAGACTAACATCACAACTACTGCCAACGTCATACCCGAACCACCTAAACCAACAGTGAATGTTTCCATAAATGGTTTTGTGATGATGTGAGGTAATGGATCGCCAGCTTTATACGCGTCTAAATTATCCAGCATCAATGTGTTCCAGATTGGGTCCATCACTGAGTTGACAATGATTTGACCATGTAAACCAAAGAACCATAAAAATTGAACAAAGAACAATGCGATCAATGTCGCTGGCAAGCTGCTTCCTAAACCAGTCAATGGTTTTTGGATCACTTCATAGATTACGTCGTGCAAGTTTACGTCAAATACACCCGTTACGATGGCATTGATGATCAAGAAAACACTCAATGTCAAAATCGCTGGGATCAATGCGGCAAATGATTTGGTAACTGCTGGCGGAACACCGTCAGGCATGCGGATTTGCCACCCGCGTTTTGTAATACGGCAATAAATTTCAGCCGCTAAGAATGATGCAAGCATCCCGATAAACATCCCTTTAGCACCAAGACGGTCAAGGCTTAAAATATTCCCAACGGTTTCTCCGCTTTCTGTTACTGTAAAGAAAGGTGTCAATATCAAGAAGCTAGCAAGAGAGACAGCGCCTCCAAAAACTCCTTCAACATCATATGATTTAGATAAATAATAGCCAATACCAAACGTTACAAATACACTCATAATACTCATTGTTGCGTTTTGTCCGTTTCCGAATAAATTAGACAACGTTCCTTTTGTAGCGTCGTTGAAAAACGGCAAGTTATTGATTACGACTACGATCGATCCGAACATAGTCAAAGGAAACGCTAACATAAATGCGTCACGCAACACTGTCAAATAACGGTTCTGTCCCAGCCAATTTGCTAGGGGCATAATTTTTTCACTGATTTTATCCATGAACCCATTCACAAAAATCCACTCCTCTTATTTCTTTTAGTAATCGATTACAAATGTAATAATATCATGGTATCTTATATAAGTCTATACTTTTTTAATAAAAGTATATTTTTATAACATAAATAAATTATATTAATTTTAATCCGCTTTCTTTTATAGGAAGTCTCACCAGTTTTGATAACGATTTGCTAATAAAAAAATGTTTAAATAACGAAATAAAAGATCTCCTTAAAGATAATCTTTAAGGAGATCTTTTGAAGAAATCAATTTCTGGTTAAGATCATTTCCGTCACAAATTTGTCATAGCGATGAACGGAAACCGAATGTTCAAAGGCAGCTCCAGTGACAAGATAGCCGATTTGTTCAGCGACACCGACTGGATCTCCTTTTTCTAACGCCAATTCTTCTGCTTCAAAATCAGTTGCTTTACGGACTGTAATAGTTCGATGGCCGCTTTGGATCTTCAGGTGCAGCTCTTCTTCAATATATTCATAGATGGAGGCCTGTAATGTTTCCTTTTTCAAACCCGGAATTACATCGATAGGCATATGAGTCTCTTCAATAACCGTTGGGCTGCCATTGAGATAGCGGACACGATAAATATGATAGACAAAATCATCTTCGGAAATATTCAATTTGTTCTGGATAAACGGATCTGCTTTGACTACTGAAAAATCAAGCACTTTACTGGTTACTTGCTTATCCGGATTCTCAGCTGTTTTTCCTCGAAATTGATTGATGATCGCGATACGGTCGATTTCTTTTTTCGACAAGTCTTTAACAAACGTTCCTGAACCGCGACGCTTGATGATCAGGCCTTCAGACACTAAAATATCCAATGCCTGTTTGATGGTCATCTTGCTGGCTTCATAGTGTGCCCCCAGATCTTTTTCAGAAGGCAGCTTGTCATTTGATTTATACTCTCCCGCCAATATCTTATTTCTCAAATCCCCAGAAATATGGATATATTTTTTCATAATAAATCACCTCTCTTATCACTGGTTTACATACTTAGATAATAACTTATTTAACTCACAAAAGTCTATTCCGATTCTGCTATAAAAGAAGAGGGATCAGAACACCTTCCTGCCCTGATCCCTCCTATATATTATTTATTTGCCATTTTTTTGTAAATGTCAATGAGTTCTTTGGCTAGATCGGTAAAGGCTATCGCTGTCATCAAATGGTCTTGACTGTGCACAGTCAACAAAGTCACTTCCATATGATTTCCTTGTGCTTCTTGTGTCAGCATGTTGGTTTGCGCATGATGCGCTTCAACCAATGAGGCCTCTGCGTCTTTGATTTTTTGATCAGCAGTTTCAAAATCGCCTTCTTTTGCAGCTTGGATGGCTTCCATCGCGTCACTTTTGGCATTGCCGCCGTACATGATCAAGCCCATGATCGCTTCAAGATTTTGTTGTTCCATGTGTCTATTTCCCTTCCATCAAATTTTCAGCTTGTGTAAGTACTTTTTCTCCGTTCATCATGCCGTAATCCGCCATGTTGATCACATCAAATGGAATTCCTTTTGGATCCAACTTTTCCGCAAATTGGTTTTTCATGAAACGGACTTGTGGTCCTAATAAAAGTACATCTACAGGTTTAGTAGCTAAGTTATTGTCTGCATCAGACGCCGCTACTGCAAAGATATCTGCATCCATTCCTTTTTCTTCCGCTGCTTTTTGCATTTTTGTTACAAGTAAACTCGTGCTCATTCCTGCTGAACAAACCAGCATAATCGTTTTTTTAGCCATTTTTTCCACCTCATTAATTATTTTCAATAGTTTTTATCAGGGTATCTTCTAATGTCACTTGATTCGTTTCCGCAACATTTTTGATCCAATGTCCTGATTTTTTGATAGTTTTGACTTGTGTATGGATATTTGTAGAAATAAAACCGTAACGGTTGCGATAAGCGTTTTTCCATGACCAGCAATCGATCGGTGTCCATAAATGATAACCGAAACAATGGGATCCTTCCGCCATCGCTTTATTCAGCCAATACAAATGTTCTTGGATAAACTGGATGCGGTAATCATCTTCGATCACGCCCGCTTCATTCAAATAGCGTTCTTCCCGAGAGACCCCCATGCCGTTTTCTGAAACGAACCAATCGATATTGCCGTAGTTGTCTCGAATATTGATCCCAATGTCATAAATTGCTTTAGGATAGATCTCCCAACCTTTGTCTACATTCATTCGACGTCCCGGCATTTCATATTCATCAAAATATTTTTCCGGCATCCAATCGACAGTCAAACTGTTTGGCGAAACAGCCGGTGCCTGTACTCGATGAGGATGATAGTAATTGACTCCCAAATAATCAATAGTATTTGCTTTGATAGTTGTTAATTCTTCTTGAGAAGCATCCCAAAGCATGCCGTCTTTTTCAAGGACTGCTGCCAATTTCTCAGGAAACTCTCCTAATGTGGATGCATTCATAAATAATTGATTGAGCCATAGATCCGCAAATTCCGAAGCAGCCAAATCTTCAGGGGCATCGCTTTTTGGATATGGTGGTGTCAGATTTAAAATGATCCCGATACGGCCATCTGGATTTCGATTCAATTCACGAAAACGAGCGATCGCTTTGGCAGATGCTAGTTGGATGTTATAAGCGACTTGTACCGCTTTTTTCCCATCTACAAGATTAGGATAATGGAATTGGTGCAAGTATTCTCCTTCAACGATCACCATTGGTTCATTGAAAGTAAACCAATCTACGACACGATCACTGAATAATTCAAAACAACGCTCCGCGAATTTTACATATAGATCCACGACATGTTTTGATTCCCATCCGCCATAACGATGATAAAGTTCAACTGGCAGATCAAAATGATGCAGGTTGATCACTGGACGAATATCATTTTTGATAAACTCATCGATTACTTCATTATAAAAACGGACAGCATCTTCGTTAACTGTACCCGCTTCCAAATCATCGATCAAACGCGTCCATTGGATAGAAGTCCTGATTGAATTCAAACCGATCTCTTTCATCAACGCGATATCTTCACGAAAACTGTTGTAAAAATTCGAAGCAGTGTCTGGTCCTACTTGATTGTAAAATTCTTCCGGCTGGATCTCGTACCAGTAATCAAACATATTCGCATGTTTTTTGTTGAAACGTCCTTCTGATTGCGGTCCTGACGTAGCAGCGCCCCACCAGAAATTTTTTGGAAATTCTAAATTCATTTTTCTACTCCTTTATCAATGTATCCGCAAGAGCCAGACCGCCGATGATCCCTGATTGATCTTGTAATTGACACGGTACGATGAACTCATCAAGGTCGCCTACTGATACATAGTTATTTAATAAGTGCTGATAGTGTTTGCGGATCAGCGGGAATAATTGCTTCTGCTTCATAACTCCGCCGCCTAAAATAATTTTTTCCGGTGAAAAAGATAATGTATAACTCACACAAGCTTGCGCTAGATAGTCCGCTTCTATTTCCCAGACCTCATGATCTTCTGTCAGTTCTTGACCTTTTTGTCCTGTCCGCAAAGCGATCGCCGGTCCTGATGCCAATCCTTCCAAACAATTATGATGATAAGGACAGACCCCTGCGAAGGTATCTTCTGCTTTTTGATTGACATAGATATGGCCTAATTCGGGATGGCCTTTTCCCTCCAAGATATGCCCATTCACTACTACACCGCCGCCAATCCCGGTACCAACTGTCAAATAAATACAGTTTTCGTATTTTTGAGCTGCTCCATAAGACAATTCGCCAAATGCAGCGATATTCACATCCGTTGTCCAAAAAATCGGACAATCAAGTGCCTCTTTTAGTTTTCCCAAAAAATTGAAATTTTTCCAAGCAAGCTTAGGTGTATTGGTAATATACCCATACGTTTCAGAGGATGTATCGACATCGATTGGCCCAAAAGAACCAACTCCTAATGCATCTAGCGTGTATTTACCGAAAAAAGCAATGATCTGAGGCAGATTTTCTTGCGGTGTTGTTGTAGCGATCGTTATCGAATCAATGATTTCGTTTACATTTTCTTTTTCAGCTACTGCGCAAACGATCTTTGTTCCACCTGCTTCAATCGAACCTAACATATTCTCCCTCCATTCCTGTTGTTTCCGCTTTCTGTGAAACGCTTTCTAAAAGCTTAAAAAAAGCAGAACTACTATGTCTATATAATACTTCTAAGACGATTAAATGTCTATACTTTTTTACATTTTAAAATATACTTTTTTCGCACCTTAGATTTTTAATCCATCCCAAAAAGCAAGGAGAGCTAAAATAAGTAGTAAACTTTTTAGCTCTCCTTGTTTCCTTTTGTTTAAGTTTCTATCCTTGTGTCATTCTCTTTTCTGTCGTTCCGGGCTGACCCATACACCCGACCCATGACCTAAGATTGTTTTGACTGCCGGAATAAACGTTACGACGATCGTTACTGCATTCATCATCCAAAAAAACAGCATATAAAGTGGTGCAAATAAAAAATATTTGATTTTGCTGCCTTCATCATCTACCAGTAAACTAGCCAATAATTGCAACAGACCAGCGATCATTTCAAAACAGACAAACGTAAATGCTCCTGTAAGCAAGTGAAGAATGATCTGATAATTTCCTAAAACCAGATTATAAATGAATATTCCTGCGAAAATCACCGTTGAGATCCAGAAAAAGAAGGTCCATAAGATACTCAATGTCTGATCCAAAAATAAAAAACTGCGTCCGATATTTTTAAAGGGATGTAATAAAACTCGCCGTATGTTGGTCAGCCAGACCTCAGTTCCTCCTTTGGCCCAACGCTTTCGTTGGCGATAGAGCATCTTGAGGGTTTCAGGAACTTCCATAAAAAAGATGATCTTAGGAGCAAATAATGAAAGCCAGCCATCAAATTGATGATCCCACGCGATACTGATATCTTCCGTCGCTCGGTTCTGACGGAAAAGGCCAACATCGAACAGTGCGTCTTTACGATAGATAGTATTGGCTCCGCTGTATGCATAGATAGCACCTAATACACCGATCTGGGTTCTTTTGATAACTCCTACGATACTGGAGAATTCGACTGTCTGCGATTTTCCTAATAATGTTGAGCGATTTTGTACATCCATATTGGCAGTGACAGCTGAAATATTCGTACTGTCTTCTCGTAAGAAATAATTGACATATTTTGTCAATGCATCCGGTTCTGGTAACGTATCAGCATCATTGCTCAATATCAGCTTGCCTTTTGCAAATCCGACACCGATATTAAACGCATGTGCCTTTCCTTTGTTTTTTTCGATACGGATCACCCGCAGTTTACTATATTTTTCTCTCAATCTTTCAAGGATGACCGGTGTATCATCTGTTGAACCATCATCCATGACCATCACTTCATAATTGTGGTAATTTAAATGATTCATCAAATATTCGATCGTATTTTCAATCACGATCTCCTCATTATGGGCCGGTACCATGATCGTGATCATTGGTTCGATTTCTGTAGGAATATCGGCCCAATCCAATTGACGATAACGAAATAAAAACGTATAACAAAGACTGCCGATAAACCAAATAAATCCACCCAAGATAGGATAGGTAATCAATACAAACAACATAAAGGAAATAAGTCCATCAATGAATGGGATCCCTGTATTGATAGTCATAAAGGCACCTCCTTATCTTGAAAAAGTTTGGCAATCTCATCATCATCAATATTTTTTTCAGGTGGTACAGAGTAGTAACAAATATTTTCACGCTCTTCTTTGCTGCCGAAACGTTCCGTATAAAACGCCTCGAGTGCTTCTTTGCGTTTTTCTAGGAGAGTTTCGTCATACTGTTTTTCTTTTCTCAATGTATTCCTAAAACGGTAATTATTCCGGAAGGTTAAATGATTGAAATGACTGCTATTACAAAAAAAGCAATTAGAAAAAACAGCCCGAGGTTTTCAAGTCTTAAGATTTCTTGCGCCGAGACATAAAAATCCCATCCTATATCATCGTTTTTGAAAATACTTGGCAAAAGGAACCAGACAAAGGGAACAAGCAGGCCACACCATGCCAGCAATGTCAGAAGTATTTGGCGAATTTTCAATCCCCAGTTGCTTTTTGCAAAAAATTTGTCAGCAACTAACTTTTCTTTTATCTCTTCACGAGTAGTTTTGTTCATTTTTTGAACTCCTTTTTAAAGTCGCAAAAACATCAATTTGTTGTCTTTGTCATAATTCCCATAAAAAAGGTTAGTAATACCAGCCTTTCTCTACATTCCGTATACCTGACTATTGGCAATCTCTAGTCATCAACTTCTTTTTCCAAGATTTCACCAGTTCGCGCGTCCATTTTTACATTGGTCTCTGTGCCGTTATCTTCTACAGTTACTTCCCAATAAGTGGTCCCTAATTCTTGATCTAAGTCCCAGTCAGTAGCTTGTCCAGACCCTACCTCTTTTTCAGCAATCGAAGCTGCTTTTTCTATACTTAGTAAGTCTGTAAGTGCTAATTTATCTTTGCGTTTTTCGCCATTTTTCTCATCATCATCCAGCGATTCTTCGCGTTCTTTCTCAATCTTTTTAGTTTCCCCGTCAACTCGTATTTCGTATTCTTTACTGTCATCTAAACCTTCAACTTTGTAAAAATATTTGCCAAAAGATGTGTCCAATTCAAGTGAAGTTATATCTGCATCAGGGTATGTGTCTTGAAATGCTTTAATGGCATCTTCTACTGAAACTGTTCGTTTTCCATTTTCTTGACTAGCTGTGTCCGATGTCTCAGTTGCACTTGTGGATTGGCTGATACTTGATGACGTACTCTGTGTCTGACTCGTGGATTGATCGGATGACATATCATTTCCTGAACATCCTGCAAGTAAACTTATAGATAACATACTGATTCCAACTAACAAATATTTATTTTTCATATTCTCCTCCTTATTTCCTTGTAGACTCATCTTATCAAGAGGATGATCAAAACATCAAGTATTTATCCTTAATTTTAATCGTTTTAAATAATAAACGTATTGTTTTATGGCGTATAATCACACAAAAGAACTAATTGCTTTATATCAGATTTTAGAAAGTACTTTTCTGTTGATTTTTTAGATGAAGGAAAATAGAAAATATTTTTTATTATCAGTATAAAAAAACAAAAAAGACATACAAATTCTCTATTTGAATAGTACCGTTCATAATACTATCTCATAGAAATTTTGTATGTCTATACAAGAAAAACAACGAATCACTTTTTTATCAGTACGAAATCACCTATTATTTCGTCTTATCCGCAAAACGAGCTTCGACCCGATAGATCCGCTGTCCACGTGTGGAAAACTTCTCTTCATATTCAGTCATGATATTGTCCGCATAATCACTATGATGCAGATCCAGCCAAACTTGTTGGATCGTCATCCCAAATTTTGAAAAACTGGCAAGGGAATATTCAAACAACCCTTGATTATCCGTTTTAAAATGGATCTCTCCTGCCGGACGCAAAATCTCTTGATCGACTTTCAAAAATGCCGGTGAGGTCAATCGGCGCTTTTCATGACGCTTTTTAGGCCATGGATCAGAAAAGTTCAAATAGATCTGGTCCACTTCACTATCGGCAAAGTATTCTGTCAACGCAGAACCGTCTACATGCAGCAGCTGAACATTGGGCAGTTCTTTTTCAAGCACTTTATCTAATGCAAATGAAACCACACTGACTTGCATTTCTACTCCGATATAATTGATTTCAGGATTTTTTTCTGCCATACCGGTGATAAAACGGCCTTTCCCCATACCGATCTCGATATGGATAGGACGATCATTACCAAAACGCTCATGCCAGCGTCCTTTCCAAGCTGTTGGATCAGCAACTACGATCTCTGGGTGTGCAGCCAACATTTCTTCCGCACCATTTCGTTTTCTTACTCTCATTTTTTCCTCTCTTTCAATAAAAAAGAGACCGCAATATAAGTCCATCAACTTATTATCCGAGGCAGCACTCCTGCAGCGGGAGTCTCATCTGTCGCAAATCAGCATCGTTGTTTACGACAGACAGTTTTATACCATGCGGGTATTTTTTGATTAGCGTTGACTTATATCATGATCTCTAGCCGCTAAAAACACGTTTTAATTGTAAAATCTCTTCATTCATCGTTTTGAATTCGCCCCGCAGATAGTACTTTTTGATCTCTTGCAAAATCGACATTAGTGCATACCAATACACGCGATCCAAGTTATCTGAGGTAGCTTGCACGCCATAACTGATCAGCCAGTGACTCCACGAAGAAATCGGTAAATAATGTCCCAAAATCGTACCGATATCCACCGCTGGATCAGCAAACATAATAGAATCCCAGTCGACTAAATATAAATAATGCTGACAGACTAGCCAATTCCGACAATTGACATCCCCATGAACGACAGCCTTTTTTTCCTGATCGAATGCCGGGATATTTTTTCGCAAATAATCCACAACCAGCTTCAAAAAGCGGTTTTGCAAAAGCGCAGGAGGCAGATCCTCTTCATACTTTTTCAACATCATTTTAGGAGTGACGACCCGATCATCGATCCTCTCCAGCATTTGTTTCAATGATTTTGAATGATGCAGCTGGTACAAGACATCCATCACATCATTTCGCTGACCGATCTCTTCTGGATCGAGGATGTGTCCTTCCAGCCATTCTTGCGCTGTCAGTGTATCACCGTTTCCGGTTCGTTTTGTCCAAATCAATTTAGGAGTAATGCCTTCACGAGACAAAGCAGCCAGCATCGGGGTGGTATTTCGCTTGATGAAGACTTTTTCTTTCTCACGCAGACCGACATACGCTTTGCCCGTATCGCCTTTGATAGGACGCATGCGCCATTCATGATCCAACTGAATTTCCATCCGAGCTCTCTTCCTTTCAACATTCTCCACAGTACCCTTCATTGTAGTCGGTGAATCCATGTGCGTCAAGCGGATATACGTTCGTTTTTTTCAAGTATGGCAGGATATACAAATTATTTCGCATCCATATTTTTCGCAAAATTTGTTCAGGTGTTCATTCTTCTTGTTGATTCAATTTGTTTAAGATTTCAGTCAGCGATGCTTTTTCATCTTCTGACAGTATGGAGAAAAACTCCACTCCCAAACTGCTGCGGACACTTTCTAACGAATCAGCTAACGTTTGTCCTTGGGGTGTTAAAAAATAATTAGTGACCCGGCGATCTTTTTGATTTTGTTCTTTGCTGACGTAGCCTTTTTTTTCCAGCTTTGTCAACAACTCACTCAATGAAGCCGGACGGATCCTCATCAGTTCGGCAAGTGTCTTTTGCGAAGCGCCAGACTGCTGCGCTAAAATCCGCAACAACCTTGTTTGTCCATGAGAGAATTCCTCTCCATTGCTTTGCTGCGCTTGATAAATTTGACGTTTCAACAGTCGATTGGCTCGCTGAAACGCTTCAAACAGTTGATTTTCCTTAGGCATTAATATCCCTCCGATTTTCCTCCATAATAATAAATTTTTCTTAACTCGTCAATTAATTAGGCACCTAACTAATTGACTTTTCTTTTATTCCGTCGTATAATAATTAGGTACCTAACAAAAATCCAATGGTACGACGAAAGGGGAATGTTTATGCCAAAGATGCGCTTTGACATCGATCCATCAAAAACACCAAAATTAACCATGCCTTTTGTTCGTCGCATTTTTTCTTATTTTGCTAACTATAAACTTCAGTTATTTACAGTGATCCTTTTAATCCTGTTTACTTCTGTTTTAGGTCTTGTCCCTCCGATTTTATTACAACAGATCGTGGATAAGGCATTACCTGATAAAAATTTAGGGACTCTTGCACTCCTAGTTGGTCTTTCCATCAGCGCAACCGTCTTTTTGAATCTGCTTCAAGTAGCACAAGGCTATTTGAGCACTTGGATCTCAAAAAAAATCACTTATGATATCAAGAACCAGCTTTATACGAATCTAAGCCGACAACCGCAACGTTTTTTCAATGATGTCAAAGAAGGGGAGATCTTGACCCGTTTGACTAGTGATGTGGATGGGATCCAACAGATTTTCCAGACAACTGTCGTCAATGCTTTGACTAGTGTGTTTATTTTAGGAACGACACTGGTGGCATTGATCTCTCTTAATCCGATCTTGGCTTTGGTCAGTGTGCTGACATTGCCGCTATTTATCTTGCCTACTCGCAAAGTCGGAAAGATCCGCTGGAAAATCACCAGCCAAAGCCAAGAAAAACTCAGCCGCCTCAATCAGCATGTCCAAGAAACCCTCAGCGCAAGCGGCAGTACTTTAATGAAGCTGTTTACCAATGAGAAAAAAGCCTACACTGAATTTGCGACTGCGAATGAAGATGTGACAAAATTACAATTGAAAGAAGCTGTTGCCGGGCGTTGGTTCCGAATGACTATGTCCGTTTTTACAACGATCGGACCGATGCTGGTTTATTTGATCGGCGGAATGTTGATGATCAAAGGACAAATCACGATTGGTGGTATCCTGACCTTCGCTACTTTGCTTTCACGGATGTATAATCCTGTAACGCAGTTGTCCAATATCCAAGTAGACTTCATGCGCTCTTTTGCGTTGTTCGATCGTATTTTCGAATATACCGATATGAAAGCTGAAATCACCGATCAGATAGACGCTGAAGATATCGTGATCCAAAACGGGCAGGTCACTTTTGAAGATATCGCTTTTGACTATGAAAAAAATCCGACTCTGCAAGATATCAACCTAGCTGTACCGGCAGGACAAATGCTGGCGCTAGTCGGACCATCGGGAGCCGGAAAATCGTCATTGACCAGCCTGATCCCTCGTTTGTATGATCCAACGATGGGCCGGATCACGATCGATGGCCGCGACATCAAAGAATTCACCTTGAAAAGCTTGCGAGATCAAATCGGGATCGTCACTCAAGAAGCTTATCTTTTCAACAGCAGTATCCGCGAAAACTTGCTTTACGCTAAACCTGACGCTACCGAAGCAGAATTGATTGCAGCTGCTAAAGCCGCGTATATCCACGAATTCATCCAAGCACTGTCTGACGGCTATGATACCCAAGTCGGCAGTCGCGGCGTCAAACTTTCCGGCGGTGAAAAGCAGCGTTTAGCAATCGCTCGTGTGATCTTGAAAGATCCAAAATTGTTGATCTTGGATGAAGCCACCTCCGCTTTAGACGCGCTTTCTGAAATGTATGTCCAAAAAGCCATGAACGAATTGTTGAAAAACCGCACTAGCATCGTAATCGCCCACCGTTTATCCACGATCCGCACTGCTCATCAGATCGCTGTCATGGAACATGGCCGGATCGTAGAACGAGGAACTCACGGCGAATTACTAGCACAAAGCGGTCTATACGCTCATTTATATGAAACACAATTCCAACTGTCCGATGAACAACCGGCAGCTGCCTAAAAAGATTGAGACACAAATCAAGACTGATCAAAATCATCCGTTCTATATAGAACAGCGCTCTCATACATTCATTAAGGAAATGTATGGGAGCGCTGAAATAATTAGTTCGAATAGATAGTTGCTATCAGACAGATACACTGTCTCAATCTTTTTTTGTTATTCATCGATTTTTTTCAAACGGGCCGGCAGATAAAAAAGAATGAAGAGGACAACGATCACCCCATAGCCCAACCAGACGATCAGACGATCAGACCATTCATTCAACTGGATACCGGCGACTGCCGCAAACAAGATTGCCGCGACTGCCAATAAGATAGCCAACAATTTCTGCAACGCTGTTTTCTGCTGTTCTTTTTTGACGGGATACAGATGCGTCAACACCATATAACGAAATTGGTTATACAAAGGGACTAACTGGAATCCGATCAAGTACAAGAACAAACCGCCGATCCCAAGACTGAACCAGCGTTCTTCGCTGAAATACAGCAACACTCCTCCCAATAAAACCAACCGCAGATACAGCCCGCTGTATTCAGATCCTCGAACCATCCGGCGAACAAACAAATAAAAATACGTATTGGATTGCTTCTTGGGAATCCGCTCTAAAAGTCCATCTAGATACTTGCGACGTTTGACACTGGCGGTGATCTCTGGAACATCGGTAAACAGATTGATAAACTGATAGATCCGATGCAGGCGATTTTTTTCCAACTGGATCATCTTTTCCCAGTGCAAAGTCAATGTGGGACGCTGCCATAAAACTTGCCATGACACGACTGCTGTCGCCACACCTAAGATTAGACCGATGATCGGCGACAGATACAAACTGACTGTCAACACACCAAAGCTTGCTGTCAGCCATACTGCATAGGAACTTTTCTTTTTAGACTGGCTTTCAAAAAACAGTCCATAACGCTGCCATTGCAGATGCGCGACTTTCAACGCCCACAAAGTCGGCAGCAGCCAAATATAGTGAGAAAACTCCAGATCCGTCGTTACTACCGCTAGCGGCATCGTGACTCCCAAAACCAACGCGATCAATACAAAAGGCAGATAGCAGGAATAGCGCAGAGCCTGCTGGAGATAGTTTTTCATCTGATTTTCTTTCGGCAGTAAAAAAACCAGATCTGCAGGTTTCGCCAAACTGACAAAACGTCCTACATGCAGGATCAACAGCCACACCAAAAGGATCAACCAGCTAAATAAAAACGAAGGATGCTCCGGCAATGCTTTCAACGCATTAGAATAATATAACCCCAATCCGCCGGCTAAAAATGTACAGATCAGCACAAAATGATCATTGAAGACGTAGCGCAGATATTTCATCATCTGTTTTTGATGAAGTTGCAGTCTTTTAGAGAACAACTCATTCATGATCGGCCACCTGCTCTTTAGTCAACTCAATATAGATTTCATCTAATGACGCTTCATGCAGCCCGAATTCATTCCGCAATTCAGCGATCGTTCCTTGCGCTCTGATCTTTCCTTCATGCAAGACGACAAACCGGTCGCAATATTTTTCTGCAGTCGCCAGAATATGAGTGGACATTAAGATGGAAGCACCAGTTTGTTTCATTTGATTCATCAATTCCAACAAAGCGTGGATCGCCAGTGGATCAAGCCCCAAAAAAGGTTCATCGATGATATACAAGCTGGGCTCGATCAAAAAGGCGCACAGTACCATTACTTTTTGCTTCATTCCTTTAGAAAAATTAGCAGGAAACCAATCCAGCTTGTTTTCCAGTCGGAATGTTTTCAAAAGCTTTGCCGCTCGTTGTTGCGCTACTTCTTGAGGAATGTCATAGGCCATCGCAGTGATCCCGATGTGTTCTCGTAATGTCAATTCTTCATACAAGGACGGGGTCTCAGGAATATAGCCAATTTGTTTGCGGTATTGTTCAGGGTCTTGTTTCAACGTCAGCCCATTGATCTGGATCGATCCTTTTTGCGGCTGTAAAATCCCGATGATCTCTTTGATGGTGGTACTTTTTCCGGCACCATTCAAGCCGATCAGACCTACCAGTTCGCCGTCATTGATGGTAAAGTCGATATCTTTTAAAACCGGCAGCTGACTATAGCCGCCTGTTAAATTTTTTACTTCTAATGTCATCTTTTTTCCTCCATTGTTCATTGAAATCATTATACCAAAAAAAACCGCCAAAATTGCCAGTTTCCACGCTTGATTTCTCACAATCCCAGAAAGTTATGGTAAAGTAAACCTAAGAAAATATTTTGAAAGGATGACCTCCATGACAGATTGTATTTTTTGCAAAATCATCGATCAAGAAATCCCAAGTTATAAAATATACGAAGACGACGTAGTCTATGCGTTTTTAGATATCTCCCAAGTAACACCCGGTCATACATTAGTTGTGCCGAAAAAACATGTCACTGATATCTTTGAATATGATGAAAAGTTAGCCAGCGATGTTTTCGCACGAATCCCTAAAATAGCTAAAGCGATCGAAGAAGCCTTTCCAGAGATTGAAGGCATGAATATCGTCAACAATAATAAAGAATTGGCCTATCAATCGGTCTTTCATTCTCATTTCCACTTGATCCCCCGTTACAGCAAAAACGATGATTTTTCTATGCATTTTGGCAATCATATGGATCAATATACACCAGAAGAATTGACAGCGATCGCTGAAAAAATCAAAAAGCAGGTGAAATAGATGTTGAAAAACTTTATCAAAGGCTTATTGTTCGGTTCAACAGTCGGCGCAGTCGGCGGACTATTATTGGCGCCTCGCAGCGGCAATGAGACCCGTAAAAAATTGACAGCGGAATTGGAAGAAGCAGCGGATACAACATTAGACTTGAACAAGAGCCTGCAACGATTCCAACAAGCTGTCGTGACTACCAGACAAACAGCGGCAGAAACCTTGCCGGTACTTCAGGATGGATTGAAAAAAGATGTCGAATCATTCAAATTCCAAGCGGAACCCCGAATCGAACAAATCCGCCAGCAAGTTACTCGTATAAATGAACATGTTGCGCAGCTTGAAGTGCTCGCTCCAGAAAAACCTGAGAAAACTGCTGAAAATTGATGAAACTATGAAATTTGTGCGAAACATCTTAGGAATTCTACCACTTCAAATTAGAGTATGTTATAGTTATACTTGTGAAAAATCTAAGTAGATAACAGGAGTGCTAAACAGAATGAAGAAAAAATTACTATTGGCTGCACTTGGAGCTATGAGCGTCTTTACCTTGGCAGCATGTTCAGGAAACAATCAAGAGATTGCTTCAATGAAAGGCAGCAAAATCACTGTCGAAGATTTTTACAATGAAGCAAAAAATGAATCTTCTAATCAAAGTCTTGTTCGTAATATGATTATTTATAGAGCTTTTGACAATAAATACGGCGATAAAGTAACTGATAAAATGGTCGACGATGAATACAATAAACAAAAGAAAAACCTCGGCGATACTTTTGAACAACAAGTAGAAGCTGCCGGCTATACAACCAAAACATTCAAAGAATATTTGCGCCAAAACCTAGTATTAGAAGCTGGTCTTAAAGCAAACATCAAATTGACGAATGAAGACAAAAAAGCTGCGTGGGATTCTTTCCATCCAGAAGTTGAAGCACAAATCATCGTTTTAAGCAGCGAAGATGAAGCAAAAGAAGTCCAAAAAGATGCTAGCAAAAAAGATGCCGATTTTACTAAAATCGCCAAAGAAAAATCTGTTGATTCCGCAACAAAAGAAGACGGCGGAAAAATCAAGTTTGATTCACAAACCTCAACAGTTCCTGCTGAAGTAAAAGAAGCAGCCTTTAAATTAAAAGACGGTGAAGTTTCTGACGTGATCACTGCAACGGATGCTACTACTTACCAAACAAGCTACTATGTAGTGAAAATGGTGAAAAACAAAGACAAAGGCAATGACATGGACCCTTACAAAGATGAAATCAACGAAATCGCGGAACAAACGAAGTTGAACGATTCTACATTCACTGCAAAAGTGATCGGTCAAACATTGAAAGATGCAAATGTCAAAATCAAAGAAGATGCCTTTAAAGACATCTTATCAGGATATATCGATGCCGCTGATACAAAAACAAGCTCTGATACAGACAGTTCTGCAAAAGAATCTTCTACAAAAGAAAGCGCAACGGATTCTACCGAAGCATCAACTGAAGCTTCAACAGAGTCTTCTAAATAATCCTTTTTGATTCAAATAAAAAAGTTCAACGGAAATGAACATTCGCTATCACAGCGAGTAGTCCATTCCGTTGAACTTTTTTTGTTACACAGGCTTTATACATCTTTTGGTACGTAAAAACTGCGATTATCCATACCGAAGATTCGATCCGTGTATTCTCCCGGTGTCGTTTGTCTGATAGAAGTCAGCATCATCTGCATCGAAGCATCCATCAGATCGATCTGATGCAAGATCTCTGCTTCCATGATCCGGGGGCGGACTGGTGAGCCATATTCCAGCAACCCGTGATGGGCTAAGACCATGTGCCGCAAAACTACGATGTCTTCGTCTTTCTCGTCTAATTTCAAAGCGATACAAGCTTTCGTGATCTCTTCATCGACTAAAACCAAATGTCCCACCAAATTGCCTACCAATGTATATTCCGTAGACATCGGTCCTGTCAATTCGATCACTTTCCCTAAATCATGCAAAAGGATCCCTGCATACAACAAGGAAGCATTTAGTTCTGGATATTCTTTGACAATGGCTTTTCCCAAACGCAGCATGGTGATGGTGTGATACGCCAAACCGCTGGCAAATGCGTGATGATTGCGTTTTGCCGCTGGAAATTCAAAGAATTCTTTTTGATATTTGTTTAATAAAAAGCGGACGATCCGATTCCAATGCGGATTAGTGATTTCAAACAATGTTTGATTGATCTCTTCTTCCATCGCTTCTTTTTTCAAAGGTGCTCGTTCCATATATGCAGAAGGCTCGCTAGGCTCTTCCGGTTTTGCTAGACGCAGATGGAAGATCTTTACTTGCGGGTTGCCGTTATACAGCTCCCGCTTGCCCTGCAAAGCTACGACTTTCCCCGGTTCAAAGCGCGCGATC
The DNA here is from genome assembly GCF_900604485.1 of Enterococcus mediterraneensis. Classification (NCBI taxonomy): domain Bacteria; kingdom Bacillati; phylum Bacillota; class Bacilli; order Lactobacillales; family Enterococcaceae; genus Enterococcus; species Enterococcus mediterraneensis. Next base: position 1,055,787 of record NZ_UWOP01000001.1, read on the forward strand.
TCCTCTTCTGAAGCGTCCCAAAACTTTCCATCGATTGTTCCTGATGTATCTTGGAAGGTGAACGCGATAAATTTTTTCCCGTTTTTGGCAACTCGCACATCAGCGTTCTTAATCAAGACGAAAGCTTGAAACTCTTCATCTACCGCCAATTCTCTAAGTTTTTTCATACGTTTTCCCCCATTTCCATTACTGGCTGTTGGTATTCATGATATAAGCTTACCATTTCTGCGTCAGAAGACAAACAGATCACTTGATATTTTTTAGCAAATTCTCTCAACAACGCGGCAAAACGGCGCTTGCGCTGGCTATCGTAATGCAGCCAACCATCATCGATGATCACCGGACAAATAGGCTGGTTTTGCTGTAATGCCAGATAGCCGAAACGGATCGCCATGATGACTTGATCTTTGGTTCCTGTGGACAATTCATAAAGTCTTAAGCTTTCTTGTTTATTTTTCAAGGTAAGCTGCCCATCATCTAATGATATTTTTTGATAGCGCTGATCTGTCAATAGTGCCAAATATCGGCTGGCTGTCAACAATAATTGAGGCAGTTGCTGTTCAGAAAGCTCCGTAGTCAAATCACTGATGAAAGCCGCCAGCATCTTCTGTGTCCCCCATGAAAGAGCCAATTCCTGGATCTCGGCTTGCAGTCGGCTGCGCTCTTGATACAGCTCATCTAATGTGCCATCTACCTGCAGTTGCTGGATCACCAGCTGCAGTCTTTGATTTTCCTGGGAAATAGATGATAAAAGTCGCCGATCAGCCGTCAACTGTTCATTTAGTCCAGTAAAACGCGCTTGCAGTGTTTCCGCAGAAAGTTCCTCTGGATAAACAGTACGCAAAAGTTCCTCCAGCTCTTTTTTTCGCTGCCAAGCTTTTGCCTGATCCTGCATTCGTTCCAACCACCACGGGATCTCTGAAGGCTGACTGATGCCGGCTTGTTTCAACAAAACTTGTTTATCAGCTACTAGCTGGGCTTTTTTTTCTTTGTATTGTTCCAACTGACGACTCAACAAAATACTGGAACGATGTGTTTTTTGCAGTTTCAATTCATTCATTTCATCATTAAAATGCTGAAGCTGGTTCATCCGCTGAGCCAGTTCCAAATCAGCTAACGGCAACCAGTCTTGTAAAAAGTTGAAGCGTTCCATCAACGCCCGATAATTTTGATCCAGCATTTCCAATTGTTGATCGATTTTTTCCAAGTCGGCAGTTGTTTGTAAATAATCTTCTACGTCCTGCTGATACCAAGGAAGCCGGCTTTTTTGTTCATCAGTCCATTGGCTATAATCAGGAATACTTTTTTCAATAAGTCTGATGTGTGTCTGCCGTTGTTTTTGCAAATCAGTGATCGTCTTTTCGATCTCTAAAAGCTGTTCTTCAACATGCCCTAATTCGTTGTTAGATGTTCTTTTGGTTGCGGCTTGCTTTTGGTTTTTAAAAATAAATACTCCAGCAGCTAGTAAGATGCCTGCTAAAATCAGCAGCCAGCGATGACTGGTGGCGATCCCCCCTAACAACGCTGCCGCTGCACCGAAGAAGAGTCCATAGCTGTACATAAGCTGCTGATTATCAGCAGTCGGCTGAGCCGTCCCTAAATGTTTTTTTTGCTCCATCAGCCAATCTTGCTTCAACGTTTGTTCTTGTAAAAGCTGCTGTTTCTCCTCCGCTTTCTTGATCTGTTCAAAAAAGTTTGTCGGCAAAGGCTGTGGCAGATGCGTAGGGTCCCACGGATATGTTTTTTCCCACGCGTCTAATTTTTCAATGGCTTCGCTCTGTTCTTGAAGCTTTTGCCGAAATTCATCGGTCAACCGGGCTGCCGTGATTTTCTCTTGGAGCAATTCCGTGATCTTTCGTTCATTCGCCAGATAAAACTTGTATTTTTCTGAATGCTCTTGTTGGGACAACGCTTTATCCAATGCTTCTTGGCTTTCAGCGATCTGTTGTTCCAGACGCTGATATTCTTGATAAAAAGAAGCCAATTCAGCTTGATCCACATGACTATCTACTTGTTGGAGCTGTTTTTTTAAACGCTGCAGTTCTTCATACTGCGTCCAATAAAGCTGTTGTTCTTTCAAGATCGTTAAATTTTCCTCAGCGGCTGAGATCTTAGCGGTCAATTTTTCTTGTTTCTTATCGGTTTCCGCTAATTGTGTGTAGTAATTTTGTACCGCTGATTCCTGCTGCTCTTTCTCATGGATCTTTTGGTCAAGGGCTTGCCAATCCAACAATTTTCGATTAAGAGGCAGTTTTTGACCTTTATGTTTGAAAAGTTTTTGCGCGTCTGATATATAGCTTTGACGTTTCTCAAGTAATTGTTTACTGCCGGAGATCCCTAATGAGATCAACGCGTCATGGAGTTCCTTTTCTTGCAGTGCATCCAGCTGTGACAGCTGTTCCTGCTGAAACGTGAATACTTCTTGAAATAATTGAAGGTTCAATGGCGCCAGTAAAGAGTTCAGCAGCCGCTCGTCGCCGATTCGTTCACCGATCATGACTTTTGCGCGTCCGCGATCAACTTGTTTATAGCGCTCTATGCAGACTTCTCCAGTTACGGGAAACTCCAGCCATAATCGTCCGCCAAAACTGGTGCCGTCTTTAGGCGCATAGTCCCTCTTGTTGCCCCGTTTTACCGGAAAGCCAAATAACATTGCTTGGATAAATTGATACAATGTCGATTTGCCGGCTTCGTTGACCCCGTATAACAGCTGGTTGCCGGATGTAAAGTCAAAGGTCCTTTGCCGATATTTTCCAAAACCGACGATTTCCGCCCGCAATATCCTCATTTGTCTTCCTCCCACTCAAATCCCTGATCGATAAACTGCCGGACAGCTTTCAAAACATCTTCTTGATATTGCTGTTTATCTAGCGCTTTAGCAGCGATCGTGTGGGTCAATAATTCTTCATGGATCATTTCAAACAATGCCTGATCTTGGTAATTCGTCAACAGCAACTGCAACAGTTCACCGCTGGCAGGCAGAAAAAGCTTTTCGCTCGCTGTCTGGCGGCTAGTGATTTCATACAATATGATCTGCTTTTCTTTTTGCAAGGGACGCTCATTGACATAATCCATCACTTCCTGCAGCTGATACTCTGCCAGAAACTCATTTCCCAAGTGCTCGGAGTCCGTCACCTGCAATGACTGCAAAGTATTCTCCGGTTGTTGCTCTAGATATCTGCTGATTTCCTCCAAGGCTTCTTGTTGATTTCTGACTTTTGCCAGAGAGAGTTCTGTATGAACCCAAGCCAGTTCTTCTACTTTGATTTCTTGCCGTACACAGCGGCTTCCATTGTATTCTACCAATTGGATACCGGTCGCTGTTTCTTTTTTATTATGTCCTTGTGTCGTACCTGAATATAAGATAGGCGGCTGTTCTTTTAAGACAGTCGGTACATGGATATGCCCCAACGCCCAATAATCGTAATTTTTTTTCTGCATTTGACTGATGGAAAATGGTGCGTAACGCTCGCCATTGCTGTCGCCATGATACATACCGATGTGCAGATCCACCGCGCGGCGTTTAGGAAACTCACTGACCTTAGAAGTTTCGATCCAAGGATGAGTATAGCTGAAGCCGCTGATTGCATAGGTTTCACCGTTTTTGGTCTTTCCTTCAAAAGTCATTACCTTTTCGCTGGTAAAAAGACGGATATTCTCAGGAAAAGCAAACCAATACCGTTGCGGATCATAATAATCATGATTTCCGAAGATCATATAGACAGGGATCTTCTTTTCGGCCAAACGTTGGATCTGTTCAAAAAAGAAGTGCTGCGTCTTTAGTGAAGGCTTATTTTGGTGAAATGTATCGCCAGCTAATAAAACAAAATCGACATTTTGTGATACAGCTGCCGTAACAAGATTGATCAATACTTGCTGATTGATCTGTGCAAATATTTTATGTGTTTTTTTATTGAGATTCGCCAGACCTTCAAAGGCACGGTCAACGTGCAGATCTGCCGCGTGAATAAAACGTACCATCCTTCTACCTCATGCGAATTGTTTTCTACTATCATACCATTTTTAGGCTGTTACGTCAGCAAAACACGAAAACTTGTTCGCATACCAACTAAGAAAAAGCTTGATTTTCAATTAACAAAATTGTACGCTTCTTCCGTTTTTTTCTCTCACTTGCGCCTCTTCCATCTTAGCTCGTTTCCAGCAGCGGAATCATGAAAATAAATCAGTTATCTTTTTCGAAGATAAATCACCTGCTTAATCTTTTAGGTGATTTTTATCGATTCTTTTTTTCTAAGAGAAAAAAACGTTTTCCTTTATTTTATCTCTATGAAGAAAACATAAATCAGGAGATCATAGTTATTAAAATAAAAGTTATTTTATAAAAAATATCAATATATAGTGTTGATATTTTAATTCAATAAGCATATATTGGGTCTTGTGGCAAAATAATCAGAAGATAATTTTACATGTGGATACACAGATGACTATTATAAAATAACGTTTACAAAAAAAAGACAGCAACTGAATCGGATCCATTCAGTTGCTGATCGCTTTTTAAGATGCCAAAGTTTGTTATAGTCAAAAATTATCGGAAATTTACTATATAAAGGAGTTTATCTATGAATTTAGCAAATGGGAAAAAAGTCTTTACATTGGAATACTATCAAACAGGATTTTCCGGGTGGGGACGATCAAGCCGAGTCTTATGGGTCATCGGGATACTGATCCAGTTGAGTATTGGCTTTTATAGCGGATTCAGCTTGCTTTCGCTTACTTCAACTTTTGCAGGGATCATCGGGTTCACCTGTACTCTTGCTATCACAAACGGCAAATCGATCAATGGGCTGTTAGGGTTTATTTCGGCACTGATGTTGGTTTATGTCGCTTTGAAGACGCACAACTATTCAGATATCGTCATGCAGTTAGCTTATATCATTTTATTGGATCTGCCCATTGTCTTTTCAAATAGCTGGAACGAACAAGAACTTGAAGTAAGAAAATTGAAGGTTAAAGGAATTATCGGATTTATCGGGATATTTATTGTCTTTTTTATCGCCTGCTATCTTTTAGATACAAAAATCCTGCATTCTCCTCAAGCCTTTTTAGATGCTTTTAGTGCGTCCATCGGTCTGACAGGAGCTGTTCTATGTGTCCAACGCTATCGTGCTCAATATTACCTGTGGACTCTCCAAAGTCTGATCAGTATTATGCTTTGGATCCAAACCGCCATCAATGGACATCCTGTCTGGGTCTTGATGATCACTTATATGCTGTATATCTCAAATAATATCGTTGCTTTTGCCGATTCCAAATGGTTTACAAAAAAATCAGAAATGATTGCTAAGTAACACTTTTAAGCAGCAAAAACTGCTGAACAGCGGCAAAATAAGACAATTTATCTTGCCAAAAACCTGATTGAAAAACATGATATGCCGATCAATCAGGTTTTTCATTTTATTGCACACTCTCTTAACAAGATGACTACATCGTTTCTAGTTGAAGGAATTCATCAAGCTTTTTTCAACATATTTGTCACTGACAGCTAATTATTTGAATCATTTATACTATAAGCCTACGCTTGCTACAATGCTTATTTTTACTTTGCTGCCTTTTCTATCGAATTCAGTTAATATACTGGGCTTTCCCCGCCCGCCGATTCTATATTTTCTGAATAATAAAAATTTTTTTGAAAAAACACTTGCTTTTTTTAAACGACCATATTATTATTACTTCAACAAATTCATATCATAAAGCAACGAGGAAAACAGTAGCTATTCAAGTATTTATTTCCAGTGAGTCATGACAGTGAAAAATGACAATAAATCGAGTAGACGAACATCATTTCTGAGCCAATGTCGAAAACGTAGAGCATTGTGGCGGCCACCATTATCAGGCTAGCGGATAACTTTTGAAAGCGTCCGTGAAATGAGAGATAGCTTTTTTGAGCTATATTAAAAGGTGGTACCGTTCTGAAATAACCAGAGCCCTTTTCCCTATTTTGGGAAAAGGGCTCTTTTTTTATCAATGAAAGGTGGTGGTTTCTATGGAAACTGATATTAGTGATATTCCGATTAGCAAGAATCGTACAGATTATTTATTTACAAACAATGGAGGAATTATTTATGGAGAAAACAAAAAAATCATATTCATGGAAACAACTATTGGTAGTAAGTTCATTGATTTTTGGGATGTTTTTTGGTTCAGGTAATCTGATCTTTCCAGTTCATTTAGGTCAAATGGCAGGATCAAATTGGCTGAGTGCCGGTGTCGGTTTCGCGATTTCCGGAGCTTTGTTCCCGCTCTTGGCAATTTTAGCGGTGGTCGTGACAAAAAGTGATGGTCTTTACGACTTGGCAAAACCTGTCGGAAAATGGTACGCCGCTTTATTTTTAGTATTAGTGCATTTAACAATCGGACCATTCTTTGGAACACCTCGGACAGCAGCAACTGCTTTTGAAATGGCTGCTAAACCATTTCTTCCTGAAAAATATACATCACTTGGTATGTTACTATTCTCAGCCGCTTTTTTCGGACTCGCTTATTTCTTGACTGTTCATCCAACTCGTTTAGTGAAATATGTCGGAAAATATTTAAACTCGATCTTTTTAGTTCTTTTAGCTGTCGTATTCGTCGTTGCGCTGTTTAATCCAATGGGCGCTTTAGATCAAACGGCCACTGGAGCTTATCAATCAAACGCTTTGACTAGCGGTGTCTTGGAAGGCTACAACACAGTCGATGCCGTAGCACTTTTAGCGTTAAGTGTTACTTTCGTTCACGCAGTTCGCGATCTAGGCTTCAAAAACAAACAAGTAACAGAATTAACTGCGAAAGCAGGAACCGTCAGTGTGCTCCTTGAAGTTGTGATCTATTTCGGATTGGTTCTTCTTGGTGCAATGAGTCTGAACCAAATGAATCTTTCCGCAAACGGCGGAACAGCACTTTCACAAATCGTGACCCACTATCTTGGTCGATTCGGTACAGTCTTCTTAGGTGCCCTTGTTACATTAGGAGTGTTCACAACAGCCATGGGACTGGTAGTCTCCTTTGCTCAAGATTTCCACAAGTTATTTCCTAAAGTCAGCTATATGACTTGGCTGCGTTTGACGACTTTTGTCTCTTTTGTTGTTGCGAACGCTGGTTTGGATAACATCATCCAATGGTCGTTGCCAGTATTGATGCTATTATATCCACTTTCATTAGCACTGATCCTGCTTTCATTGACCGCTAAACTTTTCAAAAAAAATCCATTGGTGTATCAAGTTACCATGCTCTTTGCAGCGGTTCCTGCTGTATTAGATATGTTGGCTAGTTCGCCAGCCGTAGTCAGCAAACAAGCATTGGTTGCTCAAGTTTTATCTGCGTATCATACTCATCTGCCATTTGCTGATCTTGGCTTAGGATGGGTGGTTCCAACACTAGTGGGATATCTAGCAAGTCTTACCTTTGTTCTTCTTCATGGGACTGCCACAACTGTCTATCAGTCAGAGGAAACACCCATTGAAGAATAATTTTCATCAATAAACAGGAAGCAAAATCGCCGATCCCTCATCTTGCAGCGGATCGGCGATTTTGCTTTTCAATTCTTTTATTATTTACCCGTTGAGTTTGGACTATTTTTATTTTGCGTCCAACAGCTCTTCTTTTGTATGGATCAGTTGTGTAAGGAAACGACAATACGGTGTAGCAATACCGTATTTTTCTCCTTTTCGTACAATAGCACCATTGATATAATCGATTTCTGTCAACCGATGATCTTTGATCAGGTCTTGATGCATAGAAGGGTAGTGAAGCCCGATCTTTTCAGTTGGGTAACATTGCTCCACATAACCTACTGTTTCAGCCACATCCAGTTGAACATTTTCAGCAGCCGCAACAGCGGAAAATTCCGCAACGATGGCTGTCACGATGTCGCGAGCTGGGGAAGTCATTCCAAAGTTATGCATGTTTACATCCAGTAATGTACATAAACCATTCATTGTTCCATTAACACAAGCTTTACGATAAATCGAGTAATGGATATTCTCCGAATATTTCGCGTTCAATCCTGATTCTGATAATGCAGCTGCCAATTCTTTTGCATTAGTTTCATGACCTGGTGCTAAGTTTTGCAGCTCGATAGATCCATCGCCAAACAGTTTTACCTTGCCAGGACCTACCAATCCAGCTGTCCACATCGTATTACCGATAAAGATCTGCTCCAACGGCACATACTTTTCGATGGTATCTTCATGTCCGATCCCGTTTAAGAGACACAAAATATTGGTTTTTTCATGGATCAATGGGCGAATCGCCTGCATCATGCCTTCCAATTGCATTGCTTTTGTAAAGAGGATGACCAAATCTGCCGCAAACGGCTGGTCAATGTTTGATTGAGCCATGATAGGCAGGTCAACGACAACATCTTCACCGTTGTAGTCTGCTTGTAATCCGTGCTCTTTGATCTGATCGACATGCTCTTGCCAGCCGTCGACCAGCATCACATCGTTGCCTCCTTGATGCAACATCAAACCAAAGCGGCTGCCCATCGCCCCCGCACCAGCAATTAGAATTTTCAAAATGATCACTCCTTCAAATTTTCACTGCTTCTATTCTACTCGCAACTTTCCTGGAATACCACGTTCCTGAAAGGTATCAAGCTGAATATGGCTGGTTTTTAATCAAGTTTTGAGTATTTACTCATGAAATCTGCACTTTTTATGCCGGATTTTCAAAGGATCGCTTTAGAACCTCTGCTAACGCTACTCAAGATTCGGTGTAGAAATAAGCAACTACAACTGAAGATTTTCATTTACGCTGGAACTACTTTGCAATTACAGAAAAAAGAATGCGTCCCAACTTACAGATACCTCTGAAAAAAGGAGGCAGAAAATATGTTCAAAAAAATAAAAAATGAATTTAGAGAAACGAAACAAACCAATGAAGATTTCCTGCAATGGCTTCTTATCAGTAAATTATCTACCAAAGAGAAATGGCTCTTAGCTTTGTTCTTATGGATTCTTTGGATCAAATATGCGTTTAACATCGCTTTTATGTTCAATTTTTTTAAAGTGATTTTATTAATCAGTCTAATTTATGGTTTATTAAGTATGATCTCTAGATTGCTGGAAATTATCCGTAAAAAATAATACCTAAAAACTATAGGGCAGAATTTACACTGAAAGCTGCAAAAAAACAGCACCAGAAAATTTGATTTCCGGTGCTGTCTTATTTTAAAAAAGTTTAACCTTCGTACAATTCTCTAACGGGTCCCATAATGATCCGGTTCAGATCATTGACTACTGTGCTGAAGGCTTGTTCTGTTTGCATCAATTGGTTGATCAAGTCTTCTTTTTGGACTTTTTCAGCCATTGCTTGCGCTTTTTGAGCATCTTCTTCAGAAACTTCTTCGCCAGCCATCATTTTCGTTTGCAGTTCTTGTTGCAATGCTTGAAACTCTTTGAAGATACTATAAGCTTCTTCATTGGCTTTCAGACGGTCAAAAGAAGCACTTAATTCTTGGAATTGTTCTGATTGACGGATTTCGCGTTCTAATTGGTTCGCTGTATCATAAATGTTTGCCATGATATTTCCTCGCTTTATCTGATTTCTTTTATTGTAACATAAAAAGGTCAATCGCCTGAAATTTTTCCCCAAATATTGCGGATAAGGTCTTTTGCCCCTTCTTTTACTCGGTCACCAAATTCAGAAAGTCCTTTTTTGGCATTCTCTGTGAATTCATCTACTGATTTGTCCCAGTCGCTGTTGTCTTCTGTTGTGTCAGCTTCATCAGCAGCTACGACTTTTCCGCCGGTTTGATATGCGTCGGCCACTGTAAATGAACTTTCGGGAACGTATGGCAGAATATTTTGTGCCATCGATCGAAAGACCTGACCTACGACATCACCGCTAGTCCCGCTTAAATAGTGATCCTTGCTGGTTTTTTCGTAACCCAGCCAAGTCGCCATCACGACATTCGGTGTATAGCCCACGATCCACTGGTCATTGGCTTTGGTAGCATCAAAGTTGGTTTCGGTAGTCCCTGTTTTACCGGCTACTGTATAGCCGTAAGGTTGCGCTTGAGCTGCCGTCCCGTTTGAAAATGTTCCCAACAGCATACTGGTCATTTCATCTGCGGTTTCTTTTGAGACCACTTGTTCCGCTTTTGGATCATTGTTATCCACGATCACTGTCCCTTGCGAGTCAACGATTTTGGTGATGAGATGCGGATCGTAGCGTTTGCCGCCGTTAGCAAAAACTCCGTATGCACTGGCCATCGTCAATGGGGATTCCCCTTTTTCCAATCCGCCTAATGCGACACCGCCCCAATACTTGTCTTTTTCTGACAGTGACAAGCCGAATTCTTCCGCTTTTTTGTAGCCTTTATTCATCCCGATCTCGTGCAAAAGCCAAACCGCTGGCGCATTCAAACTCCAAGCCACCGCTTGATACATTGGTACCTCGCCGGAGTATGTCCCGTCGTAGTTTTTTACATCATAATAAGAAAGTTCTTCATCTTTCAAGATACTATCTGGATGATAGCCGGCCTCAAGTGCTGGTGCATAGACACTGATCGGTTTAATAGTAGAACCGGGAGAGCGTTTCATCTGAGTTGCAAAGTTGAAACCGCGGAAAACATGTTCGCCCCGACGTCCTACCAGTGCGCGAACACCGCCGGAATTAGGATCCAATGCGACAGAACCAGATTGGACCATCGCGCCGTCTGCGGCATTTGGCGGAAAGACAGAATCATCTTTATACGTAGCTTCCATCTGCACCTGATAATTTTGATCTAACGCGGTGTAGATCTTATAGCCCTTGTTCATGATATCTGTTTCGCTGATATCGTATTTGTTAACAGCCTCGTCGATCACGGCATCGAAATAATACGGGTACTTATACCCGGATTCTGATTGATCATAGGTATCATTGACGTAGTCTGCGATATTGACAGCCGAAGCTTCTTTTTCCTGTGCTTGGGTGATTTTTTTGTTTTCTTCCATGACAGATAAAACTGTATCACGCCGACTATTGGCATTTTCCGGATAGTCGATAGGGTTATAGATGGATGGTCCTTTAAGCATTCCTACCAGTGTCGCGGCTTCCCCTAAAGAAAGCTCATTGGCATTGACTCCGAAATATTTCCGTGAAGCGTCTTGCACTCCCCAGACCCCGTTTCCGAAGTAGGAATTGTTCAAATACATAGTCAAAATATCATCTTTGCTGTATTTCTTTTCGATCTCGATGGCTAAAAACAGTTCCTTGGCTTTTCTGCTGAAATCCTGATCGAGAGTCAGATAGGCGTTTTTTGCCAATTGCTGAGTGATGGTACTACCACCGCCGCCGGAAGTATCTCGATTGATCACCATGCGTGCTGCGGCCCGTAAGATCCCCATGATATCGAACCCGTGATGATGATAAAAATTCCGATCTTCAGTGGAAATCACGGCATCTCGCACATAAGGCGAAATCTGATCCAGATCGACATACGTACCTTTTTGGGCATAGAGTTTACCGGCTTCATCACCATCTTTGTCGTATACCACTGTCGATTCTTTCAAATCAGACTCCAAACGGTCGACATTGACCTGCTTTGCCAAATAGAATAGATAGGCACTCGTGATCAAGACGACGACCATGCCCACTAAAATGATGATTTTATTGACATGATATTTTTTCCAGATCCGTTTGCGCCAATGATGAAACTGAATCAAATACGGTTTGAGCCAACGCCAAAAAACAGCCAGCCCCGTTTTGATTTTCGTAAGTATTTTTTGAAAATCCATTTATTCAGACTCCTTGTTTCATTTCTCCTGAGTGTATCATAACAAATCCATAAAGAAATGCGTCTTAAGACGGAATCTGGATTTATTCACTCATATGAAAATAATCATATCATTTAATTTCCGGAAAAAAGTTATTTTTTTCTTAAATATCCTCTAAAAATGCTATACTTTAGAAGAAATTTAACAGAAAGGATCATCTGATGAAATTCGAAATCACATTACCAAAAAACCAACCAACGATCACCATACGGGAGTTGCTGGAAAAAGAGTGGTTAGTTCCTCGTAAAGTCCGGCATTTTTTGCGTATCCGCAAAAACGTCTGGCTTAACGGACAGCCGGCGATGTTTCATCAAGAGGTCACGGCCGGCGATACTCTGCTTTTGCAGTTCGAAGATGAAGACTATCAATACCAAGAAGTTGTCTTCGGGGATTCTGAGAATATCGCAGTCCTATATGAAGATGAGCATTTGATCATCGTCGATAAACCTGCCGGCATCAAAACACATCCTAATCAACCTCAAGAAACCGGGACGCTTTTCAATGATCTAGCAGCTTATCTTCATCAAAAACAACAACGGCCTTATGTTGTCCATCGGTTAGACAAAGAAACCAGCGGCGTTGTTTTATTTGCTAAAAATCCCTTGGTCCTGCCGATTTTAGGACGTCTATTGGAACAAAAAAAGATCTATCGCCGCTATCAAGCAATCGTTGCCGGCAAACTGACCCGAGATCTCACCATCAATAAAAAGATCGGCCGCGATCGTCACGACCGCCGCAAACGGATCATTGATGAAAGACACGGACAGATAGCTGTCACTCACATAACCGTCCATCATGCCGATCCAAAACAAAGTGAGATTTTTTGCGTGTTGGATACTGGCAGGACGCATCAGATCCGGGTCCACCTGAAAAGTATCGGTCATCCCATCATCGGCGATCCTTTGTACGGCAAGCCAACCGGACGTTTGCAGCTCCATGCCTATCAGATGTTTCTGGTCCATCCCTTCACCAAGGAAAAGATGGAAATCACCGCGGGACCGGGACTTTGGTAGAATAGTCTCTATTTGAGAACAACTTTTATGCTGTAAAAAAACACACTTAGTTGAGCTTAACGCTCCGCTAAGTGTGTTTATTCCTATTACAATCCTAAGAATGAAGATGGATCGACAAATCCGCTCCAAACCGCTTTACTTAATCCAAAATGCAAATGAACGCCGGTAGAATTTCCGGTAGAACCCATCAAGCCGACAGTTTGACCGACGTTGAGTTTTTGACCTTTTGAAACACTGATTTTGCTCAAATGCATGTAGTAAGAATAGTAACCATTGTCATGTTTGATGATGACGTAATTACCGGCACTAGGATCCGTTCCTGCCATTTCCACGACACCGTCGCGAGCAGCCATGACTTTTTGTCCGTAAGCCCCTGGTAAATCGATCCCATCATGCTGGGTGCCGGAATAACCAGTAGGATCTTGACGGCCGCCAAAGCCGCTGCTGACAGATAATTTAGTTGCCAACGGAGAAGCAAATCCTGTTTTTGCTGTTTTCTTTTCCGCTTCTGCTTTAGCTTTTTCCGTTTTTTCAGTCTTCTTCAATTTTTCTATTGCCGTGTTCTCTTTTTTGATCGCGGCATCGGTGTCTTTGACTTTTTCTGTCAACTCCGCTTTTTTGGCTTGTAGTTCAGCCGCTTGATCAGCAAAAGTTTCGATTTTTCCTTGTAAAGTAGCTAATGAAGTATGTACGTCGGATTTTTCGGCAGTCAATTTTTCTTTCTGTTCTGTTAAATCATTCAATTTTCTAAAAGCTGTCAACACGCGTTGAGAATAATTATTTGCTGAAGATTGAGGCGATACAGAATACATATCTGAGGCCATCGTGGACTGTGCTTCTGTTTCTTCAAGAGTAATGGTCTGTAATTCCTCTTTCAGGTTGTTCAATTTTTCAGCAGCTTCCTCAGCGGCATTCTCTGTTTCTTGTTTTTGTTTTGCCAAGTCTGCTGTTTGTTGGTCAATGTCTTTGATTTGTTGTTGTAAATCAGCCAATGTTTTTTGATCGGCCGTTAATGCTTTTTGTGTGCTATTTATTTGATCGGTGGTTTCCGAGGCGAAGGCCGTAGCAGAAACTCCCAGGTTCATGACTAATGCAGCTAAAACGATAGTTGTTTTAAATTTCAATAATAGTCCCCTTTTCATAATTTTTTCACTTTGCATAATTTAACATGAAATTTTATAAAAAGGATAACAGGGCGATTACATTTTATTATCACTCGCTCTATCTATTTGAAACATAACGCTTCTTTTGTTACACAACAGTGACAAAATCCCCTTTATATTACGTCTTATATAAATTTATTTAAAGACAGTTAGGATTTTCTTAAGGCATTCACTACTGGATTTTTTATTTTACAGCATTTTTCAATAACGCAAGTTCCGCTTCAGTAAGAGGGCGATAGTCACCTAATGCCAATTCTTCATCCAACGATAAATCTCCCATTCTGACACGTTTTAGATAAGTGACTTCTTTCCCCACAGCTTTGACCATCCGTTTGACTTGGTGGAATTTCCCTTCATGAAGGATCAGACGCATCTGGGAACATTCTTGTTTAGGGTCTACAGCTAAAATAGTCATCTCCGCCGGCAATGTTTGTTCATTGCCATCGATTATGATCCCTTTTGCAAATGCGGCGACATCTTCTACAGTCAAAATCCCAGCTACTTCTGCATAATATTCTTTTTCAACATGCTTTTTGGGGGATAATAGCTGATGGGCTAATACCCCATCGTTACTGATCAAAAGCAGTCCTTCAGTATTCTTATCCAAACGACCAACCGGAAACAGATCATCCCGCTGATCTTTGTCTTTCAAAAGATCGAGTACAGTCTTATCTCGCGGATCTGTCGTTGCAGAAACGACTCCTTGCGGTTTGTTCAGCAGATAATAAAAATATTTTTGATACTGGACCGGCTGATGGTCAAAAGTGACTACATCATGGTCCGCGACCTGTATCTTGTCGGAAGTTATCACCTGTCCATTGACCGTTACCCGGCGATCTTTGATATATTTTTTGACTTCTTTGCGGCTGCCGATCTGCATATCCGCTAAAAATTTATCCAAACGCATTCATTTCACTCCTTAATTTCTAAAAACTGTCTGCTCGATAAAAAAAGACCCGAACGCTGTCGGAAAGCTCCTGATCATCGATGTTTGTGCTGACTTGTCGACTGCAGGAGCGATCTTTCTCGTTCGGATTTTTCTGTCAGACGGCATTTGCCGTAAGACGCTCTTTTATTTTATTCGTAATTTTTTTCGCATCTTGATTGCCGAAGGACCTAACAGTTTATCTGCCAATCGGACTTTCAACGCCATAAAGACATAGCTGAAACCACCAGTGCCGGCAACTAACAAGATCATGATAAATGATTGGCTCTTGCTATCGGTATTCAAGAACAAGTCCGCGACTTGGCGGGTAATAAACGCAATGATCAGCATGACAAAGGTCAGTAAAAGGATCAAGACAGTCCGGCGCAATGTTAACGGATAGTTGAAGCGTGCGATCTTATACATTTTCCGCAGATTCAAATAGCACGTCAAACTGAATCCGATCATCGTCGCTACCATGGGACCATAGACTTCTAAGATCCGGATCGCCGGGTATTGCAAGATCAGCTTCAAGAGCAATCCCAGTACAAAATATTTGATGGCAGCGCCGTTTTCATACAATCCTTGCAGCATACTGGAAGTCATCATGAAGAGCCCCAAGAATAATCCGGTGATACAGGCTTGGATCAGGACTTTTGTTCCTAATGCGTCTGGTTCATAGAACAGCGTATTCAAAGGATAGGCTAAAAGCATCATACCAAAACTGGCTGGCAGCATCACAAATGAAAACAACTGTAAGTTATTGCTGATCAGTTTTGCCAAACCGCGATGGTCTCCCACGGTTTTGGCTTCTGTGATCAATGGCAGACCCGTCAATGACATGGAGGTAGCTAAACCGATCACCACCATCGTCAGTTTGTCAGGATTTGCGCTGAAGATTGAAAACAGATCCTTCAACTGCTGACTGGAATATTCGGTAAACTGCTGCATTACACGAATAAAAGTAAATTGATCCACCAGCTTGAAGATTGTGATCCCCGAACCGATGATGATAAAAGGAATCGCTTCTTTGATGGTATCCAGTAGTAGTTCTTTCGTATGGATCTTAGCTTCTTTTTCGCTGTATTCAACAAGTGTATCCATCCGGACTTTTTCTTTTTTGAGGAAATAGCCCAATACCGCAAAACTCGCCAGTACACCGATAAATGCGGCGAAGGTCGATTGTGTAACGGCTTGTGTGTATTCTCCTTTCATCACTTTCATAATGATGAAGGTCGCTAACAGCATATAAGCGACGCGAGCGACTTGCTCTGCGATCTGAGAGATAGCAAACGGCCGCATATCTTTGAACCCTTGGAAATATCCGCGGATCACGCTCATACAAGGAAAAACCAGGATCGCAACACTAAGCGAACGCATCGTAGGTACCAACTCTGCTCCACCGCCGGAAGCTTCCGCAAGAAACGGTGCCAGCAGATACATGATACCAGCCGTGATCAATCCAAAGATCCCCATCACCTGCAATGCACGGATAAACAATTTTCGACTGGTGCTGTATTCATTCAGGGAATTATAGTGGGCTGTTTGCTTAGCGATGGCGGCAGGTATCCCTGCTGTCGAGATCATCAAAAACAGCGCATAAATATTATAGCCCATATTGAACAATGCATTGGCAGCTTTGGCATTTTCACCCATCCAAGCATACCAAGGCAAAATATAAATCGCTCCCAACAAACGAGAGCCGATGTTGCCGACGGTCATCCACGCAGAACCGCGGGCCATCCGTTCTTCATTAGTTAATTCTGTCGGTTGTGCTTTTTTCTCCATTTGTCCACATTCTCCAACTTTCTTATGTATCAAGGCATATTCTCTATTTTAATTGTAAACAGACAAAGTCGCAATTACTTTTAGGAAATTTAACGGGAATGCAATATTTTGTCGGCGTTTTTTCGCTTTCCCGAAATTTTTTTAGTGTTGCTGGAGAATTATGCTATAATAATGAAAAAATCAAAAGAGGATTATAATTATGTCTTTCTCCATTGAAACGATTCGTACCTTGTTGCTTAAAGAAAATCTATTGAAAGAATTTGTCTCTGCAGATGGTTGGCATCTGACGACTGATTTGGAAAAAAGCTTTACCGCTCTTTCCTACGACTCTCGTTCAGTAAACTCTCAGACGCTTTTTTTCTGTAAAGGATTGAACTTTAAAACGGAATACCTGATTTCCGCACTGGAAAACGGTCTGGAAGTCTACGTTGCAGAAGAACCCTACGAAGTTTCTGCTAAACTGGGGATCATCGTCACAGATATCCGCAAAGCAATGGCAGTCTTGTCGATGGCTTTTTACGATTACCCCCAAGAAAAATTAAAACTAGTCGCATTTACCGGGACAAAAGGAAAAACCACCGCCGCGTATTTCACGAAAGCGATCTTGGATGTGACTACAAATAAAAAGACTGCATTACTGTCAACTATGAATACGACGCTGGACGGGGTCACTTATTTCAAATCCCATTTAACAACACCAGAATCGCTGGATCTTTATCGTATGATGGCTCAAGCAGTGGAAAACGGTATGACCCATCTTGTAATGGAAGTTTCCTCGCAAGCCTACAAGACACAGCGGGTTTACGGGCTTCACTATGATGTCGGGATCTTTTTGAATATTTCTCCAGATCATATCAGTCCCATCGAACACCCAACATTTGACGACTATTTCTACTGCAAACGCCAGCTGTTGATCAATTCCAAACAAGCAGTTGTCAATCATGACAGCGATTATTACGATTTGTTGGAAGAAACTTGTCAACTGCACCAGATTCCTTTATGGACATATGGACGGTCAGAAGCCGACTATCTGGTGACAACGACGGAAAAACGACAAGCATTTACATTGAAAAATACAAATGATCCATTAACTTTGAACAGTACGTATGAAATTTTATTAGCAGGGGGATTCAATCAAGAAAACGCCGCCAGCGCATTGATTGCATCAGCCCTTGTAGGTGCAACCGCTCAAGATGGTCAAAATGGATTATCTCAAGCCCGCGTTCCCGGACGGATGGAACAGCTGCAAAGCCAAAACGGCGCCGCGATCTATGTAGATTATGCCCATAATTATTTAAGTCTAAAAACACTTTTGGAATTTGCTAAAAACGAACATCCCAATGGTCGTGTGATCGTCGTCTTAGGGAGTCCCGGCGGCAAAGCACTTTCCCGGCGGCAGGATTTCGGCAAGATCTTGTCAGAACAGGCAGATATTGCGATCCTGACTGCTGACGATCCAGCCTTTGAAGATCCGCAAAAAATCGCTGAAGAAATTTCCGCAGCCATCACTGAGCCCAGTCTAGAGATCCATTATGAGATGAATCGAAGTCAAGCCATCGCTCAGGCTATCGCTTTGGCGAAAGCGGAAGATTCCGTGATCTTAGCCGGCAAAGGGCAAGACCTGTATCAAAAGATCAACGGCGAAGATACCCCTTATGAAGGAGACTACCAGATCGCCAAACATCTGATCGAAGCGTAAAAAACGTTCACTAAGCACTGGAAAACCAGGCTTAGTGAACGTTTTTTTAATCAAGCAGCGGTGAAAGTTCCTCTTTATAAGTGATAAACAGCTCCTGCATCCCGCGGGAGATCGCTGTATACAACCGTTTCTGATCTTGATCTGAATGATAATTTTCTGGGGAAACATCATACAACAGGACCTGATCGAATTCCAAACCTTTTGACAGACTGAGAGAAAGGATCTGGATCTTTTCAGTCAGCAGATCTTCAAGCGCTGTTCTAAGGTCTACAGCCTGTGCTTCAGTTTTCGTCAAGATCGTCAATTGATGGATCTTCTCATCAGTTAGTAATCCTTCGACGAATCGACGGAAGTCTTCTTCATTTTGCGTCTTTTGATAGACTACCGGTGCGCCGTCAGAGCGGATCGGTACGATCTCCATAGGAACAGTGACTAATTGACGGAACAGCTTGGTAATCGCGCCGCTGGAACGATAGCTGTTCAAAAGGTCGTAACGAGTCAAGGGCAGCTGATTTTTATCAAACAACTGTTGGATATCAGCAAACGGGATCTGGGAATTGAAGATAGCTTGGTTCTCATCCCCTACCATCGTAAATTGTGCTCGCGGAAACAGCGCCAACAGCAACGACAGCTGGGCGTACGTATAATCTTGTACCTCATCGATCAAAATAAAGCGCAGCTGCGGCACTTCGATTGCTTCCACAAATAAATGCTGGATCAAAAGACGAATGACCGCTTCGTCCAGTGTAGCCTGTGTTGTTTTTGGCAAAGGCTGATCCGTAAAGGTCTGATAGATTTTTTCAAACAGCTTTTCAGTTTTCAGCCATTGATTTTCTGCCAAAGCCCGAGTGATGCGGTGATATTTCTTCTTCAATAGTTTTTTGCTGTAATAAAACAGACTTTCTGCCGATTCATCGCTGATCAGCTCTCCGAAATAGCGCATCTGCATATCTTCTGAAAGTCCTAGGAGCTGATCATGGATCTTGCTGCTGCGGGCTTGACGGATGATCCGTTGTTCCCAATAACTGATCAGTTGTTTTTTCATAGCTTGGATCTTGTCGATCATTTTGGGATGATTGGGCGTTGCTTGGTACAACTGCTCTAAAAACTCTACTGAGATCAGAGGCTTTCCCTTGTAATCGATGGATTGGAAAAGATCCGGGATATCTTGCAGCAATGCGTCAGACTTCTTGATATAAGCGATGAACTCCGCACTGCGCAAGACATGCATATAGTCTGACTCTGCTTCATTCAACCGTTGGAAATAGTCCGCTTCTGTTTCTACCGGCCAATCGCCGTATTCTTCCACAAAAGCCCGCATCGTAAGATTCCAAGGATTTCTTTCTCCTAAAGCCGGCAGGACATTACCGATATAATCGATAAATTGGGTATTAGGCGACAAAATCAGGATATCATCAGAAGTGATCTTTTGCCGCATCGAGTACAACAGATACGCGATCCGCTGCATGATCGTAGACGTTTTTCCACTGCCGGCGATCCCGTTGACTAAAATATGACGGCTGGCAGTATCCCGGATGATTTTGTTTTGTTCCTTTTGGATCGTCGCGGTGATATCTTTCATGAAGCCGCTAGTATCGTTTTCCAGTGCTTCCAAGAGTACATCATCTTGGATCGCAACAGACGTATCAAAATACTTGATCAAATGATCCCGTTCAATGATGAATTGACGCCGAGTACGGATGTCTACTTCTATCTGGCGGGTGTCCACTTGATAACTGGAGCGGCCCAATTCATTGTTGTAAAACAATTCCGCGATCGGTGAACGCCAGTCGTAGACCCGAGTATCTCCTGTCAGATTGCGAAAGCCGTTGACACCGATATAAAAATCTTCTTCGTCATCATCCAAAAAATCCACCGCTACCTTACCAAAATACGGACTCTCCAGCGAGCGTCGAACCTGTGATAATTCCTGTTCCGCCGTCTGCATCTTGATGTTCATTTGATCGATCTCGCGATTTTTCATTTCCAGCTGAGCAAAAGTATCCAAATTATCGGAGATATTGTCAAAATTCAAGCGGACATCTTTTTGCATCTCCTGCAAAGCCGATAATCCGCTTTGTTTCGACTGATCCAGATAATCTGCCAATTCGACTTCTTTTGCCAGCATCTCTTCATAAACCTGCTGCAAATACGTTTCTTCTTTGTGGTTGACCATACCATTTTCCCCCTGTTTGTAAAGGATAGGTTATGGATTATACGCTTAACTAAAAAAAGTTTCAATCTTTTTAACCGATATTCTCCGCAAAAAAAGCGGCACAAGTCTTATCGGACTTGTACCGCGATTTATCTGGTTTATGATCAATTTGCAACGATATTGACAAGTTTATTTGGTACTACGATGACTTTACGGATCGTTTTACCAGCGATATGTTCTTGGATCAATTCGTTGTTTTTCGCCAATTCTTCCAGCGCTGCTTTGTCAGCGTCTACTGGTACATTGACTTTTGCTCGAACTTTACCGTTTACTTGGAATACGACTTCGATCTCGTCTTCAACTAACGCTGTTTCGTCATAAGTTGGCCAAGGAACATAAGAAATGCCTTCTTCATTGCCCAAGATCACCCAAAGTTCTTCCGCAAGATGCGGTGTGATCGGTGCCAACAACTGCACGAATCCTTCGATATATGCATAAGGCAGTGCATCGACTTTATAGGCTTCATTCACAAAAACCATCAGTTGTGAGATCGCTGTATTGAAATGCAGTTGGTCATAGTCTTCCGTGACTTTTTTGACGGTTTGATTATACACTTTCGTCAATTTTCCGTCATTGAAAGTAGTGATCCGATCGCGCATTTTGCCGTTTTCATCTGCGATCAGACGCCATACCCGATCCAAGAATTTGCGGCTGCCTTCCAACCCGTTTTCGCTCCAAGCGATAGAAGAATCCAATGGTCCCATGAACATTTCATACAAACGCAGCGTATCAGCGCCATAAGCTTCCACCACGACATCAGGATTGACGACATTGCCGCGGGATTTCGACATTTTTTCGTTGTTTTCCCCAAGGATCATCCCTTGATTGAATAGTTTTTGATATGGTTCTTTTGTTGGCACCACACCTAGATCGTACAAGAATTTATGCCAGAAACGCGCATACAGCAGATGCAATACGGCATGTTCCGCACCGCCGATATAAATATCCACCGGCAGCCAGCGTTTCAATTTTTCGTAATCCGCCAATGATTTTTTGTTATGAGGATCGATATAACGCAAGTGATACCATGAGCTGCCTGCCCATTGCGGCATCGTGTTGGTTTCACGACGGCCTTTTTTACCGGTGACTGGGTCAATGACATTGATCCAATCTTCGATGTTGGCCAGTGGCGATTCACCGGTTCCGCTTGGTTTGATGTTATCTGTGATCGGCAGTGTCAACGGCAGTTCTTCTTCAGGAACCGTCGTCGTTGTCCCATCTTCCCAATGGATCACAGGGATCGGTTCACCCCAATAGCGTTGACGAGAGAACAGCCAATCCCGCAGACGGTAGCTGACTTCTTTTTTACCGATACCTTTTTCTTCCAACCATTCAACGATTTTAGCGATCGCGTCTTCTTTGTTCAATCCGTTCAAGAAATCAGAATTGATGTGCGGTCCATCTTCAGTAAAGGCCGCTTCTTCCACATTGCCGCCTTCTAAGACTGGGATGATCTCCAGATCAAAGGTCTTAGCGAATTCATAATCCCGTTCATCATGAGCTGGTACTGCCATGATGGCACCTGTTCCGTAAGAAGCCAGCACGTAATCAGCGATCCAGATAGGGATTTCTTTGCCGTTGACTGGATTGATCGCATAGGCACCAGTGAAGACACCAGTTTTTTCTTTCGACAGATCAGTACGGTTCAGATCAGATTTTTTAGCCGCTTCTTCGATATAAGCTTCGACAGCTGCTTGCTGTTCCGGGGTAGTGATTTTTTTGACCAGCTCAAGTTCTGGCGCCAACACCGTATAAGTCGCACCATACAGCGTATCAGGACGTGTCGTGAAGACAGTGAACTGCTCGTCTGTTCCGGCTACGTTAAAGGTTACATTCGCACCTACTGAACGGCCGATCCAGTTTCGCTGCATTTCTTTGATGCTTTCTGGCCAATCCACTAGATCCAGATCATCCAACAAACGATCTGCATAAGCGGTGATCTTCAGCATCCATTGGCGCATCGGTTTGCGAACGACATCATAACCGCCCCGTTCGCTTTTGCCGTCGATCACTTCTTCGTTTGAAATGACCGTTCCTAATTCCGGTACCCAGTTGACTGCGACTTCTGCTTCATATGCCAGTCCTTTTTCATAAAGTTTTGTGAAGATCCATTGTGTCCATTTATAGTATTCCGGATCCGTCGTATTGATTTCCCGGTTCCAATCATAACTAAAGCCTAATGAATTGATTTGACGGCGGAATGTCTCGATATTTTTTTTCGTAAATTCCGCAGGATCATTCCCGGTATCGATGGCATATTGTTCTGCTGGCAGACCAAACGCGTCCCAACCCATTGGATGCAATACATTATAGCCTTGGCTGCGTTTCATCCGTGACAAGATATCAGTTGCTGTATACCCTTCCGGATGCCCTACATGCAGACCCTGTCCTGATGGATAAGGGAACATGTCTAAGGCATAAAATTTTGGCTTGTCGCCATCGTCATGGGTATTGAAGACATTGTTTTTTGCCCAGAATTTTTGCCATTTTTTTTCGATTACTTTATGATCGTAATTCATTTTACTGACTCCTCCTAAAAAATAATAAAAAAATCCTATAAAAAGCGAGTGCTTTTTATAGGACGTAATCTACGCGGTACCACCTAATTTTACTTGCGATTGCAAGCCTCTTGCGGGATATCGGCCGCTGCCGTATCTGCCTACTGTCTTCAGCAGATATCACTCAAAGGCGAGTTCAAAAGGTTTCGGACACATTTCCACCAGCCATGTGCTCTCTTTACCGAATGACTTTCTACTATTCCTTCTCAAACGTGTTGCTATTGATAGTTATACTATCAAAAAACACGAATAAATTCAAATATTATTTCACTATTTTACTTTTAAAACTTGTCCGATAAGAACGATATCAGAGGTCAGATTATTCAAAGATTTCAATTGATTGACTGACAGATTGTATCTTTGCGCGATCGTCCAAAGACTGTCGCCGCTTTTGACGGTATAGGTCTTGCTGGAACTGCTTGTAGAAGAGCCGGTATTTGATGAAGCACTAGCTCCTTTTCTTACGATCACTTTTTGGCCTGGATAAACAAAATCATTTTTGATGTTGTTCCATTGACGGAATTGACTCATGGTGATGCCGTGTTTGTTGGCAATAGACCAGACAGAATCCCCGGCTTTTACTGTATAACTTCCAGAAGTATTTGTACTGCTGGAGCCGGTACTTGAATTCCCTGTATTTGTACTGCTGGCAGAACTGCTTGAGCCAGTCGAACTTGAGCCGTTTCTGACGATCAGACGTTGACCTGGGTAAATAAAATTGTTTTTGATATTGTTCCATTGGCAAAGCTGGTTCATGGAAATACCGTATTTATTAGCGATCAGCCAAACAGAATCCCCAGCTTTTACTGTATAATGCGAGCTTGTTGAACTGCTGTTGCTGCTTGATCCCGAGTTTGAACTGCTTGAGCCAGAATTTGAACTGCTAGAACTGCTTGAGCCAGCAGAAATTGAGCCGCCGTTTCTGACGATCAAACGCTGACCTGGATAAATGAAGTTGTTTTTGATATTGTTCCATTGACAAAGCTGGCTCATGGAAATGCCGTATTTATTAGCAATCAGCCAAACAGAATCCCCAGCTTTTACTGTATAATGTGTGCCTGTTGAACTGCTGTTATTGCTGTTTGAACCTAAGTTCGAGCTGCTTGAGCCTGAATTTGAATTGCTGTTGGAACTGCTTGAGCCAGTCGAACTTGAGCCGCCGTTTCTGACGATCAGACGTTGGCCTGGGTAAATGAAATTATTTTTGATATTGTTCCATTGGCAAAGCTGGCTCATGGAAATACCGTATTTATTGGCGATCAGCCAAACAGAATCGCCGGATTTTACTGTATAGTATTGCGATTGTGATGAAGAACCTGAATTTGTTCCTCCACTGGAATTTGAATTGTTTGAAGAACTTCCAGCTGACGCTCCGCCTCCGGCACTGCCGCTGGCTGGTGTATCAAAACGAGTCAGATTGTAAGTCTCGATCACATTATTCAAAGATGCTCCATAATGCGGTGCTGTCGCATAGCGGCCTGTCAGCCAAGCAGTTGCATCACGATAAGACTGCGTATTGCTCTTCCACGCACCGCGATAGTAATAATCGCCGCCTAAAAAGACATTGCGTAGAGTATAGGCATTGTCCGCAAATGATTCTTTGAAAGATGGGTATTGGCGGAACGGTTCTTTCATGGTCACCCATTTACCGTTCAAAAATTCCATCGTATCCATGTATACAGTGTTGCCGTTATAACTTCCTTTGATACCGAATAAATTATAATAAGGTGCTTTGGATAAGGTACTGCCTCCCCATCCACTTTCAATGATCGCCTGAGCGATCATCACAGACGCATATAAATCATTGGCATTAGCTATCGGTTGCGCATGAGCCGCGATCTCAGTAATGAATGCACTGGCATTACTGCTGTACAAACTCACCTGAGCGCCTGTGTCAGTAACGCTTGTTGCTTCTGCTGATAGCGGGGTCATGAAAGGTGTCACAACAGAACAAGCTGTTAATGTTGTTCCCATAAGTGCGGCACCCTTTTTCAACTGGTGATATTTGCCACCAGATTTTTCCGCTTTCCGTCGCTCTTTTCTTGAGATAATCTCCATTGTGTCACTCCTCCAAAACAGTCATATAGTACTTTAAGTATACCGTTTCTTAAGTTTTATTAAAAGTTATTTAAGATGATTTCCGCAATTTGTAAAACGACTGTAACCTTATGTTTTTTTGGTTATCTTTTAAACTTATTTTACGAAATAATCAAGACATGTATCTTAATTATTATAAATTTTCGTTATTTAATCATAGTTATAAGATTACAATTAGATTACGAAAGAAGACAGCAGTTATCCTAAGCCGCCCCACGTCTCCTCTCTCTTTTTACCGATTAAGAGTGTTTTCTGAAAAAATCCACTCAGCAAGCAGAAATGTTATCTTTTCAATAGGTGATGAGAAAACATCTATAATAGACGTCAGTTGTTGACCATATTTTGTTTTTTGCCGACGCTACTTTAATGGAAAACTTGTGAATGCTATAATAATAGCACTATGAGTAAAGGAGAAGTTATGAAAAATAAATTATATATCCAATTTGCCGGCAGTTGTTTTTTACTGATTTTCGTTTTTCTCGGTTATGTCGTGAAATTCTATCCTAAGTGGCTGGCAGGTTTCGATAATACTATCACCTCTTTTGTGCGGATGCCCTATCCTGCATGGAATAGTTTTTACCTCTGGATCACTAAATTTGGTAATCCCAGCAGCGTGGTGATCCTCGCTTTGGCTTTTTTAGTCGTTTTAGTTGCTGGTAAGCATTACGCCGAAACTGTCTGGTTGGGTGTCGGTGTGTTGGGGATCGCCGGCGTTCTTAATCCCCTTATCAAATTCGTTTTTTTGCGGGAACGGCCAACTCTGGAGCATCTGGTGACAGAACACAGCTACAGTTTTCCTAGCGGTCATTCAACTGGCAGCATGGTTTTATTCGGTACATTGCTGTTCTTGGTTCCGGTATTTTTCCACAACACTGTCGGTCAGTGGGCAGCTCGAATCGTTTTAGGTTTCTTGATCTTGTCCATCGGCATCAGCCGGATCTATCTTGGGGTCCACTTTCCCAGCGATGTCTTGGGAGGATACACGTTGGGTCTTGGTTGGCTTTGTCTAAGTTATCCATTGTATCAAAAACAAAAAGTTGTGTGGCTGTTCAAAAGGCGGCAGCGTTAAGAAAGAAGGGTTTTTTCATGTCCGCATTTATTTATACAGAAGATCCAACAAAACGTTATCATTCTTGGAATTATGCTTTGCGGCAAGAATTTGGCGGAAAAATTTTCAAAGTCCCTGTTGATGGCGGTTTTGACTGCCCCAATCGTGATGGCACGGTTGCCCATGGCGGCTGTACCTTTTGCAGTGTGTCCGGTTCAGGTGATATGATCGTCGCTCCTGAAGAACCGCTGCCTGTCCAGTTTCAAAAAGAGATCGACATGATGCATCAAAAATGGCCCCATGTCGATCAGTACATCGTTTATTTTCAAAATTTCACCAATACCCATGCTCCCATTAAAGTCATTAAAGAACGGTTTGAGCAAGTGATCAATTTGCCTGGTGTCGTCGGCTTATCTGTCGGTACGCGCCCGGATTGTCTGCCTGATGACGTCGTAGAGTATTTAGCTGAATTGAATCAGCGCTTGTATCTGTGGGTAGAGTTAGGTTTACAAACTACCTTTGAACAAACCAGTCGTCAGATCAACCGTGCCCATGACTATGCAACGTATGTAGAAGGCGTAGCTAAATTACGGGCCCACGGCATTCGTGTTTGCACGCATCTGATCAATGGTCTGCCAGGCGAGACACCGGAAATGATGCTGGAAAACGTCCGCCGTACGATCCTTGACTCTGATATCCAAGGAATCAAACTTCACCTGTTGCATCTGATGCGTAATACACGTATGCTGCGGGATTATCATGAAGGGCGGCTGCAACTGATGACTCGCGAGGAATATGTCCAAGTGATCTGTGACCAGCTGGAAATGATCCCATCTGAGATCATCATCCATCGTTTGACCGGCGATGCTCCTTGGGACTCACTGGTAGGACCTATGTGGAGCTTAAAGAAATGGGAAGTTTTGAATGCTATCGATCAAGAAATGATCCGTCGTGATTCTTATCAAGGAAAGTTCGATGTTCGAAAGAAGGTCAGTTGCTGATGTTGCTGACAGCTTTGCGTTTTAGTCATACCCTTTTAAAAGAAATCGTCCAACCAGGCGATACAGTCGTGGACGCTACCATGGGCAACGGCAATGATACGTGTTTTTTAGCTGAATTGGTAGGGACATCCGGTAAAGTCTATGCTTTTGATATCCAAGAACAAGCCTTAGACGCCACCCGTCAAAAATTAACGGAAAGATCCTTAACTGCCCAAAGCGAGTTGATTTTAGACGGACATCAGTATATTGAAAACTATGTAGATCAGCCTATCAAGGCTGCTGTATTCAATCTTGGCTACCTTCCCAACAGCGACAAAACTATTATCACACTGCCCCAAACGACCCAGCAAGCGTTCGATCAACTATTGTCTCGATTGGTTCCTTCCGGTCGTTTAGTGATCGTCGCTTATTACGGACATCCCGGCGGTCAAGAGGAATTGGCAGCAGTCAACACATTTTGCCGATCTCTTCCTCAAGCAGAATATAATGTTTTGCAATATCAATTTATCAATCAAAAAAATCAGCCGCCGGTCCTCTTTTGTATTGAAAAAAAATAAAACGTTCCTGAATAATCCCTTTGTTTGTAAAAACAGCTGGGTTATTCAAGAACGTTTTTATTATATGGCTTTCCTCACTTAAAGATCGGGACTATTTTTCTAGCGGGAGCCATTCCAAGACTCTTTGGATCCAGTGATCCCAAAAGATCCAATTATGCTCGCCGGGTCCTTCTTCATAAGTAACATCAATTCCTTTATCTTGCGCCAATTGCACAAAATACTGATTGGAAGTATAAAGAAAATCTTCTGTTCCGCAAGCGATAAAAAATTTGGGCGCATTTTCTACCGGGCATTCATCCAACATTTTCAGCGGATCGTTTTCAGAGCCCTTGATTTGATCCATCGGTCCGAAGATCCCTTCCCAATAGGCCTGACTGCGCATAGAAAGCAAGGAATCATTATCCTCTGCCAATGCCACCGCGCCAGAAAGAGAAGCAATCGCCGCAAAATTCTGCGGTTTCTTCAAGCCCAGTTTCACCGCGCCGTAGCCCCCCATCGAAAGACCAGCGGCAAATGTTTTTTCCCGTTTTTGTGTAAGCTGCGGAAAAAGTTCATGACAGATCAACGGTAATTCTTCTGAGATAAATGTCCAGTATTTCATATCATAACGTGTATCGGTATACCAAGCCAAGTCAGTAGAGGGCATGATCACTGCCAACCCTAAATCAGCTACATAACGTTCAATCGATGTTCGCCGTTGCCAGACAGATTGATTTCCGCCCATACCATGCAGCAGATACAAAACCGGAACATCTTGGGAATTTCCCGCGGTGCTGGTGCCAACCGCTTTTTCCGTTTTCTGAGGCAAGATAACGTTCAAGCCTACTTCCATTTCTAATACATTAGAGTAAATATTTGCCTGTAAAAAAGCCATCCCCACATCACCTTATCCTTTTTCTTCTATTCTACTATTCTACCAGATTTTTCTTTTACTAGAAGTGTCAATACGACAGCGATCACAACTAACAACAATCCAGCGCCGAATACGCCATGCAGACTATCGTATAAGATTTTTCGCAAAGGCTCTAATAAGTCGGCAGACAACAACTTGGCCGTCTGTGGATTGACCAGTTTGTTCATGATATCCGGATCAGAAGTCAATTTTGCTTGTTGGAGACCATTCGCGGAGATCGTGTTCAATAAGATCCCGAAAACAGAAACCATGATCGTTTGGCCGATCGTACGGACCAATGTATTGAAAGAAGTCGCTACTCCCAGCATTTCTTGAGGAACACTGCTTTGAGCACTAACGGTACAAGTTACCGTCGTGGCTCCCAGACCGATTCCGATGATCGAAGAAATCCCGAAAAACCACAGCCAACTGCTGCCCATTGGGATCAAAAATTGCCAGACAGCACCGATCAATGTGATGACTAACCCCAGCAGTAATGTTTTTCTAATAGAATATTGACTCATCCAACGGCTGGCTAGGAAGGAACCCACCATCCAAAGCAGAGACAACGGTGCCAAGACCAATCCGCCGATACCGGCATTCAATCCCAGAACACCTTGCATCCACATGGGGATATAGACATCGATCCCCATCAAAAAGCCGCTGATCAATGCCGCTACTAAATTGACAACGACAAAAAGCGGACTATGGAAAAGCGACAGGGAGATCACTGGATCTTCTGCTCGTTTTTCTGCCCATAGAAACAATCCAAAACTGATCACTGTCAGTGCCAATAACCCCAATACCAGCAGGCTGAATCCATTGTCGCTTAGTAATTGGAACGCCAACAATAGCGTCAGCAACACCATCATCAAAGAAAAACTGCCGCCAATATCCATTTTCTTGGCTTCTACTTGATGTTTTGGTTCCACTAGGAAATACCAGATCATGCCGATCAAGATCAGTCCGATCGGTACATTGATAAAAAAGATCCAGTGCCAACCGATAGTATCTACGATCATCCCGCCGGCTAAAGGACCCACTACACTGGCAATACCCCAGGCTGTACTATTCAGTCCTAAAACTTTGGCGCGTTTTTCCATCGTATATAGATCCGCAATGATCGTCAAAGCTACCGGCATCATCGCACCGGCACCCATCCCTTGAATCCCTCTGGAGATGATCAACGTCAGCATCGTATTGGAAAGTCCACACAGTGCGGAACCTACGATGAACAAGAATGTCCCTAAAATAAAAATCGGACGACGCCCTATCTTATCTGCTAATTTTCCATAGATAGGCGTCAGCATCGCATTTGTTAATAAATAAATCGAAAATACCCAGTTCATGATCTCGATGCCATGCAGCGAACCTACGATCGTCGGCATTGCTGTAGTGACGATCGTTCCTTCGATGGCTGTCATAAATGTCGCCACAAAAACCGCGATCGTCACTAATGTCACATTTGTTTTTTTCTCCATAGTTTCCTCCTGATTCATGTTGTCATCTGATCCTTTAACTGCGACCAGTGCTGTTTTCTGTCAAATTGATACTTTTCATCCACACGCCTTGAAACTTAACACGCCAAAAAAAAGAACCTCTATCAACAAATCGTCAATAGAGGCCGCCTCTTTACTCTTTCACACTTGCCAATAACGCATCTACTTTATCAGTGCGTTCCCATGGCAAATCGATATCTGTACGACCGAAATGCCCGTAAGCTGCTGTTTGCCGATAGATCGGACGGCGCAGATCAAGCATTTCAATGATACCCGCAGGCCGCAGATCAAAATTCTTGCGGATTGCTTCGATCAATTTTTCTTCTGAAATTTTTCCGGTTCCGAATGTATTTACAGAAATAGAAACCGGTTGAGCAACTCCGATAGCATAAGCCAGTTGTACTTCGACTTTTTTCGCTAATTGAGCAGCTACGATGTTTTTCGCGATATAACGTGCGGCATAACTAGCAGAACGATCGACTTTTGTCGCATCTTTTCCGGAAAAGGCTCCGCCGCCATGACGGGCATAACCGCCGTAAGTATCAACGATGATCTTACGTCCTGTTAAGCCGGCATCTCCTTGAGGCCCGCCGATCACAAATCGTCCTGTCGGATTGATATAATATTTTGTATCTTCGTCCAATAAGTCAGCAGGAATAACCTGTTTGATGACTTTTTCGATGACATCTTGATGGATGGTTTCATTGGTGACTGCAGCATCATGCTGTGTACTGATCACGACCGTATCAACACGCACAGGTTGTCCATTATCATCGTATTCAACTGTTACTTGGGACTTCGCGTCAGGACGCAAATAAGTCAGTTCGTCATTTTTACGCAATTTAGCCAAACGACGAACCAAACGGTGACTCAAAGAAATTGGCAAAGGCATCAATTCCGGTGTTTCGTCTACCGCAAACCCAAACATCAAACCTTGGTCGCCGGCACCGATCTCATCCAAAACGTCGTCTTTAACATCTTCTTGATCCTCGCGGGCTTCCAATGCTGTATCAACACCTTGGGCGATATCCGGTGATTGTTCATCGATAGCTACCAATACTGCTACCGTATCTCCGTCAAATCCAAATTTAGCACGAGTATAGCCGATTTCTTTGATGGTATTGCGCACGATTTTTTGGATATCGACATAAGCTGTCGTCGATATTTCTCCAAAAACCAGCACAAGACCAGTAGTTACTGATGTTTCGCAGGCAACACGCGCCATTGGATCTTTTTCTAAAAGCGCATCTAAAATCGCATCGCTGATTTGATCGGCGATTTTATCTGGATGTCCTTCTGAAACAGATTCTGAAGTAAATAAATGTCTTTCTCTTGTCATGGTGATTCCCCCTAATTGATTTTCGGTTACAAGGCATCTTCGTAGTGACGAATCCTTTCGGGAACTTGCAACGTAAGCTAGTATAGCAGATTTTCATAGGTTTTGCTCGTCTTTAATGAAAACTTTCTATTAAAAAATCAGCGCACAAAAAAAAAGATACTGTTCAGTATCTTTCAAGGACATGATCCGTACGGGATTCGAACCCGTGTTACCGCCGTGAAAGGGCGGTGTCTTAACCACTTGACCAACGGACCAACAATTATTAAAAAGAAATGGGCCTAAATGGACTCGAACCATCGACCTCACGCTTATCAGGCGTGCGCTCTAACCAGCTGAGCTATAGGCCCATAATAACAAAAACTAAAGCGGGTGACGAGAATCGAACTCGCGACAACAGCTTGGAAGGCTGTGGTTTTACCACTAAACTACACCCGCATTTATGGCGCGGGACAGAATCGAACTGCCGACACATGGAGCTTCAATCCATTGCTCTACCAACTGAGCTACCGAGCCAAAAGCGGTTCCGACGGGAATCGAACCCGCGATCTCCTGCGTGACAGGCAGGCATGTTAACCCCTACACCACGGAACCAATTTAGTTTTTAATTGCGGGAGCAGGATTTGAACCTACGACCTTCGGGTTATGAGCCCGACGAGCTACCAGACTGCTCCATCCCGCGATAATATTAAAAAGGAGGATAAGGGATTCGAACCCTTGCACGGTTTTACCCGCCTGACGGTTTTCAAGACCGTTCCCTTCAGCCGGACTTGGGTAATCCTCCAAAATAAAAAATGATCCGTACGGGATTCGAACCCGTGTTACCGCCGTGAAAGGGCGGTGTCTTAACCACTTGACCAACGGACCGTGCTAAACGGAGAAGGAGGGATTTGAACCCTCGCGCCGGTTTCCCGACCTACACCCTTAGCAGGGGCGCCTCTTCAGCCACTTGAGTACTTCCCCAAAAACCAAAAATGTGTTGTTTTGATTTTTTAATGGGCCTAAATGGACTCGAACCATCGACCTCACGCTTATCAGGCGTGCGCTCTAACCAGCTGAGCTATAGGCCCATAATAATAAAAAACTAAAGCGGGTGACGAGAATCGAACTCGCGACAACAGCTTGGAAGGCTGTGGTTTTACCACTAAACTACACCCGCATGGCGGTTCCGACGGGAATCGAACCCGCGATCTCCTGCGTGACAGGCAGGCATGTTAACCCCTACACCACGGAACCAATTTAGTTTTTAATTGCGGGAGCAGGATTTGAACCTACGACCTTCGGGTTATGAGCCCGACGAGCTACCAGACTGCTCCATCCCGCGATAATATTAAAAAGGAGGATAAGGGATTCGAACCCTTGCACGGTTTTACCCGCCTGACGGTTTTCAAGACCGTTCCCTTCAGCCGGACTTGGGTAATCCTCCAAAAAAACAAGACTACAATGCCAACTATGGACCTTGTAGGACTCGAACCTACGACCGGACGGTTATGAGCCGTCTGCTCTAACCAACTGAGCTAAAGGTCCAGGCTCTTAAAAAAATCGCGGCGGAGGGGATCGAACCCCCGACCTCCCGGGTATGAACCGGACGCTCTAGCCAGCTGAGCTACACCGCGAAAATCATTATTAAAATGATATGGAGCCTAGCGGGATCGAACCGCTGACCTCCTGCGTGCAAAGCAGGCGCTCTCCCAGCTGAGCTAAGGCCCCATTGTTGCTTTTTTATCGGGAAGACAGGATTCGAACCTGCGACCCCTTGGTCCCAAACCAAGTGCTCTACCAAGCTGAGCTACTTCCCGTTGTTACTAACGCGCCCAAGAGGAGTCGAACCCCTAACCTTTTGATCCGTAGTCAAACACTCTATCCAGTTGAGCTATGGGCGCATGTTGTGAAATGCCGAGGACCGGAATCGAACCGGTACGGTGATCACTCACCGCAGGATTTTAAGTCCTGTGCGTCTGCCAGTTCCGCCACCCCGGCGCGTTGTGGCAAAAAGCGGAAAACGGGGTTCGAACCCGCGACCCCCACCTTGGCAAGGTGGTGCTCTACCACTGAGCTATTTCCGCATCTTCAGATGCCGGCTAAAGGACTTGACCCCTCGACCCTCTGATTACAAATCAGATGCTCTCCCACCTGAGCTAAGCCGGCTTTTTTTAATGCGGGTGAAGGGACTTGAACCCCCACGCCGTAAGGCGCTAGATCCTAAATCTAGTGCGTCTGCCAATTCCGCCACACCCGCATATACGAAATGAGCCGTACAGGGCTCGAACCTGTGACCCTCTGATTAAAAGTCAGATGCTCTACCAACTGAGCTAACGGCTCATATGGAGGTTAACGGGATCGAACCGCTGACCCTCTGCTTGTAAGGCAGATGCTCTGCCAGCTGAGCTAAACCTCCATGATCTATAAAACAGCGTGGCGACGTCCTACTCTCACAAGGGGCAACCCCTCACTACAATCGGCGCTAAGAAGCTTAACTTCTGTGTTCGGCATGGTTACAGGTGTATCCTTCTCGCTATCGCCACCACACTATTTAATTGAGTAAGTCTTGCTCACTCAAAACTGGATTTGAAGAAAGTCTCAAAACTCTTCCGAGTTTCATTTTGGTTAAGTCCTCGATCGATTAGTATCAGTCCGCTCCAACCATCACTGGTCTTCCACTTCTGACCTATCTACCTGATCATCTCTCAGGGATCTTACTTTCTTAAAGAAATGGGAAATCTCATCTTGAGGTGGGCTTCACACTTAGATGCTTTCAGCGTTTATCCCTTCCCTACATAGCTACCCAGCGATGCCTCTGGCGAGACAACTGGTACACCAGCGGTAAGTCCATCCCGGTCCTCTCGTACTAAGGACAGCTCCTCTCAAATTTCCAACGCCCGCGACGGATAGGGACCGAACTGTCTCACGACGTTCTGAACCCAGCTCGCGTGCCGCTTTAATGGGCGAACAGCCCAACCCTTGGGACCGACTACAGCCCCAGGATGCGACGAGCCGACATCGAGGTGCCAAACCTCCCCGTCGATGTGGACTCTTGGGGGAGATAAGCCTGTTATCCCCAGGGTAGCTTTTATCCGTTGAGCGATGGCCCTTCCATGCGGAACCACCGGATCACTAAGCCCGACTTTCGTCCCTGCTCGAGTTGTTGCTCTCGCAGTCAAGCTCCCTTCTGCCTTTACACTCTTCGAATGATTTCCAACCATTCTGAGGGAACCTTTGGGCGCCTCCGTTACCTTTTAGGAGGCGACCGCCCCAGTCAAACTGCCCATCTGACACTGTCTCCCACCACGATTAGTGGTGCGGGTTAGAGTGGCCATAACGCAAGGGTAGTATCCCACCAGCGCCTCCGTCGAAACTAGCGTCCCGACTTCTACGGCTCCTACCTATCCTGTACATGCGGTACAGACACTCAATATCAAACTACAGTAAAGCTCCATGGGGTCTTTCCGTCCTGTCGCGGGTAACCTGCATCTTCACAGGTACTAAAATTTCACCGAGTCTCTCGTTGAGACAGTGCCCAAATCGTTACGCCTTTCGTGCGGGTCGGAACTTACCCGACAAGGAATTTCGCTACCTTAGGACCGTTATAGTTACGGCCGCCGTTTACTGGGGCTTCAATTCGTACCTTCGCTTGCGCTAAGCACTCCTCTTAACCTTCCAGCACCGGGCAGGCGTCAGCCCCTATACGTCATCTTTCGATTTTGCAGAGACCTGTGTTTTTGATAAACAGTCGCTTGGGCCTATTCACTGCGGCTGCTCGTTAGAGCAGCACCCCTTCTCCCGAAGTTACGGGGTCATTTTGCCGAGTTCCTTAACGAGAGTTCTCTCGCTCACCTTAGGATTCTCTCCTCGACTACCTGTGTCGGTTTGCGGTACGGGCCGTTCAATTCTCACTAGAAGCTTTTCTCGGCAGTGTGACATCAGAAGCTTCGGTACTTAAATTTCCCTCCTCATCACAGCTTGTCCTTAACAAAAGCAAGCATTTGACTCACTTTCAGACTTACTGCTTGAACAGACATATCCATCAGTCTGCACTTCTTAGCCTCCTGCGTCCCTCCATTGCTCAAACAAATTGAACGGGTACAGGAATATCAACCTGTTGTCCATCGCCTACGCCTGTCGGCCTCGGCTTAGGTCCCGACTAACCCTGGGCGGACGAGCCTTCCCCAGGAAACCTTAGTCATTCGGTGGACAGGATTCTCACCTGTCTTTCGCTACTCATACCGGCATTCTCACTTCTAAGCGCTCCAGCAGTCCTCACGATCTGCCTTCAACGCCCTTAGAACGCTCTCCTACCATCGTACCAAAGGTACGATCCACAGCTTCGGTAATATGTTTAGCCCCGGTACATTTTCGGCGCAGGGTCACTCGACTAGTGAGCTATTACGCACTCTTTAAATGGTGGCTGCTTCTAAGCCAACATCCTAGTTGTCTGTGCAACCCCACATCCTTTTCCACTTAACATATATTTGGGGACCTTAGCTGGTGGTCTGGGCTGTTTCCCTTTCGACTATGGATCTTATCACTCACAGTCTGACTCCCGGATATGAATGAATGGCATTCGGAGTTTATCTGAATTCGGTAACCCGAGATGGGCCCCTAGTCCAAACAGTGCTCTACCTCCATCATTCTTAATTCCGAGGCTAGCCCTAAAGCTATTTCGGAGAGAACCAGCTATCTCCAAGTTCGTTTGGAATTTCTCCGCTACCCACACCTCATCCCCGCACTTTTCAACGTACGTGGGTTCGGTCCTCCAGTGCGTTTTACCGCACCTTCAACCTGGACATGGGTAGATCACATGGTTTCGGGTCTACGACTACATACTCATTCGCCCTATTCAGACTCGCTTTCGCTGCGGCTCCGTTTCTTCCACTTAACCTCGCATGCAATCGTAACTCGCCGGTTCATTCTACAAAAGGCACGCTATCACCCATTAACGGGCTCTAACTTGTTGTAGGCACACGGTTTCAGGATCTATTTCACTCCCCTTCCGGGGTGCTTTTCACCTTTCCCTCACGGTACTGGTTCACTATCGGTCACTAGGGAGTATTTAGCCTTGGGAGATGGTCCTCCCGGATTCCGACGGAATTCCTCGTGTTCCGCCGTACTCAGGATCCTCCTAGGTGCTTTCCAAATTTCGTCTACGGGGTTTTTACCCTCTTTGACGGACTTTTCCAAGTCCTTCGACTATCTGAAAAAACTACCAGATCGGAGTCCTACAACCCCAAGATGCAAGCATCTTGGTTTGGGCTTTTCCCGTTTCGCTCGCCGCTACTCAGGGAATCGAATTTTCTTTCTCTTCCTGCAGGTACTTAGATGTTTCAGTTCTCTGCGTCTACCTCGAATGTGCTATGTATTCACACAAACGTAACATCCTATCAAAGATGTTGGGTTCCCCCATTCGGAAATCTCTGGATCATAGCTTACTTACAGCTCCCCAAAGCATATCGGTGTTAGTCCCGTCCTTCATCGGCTCCTAGTGCCAAGGCATCCACCGTGCGCCCTTATTCACTTAACCTAATACAACCTTGCGGTTGGGTTTTGAGTCGTTTCTCTAGCGATAGAGGCGTACTCAAGAATAAGCTTTGAAAAAACTTCTTAAAAAACTCTTTTCAACGCGGTGTTCTCGGTTTGTTTTGATTCTTTTCTTCAAATATCCAGTTTTCAATGAACAAATCTTTTTGAGAGTAAACCTCTCAAAACTGAACAAAGGCAAACGATGTGTAAGTTTCCGTAATAATTTCCTTAGAAAGGAGGTGATCCAGCCGCACCTTCCGATACGGCTACCTTGTTACGACTTCACCCCAATCATCTATCCCACCTTAGGCGGCTGGCTCCAAAAAGGTTACCTCACCGACTTCGGGTGTTACAAACTCTCGTGGTGTGACGGGCGGTGTGTACAAGGCCCGGGAACGTATTCACCGCGGCGTGCTGATCCGCGATTACTAGCGATTCCGGCTTCATGTAGGCGAGTTGCAGCCTACAATCCGAACTGAGAGAAGCTTTAAGAGATTAGCTTAGCCTCGCGACTTCGCGACTCGTTGTACTTCCCATTGTAGCACGTGTGTAGCCCAGGTCATAAGGGGCATGATGATTTGACGTCATCCCCACCTTCCTCCGGTTTGTCACCGGCAGTCTCGCTAGAGTGCCCAACTAAATGATGGCAACTAACAATAAGGGTTGCGCTCGTTGCGGGACTTAACCCAACATCTCACGACACGAGCTGACGACAACCATGCACCACCTGTCACTTTGTCCCCGAAGGGAAAGCTCTATCTCTAGAGTGGTCAAAGGATGTCAAGACCTGGTAAGGTTCTTCGCGTTGCTTCGAATTAAACCACATGCTCCACCGCTTGTGCGGGCCCCCGTCAATTCCTTTGAGTTTCAACCTTGCGGTCGTACTCCCCAGGCGGAGTGCTTAATGCGTTTGCTGCAGCACTGAAGGGCGGAAACCCTCCAACACTTAGCACTCATCGTTTACGGCGTGGACTACCAGGGTATCTAATCCTGTTTGCTCCCCACGCTTTCGAGCCTCAGCGTCAGTTACAGACCAGAGAGCCGCCTTCGCCACTGGTGTTCCTCCATATATCTACGCATTTCACCGCTACACATGGAATTCCACTCTCCTCTTCTGCACTCAAGTCTCCCAGTTTCCAATGACCCTCCCCGGTTAAGCCGGGGGCTTTCACATCAGACTTAAGAAACCGCCTGCGCTCGCTTTACGCCCAATAAATCCGGACAACGCTTGCCACCTACGTATTACCGCGGCTGCTGGCACGTAGTTAGCCGTGGCTTTCTGGTTAGATACCGTCAAGGGATGAACATTTTACTCTCATCCTTGTTCTTCTCTAACAACAGAGTTTTACGATCCGAAAACCTTCTTCACTCACGCGGCGTTGCTCGGTCAGACTTTCGTCCATTGCCGAAGATTCCCTACTGCTGCCTCCCGTAGGAGTCTGGGCCGTGTCTCAGTCCCAGTGTGGCCGATCACCCTCTCAGGTCGGCTATGCATCGTGGCCTTGGTGAGCCGTTACCTCACCAACTAGCTAATGCACCGCGGGTCCATCCATCAGTGACGCAAAAGCGCCTTTCAAATATCCTTCATGCGAAGAACATTGTTATACGGTATTAGCACCTGTTTCCAAGTGTTATCCCCTTCTGATGGGCAGGTTACCCACGTGTTACTCACCCGTTCGCCACTCCTCTTTTTCCGATGAGACAAGTCTCGGTGGAAAAAGAAGCGTTCGACTTGCATGTATTAGGCACGCCGCCAGCGTTCGTCCTGAGCCAGGATCAAACTCTCATAAAAAGTTTGGAAACGATCAATTGATCGTTAAGCTCATTGAATTGATTTGCTAGCTATTGCTTGCATGTATTTTGCTTCTCGAAAGAAGCGCCCTACACATTTGGTTCGTTTGCTTGCTTTGTTCAGTTTTCAAAGGTCTACCATGCTGTTTCAGCAACTTTTTAATCATATCAGAGCGACAAGTGTTTGTCAACTCTTTTTTTGATTTTTTTCGCAAGAGTTAGAAACTCAAGAAGCGAAATGTTTAGCTGTCTGACAGCGACTTTGTTATTTTAGCAAGCTTTCGCGTTGCTGTCAATAACTTTTTTAAGTTTTTTTCAAACTTTTTTATTTGTTGTTCTCAAGCGTTGTTTCTCTCTCAGGAACATGTAATAATATACCAACTAAACGCCTTAAGGTCAATGAATTTATTGTACTTTTTTCAACTTTTTTTCATTTCCGATTGTTTATTTATAACCACTAATAAATCATTCGTTATTTAAGCTTTTACATTTTAAAACAAGGAAGAAAATGCTTCGCTTGATTGACTTCTACACAAAAGAAAAAGAACCAAAATCATATGATTTTGGTTCTTTTTCATTATTAATATACTTTTTAACGCATTGTTGGGAACAAAAGAACATCGCGAATTGATTGCGCGTCTGTTAAAAGCATGACTAAACGGTCGATACCGATCCCCAGTCCACCGGTTGGCGGCATACCATATTCCAAAGCTTCCAAGAAGTCTTCGTCGACACCGTGTGCTTCGTCATTTCCTTGTTCACGTTCTTTTTCCTGTGCTTCGAAACGTTCCCGTTGATCGATCGGGTCATTCAACTCAGTAAAGGCATTGGCAAATTCACGCCCTACGATAAACAATTCAAAGCGGTCTGTGAAACGGCCGTCTTCAGGATTTTTCTTGGCTAATGGCGATACTTCTACTGGATGTCCGTAAACAAATGTCGGTTGTTGCAGAGTATCTTCAACGAATGTTTCGAAGAATTCATTGATGATATGGCCCACAGCCATTGCTTCTGTGATTTCCACATGATGCTCATCAGCTAATTGACGTGCTTCTTCGATAGTCATTTCTTTCCAGAAATCGACACCGGTTTTTTCTTTGATAGCATCTACCATGTGAACGCGTTTGAATTCAGCTTCTAAATCCACTTGTTGTCCGTCATATGAAATAACGGCACTGCCCAATGCTTTTTGGGCTGCATTGCGGATGATACCTTCTGTTAGGTCCATCACATCTTGGTAGTCTGTATAAGCAGTATACACTTCGATCATCGTAAATTCTGGGTTGTGGGTAGTATCGATCCCTTCATTACGGAAGACACGACCGATTTCATACACTTTCTCCATCCCGCCTACGATCAAGCGTTTCAAGTGCAATTCCAGTGCGATACGTAAATACAGATCCATATCTAACGCGTTATGGTGAGTGATAAATGGTCGAGCCGCCGCGCCCCCTGCTTGATTATGCAACACAGGCGTTTCAACTTCTAAATAGCCCAGTCCATCTAAGTAACGACGAATCTCACTGATGATTTGGCTGCGTTTGGTAAAACGGTCAAAGCTTTCGCGATTACTGATCAAATCCAAATAACGTTGGCGATACCGTTGCTCGATATTTGTCAAACCATGGTATTTATCTGGCAAAGGACGCAATGCTTTTGATAAAATCGTGATTTCTTTTGCTTTTATAGTCACTTCACCGGTATCAGTTTTCATGATTTCACCAGTTACACCAAAGAAATCTCCTAAGTCAGCGTGTTTGAATACTTCATAAGCTTCATCTCCGACTTGATCTTTACGGACATAGATTTGGATCTGTCCTTCACGATCTTGTAAATGAGCAAAGCCAGCTTTCCCTTTCCCGCGTTTTGTGATCACGCGTCCGGCGATACTTGCTGAAAGACTCATTTCAGCCAATTCTTCTTTGGTTCTTTGGTCAAATAATTCATGCAACTCGGCAGAATTATGGCTACGTTCAAATCGTTTACCAAAAGGATCGATTCCTTCTTCTCGCAACTGTTCCATCTTCTGACGACGAACCAGCATTTGATCGTTTAGTTCTTCTTGCGTGTGTTGTTCCTCTGTCACGAGTGTTCCTCCATTCTGATCTATGTTCTTTCTTATAATGCCAATGATATCGAAAAAAAGCAAGACGATTTAGTACTTTCGTCTTGATTTTTATTCTTATTGCGCGATACGTTGGATGGGTTGTTGTTCTGTCTTTTCAACAAAAACATCCAGCAAATCGTTAATGGTTTGTTGCTCTTCCGCCTGATTGATCGCTACTTTGACTTTGGCTGCGCGGGAGATTCCCTTTAGATAGTAAGCAGCGTGCTGACGGAATTCGCGAGTTGCGACTTTTTCCCCTTTCAAATCAACCAATCGTTGCAAATGAAGCTTGGCGGTGGCGATTTTTTCACGAGGCGTTGGCTCTGCAATCAATTCCCCAGTTTCCAAATAATGCTGTGTACGATGGATCATCCAAGGATTGCCTAACGCCGCCCGTCCGATCATCACACCGTCAGCGCCGACTTCTTCCAACATCCGTTTGGCGTCTTCTGGGGTTTTGACATCCCCATTGCCCATGAACGGGATGGAGATATGCTGTTTGACTTCTTTCAAGACGTCCCAATTCGCTACGCCTTCATACATTTGGACCCGTGTCCGGCCATGCATGGCGATCGCTGATGCACCGGCTGTTTCTGCTGCTTGTGCGTTTTGGACCGCGAAGACATGCTGATCGTCCCACCCGATCCGCATCTTGACTGTCACAGGAATATCGACAGCCGAAGACACTGCCCGGACCATCTCATAAACTTTATCAGGATCCAATAACCATTTCGCACCGGCTTCCGCCTTGATGATCTTGTTTACCGGACAGCCCATATTGATATCGATGATGTCAGCTTCTGTATTTTCTTGGACAAATTGCGCCGCTTCTACCAAGGATTCCTTATTGCCGCCAAAGATCTGCAGACTTAACGGATGTTCCCGTTCGTCGATATAAAGCATCTCCAGAGTCTTTTTGTTGCGGAAATGGATCCCTTGGTCGCTGATCATTTCGCAGACTACCAGTCCGGCACCAAATTCTTTGACCGTCACTCGAAAAGCAGCGTTGGTGATGCCTGCCATCGGAGCGACGACGACGCGGTTGGGGATCTCAACATCGCCGATTTTCCACGATTGATCCATTACTTAGCGCCTCCCGCTTCTGCTTTCAATGCTGTAAGTTCTTCTTCTGTATACTGATATTTATTGTTGCAAAACGCGCAAACAGCTTCCGCACCATGGTCTTCATCGATCATTGCTTGGATCTCATCCGGTCCTAACGCAATGATGGCTTCCGCAAATTTCTCTTTGGTACAGTCGCATTTGAATTGGACTGGTGATGTTTCCAAGATATCGACATTTGTGTCTGGCAAAAGACCTTTCAAGATGTCTTCCGGCTTTTTCCCTTCATCTAACAACGTTGAGATACGGGGTGTTTCTTTCAAAGCAGTTTCGATTGCTTCAATGATTTGATCATCTGCGCCCGGCATGATCTGAATCATAAACCC
Source organism: Enterococcus mediterraneensis (assembly GCF_900604485.1). Classification (NCBI taxonomy): domain Bacteria; kingdom Bacillati; phylum Bacillota; class Bacilli; order Lactobacillales; family Enterococcaceae; genus Enterococcus; species Enterococcus mediterraneensis. The sequence continues at coordinate 1,098,203 of NZ_UWOP01000001.1, forward strand.
GCCCGCTGTTTTGATGGAGTCATCCGTATCTACTAAAACGCTCAATCCTACTGCAGAAGGGACTTGTTCTGAAACTGCTAGATAATAAGTAAAATCTTCTCCCAGTTCACCGGAAACAAGCGGCGTTTGTCCGGAAAATGGTTCTTTCAACCCAAGATCTTTGATGACAGTAAACATTCCTTGTGTTCCTACTGCCCCTCGTACATCGATTTTTCCTTGAGGATTCAGCGGCAAGCTCAAATGAGGATTCTTGATGTAGCCTTTTACGTCTCCATGTCCGTTGCTGTCTACAACGATCGCGCCGGCAGGTCCATCACCTTGGATCTTGACGGTCATCTTGTCGTCGCCTTTCAGTGTCGCTCCCAGCAGTAATCCGCCGACTAGTGCCCGTCCTAAAGCCGCAGAAGCGGTATTCCAAGTATCGTGCCGTTGTTGCGCTTCCGCTACGGCTTCTGTTGCACTGACGGCATATGCTCTTACAAGTCCGTCGTATGCCAATGCTTTTACTAAATAATCCTTCATGGGGTATTATCGCTCCTTTTGTAAGCTGTCATTAGTGAATCATACTAGCAACCATCTTTTTTTTCAACTTTGCCTAACCAAAATAAATAAAAAACTTAAAAAAAGACACAAGCATATGCTTGTGTCTTAGTCTTGCGGTTATTTGTCTTCATCAGATTCATCATGATCGGAGCGAGCTTCTTTGGCTTCTTTTTCGAAGTAATCTTTCGCTTCTTCAAAATCTGATTTTTCTGCGGCTTGTTTTTCCGCATCTTTTTCTTCTAAAGCACGTTTTGCTTCTTCAAAAGTTTGTGCTTTTTCACTAGGATATTCATCAGCTGTTCCTTCTGGCATCTTGCCTGTTTCAAACAGCGACTTGATTGCTTTTGCATCTAATGTTTCATATTGCAATAATTTTTCAGCAATCAGTTTATGCTGCTCGCGGTGAGCTTCGATGATTTCCCGTGCTTTTTGATGTGCTTGGTTCAAGATATTGCGTACTTCTTGATCAATCTCAAATGCGATTTGTTCAGAATATGCTTTGGTTTGTCCATAATCGCGACCGATAAAGACTTGATGGTTCCCTTCATATTGAACAGGTCCCAGTTTTTCACTCATTCCGTATTCAGTGACCATGCTGCGGGCCAATGCTGTTGCTTGTTCAAAGTCATTAGAAGCGCCGGTAGATTGAACATCGAAAATGATTTCTTCTGCTGTTCGTCCACCAAGCAAGCCGACGATTTGTTCGAACATATCGTCTTTGGTCATTAGCATTTGGTCTTCTTTCGGTAATGCGATCATATATCCGCCAGCTCGTCCGCGAGGGATGATCGTAACTTTGTGTACCACACGAGCACGGCTCAAGACCAAACCAACGATCGTATGTCCTGCTTCGTGGTAAGCCACCATTTCTCGTTCCCGTTTGCTGATGACACGGTCTTTTTTCGCTGGACCGGCGATCACGCGATCTTCTGCTTCATCGATATCGGAAGCATCGATTTTCTTTTTATTGCGGCGCGCAGCAACTAATGCTGCTTCGTTCAAGACGTTTTCCAGATCCGCACCGGCAAAACCAGGTGTTTGTTGGGCAACGACTTTCAAATCGACATCATCTGCTAACGGTTTGTTCCGAGCATGTACTCGCAAGATCGCTTCACGACCTTTCACGTCAGGACGACCTACCAAGATTTGGCGGTCAAAACGGCCTGGACGCAATAGCGCAGGATCTAATACATCAGAACGGTTGGTAGCGGCAATGACGATCACGCCTTCGTTGCCATCGAAACCATCCATTTCAACAAGCAATTGGTTCAATGTTTGTTCCCGTTCATCGTGTCCGCCGCCCATACCGGCTCCCCGTTGACGACCGACCGCATCGATTTCATCGATGAAGATGATAGCTGGTGCATTTTTCTTCGCGGTTTCAAAAAGATCACGTACACGACTGGCACCGACACCGACGAACATTTCTACAAAGTCGGAACCGGAGATAGAATAAAACGGTACGCCAGCTTCACCGGCAACAGCTTTTGCCAATAACGTTTTACCAGTCCCGGGAGGTCCTTCTAAAAGAACACCGGCTGGGATACGTGCGCCCAGTTCCACGAAACGCCGCGGATCTTTCAAGAACTCAACAACTTCGACAAGTTCTTGTTTTTCTTCTTCTGCTCCCGCTACATCTGAGAAGCGGATGCGGTTGGCTTTTTTGTCAGCCTCTTTGGCTTTGGATTTGCCGAAATTCATCACTCGGCCACCGCCGCCACCGCCGCCTCCTTGTTGGCCCATCATCATATAGAAGAAAAAGATGATGATGACTAACGGAAGAAAGCTCATCAACAATGAGATCCACACGCCGCTGTTGGATTGTTCCTTCACAGTGGTGGCAACATCATTTTCGTTTGCCAGTTGTGTTACCTCGTTCAATGTCGAATCGTTAGGTAGCACGACTGTTGAGAAGGTCGTCGTCGGTGTGCTGGTATCGCCCCAGACCGATAGACCGTTGCTGTTGCTGACTTTTTGTTCTTCGTTATATTCACCGGTGATTTTATAGACGCCATTTGTCGGCTGAATGGTAAATTCTTTGATCTTGCCGTCTTTTAATTGCTCAGTGAATTTAGAGTACTCTATATCTGGCGATTGCTGATTGCCGTTTCCAAAAATGAAATAGACGACCATGACCATCGCAAGGAGCACGAGTACATAGTATAAGGTATTTTTTAACATACCGTTATTTTTCTTGTTCATGCTTGCCCTCCTTGGCTATTATTTTATCAATCCTGACCTTTATATTGTATCATAATTAAAGCAAATTCCAGCATTAATTTGATTGATATACTGAAGGTTTTAACACACCTACATAAGGAAGGTTGCGGTATTGTTCGATATAATCCAATCCATATCCGACAACAAACTCGTTTGGTACGTCAAAACCGATATAATCTGCTTCAATATCTACAACACGACCTTCCGGTTTGTCTAATAATGTAGCGATTTTTACAGAATTTGCTTTGCGATATTTGAATAGATCGACTAAGTACGCTAACGTACGGCCGCTGTCGATGATATCTTCCACGATCAGCAGATCTCGGCCTTCCACATTTGTATCCAGATCTTTCAGAATTTTCACTTCTCCTGATGATACAGTCGCTTTTCCATAACTGGAGACCGCCATGAAATCCATCTCCAAATAGCAGTCCATCGTGCGGACGATATCTGCCATAAAGTGGATCGATCCTTTTAAAATCCCGATGACCAGTGGATTTTTATCTTGATATTCTTCTGTTAGCTGTTTTCCCAACTCTACACAACGCGCAGCTATTTCTTCTTCGGTGATTAAGATTTTTTCGATATCCTTTTCTAACATTTTTTTCTCCTTCCAATGTTACTCCCGATATTTATAAAGAAGTCTGTAGTGTATTTTATCAGTTTCCTGAGCAATACTCAAATAAGAAAAGACAATTGGTAAGATGCCCAGTATTTGTTTTTTTTCATCTTCGATCACCCAAGCCCGTTCTCGTTGATCATTAGAAATCTTTTTATCGATAAAAATCCGATTGACTTTTTTTCTTAAAGTCGGTGTCAGCTGAATGCGGTCGCCACTTTCCCGTTTGCGAATCATCACCATTCTAGGAAAGTCTATCGACAAAAGTTGACTGAATTCTGACCAAAGTTTGACTTTTTCGGGAATTTTCTCTTCTTGGTCAATAGGCCAAATAGCCAGCCATTCATTTTCTGATAAAAACAGGCTTTCTCCCACTTTCAATATTTGATGAGAAACCGTATTTGTCTGCTGGATTTTTTTCAATGCAAAAGTGTCATAGGACTTGACGGCTTGCCAGTTTTCCGAAAAATCCAATGACCATTGTGCTTTCCCGTCAGCCAACAAGTATAAAATCTTTTTCAGTTGTGCTTCGCTGGTTTCCACACCCAGACGATGCCGGCTTTCAGAAAAAAAATACTGCAGTGAAAAATAGCGGGCCGCTTCTGATTGTCTCATAAAATCACTAACTGCAAATTGCCATTGATCGTTGACGGATACATATTTATCAAACCAATTTTTTTGCTGTTCCGTCAACAATTCATCCGCCCAGATCAGCTGTTGCGATAATTTTTGGAAGTGCACGGCAGCTTGGGCATTTTCTTTTTTCAGCAAAGGTACGACTTGATGACGCAGCCGATTGCGTTGGACATCCAACAATGCATTCGTAGCGTCTTCAAAGTATTCGATCCTATGTTCTTTGGCATAGTTGCGGATTGTTTCTTTGCTGAATTGCAGCAGCGGACGAACCAGTTTGCCGCCGCCAAAAGACTGTTGATCCCGAATCCCCATGCTGTTTTTGATTGTACCGTCTCGCAGGATCTTCATGAGCATCGTTTCCATTTGATCATCGCTGTGATGGGCAGTCAGCAACAAATCAAAGCTTCCTTGTTCCATCACTTCCTGAAAAAAAGCATAGCGGAATTTGCGGGCGGCATTTTCCATCCCAACAGTCGGCGGATTTTCCCAACGCTTGTGATAAAAAGGAATCTGGCGGCTTTGACAATATTCAGCTAAAAAAGCTTCTTCTTGAATCGAGGCATCTCTTATCTGATGGTTGATATGGGCCACTGCGATCTTACAGCCAATTTTTTCACGGATTTTTTCCATCAGAGTCAGTAAAACCATGGAATCGACACCTGTCGAAACAGCAATCAAAATATTTTTTTGCGGTTGCCACCACCCCTGTTCGACACCCTGCTTGCAAAATACCGTCTCCAAATCCACGCTGCACACCTTCTTTCTTCATTAGCATTCAATAGGAAAAAGGCGGGAACACTGTCCAAAACAGCTGTTCCCGCCTTTTCGTCTATTAGTTGCGACGACCGCCGCGGCCTCCGCGTTTTCCTTCTGTATTGCGTTTCAAAGATGAAAGACGGTCATCGCTGTCTTTCAAAAATGAACTCATCAATGTATCGAAGTCTTGTTTATTGTTTGCAGAGCTTTGACCACGAGAAAATGATTTTTTTTGCGCTGGACGATTACGCGTTTCTTTTTTTGCAAATTCACGCTTTTCTTGCGGCTGTTCTTGGGCTTTGCGGATCGACAAGCCGATCTTTCCATCGTTACCGACAGAAGTTACCAGTACTGTCACTTCATCGCCGACTTTCAATACGTCGTTGATGTCTTTGACAAAGCCATTGGATACTTCGCTGATATGAACCAACCCTGTTTTTTTATCTCCTAGATCAATAAACGCACCAAAATTTGTGATACCAGACACTTTTCCTTGCAGCTTAGCTCCTACTTCGATTGACATATAAAGATTGTTCCTCCTAATATTTTTCCCAAATATATATTTTTACTACTCATCAGTAGTAGTAGATGATGTTGAATTGCTGGATTGCGTTTCTTCCGGCAAAGGATAAACGCTCTCGCCTTCTTTTGAATAGAAAAAGCGGCTGCGTGCTAATTTTGCGACATAATCTTCATCTTTTAATAAAGAAACGTCATGCTCCAATTGAGCTACATTTTTTTCAGCTGCTTTTTTTTCAGCGATCGCTTCTTGCTTGATTTCACTCAGTTCCTGCAATCGTTGATGATCGTTGAATAACTGAATGCCGACAAACACAAAAACAACGATGGCCGCAACAAAAATCGCGCCTAGACGTCTTCGTCGAAAAACGACCTGTTGATGCTGTTCTTTGTATTTCGCATACTGCGCTTTTGCATAAGCTGTGTCAAGTGTCGTAATGTTGTTTTCATTTTTCATCCCGTACTCGCTCCATCTTCTTGTGATTGTCGTTTTCATTATACCAACATCAAGATAGCTTGTCTAATCTATTTCTCAAGAGTATCTTGTCTTGTTTCCGAAAGAATCTCGTACATTTTTGCCGCATCTTCTTTTTTCGTGGATTCGTGTAATTCCAAGACTTTGATCTCTAAAATCTTATTGCCGAACTGGATCTTTACGATATCGCCGATTTTGACGGTGCTGCTGGATTTCGCCAGCTTGCCGTTGATTTGGATCCGTCCTTTGTCCGCCACTTCTTTTGCGACAGTCCGACGCTTGATGATCCGGGCGATTTTTAAAAATTTGTCTAAACGCATTGTTTCATCTCCTCTTAAAACGTAGTATTTTTTTGCCAAACGGCAGTAAAAGCCATTCTCTGATTGTAAATAAACGGAGCCGTATCGCGCTGCTGATAAAAAATATTATCCCGACAGCCACGCCTCCAACGCTTGTCAATAATGCCGACAACCGATGCTGGATCACTCCAAACAGCAGTGTGATCCCACTATAATATACCAATATACTACAAATCATGATCCCGATACAGAAAAGCAATGTTCTGCCGAATTTTCGCTCTCGCCAAAATGCATTGATCGCTGATACTTCTTTTCGTACTAGAAATCTCAAAATGACTGCCAGTCCTAAAAGTGTCGCTAAACTGGCACCCACTGTTCCCCACCACCGAGTCAATATCCACGTAGCAAAAATCTTTACTAACAGACCGATCCCAGCACCTCTGATAGAAGAACGGAAACGATTCTGACTCTGCGCGATGCTTTGATACGCTTGGATCATCGCCATCAAAAAGACAGAAAAGACGAACAGTACCAATGTATCATTGCCGGCAAAATCTTTGAATAGAGCAAAGTTGATGTACGGCAACAGCAGGATCAGACCGGCAGTTGCCGCCAAAGCGATACTGGCGGTCAGCCGCAGATAGATCTTAGCCGAACGGAGAAAAAGCTGTTGATTTCGTTGGTGCAGATAATTCGTCAGAGCCGGCAAAAAAGTCGAACTCAATGCAGTCGCCGCTACCAGCCCTAGTTGGACCAGCGGCTGACCGCGATCATAGACCCCTTTAGCGATTCGAGCCGCCTGCTGGGTCATACCGTAACTTTCCAATGAATTGGCAATCAAAAACGAATCCACCAGTTGGAATAAAATCAACAGACCGCTGTAGATAAACAGCAATCCTCCCTCTACTAAAAAACGTCTGAATAAGACCGAATCATAACGGCCAAGCAACGGAAATTGGGTAAGATCCAGCTGTCCGCCATAGATCCGCCGATCATAATATCTCAAGATCAGCCAAGCAGTCCCGCCGCCGACGATCGCTCCTGCCATTGCTATCGTTCCCGTTTGATAGACAGACATTTGCCATAAATGAAAGGCGCCAGCCGCCAGCAAGATCACACTTACTCGCAACAGTTGTTCTGCCACTTGTGAGACTGCTGTCGGCACCATTCGCAGATTTCCTTGAAAATAACCGCGATAAAAAGACAAAGGGGGAACCAGAATGAACGCAAATGAAACTACCCGCACTAACGGGACCAGACTCATATTTCCCATCAGGTAAGCGATGATATACGCACCGAAAAAGGTTCCGCCCCATAAAACAAGCGATGTCCATAAGACGAGGGGATAAAGTTGTGACAAACCTTCCCGCTGCGCTTTAGGAGTAGATCTTTCAGCGATATATTTTGAAATAAACTGCGGCAGCCCCGACAATGCCAAGGTCATCGCCATCCCGTAGATAGGATAGACTTGTTGGTAGACGTAGAACCCTTCATCACCGACTAAATTTTGAAAAGGGACCCGGTAAACGGCACTCAGAAGTTTGGCGACAAAAGAGGCCAGCGTCAGGATAAACGCGCCTTGCATGATGGTCTTCATCTGATTTTGTCCCATGCCAGCGCCTCCTTATTTTTTCGTTTTATATTTCTCCGCCCGCAGCGCTTTGACGAAGTTTTGGACTTCTTGCAGCCAAACGATCTCCGACATATTTTTCGGCAATGTCAATGTGATCTGCATCTTTTCTTTTTCGACACCCATCCCCGCTTTTAATTTTGTTGCACTCAATGCTTCAAATATTTGTTCCACAGAGTAGGTCTTCGTCCCGACCTTGCTTAAAACAAAACGGATCTTCTGATCGATCTTGCGGATGGATTCTAGTAATGCCCGATCTCCATCCATTTTGATCTGGCCGACTGTCAGCAGATGTGCCACTTCGTCTGGATACTCACCAAAGCGATCCAGCAAGTCGTCTTGGATCTCGTCCAGCATCTCTTCTGTTTCCAATTCGCGGATCCGTTTGTAGATTTCGATTTTTTGCCGTTCGTCTTCGATATATGATCCCGGCAGATAGGCATCGATCCCCAGATCGATCTCCACAGAAGTTTTTTCTGTCTGGGTATTCTTGCCTTGTTTGCGTGCCACCGCTTCAGACAGCATTTGCGAATACATGTCGAAACCGACTGCATCGATAAAGCCATGCTGTTGGGCTCCTAATAGATTACCGGCACCGCGAATGGATAGATCCCGCATCGCGATCTTAAAGCCGGATCCCAATTCGGTAAAATCTTTGATGGCTTGCAGGCGCTTTTCACTGACTTCGTTCAAAACCTTTTGCGGCTCGTACATGAAATACGCATACGCCACACGATTGGAACGACCGACACGCCCCCGCAGTTGATAAAGAGTCGATAAGCCCATGTAATCGGCGTTTTCAACAAATAGTGTATTGGCGTTGGGGATATCTACCCCGGTTTCAATGATCGTTGTAGTGATCAGCACATCGTATTGTCCTTCGATAAAATCAAACAATGTGTTTTCCAGCTGGATCTCAGTCATCTGTCCATGAGCAAAACCGATGCGCGCATCCGGAACCAATGCTTGGATCTCTGCGACTTTTTGTTCGATGGTAGCTACACGATTGTAAAGATAGAATACCTGACCGCCACGAGCCATTTCCCGCATGATCGCTTCCCGGATCGCTCCTGGATTGGTCTCCATCACGTATGTCTGGATAGGATAACGATTTTCCGGCGGTGTTTCGATAACCGACAGATCCCGTACCCCCAGCATAGACATGTGCAATGTTCGAGGAATCGGTGTTGCCGTCAACGTCAGTACATCTACTTGCGAGCGCAGTTGTTTCAAGCGTTCTTTATGTTTCACGCCAAAACGCTGCTCTTCGTCGATCACCAACAATCCCAGATCCGCAAATTGTACATCTTGAGAAAGCAAGCGATGCGTACCTACTACGATATCCACTTGTCCCGTACGTAATTGTTCAATGGTTTCATTTTGCTGTTTCTTTGTCCGAAAACGGCTCAATAGACCGATATTTACAGGAAATCCTTCAAAACGATCCATCATTGTTTCATAGTGCTGTTGCGCCAAGATCGTAGTCGGTACTAAGAAAGCCACTTGTTTGCTTTCTTTGATTGCTTTGAATGCCGCCCGCAGAGCCACTTCCGTCTTACCGAAGCCCACATCTCCTACTAGCAAACGATCCATCGGCTTGGCTTTTTCCATATCATGCTTGATCTCCGCTGTACTTCGCAGTTGATCGTCTGTTTCTGTATAAGGAAAAGCATCTTCAAATTCTTTTTGATAGGCGTCATCCGGCGCAAAGGCATAGCCTTTTTCCGATTCCCGTTTGGCATAAAGCAAGATCAGGTCATCCGCGATGTCTTCGATCTTACTGGAGACTTTCCGCTTGGTCTTGCTCCATTCGCTGCCGCCTAATTTATTGATCTTAGGAGTTTTCGATTCCGAAGCAACATATTTTTGGATCAGATTAAGCTGGGTCACAGGAATAAACAATTTGTCTTCGTTTTGATACAAGATCGTCAGATAATCTTGGTGAACACCATCGACTTCTAGCGTCTGCATCCCGATAAATTTCCCGATCCCGTGATTGGCATGGACGACAAAATCTCCCGGTTTCAATTCATTGTAGCTTTTCAGCCGTTCCGCATTAGAGATCGTTTGGCGCCGTGCTCGTTTTTTCTTGACCTTTTGGAAGATCTCTTTTTCCGTAACGACTACTAATCGGTCTTGAGGCAATTCAAAGCCGCTTTGCAGCGCACCTTGAATGATCTGGGTCCGCCCGGAAATGATTTTTTCCGAAGCGGTTTGGACCGCATAGATCTCATGGTCGCGAAAATCATTTTCCATTTTTTGCGCCCGTTCAGCGTCAGCAACAACGAAAACTACTGTCTGCTGCTGTTTTTCCCACCGATCGATCTCGGCTTTCAATAATCCTAATTGACTGAAAAACTGCTGCATCGGACGATATTGAAAGTTATGGATCGCTTGGAAGCGCAGATTTCCCATCCCTTTTTGGAACAAGGCAAAAAAGCTGGCGTTAAAGTGTTCTTTTTTGAAAAATGGATAGACTTCCACGCCAAAATGCTGATCTGAAAAGACTCGCAGCTCTTCGATCCTTTGAGTCTGCCATTCTGCTTCTTCTCGTTCGATCTCACGGTTCGTATCCATGATCCGGGCATAGTCATCAACAAACAACAAACTGTCCGACAAGAAATAATCGGCGATGGTATGATCTTTTTGGAACAAGAGATCCGCATAATAGTTTGCATTTTCTCCCGGTATGCCTTCTTGCCAAGAAGATAGGAGCTGACCAAAATAATCCTGCAAAAATGCTTTGTCTGTCGCTTCTTTTGTAACAGCCAAGCGTTTTTGCAACGCTTCTTCCAGACGTTGGCGCCCATGTTCCATATCCGCCGGAGAAAAAACCAGTTCGGTCGTAGGCGTTACGGTCACTTCTTCTGCATTTCCCACTGACCGCTGCGTTTCCACATCAAAATAACGCATAGAATCGATCTCTACATCGAACAATTCTATACGGATCGGATATTCAGAAGTAATAGGATAGACATCGACAATACTGCCCCGGACACTGAACTCTCCGGGTTTGCCGATCATGGATTGCCGCTCGTACCCCATTGATACTAATTTTTGCGGAAGGTCTTCTAGTTCTAATTCGTCGCCTATTTGCCAAGTAAGTTGATATTGCCGCCAAGTCTCAGGATCAGGCAGCAGTTTGCGCAAACCAGCTACCGGTATGACATAGATTCCTTTTTTATGCTGACTGACCGCATTCAGTGTTTCGATGCGTTCTGCCCGGGCTTCTGGTGAAGAAAATGCCATTTCAGCAGATAAAACTTCATCTACCGGAAACAGGAAAACATCTTCTTCGATATTCCGCAGATCTTCCGTCAATTGATTGGCATAATACAGATTGGGAGTGACAAGAATGATCTGTTTTTGAAATTTACGATAAGTACTGACGATCGCCAGTGTTTTTGCCGAACCGGACAAACCGGTCAGCAACTGCCGCTTCGTCTGTTGCTGGATCAGCTGCTGCCATTCTTTGATCAATGGCGTTTGGCTGACTGCTTCCACCAAATTCATCTTGTTTCCTCCTTAATTGAATCGATTCATCGTTGCTATAAAATCTTGATTTTCTAAATAAAATTTGCAGGCATCTGCCGCTTTGTCGATACTTGCCAAAATCACCGGCTGATCTTCTTTCGCAAAAGGATTCAGGACATGATTTACCACTGTCATCCCCGGTTTCGGCCGATCGATCCCAATCTTGATCCGTTTGAATGCGTCTGTTCCTAAGTGGGAAATAATGCTCTTCATGCCGTTATGTCCTCCAGCGCTGCCTTTTTGCCGCAGACGGATCTTACCTAAAGCCAGATCCAAATCATCATAGATCACCAGAAGCTCGTCTTTTTCTATACCATAATACGTCATCAAAGGGCCTACAGCTCGTCCGGAGTCGTTCATAAACGTTTGCGGCTTCACAAGAAGAATTTTTTCTCCTGCAACAAAAAAATCCGCTACTTCTGCTTCAAACGGATTAGCTTTAAAATTCGTTTGATACGCCGAAGCCAGCTGGTCGACAGCCATAAATCCAACATTGTGTCGTGTATTCTCATATTTTCTCCCTGGATTTCCTAATCCAACGATCATCTTCATTGTTTTAATCACTCTTCCCTGCAAACACAAAAGGCTGGACGGTAAAATTACCACCCAGTTGCGTTTTTTACTAATTCTAAGAGATTATAACATAGTCCTAAAGCTTGCTGTTACTCAAAATATTCTAAATTTCTATTAAACTTGGAGAAAAGTTAAAAAAAGCAAAAAATGATAATCCCATCAGGTTAACATTGTAAGCTTTTACACAATATAACAGATTAAAAAACTGTTATATTCAAGAGCATATCGGGTGACAGTGCCAACCAGAAGTGGTACGATTGTGTAGGATAGAACAAATGTGAGAAAGGATTGGTACAACAATGACAGACGTTGAAAAAAAAGAATATCTTAAAGACCACCAAAAAGTAATCCTTGTCGGTGATGGCGCAGTAGGTTCTAGTTATGCATTTGCTTTAGTAACTCAAAATATTGCTCAAGAAGTTGGGATCGTTGATATTAATGTAGCTAAAACAGAAGGAGACGCGCTTGATCTAACAGACGCGCTTGCATGGACTTCACCTAAAAAAATCTATGCAGCAACTTATGCTGATGCTCATGATGCAGACTTAGTAGTGATCACTGCGGGTGCACCTCAAAAACCAGGTGAAACTCGTTTGGATTTGGTTCATAAAAACTTGAAGATCAACCGCGATGTTGTTACTCAAATCGTTGATTCTGGTTTTAACGGAATCTTCTTAGTAGCAGCAAACCCTGTTGATATTTTGACTTACTCAACTTGGAAATTCTCAGGATTCCCTAAAGAACGTGTTATCGGTTCAGGAACATCCCTTGACTCAGCACGTTTCCGTCAAAAAATCGCTGAATTGGTCAACGTTGATGCTCGTAACGTTCACGCGTATATCTTGGGTGAACACGGCGACTCAGAATTCCCTGTTTGGTCTCATGCTAACGTTGCCGGATTGCAAATCTATGAATGGATCAAAAACAATCCAGACGTTGATGAAGAAGAAATGGTCAACATCTTCTTTGGCGTTCGTGACGCAGCTTATAAGATCATTGAGAAAAAAGGTGCGACATTCTACGGTATCGCTACAGCCTTGGCACGTATTACACGCGCGATCTTAAATGATGAAAATGCGGTCTTCCCATTGTCTGTTTACTTAGACGGCCAATATGACCAAAAAGATATCTATATCGGGGCACCAGCTGTGATCAACGCACAAGGTATCCAACAAGTCATTGAAATCCCATTGACTGATTCTGAACAAGATCGGATGAACGCTTCCGCTTCTCAATTGAAAGAAATCTTGACACAAGCTTTCGAACAACTTGAAGCTGAAGAAGCTGGTAAATAAAAACTATTTGATTTAGAAAAGAACCAAGTGATCCTCATTTGAGGTTCCTTGGTTCTTTTTTGATTGCAGCTTATCCATTCACAAAAGCAACGATTAATTAAAAGTTTTTTCTAAGTTTATCTTTAGATTCGAGCATGATATTCGCTTTTGTTATTTTGTATGCTATCATAATTTTGTATAAAAACTATTAAAAAATTTAAGGAGTACAGCTCATGACTCGATCATCTCGACATAAATCTCATACCAAAGTCATCCTTTGGGTAATTCTAGGTCTATTTGTCGCTTTATTTGCCGGCTATTCCATTCGTGGAAACCATTATGCCGACCGTTTTTTGCCTAATACAAAGATCAATGACATCAATATCAGTAATCTTTCCGTGGCTGAAGCAAATAAAAAGCTGAAAGGAAATGCCGATCAGCAGGAATTCTCCATCACAGACAACGGCAAACCTTGGAAAACCATGAAGAAAACCGAGTTGGGATTGAAAACAGACTACACAGATGAGCTGCAAAAGATCCTTGCTTCCCAAAACCAGTGGAAATGGGGCGTCGCTTACGTCTTCGCCGCTGAAAATGACTCTCTGGACGGTGTGGCAGTCGACGAGAAAAAACTAGATCAAGAGCTGACTGCATTGAATACAGAGATCAGTGAGCTGAACAAGACGCGTACTGCCACAGAGGACGCGAAATTAACCAAAGACAAAGACGGTTTCAAAATCACCCCGGAAGTCCAGGGGGATACCATCGACGCCGAAAAAGTCAGCACCGAATTAAAGACTGCTGTTACTTCCCAAAAAGACGCTTTAGAATTGGCAGACTACATTGAAAAACCAAAAGTGACCTCAGACGATGAGAATCTCAACAAAGAGATGTCTTCTCTTAACAAAATCGCGCAAATACAAGCGAACTATTCTATCAATGGCGAAACATTCCAGATTCCAACAGAAACAATCATGGATTGGCTAGTCTATAAAGATGATAAAGCAAATCTTGATAATGAAAAAGTACGTGACTATGTCGCTGATTTAGGAAAACAATACAACACCAGCAAAGTTTCTTCAAAATTCCAAAGTACTAAACGCGGCGAAGTAGATGTGCCGGCTGGTACTTGGAGCTGGACGATCCAAACAGATGCGGAAACGGAAGCCTTGGCACAAGCGATCCTTACTGGCGAAAACTTTACCCGTTCACCGATCGTACAAGGAAGCACTTCTGCTGATCAGCCTCTGATCGGCGATACGTATATCGAAGTTGATTTGAAAAATCAGCATATGTGGTATTACAAAGACGGTAAAGTCGCTCTTGAAACAGATGTCGTTACCGGTAAACCTTCGACACCAACTCCGGCTGGCGTGTTCTATATTTGGGACAAACAGCGAGACGCGACATTGACAGGTCAAAATGATGACGGTTCTGATTACGAAAGCCCAGTTGATTACTGGCTGCCTATTGATTGGACAGGCGTCGGTATCCATGATTCACCTTGGCAACCGGCATACGGCGGCGATCTTTGGAAGACGCGAGGATCCCACGGTTGTGTCAATACTCCGCCAAAAGTGATGTCTGAACTTTACAAAATGGTTTCAGAAAAAACTCCAGTCATTATCTTCTAACAGGTTGACTAAAAAGATCCGAATGACAACTGGTACGTTTGTATAAGCGTACATTAGTTGTCATTCGGATCTTTTCTTTATTCGTTTGAAAAATTTTAGTCCTCGGCTGACGTGAAGACTTCCGACACGTCATCGTCGTCTTCTAATTTTTCCACCAATTGTTCCAATTGAGCTTTTTGTTCTTCCGTCAAAGGAACCGTGTTTTGCGGTACCATCGTCAATTCAGCTTGCGCTAAAACAAATCCATCTTTTTCCAGTTGATCTCTAACCGCTGTAAAATCTTCCGGTGCTGTATAGATCTCAAAGACTTCCGGCGAAGTGATCAGATCCTCTCCTCCGGCTTCTAAGACATCCTCAAACATCGTCTCCTCATCGACTGACAGACCTTCTCGTTCGATAGCAATGTAGCCTTTGCGATCAAAAAGATAATTTACCGAACCGGTCTCTCCCAGATTGCCGCCGTTACGGGTAAAAGCTACCCGGACATTGGTAGCTGTCCGATTGCGGTTGTCCGTCAAGGCATGGACCAAGATGGCGACACCGCCGGGGCCATAACCTTCGTAAGTTACTTCATCATAATTGGCGCTTTCTGTGGAACTTGTCGCTTTTTTGATTGCGCGATCCACATTGTCATTAGGCATATTGGCTGCTTTGGCTTTGTCTACTACTAAGCGCAATGACGGATTCATTGACGGGTCAGGACCACCGGCTTTCGCCGCCATATAGATCTCCCGAGAAAGCTTTTGGAAGATCTTTCCTCGTTTAGCATCTTGAGCGTTTTTTCGACCTTGGATATTGTTCCATTTAGAATGTCCTGACATATAAATTCCTCCTTGATTCTGTCTCTATTGTATAACTTCTCCGAGATTTTTCAATGAATGAAGTTAAGCTCGCTCAATATTCATCGGCGGGCTTTTTTGATACTTGTCACTACTATGACCAGCAAGATAGCCGTCAAAGCACCGGCGGCATCCAGCATCACATCTTGAAACAACGGCGTACGACCGCCAGTCAGCATCTGATGGAATTCATCCATGCCTGCATATCCCGCAGCCGCTAATAATGCGAAAAAGGCGCTCCACCAAATGTTTTTCAGCTTATAAAACAATGCCAAACAAAATGTACCGCCTAAAAGAAAATACGTCATAAAGTGGGCGGCTTTGCGGATAAAAAATTCCACAAAAGAAAAATAGCCTTTTGCTTGGATGCTGACTTCACTGCCAGCGTACATAAATCGAACATTCATCAATTTATCTTTAAAGGGCTCCCCTTTTAAAACATTTTCCAACAATCCGATCTGAGACTGCTGCTCGTAGGTTTGGTATGAACTGTAAAACAAGACCGCCATCACTAACAGACCGACGATCAAATAAAAATTAGGATTTTTCCAAATACGCATGTGCTTCGCTCCTTCTCTTGCTCTATCTTACCATGTTTCGTATTTTTTGAAAAAATCATTTTACTGATCAAAATAAGCTGCCGCATTACCCATTTACGTTGCTTTATCGTTGTCAGTGATCATCGTAAAAGTCAGCAAATAAAAATATTGCGGGGCATAGATCGGATTTTGATTCTTTTAAATTGGAAAAGAACCCAGCCTTGCTATTTTTCCCAACGAAACAGCGGCAGATTTCTTTGCCTCCATCTACTTTTAATTGTGCTATACTAAAAAAGATAAGAATCGAAAGGGGATTGTTTTATGAAGTATGCACTAAATTGGGATCTTGATTCCATTTTTCCAGGCGGCAGCAATTCGCCGCAACTGCAACAACGTTTAGAAAAATTAAAAGAAGAATTAGCGGAATTCCACCATCAAGTTGATGCGTTCCAAACAACGGCTGATGCGGATGCACTGTCAGCTATCTTCCACCGCCAAGAAACCATCACTAACGGTTTTTCACAATGCGGTTCCTTCATCAACGCACTGCTTTCAGCAGATGTCAATGATACCAAAGCGAAACTGCTGATGGGGCAATTATCCGAATTGCGTCCTGGTTTCCAGTTGACCGCGACGATTTTAGCAAAAAAATTGACAGAAATTTCTGATGATGATTGGCAAACATTGCTGAAAACAGCTTCCTTGCAGCCTATCGCGTTTCGTTTAGCAGAAATCCGCCGCGAAGGAAAAGAACAATTATCAGAAGCCGAAGAAAACATCATCAACACACTTTCCTTGGATGGATTAGAAGCTTGGAGTCAGCACTATGATACGCTTGTAGCGACCATCGAGATCCCATTCACTCAAGCAGATGGTACTAAGGTCACTCTTTCTGCCGGTCAAGCCTTCAATAAAATGATGGGAGATCCTGACAAAGCTGTCCGTCAACAGTTGTTTGACACATGGGAAAAAGTCTGGGGCGAAAAAGCGGAACTTTTCAGCGATACCTTGAACCACTTAGACGGCTTCCGCTTGGCGACTTACAAATTGCACGGTGTCGAAGATTACTTGAAAAAACCATTGGAATACAATCGTTTGAAAAAAGAAACCCTTGATGTGATGTGGGAAACGATTCAAAAAAACAAACAACCTATCGTAGACTATTTGACCCGCAAAGCACAACTGTTCGGAAATAAAAAAATGGCTTGGCAGGATCAAGACGCACCGATCATTTTAGGAGATATGGAAGAACGGACTTTCACCTTTGATGAAGCGGCAGAATTTATCTTGGAAAACTTCCATAAATTCAGTCCGAAAATGGCGACTTTCGCGAAAAAAGCCTTTGAAAAAAGCTGGATCGAAGCCGAAGACCGTCCTGGCAAACGTCCTGGCGGCTACTGTACCGAACTGCCGGAAACCCAAGAATCACGGATCTTTATGACTTATTCTAATTCAGTCAACGAAGTGGCAACATTAGCTCATGAATTGGGTCATGCCTTCCACAGCGGCGTAATGTGGGATCTGCCGGCATTAAATCGGGATTATGCAATGAACGTTGCCGAAACCGCCAGCACCTTTGCGGAATTGATCGTGGCCGACGCTACCTTAAAAGAAGCTACAACAAAAGAAGAAAAGATCAACCTGCTGGATACCAAGATGCAAAACGCGATCGCGATGTTCATGAATATCCACGCTCGTTATATCTTTGAAAACAATTTCTATCAAGCACGTCAAAAAGGATTAGTCTCCACAGAAGAGATCACCGAAATGATGACTGCCGCTCAAAAAGAAAGCTACCAAGATGGATTGGCTAGTTACCATCCACATTTCTGGGCTGCGAAATTGCACTTCTTTATTGATGATGTGCCGTTTTACAACTTCCCTTATACATTCGGCTACTTGTTCAGTATGGGGATCTACGCCTACGCTTCAAAACAAGGAACCAGCTTTGAAGATGACTATATCGCATTGCTGCGGGATACCGCGTCCATGACGACAGAAGAATTGGCGGAAAAACATCTGCAAGTCGACTTGACTAAACCAGACTTCTGGCAAGCAGGGATCGATATGGTCTTGAAAGATGTCCAAACCTTTATGGATTTGACAGAAGAATATGTAAAATAGAATAAAAAGGACTGTGCCTAAAGTCCAGCAGATCATACCTGAATCTATCTGTCGCAAAAGCGGATAGATTCGGGTATTTTTTGCTTTTGACTCAAGTCACAGTCCCATCATCTTATTTTTTATTTTTCTTTTTTCGGCATTGGCGGTGTGCCGTACATTTTCGGGGTCACTGGATCAAGTTTTGGCGCTTTTCCTTCGATCTTAGGTTCTTTCAACCATTGATATTCCCCTTGACCGTCTAAGGCTTTGCCTTGCGCCCATGAACCTTCTTTACTTTGCTCGCCTTCTGAAAAATTGTAAAAATCATAAGCGATATCAAAGCGTTCATTGTCCCGCGGGAAGGTACTTGGTACTAAAATAGTCCCTTCTTTTTCTTCCAATTCTTTGACCGCACAAGCCCATAAGTTTTGATGATAGCTGTCGCGTGCCAATAAAACAGATAACAGATCTTTAACACCTCGGTCATCGATCATTTCATAGATACGAGCAACCTGCAGACGTCCTTGCGATTCCGCATTCAGATTGGCACGAAAATCTGCCAATAGATTTCCGCTGGCTACGATATAGCCGCCATTCCAAGGATTTCCTACGCTGTCAGCCGGACGAGGTCCTAAGCCGGCAACGATGGCATGTTGCGGATTCATACCTGAGATGATGGCACCGATCGTCGGATCTTTTTTCATTGCTGCTTCTTGATCTTCTACCGGTGCATCTTCCAACAGTCTAGCAACCATTGTCGCCAACATTTCCACATGACCCAATTCTTCTGTTGCGATGTCCATCAGCATGTCTTTGTATTTCTCTTCACCGCGGCAGCTCCAGCCTTGGAAAAGATACTGCATAGCCACACTCATTTCACCATATTGACCACCAATCAATTCTTGAAGATATTTCGCGATCAGGGGATTGGTCCGTTCTGGTTTTGCCTCAAACTGCAATTCTTTTTGATGTCTAAACATAATGCTCCTCCTATAAAATAATATAATAAAACCTAATTCAAGACTTCGATATTAAATTGTTTGAAAAGAGCCAGCGCACAATCATTATGCTTGCGTCCGCAGACTAAATTCGGATCGATAAAGATATCCGCTTCCGGAAAAGCACTTTGCAACGCCAACGCATTGGAAAGCACACATAAACTTGTTTCAACACCGATAACTTCCAGCTTTTCGCTTTGTTTGAAGTCATCTTCCACAGACTTGCAGATCTCTAGAAGTTTGTCTGGCGGAATCGTGAAATAATATTTTTTTACGACGATCTCATCAGCTTGCGGAGCGATGTCAGAAATGATTTGCAGCTCCTCTGCTTCTTCCTTCGGCGTATCTTTCATCTCCACCGGAATGTCTCTTGTGTAAAGAATGATCTCATTATTGGTTCTGGCTTTTGTGATGCGCTTTTTTATATTGGGGATCAACGCTTCGCAACCCGGGATATAAGATTCGCTGTCAGGATCAAGAATATGATTTTGCATATCGATTACTACCAACATAATGCTATCTCCTTTTTATCAAACCGGTCTGGATAATTTATTATTGATTTCTGCCGAAAAAGAATGAAACGATCGCAACTAAGATCACCGCACCGATGATCGAAGGAATGACTGCCATTCCCGCAACGGTCGGTCCCCAGTGTCCTAATAGACTTTGACCGATGGCTGATCCTACCAACCCAGCGATTACATTTGCAATGATACCCATAGAAGAACCTTTTTTAGTGATCGCACCTGCGATCGCTCCGATTACTCCGCCTACAATTAATGACCAAATTAAACCCATATTTATTCCTCTTTTCGTAATATTGTTTTACTTGTTTGTTTCAATTATTCCACACGCTTATTCCACGCGCGGTTTTCTATCTTCTTCGATTCTGTTTTTGCCTTTATTCATTGCGCGTTTCGCACGATTTGTTTGTCTAGAAGCAAAATCGCCAGTTGTTTCTGCAGCGCTCGTCACTTTATCTTGGACGGTTTCGCTGTCAGCTTCATATTCTGCACGAGTCTTGATATCTGACACATTGACATTGACTTCGATCACGTCCAAGTGAGTCATGGCTTTGACTTCACGTGTAACGACTTCTTTGATTTGTTCAAAGATCGCTTCTACATCTTTGCCGTATTCTGCTACGATATCCATATCGACAGCTACTTGTTTTTTCCCGACTTCAGTATTGATACCGGAAGTCACATCATCACTGTTCACCAATTTGTCTTTCATATTGGAGAAGAAGCCGCCGTCAACTGTCAACAGACCGTCGATTTCTTCCAAGGCGATTCCTACGATTTTTTGGATCACTTTGTCATCGTAAGTCAATTCTCCTCGGACATTTTTTCCTTCATTTGCGTTTGTTGTATTCCATGATTGGTTATCCATGTTTGTTCCTCCTTAGTTAGTTAAAATACTTTTTTAATAGATCATTGTTATCGATATATTGTCCGATCACCATACCCAACCCTGTTAATATAATTATTAAAAGGGTTTTGAAAAATCCGATCGTTACCAATAATACAGCTAAGATAAAGCCTAACAGCCCAAAAATAAGGGGTACTTTGTATCTGTTTAGCCATTCCTGCATATGAACCGCCTCCTTTATACTACCCGTGCCGGACTTTTTTCAGCAGATTTTTCCCAATACTCAAAATCTACATTGACTTTGACCCGGTTCTTTTCACCAAGCAACTGCTGCAGCTGTTCTTGGACACTTGCCGCCCACTGTTCGGTTTTTCCGATCAGTGAAGATGTACGTTTGAGTTCGCCTCTGACTTTGACATTGATCTGATTGTTTGACGAACGGACCAATATTTTCGGTGTACCAACAAATTCTTTTTCCCGGAGAGACTCCCGAACAAACCCTTCGATCGCTTTTTTGTGGATAGATAATTTCCCACGTTTCTCCTTCAGAGTAAACGTTCCTGTTTGTTTGGGAAATACCGCGATCACAATAATCGCTATCAAAGCAGCAAGCAGTAAAAATGCCGAGATCCAGAAAATAGTTTGCTGGATATTCGGATCATATAAAAAGCGTCTGACAGCAGGCAGCGGAGAAGCAGGATCTGACCAAGGCCAGAACAGTACCGCCAACGCACCAAAAAGTACTATCAGAATAAGAGAACAAATAATAAGCAATGTTTTCATCAATCGATTCATTTTTTGTCCTCCTATAAATTGATTGCCGCGCCGCCGGTCACGCCATAAATTTGCGCTGTTACATAACTAGCGTCATTTGAAGCTAAAAAAACATAAACAGGTGCCAGCTCCATTGGCTGTCCAGCCCGTTCTAACAGACAATCCTGACCAAATTTAGATAAACCGTCTTTTGGCTGCCCATCCCCTAACTGCAATGGTGTCCAGATCGGTCCCGGAGCAATACCATTTACTCGGATCCCTTTGTCTGCCAACTGTTTCGCTAAATTGATCGTAAAGTTTCCGATCGCAGATTTCGTCGCCGCATAATCCAAGAAATTAGTACTTGGCTCGTAGGCCTGTAAAGAAGTCGTCGTAATAATACTGCTTCCAGGAGGCAAATGCGGTACTGCTTCTTTGACTAATGCGAACATTGAGATGATATTCACCATAAAGGTATCTTTGACTTGCTGGATCGAGATCGTTTCAATGGACGGATGAGAAACTTGCTGGGCTGCGTTCAGTACCAGAGTATCCAATCCTCCAAATGCTGCGACAGTTTTTTGGATAAGTTCTGCCGGCGCTGTCTCGTCTCGGAAATCGTAAGGCAGCAACAACGCTTTGCGACCAGCTTTTTCGATGCACTCAGCCACTTCCTGAGCTTCATCTTCTTCCCCTGGTAAAAAATGCAAAGCAATATCGGCTCCTTCTCTTGCGAAGGCGATCGCTACCGCTCGTCCGATTCCTGAATCGGCTCCTGTGATCAGCACTCGTCGATTTTCAAGTTTATGATTTCCCTCATAGCTTTCTTCACCGCACTCTGGAGTAGCAGCCCATTTTGAATAATCTATCTGCTCCTGCTGATCGTCTTCAGCGTTTTTCTGATAAAGATAACGCGGATCTTGCAAAACTGGTTCTCCCATTTTTTCACCCCTCCTTTTTCTAAATACAAGCATATAGCATATCTAAGTTCTTTCAAAACAAAACGCTCTTTTTCATCTTTTTCAAAAAAATAATTTATTATTTTTGACATTTGTATCCGAATCATCAATAATAAATGGTTTAAGGGTATACTTTCAGCAGTTTTCAGCTCTTCTTACTTGAGGACATTTCCAATATAAAAAAACGTTTTTTAAAAAAGGATGGTTTTGATCCGCACAATTAAATCTCATTCCATATACAAAAATATCTAAGATAGACATTGATACAACATAGCTAACCCGAATATATAGAAAAAGCGCCTATTTGCAAGTGAAGTTCACTTGCGAATAGGCGCTTTTCGAGTATTTCATCAGTATCAATTTACGTCTCAGTCTATCTATTATCCAGCTGAAAGGATTATTTTTACAGTATTACCAGCTTTAAGGGCTTTTCCGGCTGCTGGTTCGGTACGGATGACCGTGTTTTTTTGGACAGAATCATTTTTTTCCGTTGCTTCTGTATATTGTACTCCTAGATTCTTTAAATAGTTCTCTGCGTCCTTTTGCGAATAGCCGCTGAGATCTTGTAATGTTGTTTCAGTAGTACTGTCAGTAGATTGTTCACTGGATTCTGTTTCTCTTGGTCCCCGACTGACAGTAAATGTGATCTGGGTATCGCCGATCACTACATCGCTGCCAGAATCAGGCGATTGTTTGATGATGGTACCAGCTTCTTCATCACTGTACTCTTCTTTGCGGGTGATCTGACTCTTTTCTATTCCTTTAGCAGTCAGACTTTCCACAGTTTCTTCATAAGAGGAGCCTACATAATCCGGCAATTTGATCGGTTTAGGAGGTTCGACACCTTTGCTGACTGTCAGAGTGATCTGGGTTTTTCCAGCAATCACTTCGCTGCCGGCATTTGGTGATTGTTCCATGATCAATCCGCTGGCGATCTCATTGCTGAATTGATCTTCAGCACGTTGGATCTGACTCGTTTCGATCCCTGCTGTCGTCAATGTACTGACAGCATCTTCGTAGCTTTGATTTGTAAAGTCTGGCATCTCGATCGGCTCTACACCTTTACTGACGACCAGTGTGACTGTATCTTCTTTAGGAGATGTTTTTTCGCCGGCCTCTGGTGTTTGCCGAATGATCTTGTCTTTATCAACTGTGTCGCTGTACTCATATTTTGGTTGAATATGGTTCTCCGGAAAATCCAGATTCTTCAGATCTTGCAGTGCACTTTCATATTCCCAATCACTGTAATCCTTCATCTCGATCGTTTTACTGCCGGAGCTAAGATAGATCGTGACTTCGCTGCCTTTTTTAACGACATTTCCGCTAACAGGATCTGTTTTGACCACCCGACCCTCGGCGATTTCATCGCTGGCGATTTCCTCAGTATCTGTGGCGGCACTCAAACCGCTCTCTCTTAATTTGTCCCGAGCAGCAGCTTCTGTGATACCGGCAAGATCGGGTACAGTCACCTCACGCTGCCCACCGCTGGAAAGATATGCCACCAATCCGCCGGCTAAAGCCAAAACGAATAAAACTAATAAAATCAGCCACCACTTTTTCCGCTTTTTTGACTTTTTCTGTTTCTTTGGTTTTTCCTCTTCGACTTTAGTGTCCGCTTTTTCTTCAACTATTGGTGTAGGCGTTTTGTTGACAGCTTCTTCCGGGATCGGCGTCAAAACGCGGGTCGCATCGTCCATACTGTGGGGCTGCCATCGAGGTTCATTCAAGCGTTCAGGGGACAATACCGTATCAAGATCCGCGCTCATTTCTTCGGCGTTCTTGTAACGATCAGCAGGTTCCTTAGCTGTTGCATGTAAAACGATATTCTCCAAAGATTGAGGGATATTCGAATCATACATCCTCACCGAAGGAATCTCATCTTGAAAATGCTTCAAAGCGATCGTAACCGCTGATTCTCCATCAAAAGGCACCGAGCCTGTCAACATCTCATATGAAATGATCCCGATCGCGTAGATATCCGATTGTTTGGTAGCCATGCTGCCTCGAGCTTGTTCCGGTGAAAGATAATGCACCGAACCCAACATCGAATTCGTCTGAGTAATAGAAGTCTCAGATAATGCGATAGCGATCCCAAAGTCTGCGATTTTGATCACACCGTCTTCATTGATCAGTATGTTCTGCGGCTTCAAATCTCGGTGAATGATCCGATGCTGATGCGCCAGACCGATAGCCGACAGAATCTGCTGCATGATCTCTACGACCGTCAAATATGGGATCGGATAATGGGCTTGGATATAACGCTTCAGATCCATCCCTTTGACATACTCCATCACCAGATATTGCATGCCGTCTTCTTCGCCAACATCATAAACGGTGACGATATTCGGATGGACCAGTTCAGTGGCGGCCAATGCTTCCCGCTGGAAACGACGGATCGCTGTCTGATTATCCTGGAAATCATAACGCAATACTTTAACGGCGACTTCCCGATCAAGAATCAGATCTCGAGCCAAAAAGACATTCGCCATCCCGCCGCTGCCGATATTACCAAGAATCCGATAGCGTCCGCTCAACTTTTTTCCGATCTCAATCATGGATCTGTCCCCCGATCTCGATCAATAAAACCGTGATGTTATCGACACCGCCAGCTGTATTGGCTTTTTCGATCAACAGTGTTACTTTTTCATCCAATGATAGATCCGAGCTGAGGACAGCCGCGATCTCTTCATCACTTACCATGTTTGTCAGACCGTCAGAGGCCAGTAACAAATAGTCATCTGCCGCTAAAAAATGAGAGTCCACATCTACTTCGACTGTTCCCGGCATGCCTACCGATCTGGTCAAAACATTACGTCGAGGGTGATTAGCGGCCATTTCCTGTGTGATCTCACCGGTTTTGACTAATTCATTCACCAAAGAATGATCCTCGGTCAGTTGGATCAGCTCGCCTTCGCGAAACAGATATCCGCGGCTGTCCCCCACATGTCCCAATGTGAACTGTTCTTCAAAAAGAACAACTGCCACGATCGTTGTGCCCATGCCAGTCAATTTGATATCCAACTGACCTTTTTCGAAAATGACCTCGTTCTCTGTTTGGATCTGCTGGATCAGCCATTGAGCGGCTGTTTCCGGTTCGCTGACCGCTGATTGTTCCCATGCAGCTCCTAAATCGTGAACTGCCTGCTGGCTGGCAACGTCACCTGCCAGATGTCCTCCCATACCGTCTGCCAATAATGCCAAAGTATAGCCCTTTTCATTTTTGAAAACTGCGGCGTAATCTTGGTTCGTATTGCGCTTTTTACCGACATCGCTGTGAAATCGAATTTCCATTATGTTCACCTTTCGTTACTTTTTTCGCAGACAACTGATGAAAAAGCCGTCTGTCATAAATTCCTGCGGATAAATCGTCAGCATCTTCTCGTGGAGATTTTGCGAAACGAGTTCATTCGCTGCTACAGGCAATTGCTCAAATTCAGGGTGTTTTTCTAAAAATGCCGCGACCACTTGTTGATTTTCTTCTTCGGTCACTGTACATGTACTATATACTAAAATGCCCTCCTGCTTCAAGACGGCGGCGACACTCTCTAAGATCGCTAACTGGATTTTAGGCAGCTGTTGGAAATCTTCTGGTTTTTTATGATACTTGATGTCCGGCTTGCGGCGCATCAGTCCCAGTCCGGAACAAGGTGCATCCACCAAGATTCGATCAAAAGATTCCGCTGGGAAGTTTTCGCGGACTTGCCGCGCGTCCATTTTTTCACCCCAGACGACATCTTCCACTCCTAAACGCTGGGCATTTTCTTCGATCAGCTGTACTTTATGCTGATGGATATCCAGCGCCACTACTTGACCGCCGGCTGCTTTTTCTAAAAATGTCGCGATATGCGTCGTTTTACCTCCAGGCGCCGCACAAGCATCCAAGACTTTATGATGAGGCTCGATCTGTAAAGCTGGTGCCACTAACATCGAGCTTTCATCTTGGATCGTCAGCTCCCCTTTTTTAAATAGAGAGCTGCCCGCTAAAAAGCCTTTTTCTGCAATAATGCCGTAAGGTGAGACCTCACTTATACGGGCTTCGATCCCTTCTTTTTGCAAGACAGCGATGGCTTCTTCCCGAGAGATCTTCCGCAGATCCACCCGAGCACTCACATGGCTGGGCGTAAACAGGGAAAGACCTAAACGGCGGGTTTCTTCTTCGCCGATTTGCTGGATGAATTTCTCCACCAGCCATTCCGGCATACTCAACTCAACCGCTAAGCGTTTCGCCGGATCACTGATCTCTGAGATGTCAGCGACTCCCTGCCGCTGAATGTTCCGCAGTACGCCGTTGACGAATTTACTGGTTCCGATATTGCCGCGAGCTTTGGCGATCTCAACTGCCTCATTCAAGATGGCATGCGTAGGCACCTTATCTAAAAAGAGCATTTGATAAAGAGACAGCCGCAAAAGCAGTCGTACCCATTGCTCGACTTTTTTCGCGTTTTTGATGAAATTTTCCAGATAAAAGTCCAGCAATAATTGACGACTGATCGTACCATAGACCATCTCCGTCAATAAACGGCTGTCTTTTTCGTTCAGCTTGCCTTTTTGATTCCATTCATTGATCAAGAGATTCGAATAGGCACCGCCTTTTTCTACTCTTTCCAATACTTCAAGCGCCGCATAGCGCACGGAATGACGGACTTTCGCAGATTTATCCATTGGCGTCGCCTACTTTTTTTCCAACTGTCGCAGATTGTCCCACACCATTCAAAAAGGCTTGGATCGTCTGTTTGCTTTTTCCGGCCGGCTGCAAAACATCGATAGCTAAAACGGTCTGTTGACCGCAGGCGATCCATAATTGTTTTTTATCTCGATAAATGATCGTACCAGGTGCTTCATCAGTGGTTTCATCCAATGGCGTTACTTCCCAGATCTTCCAGCGAGTGCCTTCAAAGGTAGTGAAAGCGATCGGCCAAGGACGCATCCCCCGCACTTGCTGATCGATTTCTGTCGCGATTTTATGCCAGTTGATTTCTTCTTGCTCTCTTGTGATATTAGGAGAAAATGTCACTTGCTCTTCATCCTGCGGTACTTTCTCCAACTGTCCTTCGATCAATTGCGGTAATGTCTGTAACAGCAGATCTCTTCCTACCAGACTAAGCTTTTCAAACATCGTGCCCACATCATCGCTTTTCGTGATAGGGACTTCCGCCTGCGCGTAGATCGCACCGGCATCCATTTTTTTGATCATTTCCATGATCGTGACACCGGTTTTTTCTTCGCCATTGATGATGGAATAGTGGACCGGTGCACCGCCGCGATATTTAGGCAGTAGTGACGCATGGACGTTGATCGCGCCTAATCGAGGGATCTGCAATAATTTCTCAGGTAAAAACTGTCCGAAAGCCGCCGTCACGATCAGATCCGGCTGTAATTTTTCGATTTCTGCCATTTCCGGCGATCCCGAGATTTTTTCCGGCTGTAAAACAGGGATATCATGTTTCAATGCAGCAACTTTGACTGGGGGCGGTGTGATGGTCTTCTTACGACCCACAGGACGGTCCGGTTGCGTAACCACTGCTTGAACTTCGTAGCCTTGCTCCACCAAGCCGTCTAAAATCGGCACTGAGAATGCCGGCGTGCCCATAAATACGATTTTAGTCATTTTCATGCTCCTCCATATAGTTTTCTAGTTGATCTTCAGGAATCTGTTCGATCATTTTTTCTGTAAATAAAATACCGTGGAGATGATCGATCTCGTGTTGGATCGCTCGTGCCAGGTAATCAAATGCCTGGATCTCCATCTCATCGCCTTCCCGGTCGTAGTAACGCACAGTGATCTCTGATGCTCGTTCCACCACGCCATAGACATGAGGGATACTCAAACAGCCTTCTACATCGCGATTTGCGCCTTTTGTGTCGATGATCTCTGGATTGATCAGTTCAAGATACTCCCCTTCTTCGACTTCGACGATAGCGACTTGGATGTTTTTTCCGATCTGAGGGGCAGCGATACCGATGCCGTCATGAGCGATCATCGTTTCTCGCAAGCCCTCCAAAAGATCGATCACTTCATCAGTGATCATTTCGACCGGACGATTGGTTCTGTGTAAACGTTCATCTGGATTAAGAATAATTGGATAACGCATTTGCCGCTCCTTTAAATAAAGTTTAGGGGTTCTTTGTCGATCGTCACCAGCAGTCCTTGACGCTGCTCTTTTTGACTGGCAGTTAAAATTTCTTGCAATACTTTTGCCAAATTCGGTTCATTTTTGTATTTGATGATCACTTGATAATAATAACGGTTCTTGACCCGCAAGATCGCGCTGGGGGCAGGCCCTAATAAAATACTTTGGGGACTGATCGCCTGCTGGATCTCGCGAGTGATTTGAAACATTTTTTGCGCAGCCATCTGTTCTTCTTCATGACTGGCAGTGATCTTAACAGTGAAATAATAAGGCGGATAGCCGCCGCGATGCCGCACGATCATTTCTTTTTGATAAAAGGCTTCATAATCTTGGGCTTGGGCCAGTTGTACCGCGTAATGCTCAGGGTTGAAAGTCTGGATGATCACTTCTCCCGGTTTATGGGCTCGGCCTGCTCGTCCGCTGACCTGTGTCAGAAGTTGGAATGTCCGCTCGCTGGAACGAAAATCCGGCAGATTCAACGCAGTATCGGCATTCAATACACCCACCAATGTCACATCAGGAAAATCCAGTCCTTTCGCGATCATTTGCGTACCTAGTAAAATATCGGCTTTCTTTTCGCTGAAAGTTTCCAAAATCTTCTCGTGAGCGCCTTTGCGCCGGGTAGTATCCACATCCATCCGCAAAATACGGGCGTCAGGAAAGACTTCCCGCAGTTCTTCTTCAACTTTTTGCGTTCCCGTTCCGTAATAGCGGATCTTATCTTCTCCGCAATTAGGGCAACGATGAGGGATCCGTTCTTCATGACCGCAATAATGACAGCGCATGGTTTTGGTATCCATGTGCAATGTCAAAGAAATATCGCAGTTAGGACAAGGCAAGACAAAGCCGCAATCCCGGCACATGATAAAGGAAGAATAGCCGCGGCGGTTCAGCAGCAGGATCACTTGTTCCTGATTTCGCAACCGTTCCTCGATCTTTTCTTTCAGTTGTGTAGAAAATGAGCTGGTATTCTTCTTCGCAAATTCATCCCGCATGTCAACGATCTCAACTGCCGGCAGTTGTGCTGACGGATTCGCACGATGAGTCAAAGACAGCAATTGATAGACGTTTTTCTGCGCTCTGGCTCTTGACTCCAATGAAGGAGTGGCACTGCCTAAAACTACTGGGCAATGATGATAATTGCCCCGCCAGATGGCCAGATCCCGCGCGTGATAACGGGGAGTCTCTTCTTGCTTATAAGTAGCTTCATGCTCTTCGTCTACGATAATCACACCAATATTTTCCAATGGTGCAAAGACCGCTGAACGTGCGCCTACTACGACTTGGGCTTCCCCTCGCTCGATT
Source organism: Enterococcus mediterraneensis (assembly GCF_900604485.1). Taxonomy (NCBI): domain Bacteria; kingdom Bacillati; phylum Bacillota; class Bacilli; order Lactobacillales; family Enterococcaceae; genus Enterococcus; species Enterococcus mediterraneensis. The sequence goes on from NZ_UWOP01000001.1 coordinate 1,127,913, forward strand.
TTGCGCCATTCATCATATTTCTCTCCTTGAGACAGCCCGCTGTGAAGCACAGCTACCGCATCTCCCAGACGGCTCTTGAACCGGTGGACCATCTGGGGTGTCAAAGCGATCTCCGGTACCAGCATAATAGCGGTCTTGCCTTTTTGTAAAACAGCAGCGATAGCTTGCAAATAAACTTCGGTTTTGCCGCTGCCGGTGATCCCTTCTAATAAAAATGTTTTAGCTTGCTGCTGTTCTTCGGCATTCAAGATCGCCGCGACCGCCTGCTCTTGTTCGTGGTTCAGCTGTAAGGCAGTCGTTTTTTGAAAATCATAATCCGCAAAAGGATCCCGATACTCCTCGACTTCTTCAAAAGCCAGCCAGCCGTTTTTCTGGGCTTGGTTCAAGGAAGCCGTGGAAATGCCGAGCTCTGTGAAAAAAGCGACTGGCTGCAGATCGTTTTGTTCAGCTAAAAGCACCAACAACTGTTGTTGGCGTTTGGCCGTCGAACGCAATGTTTCTTGCAACGTTGCAGCCTTTGTCTGATCCACTAAACTGCGGACCATCCGCTTGGTCTTGACGCGGTTTTTATTTTTCACAAGGTAGCGCACATCGACGACTTGCTCTTTTCGCAAACGCATCAATGCCGGTAAATTCCCGTCCTCTTCTGCTTGTTGCCAAGTAATTTCCGTACTGTTTTTAAAAAATAAACGTGCTTGCTGATTGCTCTCATCCAATAAGACGATCTGTTTTTGATACTCTGCCTTCATGACGCTGGGCAGCATCGTTTGCAGGCAGGTGATCTTGAAGGCGAATGTGGATGCCTTCATATAGTCTGCCAGTTGCAGCAGTTCAGTATTTAAAACCGGTGCCAGATCCAGCACACGGATGATCGGTTTTAGTGATTCTTGTTGACCAGATATTTTGTTGACGACAAATCCTTGGATGTGTCGATTACCGTTGCCAAATGGGACCTCCACACGCATGCCTACTGTCACGACATCCGCTAGTTCATCTGGAATGTAATAAGTAAATGGCTGATCGGTCTGCATCGTTGGTACATCAACGATAACTTCCGCTAATTCATGCATGGAACGCCCTCCTTCTCGCTATATTTTACTAAAGAAAAACGTATTTGTCTGTAAGTTGACGAAGCTGAAATAAAAACTTAATTTACGTTTTTTTCATTAAAATGCTTGAATCGCCCTGCTTTGCGCCGCTGTTTATGTACAAAAAAGAAAGATGAAAGCCAGTTTCAGCTTTCACCTTGAAAAAGTCAGATTAAAGTTTTTGTTCTTCTTGGATCCGAGCTTCCAATTCTTTTTTCTCGCGATCCTTCATAGCTGCTTGTTCTTCTTTTTCCATTTGCAAGCGAGCACGTTTGACCTCTGGATGAGGATCATTGATCACCATTTGCGCATCGATCTCTTCCAACGCTTGACCGACGCTTTTTACTGATTCAAATGAATCCAAGGTAGCTTGCGCACCGGCATCCAATTCATGGGCACGTTTGCTGGCAAGGATCACTAATGAATACTTAGAATTTACTTGATTTAATAATGAGTCGATAGAAGGTTTCAACATCATAAGACTACATCTCCTTTAACATTCTGATATATTTTCCGATCACACGATCTACGCGATAATGTTCGCTCTCAATGATTTTTTTGATACGTTCCACAGCATTTGGTACTTCGTCATTGACTACTGCGTAATCATACAACGCCATCATCTCGATTTCTTCGCGAGCAACTTTCATTCGTTCTTCGATCACATCAGGCGCATCTGTTCCTCGTCCTACGATCCGCGATTTCAATTCTTGAAGATCCGGCGGGGTCAGAAAAATAAAAACACCGTCCGGCACTTTCTCTTTTACCTGGCGGGCGCCTTGAACTTCGATTTCCAAAAAGACATCTTTGCCGGCATCCAATGTTTGTTGGACATAAGACAATGGCGTTCCATAGTAGTTGCCGACATATTCAGCGTACTCCAGCATTTCTCCGGTTTCGATCAATTGTTCAAATTCTTCTCTTGAGCGAAAAAAATAATCCACGCCTTCGACTTCGCCTTCCCGCTTTTTACGGGTGGTCATGGAAACAGAATACTGAAAATCATTATCATTACTTTCAAAAATCGCTTTGCGTACTGTCCCTTTTCCAACTCCGGAAGGTCCGGACAATACGATTAATAAACCTCGATCTGACATAAGGACGTCCTTTCACTGATCTTTTGCTTAACGTCTATTTTGCACTTTTTTTCTGTAAGTTTCAATAGTTAAGTCACTTTATCATTATAGCGGTATTTTTGTTAAAATGCTACCTTAGAAAAATGAAGAACAATAAAAAGCCTCGTTTCTGATCCATTGCACCGCAGTCAGTAGCTATGACTCGTAAATTTTGCGTGCATGCATCAAAAAGGAGGCATTTAATTAAAATCCCATATTGGTCAACGCGCTGATGACTTCTGTCAATTCATCTTTGCGTTTCATTGCTTCATCGGTAGGATCAGTGACTTCTTCAATATCGATCCGTGCCAGGTGATGTCTGTTGACAATGATATAGGTCTCGTTCACCAAGAGTTGCAACTCGTCTTCAGTGATTTTGACACAAGCATCTTGCCACACATCAAAGGGTTCTTTTTCCGAAGGGATGGTCCGTTTGATGATGCCGCGTCCGCTAAGCCCGTGGAATGTTACGTCATAATATTTCAAAATACTCACTCCCTATTCGATATTTTGTACTTGTTCCCGGATCTTTTCCACGATGGTCTTCATTTGGACGACCCATTCTTTGATCTCGATAGGGCTTGATTTTGACCCGATGGTATTGATCTCCCGATTCATTTCTTGGATCAAGAAATCCAATTCCCGTCCCACCGGCGTTTCAGATTCCAGCAGAACAGCGAATTTTTTCAAATGGATCGTCATCCGATCGATCTCTTCGTGGATGTCTCCTCGTTCCAATAATAGCACCATTTCCGTTAGTAAGCGATCTTGGTCCACTGTCTCGCCGAGATATTCCTGCAATCTTTTTTCGAACCGGTCACGAAAATCCGCTTCGTATTCTTCAGTGAAGCGGGAAAGTTCTGCGATGCATCTGCTCAATTCCTTTCCGTAATCCGCTAAGACCTGCTGCAGTTCCGCGCCCTCTGTCATTCGCACCTCTAGATTTGCCTGCAATGCTTCTTCGATCGTCTGCAAGACGGCTTCTGCCAAGGTATCTTCCGAGATGCTTTTTTGCTGGACTTCGATAAAATCAGGAAGTGTGATCAATTTTTCTACAATTGCGGCAGCGGAAAAATCCGTCTCGCCGAAACGTTCCTTCATACCGGTTTTCAATTCATCAACAAGCTGTTGGATCAATGGCCACTGAATATGGATCTCTTTGCCGGTATCCTGCTTTTCCGTCACCGTCAAATAGATCTCTGTCCGTCCGCGCTGCAGGTATTGTTTGACTTTTTGCCGGATCGCTCCTTCGAAACTGTTTAACGATTTGGGAAGCCGCAGCTGGATATCTAAAAAGCGATGATTGACGCTTTTGATCTCTACCTCGATTTGATAATTCGCTGATTCACTGATCGCTCTGCCAAAGCCGGTCATACTTTTCATGGATAAGTTACTCCCTTTCTACATTACATTGCTTGGATTGCTTTTTTTAACTCTGCGAATTCTTCGTTGCTCAATGTGATCCCTTTGCCCATTTTCTCGTGACCCGGACTCCAATCCCGTAAATCAAATTTCGGCGGACGTCCGTTCCAGCTGATCAGATTGAATTCTTTCCGCCAGCCTTTTGGATTTTCAGATAAAACAGCGATCTCTTCTAAAATCTCATAACTAAACTCTTGCATAGATACTTATTCTCCTTTGATTAAATAGATCATAAAACGAGCGGCGATCAGTGGAATCAGCGATCGCTCAAATAGAATGTACGGCATTTCTGCGTTTTCTGTATCGAATAAACGATAACAATAGCTTAATAAATTGACATCTGATAAAACGAACCAGCGTTCACGATACATTTTCAGCCATTCGGGAACTGAATAAGCGCCGGTCATGGGCTCGTGATGTTCGATCGCCGCTATGATCTCCCGACAGAATCCTGCTTTGGTGTAAACTCTGGTCGGGTCCAATGACAACGTCACGCCTGCCCATTCCATCAGAGCGATCCCGGCTGTTTCATAAGTAACTTTATCCTTATAGGATTTACGCATTCTTTGCCAAAAATCTTTTCCTTTGATGATTTGCCACAATTGCGGTTCGTTACGAATCTTTCGGCAAAACGCCTGCCAGTCCTCGTTGATCGTCTCTTCTTTAAAGAAAGTATACCAGCCGCCTTGATAATGGGCAAAATACTTTTTGGTTTCATAATATCCTAATTGGTAATTGCGCTGGGATCGTTCAGCGTCAAACACCAAAAAACTGCCCAATGTCCATTTAGAATGCAGGTGGATGATAGGAATATTTTCCGGTACCTCCATTTTTTTCGCCGGACCAGGACTCTGAACATCCACAACGATACATTCTGTCGCTCCTTCTTGAATCGCCACATCGATCGGCAAATTATTGCGATAACCGCCATCCATATAGAGCTCCCCGGCGATCTCCTTGGTTTTCATCGCTGGATAGAAGGAAGCGGAAGCGATCAGCCAATCAATACTTGTGCTTAGATCCTGCAGATCGATCTCTTGCACCACTTCTTTGAAATCAGTTAAGCGCGTACTGCAAACAAGCAGACGCGGTGGATTTTCTTGACATTTATCCGCTGAAAAATTTTGCTGGATCAATTCTTTTAAAGGCTCTGTACTCGCGCCGTTTTCTTTTAAAGCTGTCAGGGTCAGGGAGCGGATCTGGCTCAGCAGCGCTGACAGCGACTGATTTTCGATCGCAGCGGCCGGAAATTGCAAAACAGATCCCGTGTTGATCTGCAGCCAAAGATTTTTTGCTGCCTCCCAGTCTCCTTGCAGGATCAATCCCCCATTCAACGCCCCAACAGAAGTGCCTGTAATCAGTTCAAACGTAAGTCCTTCTTCTTCTAAAGCTTGCCAGACACCGATTTGATAAGCCCCGTGAGCACCGCCGCCCCCCAATACCAGCGCTGTATGGTAACGGCATTGTTTTGTCATGCCGTCAGAATTTGAAATATAGCCTTCAGCCTGCAACCATTGCTGAAAGGCTCGATCCAATTCGACAGGCAAATGGATCTTCTGTAAAAAACGCTTCTTGGCAAAGACTTCAACTGCATTGCTTGCTTCCTTCCATGTCACTGACTCCCCAAAAAACAACAGATTTTTAAGCATCAGTGTTTCCGCTTCCACAATACACTGTAAAAAAAACTGATGTGAACCGGTTTTGATCCACCATGCTTCTTGACGTTTGATTGCTTGTAAAAATTCTCTGCGTCCTTGTTCATGGCTGTCAAAAAAAGGAAGAATCAATTGACTTCTTTGAAAATCCGGTTGATATTCGATAAACTCAGAAGGATATAGCTGTTCAACGATCATGTCTTCACCACCCTCTTTTCCAGTATAACAAAAAAGAGGAAGAGTGAGAAAAGACAGGACTGGGGACCATACTTCTTGTAAGACAAAAAAGCCGCGACAGATGCTTGGCTGATAGCTGTACATCTGTCGCGGTCTGCTTGTTTGCCCGCGGCTTTTATTTATCACCGTTCATAAAATAATCAATACGTTTTTTGTTCCAAATTGAAAGCATCTTGCATCGCTTTTGTTGCTTTGTCGATAGGCGTCACTTCCTGCAGTTCTCCTTGTACAACGATCCGATCTGTACCGGCATCATCATTACAGGTGATCAATGTGGATAATTTTTTCCCGGGAACTACATCGATCCATTCTACCGCTGTTGGCGGCACCACTTTTTTGACCTGTGTTTTATAGGTATATATATGAGCCAGATCGGTCAAATAAAAGAGGTCCCCAACTTTGACATCTTCCAATGGCCTAAATAACAAGCCTTCTTCTAGTGCACGGTGGCTGGCAAGCGCGTAGTTGCCTTCTCCCATTTTTTGATTAGGATCCAATGTCCCTGCCCCCCACAAAAGCGCTTCGTTGGAGAGTCCTTTAAAGATCGGCAGATTGATTTTGACGCTAGGAACTGAGACACCGCCAATCACCGGCAAGCGTTTATTGCTGAACTGCGCTCTTAATACAGCCTCAGGACTGGCAGATTTGACCGCATCAAAATCAAAAGGCTCATCGGCTTTGAGATTTTTTTGTATTTCTTCATGAGTGATGGTCGCAACTGCATATTTTTCTCCATTGGATTTGATCAAATAATTTTTGATCTGGTCACTGAAAATAAGTGCTAATCCTACCACTAACAAAAGAAATAACAGGAAATTGATCAACCAATTTTTAAGACGAGATTTTTTTTTCGTTGCCATACGCTTTTCTCCATTTCTTTAATAGGTTTACTATACCATATCCGCCTCTATTTCACGTTTAAAAGCCATCAAATTTCCTATTTTAGCCATTGAAACGTTCATCTTTCATCTTTTTCAGTGATATTTTGTCAAAAACAGCGAACTTTAGAAAATAGCACCTTTGTAATAAAATTTTAAAGGAAAAGAAACAAGCTTTTAGCGCCGGTTTGTTGTAAAATAAAAACACACAGGGAATTGGAGGGGTAGGTTAAAATGACAAAAATGGTTTATGTTCATATCGATACTACAAGTAATGCCGTTTTGTCAAGGAGCATCACTACCTCAGATTTTACGCGAGGAATCATCCACCAACCCAAAAACCTCCTGCTTTTAGATCCTTCCAGTGATTATGGCGAATACGAATCCCACACAGGTATGAAGATTTTGCGAGGCAGCGAAGCGATCGGCGATTTTTTCAATGCGATCAATCGCGGCCGTGTGCAAGAAGAGATCAAGTGGATTGATTTCAATGACAACTCCATGATCAAAGAATTGACACCTTTGGAAATTTCAGAGCTATTGTATTTTGGACATATGAAAACACATCTTCATTCGCCCTTTTTCTATAAATTACAAAATAATTTCGTTTATTTCGATTTGAAAGATGATCTGACACGGATCTATTATCGTTATTTAGATGAATTTTACCGGATTTTAGCGGATAAATTGACACGGATCGTATTAGAACGGATCAATGAGCGCCGCTCTTTCTTCCGCAAAGCGACTTCTGTTGACAAATTGGATATCGAACTGCTGAGAGGATTAAAAGGATTGTTTCAAGAAGGAATCCTCTTTTGTTTTGAGCATACCGAGTTAGTCGACAAGGAGTACCGTATACCGATCTACATCGTAGAAGATGCCGGTCTGCGCAAACAGGAAAGTCAGTATCTTGAAGATATGCGTGTAGCTACTTTGACTTATCATACTGTCAAACGGACTTGGAAAATCGACTACGAAGATGAAGATCTGATCTTTTTGCCAAATTAAAAACGTTTCTTCCACTGCTGCGACGTGCCAGCACAGAAGAAACGTTTTTTTATTTGGCTGTTAATGACGTTCCTGTTTTAGGTGTAAATAATTGCGGTGTGATCGTATAAACGACAACTACTACCACGGCAGTCACCACAGCGGTTGCTAAGCCTGAGGCACTGTTCATTACAAGCGAGTACAGCCACGGCTTCATCCCCCACTGGGCATAAGAGCCCCAAAAGACCCATCCGGCAATAAAGTGCCAAATATATCGCGCCAGCGCGCCGACAAATGCCCCTTGGATCAAGGTTACTTTGACCTTGGTGGTTTTTCCTTCAGAAATCGCCTGCTTCAACTTCCAAGCATACAGCCCCGCAAAACCGGCAAATGTAAATGCGATCGGATATTCGATCAAAACTTGGATCACACTAAGATACCACACTTTGCCCAAAGGAAAATGCAGCAGCCCCCAGATCGCGCCTGCTGCCAGACCTGGTTTCCATCCTCGCCGCAAAGCAAAGATCGTCAATGGGATCTGTCCTAACGAAATCGAAAAACTGGCTCCTATATCTAGCGGGATCATCGATAAAACCATCGCCAACGCCGCGATGATCGTTCCTTCCACCCAGATCCTGATCGTTTTGTTCATAAAAAAGCTCCTCCTTTTAGAACCGTCACAATTCACAAAGGAGAAGCATCATCTACTTCTAGCTCCGTCACAATTCCTACGTTCGAATGATCGAAACAGGTACGAAGGGTTTAGAGTTTCCTCAATCTCAGCCCGAATGGACTCCCCTTTGTGAGCGCGTTCTATTTAATTTTTGATACGAACCAAGAATACCACATTTTTGGGAAAATGGAAGGGATTTGTTTGGTTGAGTGGGTTTTATAACCCTAGTATATTTCTTCTATGTTTCACGTGTAACTTTCTCTTTAAGAACCACGATATGAAAATAACCACTGAGCAGCCTTGATTAACTAGTCCAGATGCCTACCATACTATGATTCTGATTCAAATCATAGTTGGATCTTCTATGTTGTATTTTTTTATCAACTTGACGATCTGCACCCCACAACTCCCAAAAATCACAACACAGCCTACCAAGATCCACATGAGCATTTTAGGCGAAATAGCCATGACTGTGGGGGTAACTAGTGAAAAGACTGCTGTACATCCGCGTACTAAACCATAAGAAAAACCAGTCATCGATGCACGAGTATGCATTGGATAAAAAAGTTGGCTCCATGTTTTATAAAGAGATTCTCCGCATAAAACAGTGGACATGGAATAAAAAATATAGGCTACTGCAAAAATAAGCCACTGTTTCGTAAAGATCCCCGCTACTACAAAGGAAACAAACGCGACAAAAATACCAATATACATCATTGGATACCGTCGTTTAGTATCAGCTATTTTTAAATACCACACATTAACTAAAAAACATAAAATATTAGCAAGTAATGCAATCAATGATGCGGTAGCAACAGTTTTTCCCGAGACTGTTACGAGAAAATAATTGATAAATGAACCCCAAGTATTTGCTGGAAGATTCCATGCTAAATAAAAAAGTGTCAGCAGTAGGATTGAAACTACATATTTACGTTCTTTGAACAACGTACGCAGAGGGATCTTTTCTTGTGAATAAATCTGGTCCTTCTGTTGTTTAGCAGCAAGTTCTTCTTCGATATTTTTAAAAGAAGAAGAAAACATGCGAACAGTCCAATTAATAAAGGCAATGACTGCTATCACTCCAAAAATCACAAATGTAGCATGATTACCTAATCCTCCTGTCAGAGAACCGATCAATTGTGACAGCAAGATACCAATCGTCCAAAAAAGCTGAGTACCCGCAATTGCTTTTCCATAATCATCTTTTGTCATTCGTTCAGAAATCACCGCAAGTGATGTGGGTAAATCTGCTCCGGAGGCAAACCCTGCAATAACAACGCCTATAAGAATCATTGGAAGTGACTGGGCAAGAGCTAAAATCACCGAACCGAGCGCTACGAAAAAGATATCTACATTGAAGACACGCACACGACCAAATTTATCAGATAACCATCCGCCGGCAAACGACCCAAGGGCAACAGCCGCTGTTAAAAGGGTCGATATCAATCCAACGATCCACGGATTAAGAGAAAACTTCGCGGTCCATAATGGCAACGCGACACCTGTAGAGACTAGCAGAGCGGAGTCTAGGTAAGACGCAATCCCTGCAACGACAACTAATGGCAGAGAAGAAGAATCCTGAAATTTACTTTTCAAAAAATTCATCGTATATCCCTCCGATTTTTAGCTTAGATACTTAGGTATCAAATAAGCCGGCGTACATGACCAAGCATGACAATATGAAGAAACAATCGGACTTCCATAAGGAGAAAAGTCTTGTTCTTCGGGTTTGAAGGCTTCCCAGAAAGTATCTGCTCCTAGAGAAATCATCTTTCCCCAATAATCTTTCATCAATTGAACTGCCTCTTCTTGAAGATCAGCCACAAAAAGTGCTTCAACGATATGGTGATACATATACGGCGTTGCAATGCCAGTAATTGGGAACTGCGTACGGATCATTTCCTGCATGATTTTTTTGTTTTCTTCCGGCGTCATTACCTCGGCAAGCACCATCCATACTTGACTTGCTGTGTTTATCTCGCCATTTTCTTCCACGATAAACTGCCCAGCTGCTTTATCAAATAACGTTTGGCGTGAAAAAGCAATCATGCGATCAAGCAAATCGCGATATTCTGGGAGCTCTTCCTCGCCCATTTTTTCAGCAAGGGAAATGAAGCGTTTAAGACTGTAAATAAACACAGCTTGACCTGCTGTCTCTTTATTAAATTCATTTGACCAATCAATAAACACTGGATAATCTTCTGTAAGTTGCAATCGTCCTTCTGAATCTACTAAATTTTTCGCATAATCTATTTGTTTCTTCGCTACACTGTACAAATCTTCCAGTACACCGGTATCTCCTGTATGTTCAACAAAATCCGAAAGTATTGCTGCAAAAAACAGACTGTAATCAAATAAAAACGTATCATCAGGTATCAAATTAGGAGCAGTAAAAACATTTGCCGGGATCTTCCCTTCATCTGTTGTCATTCCGCCAAAAAGATATAAGCAGCGTTTCACCAAAGAAAGATCATTAAATGTATAGTAGTTTGCTAATGCTTGGAGACGCAGATCCCCAATCCATAAACGGCGATCCCGCTTCGGTCCATCTTCAAATACTTCCTGCATACAGTCCAGCAATGTTTTCACTGAAGTGTCGTAAATTGTTTTTAGTTCTTCATCGGTAATATCGAATTCTGGAAGCTGCGACATGGACACACAACTTTCAGCAAGAAATTCAGGATTAGAAAATGACGCTTTCCATTTAGGAGAAGAATCAATTACTGTAAGTTCGATATATCGGCATGAGTACCGCCGAGGTAATTCTAGGACTGCCGGAAGAACGTCAATATGAACATATTCTTCCTGAATCCACGAACGTGACAACCAACCATCATAATCGGCAGCATTTGCCGGAAGCTCAGCGGGTACTTCTGCGAATTTCATCTTCAAGTATAATGGAGCATCCATGGGAGAACCAACAGAATCGATAGAAATATTGAATGTTCCCACATAATGATTCCCCAGATCTAAAATCAGTGATTCATCACGTCCCAATGTTTGTTCAGGAAGCTTCTCGATCGATTGGCTGCTTGGTACAACCTTGTAACCATTCAAGTATTGGTCATCTTTTTCCACTATTCCTAATGCGATTGGTTTGACCAATGTTTTCAAAATCTTAGGTGTATTAGTGATCGCCTTTTTTAAAAGTTTTTCATCATGATTCCATACTACATCATTGTTGATTTGGAAAGTAAATGCCATTTTTTCCACCCTTTTCTTTTAATAAAAAGCCCGCCAGCCGTAGCTTTTGGGCTATTTGTGTTCTATACATTGCTTGTGTGAGAAACGGGAGCTTCTTCTACGTCAGTTTCAGAGGTTCCGTATTTTTTTTGAAGGTTGATCATGATCATTCCGGAAATAAAGGCCAGCACAACGATTCCTGCAAAACCGTACATCGAAGTGGTAATGCGACCTGGAGCCACCAAGAATGGGGTTACAAAAGCAAAGAGACCGCAGCATAACCGTGAAAAACCATTGATGAATCCTTGCATTGAAGCACGAGCTTCAACCGGAAACGACTCTTGGGTCCATACTTTATACATTGCTTCGCCAGCAAGTGGATTCCCAAAATTATAAAAGGCGATCGTAATTGCCAAAGCAATGAAGCCAGCTCCACCGCCTAAAAGTGCCATACCCATCATGGCTGCAAACTGAACAAGTGCCCCGATGACGAACGCTTTATTACGGTATTTCCCACCAGCTACTGATGAAAATGCAATCGTTGTAATCAACGAAACAACATTTAGTACGATTCCTAAACCTGTTGCTTGTGCTTGTGATGCGCCAGCATTAGTTAATGCATAGGTTTGGAATTGTCCCCAAGTATTGGCTAACAGATTCCAGCAGACATAAAAGACTAAAATAACTGCAAACATACCAGCATATTTATTTTTATTTTTACCAAAAAGGACAGTACGGAAATTGACATTTTTCACATCTTCCGCATGAGTGGCTTGCTGTTCCATATTACGATGTTCAGCTGCTTCATGAAACGCTGCGAATTTCTTAGAAAGTGTGCGCCATGCCCATGTGAATACCGCGAACGTAAAGAGGATCGCCATAACAATGCGAGCACCAAGTACACCTTGAATCCCTGACAATAAGAATGAACAAATGTAAGAAATAAAAACACCGATTTGCCAATAAATTTGTGTAGATGATACTAATTTAGCCGAAGTTGTTTCATCAGGTGAATCTGTTGAGACAACTGTAAGTGAGATTGGCAAATCTGCGCCAGAAGCAAAGCCCATTATGATTGCTCCAATCAGCAGCATGACGAATGAATTTGACAACATGCACAGTCCAGCACCAATTGCATAGAATAAGTTCAACCAATTAAATGATTTATATAATCCAAAACCTTTTGTGATATACCCGGCTAATAAGGACCCAAACGCGATCGCGAAAGTCAAGCCCCCTGATACTATTCCCACCTGTCCGGCAGACATATCCAAACCATTAGCCCATACCGGAATCGTAGCAGACAATCCAACAATACAACCAGATCCTAGCATTGATCCAATGCCGGCAGCTGTAGCTAAAGGACGGTATTCTTTTACTAAGTTTGACGAATCTTTTGCCATTTCCTATTTCCTCCTAATTTCTCTATAAAATTATCAGTTAACTAAAAGCGGTATCACATAGCTGTTCTCCTTGTGTAAAACCCTTTCACAACTAACAAAATATATGATAGTCGCTAGAAAGCATTTTCGCTATAGCAAAACAACAGTCTTTTCTTATCCAAATTACAGATTGGTTGCATACAAAAAAGCAGATGCTTTTTAAGCATCTGCTCGTTTTCTGTATTCTTTAGGTGTTTCTTTTGTAAATTTCGCAAACAGTTTATACAAAGACGGGACCGACTGAAAACCAATCTCAAATGAAATTTCTTCTAACGATTTATCTGATTCCCGTATCAATTCACATGCGTATTCATAGCGTTTCTGGTTAACTATTTCCTGAAAAGAATAGCCAAAACTTTGTTTCAATTTGTTCGATATATAATTGGGATTATAGCCAAAATGCTTGGATAAATCCGCCAAAGTCAATGTTGTAAAATTTATATCGATATACTGCAATATATGAAGCAGTTGGGCGTCTGAAGCTCGAAAATCTTCTAGGTTTTCTTCTTCTAAATGACGTGTCAACTCAATCAGTAAAAGAGACAACATCAAATTCAAGGCCCGCTCATAAAATTTTTCTTTTTTAAAGTATTCAATCAATATACGTTCCAACAATGACTGGACCTCTGCTACCCCTCCACATTGAAAATGAATAAAGGCGTTATGTTCACTATTCTTCTTGGAAGCATTCAATATAAATTCATTAACTAAACTATTCGCCTTCACCATATTCGTCAATAACTCTGTGGTGATCGAATCGTCTTTAAGAAGAATATTGATAAGAATATCTTCATACCCTATTGGATCAATACGTTGCACGATATCTTTATCAATCAATAACAACTCGCCTTGCTTTAGGGTGATTTTTTCATCATTGATGTATTGTGTGCATTGACCAGAAAGCATATAGTTGAACTCAACAAATTCATGAGTATGTGCCGGCATAGCAGAATACCGATGATGTTTATTGATAAATATATTTCCTTCTTTGAAAAAATTCTTACTTGGCATTTTAGGAACTAAGACTTTGTTAAAGGGAAGATGCTGATCGTTTATATTGATTCCTTCCAAACGTTGAATACGTTCGATCTCTGTTTCTTTAAAAAACAGTTCTTTTAATTCTTCAAAATCCATAAAACCTCTCTTCTTTCCAATTCTAATTCGTCGACAGAATCAGAAATGACTGTGCTTTTTATCGCTTAGATTCTCGTTTTTACCTATGACTCTTATGTACTCGACTAACAAACATCATAACTTATATGACGTTTAAGTTTTATAATAAATATAAAATCTCACTCGGAATTATACTCCTACGTATGACGATTATCCGTTGATAAAAAAGCTATTTTACAATATATATCATAAATCCGCTCTTTCTGAAACAAAGTATCTACAAAATTTAATTATCTTTTTCCTGTTCTCGTTCTTTTTCAAGGCGTTTGAGCTTTTGTTCTCGCAAATACAGTTCGGAATTTGCTCCTCGATTAAACGAATCCCCGTTCAAAAAGGACAGATTTCTAAAAATGGCAGCGATCTTTTTTAGTATGTTTTTCATGCTGTTTCGCCTCCTGTAGATAGAATTGATACTTATATTGTAGCATTTTTGTTATTTGTATAATCATAAAAACAATTAATATAGCATTAAAAAAAATAATTAGTTATATATCATTTTAGTATTAACATCAAATTTACATTCCACTATTTTTAGATTTTGACTCACGATCGACGCTGCCGGGTGTTCCCATGCCGATCCCATTTACATTCCACTATTTTAGATTCATTCCCCAATATAAAAATACCCCTATTTATCAACGAAATGCAAGCCCTTTCTGTCGGCCGATTGTATTTGCTTCGCCCATTGTGACAAATTTCCGCTAACTCCTAATAAAAACCGCTCCATATAAGTATTTTTACCATCTGTCGATACCTCGTAAAACGACTCGAATCAGTGGTCGACAGACAATTCGCTCTATTGGATTTTTCCAACTGAACAACAATTTTTTGAACACCGAGCCGGCACAAAAATTCCTTGATCCCAACAAAAAAATAACGACCTCATACACATCGCTGTCATACAGCGTTATGTATAAGATCGCTATGATCCGCCAACTTCTCTGATCAATGCAGATAAGTCAGTAATGTTTCTACATGTTTTTCCAACAATGCTTCATCAAAAGCAGCATCTTTGCGGGTCCCTGCCAATTTCAATGATGATGTTTCCGCTCCTTTTGTTGTAAAATAGCGGGCGGTTTCAGGATATGATTTTCCTGCTTTTGTTTCTGTCAGTTCTGTATCTGTCAATCCTTCTAAAAAGACCACCTTCTTCTTTCCTTCCAGGTAATCTTCCAGTAATTGAAGTCCATACCCGTTTGTCGCGCCGCCGTCAAAAAAGACAAATGCCAATGCAGGATTTTTTTTCGCTAAAGACAACGCGGCCAAGATCGCCGCTGAATTTTGTGAAAAGTTGACCCGATTGGGGATGCCACTGCGATAGCGGGCGATGAAGAAAAAGACACCTGCTAACAAAATAAGTGCTAATACACCCCAAAGACTGACAAAACCATGCGCTTGGATGCTTGGTACTAGTTGCCAAAAAAGTATAGCCGCTATGACTGTCAGCAAAATAGCCGGCAGTATTTGAATAAATTGCTGAGAAGCAGTCGGCAAATGAAAGGGACGCTTCTTGATCAGTCCGAATGTTTTTGCTGGTGTTTCGTAAGACACAGCAATGATTTGTTTGGCCTTTTTGAAATCACCAGCGTAGAGATTGTAATAAACCTGCCGTTCGTTTTTTCCTAAACGCAGATAGCTTTTGGTAGTGTCTACGGCATAGCCCAGTTCCTGAAAGTCTTTGGTTAACGACCGTAAAAATGCGATTTTTTGTTTTTCCGTGAATCGTTTGCCTAGAATCACTCCATAACGCAGCGGCCAATCCTGCAATTGTGTCATCTATTGTACCTCCTGCAAGTAGTCAATGACCGTTTGCAATGTAGGACCTTCTGCAATCAGGTTCAGCTTTTCTTTTTGATCTGAGGCAGGACGCGTAAAGCTGCTGTCAGGGATCAAAAAGACACCCATCCCCGCGCGGGTCGCTGCCGTGGCCCCTGTAATGGAGTCCTCGACAGCCGCCGCTTCTGTCGGCATTAAATCTGCTTTAGACAATGCGGTCAGATAAACCGTTGGCGCTGGTTTGTGATCCATGATCTCATCTCCAAACGTCATTGCGTCAAAATAATCCGCCAGCTTGAAATGTTCCAATAAATCTGTCGCACGTTTTTTGACAGTCGACGTTGCCAGACCGACAGTCAGCCCTCGCTCTTTACAAAATTCCAACGTTTCTTTGGCAAATGGTTTTGCCTGTAATTCTCCGTTGGCTAATTGATGATAAATGAATTCTTCGCGTTTTGCGCGAAGTTCCGCGACCTTTTCTTTTCCTGCAATGGATGCGATGTAGTCGGCGGTCTGCAACCAGCTTCTGCCGCCCCAAGAATCGACTTCTTTTTCTGAGATCGGCAACCCGTATTGATCGAAGGTCCATAGCCAACCGTCCCGATAGGTTTTCTCCGTGTCTACTAACAATCCATCTAAGTCAAAAATGACGCCTTTTATCATCTGATATCCTACTTTCTAATATTCATCTTCGTCTTCTGCTTCAGCAGTCAACAGTTCTGCTACCGGATTTTGGATTCCTTCTCTGCCGGTATTTTCAGCAAGTGCTGCCAATTCCTCTAAAGCCATATCCGTCACACGCATAGCCGAGATCTCTAAAACCATCGGCAAGTTGAAACCGGTGATCACACGATAATTATACCCTTCTTGCGTCAATTCTTGTAGGGACATCATGGCTGCATTATAAGGAGAAGCGCCATATAGATCGACAAAAACCAGTACTCCTTGTCCTTGATCCAGTTTTTTGATTTTTTCCGCGACATCTTTTTTGAAGACTTCATAATCTTGCCCGGCAACTAAAGAAGAAAAATCCGTGTTTTCTGGTTCGCCGGTGATCAATGCCATACTGTCTAAAATGCCTTCTGCCATTTTTCCGTGGCTTACTAATAATAATCCGATCATGATTTTTACTCCTTATTTAAATTCTTTCGCCGCATCTGCTAATGATACTTTTTTCGAAGACGGGATCGCTTGGAAATAAACATCTACATCATAGTCATCATGTAATTCTTGCAATAGCTTCAACTGTTCTTCATTGATAGAAACTTCTTTGATGATCGGTGTCAGACCTGGACGCTGAGGCAGTCCACCAAGATTCAATTCTTTGATAGGTACGCCGCCTTTGATGATTTTTGCCATCACTTCGATGCTTTTTGTTAAAAGAATAACACTGTAATCATCGTATTGCCGATCATTCCAATAACGGACCGCACCGTCTTCTTTTAAGACCCGTACCTTCAATCCAGTCCGGCCGCCTGCTCCTAAAATGATGTTTTTGGTAAATGCGTCATGAGCAGAAGGATCGTCTGCCACAAAGATCGCGTTGGCTCCTGCTGATTTTGATAGATTAGTCATAACTTGTCCGTGGATCAAACGAGCGTCCACCCGTGCGATTACTACTTTTCCCATAATAAAACCTCCAAATGCTTTTCTTTTAGTATAACGCTTTCTTTACAAAATACCTACTGCTGCCAACAGACCTAAGATCACGGTCAGTCCGATCAATGCCCGAGTAACGTTCATTCCCTTCTTCACAAAGAAGAAATAAACTGCGGCTACTGTAACTAACGGCAAGATCCCCGGCATGATCTGATCCAGCATATCTTGAATGACAAATTCTTTTCCTGATAAGGAGAATTTCAGAGAGGAAGACACTTTGACATAGTTTGCCGCTAAGATCCCCATCATGAACAGACCCAAAATCGATAACCCTTCGATGATCCCTTCCATTTTTGAACCAACGATCTCAGAAGCGGCTGTCCGCCCCATTTTGAAGCCTAAGTTTGCAAAATAATATCCAAGGAACAATTGATAGATCACAAATGCAAAGAATGGGAACAATGCGCCTAATGGATTGCCGCTTTGCGCCCAAGGCAATGCGATCGCGATAAAAATATATTGTACGGTCCCAGAATCGATAGAATCACCGATTCCTGCTAAAGCCCCCATCAAACCAGATTTGGTATTGTAGATCAAATCGTCGTCAATCGTGATCGGTGCGTCGTGATAAACTTCTTGCGCTCTGGCTTGTTCCAAGGAAGCCATGATCCCAGTCAATGTACCGCCGCCCCATGTGATCTGAGTGTTGAAGAACAACAAATGCCGTTGGTAAGCTTCTCCAAGATCTTTTTTATCTTTATAGAGTTTTTTCAAGATCGGCATCAACGCCCACATAAGAGAAGGAGCCAAATATTTATCAAAAGTATGTGGGATCTCGTTAGCGAAATACCAGCGAAGCCAAGCAATTCCGATATCTTTTTTTGTGATTTCTTCCGGCTGAAGATCCACACTTGTTTGCACAACTTTATTCATTTTATTTCCTCCTTTTAATAGTCGTCATCGTCTTCATCGAAGGTGCTGCCGCCATTTAACATCCCGCCCATATTTGCTAAAGCTGATGAAGCGGATTCATTTTTCGCTAAGATGTAAACAAAGGCGATCAACGCGCCGACGATCGCGTAAGTTACCATCGTGATGTTCAATTCTTTTAGCATCGTTGCCATAAAATAAGCGATCAGGAAGAAGGCGATATAGTTTTTCTTACCGATAACATATACCGTCACCGCGATCCCGATTGCTGCCAAACCGCCGCCAATTACTTCTAAAACGTGGAAAACGATACTACCGGAATTGGAAGAAACCACGTCTGCGATCACTGGGGCACCAAAGTAAAGTGCGACAAACATGAACGGAACAAAGATCACAAAAGCGACAATGATCGGAATAATGATAATTGCAGTAGTCAACCCGCGATCGTTTGCTTCCGCCGCGTATTTCTCACCATACTTCTGCATAACGAATGTATTGATGAAGAAACGGAATTGATATAAATAAGCCCCTAACAGTCCAACTGGTACCGCGATCCCGATAGCGGCTTCCGGTTTCATATTCCCCATCAACGCCACAGGTACTGCGATCGCTGCGGCAATCGCCGGTTCCGACGGCATTTGTCCACCGGGAGAGAAAACACCCATATAGATCAATTGGATGGCTGCTACGATGACCATTGCATCAGCAACTCGCCCAAACACGATCCCCACCACTAAACCTGTGACCATCGGTGTAAAACGCAGTGTCGTTGTAGCTCCGCCAAAAAACGAACGTGACATAACCAAAGCAACCCAGATCGCGATCGCTAATGCTTGAAAAACCGTAATTTCTGACATATTTTGACCCCTCCTATTTTTTAGATGTCGCGTGTCCGCCAAATTCATTTCTAAGTGCAGCCACGACTTTGCCGGTAAATGTATCATCTTCTAATGAACGATAGCGCATCATCAATGAAGTCGCGATCACCGGCATTGGTACTTGTCGTTTCAATGCTTCTTCAACCGTCCAGCGTCCTTCGCCGGAAGAATACATAATACCTTTGATACTTTCTAGCTGATTGTCTTTGCGAAAAGCATTCGCAGCCAATTCCATCAGCCAACTGCGGACCACTGAGCCATGGTTCCACATTTCCGCCACTTTTTCGTTATCATAATCATACGGACTGTGCATCAACAGATCAAAGCCTTCACCGATCGCTTGCATCATGCCGTATTCGATCCCGTTGTGGACCATTTTCAGATAATGGCCGCTGCCGGCAGGTCCGGTATAAAGATAGCCATTAGGTGCCGCGATTTTTTCAAACAATGGTTCGATCGTAGAGAAAACCTCGCTTGGACCACCGATCATAAAGTTGCCGCCTTTCAGCGCCCCTTCCATTCCCCCTGATGAGCCGACATCAAAAAAGTGAATGCCTTTCTTCGCCAGTTCTCTGCTGTTTTTGACCGAATCTTCGTAAAACGAGTTGCCGCCGTCGATCAGAATATCTCCTGCTTCTAAATATCTGCTAAGAGCTTGCAAAGTTTCCTGTGTAGGCGCCCCTGCTGGGATCATCGTCCAGACGATCTTAGGTGTCGGCAATTTAGCCACTAAATCTGCCAGATCCTTTGCGGCTTCAGCACCGAATTTTACCGCTTCATTGACGGCTTCTTCTGAGACATCGTACGCTGCTACTTCAATTTGATGATCCAACATATTTTTAGTCAGATGCAAACCCATTTTTCCCAAACCGATCATGCCGATTTTCATTGTGTCTCCCCCTTTTGTTTTTGAATACGTTTACATTATATGTAATTTTTTTACAAATTACAATAGTTTTTTTGTAATATTTTTTACATAAAAAAATTTGTTTTCTTGAAAAATAGTGGTATGATAGCGTTACCAAGACAAATTGGGAGGTAGAAAAATGAGTACCACATTCCGCAGCCGCATTCGAAGTTATTATGAGGATTTAAGTAAAGGCGACCAGCGTCTAGCCGACTTTCTTTTAGAGAACTCTAAAGAAGCCAGTCGCTATTCTATACAAGAACTTGCTGAAAATACTGGATTATCAACAGCTACAATTTCTCGATTCGCAAAAAAAGTCGGCTACCGCAATTTCCAAGAACTAAAATTGACACTCAATCAGGTTAGTGATGAAACAAATGATTTTTTCCTGTCCCTCAACGATAACGACGATTATTTAACGATCGCCGAAAAAACCTGTCAGATCAATATCCATTCCATCCAAGCAACTCAAGCGATGCTCACTGAAAAAGATTTACAAAAGACCATCGACATATTGCTTGGATCAACCACTTGCGGTTTTTTCGGGATGGGAGGATCCGCAGTAGTAGCGTTGAATGCATACCATAAATTTTTACGGATGCCGATCCATTGCTTCCACCATGAAGATTTCCATATTCAACTGATGCAGGCGGCGAAAATGACAGCTAAAGATTGCGCATTCGTGATTTCCCACACCGGACGCAACAAAGACACGATGGAATTGATCAATGTATTAAAGAAAAACGACGTGCCGATCATCGGCATCACCAGCTACGCCGGTTCACCGCTGGCACAAGCCAGTGATATCGCTTTGATCTCTATTTCCGAAGAGACCTTTTATCGACCTGAAGCAATCTCTTCTGTCGTTTCCCAACTGAGTATCATCGACACGCTTTTTCTGATTTATGGCATCAAAATGAAAACCAAAGCACAAAAATCCATTGATAAAGTTCGGGAAATCATTCAGGAGACCCGACTGTGAAGAATCTCCTTGAAACGCTAAAAACTCCGAGATCTGATTTGATCTCGGAGTTTTTTGTGTTTTATATTTTGCCGATCCGAACTTCGTAAGGTTTCAAGGTTAGCTGTGCCGGAATCTCCCCTTGATTTTCGACATCAGTCAGTGCTTGATTCAATTCGATAGTTTGTTCTGTCTCAGAAAAATTCATCAAGAAAATATAGCTGTCATTTTTGTCGTAACGTATCTGGATAGAAACTGCTGGTGAACCATTTTTCACCAACGGATTTTTCAGCCCTAATGTTTCAATGATTCCCTGATAAAATTCCCGCAGAAAATCAATAGCAGTCCGCGCCGCTAAATAATAAGTTTGCCCATTGCCGAACTTTTTACCCACGACTGCCGGAGTACCTGCGTAAAATTCCTGCTGATAATTTCCTAGGATCTCAGCGTCTTTTACCGAAAGAATCGCAGAATAATCCTTTGTCGCAAATTCTTTATCTTGAAATGTAATCATATTGTGCTCGTCTTCATACAATGTATCCAATTCTAAGACATCTATTCCAAAGAGCTCCTGCAGTTTTTTGGGCAATCCGCCTAGATACAATAAATCTGTTTCATTCACCATACCGGTAAAATAGCTGGAAATCAAGGTGCCGCCGTTTGTCGTATAGGCTTGCAGCTTGTCCATCGTAGCTTCTGTCATCAGATAAAGCATCGGTGCGATCAATAGATCATATTTAGAAAAATCCTGGTCTACTGTAATGATATCTACCGGTATATCATTTTCCCAAAATACAGCATAATGTTCCTGTAAAGTTTGCGGATAACGACGTGTCGGTCTGCCAAAGCCGCCGCCTCGCTTCAATGCCCAATTACTTTCCCAATCAAATAAAATCGCGACTTTCGTTTTTTTGATCGTCCCCTTGATTTCATTGAGCTTGGCTAAACGTCGACCGTACTCAGCGACTTCACGAAAGACTCTGTTGTTAGTGGAACCATCGTGACCGACTACGGCACCATGGAATTTTTCCGAGTTGCCTCGCGATTGGCGCCATTGGAAATACAACGTGCTGTCAGAACCATGAGCGATCTGCTGCATGGAACTCAGGATGTGGACACCTGGTCGTTTCGACTTGTTGAACTGATCCCAGTTGACCACACTGGGCGTGGATTCCATCACGAGAAACGGCTGCTGTTTCAAAGACCAATACTGATCGTGAACATAGGCTGATTTCATTGCCGTTTCAGCAATCGTTTCATAGTTATTGTTCCAATCGGGATAGCTGTCCCAGCTGACGATATCAACGTATTTAGAAAACTTGCCATAATCGATCCCTTCTAACGGAATAAAGTCGTGATTAGCTTGTCCTTCTGCCATAAAATTTGTGGTGACTGGCACATCCGGCGTTATTTCCCGCAACGGTTCGATTTCTGCTTGATAAAAATCGATCGTCATATCAGTGACGAATCGTTTCCAATCTAGATCCATCCCATGAACCTTGTGTTCTCCTAGCGGTGACGGTGGTAAAACCTGCCGCCAGTCAGAATAAGTACTGCCCCAAAAGCTCATCAGCCATGCTTGATTGATAGCTTCCAAACTCCCGTACTTTTTCTTCAGCCATTTGCGCCAATTTTCTTGGCAATAATCACAGAAACATTCGCCGGAGTATTCATTGGAAACATGCCACATAGAAAGTGCCGGATGTTTGCCGTAACGCTCCGCTAATTTCCGATTGATCTCTTGGACTTTTGCCCGGTAGATAGGCGAAGAATAGCAATGGTTGTGGCGAAAGCCATGGACGTGCTTTTGTCCCAAAGCATCGGTCCGATTCACTTCAGGATAATGCTGGCTTAACCATTGAGGACGTCCACCGCTAGGAGTGGCTAAGATCACGTTCCCGTCGAATGCCGCAACTTGATCGAAAATATCATCCAACCAGTCAAAATGATATTCGCCTTCACGAGGCTCTAACGCGCTCCACGCAAAGACACCTAGCGTTACCGTATTGATATTGGCTTGCTTCATCAGCTGGATGTCTTTTTGCAAGATCTCCGGATAATCCAGCCACTGATCAGGATTATAGTCTCCACCGTGTAAAAAACGGCGGTCTAGATCAAATCTTACCATTTTCAAATTCTTCCTTTCAATTCATTACCTGTTCACAAAATGATTTATTGTCTAACTTCAATCGGCTAGAGCGATTTGATAAATATAGGATTGGAAATCACCCTGCACTTGTGCTTGATCCGGATTGGCTCCATTAAATTGATATGGCTTGCGAATCCCAATTTGCCGCAAGATTTTTCCGCTAAGTATTTCATCATTGACTTGATAGGTTTGATCTGCTGATAAGAATGATAATGGCAAAAACTCATCAGCAGCTGAATTAGGTTTCGACAAGATTCGATAAAAACCGACGATCGCTTTTTGTTCAGTCTCATCATAGACCGCCCAAGCGACTTCATTATCAGTACCGGTTGCCAGTTGGTAAAAGCGGCCGAATGTCAGCAGCTGACGGTTTTCTTGATAAAAGGCGATTCTCTCTTGAATCGCAGTTTTTTCAGTCTCTGTCAGCTGATTAAGATCCAATTCATACCCTAATGGACCAAACATCGCCACGTCTTGGCGGATCTTTAACGAAGTCTGTCGCCATACTTGATGATTTGGACTTGCAGATACGTGGTTGCTGAAGGTCGATAAGGGGTATGCCAGCAAGGTCCCTGTTTGGATAGCCAAGCGCTCGATGGCGTCGCTGTCATCACTGGGCCAAATTTGTGGACTGTAAAAAAGGATACCCAGGTCATAGCGTCCGCCGCCGCCTGCACAGCCTTCGATCAAAATCGTTGGGAAATCTGTCAGTATTTTTTCATACAGCCGATAGACACCCAAGATATAGCGATGGAAAAATTCTGTCTGATCGATCCCCACTTCGTTCAAATAGGCAGAATAGGCTTCTGTGATATTGCGGTTCATATCCCATTTTATATAATCCAGCTCAGTTTCTTGAATGATTTTTTTCATTTGTTCATAGATCGCATCCACCACTTGTGGATTGGCAAAGTCCAACACATATTGCCCTCGACCGATGGAGATCCGTGAAAAAGGATGGCGAACCACCCATTCCGGATGAGCACGATAAAATTGACTGTCCGGAGAAACCATTTCCGGTTCAAACCAAATACCCAGTTGAAGTCCAAGCTGGTGGATTTCTTGGGCGAAAACTTTGATGCCTTTTGGAAATTTCCGTTCATCCACAGTCCAATCCCCAAGAGAACTGCGGTCGTCGTCTCGTTTGCCGAACCAGCCGTCATCCACTACAAAACATTCCATCCCCAATTCTTTGCCGCTTTTAGCCAACTCGATCAGCTTTTGATGATCAAAATCAAAATATGTCGCTTCCCAATTATTGAAAACGATCGGACGAGGCTTATTTTGCCACTGAGGATCAATAATGTGTTTTTCAATAAAGGAGGCTGTTTCTTGGGCAAAGCCGTTCAATCCTTGTGCTGAATAAGCCAATAAAATTTCCGGTGTTTCAAAGCTTTCTCCTTCACCTATTTCCCAGGTAAAATAATCTGGATGGATGCCCATCAACACACGGGTATGAGACCACTCATCAACTTCTGCCTGCCCGATGAAATTTCCTGAATAGATCAGTTGGGCGCCATACACTTGACCATGATCGATAGTCCC
Source organism: Enterococcus mediterraneensis (assembly GCF_900604485.1). Classification (NCBI taxonomy): domain Bacteria; kingdom Bacillati; phylum Bacillota; class Bacilli; order Lactobacillales; family Enterococcaceae; genus Enterococcus; species Enterococcus mediterraneensis. The sequence continues at coordinate 1,152,511 of NZ_UWOP01000001.1, forward strand.
ATTTTTTTCCTGCAACGCCACAAATGGGTTATGCTGATGCCCGGATGCTCCTTTCAATGAAGAGATGGAAACTGTTCCTTGAGCTAACGCATGACGGGTGATATGCCGTTCCTTTAACCAAGCCCCGGACAAATGCAAAAATTCATAGTCGTCTGTTGCCAGTTCCAGTACACCGCTCATCATTTTTTGGACCGTTCTTGGGACCGTTCCAAGATTGGTGATGCTTTGATTACGGACGATGACACTGTGATCATTAAAAATCGTATAATTCAGCGTCAAAGCCAATTGATGCTCTTCATCTGTCAATTGGATACTCAAGGTCTCGCCATCGTCGCCGAATGTTGTCGGCTGATGCAAACGGCGGGGCTTTCCTTTGGTTATTCGGTAGCTTTTATAGCGAAAATCCGTGTATAAAGGTGTAGTTCCCTCTGTAATCTCCAACGCGCCGGCTTTAAAATCACTGCTGCCGTAAACTGGATATTCTTGCCCACGATCTGCCAATGTAAATTGTCCGGTATCCGCTGAAAATTTCACGGTCCCCGCTGATTTATTCACTTTTCGTGCTAAATATTCTAAATCCTTGTTGGAAAGATCCCCTAATGGCTGACCATAGTAAAGATGTCCCAATTGCTGGTTAGGCATTACATAGAACAAATAGCTGATTTTATTGTTTTGTAAATGAAAGTATTGATTGTCGATTACATTAATCATTGTTTTTCCCTCGTCCCTATGTTTAGTAGCAAACAACGGTCAAGGTCTTTACGTTTCTTGACAGAGCTGCTCAATATAGCGCATCCGTTTTTTGATGCCGTGGTTGTACAAAATTTTGTAGAAAAAACCGATAAATAGAAAACCAAATTGGTCTCTCATCTCATCAAACGTATTTCGTTCAGAATAGAGAACCTCTGTTTTTGTTTCTTGTGAGAAGTGATAGGTTTGTAAAATAATGCCTTTTGTATGTTCAGTTTGCATTTGAAAGCATTCGTTTGGTCTCAGTTTTGTGATCGTCAATGTCGCCGGCACCGGCAGCCTTTCTGTTTTCGTAAAAATCTCATAGTGAATGACAGTGCCTTCTTGCAGTTGAGTGATCTCAGGATCTTTGCTTTGAAAAAATTTCTGCTGCTCTGAAATCAACGACTGATACATTGCCGCTGCACTTTGCCGAGACCGGTATTTATAGCTTAATGTGTCTATCCTCATCTGCTTAACTCCGCGGTTGGATCGTTTCTGCTTGTGCGTTTTGTTCTTCTTGATTTTCTATTGCTTGTGCTTTTTCTTCTTTCAAATATTCACGATCCATCACTAACAAGAATGGGATCCAGATCAATGTCATAACTACTACTGTGACCAATTGCAAAATGGCACCGGCAACTGATCCTGTTCCCAACCATCCAGATAAGAAGACTGGCGTTGTCCAAACGACCGTGGCACCGATCGGACGTGGTACTAAGCCGATCGCAATCGCAAAATAAGAGATCGTCGTACTAACTAATGGACTGATGATCCATGGGATGAACGCAATAGGGTTCAAAACGATCGGCAGACCAAATGTCAATGGTTCAGAAACGTTGAAGATAGCTGGTGCAATAATGGTTTTCATCAGTTTTTTCATACGAATCGAACGAGCGATAAAAAAGGCCATCGTGATAGAAATCCCTAATTGCAAACCTTGATTGACGAAAACACCCATGAACGTCGTATTGATGATATGAGGTAATTGTGCTGCGCCATCTTTATAGGCTTCGTAGTTTTCAATAGCCAAGGCACTCATGATCGGATCGATCACTGCATTGACTACCAATGTACCGTGGATCCCGAACCACCAGAAAAATTGTGTGAAGAAAACAGCTATCAAAACGGCTGGCAATGTGCCCCCTAAGCCCATCAAAGGTTTTTGCAAGATTTCATAAACAAAATCGACTGCGTTGCCCCATGAAGTAAAAGTAAACAAGTAGCGGATCACGTTGAAGAGAAACAATGGTGCTGCACCTGGGATAATAGCTACAAAAGATTCCGAGATCATTGGCGGTACAGAATCCGGCATCTTGATGGTCAGACCGGCTGCACTGATCCGGCAATAAATTTCTGTTGCAATGATCGCAGTCAAAATTCCCACGAACATTCCTTCAGCACCTAATTTTGAAATCGGGATGAATCCTCCCATCGCTTTATCTTGTCCGAACGGCAATAACATGATGAATGATGATAGCGAAATAGCACCGGCAAAGAGCTGCGATTGTTTATAGTGACCAGCCAGATGATAACCGATCCCGTAAACGATAAAAACAGCCGAGATACTCATTGTGGCATTTCCGATAGGTCCAAAAAAGTCATTCAAAAAAGTATTCAATGCCTCCGGTAAATACTTAGCAAAACCAAACGTCGTCGGCAAGTTCTGGATAATGATCATGATGGATGCGAACATCGTCGCTGGAAACGCCATCATAAATCCATCACGCAAGCTCAAAAGATATTTGTTGTTGGCGATGATCTGTGCGAAAGGAACCATTTTTTCTGATAATTTATCTACAAATTTCATATAGAATTCTCCTTTTCATTTTTTGCAAACGTTTACGGTTATTATTATATTTGCTTAGTTAATGTTTACACAATAGTTAAATAAAAAAAGTTTGCAAAATGACGATTTTTTTGCAAACTTTTTTATATTTTTTTCTTCAATCGACTGATTCTCTGATGATCAACTGACTGGCACAGATAACAGTGATCGGCATTGTCCGCGTTTCTAAGATTCGTTCTTTCGCCATATTCACAGCCAATCGTCCCATTTCTTGGGCCTCCATCCGAACACTGGACAGCGCTGGGTTCATGTATCTTGCCATTTCGATATCATCAAAGCTGATAACAGAGATATCTTCCGGTATTCGCAAACCTCGGACATTGATGGCGCGATAGACACCTACTGACATCGGGTCACTGGCGACCACCACCGCAGTAGGACGCGGATTTAATGCCAACATCTCTTCTGCCATCTGCAGACCGCTCTCAGGAGACCAGTCTTTTTGAAAACTGTGGCTGAACTGTTCCAGATCCTTCAGCTTCATCCATTGTCGATACTGCTCCGCTCGAACTTCTTCTTTGTAGAAATGTACTTCTCCGTCTTTATCTACCTTACTGGCAATCCCGCCGATAAATGCGATATTACGATGACCTTTAGCATATAGCGTATCCAAGATCTCGAACGTCTTTGACGCAAAATCAGTGCGGATACAATCATATTGAGCATCATTTTGATAGTTGTCCACTAGAATGAGCTTTTGATTATACTTCATCACTTCTTCCAACGCGTCGGTGGTCATTTCCCCGATCATGATGACTGCACCGTATTTTTGCAACTGTTGCCAGTCCTTTTGTTTATCCCGCATTCGAAAGACCCGCACTACTTTCAAACGCCATTTGGCTGCTTCTTTTTCGATACCTTGGCGAATATGTTGGAAATACGGATCATCCAGTTCACTTTCTGCACTATGCCGCACGATCAAGGCGATTGCCAGATCATCTCCTGTATTCCGAGAGCCCCGCTTGTTTTTTTCTTTAGAATAGTTGACTTGGTTTGCGATCTCGATCACTCGCTGACGGGTATGTTCATTGATACTGAAGGTTTGATCATTATTTAAGATTCTGGAAACACTTGCGGCCGAGACTCCTGCCATTTTAGCTATATCACGAATACTTGCCATTTAAAACAACTCCATATTGTTTACTGTTTACATCTTATTTGTTTCAGAGTAAGCTGTTTTATCTGGTAAGTCAAGCATCTATATCCATTATCTATCTTAATCAAAAACTTCCATACTTTGCTTTTTGGCAAAGCCATAAGTGGAGATGCTGAGAAACAGCAATGTAAACGCCAGCAGTACGACGATATTGATCAAGATCGACGAGAAAGAAGCGTTGGACTGCAATCGTTTGATGGTATCCAATACCCAATACTGTGGAGTGATCCGTGCGATTTGCTGCATAATATTTGGCATGACCTCGCTGGGGATCAATGCCCCGGAAAGCAGACTGGTAACGGTAAAGAGGATACTTTGAACACCGCTGGCAAATCCCGAGCTTGGTGAATTGACACCGATCGCTGTAGACCAAGCGACAGCTACCAATCCGAAGATTGCTAGAATAAAAATCAGCTGACTTTCCGGCAAACCAATGCCGATACGAAAAACACGAGTCATCAGCAAGACTGTAAAAATGACTTCAAACAGCATTGCTGAAAAAGCAAAAATCGCTGTGCCGCCAAAATAGGCGGTTTTAGAAACAGGTGTAGTCATCAGGCGATGATAGATTTTATTGCGCCGTTCATTTTGGATGGTATTGGCGCCGAAATTCCCTGCTTGATACAGAAGCATCATCAACATAAAACCGAGAATCTGTATGCTCATTGATTTCCCGCGAGAATCTTGATCAAATGATTTAAATTCGATCGTCGGTGTTTCTGCTAGGAAATCAGCGGCAGCTTTTTCGTTGGCTTTTTTCGCAAAGCCGGCAAAAACCAGTACTTCATTGTAAGTGGTCTTTACTGCCGTTTGGACAGTGTCGATGACTTCACCGGTTTGAAAGGTTCGCAGTGATAGCTCAGCTGCTTCTCCTGCTCGGATCTTTTGAGAAAAGTCCGCAGGGATCACTAGGTTCACCATCGTATTTTGGGCCGCAAGCTCTTTGTCTGATTCTTGCTGGTCATCGATTTCTTTGACATTGATCCGTTTGTCGATAGAGGAAATGAAATACTCGCTGTAAACAGACTGATCTTGATCCACGATCCCGATAGTCAATGAATCTGCTACGCCATCGCCGCTGCTGTAAGCGAAAAAGTATATGAAGATACTCAAAAAGGGTACTCCTAAAAGAAACAAGACCTGCAGAGGATGATTTTTCCAAATGATAAACCGCTCGCGGATGACCCATAACATTTCTTTCATTTAGAATTCCTCCCTACGCGTCAACGCCAGCATCGTCCCCAGATATAGAACAGCGGCAATGACTAAATTCAATATGACACCGTGCCAGCGCAGTGGATTGCTCGTCCAAAAGGCTTCGCGGATCGGTCCCATCACCCAACCTAATGGTGAAAAAGCCATCATACGCTCATCCACCGGAAAGTAGCCGCCGCCTAAAAATGCCGCTACTTGAATGATGACTTGCGTGATCCCCATTCCAACTCCTTGACCGATCATTTCCAAGAAGACACCGATCACTAAAAACAACACCATCAATGAAGACAAGTTGATAAACGAAAAACCGAATTGCTGCTGCCAAGGAACATCAAAGACTACTTGGGTGATCAGCATCTGAACACCGACTACCAATAAACCCAACAATACATGTCCTAAAAATGTCGAATGGAAGATTTGTTGACGACTGACCGGACTGATCAATTCTCGCTGCAATGTTTTCATGCGGCGTCCTTTGCCGAACATATCCAATCCATTTTCCGCCATATATAAGATAAACAGACCGATCATCGCTACCGCGTAATATTGATAAGAAGTTGCCGGTTTCTTCAGATTCGTTCGGTCTTCTTTTACTACTTGATTCAACTCCGAGGGCTGGAGCATGATATCTTGAGGTGAAACGTCAAATTGCGCCGCACCTTGCATCAAACGCATAGACTGAAAGATCTCTACTAAATAACTTTTCAGCAAAGTAAATTGGATGTCTGACAGATTATCGGTATGGACCGTGATTTTATCACCAATCGTAAAATAGACGTCCGCCTCTTGCTCTTTCAGCGCTTTTATCGCGCTGGATTCGTTTTTTCCATTTTTGAAATCGATATTTTTAATATCCAGTTCTTGCTGCAGTGCCTCAAATTGTGCACCGGTTTCTTGATCTTTGATCACATATTGAACATTGATCTTTTCTACTCGATCGGCAATTTCCACACCGAATGCGCCTTGCAGAACTGATCCTAAGATTACCATCAATAACAATGGAAAAATCAAAAAATAAATATATGTCGCCTTATCCCGTAATTGTTGGACAAGCGTTCGAATCACAATGGGTAAATTCATCTCATTCACCTACCTATCCCTTAGATTGCGGCCGGTCAGATTCAAGAAGACCGTTTCCAGATCGATTTCCTGCTGATGAACCCGATCGACCTCTACACCTTGCTGGATCAAGTGCATCAGTAGTTGATTCAGTACACTGCTTTCGTTTGCCACTGTCACTGTCAAAAGCTGTTCAGCAAGCTGCGCTTGAATGACTCCGTTTTGCTGTTGCAATTCTTCTAAAACGATATCTTGAGGATTAGCAACGGTGATCATGATATTCTTTTGATCCGTGATCAGATTCACCAGCTCTGTTGCGGTTCCTTGAGCGATCACTTTGCCATGATCGATAATGATAATCGTATCAGCTAAACGTTCAACTTCTTCCATATAATGACTTGTATAGATCAATGTCTTACCCGCTTGCCGCATCTTCTCGATCGTTTCCATGATGTAATTGCGGGATTGCGGATCGATCCCTACAGTCGGCTCATCCATGATGACGAATTCCGGTTGATGTACGATCGCCATAGCGATATTCAAACGCCGCTGCATCCCGCCGGAAAAAGTCGCCGGTTTGTCTTTTTTACGCTCCCACAGTCCTACCAGTTTTAGCGCTTGTTCTACGGCGTCCTTCAATTTGGCTCCTCGCAGACCGTATAATCCGCCGAAATAACGAACATTTTCTTCCGCACTTAAATCATAATAAATCGCCAAATCCTGAGGGACGACTCCGATTTTTTTCCGCAGTTCGCGATTTTTTTCCGTGACCGCCTTACCAAATAAATTGATTTCCCCTGATGTCTTTTTCAATAAACCAGTGATCATATTGATCGTAGTAGATTTTCCAGCGCCATTGGGACCCAGCAAACCGACGATCGTCCCCTTTTCAACCGAAAAGGAAATATCATCCACCGCGATCGACGAACCGAATTTCTTCGTTAAATGCTTGACCTCTACAATTCGTTCCATGTTTTCTCCCTCCAAACCCTATGTTACATCCATCATAAATAAAAAAGAGAAACCACACTAGTGTAGTTTCTCATCAATATCCTATGAGATTTCTCATGTCTGACTGATCGGCAAAATCGTAGTGACAGTAAAACCATCAGAGCTGTCGATCAATAGCTGACCATCCAGCATGGCCGTGCGTTCTTCCATTCCGATAATCCCAAGTCCCTTATGATAGACTTTGGCAGAGCGGCCATTGTTGCTGATCTGAAAACGCAGGAATCCTTTGTAAACATGAAGCCTTACAATGACCTCGCTGGCATTGGCGTACTTCAGCGTATTGGTCAGACTCTCTTTTAGATTGCCCAATAATACTTGCCATTGGGAAGGATCCAATTGATCGACTTTGCCGAAATATTGAAAGGACGCCGCGATTTGATACCGTTCGGAAAAATGCTGAAGTTCTTTTTTGATGCGATTCAAATTCAACGACTCCGTCGCCGGTGCTTGCGTATGCAACAAGTGACGGATGTCATCAATCCCATTGCGCGTAGTGGCGATCGCCTGATCCAACAAATCCGCCGCCTGCTTTGGATTTTTTTGATATACCGCTTTGGCAGCCTCCATTTGGATCAGACCGCCAGTGAGCTTATGTCCTAATTCATCATGGATCTGATGGACCAGACGCTGTCTTTCTGAAAGGGCAGCTTCTTTTTCCCGCGCTTCGCTGTTCATGACACTTTGAGAAAACAGTGTAGATAAACGATTGCGTTCCACTCGCAATAGTTCTGATGAAACATTCAATCCATGATATTCTTTCTCCAACTTTTCTATAAAAATGAAAAAACCTAAAATCAGCATACTCCAAAAAATAGCGGCCAATTGCAGATAATGAGAAGGCAGGTAGGCACCGTATAGTAACAATATGGCTAAACTGCCCGACAACGTATAGCCATTGATCCGGTATTCCACACAGCAGCCTAACGCATTCGGCAACAGATAAAACAATAGCGGTTGGACAAACGGCATCGCTAATGCCGTCAAAAGTTGCAACAACAGAAAAATCCCCTGCTGTTTCGTAAAACTGATACTCAGCAATACCAGACTCAACCAAAAAAGCAGTAAAATAATAGGAACAGCTAATGTATCGGATTGTAAAAATAAAAGACAAACGACGGCCGACAAAGATAGAACATTCAAAAAAATTTTAAAAGTGTCCATCTGTCCCTCCACTTTTGCCGGTCAGATAATAGATCGCCAGCTGTGTTCGATGCTCCAGTTCCAACTTGTGCAAAATATTAGACAGACTGTTGTTGACTGTCCCTTCCGTCAGAAAAAGTTTATTGGCGATCTGCTTGTTGCTGAGGCCTTCCGCTACCAACCGCGCGATCTCGCTTTCTCGAGGCGTCAATTCTGACAGCTCTGGATGTGCAAACTGCGGTTGAAATTGGCGGCCGGCCTTTTTCAATACATCTTCAGATAACATACTCTGCCCGTTCATCACGCTATGGATCGCTTGGATCAGCTGCTTAGGCTCTGTATTTTTCAGCAAATAACCGGAAGCTCCATTTTTGATTCCTTCAATGATATAATTATCTTCATCGAATGTCGTCAAAATGATCACCTTTGCAGAAGATGTCTCGGTAATGATTTTAGTAGCTTCAACTCCGCTCATTCCCGGCATCCGAACGTCCATCAATACGACATCTACAGGATTATTTTGGCAATAAATAACGGCGGATGAACCATCATTTACACAATCTATGATTTCAAATGAGGGTTCGGTTCCTAATAAAATCGCCAAACCGCCAGTGATGATCTCGCTATCGTCTACTAATAAAATCTTGATCATAATTTTTTTCCTGTCTTTTTTATTTTAATTGTAAACGAGCGGCTCTTGTTTGCCAATGCTTTGGAAAGAAAACCGCAGGATCGAAAGAACTGTTCTATGTCTGGGTTCCGACATTTTTTATACAAGAAATGTCGAGTAGCCATCGACAGCTTTTAGTAAGATAAGATTCAGAAAGGGGGAACAACGATTGCTAAAAGAATTGAACCACGTCATTGATTATATCGAAGAACATCTGACCGATGACTTGTCGCTGGAAAAAATCTCTGAATACGCCGGAGAATCTGATTATCATTTCAGAAAAATATTCTTCTACCTGTCAGGAATGACCCTCAGCGAATACATCAAAAACCGCAGATTATCAGAAGCCAATAAAGAACTGCTGCAAGGGCAAAAAGTCACTGATGTCGCGTTTAAATACGGCTATCAATCATTAGACGGCTTTACTCGCGCATTCAAAAAATGGAGCGGATTTCTGCCGTCAGACGTCATAAAGCTGCGGGTCAGCAAAATGTTCCCAAAACTTTCATTTGTTATAGCCGTTAAAGGAGGAACTAGTATGGAATTTAGAATTGAAGACAAACCGGCATTTAACTTAGTGGGTGTCAGCAAACGTATCCCGTTGCAATTTGAAGGGGTCAATCAAGAAATCGTCAAATTAGCACAAAGCATCACTCAGGCACAACGAGAAGAAATGCATCGCCTGCAAGATATCGAACCAATGGAAGTAGTCAATGCTTCTTTTGATTCTGATACTGACTTTTTAATTGAAGGTGGAGAACTGACTCATTTGATCGGTGTCTTGAGTACCAAAGAAGAAATCAGCGATCAATTGACAAAAGTACCGGTCGCAGCTGCTACATGGGCGATTTTCCCAAATGAAGGTCCATTCCCATTCACGCTGCAAGATACAATGGCAAGAATCTATTCGGAATGGCTGCCTTCTTCCGACTATGAAGTCATCAAAGCGCCATCTTTTTCATTCACCCATCTATCTGAAACAGGCGACTATGCATATAGCGAAGTCTGGGTACCTGTTCGCAAGAAATAAGTTTAAAAACAGCGACATTATGCTATGCCGCTGTTTTTTTCTTTCCAATTCATTGATTTCAAAGTTTTTTGAACACTTTCTAAAAACGTTTCACGTGAAACAGTTTGGCAAGTATTGTGAGAATATTTATTTTCTATATATAACAATAAAATAACTTTCTGCTATCGAGTAACGCCGTAATCTAGTAAACTGGTAACGAGGTGAGAAAAATGAAGATTGAGATCCGCAATGCCCACGAAAAAAATTTGAAACATATCGATTTAGATATTCCCCGTAATCAGTTCACCGTGATCACCGGTTTATCTGGTTCAGGAAAAACGACATTGGTGAAAGATACTCTTTATATGGAAGCCCAGCGGCAATATTTGGAAGCGATGAATTACCAAGGCATCCAAAAACCGAAAGTTGACGAGATCCGACACTTGTCGCCGGCGATCTTGATCGACCAAGAAGACCGCAACGAAAATCCCCGTTCTACTTTAGGCACCCAGACTGACATCTTCACTGATTTGCGCATGATCTTTGAAAAACTCCATACACGACAATGTCCGAATTGTCAGCAACAAATCGCCGCCAGTGACGCCAAAGAAGAAACGGAAAAAATCGCCGGTCAATTTCATGTTTACATGTATTGCCCAAATTGCAATTATCGAATGGACAAACTGACCCGTTCTCATTTTTCTTTCAATACCAAAGAAGGCGCCTGCCCTACTTGCCACGGATTAGGAAAAACACTGGCACTTAAAGAATCAAAAATCTATGATTCCGCAAAATCCTTGGAAGAAGGCGCAGTCACTATCTGGGCGAAAGGATATCGTGATTATCAAACCGGTATCTACTATAATCTGTTGCGCCACTTAAAACTGCCGGTGCCTGAACAAAAGCCGTTGACAGAATTTACAGAAGAACAATGGCTATTGTTAAAAAAAGGGATCAACGCTGATTTTGTGCAAGAAATAAAAATGCCGAAAAAAGTCCAAGACGGCCGCTTTGACGGCATTGATACGAAAATCTGGCAAAAAATCTCCGAAAGCAGCGGCGTACCGGCGGCCTTTGCGCCATATGTTGGGGAAACTGTCTGTCCTGATTGCCATGGCGCAAAGCTCAATCCATTGAGCCGTTCCGCAACTGTCTTCCAACAGCCGCTTCCCGAAATCGAAAGCTGGGATCTGCTGCAATTGAAAGAGTGGTTAGAAGAAATCGCCGCGAAAATGACTGAGAAACAAGCTGTTTTTGTTCGAGACTATCTGCAAGATATATTGACAAAAATCAAGCGGATCGATCAAGTAGGACTAGCCTACCTTTCATTGAATCGCTCTTATGCCACATTGTCTGGAGGAGAAGCACAGCGGATCAAATTAGCGGCAGTCTTGGATTCGCCTATGACTGAACTGATCTATCTATTGGACGAACCAACTATCGGTCTTCATCCCAATGATACCGATGGCGTGATCAAGATGATCAAAAATATCTGTGATCGGCAAAATACCGTGGTGGTCATCGAACATGATGAATCAGTGATCCAACAGGCTGATTGGGTCATCGAGATCGGACCAAAATCCGGTGTAAAAGGCGGCGAAATCTTAGCTTCAGGGACTTATGACCACTTGCGGCAAGACACCCATTCCCTGCTTTATCGATCACAGCAAAAAAAATATCAGCAGGACAGTCAAACACGCTCAACTAATACCCCGGCGTTAACGGTAGATCACGCACGAACCAATAATCTGAAAGATATCTCATTGACGATCCCTGCGCAATGTTTGACGGTGGTGACCGGTGTTTCAGGTTCAGGAAAATCTAGTCTGGTTTTCAATGAAATCGCCGAAACAGAACTGAATGATTCTGATACTGTTCGTTGGGAAAGTGATTTCCGACATCTGATCACCATCAGTCAAAAGCGCCCCGCCCGCAATCGCCGCTCGATCATTGCTACTTATTTGGATCTTTTTGATAAGATCCGAGCATTATTTGCTGATGCTGCAAAACAACAAGGGAAAAATTTGAAAAGCAGTGATTTCTCATTTAATTCTGGTGAAGGCCGCTGCCCCAACTGCCAAGGATTAGGGACCATCGAAAGCAATCAGCTCTTCTTCCAAAACATCGAGATCACCTGTCCTGAATGCCATGGTACTCGGTATAAGGAAGAAGTCTTAGCAATCAAAGTAGACGGCCGTTCCATCTATGATGTTTTAATGATGGATATACCTACTGCTATTGAATTTTTAAGCCGGCAAAAAATAGACACCAAGCCGCTGGTCTTATTGCAAAAAACCAATTTGGATTATGTGACGTTGGGTCAGTCGACGGACACATTATCCGGTGGAGAAATGCAGCGCCTGCGTCTAGCCGCTGCCATTGCCAAAGAAAAACAAAATAAAAACCTCTTCTTGATGGACGAGCCTACGACTGGGATGCATAAAATCGATGTCTATCATTTTATGGAGCTGATCCAACAATTAACGAACGAAGGCAACACATTTATCTTTATCGAACACAATCTGGATGTTATCCGACAAGCAGACTACGTTATCGAATTAGGTCCGATAGGCGGAAAAGACGGCGGACATGTAACATTTAGCGGTCCGATCGGTGAATTCCTCACCAGCACAACCCAAACCGCCAAACATTTGAACTAAAAAACAGGAGCAGTGAAGATCTCCTTGCGAATTGGTGCGGATAGATCTTCACTGCTCCTGATTTTTTTAGAATACTTTTTGGTATCTTTGATAAGAGAAGATACCGAAAACAACCACGATTGCGGCCAACCAGATGAATGCTAAGGATAGATCGCCGCTGTGGATACCGTTGTTTTCCAACAACAGATTGCGGGCTGCTTCAACGATCGGTGTCATCGGCTGATGTTTCGCAAAAACAGCGATCGGTTTTGCCATCCCGGCAGTTGGTACGAACGCGGAGCTGACAAACAATAACATCAGCAGCAAGTAAGAGAAACTACCCGCACTTTCCCAGCTTTTGGCGGTGATAGAAAATGGGATCGCGATCAACGTCATGGCAAATGCGAAGAGAATCGAGATCGCCAAAAACAGCAGCATGTTGCCGGCTGAGAACTCTGGACGGAAGCCCATGATCATACCAACAACAAATGTCGTCAGCTCAGACAGCAGCATAAAGATTACCGAAGCGACCACGTGAGAGCCTAAAACGATCCAGCGGCGTATGGGCATCGTGTGGAGGCGATCCAAGAAGCCGCTTGATTTGTCCATATTGATTCTTAATGATGTATACGCTGAACCCATCGTCATCGTGATCAGCATAAATCCTGGCAACGCGTAATTTAAATAATCAGCCGTCGAGGTCTCAGTCCCGTTCAAGCTGATGCTGCCGCCAAATACATAGACAAAGAACAGCAGCATAAAGATCGGTGTACCAAAAACGGTGATCAGTGTATCTGGATTGGTTAGATTCTGTCTTAAGATCCGCGTTGTTAACGCAGATAATTGTTTAAAAGTTTTCATTTTTCTTGCTCCTTCGTGATTGTCAAAAAGATCGTTTCCAAACTAACTTCTTCTGCTTTTAGCCCAGTGATCGCTATATGATTGTCTACCAGTAATTTCAATACAGCTTGTCGATCCGCCTCGTTGACGGTGTAGGCAGTATCTTTTACTTGATACTCGATCGCCAGCTGGTTTAATAACTCATTTGCTAATTCCTGCTGCGAAGGTTCGATAGTGATTCCGATTTTCTGATTGGTATTTTTCTTCAATTCAGCAGGTGTCCCTTCCAATACGATCTCACCGTGATGGAGAAAATAGATTCGATCCGACAGGCGATCCGCTTCATCCAAATACTGTGTGGTAAGGAAGATCGTCTTGCCTTCTTCTCGCAATTCTTGGATGATACGCCAGATTTCCAAACGATTTTTTGGATCGACACCGGTGGTCGGTTCATCCAAGAAAATGATCTCAGGATCACCAACTAAAGACATGGCGATATCCAAACGACGACGCATCCCGCCAGAATATTCCGCCACCCGACGATTGATAAATTCTTCTAACCCCAATCGTTTTGCTAATTGAGCAATGGTTGTTTTTTCATTTTTTACATTGCGCAAACGGGCGATCAGGCGCAGATTTTCATAGCCGGTGAAAAACATGTCGACAGTTGCTTCTTGGGAGTTCAGACTGATCAACTCACGAACGTCATTAGGCTGTTTCTGAACAGAAAGTCCTTTGATAGTGATCGTACCGCTGTCTGGCAGCAATAAGGTAGTCATCATTTTGATCAGCGTAGTTTTACCAGCACCGTTTTCTCCTAGTAATGTGTAGATCGCGCCTTTCTCAACAGACATGGAGATATCTTTCAACACTTTGACATCCCCGAATTGTTTTTTGACATGTTCTATGGTGATTATGGGTTGTGATTGGATTGTTTTCATTATTTTTCGATCCTTTCAAATTCATCTCTTAGTTTTTTACGGGTCTTGTTGATCCACAATACTTCTGGATATTCCGCCATGATCTCATCTGCGAATTGCACCGGATCTTCCCCAACGATCTCTTTGATCGGTCTGCCTTCCGCTGCTGCATCAGCGAACAGTTGCAGCAGATCTTCAAAGATCACCATGAATTCACCGCTACCAAAAAAATTCATCATGTAATGATCCAATGCAGTCAATGCTTTTTTATACTCGTCTGGCAGTTGCGCTTTTGCCTTTTGATAGTCTTTATATCTCTTTTTCTCACTTCGCATATTTGTATACCAATTTGTCATTTTATTTCTCTCCTTTTAATTCATGCAATCGATCTTCTAAAAACAACCATTTTTCCCAAAACTCATCTAGATATTTTTCGCCGGCTACGTTCAACGAATAAAATTTTCGCGGCGGTCCTAATTCTGATTTACGCTTTTCGACATTTAAAAGCCCCTTTTTCTCTAAACGCAACAGTACTGTGTAGACTGTTCCTTCGACAATGTCTTCAAATCCAAGATCAACTAAATAATTGGTGATCTCATAACCATATGTCTCTCCTTTAGCGATCTTTTGAAGCACAATGCCTTCCAACACACCTTTGAGTAATTCTGTTAGTCCTTTCATCATTTGTTCCTTTCTTTTTCGTTCTGTCGTCTGCTATATAGTAATACTATGTAGTTGACGAACGTTACAATCATTTACAAGCAATCCTTCCTAGGTACTCACTATCACTAGGTTCTGCTATATAATATTACTAAGTAGCAAAATGGTCAAGAGCATTGTTTATAAAAATTAAGAATTTATTAAGAGGAAATGCTATAATTGGAAAAAATAGCGGTGATTCTGCCATATTGTATCAGTTTTGCTGTTTATTTGAAATTATACGAAAGGAACTAAAATCAATGTCCAGACTTTACCAAGACCATCAGCACAAAATAATTCTCGCTGAAACTCCTCAAAAAATCCAAGATGCACAAGAAGCATTAGATTTTGCCTTCTCTCTTGCCATCGAATACGATACAAATGATATCGTTGTCAGTAAAGAAGCTTTTTCAGAGGCATTCTTTGATCTGCGGAGTAAATTAGCTGGCGAAATCTTGCAGAAATTTGTCCAATATCAAATCCGTTTAGCGATCGTAGGTGACTTTAGTCAGTATCAAAGCAATGCGCTAAAAGACTTTATTTATGAATGTAATCAAGGCAGTCATTTCTTTTTTGTCGGCACAGAAGAAAAAGGAATCGCTCGTTTGAAAAACCAATAAGTTTACAGATAAACTTGAAATTGACTTCATGACGAATCTAAATTTTTTGCCGGATTTTACAAAAAAACTTTGCAAAATCCGCCGCTTTCGATTATCCTATAACATGTAGTCTTGAGTCGATAAAGACTTTCTGCGGAAGTGGCGGAATGGCAGACGCGCACGCTTCAGGCGCGTGTGAGCTTAGCTCGTGTGGGTTCAACTCCCATCTTCCGCATAAATACGACTGATGATTTTATCGGTCTCAAACTGAAAAAACCACTCTGACCAAATCGGTAAAGATTGATCAGAGTGGTTTTTGATTTATACAGATTTATCAGCGACAAACAATTTTATGCTATTTTCGCTTTTTTCTGTTTCGAGAGCGTACTGATAATATCCCAGATACTTAAACCAACGATCAGCAATGGGACTCTTACTGCTGATCATTAAAATCAATAAATAGTTCAGGGAACATCCTTATCTGCCAAAAAACACCAGACATTGTCGAGGCGTTACAGACCTTTGTCATCTAGTGTTTTTTTATAAGACATATTTTTGTTTTTTTATTATCACTTCGGCCACTGACTGCAGCGAAAGATCTGTTTCTCGCTTTTAAAGATCCCATAGATAGCAAAAAGAGTGTCAAGCAATCGCCTAACACCCTTTGAAAATCGCTGTATAGTCAGCTTAGCTTTTTATAAGAACTTAGTTTAATTTCGCGCTTAAACGTTGCACGTCGCGAGCGATCACTAATTCTTCATCTGTTGGGATAACAAAAACTTTCACCTTGGAATCAGGCGCTGTGATTTCTGCTTCTTCTCCATGGATCAAGTTGTTTACTGTTGGGTTCAATTTGATACCAAACCAAGTCATTGGTTTCAAGACTGCTTCACGGATATAAGCCGCATTTTCACCAACACCGGCAGTAAAGACGATCGCATCAACGCCATTCATCACAGCGATATATTGTGCGATGTATTTACGGATACGATCTGCGTAGATCTCGATCGCTAATTCGGCGTCTTCATTGTGGCTGGCTGCCGCTTTTTGAACATCCCGCATATCACTGGAAATTCCTGACAGACCTAAAATACCGGATTTTTTATTCAAAATATCGATCATTTCGTTAACGTCTTCGATACCTTCTTTACGCATCAAATAAGGCAATAATGAAGCGTCGATATCACCAGAACGAGTACCCATCGTAACGCCAGCTAATGGTGTGAAGCCCATTGATGTATCAACGGATTTACCGCCTTTGACAGCAGTGATAGAAGCTCCGTTACCGATATGACAAGTGATGATTTTGGTTTCTTCTTCAGGTTTGTTCAAAAATTCGATTGCGCGTTGTGAAACGAAACGGTGACTAGTACCGTGAGCACCGTATTTACGTGCCGCATGTTTTTCATAATATTCTTTTGGCACGCTGTACATGTAGTTTACTTTCGGCATCGTTGTGTGGAAAGAAGTATCAAAAACAGCCACACTGATGATGTCTGGCAAAATATGTTTGAAGGCTTTGATCCCCATTGCATTAGCTGGATTATGTAATGGTGCTAATTCAGCCAACTCTTCGATTTTTGCTAATACATCGTCAGTAATGATCGTGGAATCTTTGAAGTATTCTCCGCCGGCAACGACCCGGTGGCCAACCCCAGTAATTTCGTCATACGACTCTAAAATATTCAATTCGATCAATTGATCTAAAAGCATTTGAACAGCGATTTCATGATCATCGATGTCTACGACCGTTTCGAATTTTTCGCCTTCTCCGTATTTAATGGTAAAAATAGAATCTTTCAAACCGATACGTTCAACGATTCCTTTCGCAACGACTGATTCTTGCGGCATTTGATACAATTGCCATTTCAAACTTGAACTACCTGCATTGATCGCGATTGTTTTAGACATAACTATCTCCTTAATTCCATTAATTTATTATAAATTTGAAGCTTTCCATGCCTCAAATTGTTTAAAGAATTCAGCAACTTTCGTGGGTTCTTTCAAAGTAGCAAGTTTTGCCACCAAAACTTCCGAGGCTTGCTGTGCATGTTCGCCCTTTTGTTGTAAAATAACGATACTTTTGCGTGACGCTTCATTTTTGAACAACTCGTCCGGCAACTGAATGATAGCTTGCAGATAAGCTTTTTCAACAAATAATTTTTTCAAGGCAGCACTTTGCTGTGTCTCTAAGAAATTGCTTGGTACTAAAAAGAGACCAAAGCTGTTTTCTTTAACATAATTCATCGCTTGTTCCATCAATAAATGATGAGCGAAACTATGCTCTTCTTCCACCGCGGTCAAAAACTTCGACGCTTTTTCGTCATGAGGATAGTACCCCACCGGTAAATCACTGATAACGACATCCATTGGGTCTGCTAAAAGATCCTGCAGTCCGTCTTGGTGGAACAGTTGGACATCTGCATGTGTCCAATCACTTGTCGCCGCAGCTACAGATAAGAGTGTCTCGTCGATATCAACTCCGTAGCCTTTAGGTTCATATTTTGCCAACTGCAAGTTCAACAAAACTGTCAACAGCAGATTGCCCATGCCTGCAGCAACATCCAACACGGCTAATTTTCCTTTTTGAGGATAGAGTTGTTCGATCAGATAGACAAATAAAAAGCCGATCCCGTCTGGTGTCAATTGATGATTAGGCTGCAATTTTTCGGTCCTGCCGCCTTTTAATAACAACAATTGAGAAAGTTTGCGGATCTCTTCATCTTCTAAAGAGATTTCTTGAAGCTGCTGATAAAGAGCTTCGATTTTTTTGGTGGTTTCCTCGTTGGGAACGCCATCAATTACACGGACTTGAAAATGATCGATTTGGTTCTCAACATTTTCGGTATAGGCATCAAGAAAAGATGAATCCAATGCATTTTGTAACAATTGGATGGCTTCAAGGTTCAATTCAAAGCTTTTTTCGATTTTTTCTGGAAACATCTCGCACCTCATTTCATAGATAGGTATAACAACTTTTATACCTGTTTAATTCTAGCTGATTCCTGTAAAATTATCAATCGGTTTCACGGTAAATTTTTCGGCGGTCTATTCAAATTGGTGAGATCTTTTCTAAAAAAATAACTGAAAAGCTTATGCCAAAGCTTTCCAGCATTCTGTCTTAGTTTTCTTTCAAAACTGTTTTATCTTTGTCTTTTTTCAGTACTTCTTCAAAATAGAAGGTGCCGCCCCCATGATCCACCCAGATCCGTAGTAACTCTGATTGACTTTGATAACGAAGGAGACCTTGGTTAAAGGCCACACTGCCACTGCTTTGGGGATCTTTTTGCCGAAGATACTCATACCAAAACATTTCTTTCATGGTTTTCGCTACGTACAATTTTTGCGTACGAATGGCAAATGTCGTGGCCAAACGGTGATTCTCCAATGCCGTCAGCAGCAAGACACTGAAGATAAATACAAGAAAAACCGCAGAAAGCATGATACCGCCTTTATGTTTCGTTGATGATCCATTTCCCATAATTGATATCTCCATTGTTGAACCAGACAGTGATCTCGATACACGAATCCTTTTGTTGGAACAAGACGGTTTTGACATCCATCAATAAAGGATGATGTCCGCCATTTTCCTCTTTGACGATTTTTTGATTCTGATATTTGATAAACGTCGTAACATTCGTGCCTTTCAGAGTGATCCGCTGGTTTTCTGTTTTTTGCAAGGTTCTTTCAGCAAGCTCGTTTTCCAATTGGATCAAAAAAATCTCGAATTCTTGTCGATTGCGTCGCATCAAAAGCGGTTCGATCTGCTTGTGATGTTGGATCGTCGCTGCAGCTAGCAGCAAAAAGCCGCTAAGCATAAGTAATGTGAAAAGACATTCGATCAAAGTAAAACCGCTGCTCCAGTCATTCCTATCTTTTCCGATTCTTCTGCTATTTGAATCCAGATCATTTTTCAAAACAGATCACCAACTGTTGCCCTTGAGAACGAGCTGTTATTTTTTCAATCCGCGTAGTTTTCTGAATGGTTACGTAGTAGTCATTTTCATAGTTCACCTTTCGTTCAAGAGATCCGCCATGACGAGCAAAAGCTTTGGTCTCTTCGTACATGATTCGGGCAGTTCGGGCTTTTTCCATCATCTCCGCGCTTTGGGACAGCATCTTTGTTTCCGAAGAAAGATATAACAGCAAACAACTACTGAGCAGCAACAATGAAAAAAGCGTCTCTAATAAAATAAATCCACTAGTCGATGACTTTCTGATAATGACCACTCCCAAGTTGAAATTTGTATTGGATAGTCTGGCGTTGTGCTTTCCATTGAAAAGTTATGGTTTCCATCTTGCTGTTGTTTCCCGTCTGAGCAACAAATGCGATCGCCGGAAACTTGTTGACTGTCAGCTCTTGAGGAATCATCAGAGTCGGCAGCTGACTTTCCGGCTGCCGAGAGGTCGAAAAATAGATACTTCGCTGATCCGGCGTGAGAAAAAACTGCGTGCGGGTCTTATCAGTGATTGCCAGTTGCTGGGTGACCAATATACTTTTTTCAAACCGCGCTAAAAACTGTTGTACATTCAGGATCTCTTGCCATCTTTGCAGGGCAAGCAGCGGCAGCAGTGTAAAAAAGCTGACGATCGCTAAGACTGCCAGCGACTCTGCTAATGTAAACCCCGCCGTTTTACTCATGTCTGGCTTTCGCCGCCAGATATTTTTTTAATTGCTCTTCAGTGATATAGTCTTCCTCTTCAAGTTTCTTCGCATCTGGCTTCGCTTTATCTGGATTCTCGATTTGATAAAGCTCCATCTGGGTCTCCACGACCGCAATGATCGCAGTATCACTTTCCTTATCGGCAGTATCGCGATGTTTCGCAAGATTTGGCACAAAAAGCAGTACTAAAACACTAATGATCAATAAAACAAAAAGCATCTCGATCAACGTAAATCCTAAATATTTTCTCTTTGATCTTCCTAATTTGTCTGCATCTCTTTCAGCCGTTTTTACATCCTTTTTTAAACCATTCTTCACTTTTTTCATCCAATTCCTCCCATATTGCTATAAATCGGTAAAAACATCGCGCCATAGACACTGATGATCAAGACTGTAACGAACAAAAAAACGATTGGTTGGATCCAACGCATCACGCCTTCGATCCGTCTGATCAATAGCTGATTCGTCAGTTGGCTGTAAAGGATCAGTTCCTCACCCAACTTTCCTTTCGCCTCTCCTTGAAAGACAATAATAGAAAATTCCTCCGTCACAAAGGGATACTCTGCTAATTTTTCAGCTAAAGCTTTTCCTTGTGTCAATGTCTGGTTCAGATCCTGAGCCCACTCATTCATCAAAGAATCCGCCGCTGTTTTTTGCATCAATTGAATAATTTGATAAATCTCGATTCCTTGTACAAAAAGCTTACCCCATTCCAACGAAAAATAGGCTGCCGTGTATAAACGATAATAGATTCCGATAATCGGCAGCCGACTCCAAATACAGGCTTTTGTCAGTTGGTCTTTCTCCTTAAAATAACAATTAAACGATATTAAAATAACAAAAATCAATAAAATTATCCCGCCTAAAATATATGGTGACCAATATAAAAAACGGATGCCGCCATGTTCAGGTGTTACCATACCGGTGGCTAATAATTGCGGCAATAAAAATTGACGCATACTGAAAAGGACTGCTAAGACAAAGAAGATCAACAAAAGTGGATAGATTGCGACTTTCCGAAATTCTTCCCGTTGCTTCAAAAATAATGCCAATTGTTTTTCGATTTGGTGCAATGTGTCGCAGACGCTGCCATGCTCTTCGGCTAATTGGATCTGAGCGATTTCTTGTGGAGAAAAACCGATTGACTGAAAGCATTGTGCCAACGTTTTTCCGACAGACAGCTGTTTTTGAAAGTTTTCAGCTATCCCTCCTTTCAAGCGCCGGCTGCGGCTGATCACCACCAACGCTTCTTGCAAGCTAAAGCCATTTTCCAGCAGAACAGCAACCACCTTGACAAAAAGCTGACGCTCTCTGGCTTCAATTTTTTTCACAAACAGCTTTAAACACTTATCTTTCAATTTGCAAAGTCGTTTCATCGATCCTTCCTTCCCTCGCTAATTTTGTAAGATTTTCTCGCCAATCCGACATTACCGCTTTATCTTTAAATTCGTAGGCCAAAAGCGCGCCAGTCCTTCCATCTGTGGCTGATAGGAGCCGTTGATAGATGACTCCTGCCAAACAATGTTCCAGCTCTTGGTTCTCGCCTACCAGGTCCCGGATCCGATCCAATGTTTCTGCGACTCCGCGGGCATGGATCGTCGCGAATACTTTGTGCCCAGTAAGAGCCGCCCGGATCGCTGCCGCTGCCGTCTTCTTATCCCGTATCTCGCCGATGATCAATAAATCCGGTCGATGCCGCAACGACAACTGGATCAGCTGATCATAAGTCTGCTGGATCTTTTCATTGGTCTGCAGTTGTAAAAATTGCGGCTCTTCGATCTCGACCGGATCTTCAATAGTGATGACTTGTCCATCCTCCTTTTTTGCCAAATGGTACATCAATGTGGTTTTGCCGCTGCCAGTGGGTCCGCTAAACAAATACAGCCCGGTCGGACGCGTCTGCTGGGTAACGATCAGCAATTGTTCAGGCAGAAAAAAGTGTTGAGTATCGTCAGACAACGGATATAGGAATCGTGCTACCAAACTCTCCTGCAAACGATAATCTCCTACTGTCGACAAACGCAAACGCTGAATGAATTCCTTTGTCCGATAGGTGATGGCACCTAGCTGGACTTTGCGTTTTTCTCCTATATCCATCTTTCCCAAATATTTGAAACGGCTGATCACTTGATGTGCATCTTCAAAAGAAAGCTCTTTATAAAGATGGATGGACGTATTTTTCCGAAACAAGACCCGCATGTGTTCTTCGTAAGGATGGATCGCTAGATCTTGCATCCTTTCCTGTCGCCCAAAGAAAATCAACTCATCTGTGAATTTTTCAATATCCATGTTCGCTTCTTTTCCTTTCTCTGTTTATAGATACGCTATCCATCCAAATATTTTTTAGAAAAAATATAATGCTCGGACTTTTATCAATGGATGTAATTATTTTTTGCTATAATTGTTATTTTATTCTTTATAAAGAATCGGAATTGGAAAGAAAACAGGGAGTGAATTACGCAAAAATAAGTTGTCATAGGAGGAAATGAGACGAAAAAAAATATCCAAACGACAGCAGACGATGAACGGTTTCCAAAACTTAGAAAAATCTAGTTTCAAAAACATTCATTGCTCGCTTATCGTTCAGATATTTTTAGCAGAACAGTTTATATCTCAGTTTGATTTTAAACTGGTTTTGTTTCAAAAAGTGGACTTACAGGTTTGTTCTCATGAATCCGTTTAATTGCTTCTCCCATCAGTGCGCTGACACTGATTTCATCGATTTTTTCTGTGCGGCGGTCTTCAGGCAGATAGATAGAATCCGTCACGACACAGCGTTCGATAGCTGAATCTTGGATACGTTGCAAAGCAGGACCGGACAATACAGGGTGTGTACAAGAAGCGTAGACACTTTTCGCACCGGCTTCTTTCAATGCGTTAGCAGCCAATGTGATCGTACCGGCAGTATCGATCATATCATCGATCAAGACACAGATTTTGCCTTCTACATGTCCGATAATATTCATAACTTCAGCAACATTTGCTTTTGGACGACGTTTGTCGATGATGGCGATCGGTGATTTCAAAAATTCGGCTAATTTACGTGCCCGTGTTACGCCACCATGGTCTGGTGAAACAACTACGACATCATCGCCTTGGATCCCTTTTTCTAAGAAATAGTTAGCGATCAATGGTGCTCCCATCAAATGATCCACTGGAATATCAAAGAAACCTTGGATTTGCGCCGCATGCAGGTCAAGAGTGACCATCCGAGTCGCGCCGGCTTTTTCTAGCATATTAGCAACCAATTTCGCAGTGATCGGTTCGCGGGAACGGGCTTTGCGGTCTTGGCGGGCATAGCCGTAATAAGGCATTACTACGTTGATCGTTTTTGCGCTTGCTCGTTTCAAAGCGTCTATCATGATCAACAATTCCATCAAATTATCATTTACCGGACTGCTGGTTGATTGGATGACATAGACATGGGCACCGCGGATACTTTCTTCAATGTTTACTTGGATTTCGCCGTCGCTGAATTGATTAACTGAACATTTCCCCAATTCTACACCAACTGCTGCCGCGATTTTTTCTGCCAAAGGACGATTTGAATTCAACGCAAAAATTTTCA
The DNA here is from genome assembly GCF_900604485.1 of Enterococcus mediterraneensis. NCBI lineage: Bacteria > Bacillati > Bacillota > Bacilli > Lactobacillales > Enterococcaceae > Enterococcus > Enterococcus mediterraneensis. The sequence continues at coordinate 1,176,278 of NZ_UWOP01000001.1, forward strand.
ATCTTGGATCAAAATACTGATTTGACATGAGAACCTCCACTTTCTTTCAATACAATAAGAAAACTACTATTTATTAGCAACTCTTCCTAATAAATAGTAGTCATTTTTGTTACATAAATCAAGTTATTTCACATAAAATTGGGAATGTTTAATTCAAAAATGGCAATTTTTTTGCGTAATTCTCTTTGTTTTCTTGGCGAACACGACCGATTGCCATAGCATATTCAGGGATATCTTGAGTAACGGTCGTCCCTGCCGCGATGGATGTATTCTGCGCGACATTGACTGGACCTACCAAGTTGGCGTTAGAACCGATGAAGCTGTGATCACCGACAGTTGTGTGATATTTTTGCTTGCCGTCATAGTTGACAAAAACGACGCCACAGCCCACATTGATCTCTTTCCCTAGTGTCGCGTCCCCAACATATGTCAGGTGTCCGACTTTTGTTCCTTCACCGATCTGAGCATTTTTCACTTCAACGAAATTACCGATATGGGCATTTTCATGGATTTCAGCTTTTGGACGTAAATGAGCGAATGGACCCACGTCAGCGCCTTTTTTAACGAGACTTTCTTCGATGACTGAAGATTTCACCACGACACCGTCTTCAATCACACTATCTACAATCTGTGATTGCGCAGTGATCACGCATTCTTCTCCGATCACCGTAGCACCTTTCAAATATACGCCTGGTTCGATGACTGTTTCTGCACCGATCTTGACTCCGGCATCGATATAAGTCGCCGCAGGATCAATCAATGATACTCCGTTGACCATGTGCTGATGGTTGATTCGTTTGCGCATGATCTGATTGGCTTGGGCTAATGCTACTCGATCGTTGACACCTAAAGATTCTTCAAAATCTTCCGTTTGATAAGCCGCTACGGTTTTGCCGTTTGCTTTCAAGATCTCGATGATATCTGTCAGGTAGTATTCTCCTTGAGCATTATCAGTATCTAAATGGGACAATGCTTCAAACAGCAATTCATTGTCAAAACAATAGGTACCGGTATTGATCTCTGTTACTTTCGCTTCTTCTGGATTCGCGTCTTTTTGTTCTACGATTTTTTCCACGATCCCAACATGATCGCGGATGATCCGGCCATAACCGGTTGGATCATCTGCTTTGGCAGTCAAAATCGTTGCGCTGGCGTTTTTTCCTTGATGGTATTCAAAAAGATTATTCAGCGTTTCAGTAGTCAACAAAGGTGTATCGCCGCTGATTACCAACGTCGTGCCTTTTTTACCTTTTAAAAACGGCTCTACTTGCAATACCGCATGTCCTGTTCCTAATTGCTCTGCTTGCAGTGCGTATTGGCTGCGCTCGCCTAGTTGTTCCTTCACTTTGTCGGCGCCATGGCCAACAACAGTAACGATTTCTTGAGGCTGTGTTTCCATTACTCGGTTCATGATATGCTCTACCATCGGTTTGCCGCAAACCGGATGTAATACTTTATATAATTTGGATTTCATACGGGTTCCTTTACCCGCTGCCAAAATAATTGCAAAACGTGTTGTCACGTAGTCCACTCCCATCTTTTTCATCTAATTTAGTTTAGCCCAATTCTTAGTTCTTAGCAACCGTATCAGTAAAAAAACGACCATACCAATCAAAAAAGACCCGTTGAAAACGGGTCTTTTGCTGAACATCGATTACAAAATTATTCGTCGAAATAATTTCCTGGTACGACTGAGATCGTTTTTGTCTGAGTATCGACATCTTCTACGAACAATAGTGATGTGTAATCGTTCACTGCACGTTTGCCTTTGAATTTAGCTTCCGCAAAAACTGTCACACCGACAAGATCACATTCAAATTCTTCGATCAGGCTTTGCATCCCATTGATGGTGCCGCCGCCTTTCATAAAGTCATCCACGACTAATACGCGGGACCCGCGTTTCAAGCTGCGTTTGGACAATTCCATTTTTTCAATGCGTTCTGATGAACCCGACACATAATTGACACTTACTGTCGAACCTTCAGTGATCTTGGAATCCCGACGAACGATCACGAACGGTACATTCAAATAATAAGAAACTGCTTGCGCGATGGGCACACCTTTTGTAGCCACCGTCATCACGGCATCGATTTTTTGTCCAAGATATTTAGAAGCGATGATCCGGCCTACTTGACGCAACAAATCCGGTTCTCCTAATAAATCAGACAAATAAACATAACCGCCTGGCAATAATCGGTCTTGTTCAGATAAACGTGCGGCTAAAGATTCTATGTATCGTTTAGCTTCTTCTGGAGAAATCTCAGGGATGAAAACGACGCCTCCTGCGGCACCAGGAATCGTTTCTAAAATACCTGTTCCTCTTTTTTTAAAGGTTTTTTTAGCGATAGCCAGATCTTCACTGATCGAAGATTTTGCCGACTCGTAACGTTTCGCAAAAAATGTCAATGGAATCAACTCATGGGGATGATCCAATAAATAATGTGTCATGTCGATCAATCGTTCACTACGACGCACTTTCACAAACTTCACTCCTTGTATAATTTACATTCGCTTTATTATAAGGCTTTTGCTGGAATATTTCGAGTATTTTCCTGCCAATTTAAAAAATAGTTCGTAATTTCTAATGTTAGACATAAAAAAGAGGCGATAATTTTCGCCTCTTACTTTTCACTTTCTTGCTGTTTACTTATTGATGCGTTGTTTTCTTTGGATGAATACGATGATCTGCTTCACAAGATTCAAAAGTAAAAACAATGCAATGAAGACTAATGTGATGGTGGCCCCCGGAGGAGTATCTAAATAAAAGGAACTGGTCAGCCCGCTGAGCATTCCGATCAGACCGATCAAAATACTGATCAAGATCACGACATTAAAGCCTTTGCCGATCCGCATACTGATGGCAGCCGGCAGTACGATGATCGCTGAAATCAATAATGCTCCGGCAATCGGGATCATCACCGCGATCGCTACCCCGGTCAAAATATTGAAGAGAGTGGACATCAAATGGATCGGCAGTCCATCCACATGAGCGGTATCCTCATCAAAAGTCAGGACATACATTGGTCGTTTGAACAATAGAAACAGGATCTGCGTAACTATGAACAAGCCGCCTAAAATAAAGACTTGTTGTGTTGTGATCGTTACGATAGAGCCGAAAAGATACGACTGAATGCTGGTGGCGGAATTACCGCCGCTGAGATTCATCAGAACCAATGCCAACGCCAGTCCCCCTGCCATCAAGATCGCGATCGAGATCTCCGCATAACTGCGATACATAGACTGCAGATATTCCAGTAAGACAGCCGCGATCACTACAACGATCAGTGTAGTCAAATTAGGGTTCAAATTAAAGAAAAATCCTAACGCGACCCCTGCCAATGAAACGTGAGACAATGTGTCCGCCAACAGCGATTGCCGACGGATCACCAGAAACACCCCTAACATCGGCGCGATCCCAGCAATAAAGATCACTGCTAGAAAAGCTTTCCTCATGAATTCATATGAAAGCAGCGCCATGGGGAATCCTCCTTTCGCACCAAACGAATCTGGCGGTCACAATATTCTTTGATGTCTTCATGATCATGAGTGATCATCAAAATCGATTTGCCGTGGACATGAGCACTGTGACGCAACAGGCGATAAAACTTATTGCGAGACTCTTCGTCCATCCCGGTGGTCGGCTCATCTAAAATAAATAAGTCAGGATCAGCGGCAAAGACCCTTGCCAAACTGATTCGTTGTTTTTGTCCACCTGATAATTCACCGATGCGTTTGTGACGCACATCCCACATCCCGACTGCTTCTAAGGCCCGCTGAACGTGTTGATGATCTTTTTCCGTCAGTTTTTTGAACCAGCGGTCTCTCGGATAACGTCCAGAGCGGACTAGTTCCAAGACCGTACTGGGAAAACCGGCGTTGAAAGACGCGATCTGCTGCGGGATATAACCGATATGGAGTTTTCCTCCAGCCGCGTTGGTTTTGGACAATGTGACTTCGCCTTTTGTCGGCTTCAACAGTCCTAATGTCGCTTTGATCAACGTGGATTTGGCGGCACCATTTTCACCGGTCAAAATGACGAATTCACCGTCATCTACGGAATAATTGATGCCTTCCAATACCGGTTCGTCATCATAATAAAATGTTAAATCTTTTACATCGATATAGCGCAACGGTGGCGCCTCCTTTTATTGAATACTTTCTTTTAACGCTTCGAGATTTTTACGCATAATGGTAAGATAAGTTTCTCCATCTTCCATTTGTTGGGTCGTCAAACTTTCGAGAGGGTTCAATACAGCTAATTTTACGCCGGTTTCCTTTGACAGAGTCTCTGCGACTTTTTTATTGGCATTTTCTTCAAAGTAGATTACTTTCACACCGTGGTCCTCCACGTAATGTTTCAACTCTGCTAAGCGGCTTGGTGAAGGCTCTTGATCTGGCGAGATTCCGGCAATCGATTTTTGCGTCAATCCGTATTGTTTCGCTAAATAGCCGAATGCAGCATGTTGCGTAACAAAAGTTGTGTTTTCAGCATCCGCAAAAGCAGCTCTGAAATCATCATCTAATTCTTGTAATTTCTCGATATAAGCCGCGGCATTCTTTTCAAAAGCGGCTTTTTTATCCGGATATTTTTCGCTTAGCTGATCACGGATCGTTTCGACTTCTTTGATCGCCATCACTGGATCAGTCCAAACATGGGGATCTTTCTCGTGATCATGATCGTGGTCGTGGTCATGATCGTCTGCTGATTCGATCAGATCGATCTTTTCACTGGCTTCAATGACCAATGTCGTATCATCCAAACTGTCTTCGATGCTGTCGACCCAAGTTTCCAGCTCTTCACTATTATACACGAAGGCATCCGCTTGGGAAATTTTCGCGACGTCTTTTGCGCTTGGCTCATAATCATGAGGTTCAGTTCCAGCTGGTATCAGCAATTCAACCTCTCCTTCATCCCCTAACACTTCTTTCGTAAATTCATACATCGGATAAAAGGTCGCGATCGCTTGGATCTTTTCTGTTGAAGCTGATGTTCCGCTTTGTTCTGATTGATTGCTCGCACCGCAAGCCGCCAAAAACAAACTAGTTGCTAAAATACTGATACCGATAAAATATTTCTTCATCTTCCTACCTCTTTTCATTTTTTGATACAAATCGGAAAACTTCCGATTTACTGACAGGAACTAATGTATCAAACAAATAAAAAGCCGTCAACCAAAATCGGAAAACTTCCGATTTAGAGTTGAAAAACATTGTTAAATCGGAAGATATAGGACTGGTCGTTCATAAGTACCAATTTAGTTAGCGTATTTAACACATTACTGAACTACCTTCTGTTTTCTGATTCATCGGCGTATTCGGGGTAGTCATTTTCCACAAAAAGAAGACATCGACTGAAAATGACCGATGTCTTTGAAGCTTATTTCAATGTTCGGACCAGATAGACCTCATCGCAAAATCCCTTCAAGGCATTGTAGACCCGTTGTGCTCTGGAATGTTGTCGGCACAAGGCAAAAACTGTTGGACCGCTGCCGCTCATCAATGCAACATCCGCCCCGTATTTCATCATACGATCTTTGATTTGCTGAATGATGGGATGACGCTGGATCGTGATATCTTCTAACGCATTGCCCATATAGCGGATCATCTGCTCATAATCATTGGCGCGGACCGCTTCTGTCAATTTGGCGATATCCGGATGATGGATCTTGTCTACATCGACCTCGGGAAATACCGTCCGTGTAGACACACTGATCCTGGGTTTCACTAAGATCACCCAACATTGCGGCATAGGTTCGATCCCTGTGACGATCTCGCCTTTCCCAGCTACAAGAGAAGTTTTACCATATAAACAATAAGGGACATCTGTTCCGACTTCCATCCCAAGTTCGATCAATTCTTCATCTGTTAGATTCAGATTCCACAAACGATTCATTCCTCGTAAAACTGCCGCTGTATCGGAACTGCCGCCGCCAAGACCTGCCGCTACCGGGATCTGTTTTGTGATATTGATTTTAATGCCCTTTTTGATCTTGTAACGTTTTTTCACCAAAGCTGCGGCTTGATAAACATTGTTCCGCTGATCAACTGGCAAAAAAGCTTTATTGGTTTCGACGATGATGCGATCTTCTGCTATTTCTTCCATAGTCAAGCGATCCGCCAGATCCACACTGGACATGACCATCGCCAGCTCGTGATAGCCGTCTGGACGTTTGAATAGGACATCCAATCCAAGATTGATTTTCGCCGGTGCTTTCTCGATTATCTCCATTTCCTCACCTACTCACCTGAAAAGAGTCGTTGTGTATTCTATCATAGCAGAAAGCAAATGTATAGAAAGAGATTTTTTATTAATTTTACCAAAAAACAATCGTTTAATTTGCCGAAAATCCGTTTTCAATTTACAATATTAATGGATAAAAAATAGAAAGCGGGGAGATATTGAATGGCTAACTTGATTCCAAGAGATTTCAAAGATCTAGGCAATGCAGAGGATTTGTTTGGTAAATTGATGAATAATTTTTGGCAAGAACGGCAGATTTCCACTGATATCAAAGAATACGACGATCATTATCTGGTAAAAGCGGATCTTCCAGGTGTCGATAAAAACGACATCAAAGTCAGTTACGTCAATAATATTTTATCGATCACCGCGACACAATCAGCGGAAAAAGAAGAAAAAGATGATGCCGGACGCTACCTGCGCCGTGAACGTTCTAGCAGTTCCTATCAACGAAGCTTCACTATCCAAGATATCGACGACGCTAATATCAAAGCAAAATTCGATAATGGTGTATTGACGCTGAACTTGCCAAAAGCCGGCTACAAAGACGCACCCGGCAGTAATATCACAATTGAATAGACTTTTTAAACGCTTTGCGACGACTTTTCCGTTGCGGAGCGTTTTTTTAATCCATTAAAAAAAGCTAGCGGTTTTTACCGCTAGCTTTTCAAATCAACCTCTTACAACATCTCTGCTTTTCCTACGTTCTCACCAGCATGGATCGTTCCTGTTTTAGCCAGTGTCAAACTTGATACTTTTTCAGCATTCGTGATGACTGTCAGAACATCTGTCTGTTTGCCGGCTGCTTTGATAGCATTCAGATCCATCACTGCCAACAGAGTCTTCGGTGTCACATCTTGACCTTCTTGGACTTTCACATCAAAAGGCGTTCCTTTTAATTCAACCGTATCCAAGCCCATATGAACCAAGACTTCTGCACCTGTATTAGTCAAAATACCAATAGCGTGTTTTGTTTCAAAAATACTTGTGACTTTCCCGTTGACCGGTGAATAGATCTTGCTGGTCGTTGGACGAACTGCGAAACCGTCACCCATCATTTTTTGTGAAAAGACAGGATCAGCGACTTGTCCGATTGCTACAACTTCCCCGTCTGCTGGTGCAAACAATGCTTCTTCAGTGACTAGATCCGGTGTTGCGGTCGCCACAGATTCAACTCCGATATCACCAACGCTGACACCTGCTGTTGCTAAACCTTCCACTGCTAAGTTATCAGCCGGTGCATCCACAAGATCGATCTTATTGAAGATTCCTTGACGGCGAAAGACCACTGTCAAGATAAATGGCACTACCACTGCGATCGCCATGGCAATAACAAACGCCAACCAGCCGCCGCCTAATGTAGAATTGATTGCTAAGATCCCAGGCAAGCCGCCGACACCGATAGCATTGGCACGAACACCCATCAGGTTGCTGAACATACTAGCTACCCCGGAACCGATCATCGCTGCAACAAATGGATAAACATATTTCAAGTTGATCCCGAACATCGCTGGTTCTGTTACACCTAAGTAACAAGAAATCGTTGCTGGTATCGAGATTTGTTCTTCTTTTTCATTGCCGCGATGCAAGAAGATAATCGCTAAAACGGCAGAACCTTGCGCGATATTTGATAATGCGATCATTGGCCATAGATTCGTCGAACCAAAATCGGCGATCAGCTGCATGTCGATGGCATTGGTCATGTGATGCAGTCCGGTAATAACCAGCGGTGCATATAAGAATCCAAAAACAGCACTGAACAGCCAGCTGAAAGTAGATGTTAGGCCAGTATTGACGATATAAGAAATACCGCTGCCCAACCACCAGCCAAATGGCCCTAAAACTACGTGAGCGGCTAAAATCGTTGGCAATAATGCAAATAGCGGAACAAAAATCATGGAAACTGCTTCCGGGATATGTTTTCGGAAGAAAATTTCAAGATAAGCCAACATAAATCCGGCCAACATCGCTGGAATGACTTGCGCTTGATAACCGATCTTGTCGATATGCGCAAACCCGAAATCCCAAAACGGAATATCTGCAGCTGCGGTACCTGGTACGGCATACGCATTCAATAATTGCGGAGAAACTAACGTAATCCCTAGAATAATACCTAAAATCTGAGTGGTTCCCATTTTACGAGTAACACTCCATGTAATACCAACTGGCAAGAAGTGGAAAATCGCTTCACCAGGCAGCCACAGAAAATCATTGACGCCGTTCCAAAAAACCGATTGAGAGACGATCGTACCATTACCAAAATCAATTCCTTCCAAAACATTCCGGAAACCTAAAATCAGCCCCCCAACGATGATCGCTGGAATGATCGGTGTAAAAATCTCTGCTAAAACAGTGATAGCTCGCTGAATCGGATTTTGATTTTGCTTTGCAGCAGTCTTGCTTTGTTCTTTGGAAACCCCTTCGATCCCCGATACCTCTTTAAAATCATTGAAAAAGGTCGGTACATCATTTCCGATGATAACTTGGAATTGACCGGCGTTTGTAAACATCCCTTTTACGCTGGAAATATCCTCAATGGATTTTTCATCGGCTTTTTTCGGGTCATTCAATACAAAGCGCATCCTAGTGGCACAATGAGTCACTGCAGCGATATTTTCTTTCCCGCCTACATATTCCAGAAGCTTCTCAGCATCTTCGTGATACTTACCCATAAATAAAACTCCTTTCCCTTACTTGTATATATATGTTTTGTTGACAAGATAATAATAACTTCTAAAACAAATTTATGCAAGCGTTTTATAAAAATGATTTTATTTTTTTTGCAATTAAATTTATTTGCCTTATAATTTCACATACCAAAATTAAATATTACATGTAATATAAAAATATATTTCACAAACTTCTTCTTATATAAGAGCGATTTTTTAACAACCCATCACTCTGATTGTTCTTTTAAAAAAATAAGAAAACACTTCTATTTAGTTGTAATCGCCTACATATTCCGCTATAATCTACTTGCATGTATAGGCAAGTAGAGAGGAGCATAATCATGACACTTTTATTTATCACTTATAAGAACACTTATTGGCAGACGCTGTTTGCCGAAGAAGAACAGGATTTTTCTACTTTTTCTGAGGTATTGAGCTATGCAGAAGAATTGAAGCAACAAGGACTATCCGGCGGTATCCTTGCCTCAAAGGAGATCTTGATACCGACAGCGGCTGGTAAAGCTGATGCCGCGCAAACACTGACAGAAACATTGAATCTGCCTTTTGTTTACGGTAATACAGCAAGTTTTTCAGAAAAAGCCGCTGAGATTCCTTGGCTTTTGACTTATCATGGCTACCTGCCTGGAAAAGACGAGTATTCTGTAGAATCTCTGCTGACTGTCGGAAATGGATTTCTCGGTCTTCGAGGCACTACACCGGAAATGGAAATCGCGGAAGAAAATTATCCAGCCACCTATCTGGCAGGTCTTTATAATACCGCGGCGTCAGAAGTTTCCGGCCAAACCATCTACAATGAAGATTTCGTCAATGCGCCGAACCTGCAGAAAATCTATCTGATCGTTGACGGTGAGAAAATCGATATCGCCGCAAATCAAGTTCTTTCTATGAAACGGCAATTGGATCTGCGTACCGGTTTGTTCCAATCTTGGGTGACGATCCAATTGGAAAGCGGCAAACGAATTGCTGTCCAAACGAAAAAAAGCGCCAGCATGGAAAACGTCCACCAATATAGCATCCTTTATCGTTTTTCACCGCTGAATTTCTCTGGAGAAATCACTCTTGTTTCCGAAGCTGACGGCAGTGTATTCAATTCAAATGTGGCTCGTTACCGCAGTTTGACTGCCCATCATTTGACTATCACAAAAAAAATCGCAGAAAAACAGCGTATCTTCTTGGAAGCTGTGACGAAACAATCTCAAATCACTATCCGACAAAGCGCTGAGCTTTTCAGCGATTCGCTGGATCTGGAACAGATAGTGACTGCTGAAACAGCAGAAAAGGCAACCCAACATTTGTCTTTGGCTGCTGAAGAAAACCAATGGTATGAAGTAGAAAAAACAGTGGATGTCCAACTTATTCACCAACCTCAAAATACAAAAGCAGAAACTTACAGTTGGCCGGTACTTCCTAGATTCAACGAACTTTACACCGAGTCTAGCAATGCGTGGCAAGAGCTTTGGCAAAAAGCCGGGATCACTGTCGAAGGGGATCTGATGTCGCAAAAAATGCTGAATCTCCACACCTATCACCTGCTGACTTCCGCTTCACCTAACGGCAATCATGAGCTGGACGCTTCTGTTACTGCCCGCGGACTGCATGGCGAAGCCTATCGGGGACATATTTTCTGGGATGAGTTGTTTATTCTGCCTTTTTACATCATCCATTTCCCCGAAACTGCCCGACAACTCCTGCTTTATCGCTATCAGCGGTTGACCAAAGCAAAAGAAGCGGCACAAGAAGCCGGTTATCAAGGCGCGATGTTCCCTTGGCAATCCGGTTTGGATGGATCGGAACAATCTCAAAAACTGCATTTAAATCCGATCAGCGGCGAATGGAAAGAAGATCACAGCCGCCTGCAGCGTCATGTCTCGTTGGCTGTTGCCTATAATGTTTGGCAGTATTGGCATAATACCGGTGACATCGACTTTATGAAAAAATATGGGATCGAGATGCTATTGGAGATCGCGCATTTTTGGCAAAGCGCGGCAATGTGGGATGAAGAAGATCAGCGCTATTCCATCAGCGGTGTCATGGGGCCGGACGAGTTCCACGAAGGCTATCCGAATGCTGATAAAGGCGGCTTGAAAAACAATGCCTACACCAATATGATGGTGGTCTGGCTTTTTGAAGAGATAACAAAATTAGCGGAGATCCTGCCGGAAGAAGATTTCCAACAGGCTCAAAACAAGACCGGTGTAGATGATGAGTTATTAGCCGACATGCTGAAGATAAGAAAACAATTGGCATTATCCATCGATGAGGATGGGATCATCGCCCAGTTCGACGGCTATTTCGATCTGGCGGAGATCGATTGGGATCACTATAAAGAAACTTACGGCAATATCTACCGAATGGATCGCATCTTGAATGCAGAAGGCCGTTCCGCAGATGACTACAAGGTCGCTAAACAAGCGGACAGTTTGATGATTTTTTATAACTTCTCCAAAGCGCAAGTCGCGGAGATCTTAGATGATTTAGGGTATCAGCTGCCAAAAGATTACGTGGAAAAAAATCTCCACTACTATCTACAGCGGACCAGTCATGGCTCGACGTTATCTCGTGTCGTCCATGCGCAACTAGCCGCAATGGTGGACGATCAACAGTTGGCTTGGCAGCTTTATCAAGAAGCTTTGTATTCCGATTATCGCGATATCCAAGGAGGAACCACAGCCGAAGGAATCCATGCCGGCGTGATGGCAGCGACTCTTTTTATCCCGCTGACTACTTTTGCAGGTTTAGATATTCGACAAGAACACGTTCATTTTCAGCCAAAAATGCCGGAAGCATGGCAAAAAATCAGTTTCTCTATGACGATCCGCGGAGTCGCTTATCAAGTAGCTGTTTCTCATGATGAATTAGAAATCTGCGCAAATCGTGAAATTATGATAACGGTTGCTGAAAAATCTGTTACACTAAAAGCAAACGAACCACAAACCATTTACTATAAGGAGCTACTCGTATGAAAAAAGGATTTATTTTTGATTTAGACGGAGTTATTACAGATACTGCTAAATTTCATTTTATCGCGTGGCGGGATCTGGCCGCAGAGATTGGGATCGAAGTTGACTTAAAATTCAATGAACAATTAAAAGGCATCAGCCGGATGGATTCATTAGAACGCATTTTGGCTTATGGAAATAGAGCAAATGACTTCACGACAGAAGAAAAAGAAGCGTTAGCTGCCAAAAAGAATACTCATTACGTAGAACTCTTGCAATCATTGTCTCCTGCCGATCTGTTACCTGGTGTCAAAGAATTTTTGGATGACGCACGGCAACAAAATATCCCTTGCGCTATCGCCTCGGCTTCCAAAAATGCGCCATTCATTTTGAAAAAATTGGAAGTCGCTGATTTGTTCGACGGGATCGTGGATCCGGCAACGTTACACAAAGGCAAACCCGATCCGGAGATCTTCGTCAAAGCGGCAGAATTATTGAACATCCAGCCGGAAGAAGCGATCGGTTTTGAAGATGCGCAAGCCGGGATCGATGGAATCAAAGCTTGCGGGATGTTTGCGGTAGGTGTTTTAAGTGACGAACCGCTTCATGGCGCAGATCTGACTGTCAAACGTCTGGATGAATTGAATGTCGCAGAATTGGTCCAATTATAAGCAAATTGCTTTTCAAATTTTCAGCCGATATAATAGTGGGGAGGAGGAAATGATATGAATAAATTCAAAGAGATTTTTCTTGATTTGGAACAAAAGATCTTAGCCCAGGAATACCCTCCCCAAACATTATTGCCCAGCGAAAGCCAGCTGATAAAAATCTATGGCGTTTCACGTGAAACAGTCAGAAAAGCTCTGAATCTGCTGCGCAATGCCGGCTATATCCAAAAGAAACAAGGCAAAGGCTCTATCGTTTTGGATCTAAATCGTTTTGACTTTCCGATCTCTGGACTGACGAGCTTTAAAGAGTTGCAAGAAACACAGCATATCCGAAATGAGACCACCGTGGTAGAGATCAAAAAAATCGCGGTTTCACCAAAATTAAGCCAAAACACCGACTGGCCGGTAGCTTCCGAAGCTTGGAAATTGGTCCGTCAGCGAAAGATCGACGATGAAGTGGTGATTTTGGACATCGACTACCTGGATGCTCGGATTATTGAAGAACTTCCTGAAAAAAAAGCCCAAGATTCCATTTATCAGTATTTTGAAAATGATTTGGGCTTGGAGATCGCATATGCGCAAAAAGAAGTCACCGTAGAACCGGTGACAAAAGAGATCCGCGATCTGATGGATCTTCTGCCAGACGATCAGCATGTGGTGGTGGTCCGCAGTCTTGTCTATCTGGAAGATACTCGTTGTTTTGAATACACCGAGTCGATCCACCGATTAGATAAATTCCGTTTCGTAGATTTTGCCCGGCGGCGTAAGGTCTAAGTACTGAATCAAATTTTCCGCAAAAAAAACGAACAACAGCTGAAACCATTTGGTTCATTACTGTTGTTCGTTTTTTAGCATTCATCTTTAATTTTCAGACATCCAGCATCACATCTTCTACCAATGTCGGACCGCGATTTTTCCCCCGTCCGATCAAAAGCAGCAGCTGCAAGGAGACCAGATAGAAACTGCCTCCTTTGATATAAGCAAAATAACTGCTTTCCCAATGTTCCACATAACGCTGTTTGCCGGCGACATTCATTTGGAAGCTGTAGAAAGTACCGTACTTGTAAATGACATTCATGATCCGTTCTTCGATAGAAGCAAAAGGGCTGTCTCCCACATGGGCAAAGGGCGCCATGCCTAAATCAGCCAATTCATAGTCTTGATTCTGCCACTCTGTCAGCATCTTCAACACTAGATAATTGGAGATCTCAGCCGGTTCGCCCTCTTTGATCCGTAACAGATCATAAGAGACCCAATTGCGATCGATAGGCTGTTCAGTAATAAATCCGACAATCTCTTGTTTTTTTCGAACGATACCGATACCGCTTTTCAGCAAGTACTCTCTGGTAAAACGACCGCTGCCGAAATATTTTTCTTTATTGCCTTTCAGCCAATCCTCCGAGATTTCTTTGACATCAGCAAACAATTCTTCCGGTAATTTTTGATAATAGGTAAAATGATAGTCCTGACGTTCAAAATGTTTGATGCACGCTTCTTGTTCAAAAGAATTATCCCGCAAGATGACTGTTCCTGTCTCACCGATTTTTGTGAATTGGAATCCCAAATCATGCAGCAAGACGGCGTAACGTTGACTGATCTTGTAAAACGCCAATTGATACCCCAGCAGATCGGCTTCTTTGATAAACGCCAATGTCGCTTCTTCCCATAATCGTTCATTACCAATAGGACGCCCCAAAACAAAACAACGATTGCCTTTGATCTGATAGCCGAATACCAGTTCATCTTGCCCTTCTTTTTGGTAATAGAAATATTGATACCCCGGCAATCTCAAACGATGGCTGGAACGAGTACCGCCATAACGGGACAAAAGCGTCAAGAAACGGTTCTCGTCCCATTCTGTACCCAGCTCTTTTTCTGTCGTCGTCAGATAGCGATACAACGCTAATAATGTCATTAATGATACCGCCAGTCCCACTAGACCTGAGAACCAGATATCTTCAGAAGGAAACAAAAAGAAATGTTCCCCTAAGATCTGATTGTTCCACCATTGCCCGCTATGATAGCCGGCGACAGCGTAAACGATGAACAAACAGCCGAACAAGCAGCCGTCAAACAACAGCGCTCCCCAAGAATAAACGAATTTTTCCCGATAGAATTCATGCCGCGCCAGCCAAACGATGGCCAGGATCAAACAATAAACCACCATCAGCCGCAAAGAGCGGGTTTGAGAAATAGTATTGATGATACCAAACAGCAAAAGCAAAATCGTGGGAAAATATGCTCGTCTGACTTTAGCAAAAAGCGCCCGTGCCAATCCGATCAGTAAAAATCCTACCAATAAGTTCAATGACTGATCCAAAAAGTTAAAAGAAAACGGCAGAATAAATTCAAAAAAACGGCTGATATTGGATAGATTGGTAACAGTCGACAGCAACACCATCATGATACCGGCAAAGTACACTGCCAAGACAACGATATTATGAGCGATCCGCTGTAAAAAGATCCGCGGCAGATTGTCGAAAAAACGGTTCAGTTTCACGCTGGTTTGAGTCAAAAATAAAACCAGTCCGCTTAAAAACGGGACTAAATAATAAAAGAGACGATAATACAACAGCCATACAACAGTTTGATCTTGCGCTAAACCGATCTGGCTCATTCCTAAGATCATTAGAACATCGAATGTCCCCATCCCGCCAGGTACCATCGTCAGCATCCCGATCAATGTCGCGATCAAAAACATCGGCGCCACATGATTCAGGGAAACTTGCAGATCCATCAGATAACCGATACTTAAAAATACCGCTAAAGCTGCCAGCCATTGAAAAAATGAGGTGCTTATCAATATGAATACTTTTTTAGGAAACAATTCAGCAAATAATTTTTTACGCCGCAAATAACTGAAAATCACTAGAAACGGCGTATAGAGACTTCCTGCCGCCAGCCAGATCCAATAGCTGCGGTAAAAGGTATCTCCTTGGAATATAAATAAGGTCACCAATAACATCAGGGCCAGTAATGATAACCCGCTAAGCATGAAAAGAGCGATTTTCGAGACTGTCGCTAAAATCTTTTTGCGATCCATCCCTTTACCATAAAAGTTAGCTCGCAAGCTGGCTCCGATGATCCCGCCGAAACCTGCCAGATTATTGATGGTATTAGTAGTCCAAGCAGCGATCAGCCACTCTTTACGAGGCATTTTGGGTTTGCCCGCCGCTTCTAATGTCTGAATAGCGATCCAATCATAGCCTAACATCGGAAGGATGCCCAATAGTCCGATCAGTGCCATCCATACCAATGTACTGGTGTTTTGTTCTTTCATCGTCGAAAAAACATCTTCCCAACTCATGCCGTGAGCGATATTGGCTACTTGGATACTGACGAAAATCAAAATCGAGCCAAAAAAGAGCAGGCGCAAGAGGAAACTATGGGCTTTGACCCATTGGATACATTGCTGGGTGAATTTTCTCATTCAGTATTCCTCCTTTAACTAAATGTTATCTTACTTACTAGATTAATGCCACTATAAACTGCTTTGCAATGGCTTAGATCCCTTGTCCGTCAATAAAAAGACCAGAAAAAAATCCCAAATCAGTTTCGATTTGGGATCGTTGTCTTATTTGGCGTAATCGGTAGCGCGAGTCTCGCGAATGACCGTTACTTTGATATGACCAGGATAATCTAGTTCGTCTTCGATCTTCTTACGGATATCACGAACCAAACGTACAGCCTCTAAATCAGAAATCTCTTCCGGTTTGACCATTACCCGTACTTCACGCCCTGCTTGGACCGCAAAGCTTGATTCGACGCCGGCGAAACTGTTGGAGATATTTTCCAGATTTTCAAGTCGACGAATATAATTTTCTAATGATTCACTACGCGCTCCTGGGCGGGCTGCTGATAAAGCATCTGCCGCTGCTACCAATACTGAGATGATCGAAGTTGCTTCGACATCACCATGGTGAGAAGCGATCGCATTGACGACTGTCGCGTTTTCTTTGTACTTCGCCGCCAATTCCGCACCGATCTCAACGTGAGAACCTTCGATCTCGTGATCCAGTGCTTTACCGATATCGTGAAGCAGACCGGCTCTTTTGGCCAGCTGGATATCTTCACCTAACTCAGCTGCTAACACACCAGAGAGTTTCGCCACTTCCAATGAGTGGTTCAACACATTTTGTCCGTAACTTGTTCGGAAATGCAGACGTCCTAAAATCTTGATCAGATCAGGATGCAAGGTATGAGCGCCAACTTCGAAAGCCGCTTCCTCTCCGTATTCACGAATACGTTCATCCATTTCTTTCCGGGATTTTTCCACCATTTCTTCAATACGAGCTGGATGGATCCGGCCATCTTGGATCAATTTTTCCAACGTCATTCGAGCGATTTCGCGGCGGATCGGATCAAAGCCTGACAACACGACTGCTTCTGGCGTATCATCAATGATCAGATCGATCCCTGTCAAAGTTTCCAATGTGCGGATGTTTCGACCTTCGCGACCGATGATGCGGCCTTTCATCTCATCATTTGGCAGAGTGACTACTGAAACCGTCGTCTCTGACACTTGATCGGCAGCGCACCGTTGAATAGCCAGTGACAAAAGATTTTTCGCTTTACGGTCAGCTTCTTCTTTTGCCCGCTGTTCTGATTCTTTCACCATGATGGTCAACTCGTGATTCAATTCTTCTTCTGTTGACTTCATGATCACTTCTTTTGCTTCATCTCGAGACAATGCAGCGATTCGTTCAAGCTCTTGCTGTTGCCCGTCGATCAATTTTTCAACTTCTTTTTCTCGCTCGTCAATTAATTGTTGTTTCGCACTAAGTTTTTCTTCTTTTTCTTCCAGTGAGTGCTCTCGCTTTTCAATAGAGTCATCTTTGCGATCTAGCAATTGCTCTCTTTGAATCAAGCGATTTTCTTGGGATTTTAATTCAAGTCTGCTTTCTTTCAACTCACTTTCAATTTCTGACCGATATTTCTGATTTTCTTCCTTAGCTTCTAACAATGCTTCTTTTTTCAGAGTTTCCGCTTCTTTACGAGCACCTTCCAAAATTCCGGTTGCTGAATTTTTAGCGCTGTCAATCTCTCTATCGTGACGAGATTTTGCTGCGAAATACCCTAATCCAAGGCCGACAATTAAACCGATGATAGCGAGGAGAATAGTAAGTCCCATTAGATCCACCTCCATACTATCTTATTAAATTATTCTGTAGTTTTTTGATAAACATGAATGAATTAATTATCAATATGCCTACTTGCATAGGTGTGTTTACACACAACTTTATTCTAATGTTTGTCGTAAGCACTGTCAACTTTTAATGAGAAAACCCATGGAAACTATTTTTGTTAATACGACCCTTTTACTGAAGAAAGGTACAGGAGGACAAGTTGGCAACGTCTTTTTCTGCTCTATTTGCTGTCTTTAGGAACAAAAAATGACCGAATCCCCTTGAGAAGGACTCGGTCATAAGCAGCTTATTATTCTATTATTCGTCTAGTGGCAATTCTTCTTGGGCTTCGGTTTCTTCAATGACAGTCGAACCATCACCGATACCATAAGCATCCCGAACCAATGCTGAAACTTCCGCCATCATTTCCGGATGTTCCTTCATGTAGTTCTTCGCGTTTTCACGACCTTGGCCGATCCGTTCATCATGGTAAGAATACCAAGACCCGCTTTTATCAACGATATCTTGTTCCACAGCCATATCCAGCAATTCGCCTTCTTGAGAGATCCCTTGACCGTACATGATATCGACTTCCGCTACTTTAAATGGCGGTGCAACTTTGTTTTTCACGACTTTGATCTTAGTACGGTTACCGATGATATCGGTACCGGATTTTAATTGTTCCGCACGGCGGACTTCCAAACGGATCGTTGCATAAAATTTCAATGCTCGTCCACCTGGTGTCGTTTCCGGATTCCCAAACATGATTCCGACTTTTTCACGGATTTGGTTGATAAAGATCGCGATCGTTTTCGTTTTATTGATAGAGCCTGAAAGTTTCCGCAACGCTTGCGACATCAAACGAGCTTGCAAACCAACGTGAGCATCTCCCATTTCACCGTCGATCTCTGCACGAGGCACAAGAGCCGCTACGGAGTCGATGACCACGATATCTACGGCACCGCTAGAAACCAATGCGTCAGCGATTTCTAGCCCTTGTTCGCCGGTATCTGGTTGAGAAAGCAGCAAGTCGTCGATATTTACGCCTAATTTTTGTGCGTATTGAGGATCAAGAGCGTTTTCCGCATCGATAAATGCGGCCGTCCCGCCATTTTTTTGCACTTCTGCGATAGCATGCAGTGCAACAGTTGTTTTCCCTGAGCTTTCAGGACCGTATACTTCCACGATCCGGCCGCGAGGGAAACCACCTACACCAAGAGCCACGTCTAACGCCAAAGAACCGCTGGGAATCGTTGAGATCTGCTGGTCGATTTTTTCTCCCAGCTTCATGATCGCCCCTTTACCATAACTTTTCTCTATTTTTTTTAATGCAGCGTCCAGCGCCGCTTTACGTTCATCTGCCAAACTGTTTATCCTCCTTAAAATTGAGCCAGTGTCCAATGCTAATGTGCTTTCTTACGTAAGAATATCATATCTTTTCTCAGAAGAAAAAGCAAGAAAAAGCGAACATATTTTCGCATTTTATTTCTCTCTTAATAATTCCCTGCGCAATAAATCCAATCCCGCCATAACCGCGCTGTGACGGACATAGCGGCGATCTCGAGTAAAATGATATTGTTGACTTTTCACACTCCAAGGAGTCGCTAATGCGATCCACACGGTGCCCGCCGGCTGTCCTTCCAATTCATCAGGTCCGGCTACACCTGTAAAGGACAACGCATAATCTGTTCCAGCTTTTTTCCGAGCGTTGTCCGCCATCACTTCCGCACATTCTCGGCTGACTGTGCCAAATTTTTCCAATAGTTTGCGATCAATCGCTAAAAAACGGCTTTTAGTGTCTAGCGAATATGTGACGAATCCGCCGGGAAAGACTGTCGATACACCGGCAACATCTCCTAATGTCGCTTGGAACAATCCGGCCGTCAGACTTTCTGCCGCAGTGATCGTGCGCTTTTGTTCTTTCAATAATGAAACTACTACCTCGACCAGTGAATTTTCCTCGCCATATCCATAAAAATACTCGCCGACTCGTGCCATGATCTTGGCTTCAACTTCCGCCAGACGCTGTTGTGCGGTCTGTTCCTCCTCTGCTTTGACTGTCAGACGGATCGTGACTTCATTGGGTTTTGCGTAAGGTGCGATCGTAGGATTCGTTTGTTCCGCGATCAAATCCGCCAGCTTGGTCACTAAGTTAGACTCGCCGATCCCATAAAAACGCAACACGCGGGAGATCAAGCGGCCATTTTGCTGATATTTTTCTTGGAACAATGGTTTGACATAGCGTAAAAACATCGGCTGCAATTCGCTGGGAGGTCCCGGCAACAACAAGTAGTCGGTAGTCCCTTCATAAAAGATCCCCATGGCAAGCCCGGTATCATTCGGCAGTGCTATCCCCTCTTCAAAAACCAATACCTGACGTAAATTATTAGGCGTCATTTCTCGCTGCGCTTTTTGGAAAAAAGCCAATAATTGCTGATACCCTTTCTCATCTTGGATCAGTCGCTGACCAAGATGCTCCGCTGTGACATCTTTTGTGAGGTCATCGTCAGTGGGTCCCAACCCGCCGCATAAGATCACCAGATCACTGCGAAGTTCAGCGGTCTTCAAAGCCTCCTCTAAGCGCTGGCGGTTATCCCCGATGACACTGTGGTAATAAACCTCGATGCCTAATCCCGCCAGTTCCTCTGATAAAAAAGTCGCGTTGGTATTGACCACCTGCCCCAACAATATTTCTGTTCCGACAGCAATGATTTCTGCTTTCATGAATATCCCCTCTACTTCTATCTACGCAAATCCGCGCAGAATTTTTAAATAAAAGAAAAAAGTCCAGATAGAATCTGAACTTTACTAAATTTGAATCTTACATCGATCCTTTGAACACTGCAGTATTTTTGGCAAAGTAATCGACACCTGAATAGATAGTGAAAATCAAGCAAGCATACAGCATGATTTGATCCAATGGCAATCCGATCAGTTGGAACGGCAAATTATTGATGAACAATAAGATGATCGCTACCATCTGTGTTGCTGTTTTGATTTTTCCAGGCCATGCCGCCGCCATGACTTCTCCATGCTCTACTAACAACAGACGCAATCCCGTCACTGCTAATTCACGACAGACGATGATCGCTACCACCCAGCCCGGGGCTTTGTCTTGTTGGACCAGCAAGATGAATGCGGTCATAACCAGCATCTTGTCTGCCAATGGATCGGCAAACTTCCCAAAGTTTGTCACTAATCCGCGGGAACGAGCGATTTTTCCGTCCAGCCAATCTGTCAGACTGGCAACTGCGAAAATGATCGCCGCCACCAAATGCGTCACCGGCAGCGTAACATCGCCGGCAGTCAGTGTTCCCCAATCAAAAGGGATTGCCAAGACCAAAATAAAAATAGGGATCATGATGATTCTGATAACAGTTAATTTATTAGGTAAATTCACACAACGTTCTCCTCTCTGCTCTTTTATTTTACTTGAAGAACAGGGTTGTTTCCACTAATCGCTACAGATTTGTTTGACAAACTGCAAATTAGTCTTCTGCCTGTTGGTATTGGATCGTCAAATTGATATTTTTCCGTAAGGCTTCCAGATTAGGATCAGTAAAATCAAGATCTTGATCGTTGGCTTTAATCGACATATTGCCGCTGGCTCCCAAAATGATCGTAGCATTCTCGGCATTTTCCGGTAATGTCGTTGTTTGAGTCTCACCAGCTTGGACGGTATATTGATAGACATAACCGCCGTTGATAGTCACGCCCACCCAACATGGTCCTTGTGTACCGGTAAAGGACAATTCGATAGGACTTTCGGCATCAGTGATAGACATATTGGCTTCTGCTTGCGTATTGCTGTCCATCTTGATAGCCATCTTTTTCTCTTCAGAAGACTCCGTTGTTTCTGTTGTGCTTTCTTCTGTTTTTGAAGAACTGCTTTCGGCTTTGCTGGAGCTTTCTTTTGTTGAAGAATCAGCTAGCGAACCTTCCACCGTCACCGACGATTCCACGATCATCGGATCCGCATTGCGATCTTGCCAAGTCATATAAGCGACAAAACCGACGATCAATAATGCGATAAGACCCATCACGATCACCGGCAGCATTTTCTTCCATCGGCTGCTTGGTTCTTCCACGTGCAGTGATTTACGAGAACCTTGCACTGTCTCCGGTCTTGGACGTTTCGGCAGATCCGGCACGATGTCCTCTTTCCCATCTAAAACAGCCACCAGTCTATCGCCGTCTTCTCCTACTACGGCCGCGTATTGTTTAACAAACGCCCGCACGTAAAAAGCTCCCGGCAATTGATCCAGATCGCCTCTTTCGATTGCTTCCAGATAACGCTTTTGGATCTTCGTGATCTGCTGCAGTTCGTCTAAAGATATATTTCTATTTAAACGGGCTTGTCGTAATCTTTGTCCAATAGTTGTTGCTTCGTTGGCCACTCCCACATCTTCTCCAGTCTATTTAGTACAGCCAGCCGCCTGTTATCGGTAATGTGATCCCTGTAGTATATTGCGCATCTTCAGAGAACAAATAACTCACAGCTGCTGCGATTTCCTTTGTCATTGCTAATCTTCCTAATGGTATATCTTCTTTTAAGCCGGTCAATTCAGCTTCGGTCCAAGAACGGTTCATCTGGGTTGCCACAGCGCCAGGCGCGATACAATTGACAGTGATCCCCAATGTCGCTACTTCCTTCGCATAGGCTTTGACAAAACTCTGCTGCGCGCCTTTGACTGCACTGTAAACAGTCTCCATACTGCTGCCGGCGATTCCATAGACAGAACCGACAAAAACGATCCGCGAGTGCTCCGATCGCTGCAGCTTATCCTGCAAAGCTTTGATCAATAAAAGCGGTGTTTCCATATGGACTTTCCATAAACCGCTGATGTCTTCCAGACTATGCTCTGTCAGCAAGCCGTATTTGGTATATCCAGAAGCGAAAACGATCCCGTCTACTTGAAATAATTGCTGTAAAAATGGCGGGATTTTCCGATGATCCAGCATATCTAAGGATACCATAAAAAAATCTTGCTGAGGATAGCCATTCTGTAAGTCGCTAACAAAATTTAATACTTTTTCTTCATGCTGATGATAGTGGCAATAAAGGGACCAACCGTCTGCCGCTAAACGCCGGCAGACCGCTTCGCCGATATCCCCGCTGGCTCCCATCACTAAAGCGGTCTTCATCAATGATCACTCGCTTTCCGGTGCGATCACGAACTCGCTGAAGGCCTCTTTTTGGATCAATGCCGCACCCACTTTATAGATGTCTTCAAGCTCGATGGATTGGATGATCTCCGGTACATCAAACAGCGTAGTGTCGCCAAATAGATTTTGGGTAAATTGGTTAGCGATATATTCCAGCGAATTCAACGATTGGAAATATTTGCCCAGCATTTTTTTCTTCAACAATGACAGATTTTCTTGACTGATCTCCGGATCCTTTTGATACCCCAGTAAGATCTTTTGAACCTCGTGGAAGAAACTTGCCGGATCATCAGTATCGCCGGCAAAATCGGCAAAATGATAGCTGCGATCAAGATTGTACTCAAAATCAAAGGTGTCATCGATGATCCCATCATTATAAAGGCGCAGATAATTTTGTGACGTATTGCCTAAAAGCAGTTGGAACAATAGATCCATCGCTGTTTTGAAACGCAGCAATTCTCTGCCGCTTTCTGGCAGATGATCCAATGATCCTTTGATCCCCAACACTGCTTTAGGACGTGTGACAGGCATCTTCAAATCAGAACGCGGGATGATCGCTTGTTTTTCTTCGATCTTCTTTCGTTGGATCGGTTGAAACGCCGGGAATTCTTTTTGCTCTTGATTGTCGCGAATCCACGTCATCATTTCTTCCGGATCGATGTTGCCTACCACAAACAATGTCATATTGCCGGGATGATAAAAGGTATTGTAGCAAAGGTACAGATCTTCTGCTGTGATCTCAGCGATACTTTCTACGGTACCGGCGATATCGATGTGCAGCGGATGTTCAGGATAGAGATTGCCGATGATGCCAAAAAATTGCCGCCAATTAGGATCATCTTCGTACATTTGAATCTCTTGACCGATGATCCCTTTTTCTTTTTCAACCGTCGCTTCCGTAAAATACGGTGCTTGGACAAAATCCAGCAGCGTCAGCAGGTTTTCTTTGATATTCGTGGTTGCTGAAAACAGATAACTGGTTTTGGTAAAACTGGTAAAAGCATTCGCAGATGCCCCTTGTTTGCCGAAATCTTGGAAGACATCCCCAGTCTCTTTTTCGAATAGTTTATGTTCCAAAAAGTGGGCGAGCCCATCTGGTACTTTTACAAAGTCTTTTTGTCCGTTGGGAACAAACTCATTATCGATAGAACCATAATCTGTGCTGAATAATCCATAGGTTTTATGAAAATCGGCTTTCGGCAGCAAATACACCGTCAGACCATTGTCCAATACTTCTGTATATAACGTTTCATTGATCGTTTGATAATCTTTTTTATGCATGTTCATTCTCCCCATCCAAAAAGAATACTGCCTGCAGCTCCAGCTCATCGGCAACTTCTTGGACTTCTTCTTTTGTTACTGCGGCCAAGCGCTGCAAAAATTCTTCCTCAGAAAGCTTGGTCTGAGGAAGCCAACTGTCCAAATAGTTGATCTCGATCAAGGATTGCGGATTGTCCAATGATAATAAATATTGGTTCTTCAGCATCGCTTTGGTTTGTGCCAACTCTTCTTCGGTGATCTCACCTTTTTGCAGACTGATGAGCTGTTGGTGGATCAATCCTAGAACTCGTTCACGATTTTTGCCGTCGATCCCTGTTTGCACGGTCATCAAACCTCGGAAGGAATCAAAATTGCTGGAGGCGTAATAGGCCAAGCTGGATTTTTCCCGTACATTCATGAATAGCTTGGAATGTGGGAAACCGCCGAATAAGCCATTAAAGACCATCAATGCAAAACGACGGCGGTCATCGTAATAGATTGGCACGTGATAGCCTAGATTCAACTTCGCTTGTACGACAGGTTCTCGTTCGATTTCTTCTGCGATCACTTGCTTACGTTCTTGTGTATAAAAAATCTCCGGATGGACCCGTTCTGTCTTTGAAAATGTAAGCTGTTTGAAGGCTTCAGCCGCTTCGTTTTCCGTGATGTCTCCCACAACAAAAATATCGATCTGGTCTTCTGTCATCATCTTTTGATAAGTTTGATACAAATCTTTGGCAGTCAGTTTTTCCAGATCCTCGACCGTACCGAAGCTGGGAGTTTTTTGATCGGGATCGCTGCCAAAGAACAATTGTTGGATTTTCAGGGAAGCATACGTCTGTTTGTCCTCACCGATACTTTTAAGGTAGGCTAAGATATTTTCCTTTTCGATCCGAAATGTCCCTTCATCGAAGGCATCTTCTTGAACATTTGGGAAAAACAGGATCTCATTGAGAAAAGCGACGGCTTCCTTAAAAACTTGTTGATCCTGCACATAATTGCCGTTGACGATAGTCATGCCGACATTGACTTGATGCAGATTGCCTCTTTTTCCTACATTGATGCCGAAGCTTGCGCCGTAAAGCTCTGCCAGCCGACTGCTAAGGGCTGTTTGAGTAGGATAATTTTTACTATTGGTTTCCAATAAACTGGTCAAAAGTGTTCGTTTCGCCGCGGCAGTTTTTTCGTGGCGAGCAGTAAAACGCAAAAAGATGCGGTTTGTTTTGTATTTTTTCGTGGGAAGCACATGAAGATGGACTCCGTTTTGCAATTCTAACGCCATTGATACTCCTCTTTTCTTTCTCATTAAACTCAATTATAGCACAGCCGCTTCTAAGGATAAATCACAGCTGTTTGGTCAAAATATTTCAAAATAATTCCTATTTTCGCTATACTGAAACGCAGGAGGAGATAAAATGATTAAAGAATTTAAACAATTTATCATGCAAGGGGACGTTTTAGACTTAGCCGTTGGGGTCGTCATCGGGAGTGCATTTACCGGTATCGTCAAACAAGTTGTCGACGGGCTGATCACACCATTAGTAGGACTTGTCATTTCATTATTTATCGGCGACAGCGATTTGGAAGGGGCACTTTCCATTCTTGATTGGAAAGTCAGAGACGGCGTTGTTTTCAGCTTCGGTGATGTTATCAGTGCCATTATTACTTTTCTGATCACAGGACTTGTTTTATTTTTGATCGTACGGGCAGTCAACCATGCGAAAAATCTGCACAAAAAAGAAGAAGTGGAAGAAACAGCTCCATCTGCGGAAGACTATTTGGCAGAGATCCGGGATTTGCTGAAAGAGCAGAACGCGAAAAACATCAAAGAAAACCGCAACCAGCAAGATATTTAATAAAGGCAACTGCGCTTTTTGCTAGTCAGAACAACTAAAAAAACAGCGTCTGTGACTTAAATCCGGCAAGTAAATTTGCTGGATCAAGACCACGGACGCTGTTTTTTTATCTTTCATTGTTGATTGGATTCTTTAAGACAGCTCCATATCCATATGCGGGATATCGTCTTCCAGATAGACCTCTGAGATGGCCTGAAAACCGAAGCCTCCATAAAATTCTTTCAGATAGGCTTGCGCGCCGATCACGACAGATTTTTGCGGGAATTTTTCTTTGATGAACGCCAGCGTTTGTCCGACGATCTTCTTGCCCAGCCCTTCTTTGCGGTGATCCGGTGAAACCAAGACCCTTCCGAAATGGATCGCTTCCCCTTCCTGATAGACTCTGGTATAAGCCAGGATCTCGCCTTCTTCATTTCTCAAATAAGTATGCCATGCTTGCGGATCGATCTCATCGATCTCTTGATAGGGACAATTCTGCTCTACCACAAAGACTGCGACTCGTACTTTGGCAAGCTGATAAAATTCCTTCGTCGTCAATTCATCAAATTTTTTTACGATGTATTCCATATATTTCCTCCGTATTTTGATTAAAAAAAGAGTCTCTGCTCAGCACTGCTCAGCGGAAACTCTTTTGTTTTTTAAACTACTTCTGATAAAAATTCAATTTCTACGGTGCGAGTCAAAACATCTGAATAGCTATAAGACACTCGTTCAAATGAGTTTTCTTCTGGATCTAAATCTACAACGAATACCGATGGGTACGTTTCTGTTAACACACCGCGACGTTCTGTCTGGCGTTTTCGACCTGTTTGGGCAACTAGCATGATTTCGCTGCCGATTCGGCACTCTAAATCTTTCTTGATTGAAGCTAAAGTTGTTGGCATCGCATTCACCTCAAGAATAATTATAACATTATTATTAGAAATATTCAAGTTTATCATAAGAGAAATATTAATTCAATAGCTTTTTCAAATAACAGCCTTTCCAAAAGCATTTAAACACTGTTTTCTTGAATATGTTTGATCAATTTGGTCTTGGCCCGATCATAAGCTCCTCTGACCTTTCGAAAAGGCAGCTCTTTTTCTTCTGCTATTTCCTTCAATTCTTTGCCTCTGATATAAGCTGAAAGTACTTCCTGCTCAAAAGAAGAGAAATAAAGGCGGACATCCTCCACCGCTTCTTCGATCATCAGTTGGGAAAGCACACCGGCTGACGGGCTCATCCATTGATTCAAAAAATCAGTCCCGTCATAAGCCAGCTTTTCTTCCAAAGAAACGGCCTCTGCATGGGCTTGTCGTTTTGAAGCATGCTGGTAGCGCAAATAACTTTTGATGCGGTTTTCAAAATTCGTACGAAAGAAAACACCAAATGTCGTACTGCGGGTCTCTTGATACTTTTCGATACTTTCCTGCAGCACGATCCGTCCGATCTGCATCCAATCTTCTCGGTCGAAATCTTTGATGGAATACTTTCCCTGCACCCGATAAATGATTGGCCGATATTGATAAAACAACTTGATAAACGCTTCTTCACAACCTTTTTTCGCTTCTTGCAACAACATGAAAAGCCCCTCCTTAATTGTTTATAGGAGGAGCATAGCAAATACTAAAACGTCTGTTATTCATTTTTTAGGCGGTTTTTTACCATTTGTGAGCTCTTTTAATTTGCGATCCAACTCTGTCAATTGATAATCAGACCAAGGAGAGTTGCGGCGAAAGTTCGTATAGCGCAGATCTTCTTGATGGCGGGTGATGGTCTCCTGTGTTTTCTTGACCGCTTTGTAAAGTTCCCGCGCCGAAGTCCGCAGTGCCCCTTGGGAGAAGATGACCCATTGTTCCGCCAGATCGCTGGTAGCGACTGTCACCTGTGTCAACGGCGTGTTCAATTCGCCCGCCACACGTTCAATATAGCTGTCAGCAGTCTCGCCTTCTTCGGTAAAGACCACTTGCAAACGATATTTAGTGTACCGCTGTGTGATCCCTGGCACAAACTGCGCGTCAAACACGACGATGATATCTAATCCTTCATATTTGGCGTAATTGGATAAAATCGTCAGCAGTTCCTCCCGGGCATCTTCCAATTTGTCTTGTTTTTTCAGTGTCACCAGTTCCGGCCACGCGCCGATCATATTATACCCATCCACAATCAGCAATTCTTTTTTCATTGCGTCACGTCATTTCTTTGCCGGAAAGCTTCATACATCAATAGTCCTGCCGCAACACTGGCGTTCAGGCTTTGGACGTGCCCTACCATCGGGATCGTCAACAATTCGTCGACTTCTTTCACCAACCCGGCGCTCATGCCTTTGCCTTCATTGCCGATGATCAATGCGATCGCACCTTTGGCTTGCCATTTTTGATAGTTGGTACCGGACATACCCGTCCCAAATACCCAAAAACCGGCTTCCTTCAATTGTTTGACCGCTTGACTCAGATTAGTCACCCGGGCGATGGGTACATGTTCTACCGCACCTGTCGACGTTTTGACGACGATTGGTGTGATACCGACTGCTCGATGTTTCGGAATGATCACACCGTCCACACCGCTAGCATCGGCTGTCCGCAAGATCGAACCGAAATTGTGGGGGTCTTCAAGATTATCCAAAATCAAATAAAAAGGATCTTTTTTCTCTGTTTGTGCCAGCAATTCATCTAAAGAAAGATATTCATAAGGAGTGATGGCTAAGACCATCCCTTGATGGACACCGTGATCGCTCATGGTCTCTAATTTTTGTTTGGGTACCCATTTCACAGGTACCGCGGATTCCCGTGCCAGTTCCTTCAATTGTTCGAACTTCTCGCCTTTGCCGTCTTCCCAAAGAAACAGTTTGTTGCCTCGCTGTTGTTTCAAAGCTTCGGTGACCGCGTGGAATCCGAACACGAAATTTTCTGCTAACTCAGCCGCTGATTCGCTGGTTTTCTTTGTCTTTGCAGGCATTAGACGTTCTTTGCGTTTGGCTTTGGGCTGGTCGTATTTATTTTGCTTTTTTTTCATTCAATTCTCCTACTTTCTTGATACACCACTCCACCAGCTCGTTTAACCGATCCTCCTGATTGGTCAGGTGCAGATACCCCATCAGCGCTTCAAAGCCAGTCGAGATCCGATACGTTGTGATATCGGCATTTTTTGCGCTGGTATAGCTCTTACTGTTGCGCCCTCGCCGATAATAAAGCTCTTCTTCTTCCGTCAAAATATCTTCTTCCATCATCTCATGGATCAATTGGGCTTGGGCTTTTGCAGAAACGTAATGGGTCGCCATTTTGTGCAGTTGATTGGGTCTGGTCTGTCCTTGCGATACCAAATAATCCCGGATATAAACTTCATAGACTGCGTCACCGACATATGCCAGCGCCAGTCCGTTCAATTGTTTGTAATCTCTCATTTTTCTCGTCTCCAACGGGTGCCTTGCGGTGTATCTTCCAAAACGATCCCTTGTTCTTTTAATAGGTCGCGGATCTCATCGCTGCGTTGGAAATTGCGTTGCGCGCGTGCTTGATCCCGTTCTACGATCAGCTGTTCCACTTCATCATCCAAAAGTTCTTCCGGTGCGAAATAAATGCCAAAGATCGCCAGCCAGTCGGTCAGCTTAGTGATCGCCGCGGTCAGGACCGCTTCAGAAGCTGCCCCTTCACTGTAAGTGTTCAGCCATTTTGCCAATTCATAAGCGATGGTGATACCATTTGCGGCATTGAAATCATCATCCATCTCCGCAATGAATCTTGTTTCCAATTCTGCCAATTCTGCTAAACGATCGGCGTCGTCAGCCAATTGCGCTTCTGCGCTTTGTTTGCGGAATTCCGCGTTTTCCAAAGTGATCCGCAAACGCTGCAAGTTCGTTGCCGCTTCTTTCAATGTTGTTTCGCTGTAACGGATCGGACGGCGATATTGAGTGGTGGCCATAAAGAAACGCAAAACTTGAGGATCAACTTCTTTGATCAGATCATGGACCGTCACAAAGTTTCCTAGGGATTTGCTCATTTTTTCGTCATTTTCGCCGATAGTCACATAACCGTTGTGCATCCAATAATTAGCGAATTTTTGACCGGTCTTCGCCTCGCTTTGGGCGATCTCATTTTCATGATGGGGAAATTCCAGATCTTGACCGCCGCCGTGGATATCGATGGTCTCTCCCAGATGCTGTGTCGCCATCACGGAACATTCGATATGCCATCCCGGACGTCCGTCGCCCCATGGAGAAGTCCAAGAGATCTCATCAGGCTTTGCCGACTTCCAAAGGGCAAAATCAAGAGGATCTTCTTTGATCGCTTGTTCTTCGCCAGTACGCTGGCTGGCGCCGATTTCCAATTCATCGATGGATTGGTCGCTTAATGCGCCGTAATCAGCGAATTTGCGGGTGCGATAATAGACATCCCCTTCTGCTTCATAAGCATAGCCTTTTTCGATCAATACCTTGATGAACGCGATGATCTCTTGGATATGATCCATCACTCGCGGATGCAGAGTCGCCGGTTTGACATTCAGTGCGGCAGTATCTTCTTCAAAGGCATGGATGAAACGATCCGCTACTTCCGGTGCCGTGATTCCTAATTCCTTTGCAGCCCGGATGATCTTGTCGTCCACATCAGTAAAATTCGATACATAGTCCACATGATAACCGCGATATTCAAAGTAGCGGCGGATCGTATCAAATGCGATGGTGCTGCGGGCATTGCCGATATGGATGTAATTATAGACAGTCGGTCCGCAGACATACATTCGGACTTTTTGTTCTTCGATTGGTTTGAACACTTCTTTTTCTCTTGTTAATGTGTTGTAGATCTTGATCATTCTGTAACCTTCTTTCCATTGATTCTGACGACCTTTGCCGGGATCCCGACTGCCGTCGCGTTAGCGGGGACATCTTGCAAAACGACTGCGCTGGCGCCGATCTTAGCGTTTTCTCCGATCGTGATGGGACCTAAGATTTGGACGTTTGTAGAAAGCATTGCACCTTTTTTAACGGTGGGATGGCGTTTACCGGTATGTTTGCCGGTCCCGCCCAGCGTCACACCGTGGAACAAAACCACATCGTCTTCGATCACAGCGGTCTCTCCGATCACGACCCCCATACCATGATCAATGAATACACCTTCACCGATCTCAGCTCCGGGATGGATCTCGATCCCTGTTATAAAACGCCAAAACTGCGCGTTCATTTTAGCTAATAGATACCAATGATGCCGATATAAAAAATGCGACCAGCGATGCCAGAACAACGCATGAAAACCTGGATAGGTCAATACGATATCCAGTGTCGAACGGGCGGCTGGATCATTTCGCTTGGCGGCCACGATCGCTCGTTTCATCCACCCCATAGCAATTCCCTCCTATGTATCTCGTAGCCCTTAAAAGGACTCGTTATAGATTTCTCTGATATGGCAAGCAAAAGAATAACCGCCGAAACTGCTTGCGAAAGTTTTTTAACAAAAAAGCGCCTTTCAAATAAGTCTCCTTATTCAAAAGACGCTTGCGCGTGGTTCCACTTTTGTTTACAGCCAGATCAGGCTGTCTTGAAATGAGTAACGTTCATTCTACGTAACCGACTTGCGCCGGTTCCACTCCCAGATGCATTTCCCAAGGTCCGCTGACTCCTCACAGCAACCGGAGCCTTTCTGAAAACGAACATTTGGTACTTCGTCTGTTCTTTGTGTTTGATTATAATACTTTATTCAAATGATCCAATGCTTTTTCTTTCCCTAACAATTCAATGGTATTAGGCAGTTCAGGACCGTGCATTTGTCCAGAAACTGCGACACGGATCGGCATGAACAGATTCTTGCCTTTGATGCCCGTTTCTTTTTGGACTTCTTTGATGGCTGCTTTGACACTTGGCGCGTCTACGACTTCCATAGCTTCCAATTTTGCTTTGAAGGCTTGCAAGACAGTCGGAACTGTTTCACCGGCCAAGACTTCTTTTTCCGCATCGTCCAAGACTGGATGTTCATTGAAGAACAATTGGGAAACTTCCAAGATTTCAGCAGCGTAACTCATTTGCGGTTGATACAAGGAAACAAGTTTTTTGACCCAAGCCATTTTTTCTTCATCTGGTTGCGCATCTACCAATCCTTCTTTTACAAGATAAGGCAGGCACATTTCTGTCAATACATCCAGATCCATTTCTTTGATGTAGTGGTTATTGACCCATTCTAGTTTTTTCGCGTCAAAAGCCGCTGGTGATTTGCTCAAACGGTTGGCATCGAAGATCTCGATCAATTCTTTTTGAGAAAAGATTTCTTCTTCTCCTACCGGTGACCAGCCCAATAAAGCGATAAAGTTGAACATCGCTTCTGGCAGATAGCCTAATTCTCGGTATTGTTCGATGAATTGCAGGATCGATTCGTCCCGTTTGCTCAATTTCTTACCGGTTTCGCTGTTGATGATCAATGTCATGTGTCCGAATTGCGGCGGTGTCCAGCCGAATGCTTCGTAGATCATCAATTGTTTTGGCGTATTGGCGATATGATCGTCTCCCCGCAAGACGTGAGTGATCTTCATCAAATGATCATCTACCGCTACGGCAAAGTTATACGTTGGCATACCATCGCGTTTTTGGATGACAAAATCGCCGCCGACATTGTCAGATTCGAACACGATATCGCCTTTGACCATATCATGGAATTTGTATTCAGTATTTTTAGGAACGCGGAAACGGATTACTGCTTCCATCCCTTGCGCTTCTTTTTCTGCTTGTTCTTCTGGTGTCAAGAAGGCGCATTTTCCGCCGTAATGAGGCATTTCACCACGTGCTCGTTGTGCTTCCCGTTCTGCTTCTAATTCTTCTTCGGTACAGTAGCATTTATACGCTCGATTGCTGGCCAATAATTGATCAATCAGCGGTTGATAGATATCTTTACGTTCTGATTGGCGGTAAGGACCGTATTCCCCCGGATTTTGCGGAGACTCATCCCAGTCCATCCCTAACCACGCCAAATTTTCCAACTGGCTTTTTTCGCCATCGGTAATGTTGCGTTTTTGGTCAGTGTCTTCAATGCGAATGATAAATTCGCCATCATTGTGACGGGCAAACAAATAGTTGAATAAAGCTGTCCGCGCGTTTCCAATGTGTAGATGTCCTGTGGGACTTGGTGCATAACGTACACGTACTTTTGTCATTTTCTTCCTCTTCCTTTGATGTCGTTTTGCAAACAATGTTCGTTCGCTGTTTTTTCAGTTATTTCAAATGAAAACAACTCAAAAATACAATCCTTCAGTTAGAATTGTACAATCAATACCGCGAATAGTAAAGTAGGGACTATAACATAAGTGATGCGTGATCAAAGATCTTACTGATAGATAGAACAAATATCTGTTCGCACCTTCAGCTTTGTACGCCTGCTTATATCATAGTCCCCTAAGAGCCCGCCTTTTACGCGTGGGCTTCTTTTTTGTCTTTGTTATCAATGCCTCGTCCCGAGTGGGCTGGTTTTGCGAAGATCATCCGTCCTGCCGCAGTCTGCAACGCGCTGGTCACGATGACTTTGATTCGTTCATTCATGTAATGTTGACCATCTTCCACGACGACCATCGTACCGTCATCCAGATAAGCAACCCCTTGCTGACGTTCCGTCCCGGCTTTCACTACCAAGACTTCCATGCCTTCTCCAGGGATCACCACTGGTTTAACGGCATTCGCCAACTCGTTGATGTTCAGTACCGGTACATTTTGGAACTCCGATACTTTGTTGAGGTTGTAGTCATTTGTTACGACTACCCCATCCAATAATTTTGCCAATTTGATCAGCTTGCTGTCTACTTCAGTGATTTCTTCAAAATCACCATCGTACATTTCAACAGAGATGCCGTCTTCTTTTTGCAATGCGTTCAGGATATCCAATCCGCGACGTCCCCGCACCCGTTTCAAACTATCTCCGGAATCGGCGATATACTGCAACTCGTAAAGAACGAAATTAGGGATCAGGATCGTACCTTCCAGAAAACCGGTCTTGGCGATATCATAGATCCGTCCGTCGATGATCACGCTGGTGTCTAAGATCTTATAGCGGCGAAAATGATCTTCGGCTTTACGCTCTAAGACCTGTTCGCTGGACTCGGTTTTTTTATTTTTTGTCGCAAAGATTTTTTTCCATTCATCGATCCGAGTCGTACCGATACGAAATCCCAGATAGCCGCACAAGATCATTAAAATGATCGGCACGACACTGTTGATGAAAGGGATCTGGATATTATACAGCGCCATCGAAATGATCACGCTGATCGTCAAGCCAATGATCGCTCCTACCGCTCCGAATAATAGATAGGTCAAGCTGAGCTCGCTTAATTTTTCCTCGATTTTTTTGATACCGGCTGCCACATGTTTAGCCAACACTAATGAGAATAAAAAGAAAATAAGGGCACCTAACAAACTGTTGGTAAACGGATTATTCAGCCATTGATTGCTATACTGATCGATCGCCCGCCAAGCCAATGGAAAAAGCGAAATTCCCAGACTAGCTCCGGCAACGACCATTAAAATCATAATAACGCGTTTTTGCATGGTCATTCCTCCTGTTTTTATTTTAAGAAAGGAAAACGCGGAATGTGCCGCTTTTTCCTCTCATGATTTGTTTCATTAAGATCAACGGAAAACTTTTTTTAGGGTTTCCGCTAATGTCGTCACGCCGACGACTTCGATCCCTTTTGGCGGCTGCCAACCCGCCAGATTGTTTTTTGGCAGATAGACTTTGGTGAATCCTAATTTTTGGACTTCTTTGACCCGCTGTTCGATGGCGTTGACGCGGCGGATCTCACCGGTCAAACCGATCTCGCCGATGAAACATTCCGTCGGGCTGGTCCCTTTTTCTTTATAACTGGACGCAATGCTGACTGCGATCGCTAAATCGATCGCCGGTTCATTCAATTTGACACCGCCGGCTGCTTTCAAGTACGCATCTTGGTTTTGCAAAAGCAATCCCGCGCGTTTTTCCAAAACAGCCATGATCAGTGAGACCCGATTGAAATCCAGACCGGTGGTAGTCCGTTTCGCGTTACCGAACATCGTCGGTGTGACTAATGCTTGGATCTCTACTAATATCGGACGACTGCCTTCCATTGCCACCACGATCGCCGATCCGGTGGCGCCTTCCAAGCGCTCTTCCAAAAAGACTTGTGAGGGGTTGGCGACTTCATGCAGCCCGTTTTCGTGCATCTCGAAGATCCCGATCTCGTTGGTTGATCCAAAGCGGTTTTTCACCGCCCGCAAAATTCGAAAACTGTGGTGCTTCTCGCCTTCAAAATACAGCACGGTATCTACCATATGCTCCAGCATCCGCGGTCCGGCGATGGAGCCTTCTTTGGTAACGTGGCCTACGATGAAGATGGCGATGCCGTTGGTTTTGGCGATCTTCAGCAATTCCGCGGTGGTCTCCCGCACTTGGCTGACACTGCCGGCAACACTGGTGATATCCGGTTGTGTCATTGTCTGGATCGAGTCGATGATCACGTAATCAGGACGGATATTTTCGATGGCACGGCTGATTTCCTGCATATCGGTTTCTGCATACAGATAAAATTCCGTATCGATAGAACCTAACCGCTGTGCCCGCATCTTGATCTGTTCGGCACTTTCTTCGCCGGAAACATACAAGACCTTGCCGCCGATCTCCGCCAACTGCTGAGAAACCTGCAGCAGCAGTGTCGACTTCCCGATCCCGGGATCGCCGCCGATCAGTACCAACGAGCCGGGAACAACGCCGCCTCCCAGCACGCGATTTAATTCCGCAAGTTTGGTTTCTACCCGCGGTTCTCGTTTTGGCACGACATCCGCGATTTTAGTAGGCTGCATTTTTTGACCGGTGATCGTGGTTCGGACACGACGATCGGTCGTATCTTGGATGATCTCTTCAGTCATTGAGTTCCAACTGCCGCAATTGGGACATTTTCCTAAATATCTTGGGGAAACATAGCCGCAATTTTGGCAGACAAATTGTGCTTTAGGTTTTTTTGCCATTTCTGCCTCCCGTATGGTTCATTCTAACATAGCTCTTACTGCTGGGGTTGATCTGAAGATCCAAAACCGCCTTGGCGTGCGGCATTCGTAACATCTTGATCCGCTTTTAAAAACGGCAGGAACAAGCCTTGTCCGATTCGTTCGCCTTTTTTGATGGTTACATCTGTCAGTCCAAAATTGATGAACTGGAACATGATATGTCCTTCATTATCTGGATTATTATAGTAATCGCTGTCGATGATCCCAACCCCGTTTGCTAAGATCAAGAAACGCTTCAGCGGATTGCTGGAACGGTTCGCCAGCTGCAAATATTCATCTTCTCCCATATAAGCTTTAATGCCGGTGGGTACTAAGACTGGTTTGATTTTTTTGTGGATCTGTTCTGAAGCTGTCAGCGTTTTGACAGCGTCAATGATCCCGGATTTCCAAATACTGGGGATCACTACCTCTTCGGCGGCTTCAAAGTCGTAGCCGGCCGCGTGATGGGTCGCCCGTTGCGGCAGCGTGATCGCTGCGTTTTGATAATCGGTGATCACTTCAAAGCCTCTTTTTTTCATGGGTACCTCCTAAAAATTTCATAGATTAATTTTAACACAATTCGGTATATATTACGGGATTTCCGCCAATTATTCTGTAAATTTGCACATTTCCTTCAAGTTTTTTTTAGAAGTCGAAATTCATTGAAAAACTATCTCAGTACAAATGATTAGAGATGAAAAAAAAGTTAAAAACAGGTACAATAGGAAAAACTATCGATATTTAAAAAAATCATGGAGTGAGAACATGCGGGAATTTTTAAAAGAGGTCCAACGAATCGTCGTTAAGATCGGGACAAGTTCACTGATCTATCCAAACGGCAATATCAATCTGGCAGGCATCGATCAGCTGGCTTTTGTTTTGACTGATCTGCGCAACCAAGGAAAAGAAGTCGTCTTAGTTTCTTCCGGTGCAGTAGGTGTAGGAATGAATAAATTACATATCGGCCAACGACCGGCAGAGATCCCCAAACAACAAGCGATCGCCGCAGTGGGGCAAGCAGAATTGATGAACATTTATAATCAGCGCTTTTCGACATACAGCCAGCAGACCGCCCAAGTACTTCTGACTCGTGATATCGTGGAATATCCAGAAAGCCGCAAAAATGTGATCAACACACTGGAAGAGCTGTTGTTTATGGAAGTCATTCCAATCATCAATGAAAATGATACCGTAGCGGTTGATGAATTGGATCATTTAACAAAATTCGGCGATAACGATCAGCTTTCTGCCATCGTCGCGCAAATTTTAAAAGCCGATCTGCTGATCATGCTTTCTGATATCGACGGATTTTATTCAGAAAACCCTGCGGTGAATCCGCAAGCTGAACGGTACACAAGAATCACAGAAATCGATGAAAATTTGATGGCACAAGCAGGCGGCAGCGGCAGTTCATTCGGTACCGGCGGCATGCACAGCAAGCTCAAAGCAGCTAAACGGATCTTAGCGAATGAACAGGCGATGATTTTGGCAAACGGCCGCAAACCGTCGATCATTTTCGATCTTTTAGCAGGAAAAGAATACGGGACGCTTTTTGCACCTGAACAACTAGAGGAGGATTAACATGACAGACTTAACGACTTTGGGGCGTCAAGCAAAAGACAGCGCCTATCATTTGGGTTTGATGGACACCTCAAGAAAAAATCAGCTTTTGACAGCGATGGCCGCCGCACTGGAAGAAAATACCGACAAAATCATCGCCGCCAACGCTGAAGATCTCGCTCAAGCGCAGCAAAACGGCATCAAAGAAACGATGCAGGATCGTCTGCGATTGACTCCCGAACGAATCACCGCCATGGCAGAAGGTTTGCGGCAGATCGTCCAATTGCCAGATCCTATCGGCGAAGTAGAAAAAATGTGGAAAAATACAGATGGACTGATGATCGGTCGGCAAAAAGTACCGCTGGGCGTCATCGGTATCATTTATGAATCTCGTCCAAATGTCACTACTGATGCAGCGGGTCTGTGTTTCAAAACAGGTAATGCAGTGATCCTGCGAGGCGGTAAAGAAGCATTTCATTCTAATCTCGCGTTGGTGCAGATTTTGCAAGACACATTGACAGAAAATCAAGAAGATCCTCACGCTATCCAATTCATTGAAGATACTTCCCATGAAGTCGCCAACGAAATGATGCGGCTGACAGATTATTTAGATGTATTGATCCCTCGAGGCGGCGCAGGATTGATCCGCCGGGTCAAAGAGACTGCCACCGTACCTGTCATCGAGACCGGCACCGGCAACAATCATGTTTACGTAGACAAAGATGCGCAGATCGACATGGCGGTGAAAATCGTCCGCAACGCTAAAGTACAGCGCCCTTCTGTATGCAACGCCGCTGAAACGGTTTTAGTCCATCAAGACATTGCGGAAACGTTTTTAGCCGCTCTTGAAGCAGACCTTGCGCAACAAGTAGAGCTGCGGGCGGATGAACGCAGCATGACCTATTTGGATCAAGCGGTTCCTGCCCAAGAATCAGATTGGAAAACAGAATTTTTGGATTATACATTAGCTGTAAGAGTCGTGGACTCGCTAGAAGAAGCGATCGCCCACATCAATCGCTACAATACGAAACACTCAGAAGCTATCGTAACAGACAACTACTTTGCTTCTCAGAAATTTTTGAAGGAAGTCGATGCGGCGGCAGTCTATGTCAATGCCTCTACCCGCTTTACTGACGGCTTCGTCTTTGGTTTCGGCGCGGAGATCGGCATCTCTACTCAAAAACTCCACGCTCGCGGGCCAATGGGATTGGAGGCATTGACCTCTACAAAATATATTATTTATGGCGATGGACAGATCAGAGAATGATCAAAAGGAGACCTCAAGTCTGAATCAGAAGTATGATTGATAGCGGATCTATCAAACTTCTGCTGGACTTTCAGGTCTCCTTTTTAAATTGTTTTTTTCAAGCTTTGACAAGGTACGCCGTCTTCCAGATAGACTTCTCCATAAGGCACATACCCCAATTTTTGATAGAATGGTAATGCCGTCAAATCAGCGTGGATGACGACTTTTTTTAATCCCTGCGCCTTGGCATGGTCTTCCAAAGCATAAATGATCTTGCTGCCTAGATGCTGACCGCGATATTCCGGCAATGTGGCGATCCGAGTCATACGTGCGGCATCTTCTTCTTGTAAAAACCGCCCGGTAGAAACCGGTTTGTTGTCGTCATAAAGAACGGCATAAACTGTCTCATCCAGATCATTGTCATCAAATTCTTCTTCCAGCGGGATCTTTTGTTCCAATACAAAAACCTGCATCCGAATAAAACAGCTGGCGGCACGCTGCCATCGTTGTTTTCCTACAACTAATTTCATTTTCCTGCCTCCTCATAGTTCTTTTTCTTATCATACCAAAGTCTGACAAATCCCGGTATCAGAATACTTCCCCAGACCGATGGCAGAGCCGGCCTTTTTTGTTATGCTTAAAAAAAAGGAAACGAGGAGAATACCATGAATAACCAATCCACACTTTATAAAGTTTTAGCATTTGTCGGCTTTTTAGTCATTGCCAGTTTTTTATTAAAAATTGTTTTAGGTCTTGCCGGTTCCCTTATCTGGCTAGTTTTCAAATTCGGGATTCCTTTGGCCATCATTTACTTTGTTGTCCGTTGGTTGTCTGATCGCAAGCGCAACTAGG
Organism: Enterococcus mediterraneensis; assembly: GCF_900604485.1. Lineage (NCBI taxonomy): Bacteria > Bacillati > Bacillota > Bacilli > Lactobacillales > Enterococcaceae > Enterococcus > Enterococcus mediterraneensis. The sequence continues at coordinate 1,215,846 of NZ_UWOP01000001.1, forward strand.
TTAGTGGATCTAATATACAAAAAAACTAGGACACACAGCAACAGCTGCGGTTCCTAGTTTTTTATTATCCCAACGCCACATCTAACATCATCATCACTACAAATCCCAACATCGTTCCAAAAACAGCGAAATGCCGCTTACTGGAAGTAGTTTGTTGGGCTTCTGGGATCAACTCTTCCACGACGACATAGATCATCGCTCCTGCCGCAAACGCCAAGGCGTAAGGCAAGATCGGGGTCACCCGCGTAACTAGCAACGCGCCGATCACTCCAGAGATCGGTTCCACGATCCCTGATGCTTGTCCATAAAGAAACGATTTGCGGCGGCTCAGTCCTTCTTGTCTTAAAGGAATCGAAACAGCCGCGCCTTCCGGGAAGTTTTGGATACCGATCCCTATCGCTACCGAGATCGCCGCCAGCACGGCAGCCCGTGGATCAGGCGCACTGGCTGCGGCACCAAAGGCTACACCCACCGCTAAACCTTCCGGAATATTATGCAATGTGATAGAAAAAACCAGCAAGATCGTACGTTTCAAGTGACTGGGCAGACCTTCTTTTTCTTTATTGGGTCCAAAATGGACGTGGGGGATCGTTTTGTCCGCCAGATACAGGAACAATCCTCCCAACGCAAAGCCGACGCTGACAACCAGCCAAGGGATGTCGCCATTTTCTTCCGCGCGGCTGATAGCAGGGTCTAAAAGTGACCAAAAGCTGGCTGCGATCATGATCCCTGATGCGAATCCCAGCATCAGATTCAAGATATCTCGCTTGATATTTTTGAAGAAAAAGACCAATGCAGCCCCTAAAGCTGTCATAAAATAAGTAAATCCAGTACCGACCAATACCTGTTGCCAAGCATCCAAACTCATTATCCAATCAATCATCAATTATCCTCCCATAACGCTTTTTTTCACTTTAACACAGCTCTTTCAGAGATACTAACGCTTTTGCTTCCACAAAAAATGCGACGGATTTTATTCCATTTATCAGTTGTTTTTATAAAAAAAGCATAAGTTCTCTAATCAAATATTTTTCTATTATATAATTTTTATGGTATACCTAATAAATTTATTTGTCAAAGTAAACTTGTGAAAACAAACGTCTTTTAATCGAAAGTGTTCGCTATTTTCTATTATAAAAAAATGAAATGATTCTTCTTTCTTTAGAATCTGTGAATTTCCTTAAAGTTTGTTGAAACTTCTATTTTTCCTCGTTATAATGCTAGGAGACTTGACAATAATATAAAAAGTGAGGATTCCCATTGATTACAGTAAGTGATGTAAGTTTGCAGTTTTCCGATCGCAAACTTTTTGATGACGTAAATATTAAGTTTACCCCTGGCAATTGTTATGGCTTGATCGGTGCGAACGGTGCCGGCAAATCGACATTTTTAAAAGTTTTATCCGGCGAGATCCAACCTTCTACCGGAAATGTGGCTATCGGTCCAGATGAACGGATGGCCGTATTGAAGCAAAATCATTTCGACTTTGAAGAATACACCGTGATCGAAACGGTCATTATGGGCCATAAGCGCCTTTATGACGTGATGAAAGAAAAAGACGCCATCTACATGAAAGAAGATTTCAGCGATGAAGACGGTATCAAAGCCGCTGAATTAGAAGGCGAATTTGCAGAATTGAACGGTTGGGAAGCTGAACCGGAAGCGGCTGTCTTGCTGCAAGGATTGAACATCTCAGAAGACCTGCATCAGATGCAAATGAGCGAACTGACTGCCGGACAAAAGGTCAAAGTCCTGCTGGCGCAAGCTTTGTTCGGTCATCCTGACGTGTTACTTTTAGATGAACCTACCAATGGACTGGATATCCAATCCATCAATTGGCTGGAAGAATTTTTGATCAATTTTGAAAATACCGTGATCGTCGTTTCCCATGACCGCCACTTCTTGAACAAAGTATGTACCCACATGGCGGACTTAGACTTCGGCAAGATCAAACTTTATGTCGGCAACTACGACTTTTGGCTGGAATCAAGCCAATTAGCAACGAAATTGCAAGCACAGCAAAACGCGAAAAAAGAAGAACAGATCAAAGAATTGCAAGAATTTATCGCTCGTTTCAGCGCCAATGCGTCAAAATCAAAACAAGCGACTTCTCGTAAAAAAATGCTGGAAAAAATCACATTGGATGACATCCAGCCTTCTTCCCGCCGCTATCCATTCGTCGGTTTCAAACCGAAACGGGAGATCGGCAACGATCTTTTGCAAGTGGAAAATGTCAGTGTGACTATCGACGGTAAGAAGATCTTAGACAACATCTCATTTACACTGAACAAAGATGACAAAGTCGCATTTGTTGCTAACAACGATATCGTGACAACGACGCTATTTAAAGTATTGATGGGAGAATTGACACCTGATACCGGAACTGTCCGTTGGGGCGTGACTACCAGCCAATCCTATCTTCCAAAAGATACATCCAAAGAATTCGCTAATGAATTGACGATCCTCGACTGGTTGCGGCAATACGCATCAAAAGAAGAAGACGACAACACATTCTTGCGAAGCTTCTTAGGTCGGATGCTGTTTTCCGGCGAAGACGTTTTGAAACCTGTGAACGTCCTTTCCGGTGGCGAAAAAGTCCGCTGTATGCTTTCAAAAATCATGCTTTCAAAAGCCAATGTCTTAGTCTTGGATGATCCTACCAATCACTTGGATCTGGAATCCATCACCGCATTGAATGACGGCTTGATGTCCTTTACCGGCTCATTATTGTTTGCTTCTCATGACCACCAATTCATCCAAACCCTTGCAAATCGCATCATTGCGGTTTCCGACAAAGGCGTGGTAGACCGCATGGATACTACGTATGATGAATTCTTGGCAAACGAAGACGTCCAACAACGAGTAGCGGTATTATACGGACAAAACTAAACAACTTTTTTCTCAGCTAAAACAGAAACAGGCTGTCTTTCGATTTCAGAAAGACAGCCTGTTTTTTGTACAAATAATACGTTTCTTCATGATAAATAAGTGCTTAATCTTTACGGACCGTCCCAAATGAAAACACTGCGATACAACCGTAACCGGTATGGCTGGCGATGGTAGGTCCCAGTGGCAGAAGTTTCAAATCGCTGATAGTGATTTTTTGCTTCAATAATTCAGCAACTTTTTCCGCGCTTTGGCGATCCCCGGAATAAGCGATATAGATGATCTGATCTTCTGTTGAAGTCAGATGGTTGATCGTTTCGTCTGCGACTTTCTGCAATGATTTGTTGCGGCCGCGGACTTTGTCGACATTTTGCAGATGGCCGGATTCGTCTACATGGATGATCGGTTTGACATTCAATAGTCCGCCCACTGCGGCTGCTGTTTTAGAGATACGTCCGCCGCGTTCCAAGTGTTTCAAGTCATCTACGGTCACCCAAGAATGCAGACGCATTTTCGCGTCTTCTACCCATTCAGCCACCTCGTCCAATGTCTGTCCGGCAGCTTGGCGTTTTTGTGCTTCGATCACTAATAATCCTTCACCGGCACTGGCAGCCAATGTATCTACCACCCGGATCTGAGGTTGTTCATATTCTTCTTCTAAAAGAGCTACGGCTTGCAGTGCGCTATTGTAAGAGCCGCTCATACCGGAAGAAAACGCCAGATATAAAATCGGGATCTTCTTTTCTACGTATGGACGGAAAAATTCCACGTAGCGTCCGACATTGATCTGACTGGTTTTTGCTTGATGATTGGCCTTTATTTTTTCAAGAAAATTTTCATAATCAAATGTTTTTCCGAGATCATCGATATATTCTTTCCCATCCATCTCGACAAACATGGGGATATAGGCGACCCCAGCTTCTTCTAATAGTTGAAAAGGAATGTCACAGCAAGAATCAGTGACTATTTGATACATAAAGTTTGCCTCCTTTACACATTTATTTTTTATTTTATCACAGAATCCTTCTAAAAGAACGCAAAGAGTGGATGATTCCACTGTTTCTGAGAATCATCCACTCTTTTGATCAGTTTAACTAACGGTGGTTTAAATTTGTGCCCAGACACTTTCTAAAATATTTGTTTGATTTCGGTCTGGTCCAACAGAAAATGTCGAGATCCGTACGCCAACCAGTTCAGAAACGCGGCGAACATAGTTGCGGGCATTTTCCGGCAATTCATTCAATGTCTTGCAGCCAGTAATGTCTTCGTCCCATCCTGGAAGTTCTTCATAGACTGGTTTGCAGCGGTTCAATTCTTTCAAGCTGGCTGGGTAATGATAGATCAATTCTCCATCTAATTCATAAGCCGTACAGATTTTGACGGTCTTTAATCCGCTCAAAACATCAATGGAGTTCAATGAAAGATTCGTGATCCCGGAAACACGTTTTGAATGACGCATCACAACAGAATCAAACCAGCCCACCCGACGAGGGCGTCCAGTTGTTGTTCCATATTCCCGTCCAACTTCGCGAATGCGTTCGCCGACTTCATCAAAAAGTTCTGTTGGGAAAGGTCCATCCCCGACACGAGAAGTATAGGCTTTGCAGACTCCGACGACTTTATTGATTTTTGATGGTCCTACACCGCTGCCGATGGTCACACCGCCGGCTACTGGATTAGAGGATGTAACAAATGGATACGTTCCTTGGTCGATATCCAGCATGACTCCTTGCGCGCCTTCAAATAAAACCCGTTTTCCAGCGTCCAACGCATCGTTTAAAATAACAGAAGTGTCCGTTACGTATTTTTTGATTTGTTGTCCGTATTCGTAATATTCTTCAAAAATGTCTTCAAAAACAAGCGGTTCGGAATCAAACATTTTCACGAATTGACGATTTTTTTCTTCTAAGTTGATCCGCAAACGTTCTTCGAAGATCTCTTTATCTAATAGATCTGCGATCCGGATCCCTACACGGGCAGCTTTATCCATGTAAGCAGGTCCGATCCCTTTGATGGTCGTACCGATCTTGTTCTCACCTTTTGCATCTTCTTGCAGTTGATCCAATTTGATATGGTAAGGCAAAATCACGTGGGCACGGTCAGAGATCCGTAAATTATCAGTATGGATATGGTGTTGTTTCAGATAATCTAGTTCAGTAACCAACGACTTAGGATTGACAACAACGCCGTTTCCGATCACGCTGATTTTTTCTTTATAAAAAATCCCTGATGGAATCAAATGGAGTTTGTAAGTGACCCCGTCGAATTTGATCGTGTGGCCAGCGTTATCGCCTCCTTGATAACGAGCGATGACTTCTGCGTTTTCACTTAAAAAGTCTGTGATCTTTCCTTTTCCTTCGTCGCCCCATTGTGTTCCTACTACAACTACTGATGACATTCGAACACCTCATTCTTTTTAATTAATCCTGAATCATTGTACCAGTAATTCTACCGCACTTCAACCAATTATCGAATATTATTTTGTTTTTTATGTTTTTAAAAAGCAAAACACGAACATTATATAAACATTGTTCTTTATGTTCGTTTTTTTCTGTTAAGCAAAAACTGCCGGCGATACAAAAAGATCGTCGGCAGTATTCTGGAACTAAAATTCTTCCCTTGGTGAAAGTGAAGAAAATTTGTTGTATTCTTTAATGAACAATAATTCGACAGTGCCTCGTGCACCGCTCCGGTTTTTTTCGATGATGACTTCCACGATGTTGTCATTGTGGACTTCTTCATCCGCGTCTTCATCATTTTCCCGTTGGTAATAATCATCCCGGTACAAGAAAGCAACGATATCCGCATCTTGCTCGATAGAACCCGATTCCCGGATATCACTCAACACCGGCCGTTTGTCTTGACGCTGTTCCACACCCCGAGACAGCTGGGACAACGCGATAACAGGAACTTTCAATTCTTTCGCCAATTTTTTCAATTGTCGAGAGATCTCAGAAACTTCTTGTTGGCGGTTTTCCCGTCCGGTCCCTTCGATCAGTTGCAGATAGTCGATCAGGATCAGTCCCAGATTTTTCTTTTCTTGCGCCAAACGACGACATCTTGCCCGGATCTCTGAGATCTTGATCCCGGGTGTATCGTCGATAAAGATGTTGGCCTTGGACAAACTACCCATCGCAACGATCAGATTGCGCCACTCTTCTTCTGTCAATTGACCGGTCCGCAGATGGCTGGCCTCGATGGAACCTTCCGCGCAAAGCATCCGCCGTACAAGGGATTCCGCCCCCATCTCCAAACTGAAGATCGCCACGGAACGATCGGTCTTGGTGCCGATATTTTGCGCGATATTCAGCGCAAAAGCAGTTTTCCCGACAGCTGGACGCGCCGCTAAAATGATCAATTCTTCTTCTTGCAGTCCCGCCGTCATTTTATCCAACGCTGGATAGCCGGTAGGCAGACCTGTGATCTCTTCATTGTTTTGCGCCAGCATGTCGATATTTTCGATCGTCTGGGTCAGCACATCGGAGATCATCTGGAAACCGCTGCTGTTGCGGCGTTCGGAGACCTCCAAGATCTTTTTCTCCGCGTTTTCTACGATCGCTGAGATATCGCCGCTTTGCTCAAAACCTTCTGTAACGATCTGATTGGCCGCGTGGATCAGATTGCGCAATAGCGCCTTGTCACTGACGATCTTGGCGTAAAAACCGATACTGCCGGCATAGGGTGTGATCTGACTTAATTCTACTAAATAGCTGACACCGCCGATGTCTTCCAAGGCATTGCCTTTTTCGATCTCCGCCTTCATTGTAACCACATCGATGGCTTCATTGCGATCGCTTAGATTGATCATCGCTTGAAAAATGAGCTGATGGCGCCGTTGGTAAAAATCTTTGGCTTCGATCAACTCCATTGCATTGATCAACTCATCCGGTTCAAGAAAAATCGCACCTAAAACGGCTTGCTCTGCTTCGATATCTTGCGGCGGCATCCGATCTTGCCATACTTCATCCATCTTATTCTCTCCCAAATTCATTTCAGTCTATTAATTCTACAAGATATTCAGCTAAAGTCAATATAAGGCTGGGACATAAGCGGCAAAGGCGATATCCGACAGCTCTCTTTGAAAACTTTCTTCTGGTTTTCAAACAGCAGGCATACGCCCAATGTCATCTGGATATGTTTATTTTGCTTTTACTAATGTCCCAACCTTGATGTGTTTGTTCCAGTTCAGCTTATTGTTCTGCTACATGGACTTTCAAAGTAGCTGTCACTTCTGTATGAAGTTTGACCGGTATTTTCGTATAACCTAATGTCCGAATCGGATTTGCCAATTCGATTTTGCGTTTGTCGATCTTGATATCATATTGCTGTTTCAACGCTTCCGCGATCTGTTTAGATGGGATCGAACCGAACAAACGGCCGTCCTCACCGGCTTTGGCTTTTATTTCGACGACTGTTTCTTCTTTTTCAAAGAAATCTTTCAATTTTGTCGCTTCTTTTAAGATCTCTTGGTCATGTTTTTCTTGCGCTTTTTTCTTTCCTTGCATCTCAGCAAGACTTTCTTTAGTAGCTTCTTTGGCTAAATTGTTTTTCAATAGGTAATTTTGGGCATAGCCGGTCGGTACTTCCTTGACTTCCCCTTTTTTTCCTTTACCTTTGACATCTGATGTAAAGATTACTTTCATTCAGCAGTCCTCTCCTTCACTTGGTCTAACTCATTTAATTCATTATATAACATTGCTTTCACTTCGTTAACTGTTTTTCCCGCAATTTGTGTGGCAGCATTGGTGAAATGTCCGCCGCCTTCCAATGCCTCCATGATTTTCTGGACATTGACTTTCCCGTTGCTGCGGGCGCTGATCCCCACCTTGCCGTCCTTACGATTGGTAATGACAAAGGCGGCTTCCACACCGTTCATGGACAGCAGCGTGTCAGCTGTTTTTGCGGCAGTCACACTGTCATAGAGTTTTCCTTCCGCTCCTGCCGCCACTACGATACTGCTGGTGATGAATTCGCTGTATGCCACCAACTCGCTGATTTCCAGAAACGATGTCAGATCCGTACTCAACATGTACTGGATGATCCCGCTGTCTGCCCCATTGATCTTCAAATAGCTGGCGACATCGAACGTCCGGCTGCTGGTTCGTATGGTAAAACTCTTAGTATCGACGATCATGCCGGCAAGCAGCAATGTCGCCGTGATCTTATCCATTTGTTTTTTGCGGCTGCTTTCATATTGGATCAGTTCACTGACCAATTCCGAAGCTGACGAAGCCGATGATTCGATATAGGTCAAAAGCGGTTTCGATGGGAATTCATCTCCACGGCGGTGATGATCGATGATCACGACTTTTTCAAATTTTTCATACAAAGGCTGTGAAATAGATAATGACGGTTTATGATAGTCCACCATCACCAGCAAGCTTTCTTTGGTGATTTGTTTCAACGCCTGGTCTACCGTGATCAACTTGGCTTCTAACTCTTCATGCTTATGGATCTCTTCCAGGCAGCGCTCTACATCAGGGATCAATTCATTCTCGTCGATCACGATATAGTTGGTTTTTCCTTGAAAATCAGCTAGACAAGCGACACCAAATGCAGAACCGATGGCGTCCATATCAGGAAAACGATGCCCCATGATATAGATATCATTATGCTCATTAAAGATATTTTTCAACGCTGTGCTCATAGCACGAGAGCGAACACGTGTTCTCTTCGCTGTGCCGGCAGTCGTACCACCGAAAAATTTAGGTTTGGTATCTTCACTGGAGGATTTAAGGACTGTTTGATCCCCACCTCGCACCAATGCCATATCCAAATTATTTTGCGCCACTTCTCCGATTTTGGCCAATGATTCCGTACCATAAGCGATCCCCATGCTGACAGTCAGAGGTAGCGGCTGGTCTTCAGTAGCATTTCGGACCCGCTCCATTAAGGAAAATTCTTCATCTTCCATCTTCTTGATGTCCTCTGCATGAGCTACGAAGAAATAGCGTTCAGCATTCAATCGTTTATAAAAAATATGATACTCATTGATCCAATCAGATACGATCGTGGTCAATAGGGAATTGAGATAAGAAATCTCTTTGTCACCCATTTTATCAATAACATCTGTGTAGTTATCGATAGCAATGATACCGATCGCAGGCTGGATCTGACGTTGTTTTTCTTTCGCTTTTTCTTGATCCGTGATGTTATACAGAAAAAGGATTCTTTTCGTGCGATCCAAAGAGTAGGTAAGGGTGTCTTCAGGCAAACGCAGTAATCCTTGGTCTTTTTCCTGATCCAACAGCCCTACTAGATACTTCTGCCAAGTATCTTGATCATATTTATCCAAAAGCTGCAGCGCATTTTGGTTCATCCACTCCACAGTCTTCTGTTCATTATAGATAAAGATCATTGAAGGCGATTTATCTGATAGATACTGGGAGTTGTCTTGTGCGACTCTCGCTGCCATACGGATCTTTTCTTGATCGCTGATTTTCTGCCAGCGTCGCAAGCGGATATACATTTGGAAAAGAAACGCGTTGGCAACGATGAGGATGCCGACTGCGATCCATTTATTTAGAAATAAAAAACTGAGTATCTGTAAAATACAGACCAGTAAAACAAATTTCCCAAAAGTTTCTTTTTTCATAGTAAACTCCTTGTCAATCACTCACACTTTATACTCTATTTTATCACAACCGGCATGTAATAGCGATTTAAGAAAATGTTCCACGTGAAACATCCTATTTGAAAAAATTATCAGTTTCCTCACTTCAAAAAATCGATGACAGGAATTTTGCCCTTGTCATCGATTCATTCAAAATATAAAAAATCAGTTATTTTATAATTTTCTGGCCTACGGATATAAAACGTTAAAAATAACAAAAACCATAAAAAAGATGGAATGGAGATCTGCTGATCTTCATTCCATCTTTGGATTTATTATTCTTCGCCTACAAATGGTAGTAAGCCCATGATACGTGCGCGTTTGATCGCAACAGTTAATTTACGTTGGTTTTTAGCACCAGTACCTGTCACACGACGTGGCAAGATTTTGCCGCGTTCTGAAATGAAACGTTTTAATAATTCAACGTCTTTATAATCAATGTGTTCGATATGGTTTGCTGCAATATAGTCTACTTTACGACGTTTGCGTCCGCCTCTTCTTTGTTGTGCCATCCTATTTCCCTCCTATCACTAAACTACTAGAATGGTAAATCATCGTCTGAAATGTCGATGGAGGAATCTGTCCCAAATGGATCAGATGTATCCCGATCGAAATTCGGCATTCCGGTTGATGGTTGAGATGATTGATTTTGATTACCAAATGAATTGGAGTTAGAGTTGTTGAAAGAATTATTGGAATAGCCGCCTTCTGAAGAACGACGTTGTTCAGACGCAGTACGTGATTCTAATAATTGAAAGTTTTCAGCAACGACTTCAGTTACATACACTCGCTGACCTTGTTGGTTTTCATAGGAACGTGTTTGAATACGTCCAGTAACTCCCAAAAGTGTACCTTTGCGTGCATAATTTGCCATTGTTTCTGCTGGTTTCCGCCAAATGACACAATTGATGAAATCTGCTTCACGTTCCCCGCTTTGGTTAGTGAAGTTACGATTTACAGCAAGAGTAAAAGTAGCGACAGCCGATCCGCTGGCAGTATAACGTAAATCAGGATCTTTGGTCAATCTTCCAACTAATACAACATTATTGATCAAATCGATTCATCTCCTCATCGTTAAAATTTGTTTCACGTGAAACATTATTATTCTTCTTCTTTAACAATCATGTGACGAAGAATATCGTCGTTGATTTTAGCAAGACGGTCAAATTCGTTGATCGCGCCTGCAGTTGATGGAGAAGAAACTTTTACGATGTGATAGATACCTTCGCGGAATCCATTCATTTCATACGCTAGACGGCGTTTTTCCCAATCTTTTGATTCGATAACTTCAGCTCCGTTATCTTTCAAGATTGCATCGAAACGTTCGATCAAAGCAGATTTTGCTTCTTCATCAATGTTAGGACGAATGATGTACAAGATTTCATACTTCGTGTTTTCCATTGATTTTCACCTCCCTATGGACTTTGGCCCTTAGTGTTCCCTAAGAGCAAGGAGAGTCGTCTTAAAAGACTACTCACAAAGTCAAATTATACAGGAAATTACTATAAAAAGCAATAAGAATATTGAAATCGTAAAAAGGTTCTTCTATGTGAGAAATATTGGCATTTCTCAAAAGAAACTATGCCGGAAAATCATGTCATGTTTTATTACATATACAACCTTTGGCTTGTTTCTTTGCCTATAAATACGCGATTCTTTCTCTATTTTTTTAAAATTTTCTGTTCATCGAATATACACCGGTGAATATTTATACATCATTTGAAAACAGCGGGTATTCCACCGTAGAAACATACTTTGCTCCTTCCATATAGCGAAAGCACCGGATACCCTCCTTTTCAAAAAGTGACAACTTAGTGATGTCTGTCATGATTTCATGGATCTCTTCTTCTTTAAGGTCTTGGCGGCAGACCACCGGTACAAAAGTGTGGGGACGGCATTCTTCATCAAGGAATATCAAATGGAGTTTTTTCATGCTATCCCTCACAATCTTTGGATCTTGCGTGTCGTCTCAATGATTGCCAACGGACTCAATTCCCTTGGAAACAGTCGCTCACAGATTTGCGCCAATTGTCGCAGCTCGTCTACTGAGGGGTCTTTGATGATTTTTTTGAAGGGCTGTTTGATCAGTTCGCCGCTTGTTTTGTCTTGGAATATCACCGCTATTTCCGTGTCAAGATAGGTTTTCATATCCTTCCTCCTGTTTTTCTCTTTTATCTTTATAACGAAAAAAACAGCCGGATTGTCAAAATTTTTTGGAAAAAAGGCACTCGCCATTACTTGATCCAGCCAGACCGCTGCTCGCGCCACAAAAAATGCGGTTGAACAGAACAAGGATCGCTTGTTCCATCCAACCGCATTCTCATAAAACTTCTAGTTATTACAAGACATATTTAGGAGTATTCGCTGATCTATATTTTGGCATTGATCGCTTGCAATCACCATCAACTACTGCCTGTCAGCTAGTCTAAACTTCTTGGATCCAGCCGTCAGGTGCTTCAACGTCGCCGAATTGGATACCTACAAGTTCATCATAAAGCTGGCGGATTACCGGACCTACCTCTGTCTCGCTGTAAAAGACATGGAAATCATCTTTATGCTGGATACCGCCGATCGGAGTAATGACTGCCGCCGTTCCGCAAGCGCCAGCTTCTTTGAAACGCCCTAGATCATCAATACGGACATCTTCTTCGAAAGTCGGCATTCCCAGCCGCTCTTTGGCAAGATAAAGCAGAGAGTATTTCGTGATCGAAGGCAAGATGGAATCCGAAAGAGGTGTTACAAATTCATTGTTTTTAGTGATCCCAAAGAAATTTGCCGCGCCGACTTCTTCGATCTTCGTATGGGTAGCCGGATCCAAATAAATACAATCGGCAAAACCTGCTTCAACTGCTTCTAAATGCGGCTGCAGACTGCCGCCGTAATTACCGCCGACCTTGCTGGAACCTGTTCCCACAGGCGCGGCGCGATCATAATCCGTTACGATAAAATTCGCAGGTTTTAATCCATCTTTGAAATACGCTCCGACCGGAGAACAGAAGACCACAAACAAATATTCCTCCGCAGGTTGGACTCCTAAAAGATTCCCAACGCCGATCAATAACGGCCGTATGTACAACGTCGCACCATAACCGTAAGGCGGTACAAACTCCTGATTGGCTTTCACCACCGACTTTACAGCATCGATAAACATCGCTTCAGGAACTTCCGGCATCAATAAACGCTGTGCGCTTTTGTTCAAGCGTTGTGCGTTTTGATCAGGACGAAAGAGCTGGATGCCCCCGTCTTTTCTGCGATAAGCTTTCAATCCCTCAAAACATTGTTGTCCATAGTGCAGCGCAGTGGATGCTTCGCCGATAGTCAATTCATTTTTTTCCTGGATTTCTCCAGCCTGCCAGTTGCCATTTTTAAAATGTGCCACGAAACGATATGGCATATTGCGATATTGAAATCCTAGATTGCCCCAGTCGATTTTTTCCATAACGATTGCCCCCTTGATGTCAAATTTAAATTTATTTATCATCATAGACCACTTTCAGCATAAAATCCATATAATTTTGAAAGTGGTCATTCTAAACGAAAGCTCATACTGACGATCAGGAGACGGGCAATTTTGTTAAAAAAGAAGGATTTTTATATTCGAGAATTCTTCCTGTAAAAGAAATCAAGTCCTCCTTTTCTTCCCGCGGCAATGATCTAGGCTATACCGACAGCTTAGGGATCCAGATAGGCAAAATGTGCACCGAACGGCTTTTGACTTACGGTACGCAAGCATTGAAAGACAACGCCGCAGGACAACTATCTCAACAAGCCTATCAAAAAATCAGCTGAGACAAATAGAAGAAACCCCATCAAGCAAAGAGCCTTCCGTGACGGCTTCTGCTTGATGGGGTTGTTTATTATGTCTATTATTTCTATTATTAATTATTAAAAATGCTCTCGCAGCCAAGCGATCATCAGCTCAGCAACTTGTTCCTGCTGCTCTTGGTTCTTGATAGTTGCCGGATCGTCTCCTTTTTGTTTGCCATAGCTGCCAAAGCCGGCATGATTGCCGCCTGTGATCGTTTCAAAACTGGTAGACGCAGGCAGATACTTTTTAGCTTGTTTGTAATTGTCCCAGTCCAACACACCGTCTTCACTGGCTGTGAGCGAAAGTACCGGTAAAGAAGTATCCGCTAAACTGCCTTTCTCATCAGGATAGCTGGCTAAAAAAATCATTCCCGCTACTTGTTTATGCTCCCTGGCAAAGCGGCTGGCCATCACGCCGCCTAATGAATGACCGGCAAGGATATTTGTTGCATCAGGATCTTTTTTAATCACTTCCGCGGCCTTATTTTCCCCCAAGACCGCTAGATTCAATGGCTGCTTCATTAAATAGACGTTATAGCCTGCTTCTGCAACTTTTTTCGCCCAAATACTGTAACTGTCCGCTTCTACCAACGCCCCTTGATAAAAAATCACATTAGTCCGGCTTTTTTCTTTTGCCGGAAAATAATAATAGGACTTTGTTTCCTGACTGCTTTGACTGGCTTCAATCGCTTGGTTTGACGCTTCATAGGTGCTGCTTTTCAAAAAGAAGAAGCCACCCAGAAAAATCACCAAAATACTCAATAAAATGCCGTAATAGATTTTCTGCTTCTTTGTTGCTTTTCTCAATATTTTTACCTGCGCTTTCTATTGCTGTGTCACTTCGATCATACCACAGCTGAAAGGATTCTGAGGCTTTAGAGGTTGTAAGATAGTTGCCTTCTCAATAATTTCCAAACTATACCCCTCACAGTTTCAGCAGCCTATAGTTTTTACCTTCATCAAGCAATGGCAGATTTCTATTCTTGCTCAGATAAAAAGCCAGTGAAAGTTATCCACTGGGGAAAACTTTCACTGGCTTTTTTTATTTATCCACATGCTGGATTTTTTATCTTTTATTCGTTATCCACAGTTTCTTCGATCTCCGGATCGACAGTCGCCATCGTAACGACTTTGGCATTGTCTTCCATCTTCATCAGACGGACACCTAATGTTGCCCGACCGGTTTGCGAAACTGTCGCTACGTTGAAGCGGATGATGACGCCGCGATTTGTGATCAGAAGGATATCTTCATCACCGGTGACTGTAGTCAAACCAGCCAAATGACCGTTTTTCGCGGTGATATTCGCGGTTTTGATCCCTTTACCGCCGCGGCCTTTGATTGGATATTCTTTAGTAGCAGTCCGTTTTCCGTAGCCGTTTTCCGTGATCACCAATACTTCACGGTTCTCAGTCATCACAGCTGCGCCTACCACGTAATCATTTTCCCGCAGACGGATTCCGCGGACACCGGCAGCTGTCCGACCCATATCCCGAACTGCTTCTTCTTGGAACGTGACGGAATAGCCATTGTGTGTACCGATAATCACTGCATTTTCGCCGTTGGTTTCCAATACATTGACCAATTCGTCTTCGTCTTTCAAACCGATAGCGATCAGACCGTTGCTGCGGATATTCGCAAAAGCAGTTACGGAAGTCCGTTTGACGATCCCTAAACGAGTCGTGAAGAACAGATAGCGTCCTTCTTTCGGCTCACTGTCTACTGAAATGATCGTTTGGATTTTCTCGCTGGAATCGATCCCTAACAGGTTGATCACAGGGATCCCTTTCGCTGTTCGACCGTATTCTGGGATCTCATAGCCTTTTGCTTTGTAGACCTTCCCTTTATTGGTAAAGAACAGCAATGTATCATGGGTAGAGCAAGAAACCAATGTCTTGACGAAATCTTCGTCATGGACGCCCATCCCTTGGATTCCGCGACCACCACGTCGTTGTGCTCTGAATTCGGTTTTCGCCAAGCGCTTGATATAGCCGTTATTGGTCAATGTGATGACCACATCTTCTTCTTCGATCAAGTCTTCGTCTTCAAGACTCAAGACTTCGCCTACCAATAATTCAGTCCGGCGTTTGTCACCGAAACGGCTGGCAACTTCTCCTAGTTCGGTGCGGATGATGGCATTCACCCGTTCTGGATTGGCTAAGATCTCTTTCAAATCAGCGATCAACGCTAACAGATCTTGGTATTCATTTTCGATCTTTTCCCGTTCCAAACCAGTCAAACGGCGCAGACGCATATCCAAGATCGCTTGTGCTTGCCGATCTGATAATTTAAACCGTTCCATCATGGTAGTTTTAGCTTCATCATCGGAATTCGATCCACGAATGATCGCAATGATCTCATCGATATGATCCAATGCGATCCGCAATCCTTCTAAGATGTGCGCGCGGGCTTCCGCTTTGTTTTTGTCGAATTCTGTGCGACGAGTCACGACTACTCGTTGATGTTCCACATAATTTTCCAAGATCTGTTTCAAGCTTAAGATCTTCGGAACACCTTTTTCGATGGCCAGCATATTAAAGCCAAATGATGTTTGCAATGAAGTCATTTTATAAAGATTGTTCAAAATGACTGACGCGCTGACATCACGACGGACATCGATCACGATCCGCATGCCTTCACGAGAAGATTCATCCCGCAAGTCAGTGATCCCTTCGATCCGTTTGTCCCGATGCAGCTCGGAGATCCGTTCGATCAGTTTCGCTTTATTGACCATGTATGGCAATTCGGTAACTAAGATCCGTTCCTTGCCGTTTGGCATCTCTGTGACTTCCACACGGCCACGCACAGTGATCGAGCCTTTACCGGTCTCGTAAGCCCGGCGGATGCCGGATTTGCCCATAACTAGACCGCCGGTAGGAAAATCAGGTCCAGGCAGAACTTCCATCAGTTCACTTGTGGTGACGTCAGGATTTTCCATCAAAAGATCAATAGCCGCGATAACTTCATTCAAGTTATGTGGCGGGATATTGGTAGCCATACCAACAGCAATCCCTGTCGTACCGTTCACCAAAAGATTTGGGAAACGAGCCGGCAAAACTTCCGGTTCTCTTTCGGTATCATCATAGTTGCTGATAAAATCGACAGTATTTTTATTGATATCTCTCAGCATCTCTAAGGCTAATTTGCTCATCCGAGCTTCGGTATAACGCATCGCCGCCGCACCGTCGCCATCTACTGATCCGAAGTTTCCGTGACCGTCTACCAGCATATAACGATAGCTGAAAGGTTGAGCCATCCGCACCATCGATTCATAGATCGCACTATCGCCATGAGGGTGATATTTCCCCATAACATCCCCGACGATCCGGGCTGATTTTTTGTGAGGCTTGTCAGGAGTGACTCCCAACTCATTCATTCCATAAAGGATCCGCCGGTGAACTGGTTTCAAACCATCGCGTACATCAGGAAGGGCCCGGGCAACGATAACACTCATTGCGTAATCGATGAAGGAATCTTTCATTTCACTGGTCAGATTGACATTATGGATATTTTTACTTGGTTCGTTCAAGATTTGTTCCTCCTTGTTCCTATTTGGGGAAGAATTTTGAGAAAATTCTACTAATCGTCACGCCGTATATCATTCCACTACATGTACCTTGCAAAGTGGAACTGACATCCTTGTTCCTAGTTAGGTAAGAATTTTAAAAAATTCTACCGTCATCACGCCGTAAATCGTTCCACTGTACTTACTGTGTAAAGCGGAACGGATATCCTTCATCTAGATATCAAGATTTTTTACATAGTGGGCATTTTCTTCAATAAATGCACGTCGAGGTTCTACGCGATCACCCATCAGCATTTCAAAAATCTGATCGGCTTCAATGGCGTCGTCAACGCTGACCCGCAACATCAAGCGGTTTTCAGGGTCCATCGTTGTTTCCCATAGCTGATGATCGTCCATTTCCCCAAGACCTTTATATCGTTGGACATTTGGTTTTGGTGTTGCCGGCAATGATTGGATCACTTGCTGCAGTTCTTCTTCGGCGTTTTTACCTGGTTGAACGTACGTGATATTCTTCCCTTGCTTGACACCATACAAAGGCGGCTGAGCGATATAAACATATCCCGCTTCGACGATCGGCCGCATATAGCGATAAAACAGTGTCAAAAGCAATGTACGAATATGAGCGCCATCCACATCGGCATCGGTCATGATGACTAACTTATGGTAACGAGCTTTGGATACATCAAAGTCTTCGCCAAACCCAGTTCCCATCGCAGTAAATAGTGAACGAATCTCTTCATTAGCCAAGATTTTATCCATGCTGGCTTTTTCTACGTTCAAGATCTTCCCACGGATCGGCAAGATCGCTTGGAATTCCCGATTACGTCCTTGTTTTGCAGAACCGCCAGCAGAATCTCCTTCGACGATGAATAATTCAGTTTTTTCCGGATCATTGCTGGAGCAGTCAGCTAGTTTACCAGGCAGATTGCTGATTTCCAAAGCACCTTTGCGGCGAGTGACTTCCCGAGCGCGTTTTGCGGCTAAGCGGGCTCTTGAGGCTAATAAGCCTTTTTCTACCACTTGACGGCCAACTGTCGGATTTTCCATCAAGAATTTCGTGAAATGCTCAGAGAATAAACGATCAGTAACCGTCCGTACTTCGGAGTTCCCCAGTTTTGTTTTGGTTTGTCCTTCAAACTGCGGATCCGGATGCTTGATGGAGATGACAGCTGTCAGTCCTTCCCGAACATCTTCACCGGTCAGGTTTTCGTCATTTTCTTTCATCAGCTTTTGTTTGCGGGCGTAGTCATTTATTACGCGAGTCAAAGCTGTTTTAAAGCCGGATTCATGGGTCCCGCCTTCATAGGTATGGATATTGTTGGCAAAACTCAACAAATTCGTGTGGTAGCTGTCAGTATATTGCAGAGATACTTCCACAGTGATATCTTGTTGGGTGCCTTCCAGATAGATCGGTTCAGGGAACAAGACAGTCTTGTTGCTGTTCAAGTGCTCAACGTAGCTCTTGATCCCGCCGTCAAAATGATATTCTTTAAGTACCGGTTCTTCTCGGCGGTCTTCGATAGAAATATGCAGACCGCGATTCAAGAAGGCTAATTCACGGATCCGTGTCGCCAATTTATCAAAATTGAATTCAACGGTTTCTGTAAAGATCTCAGGATCTGGTACAAAGTGGACCGCAGTCCCGTGCTGATCAGTCTCGCCAATAACTTTCAAGTCATCTACGACTGCGCCGCGACGGTATTCTTGATAATAGATCTTGCCGTCTTTGAAGACTTTGACATCTAAAGTCGTCGATAATGCATTTACCACGGAAGAACCTACACCGTGAAGTCCCCCGGATACTTTATATCCGCCGCCGCCGAACTTCCCGCCGGCATGCAAGACTGTAAAGACAGTTTCCACCGCTGGACGTCCGGTTTTTGCTTGGATATCTACCGGAATACCGCGACCATCATCAGTGACTGTGATACTGTTGTCTTCTTCTACCACTACTTGGATCTTAGTAGCAAAACCCGCTAAAGCTTCATCGATAGAATTATCAACGATCTCCCAAACGAGGTGATGGAGTCCTTCTGAACTAGTCGAACCGATATACATACCAGGACGTTTACGAACGGCTTCTAGGCCTTCTAGTACTTGGATCTGACTGGCATCATACTCTTTGGCGCGTTCAACTAAACTTTTTTCTTCTTCTGTCATCTAGTTTTCTCCTTTTAATTCGCCTTGCTGAACATAAAAAATCTCTGGTTCAACAGTCATTTTATTTTTCACGTGTGCTAACGTAGTTGTAGTCAAAAATGTCTGGACTTTGCCTTCGATGGTTTCAAGAAGATGGAGTTGTCTGGAATCATCCAGTTCGCTCATGACATCATCCAATAAAAGGATCGGATATTCTCCCGTCTCTTCTTTCATCAAATCGATCTCGGCTAATTTGACACTTAAAGCGGTAGTCCGCTGCTGGCCTTGCGACCCGTAAGTCTGGACATCTTTTCCATTGATGAAAAAGTGAAGGTCGTCGCGATGAGGACCTACTAATGTCGATAGACGTACACGCTCTTTTTCTTTATTTTTTTCGATTTCTTGGAAAAAAATCGCTTGTATTTCTTTCAGTTCCATAGAAGGTTGAAAAGGGATACTCGAGACATAATCGATGGCAAGTATTTCTTTTTCATGACTGATTTTGTTGTGCAGTTCATTGGCCCAATATTCCAGACGTTTGACAAATTTAGCTCGTCCCAAAAGTACTTTGCTGCCGAAACTGACAAGCTGCTCCGTCAAAATGTCCAAGTACAAGGGATCTGCTTTGTTTTGCATCTGTTTTAAATATTGATTGCGCTGCTTTAGGACATGCTGATACTGGACCAGATCATACAGATAGATAGGATCGATCTGGCCAATCTCCATATCCAAAAATTTCCGCCGCAACTGCGGGCTGCCTTTGACTAATGAAAGATCCTCCGGCGCAAATAAGATCACATTCAGCTGACCAACATAGCTGCTGAGCTTTTTTTGCTCGATATGATTGACTTTTGTCTTGCGGCCTTTTTTTGAAAGTGTGATCTCTAACGGGATCTGACTGGTGTTTTTATTGACGATGCCGCTGATATGGGCAAATTCATGTCCCCACTGGATCAATTCTTGTTCATTATTGGTCCGGTGGCTGCGGGTCATAGCCAACACATAGATGCTTTCCAGCAGATTGGTCTTTCCTTGCGCGTTTTCTCCTAAAAAAAGCGTCAGGTTTTTAGAAAAGCTCAACGAAAGCTCATCATAATTGCGGTAATTTTTTAAATGCAGCTCATTCAGCCTCATGCAGATTTTCCTTTTTAGTCATAAAAAAAGTACCTGCATCAGGTATCTCGATCATCATGCCAGCGTAAAGTTTCCGTCCGCGGCGATTTTCCGGTTCGCCGTCTACAAAAACGGTATTTTCCGCCAAGTACCATTTCGCTTGCCCACCGCTGCTGATTACATTAACTTCTTTCAGGACTTGTCCCAACGTCATGTAATCTGTTTCCAACAAGATTTTCTCTTTCATTTTCATCCCTCAATTCTATGGCAGACATATGTTCTTATTATACCTTTTTTTAAGGAATAAAACAAATTTATCTTGTTTATTTTCTTTCTAAGAAGTTTTAAGCGAAATCGAGGATTTTAGACAAAAATAATTAAAAGGGCTTAAAAACGATTTTAAGCCCTTTTTTTAAAATTATTCATTTTCGGAAAGTTTCTGCAGTTTTTCAACTAATTTTAAATCAATTGGTACGAACTGGGGTGATCAATTGGATAAATGCCGCTTCTCCTTCTGTCGGTTCCAACGTGAAAGGTCGGATCGCAGAAATGAATTTGATCGTGATACTCATGTCACCAAACGCCCGCAAAGCAGCCTTCATGTAATCAGGATTGAAGGAGATATCTAAAGGTTCGCCGCTTACTTTTTCATAATTCAATGCTTCTTCTACTTTACCGATCTCTGGTGAGTTTCCGTAAAGTGTCACCGCGTCGTTGCGGATGGACAAACGAACGATATTGTTGCGGCCTTCATGAGAAAGCAGTGAAGCCCGTTCGATAGCCGCCAATAATTTCGGTACCGTAAATTCGATCTCAGTATTGAAGCTGGCTGGGATCAAACGATTCGTGTCAGGATAATTTCCTTCCAATAGGCGAGAATAAAACAGCATGTTTTCTGTTTTGAAAAGTACTTGATTTTCCATGATGCTGATTTCGACGATCTCTTCTTCATCACTCAATGAACGAGACAGTTCTGTCAAACTTTTGCCTGGGATCACGATATTGAAGTCGCTGGCTGCTTGTTCGATGGGGATCACCCGTTGGCTTAAACGGTGAGAGTCAGTAGCCACTGCCAACAATTTTTGGTCTTCCAACACAAAATGGACACCAGTCAAGATCGGACGGCTTTCATGTTGTGATACGGCAAAAACAGTTTCATTGATCAGCTGGTTCAAGACATGAACCGGGATCTTCATTTGGTTTTGACTTTCAACGATCGGCAGATGTGGATAACTTTCTGCATCCAATCCATTCACTGTAAAGTTGGCTTTTCCGGAATTGATCGCTACTTGATTATTTTCAATAACTTCCATTGTGAAGGTATCTTCCGGCAAACGTCTGATGATTTCGCTAAAGAAACGAGCCTGTAATACAACAGCTCCGGTTTTTTCGATTTGCATCTGCGCTTTTTCATTGTCAGCGGCTAGAAAAGTTTCAATAGAAATATCGGCGTTGCTGCCGGTCAGTGTTAATCCTTCCGAAGTCAAAACGATCTTGACCCCTGTCAGAATGGGAATCGTGGTTTTAGAGGAAATCGCCCGTTGGACAGTTTGCAATTCTTGGATAAATAAAGCTCGGTTTAAAGTGACTTTCATAGCTGATTCTCCTTTAATTAATAGTTATATAAAAAATAATAGTAGTAGTAGGGCTGTTTAAACAGTGGATAACTTATAAAAAAGCCGGAAACAAGAGTTTTCCCCTTGTGCATAACGTGTGGATAAGTTTTGCTTAATTTCCACATTTGTCCACATGCTAGTTCATCAGGAGATTTTTGATCTCGCTGATTTCTGTCTTGATGGTCGCATCGCTTTGGACTAATTTTTCGATTTTTTCGTGGGCATGGATGACAGTTGTATGGTCTTTTCCGCCAAATTCCGCACCGATCTTCGGCAATGAATGGTCCGTCAGCTCCCGTGAAAGATACATCGCAATCTGGCGAGGGACAACGATGGTCTTCACCCGTTTTTTTCCTTTGAGATCTTTCAATTGGATATGATAGTATTTCGCGACTTCTTCTTGGATCTGCAAAATCGAGACTTGTGTCAGACCGTGATTGGCCTTCAATGCTTTCAATGCTTCAGCCGCCAAACTGGTGGTGATATCGGAATTATTCATGGTAGCGAATGCTTGGACCCGTACCAGTGCGCCTTCTAATTCTCGGATATTGGAATCGATCTGGCCTGCGATGTAGCTTAAAGTATCATCAGGGATCTCTAAACGTTCCGCTTCAGCTTTTTTCCGCAAAATCGCGATCCGTGTTTCAAGATCCGGCGGTGTGATGTCTACGGAAAGTCCCCATGCGAAACGGGAAACCAGCCGTTCCGGCAATGTTGGGATCTCATTTGGCAACCGGTCGCTGGTCAGTACGATTTGTTTGTTATTCTTATATAATTCTTCAAATGTATAGAAAAATTCCTCTTGTGTTCCCTCTTTGCTCACCAAAAATTGGATATCATCCACTAAAAGCAGATCAACGCTGCGGTATTCATTACGAAAATCTTCCATTTTATTTTTTTGGATCGAATTGATGAAATCATTAGTGAAATTTTCACTGCTGACATATTTGATCTTGGCATCCGGCCGGTTTTGCAGCATTTGATGACCGATAGCATGCATCAAGTGAGTCTTCCCTAAACCGACACCGCCATAGAAAAAGAGGGGATTATAAATAGACCCAGGTTCTTCCGCTACCACAAGAGCCGCGGCATGGGCCATCTGATTGCCTTTCCCGATGACAAATGTATCAAAAGTATACTTGGGATTCAGCATCGAGTTGGGTTTGTTTTCTTCTTTTGCTTTTTCTTTCGGTTTGTTTTCTTCGGAGGTGATGGTTTGCACTTCGTCAGGAGTCACAAAAGTCGGAATGATCTCTTTTCCGTACAGCATAAAACTTATTTCAACGACTTTAGACGCCAGATTTTTCTTCCAATATGTTTTATGGACATCTGTAGGAACTTCGATCACTAATTGATCATTTTGAAAAGAAACCGGTTTGACTGTCTCGATCCAGACTTCGTAACTTTGAGGATTGAGTTCTTTTCGCAAATTGTATTGAAGCTCCTGCCATATAGTTGCAAGAGATGACATAGAATGTCCTCCTATTTCTAATTTAGAATACTAGTACTAATTTAGCATGGATCAGAAAAGTTTTCCACAGATTAACAGAAAAAAAGCAGAGGAATAAAAAAATTTTTTTCATTTTCCACAGTTGTGCAAAACCTAAAAAAAAGATATACACAAAACGGGAAAAAGTTATCCACAAGAAAGAAAGTTCTGGGGATTTTTTGGGATAACCACAAAGTAATCCACAGACAAGTGTGGATTTTAAAGCTTGATATCATAATATTTTTAGAATATTGTCCACAGACAAATAAAAAGATGTTGAAAACTTATTTCGGCTTGTTTATTTGTTGAAAACTTACTAGAAAATATGGAAAAACACTGAAATAGTTGGTGATAATTCACAAAAATCCCCCAGCTGAAAAACAGATTGTGGATAAATAAAGACAGAAGAATTGACGTTTTCTTATTGACAAATCCCCGATATTCTCGTTATACTATCAAAGTATGTCTAGTAGTAGATAGATCATTTTGATGGAGGTGGAAGCAATGAAAAGAACTTACCAACCAAATAAACGCAAACGTCAAAAAGTTCATGGATTCCGTAAACGTATGAGTACGAAAAACGGTCGTCGTGTTTTAGCAAGCCGTCGTCGTAAAGGAAGAAAAGTTCTTGCAGCGTAAACCACTGAAACCACAGTGGTTTTTTTTGTACCCTTTTTTACGGGAAAAGGGTGAAGTAAGAGGTTTAATTATGGTATTATTGTTGAGTGAGTAATGAGATTAAAAGAAATGAAGGAAGCGAAATGAGAAAGTCCTATCGAGTAAAAAAAGAAAAAGATTTTCAAAGAGTTTTCCAAAAAGGTGTTTCTTGCGCCAATCGCAAATTTGTCGTTTATCGATTGGATAAACCAGGACAAAAACATTTTCGCGTAGGACTTTCAGTAGGAAAGAAAATCGGCAACGCAGTGGAAAGAAATGCTGTAAAACGAAAAATTCGCGCTTGCTTGTATGACATGCGAGAGAAAATAGAGCCTGAGATTGATTTTATCATCATTGCTCGACCAGCGATCAGTGGTCTGGACAGCAAAGAAGTCTATGCGAATCTGGAGCATGTGTTGAAACTCGCAAAGATCATCAAAACTAAATAATATAGTAGAGGGGAATTTGTTTCGTGAAAAGAAAACGTATCATTTTACTAGCCAGCTTGCTGGGTCTAGTACTTTTCCTATCCGCCTGCGGTACAGGAGAAGTCAGCGCACAAAGTACGGGGGTCTGGGACCGTTACATCGTTTATAATTTTGCGCAGGCGATCAAAGGGTTATCTTTTGGCAATTCCGGGATCGGGATCATTTTGTTCACATTGATCATCCGGATCATTTTGATGCCGCTGATGCATTTCCAAACCAAAAGCATGCGCAAGACCCAAGAGCTTCAGCCAAAAATAAAAGCGCTGCAAAAAAAATATGCATCCAAAGATATCGAGACACAAAACAAGTTAAAAGAAGAAACTCAGCGCTTATATGCGGAAAATAATGTCAATCCGTACGCCGGCTGTCTGCCATTATTGGTACAAATGCCGATTTTGATGGCATTGTGGCAATCGATCCAACGGGTACCGGAATTGCGTCAAGGACACTTTTTATGGTTGAACCTTGGTGAAGCGGATCCGACATTCATCTTGCCGATCTTAGCTGCGGTCTTTACATTCTTCAGTACTTATTTATCCAGCATGAGCCAGCTGGAATCTAATCCAAGCATGAAGATCATGAACTTTGCTATGCCGATCATGATTTTAGTGATGGGGGTCAATTTAGCCAGCGGGTTGTCATTATACTGGGTAGTTTCCAATGCTTTCCAAGTGGTACAAACATTACTGATCAATAATCCCTTCAAGATCCGTAAAGAGCGGGAAGAAGAAGCCCGCAAGATCCGTGAACGGGAACGCGCATTGCAAAAAGCGATGAATCCGAAGAAAAAACGCAAGAAATAACAAAGGAGGTCTCTAAGATGCCGATCTATGAAGGAACAACTGTGGAAGAAGCGATCCAGAAAGGATTAGCCGCATTAGGTCTTACGAAAGAAGAAGCATCCATCGAAATTTTAGAAGAAGGTAAAAAAGGGTTCTTGGGAATGGGGAAAAAAGAAGCAAAAGTTTCCATTGAACCAACAGTCAGTGAAGAGATCACTGAAGCCGTCGCTGAAACGGTGGCGGATGTCATAACTGAAGAACCTGCTGCTCCTGAAGTGATCGAGACAGAAATTGACGTGACTCCAGAACCGCAGTCTGCTGCCGCAGAAGTAGCGGATTTAGCAGATGACGCGGCATTGACGCAGTTGGCGCTTTATCTGACCAATATCACCAAAGAGTTGAACGCTCCAGCACTAGTTCGCATCGAAAGAGAAGAAGGACTGGTAGTTTTCCATCTTGATACGGAAAAACAAGGAATCTTGATCGGCAAACACGGTAAAATGTTGAACGCGTTGCAATATTTAGCACAAGTCTTCATCCACCGGATCGCCAAAAACAAATTGTCAGTGGTGATCAACGTCGGCGACTATCGTCAAAAACGACAAGCTATCTTGCAGCGATTGGCTGAGCGAACAGCTGAAAAAGTCAAACGGACAGGTCGTCCAGTCTTTTTAGAACCGATGCCGGCCTTTGAACGCAAACAGATTCATTCTGTATTAAGTGAAGACGAACAAGTCAAAACTCATTCAGAAGGCGATGAACCTTATCGCTATCTTGTAGTAGAACCTGTCAAGAAACGCTATTAAAGGATCTGCTCCTTGTGTCCTTGCGGGGCAAAAAGCGATTGACAACAAATAGGAAACCAAGTATATTTTACTATATCATTCTTATCAAGGTGAGAGACGATGAGTCATGTCATTTTGATCAAAAGATAAGCCGATTTCTTCTAATGGAAGGGATCGGCTTATTTTTTTCTCCCCTATCAGTGTAGGTAGATCCATGATCCGATTTTGGAGGATATTTCACAGAAGCCAAAGTCTCAAGCCGATTTTTTTGGAATTTTAAATAACACTATTAATTTTAAATTCGTTTACATCAAGCGTTTTCCAAGTATTTTCAATAAATAATGTGCTAGTTATTAAACAATCGCTAAAAAAATTTTAAGTGTAAGCGAAACCATAGTTTTAATTCGTTGACAGTGCCAAAAAATAGGTTTATTATCTATTAGCGAAAATCACTAATAGTGTTAGTGACTAATAGTGTTAATTAATTGTGAAGGAGGAAACTTATGTCTTATGCTGAAGAAGCTGAACGGAAGTTAGAGAAGCTGATGTTAGAAAATCGACATGGTGCTTTCAGTGAGATGGAAAAGAGCAATCGCGGTGAATTGATCGTGATCAAATATTTGGATCACATCGACACAGCGGTAAGTCCTAAGCATCTTGCGGAAACGATGAACGTGTCCAGTGCACGGATCGCGGCTTTATTGGGAAATCTAGAGAAAAAAGGACAGATCAGCCGTACGATAGATCCAGACGATCGACGACGCATCCAAGTGACTTTGACAAAAAAGGGTAAAGTACAGGCAGAGATGGAAAAGCGAAAGATGCAAGATAAAATTATCAGAGTCTTTAAACGCATGGGAGAAGCCGATACTAAAAAATTTGTTGAGCTGGCGGCAAAATTCATAAAATACTCCCACGACACCAACAAAGAAGAGGAAGTGACATCTAGTGAAGATCTTTAAACATCTTGGCAAATATTGGTACGCGATCATTGCGGTCATCGCATTATTAGTAGTGCAGGCCAACAGTGATTTGAACTTACCAAATTTAACGTCCGATATCGTTGACGTCGGTATCCAACAAGGCGGTATCGAAACAGCGACGCCGGATAAAATCCGTAAAGAATCACTTCAAGCGATTGAAATGTTCATGACGGAATCGGAAAAAAGCAAAATCGAAGATAATTATAAATTATCGAAAGATGGAAAAGTGTATACGTTAGATCTTCAAAAAGGTGTAACGAAAGAAAAACTTTCCAAAATATTTGAATTACCGATGATGATGCTGGCGTCTTCACAAATGAAGGATTCAGACAACAGCAATGAAGCGAAAACCATCCTTGAAGAATACACTCAAATGGGTAAACAAGGCGAAGAAGCGAAAAAACTTGGCGAAGAAGCAAAACAGCTGGGTGAAGAAGCGAAAAAAGCCGGCGCGGAAGCGCAAGAACTCGGCGAACAGGCTGCCAGTGCTACTGATCCGCAAGCTGCAGCTGCCACTGCTGCTCAAGCACAAGCCAAAGGGCAGCAAGCACAAGAATTAGCAGATCAAGCGCAAGAAAAAGGTGCGCAAGCTAAAAAAATCGCTGATGAATTAGAAAAAACCAACGATGCGATGCCGGAAAAAGTTGCAGAAGCTCGGAAGAAAACCAAAGAGTCTTTAGGGGATCTGGGTGCAGATTCAATGAAGACAGTCGGTACGCAATTTGTTTTAGCAGAATATAAAGCATTAAAAATGGACACGCAAAAAATCCAAACAGATTATATGATCAAAACCGGAGCGAAAATGGTGGGATTGACATTCCTTTCCGCAGCGGCAGCAATCATCGTCGGCTGGATCGCTTCATTAGTGGCGGCTTCTGTCGGTCGTAACTTACGGGTCGCTCAATACGAACGTACACTGCAATTTTCTAACAATGAAATGGAAAAATTCTCACCTGCTTCATTGATCACACGAAACACCAATGATATCCAACAGATCCAAATGGGTATCGTGATGATCATGCGGATGGTATTGTACGCACCGATCTTAGGTATCGGCGGTATCTATGAAGTTTATAAAACAGGGACCGGTATGGGCTGGATCGTCGGTGTCGCAGTCGGCGCAGTCTTGCTGCTGGTAGTTACTTTGTTGACATTCACGATGCCGAAATTCAAGGCATTACAAACATTGGTGGACCGGGTGAACTTAGTGTCACGGGAAATCTTGACTGGATTGTCTGTCATCCGTGCCTTTTCCCGCGAAAAATTTGAAGAAAAACGATTTGATGAAGCCAATACCAATTTGATGAAAACTCAAATGTTCGTCAACCGTGCAATGTCGATCATGTTCCCAGTAATGATGCTGATGATGAACGGAATCTCTGTTCTGATCGTTTGGGTCGGCGGACACAACATGAACAACGGTCAATTGCAAGTAGGGGATATGATGGCCTTCATTACGTATACGATGCTGATCGTTATGGCCTTCATGATGCTTTCGATGGTTTCTATCATCTTGCCTCGTGCCAACGTTGCCGCAGGACGTGTAGATGAAGTATTGAGCACAGAACCTACTATCACAGACAAACCAGTCGTGAAAGACAACGACGTAGACTTCAAAGGTGAAGTTAAATTTGAAGGGGTGCAGTTCCGTTACAGCGATGCAGATGAAGATGTATTGCATCACATCAATTTCACCGCTAAACCAGGAGAAACTACTGCGATCATCGGTTCTACCGGTTCCGGTAAATCAACGATCGTCAATCTGATCCCTCGTTTCTTTGATGTGACCGGCGGACGGATCACCATCGACGGTGTGGATATCCGCGACATTTCATTGCATAAATTGCATGAATTGATGGGATTTGTACCGCAAAAAGGGATCTTATTCTCTGGCGATATCGCGTCGAACATCAAGTTCGGTGACGCTGAGATCTCTGATGAACAAATGAAAAAAGCGGCTGAGATCGCGCAAGCAACAGAATTCATCAACGCTAATGATGCTGGTTACGAACGTGCTATTTCACAAGGCGGTTCTAATGTTTCCGGCGGACAAAAACAACGGCTTTCCATTGCCCGTGCATTGGCGAAGAATCCTAAGATCTTGATCTTTGACGATTCTTTCTCTGCTTTGGACAATAAAACCGATGTGGCGTTGCGTAAAGCTTTGTCAGAAAATATCCATGGTGCTACACAGATCATCGTAGCGCAAAAAATCTCTACGATCCTGCATGCCGACAACATCATCGTTTTAGACGAAGGACGTGTCGTAGCGCAAGGAACTCATGAAGAATTAATCAAAACATCAACTGTCTACCAAGAAATCGCTCAATCTCAATTGAGTAATTCTGAATTAGGCATAGAAGAAGCTGAGTAAGGAGGAGCGAAATAAATGAGTGAAAAACAAACAAACAATCGCCCTCGTGGCGGCTTCGGCGGTCCCGGCGGTCGTATGGGCAGCGGACAGAAAGCCAAAGACTTCAAAGGAACCGTCAAAAAGCTGATATCTTATATCGGTGCTTATAAAATTCCTGTTTTCTTTGTGATCATCTTTGCGATGGCCTCGACTATTTTCAACATTTGGGGTCCTAAGATCCTTTCTAAAGCAATCACAGAATTGTTTGAAGGATTAGTTGCGAAGTATCAAGGGACCGGCGGCATCGACTTTGAAAAAATCGGCGGTATCCTGCTGTTTATGCTGGGCTTGTACCTGGTGGCTTCCCTGTTTGGGATCATCCAAGGCTGGATCATGTCAACAATCTCGCAAAAAGTCACTTATCGGATGCGGAAAGAAATCTCTGAAAAGATCAACCGCATGCCGATGAACTACTTTGAAAGCCGGACGATCGGTGACGTTCTTTCCCGCGTAACCAATGACGTGGACACATTAGGACAAAGTTTGAACCAATCCATCACCCAATTGATTACTTCGGTCTTTACAGTGGTGGGGGTTATCGTGATGATGCTGTCGATCTCTGTGAAAATGACCGGTGTGGCTATCTTGATCGTACCGATCTCTATCATTTTGATCGCGATCGTCGTAAAAAATTCGCAAAAACACTTTAAGACCCAACAAGAATATCTTGGGGTCATCAACGGTCAAGTGGAAGAAACGATCGGCGGACACAATATCGTTCGTTTGTTCAATGACGAAGAAAATGCATTGCAAGAATTTAAAGAACAAAATAATGTTCTCTTCAAATCCGCATGGAAATCACAATTTCTTTCTGGTTTGATGCAACCGATCATGAACTTTGTCGGTAACTTAGGATATGTAGCAGTAGCGATCGTCGGTGGTGTGATGGCGTATAACGGATCGATCACAGTTGGTGATATCCAAGCCTTTATCCAATACGTCCGCAACCTGACACAACCGATCGCTCAGTTGGCACAAGTATCCAACATGTTGCAATCAATGGCTGCGGCAGCAGAACGGGTCTTTGAATTCTTGGAAGAAGAGGAAGAAGATCAAACAGTTGAAAATCCAGTTAAAATCGGTAAAGCAGAAGGAATGGTCGATTTCGATCACGTTCACTTCGGTTATACACCTGATAAGATCATCATCAATGATTTCAGTTCGCACGTAGAACCTGGACAAACGGTGGCGATCGTTGGACCAACGGGTGCTGGTAAGACCACGATGGTCAAACTGCTGATGCGTTTTTATGACGTCAATTCAGGAGCTATCAAGATTGACGGACATGATATCCGCGATTTCAACCGTTCTGATTTGCGGGAAAACATCGGGATGGTCTTGCAAGATACTTGGTTGTTCAAAGGAACGATCATGGACAATCTGCGTTATGGACGTTTGGAAGCAACCGATGAAGAAGTTTACGCCGCAGCGAAAGCCGCGCACGTAGACCACTTTATCAAGACATTGCCAGGCGGCTACAACATGGAATTGAACGAAGAATCTTCCAACATCTCTCAAGGACAAAAACAACTGCTGACGATCGCACGGGCGATCTTGGCAGACAAACCGATTTTGATCTTGGATGAAGCAACCTCTTCTGTCGATACTCGTACAGAAGAAATGATCCAAGAAGCGATGAACAATCTGATGCAAGGCCGGACATCCTTCGTGATCGCTCACCGTCTGTCGACGATCAAAGACGCCGATAAGATCTTGTACATGCAAGACGGCGATATCAAGGAACAAGGAACACATGATGAATTGATTGCTTTAAACGGCTACTATGCTGCTTTATACAATTCACAATTCGAAACGATCGCAGAAACTGCTGAAGCATAAAAGCAGGATCCTTTTGAACTATCTTTAAAATAGATATCCCAATGCTAAAGATGAAACAACGTAACGTTCTTTCTCTGACAGCATTGGGATTTTTTTCTTGCTATGGACCTTGCCAGCCAGGGTCAAAACCAACCGCTTTTAAAAACAGCCCTTAGACTTCGATCAAAGAAATTTGTTGACAAACGAAACGGGGGATTCTATGATTAGAGGTAATTATACTGAAAAGACAACGACCAAAACGAAGTAGGGATAAAGCCAATGTCAAAGAGAGCTAGTGGTGCTGCAAACTAGTACATGCTTTAAAACGAAGTACATTTTGCGAGTCTTCGGCGACAGCGCCGCGCGACAGCGTTAACTGTTAGAGAGGTAGACTGCAGATGCAGTGTACAATTTGGGTGGTACCGCGACTATTCGTCCCTTAGCTGTTTTTGGCTAAGGGATTTTTTATTTGGTAAATTTTCTGATCAGTATTCGGCAGGTGATAAGATTCCTGCTTTCAAAAAAATGGAGGGCAAAAAAATGAACATTATTGATGAATTAACATGGCGTGACGCCATAAACCAACAGACCAATGAAGAAGAGCTGCGCAAACTGGTGGAAGAAAAGAGCATCTCTCTTTATTGCGGTGTCGATCCTACCGGCGATTCCATGCATATCGGACATTTGATCCCGTTCATGATGATGAAACGATTCCAGCTAGCCGGACATCATCCGTATATTTTGATCGGCGGCGGTACTGGAACGATCGGTGATCCAAGCGGCCGTAAAACAGAGCGGGTCTTGCAAACAATGGAACAAGTACAACAAAACGTGGATGCATTGACCCAACAAATGCGCAAATTATTTGGAGAAGGCGCGAACATCAGCTTCGTCAACAACTACGACTGGCTGTCTAAAATGTCATTGTTGGACTTTTTGCGGGATTACGGTAAGAGCTTCAATGTCAACACGATGCTGGCAAAAGACATCGTTGCCAGCCGTTTGGAAGTGGGGATCTCATTTACTGAATTCACTTATCAGATCCTGCAGTCTGTCGACTTTTTACATTTATACAAGACATACGATGTCCAATTGCAGATCGGCGGCGCGGATCAATGGGGCAATATCACTGCCGGCTTAGACTTGATCAGAAAAACCGAAGGAGCGGAAGCCCAAGCGTTTGGTTTGACGATCCCATTGATGTTAAAAGCAGACGGCACGAAATTCGGTAAGACTGCCGGCGGCGCTGTTTGGTTGGATGCGGAGAAGACTTCTCCTTACGAATTTTACCAATTCTGGTTGAACCAAGATGACCGGGATGTAGTGAAATACTTGAAATACTTTACCTTCTTGTCACAAGAAGAGATCGAAGAATTAGCGAAAAAAGTCGAAACAGAACCGGAAAAAAGAGAAGCGCAACGTCGTTTGGCTGAAGAAGTCACTCGTTTCGTCCACAGTGAAGAGGATCTGCAAGAAGCACAACGGATCACTAAAGCATTGTTCTCCGGCGATATCAAGAGCTTGACTGCCAAAGAGATCCAACAAGGCTTCGGCAAGATGCCAAAAGTTACTATCTCCAGCACTCCGGAAAACATCGTAGAGCTGTTAGTAGCAACTAAGATCGAACCATCCAAACGCCAAGCTCGAGAAGATGTCTCAAACGGCGCTATCAGTATCAACGGCGACCGGATCACTGATTTGACGTTTGCTATCGATCCGTCTGCGGCGTTTGATGGCAAATATGTCGTGATCCGTAAAGGTAAGAAAAAATATTTCTTGGCTGAAGTAGCTGAATAGTCAGCGGCAGATAGCCTTTAGCTGTTTGACAAAGCGGTTTTTCCGTGGAGCTTTTCAGCTAAAATCAAACTGTCAGCCGACAGTTTAAATTCTTTTTAAAACTACTGTCGGGAAACAGCTTTTCCGCCGGCTGCCCTTGCATCAGGCGGAAAATTATGCTAATCTATGTCCAGAATTCAATCAGACTAGCAGTCAAAGTGCTCAGTCCACCCCTTTTTTTCAAGGGGTGGAGTAGGCACTTTTTTTGTGCAAAGGAGAAGAAAATGGCTGAAATAACCAAAGAATTTGATACGATCGCGGCGATCTCGACACCACCGGGAGAAGGCGCCATTAGTATCGTTCGTTTAAGCGGCGATGACGCGGTGAAGATCGCTGACGAAGTTTATCGTTCCGGCAGCAAACAGTTGAACCAAGTCCCTTCTCATACCATCCATTACGGACATATCGTTGATCCAAAGG
The DNA here is from genome assembly GCF_900604485.1 of Enterococcus mediterraneensis. Classification (NCBI taxonomy): domain Bacteria; kingdom Bacillati; phylum Bacillota; class Bacilli; order Lactobacillales; family Enterococcaceae; genus Enterococcus; species Enterococcus mediterraneensis. The sequence goes on from NZ_UWOP01000001.1 coordinate 1,249,215, forward strand.
GCGATCAGCTTTTAGATGAAGTGATGGTTTCTGTGATGCGGGCACCTAAGACCTTTACAAGAGAAGATGTCGTTGAGATCAACTGTCATGGCGGGATCGTCGTTGTTAATCAGATTTTGCAACTGTTGCTGCGCCAAGGCGCGCGTTTAGCAGAGCCGGGGGAATTTACCAAGCGGGCCTTTTTAAACGGTCGTGTGGACCTGTCACAGGCAGAAGCGGTGATGGATCTGATCCGGGCGAAGACCGACAAGGCAATGAATCTGGCGCTGAATCAATTAGACGGCAATCTGTCTCATTTGATCCGGGCATTGCGTCAAGAAATCTTGGAAACACTGGCGCAAGTGGAAGTCAATATCGATTATCCGGAATACGATGATGTAGAAGAACTGACTACAAAATTACTCCAAGAAAAAGCAAACCACGTACAGGCTCAGATCCAGCAGCTGCTGATCACGGCTCAGCAAGGCAAGATCTTGCGAGAAGGCTTGAGCACCGCTATCATCGGTCGTCCAAACGTGGGCAAATCCAGTTTGCTGAATCTATTGCTGAATGAAGAAAAAGCCATCGTGACAGACATCGAAGGGACTACCCGCGACGTTATCGAAGAATACGTGAACGTTCGAGGCGTACCTTTGAAGCTGATCGATACAGCTGGTATCCGGGAAACTGAAGACCAAGTTGAAAAAATCGGTGTGGAACGCAGTAAAAAAGCGTTGAAAGAAGCGGATCTGGTACTGTTGGTCTTGAATCAAAGCGAGGAATTGACTAAAGAAGACCGTGAATTATTGGCACTGACCCAAGACAGCAAGCGGATCGTTTTGCTGAACAAAACAGACCTGCCTAACCGATTGGATCGGGAAGAATTGACGGAATATACTGGTTCAGACAGCATTTTGGAAATCTCAGTTGTCAAAAACGACGGCTTGGATCAATTGGAAACAGCAATCGCGGATCTGTTCTTTGCCGGTCAAGCCGGAGACAAGGACGCGTCTTACGTTTCCAATACCCGCCATATCGCATTGTTAGAAAAAGCCAGCCAATCGTTAGGAGAAGTCAGCAACGGTATCGCGCTGGGAATGCCGGTAGACCTAGTCCAAATCGACATGACCCGCTGTTGGGATTATTTAGGAGAAATCGTCGGTGACAGTGTACAGGACGAATTGATCACCCAGCTGTTCAGCCAATTCTGTTTAGGAAAATAAACAAGATATCAGCAGTTTCCCAAGTCATTTAACGGAGATCGGCAAGTACATTATTAAATTTTCAGCTGCAACTACTCAGCATTTTAAACAAAGGAGAAAATCATGGAATATCAAGGAGAAATGTATGACGTGATCGTCGTCGGCGCCGGACATGCCGGTTCAGAAGCCGCATTGGCCAACGCGCGGATGGGCAACAAGACACTGCTTTTGACGATCAATTTAGATATGGTAGCATTCATGCCCTGTAACCCATCTGTCGGCGGACCAGCCAAAGGTGTGGTAGTAAGAGAGATCGATGCGTTAGGCGGCGAGATGGGCAAAAACATCGACAAAACCTACATCCAAATGCGGATGCTGAATACCGGTAAAGGACCGGCTGTCCGGGCTTTACGGGCACAAGCGGACAAACACGCGTATGCGGAAGAAATGAAGCACACTATTGAAAAAGAAGAAAAACTGACCCTTCGTCAAGGATTGGTGGAAAAACTGATCGTAGAAGACGGCGTTTGTAAAGGTGTGGTCACCAATACCGGCGCTCGTTATGGTGCCAAAGCGGTAGTCATCACTGCCGGGACCGCACTTCGCGGTGAGATCATCATCGGCGAATTGAAATATTCTTCCGGTCCCAACAATTCACAACCCTCTGTCGGTCTAGCCAACAATTTGAAGGAACTTGGTTTTGAGATCGCGCGGTTTAAAACAGGAACACCGCCGCGGGTCAAATCCAGCTCCATTGATTACAGCGTGACAGAGATCCAGCCTGGTGATAAAGAACCGAACCATTTCAGTTACAGCACACCAGACAGCGCCTATAAATTGGATCAAGAACCGTGCTGGTTGACCTATACGAACCCAACCACCCATGAGATCATCCAAGCCAATCTGCACCGGGCACCGATGTTTACTGGGATCGTTGAAGGCGTAGGCGCAAGATACTGCCCATCGATCGAAGATAAGATCGTGCGCTTTTCCGACAAGCCTCGCCACCAATTGTTCTTGGAACCAGAAGGCTTGAATACTGAAGAAGTCTACGTACAAGGAATGTCTACGTCCATGCCGGAAGATGTACAGGTTAAAATGCTGCATTCCATCGCTGGACTGGAAAACGTAGAAATGATGCGGACCGGCTACGCTATCGAGTATGACGTGGTAGTACCTCATCAATTGCGTCCGACATTAGAAACAAAAGTCATCGAAAATCTGTATACCGCCGGACAAACCAACGGTACTAGCGGTTATGAAGAAGCTGCCGGCCAAGGTCTGATCGCCGGAATCAATGCCGGTTTAAAAGTTCAAGGCAAAGAACCGCTGATTTTGAAACGCAGCGACGGCTATATCGGTGTAATGATCGATGATTTGGTGACAAAAGGAACCAATGAACCTTATCGTTTATTGACTTCACGGGCGGAATACCGTCTGATCTTGCGTCACGACAACGCGGATTTGCGTTTGACGGAAATGGGTCACCGGATCGGTTTAGTCCAAGAAGAACAATACCAAGCGTACTTGAAGAAAAAAGCCGCTGTTGAAGAAGAAATCGCACGGCTGTCGAAGATCCGAATCAAACCAACACCAGAAGTCCAAGCCTTCTTACAAGAAAAAGGCTCAGCTTTACTGAAAGACGGTGTGTTGGCCAATGAATTCCTGCGCCGTCCCGAAGTCAGCTACCAAGAATTGCTGCAATTCATCCCTGAAAACGGCGAATTGACAGGTAAAGAGATCGAACAAGTCGAGATCCAAATCAAATACGAAGGCTATATCAAAAAAGCCATGGAAAAAGTCGAAAAGTTAAAACGGATGGAAGCGAAAAAAATCCCTGAAAATATCGACTATGCAGCCATCAACGGGCTAGCCACTGAAGCAAAACAAAAGCTGCAAAAAATCCAACCGGAAACTATCGCGCAAGCCAGCCGGATCAGCGGCGTCAACCCAGCTGATCTAAGTATCTTGATGGTTTATATCGAGCAAGGACGGATCGCGAAAGTACAGGAATCAGCGTAAATGTAATATCATTTGTTTAGAGGAAACGTTTCGGCGTTTCCTTTTTAATATTTGTGTAGAGATTAGAGAAAAATTGGTCTTGGTATCCCAAAAGTTAGACAAAAAATCTAATTTTTCGAGAGTACTATTTTTATAATGTAATTCGAGTAGTAATGATTATTTTAAAAAACAAGTGAAAAAAGTATTGACAAGATAAATATTAAATGTAATTATAGTGAACAAATAATGAAGCTTTGAAGAGAAGAGTAGCTGATAAGTAACGAGTACAGAGAACCCGGCCGGTGAAAAAGGGGATTGTAAAAGTCAGTGAAGATGAGCTCTGAGCAATTTAGTTTGTTCACGCAAACTAAACGGGAAGTGACCGATATATCACCGGGTATCAACAGGTACCGTTGAGGCATTGTTCGTGAGAAGAATGTAAATGAGGGTGGTAACGCGAAAACATTCGTCCCTTTATCTATTGTAAAAACAGTAGGTAAAGGGATGGATGTTTTTTTCGTTTCATCATCTTTTCAAAGCAAATATGGAGGAATTTTATTATGACAAAACGTACAACATCGCCATTTAGCTATGACATCGTAGGAAGTTTCTTACGCCCAGATAAATTAAAAGAAGCACGGACAGATTTTGAAGCTGGCAAGATCACCCAAGCAGAATTGACGAAAGTTGAAGATGAAGCCATCATTGACTTGATCAATAAACAAGAAAAAATTGGTTTGAAAGCTGTGACAGATGGAGAATTCCGTCGTAGTTGGTGGCATTTAGATTTCTTCTGGGGTCTGCAAGGTGTGGAATTTTTCGTTCCAGAACACGGCTACTTCTTCCATGGAGAAGAAACGCGTCCAGGCACAGTGATCGTGACTGGAAAAATCTCAGGTGAGAATCATCCTTTTGTAGAGCATTTTAAATTTACCCGGGCTCACACTAGTGAAGGGATCGAAGTAAAACAAACGATTCCAGCACCAGCACAGATCCTAGTGGAATTCTTACGCCCAGATATCATCGAAAAAGTCCGTGAAATTTACCCAACGAATGAACAGTTGATTGAAGACATCGTCAAAGCGTACCGTCAAGTGATTGCTGATTTATATGCTGCTGGCGCGCGGACGATCCAACTGGATGATTGTACATGGGGCGTTTTAGTAGCTCCATTACCAGAAGGATTCATCGCAGAAGAAGACAAAGATGAAAAAGAAGTTCGAAAAGAATTGGCACAGCTGTATTTAACGATCAACAATGCGGTCTTAGCGGATCAGCCAGAAGACTTGACTTTGAACACACATGTTTGTCGTGGAAATTATCATTCTACTTGGGCAGCGTCTGGTGGTTATGACGATGTTGCTGATCCATTATTCACTTCTGAAAATGTCCACGCTTATTATTTAGAATATGACACTGAACGTTCTGGCGGTTTTGAACCGTTAGCAAAAGTCAGTGGGGACAAAAAAGTCGTCTTAGGTTTGATTACTTCAAAAGATGGCGACTTAGAAGATCGACAACAAGTGATCAACCGGATTCATGAAGCAGCTCAATACGTACCGTTAGATCGTTTATCATTAAGCCCACAATGCGGATTTGCATCAACTGAAGAAGGTAATATCTTAACAGAAGAACAACAATGGAACAAAATTGCGTTGATCAAAAGTATCGCAGAAGAGATTTGGACAGAAAAGTAGGGGTAAAAATGGAAACAAAGAAACGACCAGTAATTGAATTACAAGATGCCGTGGTGACGTTCAAACGTAATCAAGGAACGATCACAGCTTTAGATCATGTTATATGACCGGTCAAGCAATCAACGTTACTGGCGGTATGACGATGCACTAAAATAGGGATGATCTAAATGAAATATCCGAATTATATAGATTATAAAGCGTCTGTTTAACACAGTAACATTATCTATATAGTTCGGATATTTTTTTTACTATTAGACAGTTGTTATAGCCTATTTATTCCCATAAACTAGGCAACGATTGAACAGAAATTAAGCAGCTGCTGGTATTGGCTAGGTGAACATGGATTTGATGAGTGCGTCCATTCCAATTGACAAAAGATTTACAAGTCTGCGCAGGAAAAATCTGTGGGACTTGAACATGTGTTACGGTCTTTTTTGGCGCCATTGGAGTCAATCTGGTGTTTCTTGCGATCATGATGCTTACAACTAATTTTTTACTTCTTCGAAACTGCATTTTTGAGCAGCCATGGTTTGATCAACGGCAAGACTGTTGCCGGCTGCATAGCTTTGGTGTGATCCATGTCGGTTCCTTTTAGGATCGCTATATCCCACCCCAGTTTTTCTAACTCGTCCTTATTTTTTTGAAGGAGACCAACAATATCTACTGTTACGTTGCCAAAGTTTTCTCCGTAAACGATCGTGTCTTTTTCACCGGCAAATGCCAATCTTGGGATGGTTAATTGCTGTTGGATGTTCCGATCATCAAAGTCCATCAAATGTTTGTACATCGTAACGAATTGTTTTGTTTGATCCGTATCGATCTTTACTTGTACATTGTCCCAGTCGATCTTTTCAGGATCATCAGGACTGGCTTTAATATTCGGTGTTTTTTGGTTATACAAAGCCTGTTCGTGCGTTTTATTGGTTACGATCAACATTTCTTTGTAAGGCCCATCTAACGGGGGGAAACCGCCCATGATCAAAGTTTCCAAACGATCTGTCCGAATGGCTAACTGCAATCCAGCTAATGCCAACCAAGAATAACCGTAATAGCTGAATCGCGTAACATCCATCTCATCGGCGATCGTCAAAAAATCATTTGCCAACTGTTCTGGAGTAAGGTTTTCTGGGCTTGGGTGTTTCAGCCGGTGTCCTTCGTAATCAAAATAAAGAACTTGAAAATCGTCCGCGAGACCTTCAATAAAATGTTTTCCTGATTCAGGATCGACACCCCATAATTTTAAGGTCTCCGCCTCTTGTCCGTATACAGACTCTTTGGCGACCGGAAGCATCAATGTTGGTGCATTTGAATCTCCAGTCAGACCAGCCTTCAATTCTGTTCCGTCTGTCAGTCTGATGATCTTCTCCATATTCATTCCTCCTAAATCATTTCTACTCTTATCATATAACATTCATGCAATCTTTCGCTTTTTCGTCAGGCTTTCTCTTTATATAGGTGTTTTTATTTGAAATATGTTATCGTAGCACTTGAAGGTTTTACTTTAATCAAGGAGCAGGAAATGGAAACCTATACCCCAAAGCAGATCGCAAACCGTTTGAATGTCAGTACGACAACTTTGAGAAGATATGAAGAACAAGGTCTGATACCTGTTGTACCGAGAACAGACAGCGGTCATCGTATCTATACCGCAATTCATTTACAAGCTTTTACGACTATCAGAGTCTTGTTGAAAGGCTATGATATACCTGTGGTTTATGAAGCTATGAGGGAGATCAAGGAATCCCGATTTGAAGAAGCGCTATGGCTAATAAATCAGCAGCAAGCACAAATGCAGACAGAAAAACAGCGAGTGGAAGAGATTTTGACGATGATCCAAAATACTGAATTTACTCAATACCAAAATGTGCAATTAAATAAATTCATGACTATTGGAGATGCCGCTAAGATAGCCGGGATCAAAACCTCAGCCATCCGTCACTGGGAAAAAGAAGGACTGATCCACTCAAAAAGAAATATCGCAAACGGTTATCGAGTATTTTCCATTTCAGAACTTCGTAAAATTCTAGTCATCAGCAGCTTGAGAAAAACCGTTTATTATATAGAAAATATGAAGGAACTGCTGAATGAGTTAGACGAACAGAACTATGACAAAATCGCAGGCTCTTTTCAGCTGGCACTGGAAAATCTGAATGAGCGGCTATTACGGCAATTCAAAGGGATCATGGCGTTGATGAAGTATTTGCGGTTTTATTTAGAGGGATTGGACAGATACGATAAATGAGCGGCAGAAAACAGCAGAGCATAATTGAGATTATATGTTATCTTATAATGATTTGAGAGATAGTAACGATTTTATTTGGCGCTATAAAACGATCCAACTATCAAATAACTATACATCAAGGAGCAGATCCCAATGGAAAATTGTTTATTTTGTAGAATTGACGACGTCGTATTTGAGAACAGTACTTGTTTTGCCTTTTTTGACAAAAATCCAGTCGCTAGGGGTCATCTGTTGATCATCCCGAAAGCCCATAAGAAGGACTATTTTGAATTGTCAGAAGCTGAGATCAGAGATACTCATAAGCTGATCCGCAAAGGGAAAGAGTACCTTGACGATCTGTATGCTCCAGACGGCTACAACATTGGATTCAATTGCGGTGTGGCGGCGGGACAATCAGTCTTTCATTGTCATTGCCACTTGATCCCTCGTTATACCAACGATACACCAGATCCTAAAGGCGGAGTGCGGGGAGTGATTCCGGGGAAAATGTCTTATTAGGATGAATCTTGATTGTTTCAGATTTTTTAGGGAGTGTCTAAACAAAAAAATAATAGTTTTAGAAAGTAATTACTAATAAGATCAATGACTGTTCATCTGAAGTGTTTTTCCACTATAGAAGAACAGTCGTTTTTATGGGCATTTTTCTTGTGTATGAGTTAATAGGTGGTATAAACTCCTGTTATACAATAAATAGTACGTTTTTTATTTTGGGTTTAAGTACTAGAAATGAGGAAAGCCATGTTAGGAATTATTGATTATTGGAGAAAAATGTTTGATTATAAAGGAAAAAGCGGTCGGAAGAATTTTTGGTTGGGAAGTATCGCCAATGCGTTGATTCTATACGCTGTTTTCTATATCCTGTCCTATATTTTAGCTTTTATTGGCGGATTTTTTGATGCTGATGTTGCTACGGTCGAAAATTTTTTTGTGTTTCTGTTTGTTATTGAGTTTATCTTTTATTTTCTAGCGTCTTTAAGCGCGATTGTTCGGCGTTTAAGAGATGCGGGGTTCAGTCCGTGGTGGATCATTGGCTGGTTTTTCCCAGGTGTGAATATCGTAGTTTTAGTATTTTTATTTTTTAAGTCTAAGGAAACAGCAATGCTGCATGCTTGATTTTACGCGTACATCTATTTATCCCTAACGATGAAATTTGTTAATGTTTCATGTGAAACATTCTAATTAATTAACTATAAAAAAATGTTTTTTTATCTTATCCCATGTATCTTACAAGCTATGAAATGTGTGCGGTTTGTTACTTATTTTTCTTGGCTTTTCTTAGTATAATAAAGATAATTTAGCTTGACGGATTTTTGAACTCAGGAAATGGAGGATGGAAAATGACTGAAACAGAAGATATCAAAATATTGTATACCCGGCTGCTTGACGCTTGGGATCAGATGGATGCTCGTGCATACAGTGATTGTTTTGTAGAAGAAGGGGAGATGATTGGTTTTGATGGCAGTTTTGCCCGCGGGAAGGAAACGATTTTTGTTCATCTTGACGGAATTTTTCAGCATCATCAGCCATTGAAATACCTATCCGTCGTTAAAGAAGTCACTCTTTTGAATGAAACTACAGCTTTGTTGAGGGCTATTACTACGATGATCCGGAAAGACCAGTCGTTGAACACAGACGCCAACGCTCATCAGGTGTTGGTCGCTGTCAAAATAAATAACGAGTGGAAGATCCAGCTTTTTCAAAATACACCAGCGCAATTTCATGGCCGTCCGGAACTTGTTGAAGAAATGACGCAAGAGCTTTTACAAGCGTTCAAAAAAAATACTGATCCTCATTGAAAGAGGACTTAACGGGTTTACGACTCCTGATCTTTTTGATTGGGAGTTTTTTCTGTACTATAAATAATTATTTGAATACGGATCTTTGGAAAGCGTTTTATTTGCTTGTATCATCCTTTTTAGCTATGATTTAGCCAAGGAAAATTCGTTTAAAAAAAGAAGGTATTTTATATGATGAGAAATACTAAGAAGCTGCCGGAGAAGTTGCAAAATATATATTATAATTTGCTTACAGCCGTATTTATTTTATTTTTTTAGCTTTATTTTTTATAGGTCATTCTGAAATGCTCATCAGTCTTGTATTCTTTATTGTTTTGACCGTAATCGATCTTTTCTTTGTTTTTAGAGCTGAAGGTGGAAAGATATCTTGGCTGACTAGTGATTTTTTACTGATTTTGGCGTATCTATTAGTAATTATTTGGAAAATTTGAGAAGTAAAACATTTGTTAATTTTATAGTAATTTGACATAACACTAGTGTAAAGAATGATATAAGAGCTCTTTTGGGGATCAAAAAAGTCTTTATTCGTAGTTATGGCTTTTTCGGATGTGTGTTTCTCATTAATCAGTTTCTTTAGAAAATACTTTATTAATTGTATCACTCTCTTACCTACGTTCTACCAAGAAATTTTCTTTTTACAAAGGAGGGTATTTTTATGTGGAGGAATGTCGAAAAATTGCCGGAGAAGTTGCAAAAACTATATAAAAGAGTACTTATGATCACGATTCTCTTATTTACTTTGGTTGCAGTTATCTCAGATTTTTCTTGGGCTATTCTATATGTTTTGTATGTATTGATGCTAGCGGTAATCGATGCTTTTTTTATACCCAAAGCCCTCTATGGAAAGGTATGGTGGTTGTTCGGCGATTTGCTATTTTTCTTATGGTTTTTATTGCTGGCGTATTGGAACTATAATACTTAGCAAACGTTGTCAATAAAAATGCAACCATGGTATAATTTTTAAAAAGGTTCCCTAAAAAGCAGAAGGAGCGATGAAGATGTTGGAGGAAGTGAAGAAAGATTTAGCTGAACGGAAAGTCAAAAAGGCGGAAGAACTGCGAAGAAAGAATGCGAAACTTAGAGCAGAAGGCAAAGATCCTTTGAAGGGCTGGAACAAAATGGTAGATACAGGCCTTGGTGGTCTGAACAAAGGCGGTCAAGCGGCAAATGGAACGATCGATCTTACAGGGCAGAATCTGGGAACTGCGAATTACTTCTCAGAAACACAAAAGGAGCTTGCTAGGAAATCTGATGAAAAGAATCAATAAAACTATGGAATCGTGACATAGGCCAGTGTTGAACAGACAATGCCAAAAAGCGCGTGTTGTTTGGAACTGCGAGGCTTATGGACGATTCCTTTATTTTTAGCGAAAAAGTGATCGATAATAGAAAAGAAAGGTGATCTGTTTGGAACTTTATACAGAACGGTTGATTTTACGTCCATGGAAAATAACGGATGCCGAGGATCTATATGGCTTTGCTTCAGATCCGCAGATCGGTCCTGTGGCGGGCTGGCCCCCACATACTAGTGTGGAAAATAGTCGTGAGATCATCGAGACTGTTTTGATGGATGAATTGACGTTTGCTATCGCTTTGAAAGATGCGCCTGATAAAGCAATCGGCAGTATCGGTATTATGACCAACGAGCAGGGACAGCGGCATTCCTTCATGGGATTTCACGATGCGGAGATCGGTTACTGGCTGGCGGCGGATTATTGGGGTCAAGGGATCGTACCGGAAGCGGTAGCTGAGATTTTGCGTTACGGCTTTGAGGATCTGGATATCCCAGTGATGTGGTGCGGTTATTACGAAGGCAATGAAAAATCCAAACGGGTACAAGAAAAAGCCGGCTTTGTCTATGAACGTAAGGAAAAAGTCGATGTACCGCTACTTCAAGAACAGCGGATCGAGCACTTCACAAGATTGACTCGAGAAACATGGGAACAGGATAAGAAATGATTTTTTCAGTTAAGTTTGTTTTAAGCTAGGAGCGGTATCTTATATTCAACCCAATTAACCAAACTTTTTTCATTACTTTTCATTTCTCCCCTCTTGACAGCCGGCTTAATAGTCGGCTGTTTTTTTACAAAGTTTTTTGTTGCAAATACAACAAAATGGTTTTATACTGATTTTACCGATAGGAGGAATCTAAAAATGACAGAGATTTTGCGGGACATCGGGATCATTGCCAGAGCGTTGGATTCCATCGCTAATATCGAATTCAAGGAATTGATGCTGACGAGAGGGCAGTATCTCTATTTAGTGAGGATCTATGAAAATTCCGGGATCATCCAAGATAAATTAGCGGAAATGATCAAAGTCGATCGGACGACAGCCGCGCGGGCTATCAAGAAGCTGGAGCAAAACGGATTCATCGAAAAGCGCCCAGATGAACAAAATCGAAAGATCAAGCGGCTTTTCGTAACGGCAAAAGGCGAAGCGGCAGCACCGATCATTTTAAAAGAAAACGACTATTCCAATCAAACCGCACTTAAAGGTCTTACTTCAAAAGAAGCGGAACAATTCGCCGAGTTGCTGGAAAAGATCAGAAAAAATGTTGAAGTGGATTGGGATCTAGTAAAAAAAGGCCACAAAAGAAACTATTGAGAAAAGGGATGCAGATGAAGACTCAAATCAAAAAATGTACATTAGCGGATCTTTCTGACTTGCAAAAGATCAGCATCGAGACTTTTACCGATACTTTTGGTGCGGAGAATACGGAAAAAGATCTCCAAGATTACCTAACGAAAAACTATGATCTGGAGAAGCTGACAAGGGAACTTCAACATCCGCAGTCTGATTTTTATTTTATCTTTGTTCAAGAGCAATTAGCGGGTTACTTAAAAATCAACAGCGGCGACGCGCAAACGGAATCGATAGCGGAAAACGCGTTGGAGATCGAACGGATCTATGTACGACGATCTTTCAAAGGACAAGGACTCGGCAAAGCATTGATGGAACATGCGATCAAGATTGCCATACAGCGGCAAAAAACAGTCATCTGGCTGGGGGTCTGGGAATTCAATCAACCAGCGATCGCCTTTTATCAAAAAAGAGACTTTGTCAAAACCGGCACTCACTCTTTCTTTTTAGGGCAAGACGAACAGACGGATTGGATCATGGAAAAAATCATCAAGGAGGAAATACAATGAAAGTAATCGTGGAATCGGAATTTTGGGAACTTTTTCCTGAAGCGCAAATCAACATTTTGCATATCAAAGATATCAATAATCAGACGAAAGATACGGAATACTTTAGTGATTTATTGAAGCAAGCTGCTAAAGAGGCACAAAAATTCTTAACAGAAGAAACATTCAGCCAAAACCCAGTAGTAGCGCAATGGCGGGAGGCGTTCACTCGTTTTAAAACAAAAAAAGGTGCTCGTTCTTCTATCGAAGCATTATTGAAGCGGGTCAATCAAGGAAGAGCGTTCACACCCATCAATCCATTGGTGGATATCTACAACAGTATCTCGCTGAAATATGCGGTGCCTTGTGGCGGTGAAGATCTAGAAAAGATCCAAGGAAATCTGCGTTTAGGGCAAGCAACAGGCGGTGAAAATTTCTTGCCTCTAGGAGCTGAAGAAGACGCGCCTGCTTTGCCGGGAGAGATCATCTACTATGATGACGCCGGAGCCATCTGCCGTTGTCTGAATTGGCGGGAAGCACAACGGACGATGCTGACGGAAGAAACGACCGAAGCGATCCTAGTGATCGAGTCCATTAACCCTCAGCAAGCTGCACGTGCCAATCAGGCGATGGAAGAAATGAAACAACTGATGGAAACTTATTTTGAAGTAAAAGGTACCAGCGAAATACTTACCAAAGATCAGCCGGAAGCAGAATTATAAAAGGAGTCAGACTTGCGTTTTGCTATCATCAATAAAATAGAGGGTTTTTCAGTCGACTGGATCGGTCGGCTGTTTTTTTGTGATAAAAACAGTGTTGGATTCTTTGATGCCGTTTTTGACAGCGGCTTTCACTACAAAATACAAAACGACAAAAAACAAAAAAGGCAATACAAGATAGATCGCTAACATACTAAATATCATAAAGTCTCCCATAGTTCATTCCTCATTCCTGGTAAGATAACTAAATTGTACTGATAAATCCATTATTTAGCAACCGCTTTCTAGAGCAAGAGATTTGTTTGAATCATCGAAAAAAAATTAATAGAGAATGTTTTTTTATTTTTTTAAGAAAATCAAAAATTTTAAATCAGTCATTTATTTTTTATAATAGCGGCGGCTATAATAATGGCGATTAGGAGGGGGGAATAATGCCGTTTATCGTCTTTTTCTTTTTGACAATGTTGACGATATACATTCCATTGCCAACGATTTGATTGCTGTTTCAAAGATTGGCGGAACACCATGATCATGCGGCGATGATCAGCAAGATCCTGCTGCTTTTTTTCACGATGATCGACTGGTTTACCAGTTATTGTTTACTTTATAAAATCAAGCTGAAAAATTTCTGTTACTGTTATCTATTTATGATCAACAGCATTGAATTTTTGAGCCATACATACCTGCTGGAACGTTTCCACAGAACAGGTCTGGCAGTGATCTGGTGCTTCCAATTGCTGTGTCTGATTTGCATGCTGATATTTCCATTGTCGAAAAAATTTCGCCGGAGGGTTTTTGCCAACAGTTTCTATGACGATCCTTGCGGTTTGGAGGAATGAAGCTGAGCGGTCTTTCAATACGCTTGAATTTGGACCGCTTTTGAAGAGTTCTAGTGTAGAATGTTTTTTTCAGACAGAAGAGTAGAAAAAATTTGCCGGACTTGTGATTTATTTCTTTTAAAGGTGATACCATAGGAAAATTTTATTGCTGATATTTTGATTTTAAGGGTCTTTTTAGGGAAAAACGTGCTACACTAGCATCAAAAGAACAGGAGGAATCCTTATGGAAAAAGTATTGATCACAGCAAAAATGTTCTTGATCGAAGGCGGATGCAATGCTTGCGGTTTTGTGAACTGCTGCACGTATACGGCCCATTTTACTGATAGTCACAGCCAAACATTAGATGATTTAAATCCCGAAAGTTTAGTGATGACCGTCGCGTTGAAAAATGGCTGGCGTCAGTCTGTCGAGCCTATAGGTATTGGAGAAGAAGCCTTTTTCTTGAAGAAACAAGGAGAAGCGATCCAAATCATTGATGATTCATTCAAGACAGTCTTCAAAAAGGGGATGAAAACCATCACCGCTGTTAAAAAAGATTGTGAGTTGCCAACTATTTATGAAACCACGAATCAAGTGTTGACAGAAATGTTGGAAATTCCGGCCGTTGAATTTGAATTAGAGACGATCTGATCAGCAAGAAACAGGAGACAGTTTGTTTCATGTGAAACTTTTTTATCAACGGTTCGTATTAATAAGACACAAAACGCATCTCGATCAGCTGATGCGTTTTTTCTGTTGCATTTCTATTGCAATTTAAGAAGAAAGTGGCTATTATCTTGTTCAGAGAAATTGGACGGAAAAATTTTAGGAGGTGGTCATATGGTACGTCTTGTATCTTCTGCATCATTGAGTGTCGTCTGTTAGTATGACACTTTGTTGGTTTCTTCAAAGTGTCATAGGTTTGAAGAAAGGAATATTATATGCAACCAACAATAAAACCACACCAATATTTTGCACTGAAAAAACAAGTCGATCAACTGATCAACGCGTATCAATCAGTTAATGACCGGAAAACGATCGAAACGATGCAGGCATTGACTGTAGAAAAAATCGAAGCCATCGCTGTTGAAAAGACTGCCATCATAGAAGAATTGCTGGCATTCATCATGGATACTTCATTGACCAAAGCCCGAGCTGAGCGTTTCTTTGATGATTTCAAAGAAAATGTCATCCCATTTAAAGCACCTAGCGCAAAACAAGTAGAAAAAGTTTTCCGCAAAGCGAAAAAGCTGAAGGTACCAAATTGGGAAAGCATGGACCTGCGGGAAAATTCATATATCGGCTGGAACGATCCCGGCAGTCAGAAAAAGTTCATCCTTTTGTATCAGGATGATAAACTAACAGGGATCTCAGGACAATTTTCGCCGAATCATTTGAAGAATATCTGTGCGATCTGCCACCATACTTCAGAAGTCGCTATGTTTTTAGCGACTACTAAATCCGGCGGCGACGGCACCTATACGAAAAAAGGCAACTATATTTGTGTCGACAGCCAAGAATGCAACCACAATCTTTATGATTTGGAAACACTGGATCATTTCATTGAACAAGTCAAATAGTTTTTCAGAAGCAGTCCTTTGGGGGGCTGCTTTTTAAGTTGGATGGTAATTATGCTTAGAGGATCTATACGTTAAATTTTTTCTTTAAGGCTAACGATTGAACCCAAAGATCATGACAAAAAGAATCAAATACAATAAAACAGCTTCAATAATGATGGATATCACCAATGACGGTACGATCATTTTTCTGTGTGTATTAATTATTCTAGGCAATTGGAACATCAAAAATAAGTTGGCGACAGCTAGGACAAGCAGCGGTAACAAAAAAGGCAGTTTCAAATTGAGCATTTCTATTCATCACTCCAATCTATTTTTTAACACTTGCTATAAAAACTATGTATTCTTTATCAACGTATCCCTATATAAAAAGTATAAGCGATAGTCATCCAAAGTTCGATAGACATAACGGAAGATAAAGAGTCACAGTGATTATCTATAGAAAGCTTGTTGAGGTATTAGATGAAATCCGAGTTGTCAGACTGGCTGAGAAAAGGATCGTTTCTGCTTTTGATGGAAGAGGAAAATTTTTGTGAATAACAATCTTGATATCAACGGCTCAAATACAGCTCTATCTGTTAAATTTTCTTTCAAACCATTGCAAGAAACCGCCATTTGCGTTAAAGTAGAAGGAGTCGTGAAACAAATATTTGTTTCACAAAAAAGAGAGGAAAACGAGATGTTACCAGAAGAATTTCGACAACAACTAGCGCAGCAAAATATCGTTTTGGACGATAAACAAATGGCGCAATTCCAACGTTATTTCGAACTTTTAGTCGAATGGAACGAAAAAATGAATCTAACGGCGATCACTCAGCAAAAAGAAGTCTATCTCAAGCATTTTTATGATTCTTTGACGTTGGCGATGACTGATGATTTTACACCGCAAGCATCTCTTTGTGATGTCGGTGCCGGTGCTGGATTTCCCAGCATCCCATTGAAGATCGCTTTTCCAGAGCTTTCGGTGACGATCGTGGATTCATTGAATAAACGGATCACATTCCTTGACCACTTAGTGACAGAGTTGGATCTGAAAGATGTCCAGCTTCACCATGACCGTGGAGAAACTTTCGGACAAAACAAACAGTTCCGAGAATCATTCGATTACGTGACTGCGCGAGCCGTGGCACGACTGAATATATTGGCAGAACTGTGCCTGCCGCTGGTGAAGAAAAACGGCAGCTTTTTTGCTTTGAAAGCAGCCAAGAGCGAAGAAGAACTAAAAGAAGCTCAAACAGCTATCAAGCTGCTGGGTGGAAAATTTATCGAAGAAAAGGCGATCTTTTTACCGATCACCGGCGATGAACGACATATTATCGTCATCGAAAAGAAAAAAGAAACGCCCAAAAAATATCCCCGCAAACCGGGTGTACCCAATAAACAACCAATCAAATAAACAGACGGCGATCATGTGTTTTTCTTCAAAGAAAAGACGCGTCTGTTGAGGTGAATAATTAGGAGGAAATTTGATGGGAAGAATAATTTCTGTCGCAAATCAAAAAGGCGGCGTCGGTAAAACGACGACGACTGTAAATCTAGGTGCTTGTTTGGCATATGTCGGCAAAAAGATTTTGCTGGTAGATATTGATGCCCAAGGTAATGCGACAAGCGGTGTCGGTATCCGCAAGCCAGATGTCAGCAAAGATATCTATGATGTATTGGTCAACGAAGAACCGATCAAAAACGCGATCTTGCCAAGTTCGCGTGAAAATCTCGACATCGTACCGGCAACGATCCAATTAGCCGGTGCCGAAATCGAATTGACCTCCATGATGGCTAGAGAATCCCGCTTGAAATTAGCGTTGGAAGAAGTCAAAGATGATTACGATTATATCTTTATCGATTGTCCGCCTTCTCTGGGACATTTGACGATCAATGCTTTTACTGCCAGCGATTCTATCTTGATCCCTGTCCAATGCGAGTATTATGCGCTGGAAGGATTGAGTCAACTGCTGAATACCGTTCGTTTGGTCCAAAAGCATTTCAATCCAACATTGAAGATCGAAGGCGTTTTGTTGACCATGTATGATGCCCGCACGAATCTGGGAGCTGAAGTGGTGGAAGAAGTTCGCCGCTATTTCCAAGAAAAAGTTTACGACACCATCATCCCAAGGAACATTCGTCTGTCCGAAGCACCAAGCCACGGACTGTCGATCATTGATTACGATCTGCGTTCTAAAGGTGCTGAAGTTTATCAAGCTCTAGCAAAGGAAGTGTTAGCTCGTGAAAAATAAAGGCAAGGGCTTAGGCCGCGGTATCGACGCGCTGTTCCAGGATTTAGCCAATCTGGAAGACGTTGATGTCAAAAAAGAAGTCGTCGTAGAGATCCCGTTGAATGAGTTGCGCCCTAATCCGTATCAACCGCGGAAAACTTTCGATGAAGCTTCCTTGCAGGAATTGGCGGCATCTATCGCCCAATCCGGCGTGTTCCAACCGATCATCGTCCGCAAATCCGCCGTCAAAGGTTATGAGATCATTGCCGGTGAGCGTCGTTTCCGTGCTTCCAAATTAGCAGCTAAAGAAGCGATCCCCGCCATCATCCGTGAATTCGACGAAGAAGCGATGATGCAAGTAGCTGTTTTGGAAAACTTGCAGCGGGAAGATCTGAATCCGCTGGAAGAAGCCGAAGCGTATGACATGCTGATGAAAAATCTGAAATTGACCCAAGCGGAAGTCGCGGAACGTCTAGGCAAAAGCCGTCCGTATATCGCTAATTATCTGCGTTTGCTTTCATTGCCGAAATTAGTCAAAGAAATGGTCCAAGACGAACGACTGTCGATGGGACAAGCTCGGACATTATTAGGTCTGAAAAAGAAAGACCAGATCTTGAAGCTGGCCAACCGTTGTGTCAAAGAAAATCTGACTGTCCGCCAATTGGAGCAATTAGTCGCGCAAATGAACGAAGCCAAAGAAGAGAAGAAAACGCCTCGCATCGCCAAAGTTAAACCTTACTACTTGCGAGAAAGCGAAGAGCGTTTGATGGATAAATTCGGGACCAATGTCGAGATCCAAGAAAAAGACGGCAAAGGAAAGATCGAAATCGAATATCTTTCCCAGAACGATCTGACACGGATCTTGGATATCCTGAACATCCATTTTGATGAAGCCTAAGGAGGAATCCCTATGTATGATTTGGGAGATATCGTAGAAATGAAAAAGCCCCATGCCTGCCAAGCCAATCGCTGGGAGATCATTCGGATGGGTGCTGATATCAAAATAAAATGTACCAATTGCGGACACATCGTCATGATGACCCGCCGCGATTTTGAAAAGAAAATGAAAAAAATCCTAGAAAAGAAAGTGTGAAGTAAACCATGGCTTTAACTGCCGGAATCGTCGGCTTGCCAAACGTCGGCAAATCGACTCTATTTAATGCAATCACGAAAGCAGGCGCGGAAGCAGCCAATTATCCATTTGCTACCATCGATCCGAATGTCGGGATGGTAGAAGTACCGGATTGGCGCTTACAGCGTTTGACAGAACTTGTCCATCCGAAAAAAACCGTACCAACGACTTTTGAATTCACTGATATCGCCGGGATCGTTAAAGGTGCCAGCAAAGGGGAAGGTTTGGGGAACCAATTTCTAAGCCATATCCGCCAAGTGGATGCTATCTGTCATGTGGTCCGCTGTTTCGATGACGAAAACATCACCCACGTAGAAGGTCGAGTAGATCCGTTAGAAGATATCGATACGATCAATCTGGAATTGGTTCTAGCTGACCTTGAGTCCATCAACAAACGCTATACCCGTGTAGCTAAAGTTGCCAAAACCAAAGACAAAGAAGCTGTAGCGGAATTGGCTGTTTTGGAAAAAATCAAAGCTGCTCTTGAAGAAGGACATTCTGCTCGTTCTGTGGAATTTACCGAAGAAGAACAAAAAATCGTCAAAGGATTGTTCCTGTTGACTACCAAGCCGGTATTATATGTTGCCAACGTTGCCGAAGACGAAGTAGCTGACGCGGACAATAACAAATATGTCCAAGAAGTCCGTAATTTTGCTGCCAGCGAAAACGCGGAAGTCATCGTGGTTTGTGCTCGTGCTGAAGAAGAGATCGCGGAATTGGATGACGAAGACAAAGCGGAATTTTTGGAAGCGATGGGAATCGAAGAATCCGGATTGGATCAATTGATCCGTGCGGCGTATGATCTGTTAGGATTAGCGACTTACTTTACTGCCGGCGAACAAGAAGTGCGGGCCTGGACTTTCCGCAAAGGTATGAAAGCTCCTCAAGCAGCCGGGATCATCCACACTGACTTTGAACGCGGCTTTATCCGTGCCGAAACCGTTTCTTTTGAAGATTTGGATCACTACGGCAGCATGCATGCCGCCAAAGAAGCCGGCCGCGTGCGTTTAGAAGGTAAAGAATACGAAGTACGAGACGGCGACGTGATGTTGTTCCGTTTTAATGTCTAAAAACACTGTTCATGCCAGTAGGCTGTATGGTAAAATTGCCACTGGAAACACAAGAGCAGAAGGGAGAAAAACGATGGAACCAGAAACTCTGCGCGCGTATGTTTCAGAAAATCGCGAGTTGGAAAAAGCACTGACGAAAAGAAATCAGCAGTATATTTTTGATTTGAAAAAATCATTAGATGCGGCCAATCTTTCTGAAGAAGAAAAAACGATCGCGCTGCATGAAATGCTGCCGGTTTTAGTAAAAGAACAAAAAGGGGGCAAGACTGCACGGCAATTATTCGGAACAGTTTCCGAACGGACCGAAGCGATCTTGAACAAACCCGAAGAAGTCAAAGAATCGACCCCTGTGTTGATGTGGTTGGATAACACGTTGTTATTGCTGGGATTATTGACGATCATGGTAGGCTTGATGTCATTTATCTCCAGAGGACAAGGCCAGCTATACGGACTTCTTTCTCTGATCTTGGCGTCGATGGCAGGAGGCTGGGTCTTCTACCTGATGTACAAGTATATCTACCAATATGAACAAAAAGGCGCGGATAAGAGCAAACGTCCGAAGATATGGAAGACAATGCTGATCTTAGTCCCAGCTTTCTTCTTGTGGATCTTGATTTTCAGCAGTACACCATGGCTGCCATCAGCCATCAATCCGACTGTTGATCCAATCATTCTGATCGTGATCGGTGCCGCTTCGTTTGCCGTGCGTTACTATTTGAAGAAAAAATACAATATCATCGGCAGTTTATCTGTGCCAAGAAATTAGAAATCAAGACATAAGTCTATTGAATCGATCTATTGTCGATCAGAAGACTTATGTCCTGTTTTTTTATAAAAAGAAAAATTCCCCTCGCTTCATTTTTGCGTATAATAGATAGATAAAGGATGGGAAGCAAGTGGAACTAACGACATTATTAAAAGAAAAATTCGGATACGATGAATTTCGGCCGGGACAAACGGAGATCATCCAGAAGATCTTGGATCACCAAAATGTACTAGGGATCATGCCGACTGGCGGCGGGAAATCTGTCTGTTATCAATTGCCGGCACTGGTTTTGGAGGGACTGACATTGGTCATCTCGCCATTGATCTCATTGATGAAAGACCAAGTGGACGCGTTAAATGAGATGGGAATCCCGGCGGCTTTCATCAACAGCTCGTTGACGATGCCGGAAATCAATGACCGCTTGCGTCTGGCGGTAGACGGCAAGATCAAATTATTATACGTAGCACCGGAACGTTTAGAGTCTTACGATTTTCAACAATTACTGCGGCATGTACCGATCGAACTATTGGCGGTGGATGAGGCTCACTGTATTTCTCAATGGGGGCACGATTTTCGTCCTAGTTATTTGAAACTGGCGGATATCATCCAGCAATTTGATCAGCAACCGTCGATCGTGGCATTGACCGCCACCGCTACCCCGCAAGTTGCAGAAGATATCCTGCAGCGGCTATTGATTCCGAAAGAAAATCAAGTAACTACCGGTTTTGCCAGAGAAAATCTGGCGTTTCAAGTGGTCAAAGAACAAAAAGATACCTATCTTTTGGAATATTTACGGGTCAATCAAAACCAAGCCGGTATCGTTTATGCCAGTACCCGCAAAGAAGTCGAGCGTTTGTATCATCTGCTGAAAAGCAAAAATATCTCCGTTGGAAAATACCATGGCGGGATGGGAGAACAAGAGCGTTCAAAGAATCAGGAAGATTTTCTTTTTGACCGGATCCAAGTGATGGTAGCTACCAATGCGTTTGGTATGGGTATCAACAAAAGCAACGTCCGCTTTGTGATCCATGCCCAAGTGCCCGGCAATCTGGAATCTTATTATCAAGAAGCCGGCCGGGCCGGACGTGACGGTCTGCCTAGTGAAGCGATCCTGTTGTTTGCGCCTCACGATCTGCAGATCCAGCAGTTTTTTATCGATCAGTCGGAAATGGCGATCGATTACAAACAAAACGAATACTTGAAACTGCGGGAAATGAGTCAATACGCACATTCCCAGATGTGTCTGCAACGCTACATTTTACGTTACTTTGGCGAAGATGGACCAGATTGCGGCCGCTGCAGCAATTGTCTAGATGATCGGGAAGTGATCGACATCACCATAGAAGCACAAAAAGTTTTATCTTGTGTCAAACGGATGGGGGAACGTTTCGGCAAATCATTGATAGGGAAAGTCTTGACCGGCTCCAAAGATCAAAAAATCAGCCAGTGGCATTTCGATGAATTGCCGACTTACGGCTTGATGAAGGACTGGAGCCAAAAAGAAGTGACACAGTTGATCGACTATTTGACGGCATCCGGCTTTTTGACACCGACGGAAGGACAATTTCCGCTGTTGAAGATCGCGCCAACAGGTATCGAGGTATTGTTGGGGAAACGGACAGTCACTCGCAAGCAAGCGCCAGTTCGCACGATCGTTAAAGATGATGCCCTCTTTGAAGAATTGCGGGCATTGCGCTCGGAATTGGCACAAGAACAAAATATGCCGCCTTATGTGATCTTTTCCGATAAAACACTGCAAGAATTGGTAGAGAAACAGCCTCAGACTACACTGGAATTTCTACAAATCAAAGGTGTAGGACAAAGCAAATTAGAAAAATACGGCGCGGCCTTTTTAGAAATCTTAAAAAAATAAAGCATCTATTGAAGAAAAAATGAGAATTTTATGGAATTGTTTGACTTGTTTATTTTTTTCTGTTAATTTCATAGATAAAATTAAAACAGAGGAGTGGTACCCACAATGTCCAACTGGGAAACAAAATTCGCGAAAAAAGGTTTAACTTTTGATGATGTACTGCTGATACCAGCAGAAAGTCATGTTCTGCCGAATGAGGTAGATATGCACGTGCAGCTAGCTAAAAATATTCGGTTGAACATCCCTATCATCAGTGCCAGTATGGATACAGTAACTGACAGCAAGATGGCGATCGCGATGGCAAGACAAGGCGGTCTAGGCGTGATCCACAAGAACATGAGCATCGAAGCGCAGGCAGATGAAGTCCGCAAAGTAAAACGTTCCGAAAGCGGCGTGATCATCGATCCATTTTTCCTGACACCGGAACATCTAGTAGCCGATGCAGAACACTTGATGGCAAAATACCGCATCAGCGGCGTGCCGATCGTAGAAACGATGGAAAACCGCAAGTTAGTGGGGATCATCACTAACCGGGATATGCGTTTTGTTACAGATTATCGCATTCCTATCGCTGAAGTCATGACCAAAGACAACTTAGTGACCGCTCCAGTGGGTACAAAATTAGCAGATGCCGAAAACATCCTGCAAAAACACAAAATCGAAAAACTGCCGATCGTAGACGAAAACGAACGTCTAAGTGGTTTGATCACCATCAAAGATATCGAAAAAGTCATCGAATTCCCAAATGCGGCTAAAGATGAACATGGCCGTTTATTGGTAGCTGCCGCAGTCGGCGTGACCAGCGATACATTCGAACGGGCAGAAGCATTATTGGAAGCCGGTGTGGATGCGATCGTCATTGATACCGCACACGGACACAGTGCTGGTGTGATCCGTAAGATCAAAGAAATTCGCGAAACTTTCCCAGAAGCAATATTGATCGCCGGTAATGTGGCGACCGCTGAAGCAACGAAAGCATTGTATGATGTCGGCGTTGACGTGGTAAAAGTCGGGATCGGACCAGGTTCGATCTGTACGACACGTGTCGTTGCGGGGGTCGGAGTCCCTCAATTGACTGCTATTTATGACGCTGCGTCTGTTGCTCGTCAATACGGCAAAGCAATCATCGCAGACGGCGGGATCAAATATTCCGGTGATATCGTCAAAGCATTGGCAGCCGGTGGACATGCGGTTATGCTGGGAAGCATGCTGGCAGGTACCGATGAATCTCCAGGTGAATTTGAAATCTATCAAGGACGCCGTTTCAAAACTTATCGTGGTATGGGTTCATTAGGTGCGATGGAAAAAGGTTCTAGTGACCGTTACTTCCAAGGCGGCGTCAATGAAGCCAATAAATTAGTCCCAGAAGGTATCGAAGGACGAGTAGCTTACAAGGGCAGTGTGTCAGACATCATCTTCCAAATGATCGGTGGATTGAAATCCGGTATGGGTTACGTTGGCGCAGCTGATCTTGGACAATTGCGGGAAAATGCCCAATTCGTTCAAATGAGCGGCAACGGTTTGAAAGAATCCCACCCTCATGATGTCCAAATCACTAAAGAAGCACCAAACTACTCAGTGGAATCTTAAGATCAGACGAGTAAGCTTATAAAGCAATACTAAAAACAAAACGAGGATCAACAGTCAGCACACATGACTTTGATCCTCGTTTTTTAGTATGTAAGACTGATGGCAGACCATTAAACAAAACAGCAGATTTATTTTGAAAAGCGTTGTAAGGGTTATCTATAAATGCTATTCTTTTTTTGGAACTGATCCAATACATAGCAAACCGGCTGTTGTCGAATATATCACTTATAGGAGTAGGAGGAAGATCATGATCAAATCAGTATTAAAATTATTGGTGAACATCAGTGCGGCGTGGTTCATTTATTTGTTGCCAACACCGATCGCCAATACGCTTTCCAACGAAGGAATTTTCGCTGAAATGTTTACAAGTATGTTTTGGGGAGGGTTGATTGCTTCCATCGTCGCGATTTTATTTGCAGCTTACTCGCTAAACAAATTCATCAGCGACTTTGAACTGGTCTCTATCACCAGTAAAAATTGAAAATAAATCACGGCATGAATCTATATTAAAGGCAATGGATAAATATTTTCATTTTATCTGTTGCCTTTTTATTAAGAAACACACAAAAAAACGACTATCAAAATCCAGTCAAAAATTCTGAATCTGATAGTCGTTACATTATGATAAAAGCTAACTCAAAAGCTGACTCATGTTTATTACATGAATAGGTAAAACTTATTCCACTACTGATTCGGGAACTGTTTCAGGTTTAGGTCCGCTTTTTTTGTAAAACAGTTTGTAAAGAATTGCGCAGACAACAGGGATCACTGCGGAAAATAGATACAATCCGGAGAATGACAGCAGGCTGCGTAATTCACCCATGACATAAGGACCAACGCCTAATCCAAGATCTAATCCGATAAAGTAAGTGGACAGTGCGATACCGATCCGATGGCTGTCGACTTTTTTCAAACAGATAGCTTGGCCGTTTGACATAAATGTTCCATATCCTAATCCAATGAAGGCACCAGCTAATAAAAGCATCCAGCTGGAAGAAGTGAAACCTAATACAACCAAACCTAACGTCAAGAACAGATAGCTAGGATACATTACATAGTTTTCGCCTTTGGCATCAAAGATCCGACCAGATAAAGGACGAGTCACAGTGATGACTGATGCGTAAACGACAAAGAAGAATGAGCTGGCAGTCACTAAATGGATGACTTGTGCGTAAGAAGATAAAAATGCCAATACGCTGGAATAAGCCAAACCGATCAAGAAAGCGATAAATGAGATGAACAATACTTTATATTCTACGAAGCTGTTCAATGTCCATTTGTTCAAAAGTGCTCGATGTTCATCCGTCAATGTGATATTTTTGACTGGCATGAAGAAACAACCGATCGTCGTCAATGCTACAAGAACTGCTGAAAAACCGATGATAAAATAAAAATTAGTAGTATTCAATAAAATCATGCCGATGAAAGGTCCGATCGCAGCAGCTAAACTGGTGCTCAATCCGTAATAATTGATTCCTTCACCATTTTTAGATGCGGGAATATAAGCAGTAACGATAGCATTTGTCGCAGTTGAAACAGCGCCGTAAGCAAAACCGTTCAAGAAACGGACAGCATACATTGTATAGATCGTTGGCATATATAAGTAAGCAAGAGTAGTCAATAGATAAAAGACTGCGCCATAACGCAAGACCGCTTTACGTCCGAAAAGTTCGATTTTTTTACCAACATAAAGCCGAGCCAATAGTGTTCCGATGATGTAGATTCCAGAAGCAAAACCGGCTTGTCCAGGAGTTGCGCCTAAATGGTCTTGGGCGATTACAGCGATGATGACCATTAAGAGATAATAAACCAAAAATACGATAAAATTGATAACAGTGATACTAATAAATCCTTTGTTGAATAATTTGTCTTCCATTCAGATTGTCCACTCCAATATTGTATGATTCATATGAAATTTTTTAGAAAGCAGGATGCAGATGCATATTGAAAGATCCTGCTGCGACGGTTTCGTCTGTATGGCAGTCAGCTTTTAATTGGCGGATCTTTTGTTCTACATCAGCATAGTTAGAAGGGTAACGATCTACTAATTGCCGGATAAATAGATCACGAGTTTCCATGAAGTGCAGCAAAATCTCTTTTTGTTCTTCATTGAAAGGAGTATCTTGTTGGGTACGCAATAAAAGATATTCTTGGTACGCATCATTAAGAAAAACCAATGCGGCTTCTCGGTCAAAACGTGCCCGGTATGCTGTCTCAAGTCGCTCGATCAATAAATCTGTCCATTGTTCCATGTTAACAACCTCTTTTCTTTTTTTTACGTGTTTAACTATAGCAGGGAGCAGAAAAGAAAAAATGCGACTTTGACGGTATTTTCAGTTATTATCAAAAATAAAAAACGAAAATCAACAACATATGTTAATGATTTTTGTAAATTTTCAGAAAAGATTATTAGTGTATCTTTAAGATACATCTGCTATGATGGAGTCAGAAACGAAGTGGGTAGGGGAGTGCGCCAAAAATGGATAGTAAGGTCTTAAGTGATTATCTTAATGATCATTCATTTCCGGTTATTGTAAAAGGAAAGAAAAAGTATTTGATTTATGAAGGGTTGCAAGACAAACATGTCTACATTTTGAAAAGCGGTGTGATCAAAACCAGTGTCATCTCAAAAGATGGACGGGAATTTAATATCGAGTATATCAATGGGTTAGAGATCGTCTCATTGCTTAAAGATGAGTATTCGCAATTTATCGATGCACCGTTCAATATACGGGTGGAATCGGAGAAAGCGGAGCTCTATCGGATCGACCGCGTGGAATTTTGGAAACACATCAACAGCAATTTTGATCTGCAAAATTATGTAAAAGATTATTATCGGATCCGTCTGCTCCATTCCATGAAAAAGATGCAGCAGATGCTGATGAACGGTAAATTCGGTGCCGTCTGTACCCAGATCTATGAACTATATGATATGTTTGGCGTAGAAGTGGAAGGCAAAGGGATCTTGATCGATTTCATCGTGACAAACGAAGAGATCGCAAAATTTTGCGGGATCGCTTCTGCCAGTTCTGTCAATCGCATGATGCAGCAGCTGAAAGAAATGGGCGCTATCGAGGTCAAAAATCGCCATATTTGGATCAAGAATCTGGAGATCATTAAAGAGAATATTATTTTTTAGAAAAAAATTGAGCATAAAAAATCTCCAACTGTCAGTGAGTTTCCTCAACTGTCAGTTGGAGATTTTTTGTTTTAAGCAGTATCAATCAACAACGCGTTCGTCACCTACACCAAAATATTGATGGAGCGGTTTTTGCCGGCTGCTTAACAATGTATCGACTGTGACCAGCTCATAACCTTCCTTTTGCAGACCGTCAATGATTGCCGGTACAGCGTCCACTGTTTCCGGATGGATATCATGCATCAAGATCAGTGTGCCGTTATAGGTTTGCGACAAGACTTGCCGCTTGATGCTTTCAGTGTTTTTAGTCTGCCAATCCGCGGAATCTACGGACCATTCGATAAATGGTTTTGCGGTGATCCGTGCGGTTTTGACATCCACTGCTCCATATGGCGCGCGAATATTTTGAGGCAATACACCAGTCGCTTCAAAGATCGCTTTATCGGTCTTGCGAACTTCTGTCTGGATTTGTTCTTGTGACAATCCCGGCAGTGGTGTGTGGGTGTAAGTATGACTGCCTACTTCATGTCCTTCCTCATGGATTCGTTTGGCGATCTCCTTATTGGCTGTGACATTTTCACCAATCATGAAAAAGGTCGCTTTGACATTTTTTTCTTTTAAAATATCCAGCAATTTCGGTGTCGTTGCAGGATTTGGACCATCATCAAAAGTCAATGCCGCGTATTTTTTATTAGGATCTAAAGTCGGCAAAGCACCTTCGATCGTAGACGGGTCCACAAACTCGGTATTGATAAATGCGGCGATCTCTTTGTAATCCAACGTGATCTTATCGACACCAGTATCGTTTTTCGGCAATACTACTGTTAGTTTCTCTGGTGAATACGTAAATTCACTGTCAAAACTGATAGCAGGCAGTGCCAGTACTTTGTCGATCATTGTTTTGTCATCGGATTGGTCCAATATTTTCTGCTGGATCACTTGCTGGATCCCCAAAAGATCCGCTTCGGAAGGAATCAAATCTTTTGCGGTGATCATTTTTCCGGTTTGCTGAGAGGCGTAAAGAGGGGAATCCTCCAACGTCTCTTCTTTTATAAATTCACGTTTCGCTTCGTTCCACCGATACCGTTCGGAAATGATTTGGTATCTGTCCATTTGATCTGTTAAATGACGAAGTGTGACTTTGCTGACAATGACCGCCATTTCATCTTTCTTCGTCTGCTCTTTGTTTTTTTCAGTGATTGTTTGCAAGTCTTTTTCCAAATCTTCAAAAGGCAGATTGGCTTTTTGCGGTGTATAAACTACTACTTTTAACTGATCGGAGCTGTCAATGGTCTTTTTATTAGCTAACCCGCTTTGGTCGCGTTCTTCTTGGATATCTGCCAACAAGACCTTCGCATTATCGGCAAAGTGTTCTGTTGCCATGACTTCGTTGTTTTTTATAGTAAAAATCCAATAACCACCGCCAAAGACACCTAAAACAAAAAGGATGCTCAACAAAGTAAATAAATTTTTCCCCTTGTTTGACTGATTGGGCTTTTGTGGCTGAGAATTGCGACGTCGACTACGGGATGGTTCATAAGTACTTTTGTTCATTGCTAAGCCTCCCAGTAAGTATAATTATTATCGTTGTAATAATAATGTAACATTAATGTAACAATTATACAACCGCAACTCACAGAATACTTGTTATAAAATGCGACCCTTATTTAATGACTGTAACGCCGCCCATGTAAGGAACCAACACCTCTGGAACTGTTACACTGCCGTCTGCATTTTGGTAATTTTCTAAAACAGCGGCTACTGTCCGGCCAACTGCTAAACCTGAACCGTTCAATGTATGAGCGTAACGGATCTTGCCGTTTTCATCCCGGTAACGGATCATAGCGCGGCGTGCTTGGAAATCTTCACAGTTAGAGCAAGAGCTGATTTCCCGGTAAGTATCTTGAGCTGGGATCCACACTTCCAAATCATAAGTCTTCGCTGCGGAAAAGCCCATATCGCCAGTAGATAATGCCATCACACGATAAGGCAGATTCAGTTTTTGCAGGATATCTTCGGCATTGTTGGTCATTTTTTCCAACTCGTCATAAGAATGTTCCGCATCGCTGAATTTTACCATTTCGACTTTGTTGAATTGATGCAGACGGATCAAACCGCGAGTGTCCCGTCCGGCACTTCCGGCTTCTGAACGGAAAGAAGGGCTCAATGCAGTGACTGAGATCGGCAATTCTTTGCCGTCTAGGATCTCGCCGTTATAAAAGTTTGTCAAAGGTACTTCAGCAGTAGGGATCAATGTCAGATCGGTATCAGCTAATTGGAAAACATCTTCTTTGAATTTTGGAAATTGTCCAGTCCCAAACATCGAATTGCTGTTGACGATATACGGAGTGATCATTTCTGTGTAGCCGTGTTCGTAAATATGCTGGTCCAACATAAAGTTGTACAATGCCCGCTCCAAACGAGCACCTAGACCGCGATAGTAGACGAAACGACTGCCGGAAACTTTAGCTCCCCGTTCGAAGTCCAAGATCCCTAGATTTTCTGCGATTTCCCAATGAGGTTTTGGTTCAAAATCAAATGTTCGAGGTGTTTCCCAACGACGTACTTCCACGTTGTCATCTTCGTCTTTGCCGACTGGTACTGAATCAGCTGGTAAGTTCGGTAAAGTCGTAGCGATCGTCCGCAGTTGTTCATCGATTTCAGCGATCTGTTCATCGAAGTGTTTGATTTTTTCGCCGACTTCTTTCATTTCCGCGATTTTTTCGGCGGCGTCTTCTTTGTTGCGTTTCAATTGCGCGATTTCTCCGGAAACATCGTTACGGTATTTTTTTAATTCTTCTGATTGGACTAATAGATGGCGGCGGTTTTCATCCAACTCTAAAAAACGAGTCAGTGTTTCTTCTGGTACACCACGCGTACTTAGTTTACTTTTTACTTCTGCAAAATTTTGACGGATCATTTTGACATCTAACATGATACATCCTCCTAATTAATTGATAAAAACTATAAAAAAAATCGTCCCAAAGCTATGCTTGGGACGAATCATTTATCGCGGTACCACCCAAGTTCAGTGTCAACACTGCCCTTGTAGACGTTCTAACGGTCGTCAGCCGATATGACTTAGGCATAAGCTTTCGTCATATACGTTGAATGGAAAATGGATTCATTATTCGCTGCTGTTGACTTTCAGCACCCGTCAACTCTCTAAAAACAACGAAATAATTACTAGTTTTCCCGATTAAGTATACGCTCATACTAATTGAAAACAGTCATGATTGTCAACTGGGGAAACGATTCTTTTGGAAGCTGAGGGAGTTTTTCAACTTTCCGATACCACTTTTTTATTTCGTTGGATCGGCAAATGGATGATAAAAGAGGTCCACTCCGGCGTGGATTTGGCGTAGATATAGCCGCCATGCAAAGCGATGATGCTTTGTGAGATTGCTAATCCCAATCCAGTCCCGCCAGTTTCCTGATTGCGAGAACTTTCCACCCGATAAAACCGATCGAATAAAGAATCCAACGCTTCACGGGGGATCATCTCGCCATTATTTTTTACGGTCAATACGACTTCCGTGCCGACTTTTTGGACTTCGATGATGATTTTAGTTGCGCCTTTTCCATATTTTAAGGCGTTGGTCAGCAGATTATTGAAGACACGCACCAGTTTTTCTGTGTCACCGTCCATGATCAGCTGCGGTGTTTCCGCAACAGTTTGGATATGGATCCCTTTTTTCTGGGCCTCCAATTCGAAGTCCACAGCGATCTGTTCCATCATCTGGACCATATCAAAGCTCGTAAGATTGATAGGCACAGTAGGCTGGCGGACTTTGGTGTACTCAAAGAGATCATCTACCAAAGATTTCATCTGCTTGGCTTTCAAGTATGCAATATGGGTGTACTTCAGCAGATCTTCTTCCGAACGATATTGGCCGTCTTCGATCAGTCCCAAATAACCGATGATAGAAGTCAGCGGTGTCCGGATATCATGACTGACGTTTGTGATCAATTCATCCTTTGATTTTTCGATCTGCCGCTCGTCTTCGATGGCTGCTACTGTACTGTCCACCAAACCGTTGATACTTGTCACCACACGATTTAAATCGCCCCGAAGTTCAAAAGGGATACGATGATCGTAATTGCCATTAGCAATGTAGTGCAGCTCGCTGATGATGTGCCGCAGCTGCATTTGATGATAACGGCGGATCAAGCGCCAATATAAAACCGCTAAATCTAGAAACAGAAACAACGGTAAAATGAAGTTGCGCCCATTCCAAAAGATATCCGTATCCAGCCGCTGAGCAAAAATGTTCTTAGAGTCCCAGATCGCATCATTCAAAGAAGGCGAGTTGTGGACGACAGAAGACAACACGACCAAAACCGCTACATTTAATAGAAGTAATAAAATGATCGTAATGATGCCTTCCGCGAAAAGTTCGCTGATTTCTTTGGAAGTTAGCGTGATTCGTTTCTTTTTTTCTGGATTATTTTGCATCTATTTTATAGCCAACTCCCCATACTGTTTGGATGACTTTTTCGCCGCCGGTCGCTTCTTCGATCTTATCCCGCAAATGACTGACATGGACCATGACCGTTTTAGCAGAAACGACACTCTCTTGTTTCCAAACCCGTTCAAAGATCTCGTCAGCGCTGAAGACACGATTAGGATGAGAAGCTAACAAGTATAAGATACCAAATTCTAATGCTGTCAATTGGATCTCTTTACCGTCAGCAGTCTTGACTTCGTGAGAATCTTTGTTGATGATCAGTGAGCTGACTTCCAAGATATCCGGTTGATCTGGTTTTGTCTGCATGCTTGTCCGGCGTAAGAGGGATTTGACCCGCGCCATGACTTCTAAAGGATTAAACGGCTTTGTGACATAGTCGTCAGCACCTGCTACTAAACCTTTGATCTTATCCATATCAGTGGTTTTTGCCGTCAGCATGATGATCGGGATCTGGGATTCTTTCCGCAGTTCTTTAACAACTTGCATCCCATCTTTTTCCGGCATCATGATATCCAAGATCAGTAAAGCGATATCCGGTGTCGTTCTGATTTTCGAAAGAGCTTCTTTGCCGTCATAAGCCTTAACGACTTCGTATCCTTCGTTGTGGATGTAGATACTCAATAATTCCACGATCTCTTTGTCATCGTCAGCAACTAATATCTTCATAAATAAATTCCTCCTATATAATACAAATTATGAAACTGTCAGTTTAATAGTATCAAAAAAAAGAAAAAGTAGACACTTAAAGCTACCTTAATAGTAAAAAACAAAAGCTGTTTGTAAAACGCAAAAATAAAACACGAACTTTAAATGAAGAAAAGCGGTTTTATCTATTGAAAAAACCAAGGAAAACGAATAAAAAATCAGTCGCTTTTATTTGCGAACGGACTTTCAAAAAAGTTGATAGAACAACAAATTTTTAGTTGACTTGCACTTGAATGCTTGGTATATTATTACATGTTCCTGAGAGAGAAACAACGCTTGAGAACAACAAATAAAAAAGTTTGAAAAAAACTTAAAAAAGTTATTGACAGCAACGCGAAAGCTTGCTAAAATAACAAAGTCGCTGTCAGACAGCTAAACATTTCGCTTCTTGAGTTTCTAGCTCCTGCGAAAAAATCAAAAAAAGAGTTGACAAACACTTGTCGCTCTGATATGATTAAAAAGTTGCTGAAACAGCACGGTAGACCTTTGAAAACTGAACAAAGCAAGCAAACGAACCAAATGTGTAGGGCGCTTCTTTCAAGAAGCAAAATACATGCAAGCAATAGCTAGCAAATCAATTCAATGAGCTTAACGATCAATTGATCGTTTCCAAACTTTTTATGAGAGTTTGATCCTGGCTCAGGACGAACGCTGGCGGCGTGCCTAATACATGCAAGTCGAACGCTTCTTTTTCCACCGAGACTTGTCTCATCGGAAAAAGAGGAGTGGCGAACGGGTGAGTAACACGTGGGTAACCTGCCCATCAGAAGGGGATAACACTTGGAAACAGGTGCTAATACCGTATAACAATGTTCTTCGCATGAAGGATATTTGAAAGGCGCTTTTGCGTCACTGATGGATGGACCCGCGGTGCATTAGCTAGTTGGTGAGGTAACGGCTCACCAAGGCCACGATGCATAGCCGACCTGAGAGGGTGATCGGCCACACTGGGACTGAGACACGGCCCAGACTCCTACGGGAGGCAGCAGTAGGGAATCTTCGGCAATGGACGAAAGTCTGACCGAGCAACGCCGCGTGAGTGAAGAAGGTTTTCGGATCGTAAAACTCTGTTGTTAGAGAAGAACAAGGATGAGAGTAAAATGTTCATCCCTTGACGGTATCTAACCAGAAAGCCACGGCTAACTACGTGCCAGCAGCCGCGGTAATACGTAGGTGGCAAGCGTTGTCCGGATTTATTGGGCGTAAAGCGAGCGCAGGCGGTTTCTTAAGTCTGATGTGAAAGCCCCCGGCTTAACCGGGGAGGGTCATTGGAAACTGGGAGACTTGAGTGCAGAAGAGGAGAGTGGAATTCCATGTGTAGCGGTGAAATGCGTAGATATATGGAGGAACACCAGTGGCGAAGGCGGCTCTCTGGTCTGTAACTGACGCTGAGGCTCGAAAGCGTGGGGAGCAAACAGGATTAGATACCCTGGTAGTCCACGCCGTAAACGATGAGTGCTAAGTGTTGGAGGGTTTCCGCCCTTCAGTGCTGCAGCAAACGCATTAAGCACTCCGCCTGGGGAGTACGACCGCAAGGTTGAAACTCAAAGGAATTGACGGGGGCCCGCACAAGCGGTGGAGCATGTGGTTTAATTCGAAGCAACGCGAAGAACCTTACCAGGTCTTGACATCCTTTGACCACTCTAGAGATAGAGCTTTCCCTTCGGGGACAAAGTGACAGGTGGTGCATGGTTGTCGTCAGCTCGTGTCGTGAGATGTTGGGTTAAGTCCCGCAACGAGCGCAACCCTTATTGTTAGTTGCCATCATTTAGTTGGGCACTCTAGCGAGACTGCCGGTGACAAACCGGAGGAAGGTGGGGATGACGTCAAATCATCATGCCCCTTATGACCTGGGCTACACACGTGCTACAATGGGAAGTACAACGAGTCGCGAAGTCGCGAGGCTAAGCTA
The DNA here is from genome assembly GCF_900604485.1 of Enterococcus mediterraneensis. NCBI lineage: Bacteria > Bacillati > Bacillota > Bacilli > Lactobacillales > Enterococcaceae > Enterococcus > Enterococcus mediterraneensis. The sequence goes on from NZ_UWOP01000001.1 coordinate 1,283,244, forward strand.
ATCTCTTAAAGCTTCTCTCAGTTCGGATTGTAGGCTGCAACTCGCCTACATGAAGCCGGAATCGCTAGTAATCGCGGATCAGCACGCCGCGGTGAATACGTTCCCGGGCCTTGTACACACCGCCCGTCACACCACGAGAGTTTGTAACACCCGAAGTCGGTGAGGTAACCTTTTTGGAGCCAGCCGCCTAAGGTGGGATAGATGATTGGGGTGAAGTCGTAACAAGGTAGCCGTATCGGAAGGTGCGGCTGGATCACCTCCTTTCTAAGGAAATTATTACGGAAACTTACACATCGTTTGCCTTTGTTCAGTTTTGAGAGGTCTACTCTTAATTAAATACCCCCGGGGCCTTAGCTCAGCTGGGAGAGCGCCTGCTTTGCACGCAGGAGGTCAGCGGTTCGATCCCGCTAGGCTCCATTAACGACATTAGTCGTTAACCTTGTTCATTGAAAACTGGATATTTGAAGAAAAGAATCAAAACAAACCGAGAACACCGCGTTGAAAAGAGTTTTTTAAGAAGTTTTTTCAAAGCTTATTCTTGAGTACGCCTCTATCGCTAGAGAAACGACTCAAAACCCAACCGCAAGGTTGTATTAGGTTAAGTGAATAAGGGCGCACGGTGGATGCCTTGGCACTAGGAGCCGATGAAGGACGGGACTAACACCGATATGCTTTGGGGAGCTGTAAGTAAGCTATGATCCAGAGATTTCCGAATGGGGGAACCCAACATCTTTGATAGGATGTTACGTTTGTGTGAATACATAGCACATTCGAGGTAGACGCAGAGAACTGAAACATCTAAGTACCTGCAGGAAGAGAAAGAAAATTCGATTCCCTGAGTAGCGGCGAGCGAAACGGGAAAAGCCCAAACCAAGATGCTTGCATCTTGGGGTTGTAGGACTCCGATCTGGTAGTTTTTTCAGATAGTCGAAGGACTTGGAAAAGTCCGTCAAAGAGGGTAAAAACCCCGTAGACGAAATTTGGAAAGCACCTAGGAGGATCCTGAGTACGGCGGAACACGAGGAATTCCGTCGGAATCCGGGAGGACCATCTCCCAAGGCTAAATACTCCCTAGTGACCGATAGTGAACCAGTACCGTGAGGGAAAGGTGAAAAGCACCCCGGAAGGGGAGTGAAATAGATCCTGAAACCGTGTGCCTACAACAAGTTAGAGCCCGTTAATGGGTGATAGCGTGCCTTTTGTAGAATGAACCGGCGAGTTACGATTGCATGCGAGGTTAAGTGGAAGAAACGGAGCCGCAGCGAAAGCGAGTCTGAATAGGGCGAATGAGTATGTAGTCGTAGACCCGAAACCATGTGATCTACCCATGTCCAGGTTGAAGGTGCGGTAAAACGCACTGGAGGACCGAACCCACGTACGTTGAAAAGTGCGGGGATGAGGTGTGGGTAGCGGAGAAATTCCAAACGAACTTGGAGATAGCTGGTTCTCTCCGAAATAGCTTTAGGGCTAGCCTCGGAATTAAGAATGATGGAGGTAGAGCACTGTTTGGACTAGGGGCCCATCTCGGGTTACCGAATTCAGATAAACTCCGAATGCCATTCATTCATATCCGGGAGTCAGACTGTGAGTGATAAGATCCATAGTCGAAAGGGAAACAGCCCAGACCACCAGCTAAGGTCCCCAAATATATGTTAAGTGGAAAAGGATGTGGGGTTGCACAGACAACTAGGATGTTGGCTTAGAAGCAGCCACCATTTAAAGAGTGCGTAATAGCTCACTAGTCGAGTGACCCTGCGCCGAAAATGTACCGGGGCTAAACATATTACCGAAGCTGTGGATCGTACCTTTGGTACGATGGTAGGAGAGCGTTCTAAGGGCGTTGAAGGCAGATCGTGAGGACTGCTGGAGCGCTTAGAAGTGAGAATGCCGGTATGAGTAGCGAAAGACAGGTGAGAATCCTGTCCACCGAATGACTAAGGTTTCCTGGGGAAGGCTCGTCCGCCCAGGGTTAGTCGGGACCTAAGCCGAGGCCGACAGGCGTAGGCGATGGACAACAGGTTGATATTCCTGTACCCGTTCAATTTGTTTGAGCAATGGAGGGACGCAGGAGGCTAAGAAGTGCAGACTGATGGATATGTCTGTTCAAGCAGTAAGTCTGAAAGTGAGTCAAATGCTTGCTTTTGTTAAGGACAAGCTGTGATGAGGAGGGAAATTTAAGTACCGAAGCTTCTGATGTCACACTGCCGAGAAAAGCTTCTAGTGAGAATTGAACGGCCCGTACCGCAAACCGACACAGGTAGTCGAGGAGAGAATCCTAAGGTGAGCGAGAGAACTCTCGTTAAGGAACTCGGCAAAATGACCCCGTAACTTCGGGAGAAGGGGTGCTGCTCTAACGAGCAGCCGCAGTGAATAGGCCCAAGCGACTGTTTATCAAAAACACAGGTCTCTGCAAAATCGAAAGATGACGTATAGGGGCTGACGCCTGCCCGGTGCTGGAAGGTTAAGAGGAGTGCTTAGCGCAAGCGAAGGTACGAATTGAAGCCCCAGTAAACGGCGGCCGTAACTATAACGGTCCTAAGGTAGCGAAATTCCTTGTCGGGTAAGTTCCGACCCGCACGAAAGGCGTAACGATTTGGGCACTGTCTCAACGAGAGACTCGGTGAAATTTTAGTACCTGTGAAGATGCAGGTTACCCGCGACAGGACGGAAAGACCCCATGGAGCTTTACTGTAGTTTGATATTGAGTGTCTGTACCGCATGTACAGGATAGGTAGGAGCCGTAGAAGTCGGGACGCTAGTTTCGACGGAGGCGCTGGTGGGATACTACCCTTGCGTTATGGCCACTCTAACCCGCACCACTAATCGTGGTGGGAGACAGTGTCAGATGGGCAGTTTGACTGGGGCGGTCGCCTCCTAAAAGGTAACGGAGGCGCCCAAAGGTTCCCTCAGAATGGTTGGAAATCATTCGAAGAGTGTAAAGGCAGAAGGGAGCTTGACTGCGAGAGCAACAACTCGAGCAGGGACGAAAGTCGGGCTTAGTGATCCGGTGGTTCCGCATGGAAGGGCCATCGCTCAACGGATAAAAGCTACCCTGGGGATAACAGGCTTATCTCCCCCAAGAGTCCACATCGACGGGGAGGTTTGGCACCTCGATGTCGGCTCGTCGCATCCTGGGGCTGTAGTCGGTCCCAAGGGTTGGGCTGTTCGCCCATTAAAGCGGCACGCGAGCTGGGTTCAGAACGTCGTGAGACAGTTCGGTCCCTATCCGTCGCGGGCGTTGGAAATTTGAGAGGAGCTGTCCTTAGTACGAGAGGACCGGGATGGACTTACCGCTGGTGTACCAGTTGTCTCGCCAGAGGCATCGCTGGGTAGCTATGTAGGGAAGGGATAAACGCTGAAAGCATCTAAGTGTGAAGCCCACCTCAAGATGAGATTTCCCATTTCTTTAAGAAAGTAAGATCCCTGAGAGATGATCAGGTAGATAGGTCAGAAGTGGAAGACCAGTGATGGTTGGAGCGGACTGATACTAATCGATCGAGGACTTAACCAAAATGAAACTCGGAAGAGTTTTGAGACTTTCTTCAAATCCAGTTTTGAGTGAGCAAGACTTACTCAATTAAATAGTGTGGTGGCGATAGCGAGAAGGATACACCTGTAACCATGCCGAACACAGAAGTTAAGCTTCTTAGCGCCGATTGTAGTGAGGGGTTGCCCCTTGTGAGAGTAGGACGTCGCCACGCTGTTTTATAGATCATGGAGGTTTAGCTCAGCTGGGAGAGCATCTGCCTTACAAGCAGAGGGTCAGCGGTTCGATCCCGTTAACCTCCATATGAGCCGTTAGCTCAGTTGGTAGAGCATCTGACTTTTAATCAGAGGGTCACAGGTTCGAGCCCTGTACGGCTCATTTCGTATATGCGGGTGTGGCGGAATTGGCAGACGCACTAGATTTAGGATCTAGCGCCTTACGGCGTGGGGGTTCAAGTCCCTTCACCCGCATTAAAAAAAGCCGGCTTAGCTCAGTTGGTAGAGCATCTGATTTGTAATCAGAGGGTCGAGGGTTCAAGTCCTTTAGCCGGCATCTGAAGATGCGGAAATAGCTCAGTGGTAGAGCACCACCTTGCCAAGGTGGGGGTCGCGGGTTCGAACCCCGTTTTCCGCTTTTTGCCACAACGCGCCGGGGTGGCGGAACTGGCAGACGCACAGGACTTAAAATCCTGCGGTGAGTGATCACCGTACCGGTTCGATTCCGGTCCTCGGCATTTCACAACATGCGCCCATAGCTCAACTGGATAGAGTGTTTGACTACGGATCAAAAGGTTAGGGGTTCGACTCCTCTTGGGCGCGTAGTCTTTTTGATATATAAGGACTAGTTTCCGGGAAGTAGCTCAGCTTGGTAGAGCACTTGGTTTGGGACCAAGGGGTCGCAGGTTCGAATCCTGTCTTCCCGATTTTTACTTTATTTCTTTTTTATTTTAGGCTATACTGAGATTAAGAAAATATTAACTTAATATTATGCGCCCATAGCTCAACTGGATAGAGTGTTTGACTACGGATCAAAAGGTTAGGGGTTCGACTCCTCTTGGGCGCGTTGGAACGAAATCGTACTGATTTCGTTTTTTTGTTTATCCAAATACATGATTCTTTGATTATTAGGCGAAATTAGGTATAATTAAGGTCAGTATTAGTCAAGGGAGGAATGAAGGATGAATCATCATAATACTTCCGATTTGATTGAAGCTTATTTGAAAAAAATTCTCGAAGACAGCGAAATGATCGAAATTAGAAGAGCTGAAATGGCCAATCTTTTTAATTGTGTGCCCTCTCAAATCAATTATGTTATTAACACCCGCTTTACTATCCAACGCGGCTATGCAGTCGAAAGCAAGCGCGGCGGCGGCGGATATATTCGTATTGAAAAAGTGAAGATTTCGGATAAACACCATTTCTTAGAGCAAGTGAATCAATTGTTCGATAAGAAAATCAGCGAAAAAGACGCTTTTGAAATTATTCAAAAGCTGTTCGAAGAAGCGATAGTCAGCAGAAATGAAGGCAATCTGCTTTTAGCGGCGGTCTCTAAAAACAGTCTGACTGAATTTGAAGAAGAGGACGCGATTCGGGCAAGCATACTGCATTCAGTATTGAAACGATTAAGTTATAAAGATAGGAAGTGATTTTCCATGGATGAATTATTTACAGAACGAGCAAAAGCGGTATTAGCTATCGCTCAAGAAGAAGCCAAGAATTTTAAGCATCAGTCAGTCGGTTCGGAACATCTCTTGCTGGCGCTGGTGTTGGAACAAGAAGGCATCGCCGGGAAAACATTGCGGGAAATGCATGCCAGTGAAATAGATATCCGTGAAGAGATCGAACATTTAACAGGTTATGGAACAGTTGCTCGTTATCCAGAAGGTGTCTACCTGCCTTATTCTCCGCGGGCGAAACAGATCTTTGCTTATGCGGGAGATGAAGCGAAGCGTTTAGGTGCTCCTCAGATCGGCACGGAGCATTTGTTATTAGGATTATTGCGTGATGAAGAGATCCTAGCTTCACGAATCATGGGAAATCTCGGATTGAGTTTGCCTAAGATGCGTCAAACGTTGAAAAAGAAACTTGGATTGAATGAAAAAAATCAAAACAATGGCAATCGGCGTCGTCAAATGCAAAATAAAGCAGCGCAGACCCAGGGAACTCCGACACTGGATAATCTGGCCCGTGACCTGACGAAGCTTGCTCGCGATAATCGCTTAGATCCTGTAGTTGGTCGTGCCAAAGAAGTCAAACGTCTGATCCAGATCTTGAGCCGCCGCACGAAGAACAATCCCGTGCTGGTAGGAGAACCAGGTGTAGGTAAAACAGCGATCGCTGAAGGTTTGGCTCAACGAATCATCAACGGGGAAGTTCCTGAAGACATGCGGGAAAAACGCTTGATGATGCTGGATATGGGAGCATTGGTCGCCGGTACGAAATACCGCGGTGAATTTGAAGACCGTATGAAAAAAGTCATTGATGAAATCTATCAAGACGGACAGATCATTCTCTTTATCGATGAACTGCATACATTGATCGGAGCAGGAGGCGCTGAAGGTGCCATCGACGCTTCTAATATCTTGAAGCCGGCATTGGCTCGCGGCGAATTGCAAACGATCGGTGCAACGACATTAGATGAATACCAAAAATATATCGAAAAAGATTCTGCTTTAGAGCGGCGTTTTGCTCGAGTCCAAGTAGATGAACCGACACCGGAAGAAGCTGAAGAGATCTTGCGGGGCTTGCGTCCGCGCTATGAAAAACATCATGGTGTTGAGATCTCCGATGATGCGCTGCATGCGGCGGTCCAATTGTCAGTACGTTATATCAACTCCCGACAATTGCCGGACAAAGCCATCGATCTGATGGATGAATCAGCGGCAAAAGTTCGTTTGGACAAAGCCGATGAACCATCAGAGCTGCTTAATCTTAGAGAAGAGATCGCTCGTTTGATGCATGAAAAAGAAAGTGCGATCCAAAATCAAGATTTCGAAACGGCTTCTCGATTGCGCCAACGGGAAAAACGCTTGAGTCAACGTTTAGCTGAGCTTTCATTTGCCGAAACAAAAGAAGCTTCCGGCTTTGCAGACCGCGTGACGGCAGAAGATGTCGCCACAGTAGTTTCCCAATGGACGGGTGTGCCGCTGCAGCAAATGGAAAAGAAAGAAAGCGAACGTCTGTTGGAATTGGAATCGATTCTCCATCAGCGCGTAGTAGGACAAGATGAAGCTGTCAAAGCAGTGGCGCGAGCTATTCGTCGTGCCCGCAGCGGATTGAAAGATCCGAATCGCCCGATCGGTTCATTTATGTTCTTGGGACCTACTGGTGTCGGGAAGACTGAACTGGCAAAGGCATTGGCAGAAGCGATGTTTGGCAGCGAAGATTCATTAGTTCGTGTCGATATGTCCGAATTTATGGAGAAATACAGCACTAGCCGTCTGATCGGTTCACCTCCAGGATATGTAGGTTACGAAGAAGGCGGACAATTGACTGAAAAGATCCGTTCCAAACCTTACTCAGTGATCTTATTGGACGAGGTGGAAAAAGCCCATCCAGATGTTTTCAATATCTTGCTGCAGGTTTTGGATGACGGTCATTTGACTGACTCGAAAGGCCGAAAAGTTGATTTCCGCAATACGATCTTGATCATGACCTCTAATATCGGAGCGACTCAGATCCGTGAAGAAAAAAGTGTCGGCTTCAATGTGACGGATTTGACGAAAGATCACAAAGCGATGCAAAAACGGATCTTGGAAGAATTGAAAAAAGCCTTCCGTCCGGAATTTCTGAATCGGATCGATGAAACAGTGGTCTTCCGCTCATTAGACGAAGCCGAGATCCATAAGATCGTCAAGATCATGAGCAAGCTGATCATCAAACGTCTGGCAGATCAAGAGATTCACTTGAAGATCACGCCAAGCGCTATCGATGTGATCGGCAAAGCCGGTTTTGATCCGGAATATGGTGCACGGCCTATCCGTCGCGCGTTGCAAAAAGAAGTTGAAGATCGACTCAGTGAAGCATTGCTTTCAGGGATGATCCACTTAGGCGATCATGTAACGATCGGTGCGAAAAAAGGCAAGATCACATTGTCTGTCAAAGAACCGAAAGCACCGAAAAAATTACAAAAAGTCTGATCAGCAAAACAGAAGATACTCATCACTCCGGTGGTGGGTATCTTTTTCTTTTTTTCCTATAAGATAACGTCCGTTTGCTACTTGGAAAGTGGAAATTCCTGTGATACTATTATTGAGTTATAAAGGAGGTACATTATGAGTGAATTGATCGCAACAGTGGAATCGCTGGCACAGGCGCAAGCGTTACTGGCTGTTGGTGTAGATACAATCGTTTTCGGGGAAGAAGAGTTTGGTTTGCGCTTGCCGGCTTCTTTCAGCCGTCAAGAACAAAAAGAACTAGTAGATTTGGCTCACGCCGCAGGAAAAAAAGCATCCATCGCAGTAAATGGTATTATGCATCCTGAAAAAATGAAACTGATCCCTGATTATCTGGCTTTCTTGAAATCCATCAATGTGGATCAAATCGTGATCGGCGATCCTGGGATCGTGTTTGTGATGAAAAAAAATCCGGAATTGCAGATCCCTTTCATCTATGATGGGGAAACATTGGTGACCAGTGCCCGTCAAATCAATTTCTGGGCTAAAAGAAATGCTGTGGGCGCTGTTTTAGCACGGGAAGTACCTTTCGGCGAGATGGAGATCATGGCAAAAGAATTAACGATCCCGGTGGAAGTCTTAGTGTACGGTGCTACCTGCATCCATCATTCAAAACGGCCATTATTGCAAAATTACTATAATTATACCCAGCAGGAAGAAGAAACCAACCGTCAGCGGGGACTCTTTTTATCAGAGCCGAAAAAAGACGAGACCCATTATTCCATCTATGAAGACAGTCATGGTACGCATATTTTTGCGGATAACGATGTGGACTTGATGCTGGAATTGGATCAATTAGCGGCTAATCGTTTCCAAACATGGAAATTAGACGGGATCTTCTGTCCGGGAGAGGCCTTTGTAGAGATTGCCAAAGCCTTTCAACAGGCGCGCACACTACTGGAAGCCGGCGAGTGGACAGAAGAAGCCGCGGAGAACTTGAATCAGCAAGTGATCGCCAATCATCCGCAACAACGAGGATTAGACACAGGATTTTATTATGTCGATCCCGATGAGATTAAATAAGAAGGTGTAGAATGTGAGCAAGCAACAATTAAAACGTCCAGAAGTATTGGCACCAGCCGGGACGTTGGAAAAACTCAAAACAGCGATCCATTATGGCGCTGATGCAGTTTATATCGGCGGGAACGCTTATGGTCTTAGAAGCCGAGCCGGCAATTTCAGCTACGAGGAAATGGCAGAAGGTGTCGCCTATGCGAAAGCTCATAACGCGAAAGTTTATGTAGCGGCTAATATGGTGACTCATGAAGGCAATCAAGCCGGTGCCGGCGAATTTTTCCGAGAATTGCGGGATGTAGGGATCTCAGCAGTTATCGTTTCCGATCCGGCATTGATCGAGATCTGCGCCACCGAAGCGCCGGGACTGCCGATCCATTTATCGACACAAGCTTCCGCGACAAATTTCGAGACATTGGAATTTTGGAAGGAAGAAGGATTGGAACGTGTCGTGTTGGCACGGGAAGTTTCGATGGCAGAGGTAGCGGAGATCCGCAAAAATACCGATATCGAGATCGAAGCCTTTATCCATGGCGCGATGTGTATCTCGTATTCCGGTCGTTGTACGCTGTCTAATCATATGTCCATGAGAGATGCCAACCGCGGCGGCTGTTCTCAATCATGCCGTTGGAAATATGATCTGTTCGACATGCCTTTTGGAACAGAGCAGCATCAAAGCTTGACCGACAAAGGCGCAGTGAATGAAGAATTTTCTATGAGTGCAGTGGATATGACTATGATTGAACATATCCCTGATTTGATTCAAAACGGCGTAGACAGCTTGAAGATCGAAGGACGAATGAAATCCATCCATTACGTTTCAACCGTTTCTAATGTTTACAAAGCAGCGATCGACAGCTATATGGAAGATCCGGAAAACTATGTCTGCAAACAAGAATGGATCGACGAATTATGGAAAGTCGCACAGCGGGAATTGGCCACAGGATTTTACTATCAAACACCGACAGAAAATGAACAATTATTCGGCGCACGCCGTAAGATCCCTCAATATAAATTCGTCGGTGAAGTCATGGCCTATGATCCTGAAACTCAGATCGCTACGATCCGTCAGCGGAATCTGTTTTCAGTAGGTGATGAGATCGAATTTTACGGTCCTGGATTCCAACATTTTGAACAACAAGTAACAGTTATGCATAATGAAGAGGGCGAAATGATCGATCGGGCACCAAATCCGATGATGATCGTTACGATGCCAGTGGCACAGCCAGTCAATCCAGGAGATATGATCCGTAAAAGAAAATAATTCAACATGTAAGAAACAAATTTGAAAAAAGAGATATCCGGACGTTAGAGGCTGCGATCCAACAGGTCCTTGTTACAAATGTAACAGGCGCAGCAGGACTATCGTTCGGATATTTTACTAGTTTTGATGGACTTATAGCGCAGAGAAAAACGAAAGTAAGGAGAAACGCACATGAAACAATATGATTATATCGTAATCGGCGGCGGCAGCGGCGGGATCGCATCTGCTAATCGTGCAGGAATGTATGGACAAAAAGTATTGCTGATCGAAGGCAACCAGCTGGGCGGGACTTGTGTCAATGTCGGTTGTGTACCGAAAAAAGTAATGTGGCAAGCCAGCGAAATGCTGGAAATGATTCGGCGGGATGCGCCAAGCTACGGGATCGATGCGGAGATCAAAGAATTTGATTTTGCTGAATTGGTGGCACGGCGGGAAAAATATATCCATTTCTTGCATACAGCCTATCAACGAGGCTTGGACAGCAACCATGTTGAAGTGATCCGCGGATATACTCAGTTTATTGATAAAGAAACAGTAGCAGTCGGCGAAGAACATTTTACAGCGCCGAATATTTTGATCGCAACTGGGGGACGTCCTGGTAAATTGCAGATCCCCGGCGGCGAATACGCGAAAGATTCCAATGACTTTTTCCGTTTGACAGAAAAACCAAAACGCATGGTGGTTCTAGGTGCCGGTTATATCGCTGTTGAATTTTCCGGATTAGCGCAGCAGATGGGGATCGAAGTCGCATGGGCGTATCGCAATGAACGACCTTTACGGGCTTTTGACGAGATGCTGGGACGCAATCTGGTGGAGATGTATAAAGAAGCGGGGATCGAAGTTTATCCGCAATATGTAGCTGAGCGAATTGAAAAAAATGGCGAAGATTACATGGTCTTTTTTGAAAATGGTTCAACGCTTTCTGCTGATTTTGTCCTTTTTGCCGGCGGTCGTATACCGAATACAGACGGATTTGGCTTGGAAAATACCGGAGTAGAACTGGATGAGCGGGGCTTTATCAAAGTCGATCGTTATCAAAACACCACTGCTCAAGGGATCTATGCGGTAGGAGATGTGATCGGCAAGCTGGATTTGACCCCAGTAGCGATCGCAGCCGGGCGCCGTTTGTCCGAGCGTTTGTTCAACGGTAAAGATTTATATTTGGATTATGAAATGGTACCGACTGTCCTCTTTTCTCATCCGCCGATCGCGACCATTGGATTGTCGGAAGAAAAAGCACGGGCACTTTATCCGGAAGAAGAATTGAAGATCTATCGTTCCCGCTTTACACCAATGTATTTTGCATTGAATGAGTATCGTCAAAAATGTGAGATGAAGCTGGTCTGCTTAGGCAAAGAAGAAAAGATTATCGGTCTGCACGGCATCGGTGTCGGTGTCGATGAGATGCTGCAAGGCTTTGCTGTAGCCATCAAGATGGGCGCCACCAAAGCAGATTTTGACAACACGGTTGCGATCCATCCGACTGGCGCGGAAGAATTCGTGACGATGCGCTGAGCAACAGGCATCCAAGATAAAAGAATAGTATAAAAAGACATCCGAACATTGGAAAGACTGCTTTGGCAGCTTCACTGATGTTCGGATGTCTTTTGCTGTTTATTAATTGGTGCGGGCAAGGATCTCACGGGTGAGTTTTTCTAATAGTTGTTTAGTTTGCTGCGGTGTTTCCGGTAATTTTTGGATCGCCCGCAAGGCTTTGTTCGTATATTTTTCGGCTAATTCCTGCGCTTTTTGGACACCTTGGAACTGTTGAACGTATTGATAGACCGCTTGGGTATCAGCGTCTGTCATAGCGTCTTTTTTGGTCAGCAGCGGTTCCAATTGTTGCCGTCCATCTTGTAAAGCATAAAGCAGCGGCAGTGAGTAGACACCTTGCCGAACATCTTCTAAGACAGGCTTGCCGATATGGCTTTCTTCTTGGCTGTAATCCAAGATATCATCGATGATTTGAAAAGCGATCCCGATATTCAAGCCGATCTCAGCGGCGTTTTTGGCGAACTTTTCTGTCGTGCCGCTTTCCAAAGCACCTACGGAACAGCTCAAAGCGAATAATTCAGCGGTTTTACCGGAGATGTTTTCAATGTATTGGTCAATGGACATGTCCATTGCATAGCGGTCATCCATTTGTCCCAATTCACCAGATAAGATTTTGTCCATGCTGCGGGAATTGATCTGCAGACTTCGTAATGAACTGGCGTAATCTGCCATCAGTTTGAAACAGCAGACGAACAGATAATCGCCGGCATATACCGCTACATCATTGCCGAATTCAGCGGCGATCGTTGGCAGATTGCGGCGGATATCAGCCTGATCGACGATATCATCGTGGATCAAAGTCGCGTTGTGGAGCATCTCGATAGACGCGGATAATGCGATCGCTTTTTGCCGGTCTTGTTCTGGCCCGAATTGCGAAAAAAGCAGCTGATAAGCCGGACGCAGTAATTTTCCGCCTGAGTGGATCATTTCTAAGACGGCTTTTTCAACGGATTTGTTTTTGATCTTGACCGTTTTCTCCATTAGAGCCAGCGTATCGATCAGTTCTTTTTTTACTGTTGGATAATCATTCCAAATTGGATGAAGTTTCATGGGTAACTCCTTTTCAAATAACTACTGCCAATGTTGCTTGGTTTTTCTTTCATAATCAGCTTGAAATTTATTCAGCGTTTGGACGCGATGCAACAAGAAATTAGCGGCGATCCCGATAGCGATCCCTGATAAGATCCCTAAAAAAGACAAGACCGGCAGATAAAGCATCACGCTCCAAGACTGAGCGATCCAAGAGGCGGTGACCAGTTGTCCGACATTATGCATAAAACCGCCGGTAGCACTGATACCTACGATACTCACTCGTTTAGGTCCCAATAGTTTCACCAGCAGCATCCCGAAATAGCTGAGCATCGCACCGCTCATGCTGTATAAAAACGTCGAGATCGTTCCGCCTAACAGAGTGGTCAAAATCAGCCGCAGCCAGATCAGCAAAAAGCTGTCTTTTTTCGGCAGCGTGAATAATGCGATGATGGTGATCAGATTGGCCAACCCTAGTTTAGCGCCGGGAGCAAAAGCAAACGGGTAAGGGATCATGTTTTCTACTAAACCGATCACCACGCCTTGAGCGACTAATAACGAGATGAAGATAAGTTTTTGCAAACGACTCATAACAATGACGAAAGATCAATAGATCAGATCGTCAGCTCCACCTCCATCCGCAGCTTTGATCTCAATGACTAATTTATGAGGCAGGCAGACGATCGTTTCGCCATTTTCCGAGGCCCAGCCTCGTCGTACACAAATTTGATCGCCGCAATCGGCTTCGGTGATCCGAATTCGACCGTTATCGACTTCGATCACATTATAATCACCGTCTTCGTTTTCATAACGATACGTGTATTTTTCTCCCTCGTCTAAAGAAAAAGTTTTCTTTTCGACGCCATCGATCCTTAAAACAGCTTCTTTGGCCGCAACGGTCTGACTGCTGTTTTGATTGCTGAAAATCAGCACGGGAATAAAAGAAGCTGCGATCAACAATAAGATGATGATCACGTCCCAAGGCTTCAAACGGCTAGCTTTTATGAACGCTTTGATTTTCACAAGGGCGCTCCTTTCTACTTAATGACCTCCTTATTTTAGCATAGGTCAAAAGAAAGTCCTAGGTTCTGCAACCTAGGACAAGTAAAAGTAGTCAGATTTATTTTTGGCCGTACAGCGATTTCGGCGTGCCGTACCACCATTTGCCTAATGTACGTTGCAACCATGGGATCACCCAACGATCTAAACCGATCGCGCGTCCGGAACCATTCATCAACGCGAATGCGACAGGAATGAACCAGATGTTGACCCAGTAGAACATACCAGACATACAGAAAGTAGCTACTAAAACGATCGTTGTCGCACTAGACAACCAAGTGAACAATCCAGCCATCAACGCTAACGCTAATGCGATCTCGAAGAAGACCATGAATTTTTGGAAGAACATTGCGACATCATTGTTCGGCATGATCGTTTGCATGATTCTGGTGAACCAATCAGGTGATTTTTCGATCACGACCATTGGATCTTCACCGTATGCATAACTTAAACCGAAGTGAGCAGCATGAGCGGCTGCTTCGCCGCCGCCTGACGCTGCGGCACCGCTAGCACCGGCTGCGGCATCAGCAGAGCTGGCAACTGTTGCGGAAGCCCCGCCGACTGCATCAGCGACACTTGAAGCGACTGTGCTGGCACCTGTAGCAGAAGCACCACCGACTGCGTCCGCACCGCTTGAAGCTGTTGCAGCTGCTTCTTTCGCATATTCCCAAGTCCAAGGGAAGACGCTGTTTCCAGTAAACCATGAACCTTCACCAAACCAAGTACTTGGTTTCAACACTTCGCCGTTGCCGACGATTTTTTTGAAGGCTTCCACGAACCAGACTAAACCGTAGAAGATACGTAATGGCACACTCCACAAAACATTGCCGTAACGTGAAGAATGTCCGCGAGTAACGTTGCGGTCGTCTTTGATATGGAAGAATTCATGCATCATGTATTGGAACATGTAATAACCTGAACGGATATCAAAGAAGTATTTCAAGTTGACGATATGTTTCATGACGATCGCTAAAAATCCGCTTAAATGGATTTTGCCGAATAATTCCGCCACGCCCCATTTTGAACCGACAGAAACCATGAAACCTTGATAGTTGCTCTTGAATGTATGTTTTTGGTTATCGCCTTTGACTTGAGAAACGATATTGGCAGCTGCGCAATGTCCAGTCTGTTCAGCAGCTTGGACGATTTGCGGTGTTGGTGTATTTGGATGTTCTTCGTAATATACCAAGTCGCCGATGATATAGATATTTTTGTCTTCATAGCCTTTTGCTTGCATAAATTCGTTAGCAACTAAACGATTGCCTCGAGCTGCTTCCAACCCGAAATCTGCTGCGTCAGATGTACCTTTGACGCCGGCTGTCCAGATCAATGTATACGTTGGGATCGTTGAGCCGTCTTTTAATTTGATATGATCGTGATCAACTTCGACGATCGGTGAGTTCAATACCAACTCAACGTTCTTTTTCTTCATGAAACGTTCAGCTTTTGCTGCATCGTTGCGGTTTAACATGTTCAAGATCGTTGGCATTGCTTCAACGACTTTCAATGTAAATTCGCTTGGGTCTAATTTATAATCTTGTGCTAAGCGATCTTTCCAGTCGATCAGCTCGCCGATCATTTCGATCCCGGTAAAGCCGGAACCACAGACCACAAATGTCAGCATTGCTTTGCGTTTTGCTGCGTCAGGTTCTAACGCTGCTTTGGCAACTGTTGTTTCGATATGTTCACGAATTCTTACAGAATCTTCGAAAGACCATAATGTGAAGCCGTGTTCTTTAACACCAGGTGTGCCGAAGTCGTTAGGTTCGCCCCCCATGCCGATCACGACATAGTCGAAAGGATATGCGCCATTTTTTGTTTGGACGATCTTTTTATCTTTATCGATTCCAGTAACTGTATCAGTGACTAGTTTCACGTTTTTCTTACGTGAGAATAAATGTTGAAGATCATATTGAATTGCTGTTGGTTCCACACGTCCGCCAGCTACTTCATGCAATTCGGTCATCATTGTGTGGTAAGAATGACGATCGATCAAAGTTATCTCGACATCATTGTCTTTTTTCAGCTTTTTCGCCATGTATTTGGTAGCTGAAACTCCTGCATAACCAGCACCGACAACGACAATATTTTTCTTTGCCATTGGTAATCCGCTCCTTAGAAATATTGAATTATGATAATTAGTACACAATCTATTACATTATATAGACATCTTACTCATTTGTCTAATTCATTTTGCAAAAAAATGCGGGATTTTCAATCATATCTTGCAAAACACCCATGCTGACACCTTTTGTAAGAAAACGGTTGACTTATTTTTAATATGATTTAAAATGTTAATTGTATCACAATGTTAAGTTTGTGAGCGAACTTATCTAGAGGAAAAGAGGAATAGAGATGAAATCAAGAAAATTTATGGTAGGGGTTACAACGTTGGCTTTCTCAGCATTATTATTGGGAGCGTGCGGTGCTGACAACGCATCAGACGATACAGCAGCGACTACTACAAATACTTCACAAACAGCCGACACTGAAGAATCAGCTGCTACTGAAGAATCAGCTGCTACTGAAGAATCAGCGGCCAAAGTCATTGCAGGAGCACCAATGCAAGACGGTACTTACACATTGAAAGAAAAAAATGACAAAAACGGCTACCATACAGAATTCTCGATCACTGTCAAAGACGGCAAGATCACAGAATCAAACTATGACAACGTGAATGCAGACGGCAAATCGAAAGTAGATGACGCTGACTACAATAAAAATATGAAAGACAAAGCAGGGATCGCACCAGAAGAGTTCATCCCTAAATTCAACGAAGAATTAGTTGCAAAACAAGATCCTTCTGCTATCGAAGTCGTTTCTGGCGCAACTCATTCATTTGATTCTTTCCAAAACTACGCACAACAATTGATCCAAGCAGCGCAAGCAGGCAACACAGATGTGATCGAGATCGATAATGGTGCAGAACTTAAAGACGGCACTTACACATTGAAAGAAAAGAATGATAAAAACGGTTATCATGTTGAATTTTCAATCACTGTCAAAGACGGAAAAGTGACAGAATCAAACTATGACAACGTGAATGCAGACGGCGAATCGAAAAAAGACGATGCTGACTACAATAAAAACATGAAAGACAAAGCAGGGATCGCACCAGAAGAATTCATTCCTAAATTCAACGAAGAATTAGTTGCAGCAATGGGTGAAGAAGAAGGCAGTCCTGCGAACATGGATGTTGTTTCCGGCGCAACTCACAGCTTCCATACTTTCGTTATCTACGCACAACAATTGCTGAATGCCGCTGAAAAAGGCGACACAGCTGTTATCGAAGTTGATAACTTCGTAACTGAATAAAAGCGACTGGCTTAAAAGAGGCTGGGGCATAAGTTCAACGCTAATCAAACTATCCGAATCACAAAATACGCAAGTGCACACGAAGATGCAGTGTGAAGCTGTTATCTAGCAGAAGCGTTCCAGGTGGTTCGGAAAGATTAGCGTGATAGACTTATGTTTCAGGCTTTTTTTTATAAAAAAACAAAAAACTACCGTATAATTTTCTCATTTTCAAGAGGATTCTCTTTAGCTATGCGTGTTTTTTCACATAAAAGGCAGAAGAATGAGAGAGAAGGCTTTTCAACAGTACCAAAAGAAGCTATCATAAGGAGGTCAAAAGCACAGAAATGAAAAGGGGAACGATATGAAGAAACAGATTGGTTTAGTCGGCATCTTATTGATGATGGCACTGATGGTTTTAGGCGCCTGTGGACAGAAAGAAGCGCCCAAGCTGCTGGAGGAACCTTATTATCAGGAAAAATTTCTTTTAGGTACCTATACACGTATCCGGGTTTATGATGAAGGAAAAGAAGAAGCACTGAAACCGGCATTTGCGCGAATCAAAGAACTCGGCGACAAGATCACTATCAATCAAAAAGGATCCGAGATCGACGAACTGAACGCACAGGCGGGGATCAAGCCGGTGAAAGTCTCAAAAGACATTTACTATTTGCTGAAAGAAGCTTATGAATATACGGAAGAAACAGATGAAGCCTTCAATATGGCGATCGGTGCCATCACGCAATTATGGCGGATCGGATTTGACGATGCCCGCAAACCGTCTCAAGCAGAGATCGATGAGGCATTGAAACACATCGATTATCGCAAGATCGAATTCAATGATAAGGATCAGACAGTCTTTCTAAAAGAAAAAGGCATGATCGTCGATCTGGGAGCGATCGCTAAAGGATATATCACAGATGAAGTCGTTAAAGTCTTGAAAAAAGAAGGCGTGACTTCTGCGATCGTCGATCTTGGGGGTAATGTATATGTCTTAGGTCACAGTCCGCGGGGAGAAAAAACACCTTGGAACATCGGTATCCAAGATCCGAACAAATCACGAGGTTCGATCGTCGGCAGCATCAAAGAAACCAATAAAACGGTGGTAACTTCTGGTATTTATGAACGCTATTTAGAAGTCGATGGAAAGACATATCATCATATTTTCAATTCCAAAACCGGCTATCCTTACGACAATGATATAGCTGGTGTTTCGATCATTACGAATAAATCCATCGATGGCGACGGTTTGTCTACTTCAGTGTTTGCAATGGGAGTCAAAGAAGGGCTGGAATACATTGAAGACATGGACGATGGTACCAACGCGATCTTTATCACTAAAGAAGACAAGGTCTATGTTACAAAAGGGATCCAAAATAATTTCGAATTAGATAAAAATTCTGGTTATACGATGGGTAACCGGGATGAATTGAAGTAGGAGGCGCGGCATGTCGCTGAAAGTATTTTTAGAAGTCGTAGAGATCAAGACGAAAATCGCCAGTCTTTTTCCGTTTTTGATCGGAGTGTTGTTTTCGATCAATTTCTTTCATCAAATTAACGTGCTGAATACAGTATTGTTTTTTATCGGGATGCTGATCTTTGATTTGACGACGACCGCTATCAACAATTATATGGATTTTGAAAAAGCCAAGTCGCAAGAATATAAATTCCAGCAAAATGTCATCGGCAGAGAAGGGCTGAAACCCAGCATGATCCGCAATATGATTCTTGGGATGCTGGCCTTTGTCTTGGTGATGGGGATTCTGTTGACGATCCGCACCGGCTGGCTGTTGTTTGTAATGGGATTTGTCTGCTGCTTTATCGGTGTTTTTTATACCTATGGGCCGGTCCCATTGTCGCGGATGCCGTTAGGAGAAGTCTTCAGCGGTGTTACCATGGGTCTGGGGATCTTTGCAATGGTAGTCTATGTGAATACGATGGATCCAACGATCTTTTACTTATCTTTGCAGTTGGGCAAAGGATCTTTCGCATTGACCGGCAATATCTGGCAGATCTTTGCGATGGTCTGGGCTTCATTGCCGTTGATCTTCACCATCGCCAATATCATGTTAGCCAATAATCTGCGGGATCTGGAGACCGATATCCAAAATCATCGGTACACACTGGTTTATTATATTGGACGAGAAACGGGCATTCGTTTGTTTTCCGTCTTGATGTATGGCTGTTATGCGGTTTTATTGATCGGCGTTTTGGCACGAGTCTTCGATTGGCCAGTCTTGTTGGCTTTATTGACATTTCCGAAGGTCCAAAGTCATTTGCGGGCACATCGCAAGGAATTGCCTCATCCCCACAGCTTCGTTTATTCCTTGAAAAACATGGTGCTCTTTAACAGCGCTTATGCGGCTGGTCTGTTGCTGTCGATTTTCTGGCAGCTTTGGGTAGGCTAATCTTTCAAAAGAAAAAACATCTGAATGTTAGCGACAGTTCCTGCAATCATGGGAACTTTCGACAGCTGACATTCGGATGTTTTTTTGCTTTGGTCTTATTCGATAGCTTGCAGACTGATCTCGCCAGAAGACAACGTAAAGGTCTTTTCAGCTGTCTCTACTACTAATTCGCCGCGGTCAGTGATAGCAGATGCCCGACCACTGTAAGTTTTTCCCTGTTGCGTAAAATGCACGGTTTTTCCTAAAACAAAAGATTTTTCCCGATAAGTCGATAGGTAATCGGAAGCTGGTTGAGACAATAAACGGAAAAAGTTTTCCCAGATGGTATGGATCAGCTGGTTGCGCAAAACAGGAGCAGACGCAGGGAAGATCGAACCGGCTTTTTCTTGAAGTTCCAGCGGAAAGTCAGCGTCAGGGATCGAAAAATTGATTCCCATGCCGATGATCACTTGAGAGATCGTGCCGCTTTCAAAATCACTGGTAGCTTCGGAAAGGATACCGCAAACTTTTTTTCCATCTAAATAAATATCATTGACCCATTTGATCGTTGATGTCTTGCCAGATAGGGCATCGATGGCTTGGCTGACTGCCACTGCCGCCAAGAGCGTGTATTGAGGCAGCTCGGCAAAACTTTGGTTCGGCTGCAGCAACAGGCTCATGTAGATGCCGCCGCCTTTTGGTGCGAAAAAGGGACGACCGAAGCGACCGTGAGCGCCGGATTGAGCATCTGCTACGATCAGTAAAGGGGCAGTCTTACCTTGTGCGGCGGCTGCTTTAGCGTCTTGCATCGTGGATTGAGAATTTTCCAAGATCTCCACCTCTAAAAACGAGAGTGTGCCGCCTTTGATCTCCAGCGGATCCAAAATATCTGATGGCAAGTAACGATAGCCGCTAGCGGCATGTTCGAAACGGTAGCCTTCTTTTTCCAATTCGCGAATGGCTTTCCAGACTGCTGTGCGAGATACTTCCAGCTGCTGCGCCAGTTTTTCTCCAGAGAGGACTGTTTCGGTTTGCTTCAACAATTGCAATACTTTTTGTTTGGTGGTCATCCTCATGTTGATCGCCTTTCTTTGAGCGCTGTCTAGCGCTTTTTTCTTGCTTTCAGTGTAACAAAAACACCAAAGGAGCGCACGAGAATTCTGCAACAGCCGTCGAATATCCCCGAAAATCCATCCTTAGATGAAAGAACAAAGAAGCAGAGAAAATGATTTTCAATGAAAGCTTGACATTCTAATGAAAAGCAGATATAATCATTAGTTGCAAAAACTATCTGACAAACAAGAAAGTAGAAACGAAATATTGTCCGTTTCGGCTTACATAGGCAAAGCAAAAGTAGAAGGTATCAAAAAATGAAACGTTCTATTTTTGGTTTTTTTTATGTCCAAAAGCCGCAAAAAATACTTTTTGTTACTTAAATTTAATATTTGTAATATTTTTGTAACGAAAAGTCGGATAGCCTTTTTGAACGAATTTTAGAGGGGTGAAGAGCTTGGCTGGACACGTAGTAAAATACGGAAAGCACCGCGAACGCAGAAGTTTCGCACGAATCAGTGAAGTATTGGAATTACCGAATTTGATCGAAATTCAAACAGACTCTTACCAATGGTTTTTAGATGAAGGATTAAGAGAAATGTTTGAAGACATCTTGCCAATTGATGACTTCAACGGCAACCTATCGTTGGAATTTGTTGACTATGAATTGAAAGAACCAAAGTACACAGTAGAAGAAGCACGGGCACATGACGCCAACTACTCAGCGCCATTACACGTGACATTGCGTTTGACGAACCGTGAAACCGGCGAAATCAAAGCACAAGAAGTCTTCTTTGGCGACTTCCCGCTGATGACCGAACAAGGAACATTTATCATCAACGGGGCAGAACGGGTTATTGTTTCTCAATTGGTTCGTTCACCAGGTGTATATTTCCACGGCAAAGTAGACAAAAACGGCAAAGAAGGTTTCGGATCTACCGTGATCCCGAACCGCGGCGCATGGTTGGAAATGGAAACTGACGCTAAAGACATCTCTTATGTACGTATCGACCGGACACGTAAAATTCCTTTAACTGTCTTGGTTCGTGCATTAGGTTTTGGTTCAGATGACACGATTTTTGAAATTTTCGGCGAAAGTGAATCATTACGCAACACCATCGAAAAAGACTTGCATAAAAATGCCAGCGATTCTCGGACAGAAGAAGGTTTGAAAGACGTTTACGAACGTTTGCGTCCAGGCGAACCAAAAACCGCTGACAGCTCAAGAAACTTGCTGAACGCGCGTTTCTTTGATCCAAAACGTTATGACCTTGCAAATGTTGGTCGTTACAAAGTAAATAAAAAATTAGATCTGCGTACTCGTTTATTGAACCTGACATTGGCTGAAACATTGGTCGATCCTGAAACCGGCGAAATCATCGTTGAAAAAGGAACCGTGTTGACTCACCAAGTGATGGATACATTAGGCGAACATTTAGTGAACGGATTGAATTCAGTAACTTACTATCCATCAGAAGATGGTGTGGTAACTGATCCAATGACAGTTCAAGTGATCAAGGTCTTCTCACCAAGAGATCCTGAACGGGAAATCAACGTGATCGGCAACGGTTATCCAGATACGATGACCAAAACGATCCGTCCAGCTGATATCATCGCTTCTATGAGTTATTTCTTTAACTTGATGGAAGGCATCGGCAACGTGGATGACATCGACCACTTGGGAAATCGTCGGATCCGTTCCGTTGGTGAATTATTACAAAACCAATTCCGAATCGGACTAGCACGGATGGAACGTGTCGTTCGTGAACGGATGTCGATCCAAGATACAGAAACATTGACACCTCAACAATTGATCAATATCCGTCCAGTTGTAGCAAGTATCAAAGAATTCTTTGGTTCTTCACAGTTGTCACAGTTCATGGACCAAACCAATCCTCTGGGAGAATTGACTCACAAACGTCGTCTTTCAGCCTTAGGACCTGGCGGTTTGACTCGTGACCGTGCCGGATATGAAGTGCGGGACGTTCACTATTCCCACTATGGCCGTATGTGTCCGATCGAAACGCCTGAAGGACCGAATATCGGTCTGATCAACAGTTTGGCTTCTTATGCGAAAGTCAACAAATACGGCTTTATCGAAACACCATATCGCCGTGTTGATCGTGAAACAGGACGCGTTACTGACCAAATCGATTACTTGACTGCTGACATCGAAGACCACTATGTAGTAGCGCAAGCAAACAGTAAATTGAATGAAGACGGAACTTTTGCCGAAAATGTGGTAATGGCTCGGGCAACTTCTGAAAACTTGGAAGTTTCTATCGATAAAGTCGATTACATGGACGTTTCGCCAAAACAAGTTGTTGCGGTCGCGACTGCTTGTATCCCGTTCTTAGAAAACGATGACTCCAACCGTGCCTTGATGGGTGCCAACATGCAGCGTCAAGCTGTGCCGTTGATCAACCCTAAATCTCCTTGGGTAGGAACTGGTATGGAATACAAATCCGCCCATGACTCAGGTGCCGCTTTGCTATGTAAGCATGACGGTGTCGTAGAATACGTTGATGCTTCCGAAGTCCGCGTACGTCGCGACAATGGCGCATTGGATGTCTACTCTGTAACAAAATTCCGCCGTTCCAACTCTGGTACCAGCTACAACCAACGTCCATTAGTGACTTTAGGTGAAAAAGTAGAAAAAGGCGATACATTAGCCGACGGACCATCAATGGAAAACGGTGAAATGGCGCTTGGACAAAACGTCTTGGTAGCCTTCATGACATGGGAAGGTTACAACTATGAAGATGCTATCATCATGAGCCGTCGTCTAGTAAAAGACGATGTCTATACTTCGGTCCATATCGAAGAATATGAATCAGAAGCACGTGATACTAAATTAGGACCTGAAGAAATCACACGGGAAATCCCGAACGTCGGGGAAGACGCATTGAAAGACCTAGACGAAATGGGGATCATCCGCATCGGTGCGGAAGTTCACGATGGTGATCTATTGGTCGGAAAAGTTACACCAAAAGGCGTGACTGAATTATCCGCTGAAGAACGCTTATTACATGCGATCTTTGGTGAAAAAGCCCGCGAAGTCCGCGATACTTCTTTACGCGTACCTCACGGCGGCGGCGGGATCGTCCATGATGTGAAGATCTTTACCCGCGAAGCCGGCGACGAATTGTCTCCAGGCGTGAACATGCTGGTACGGGTCTACATCGTGCAAAAACGTAAGATCCACGAAGGCGATAAGATGGCGGGTCGTCACGGTAACAAAGGGGTTGTTTCCCGGATCATGCCGGAAGAAGATATGCCGTTCTTGCCAGACGGTACACCAGTCGACATCATGTTGAATCCTTTAGGGGTGCCATCACGGATGAACATCGGACAAGTATTGGAATTGCACTTAGGGATGGCTGCTCGTCAATTAGGCATCCACGTTGCAACACCAGTCTTCGATGGAGCGACTGATGAAGATGTTTGGGCAACAGTTAAAGAAGCTGGTATGGCCAGCGATGCGAAAACTGTTTTATACGATGGACGCACCGGTGAACCATTTGACGGCCGGATCTCTGTCGGCGTAATGTACATGATCAAATTGGCCCACATGGTTGATGACAAATTGCATGCCCGTTCGATCGGACCATACTCTCTTGTTACGCAACAACCATTGGGTGGTAAAGCACAATTTGGTGGACAACGTTTCGGGGAAATGGAAGTTTGGGCACTGGAAGCTTACGGTGCCGCTTATACCTTGCAAGAAATCTTGACCTACAAATCAGATGACGTAGTCGGACGGGTGAAAACCTACGAAGCGATCGTCAAAGGGGAACCAATTCCAAAACCAGGCGTACCGGAATCATTCCGCGTCTTGGTAAAAGAATTGCAATCTCTCGGCTTGGATATGCGTGTCTTGGACATCGACGAAGCCGAAATCGAATTGCGGGACATGGACGATGACGATGATGATCTGATCACCGTTGACGCGTTGACCAAATTCGCTGAACAACAATCAGCAAAAGAATTAGAACAACAAGCTGCAGAAAAAGCACAAGCAGATCAAGCGATGCTGGATCAAGAGATCGAAACTGCAGAAGACAACGATTAAAAACTGACGGCTGCTAAACAGCCCCAGTATTATAAGTGCTGAAGGTCGCGTCAGAGCTTTCTGGATTATCAGAAAGCTGGCGCTGACCGAATCAGTACGAACTTGCTTGCCATGAAATGAAATGGAGGGAACCCCTTTTGATCGATGTAAATAAATTCGAAAGTATGCAAATAGGCTTGGCTTCTCCCGAAAAAATCAGAAGCTGGTCTTATGGTGAAGTTAAAAAACCTGAGACTATCAACTATCGTACGTTAAAACCTGAACGCGAAGGTCTATTTGACGAGCGTATTTTCGGCCCAACGAAAGACTGGGAATGTGCGTGTGGGAAATACAAACGTATCCGTTACAAAGGGATCGTCTGTGACCGTTGTGGTGTAGAAGTGACTCGTTCTAAAGTCCGCCGCGAACGGATGGGACATATCGAACTAGCAGCGCCAGTATCACACATCTGGTACTTCAAAGGTATTCCTTCACGTATGGGTCTAGTCTTAGACATGAGCCCACGTGCGTTGGAAGAAATCATCTACTTCGCTTCCTACGTAGTGATCGAACCAGGCGACACCAACTTAGAGAAAAAACAATTATTGACTGAACGTGAATACCGCGAAAAACGCGAACAATACGGTCAAGGCTTTACCGCTGCTATGGGTGCGGAAGCCATCAAACAATTGCTGGACGCAGTCGATTTAGACAGCGAAGCAGCAGAATTAAAAGAAGAATTGAAAACTGCTTCTGGTCAAAAACGGACAAGAGCGATCCGTCGTTTGGACATCTTGGAAGCTTTCCGGGCTTCCGGCAACAAACCAAGCTGGATGGTCATGGATGTTGTGCCAGTTATCCCTCCTGATTTGCGTCCAATGGTGCAATTAGAAGGCGGACGGTTTGCAACTAGTGACTTGAACGATTTGTATCGTCGTGTCATCAACCGTAACAACCGTTTGAAACGTTTATTAGACTTGAACGCACCGAACATCATCGTTCAAAATGAAAAACGGATGCTGCAAGAAGCGGTTGACGCATTGATCGACAACGGTCGTCGTGGACGTCCAGTTACTGGTCCAGGTAACCGTCCATTGAAATCTCTTTCTCACATGCTGAAAGGTAAACAAGGTCGTTTCCGTCAAAACTTGCTAGGAAAACGTGTCGACTACTCCGGACGTTCCGTTATCGTTGTTGGACCTTTCCTAAAAATGTACCAATGCGGTCTGCCAAAAGAAATGGCGATCGAATTGTTCAAACCATTCGTTATGCGGGAATTGGTTTCTCGTGAATTGGCATCAAACATCAAAAACGCCAAACGTAAGATCGAACGTCAAGAAGACGAAGTTTGGGATGTTTTGGAAGATGTTATCAAAGAACACCCAGTACTTTTGAACCGGGCACCTACATTGCACAGATTAGGTATCCAAGCCTTCGAACCTGTCTTGGTTGAAGGTCGTGCGATCCGTTTGCACCCATTGGTTTGTGAAGCCTACAATGCCGATTTCGATGGAGACCAAATGGCGGTCCACGTACCATTGAATGAAGAAGCTCAAGCTGAAGCACGGATGCTGATGCTGGCTGCTCAAAACATCTTGAACCCTAAAGACGGTAAACCAGTTGTTACTCCTTCTCAAGATATGGTTTTAGGTAACTACTACTTGACGATGGAAGAAGAAGGCCGTGAAGGCGAAGGTATGCTGTTCCGGGATATGGATGAAGCTGTGACTGCATGGCGCAACGGCTACGTGCATTTACACTCACGTATCGCTGTAGATCCACGAGCACTAGGTGAAAAACCATTTACTGAAGAACAAAAATCTCGTTTGATGGTAACGACGGTAGGTAAAGTGATCTTCAACTCGATCATGCCGCCAGAATTCCCATACTTAAACGAACCAACTGATTTCAACTTGACTGTCCAAACACCAGACAAATACTTCGTGGAAGCAGGAACAGATATTCCAGCCTTCATCAAGGAACAAGAATTGGTGGGACCATTCAAGAAGAAAAATCTAGGAAACATCATTGCGGAAGTCTTCAAACGTTTCAAAGTTACTGAAACCTCTATGATGCTTGACCGCATGAAAGATTTAGGGTACAAACATTCGACACATGCCGGTATTACCGTAGGGATCGCGGATATCATGGTCCTTAGCGAAAAACACGACATTATCGAAAATGCCCACAAACAAGTCGAAACGATCACAAAACAATTCCGTCGCGGTTTGATCACTGACGACGAACGTTATGAACGTGTAATCGGCGTTTGGAACGCTGCCAAAGATGAAATCCAACAAAAATTGATGGAATCATTGGATGCGAAAAACCCAATCTTCATGATGTCCGATTCCGGAGCCCGTGGTAACATCTCCAACTTTACTCAGCTTGCTGGGATGCGTGGATTGATGGCTGCGCCAAACGGCCGGATCATGGAATTGCCGATCATCTCCAACTTCCGTGAAGGACTTTCTGTCTTGGAAATGTTTATCTCTACTCACGGTGCCCGTAAAGGGATGACCGATACCGCCTTGAAGACTGCCGACTCAGGTTACTTGACTCGTCGTTTGGTTGACGTGGCGCAAGATGTCATCATCCGTGAAGAAGACTGCGGCTCAGACCGCGGCTTGGATATCCGAGCAATCCGTGAAGGCAACGAAATCATCGAATCATTGGAAGAACGCTTGGTGGGACGTTATACCCGCAAATCTGTCGTTCATCCTGAAACTGGCGAAGTGATCGTCGGCAACGATGAAATCATCACAGAAGATCTTGCAAAACAAATCGTAGACGCAGGTATCGAAACTGTTTCGATCCGTTCCGTCTTCACATGTAATACAAAACATGGTGTATGTAAACATTGTTATGGACGCAACTTGGCAACTGGCAGCGAAGTCGAAGTCGGCGAAGCAGTAGGTACCATCGCAGCGCAATCTATCGGTGAACCTGGTACACAGTTGACCATGCGTACATTCCATACCGGTGGGGTTGCCGGAGACGATATCACACAAGGTTTGCCTCGTGTCCAAGAAATCTTCGAAGCTCGTAATCCTAAAGGGCAAGCAGTCATCACTGAAGTTACCGGTGAAGTCATCGATATCTCAGAAGATGCCGCAACTCGTACCAAAGAAGTAACCATCAAAGGACAAACCGATACTCGGACTTATACAGTACCATTCACTGCCCGGATGAAAGTCGCAGAAGGCGATTATATCCACCGCGGTGCACCATTGACTGAAGGTTCGATCGATCCAAAACAATTATTGCAAGTCCGCGATGTGCTGTCTGTTGAAAACTACTTGCTACGTGAAGTACAACGTGTTTACCGTATGCAAGGGGTAGAAATCGGCGACAAACATATCGAAGTAATGGTCCGTCAAATGTTGCGTAAAGTTCGTGTCATGGATCCAGGCGATACTGATATCTTACCAGGTACTTTATTGGATATCGCTGATTTCAAAGACCGCAACTACAACACATTGGTTGCCGGCGGTGTTCCTGCAACAAGCCGTCCAGTCTTGCTTGGTATCACTAAAGCATCATTGGAAACAAACAGCTTCTTGTCAGCCGCTTCCTTCCAAGAAACGACGCGTGTCTTGACTGACGCAGCTATCCGCGGCAAGAAAGATCCACTGCTTGGCTTGAAAGAAAATGTTATCATCGGTAAGATCATCCCAGCTGGTACTGGTATGGCTCGCTACCGTAACATGGAACCAAAAGAAGTCGCTGTAGCCAGCGAAAATGTGTACAGTATCTCTGATATCGAAGCACAAATGGCAGCAGAAGACGCTTTGAATGAACAAGAATAAGGCTTTTAGCCGAAGAAACGGCGCCGCATCGATTACAAATCGATGCGGCGCCGTTTTTTTGATTTACAGTAGTAAGATGACTGCTAATGCGATACTCAAACAAGGTACAAAAGGCAATTCTTTCAATGATTTTTTTACTAGCAGATTGTAAAAAGCAAAGATCAATAAACCGAAGATACTTGCCAATAGCAGCAGCAGACAAAACTCAGTCAACGTCAGCCACGGACTCCATGACAGCAACAATAAAACATCGCCAAAGCCGAACCGTTCCCGATACTTCCATAAGATCACACCGCAAAGCATTAGACAATAAACTACTGTCAACCAGTGAAAAGGCATTTGCGACAGTTGAAGAAGCCAAAGAATGAGACTGCAAGAATAAAAAATCTTAGGTTCTACGATCAAATAAAAGCAATCGGTCAATGATAATAAAAAAGCCGACAACAGCCAAAAAAAGCGGGTAATAGAAGCTAGCTCCGGCGACAACGGGAAAAACAGCCAGAAGATCACTCCACAAGATAATTCCGCCCAAAAGTAGCTGGCAGAAAGCCTTACTTGACAATGAGTACAGCGAAACCGCTGTAAAAGGATCGAGATCAATGGAATCAACTCCCGAAAGCGCAAAGGGGTTTGGCACTGTTCACAATGAGAACCTGGGGAAATCAACGAACGGTTTTCCGGGATACGCTGTGCGGCCAAACAAAAAAATGAACCGAAACAACAGCCGAAAATAAATGCTAACATATCTTCTCTCCTAACGTTTGTTATAAGAAAGTACGCGGAGAGTTTCCGTTTGCTAGACAAAAAAGAGTTTTTTTCTGATAATGAAGAAAAGGAGCGAAAGGGGAAAAATATGAAAAAGAGCTGGTTGATTGGAATGATAGCAGTGATCTTTACGGGTATCCTAGCAGGATGTGTTTCTGCGATCCCGGACAAGGAAGCAGCGGCGCTTTTTGTGGATCATTTGGTTTATCAAAAATCAGAGAAGAAATTTACCGAGAATTTCCAAAATGGGGAGAACCTCAGCGAGACATTCAAACAAAATGAGGAAAATTTCCAAAAAAGCTTCACAGAAGGATTGTTGTCTGCTAATCAGATCACTGAAAAAGATGCAAAGGAAATCACGGATCTCTTATTAGCACAAGTCCAGGCAAAAGCCACTTATGAGGTCAAAAAAATAACAAAAGATGGTGCTATCCGCCATGTAACGTATGGAGTGAAAGGACTCGATTTTACCGGTATGATGGAAGCTACCTCGAAAAAACTCGTCGCCAAACTTCTGGAAGACGAGGCATTGAGTAAAGATCAAAACAAAGTCGTCGCAGAAACAGTGAGATTATTAAAAGAGACGATCCCGGAAACGAATGCCAAAGCAAAAGCGGTCGATGTGACGGTGGATATGCAGCCGCAAAACGGCAAATGGCAGATCGTAGACGATCAAAGCAAAGAAATGAATAATCTGTATCTGGCGTTTGTGGCAGGGGTTGCTGATCAAGAAACGCTATTGGGAGAAATGACTCAGATCATGCAGACTATCGCCAAACAAGTCCAAGAGCAGTTGGAAAAGTAAAGATGAAAAGACTTCTCAATTAGCCCATATCGCTGTACATTTTTTAAGGTTAATACTATGCTTTTATATGTAGGTAATTTATAGAATCAATCGGAGGAGGAAATGAATGATGAAATTTGAACAAACCAAAGAAACGTTGAACCAACTAGTTGCCGATTTAAGTCAAATGGCAATGGTGATCCACCAAACACACTGGTACATGAGAGGACCAGGTTTTCTGACTTTGCATCCAATGATGGATGACTTCATGGATGATGTCAATGCACAATTAGATGAGATCTCTGAACGTTTGATCACATTAGACGGCTCTCCTTATTCTACATTGAAAGAAATGGCCGAACATACAAAAATCGAAGATGAAGTCGGTCGTTGGGATCGTACTATCCCTGAACGCTTAGAAATCTTAGTTAAAGGCTATCGTTACTTAGCTGATCTTTACCAAAAAGGAATCGAAGTTTCCGGTGAAGAAGGCGACGATTGCACACAAGATATCTTTATCGAGTTCAAGACCGCTACTGAAAAACGTATCTGGATGATTCAAGCTCATCTTGGCAAAGCACCAGAGATCGACGCATAATCAAACAAATTAAAACGCCGCTTCTGATCATTATCGAGCAGAAGCGGCGTTTTTTTATTCAACGGCTAATTCCTGTTTCGCCGCAGTGATCTGTGCTTTTACTTGGTCAAAGCCGGTACCGCCTAATGAATGGCGGTTCTTGACTGCATTGTAAGAAGACAGCTTCTCATAGACATCTTCTTCGATTTCCGGCACGATCTCTTGATAGCGAGACAATGGGATATCTTGCAGATAGTGTCCTTGTTGGATGGATTCCAAAACAAGACGACCTACGATCTCATGAGCTTCTCGGAAAGGAATACCTTTTGCTGCCAAGTAATCGGCTAATTCAGTAGCATTGGAGAAATCTTTTTCCGTTGCTTCCAGCATCACTGTTTCATTGACCTTCATCGTGTGGATCATGCCTGCCATAATCTCTAAACTCTTCAAGACGGTTTCCGCGGTATCGAACATGCCTTCTTTGTCTTCTTGGAAATCCTTGTTATAAGCTAACGGCAGACCTTTCATGATGGTCAAAAGTCCGAAAAGATCGCCGTAGACCCGGCCGGTTTTACCCCGGATCAGTTCCGCCATATCAGGATTTTTCTTTTGCGGCATGATGGAACTGCCGGTAGAGAAGGTATCAGTCAATTCCACGAATTTGAATTCATGACTGCACCACAAAATCAATTCCTCACAAAAACGGGAAAGATGCATCATCAAGATCGATGCGTCACTTAGAAATTCCAAAATGAAATCCCGATCGCTGACCGCGTCCAGACTGTTGCTGTAAATGCCGTTAAAACCCAGTTCTTTCGCGGTGAATTCCCGATCGATAGGAAATGTCGTACCGGCTAACGCCGCACTGCCTAAAGGCAAGAGATCGATTCTTTTCAAGCTTTCTGTCATACGTTCTTGATCTCGCGACAGCATTGCATAATAAGCCATCAAATGATGTCCAAAAGAGATGGGTTGTGCGTGCTGCATATGCGTGTAACCGGGCATTACAGTATAAATATGCTCTTCAGCTTTAGCCACCAGCACTTCCCGCAGTTGTGTGATCTTATCCAAAATAGCCAAGACAGTTTCTTTCAGATACAAATGCATGTCTGTCGCCACTTGGTCATTTCGGCTGCGGGCAGTATGGAGTTTGCCGGCTACCGCACCGATCTCTTGATGAAGATAGGATTCGATATTCAAATGGATATCTTCGTTTTCGATAGTGAATGCCAATTCGTTCTTGCTGACTTTTTCTTGGAGTATTTTTAACCCTTTGATGATCTCCTGCGCGTCTGCTTCGGGAATGATGCCGGTATGCGCCAGCATTTTTACATGGGCCAGACTGCCCCGGATATCTTGTTGCGCTAATTTCTGGTCGAAGGTGATGGATGCGCCGAACGCGTCGATCCATGCTTCGTTTTTGCCGTCAAAACGACCGCCCCATAATTTTGCCATTTTTTCACCTCATTATTAATTACCGTTCAATGAAAAGAAAACAGAAGCTGTCATAAGCGTCTTCTGTTTTCTCTTTGATAATATTCCTGTTTAGTTGCTCCACGCTTTTTCTTTTGCGTCTTGTACTTCTGCGTGGACCTTGCTTGGCAGACCCCATAGTTTGATGAAGCCGACCGCCGCTGCTTGATCGAATGTATCAGCGGAAGTGTAAGTCGCTAATTCTTCACTGTATAGGCTGTTTTCTGATTTTCTTCCTTCAACGATCACATTGCCTTTGAACAGTTTCACCCGGATCACACCGTTGACGTATTGTTGTGTTTCTTTCAAGAAAGCAATCAGAGAATCAGTCAATGGATTGAACCATAATCCGTCATAAATGATTTGGCTCAATTGTTGTTCAATAACTGGTTTGAAATGCGCCAATTCCCGAACAAATGTCAAGTCTTCCAATTCCTTATGAGCTTGCATCAATGTGATGGCTCCAGGACATTCGTAAACTTCCCGTGATTTGATCCCTACTAGACGATTTTCCACGTGGTCGATCCGACCGATCCCATGTTTGCCGGCGATCAGGTTCAATTCCATGATCAGTTCTGACAATGTATAAGTTTCGCCGTTCAATGCTACTGGAACGCCTTCTTCAAAAGTGATTTCAAGAATGTCCGGTGTATCAGGCGTATCTTCCAATTCAGCAGTCAATTCGTAGGCACCTTTTGGCGGAGTTGCCCAAGGATTTTCCAAGATTCCACATTCGCAGGCCCGACCCCAAATGTTTTGGTCGATAGAATAAGGGTTATCTAAATTAGCTGGGATCGGAACACCTTTTGCTGCAGCATATTCGATTTCTTCTTCCCGTGACCAATGCCATTCCCGAACAGGTGCGATGACTTTCAAATCTGGCGCCAATGCATTGATAGCTACTTCAAAACGGACTTGGTCGTTTCCTTTACCAGTACAGCCGTGAGCAACGGTGGTAGCCCCAGTTGTCCGTGCTAATTCCACCAATTTTTTGGCGATCAAAGGACGTGACAATGCGGAAACCAGCGGATAAGACTGTTCATAGAAGGTATGGCCTTGCAATGCGATCAGCGCGTATTCTTGCGCAAATTCTTCTTTTGCATCGATAGCGTAAGAAGCTACCGCACCGACTTGCAATGCTTTTTCTTTAATGAAGGCAGTATCTTTGCCTTCCCCGATATCCAAACAACACGCTACTACATCGTATCCTTCATCTGTCAGCCATTTAATTGAAACGGAAGTATCCAAACCTCCGGAGTATGCTAAAATCACTTTTTCTTTCATTTTTATCGTCCTTTCTATCATTCTTTCAAGTTGATGTCGCTATCTTAGCAAAATGAAAATAGAAAAGCAACTATTTTATAAATAAATATACAAAAATATTAATAAATTCTATAAAATATACAAAATAAACATGTTTATTCAATAAAATTGTATTTTTTGGCGTTTTCCATGGCTCGTTAAATGAAAAACTTTCTGAAAAAATTGTCGAGTTTTCGTTTTTATGAAAGAAAGCAAGAAAAAACTAAAAAATAGGAGAAACTCGTTGACTTTGTCTGTTGCAGAAGGTATTATGTTAAATGGTATTGTTTGCCCCACGAGAGCCCCGGAAACTCAAGTGATTGTCAAACATTCGAAATTGAATTGGAGGAAAAAATCGTGCGTACAACATATATGGCCAAAACTGGCGAAGTAGAACGTAAATGGTATGTAGTAGACGCAACGGATGTTCCGTTAGGTCGTCTTTCAGCTGTTGTAGCTTCTGTGCTACGCGGCAAAAATAAACCAACTTTCACACCTCATGTGGATACTGGTGATTTTGTCATTGTTATCAATGCAGATCAAATCAAATTAACAGGTAACAAAGCAAGCGATAAAATTTATTACCGTCACTCAAATTTCCCTGGAGGCTTGAAATCAGTCTCTGCTGGTGAATTGCGTGCTAAAAATTCTCGTCGTTTGGTCGAAACTTCTGTTAAAGGCATGCTTCCTAAAAACACTTTAGGTCGTCAACAAGGAATGAAATTGCACGTCTACGGCGGAGCAGAACATCCACATGCTGCACAACAACCAGAAGTATTGGATATCACAAACTTAATCTAATAGGAGGGAATTTCATTGGCACAAGCTCAATATATCGGCACAGGCCGTCGTAAAAACGCAGTTGCCCGCGTACGTTTGGTACCAGGCTCTGGTAAAATTACTGTAAACAATAAAGATGTTGAAGAATATATTCCACACGCTGACTTGCGCGAAGTCATCAACCAACCATTTGGTGTTACTGAAACAAAAGGCTCTTATGATGTTTTTGTAAACGTAACTGGCGGTGGCTATGCAGGACAATCAGGCGCGATCCGTCATGGTATCGCACGTGCATTGCTACAAGTAGACCCAGACTTCCGTTTAGCTCTTAAACGCGCTGGCTTGCTTACACGTGACGCACGTATGGTTGAACGTAAAAAACCAGGTCTTAAGAAAGCTCGTAAAGCTTCTCAATTCTCAAAACGTTAATATATATATATATCGACTTTTCAGGCGTTTCGCAATTCACTTTGCGAAGCGTCTTTTTTTGAGTTGACACCATTGTTGACACCATTCCGGTTTGCATCTTTTTGAGACAATTTGCGACAGGCAATTTCACCAATGGCATTTGAATGACGTTTGGTGTGTTTACATAGGTTCTTGTAGTGTTGGTATCGCTGTGAGTCAATGCTTCAGAAATCTGTTCCAGAGCTACGCCAGATTGTTTGGCTAGAGTTGCCCCAGTATGCCGTAGCTTGTATGGGATCGCATGGGTAAGGTGTTTATGTCGTCGCTCAATAGATTTCATGCGGTAGTTCAAATAATCTGTATGAAGTCTTTGATTGATATTCCCTTTATCATCAAAGAAGGTAAAGAGTAGCTGTTCTTCGGTTTGTTCGATTTCAAACTGAGCTAGTTCTTCTTTTTGTTGGATTTTCCACTGTTGAAGTAATTGCTTTAGCTCATTTTGAATATGGAAAATTGTCGTTTTATTCCCTTTTGTGCTTTTTTCATTGCCGAATTTATCTAAGGCTTTACCAATCGTAATCTGGGAGGTAGTGAAATTCAAGTTTTTCCACTTGATAGCATAGGTTTCTAATTTGCACCTTTAAAAAATCCCAATTCAAATATTTTGACGTGAACATATTCAGTGAATTGAAATTTCAATTTTTTTAGGTTTTTGTATTGGTTTGAGTAGGCACTTTCATTGCTTTATCTCGAGCTAGACTGATGTTATTTTTAATCAATTATTAGCTGTAATCTTCGTTTAAAAGTTGGAGTAAGTGTTCAAGATAACTTCTTTTGAAAAACTGCTCCAATTATTTTTCTAAGAACATAGTCATTCCTAATTTTTCAATTATTGAAGACTTTAATTTTATCTGTATTAAAGATAAATAGCAATATCTTTATTACAGATACCTATAATGAGTATAGGTGATGAAGATGAAATATAAGAATATTCGTTCAATAAGAGAAGATAATGACGTGACACAACAACAAATGGCGCAGTTACTAAATGTTTCACAAAATACTTATTCGCAGTATGAAACTGGGAAGATTGAGTGGACGGCCAGTACATTAATTAAGGTAGCTGATTATTTTGATGTTAGTGTGGATTATTTGCTTGATAGGACGAAAAAGAAAAAATATGGTAAATAGTAATGTAATACAGTAAAAGTTCAAATTAATGAAACAGTCAAGATATTTTAGATAAATACCAATGTATTGGAAGCTACTAATGAATTTTATATTGTCAGAGTAATTTAGAAAAAGAGATTTTATTAGTGAAGGCTTAATTTTTCATACAGTTATTTTTTTAGAGAATAGATGGTAAGGGGGATAAAAAGTATGACAAAAAAAGTTGATAATAAATTTAACCAATATTTTACAAATAGTAATATCGCTACATTTATGTCATCTTTATTCACTATTCCTCACGAACAAAGTGAGATCTGTATTTTAGACCCAGGAGCAGGGGAAGGTAATCTTTCCTTTAGCACTGTAAAGTTTATTGCTGAAAATTTTCCTAATATAAGAAAAATTAGGATTATCGCTTACGAGATAGATAAGAAATTATCTCAAAAACTTGAAATGCGATTTCAAGAAATGAAACATGATATTAAAGAATCATTTGAAGTAGAATTAGATTTTAAGATAGTAGTAAAAAACTATTTGTATTGTTCTAAAGATAAGATAGATGCAGATATAGCCATAGTTAATCCGCCTTATGGAAAAATAATCCAATCCTCAAACATTTCAATTCATCTTCGGAATATGGGCTACTCTAATATAAATTATTATTCATCATTTATTGAAATTGCAATGTCACATCTAAAAAAAGGCGGGCAATTGGTTACGATAATACCACGCAGTTTTATGAACGGAACTTATTTCAAAAAATTTAGAGAAAATATTTTTCAGAGAAACTCAATTGATCGTATTCATGTTTTTGAATCTAGGTATTTATTTGATAAAGTAGTTCAAGAAAATGTTATTCTTAAACTAAATAAGAAAAGACAAAAAAATGATGTATTGATAGATGTGAGTTGTTCTACAGATGATAGTTTTGATGACATGGAACTCGTATCTAGCTTAAGATACGATTTAGTAGATAAAGAAAATAATTATTTAATGAAGGTTTCAAGCAATAAGGTGGAACTTGAAATTAGAAAAATTATTGAGAGGAATGGGGTATCGCTAACCAGTTTAGGTGAACTCAAAGTGTCAACTGGTCCTGTAGTTGATTTTCGCGAAGAGCCAGATTCAATTTCTGAAAAAATATATAAGCAAGCAGTTCCTTATATATTTCAAGATCATATTCGTGAGAATGAAAATATGGTAGTTTGGCCTCTGAAACATCCTAAAAAAGGCAACTATCTTAAAGTAACAGAAAAAAATTATTCTCGGTTGCGTAAAGCAGGAAATTATGTTGTGGTTAGAAGATTTAGCCCTAAAGAGTCGCGTCATAGAGTAAATGCAGTTGTAGTACCAGATAATTTATCTTTTGAATATTATGCCTTTGATAATAAGATAAACTATTTTCATCTTAATAAAGAAGGACTTCCAGAAGATATTGCAATAGGGCTTAGTTTATATTTGAATTCATCGTTAGTGGAGATTTTTATCAAACAAATTAGTGGAAGTACACAATTAAATAGGTCAGATTTAGCTTTGTTGAAATATCCAGAACTGCAGCAAATGGAAGAGATGGGAAAATCATGGAAAAAAGGCGCTTATGAATATAATCAGCTTAATATAAATAAAGTGGTTGCTTCAGCTATATTGAGTTGGGAGAAGTAGAAGGAGGAGCAACGATGGGGTTAGTAGAACAGATAGAAAATAGCAGGAAAGAAATAAAGACAGATAGTTATCCTATGTCAATTGGGGAGGTTGCTAATTTATATAGGGATGGAGATTTGGTCATATTTCCAGAGTATCAAAGGTACTTTCGGTGGTCTCAAAAGCAAAAATCAGAGTTTATTGAGTCATTGATTTTAGACATACCTATTCCGCCAATATTCGTATCTAATAATGCTGATGGTAGGTGGGATATAATTGATGGCCTTCAAAGAACTTCAACAATACTAGAGTTCATGGGATTATTGCGTAAGCGAGATAATGAGGATGAGTTTTATGAGCCAAGTGTATTATTAGGTACTAAGTTTCTTCCGGATCTTGAAGGTAAAAAATGGGATGATAAAGATGATATAGCTAATAGCTTACCAGCTGAAGTAAGACGAAATATCAAGAGAAGGAAAATTAATATTAGCATTGTTGACAGTACTGTAAATCCCAATATTAAATATGAGCTTTTTCAGCGACTAAATCGAAATGGATCTATTCTTAAGGGACAAGAGGTTAGAAATAGCCTGATGATTATGATTAATAATCGTTTTTATAAGTTCATTGAAAAGTTATCTAATTATGAAAAACTTAATGAGATTATTGATATTACTGAAAAGAAAAAAGATGAGCAATTTGTGAAAGAATTGGTAGTTAGATTTTTGATTTTACTTGAAACTGAGGGGAAAAATATTAATCCACAGGATGATATGGAGAGTTATTTGACAGAGGAAGTTATTAACATATCAGAGACATTTAATGATGAACGATACACTGAAATTGAAGCGAGATTTTATCAGACATGTGATTTATTACAGGAAGTTTTTGGAAAAAAGGCGTTTAAAAAATATTATAGTGCGGATAATAAATTTAAAGGACAATTTTTCTTGGGGCTTTTTGAAGCAATCTTTGTTCCCGTATATACTAATTACGATTTTTATCAAAATAATCAAGAGAGTTTGAACAAAAAGGTAAAGAGTATCTCGAATAATAGGGATTTCAAAGATAGTACTAAACATGGTGTCAGAGCGCTTGATAGGATGAAGAAAGTTTTTGAGTTGGGAAAGGAAACTTTCTATGAACATAGCTAATATCGAAGATTTTGAAGATGAGTTGATAAATGATCTTTCCTGGAGAAAAAGAGAGATGATAAATCTTTCTTTTGCAGTGGAGTCGGAAAACACTACTCTTACAAAAAGTATTTTAGTTAGAGCTGGAATAGCATTGCTATGTGCTCATTGGGAAGGTTATATCAGACATGCTTCTAATGCATATGTATTATTGGTATCTTCGCAAAATATTAAAGTAAGAGAGCTCAGAGAATCATTTGTGACATTGCAGTTGACTAAAAAAATATCAGAAATTGGTAAGTCAAAGAAGATATCTGTTCAACAAGTACTAGTAAAAGATATTACTGACGTATTAGATGAAGAATTTTCTGTCAATTTTGTGGATAGGCCTGGGAAACGTCTAATTAACACAGATTCTAATCTAAACTTCGATTTATTTGATGAAATAATTAAGGTAATAGGGTTAGATAATATTTATGAAACTAAAAGGTATTATATTGATGCTATGATGCTTAAAAATAGAAATTCTATAGTTCATGGTGAGAAAGCTTTCTTTGATCGTTTTGATTTTTCTGATTTATTTGTCCAAGTTTTTACCATCATGGAGCAATATAAAGACCAACTAATTGAAAGTGCAGATACTCAGAAATTCTTAAAAAATACGGGTAGTTAATATAATTAAGGAATTAGTATAAAGAGTAAATACAGACCAGTACTCAAGTGAGTATAGTGGTATGCAACTATTTAATATTCTGATGTGCAATTAATTTCTTTTGATTACGAATATTGGTAACGAATATCTAAAATTCAATAAAATATAGTGAAACTATTCCTTTTGAAATTTTGCTGTAAATCCTCCTAATATAGTATTTTTCAACTCTATAAAATTCCAAAACAGCCAACCAGGTCTTAAAAAAGCTCGTAAAGCTTCTCAATTCTCAAAACGTTAATATATCTATATATCAACTTTTCAGGCACTTTCCAAAAGTTGGAAAGTGTCTTTTTATTCGCAATCAATCCTCCAAAATGTTCCAGCCCTCTATATCAATTACCATCAACACCCACCCCCCGATCCTCCATTTTGCTTCTTCCGGCAAACCTTAGTATAATAACGTTGTTTTGAAATACTTATTGGATATCGCGCGAGGTGCGCTGGGAGGAAGATACATAATGGCAACTAATTTTTGGGCAGAACTGCCAAAGCCCTTTTTTATATTGGCGCCGATGGAGGATGTGACGGATGTCGTGTTCCGGCATGTCGTACAAGAAGCCGGAGCGCCGGACGTTTTCTTTACGGAGTTTACGAATTCAGATAGTTTTTGTCATCCGGAAGGGATCGAGAGCGTTCGTGGTCGTTTGGTTTTTACAGAAGATGAACAGCCGATGGTGGCGCATATTTGGGGGGACAAACCGGAATTTTTCCGTCAAATGAGTATCGCGTTGGCGGATATGGGCTTTAAAGGGATCGATTTGAACATGGGTTGTCCGGTGCCGAATGTCGCGGAACGGGGCAAAGGCAGCGGCTTGATCTTGCGGCCGGATGTGGCGGCGGAATTGATCGAGGCTGCGAAAGCGGGCGGTTTGCCGGTGAGTGTGAAGACACGGATCGGCTTTACTGAGCAGGCTGAAATGATACCTTGGATCAGTCATTTGTTGAAGCAGGACATCGCCAATCTTTCGATCCATCTGCGGACCCGCAAGGAAATGAGCAAAGTTGATGCTCACTGGGAATTGATCCCGCAAATCGTTAAGTTGCGGGACGAGATCGCTCCGCAAACGCTGATCACCATCAACGGTGATATTTTGGATCGGCAAATGGGGCTGGAATTGGCGGAAAAATACGGTGTCGATGGGATCATGATCGGTCGCGGTATTTTCAAAAATCCTTATGCCTTTGAAAAAGAGCCGCAAGAGCATTCGCCAAAAGACCTGATCGGATTATTGCGTCTGCAGCTGGATCTGCAGGATAAATACGCGGAACAAGTCCCTCGTCCTATCGTTGGATTGCATCGTTTTTTCAAGATCTATGTCAAAGGGTTCCCCGGAGCGAGCGATCTGCGGGTCAGCTTGATGAACACGAAATCCACAGCGGAAGTCCGGGAATTGTTAACGGATTTTGAAAGCAAACATCCTGAGCTTTTCTAAAAACTGATGTAAAAGCGATCTGGAGAGTTCATACGATGAAGCTTGTTTAACAAAATGAAGAGAAATGTTGAAGCTAGGATCATTTATTTTTGTTTTGGTCAGTTGCGGGACAAGAATCTCCGCAAATTTTTGTTAAAAGAATTGTTTTAGGCATAGCCACAACGAAGAAAAGGAGCGGACGTGATGATTGAGATCAAACTTGGTGATATTTCGCGTTTGGATTTTCAGGTGGATGGGATCGTCAATGCCGCAAATGCGGCGCTGGTTCCCGGCGGTGGCGTGGACGGTGCGCTGAATCGTGCAGCAGGTCCTAAGCTGAAACAAGCAATGGCAGAAATCGGCGGCACACCAGTCGGAAGCGCGGTGATCACACTGGCCTTCGATCTGCCGGCAACCTATGTCATTCATGCTGTTGGACCTCGCTATATTGACGGCAAGCATAATGAAGAAGCATTATTGTATGCGGCATATGAGGCGGTCTTTAAGCTGGCACATGAGTATGATCTTCATTCTCTTGCTTTGCCGGTGCTGAGTTCCGGTATTTACGGCTATCCGAAAGAAGCGGCGGCAAAAGTCCTTTATGCGGTCGCTGACAGACCGGAAAACCAACAATTCAAAACAACGGTGATCGTTTTCGAAAAAGACTGGCTGGCGATTTTTGACAAGATCAAG
Source organism: Enterococcus mediterraneensis (assembly GCF_900604485.1). Classification (NCBI taxonomy): domain Bacteria; kingdom Bacillati; phylum Bacillota; class Bacilli; order Lactobacillales; family Enterococcaceae; genus Enterococcus; species Enterococcus mediterraneensis. Next base: position 1,324,269 of record NZ_UWOP01000001.1, read on the forward strand.
CGGTCAAGTAGTTAGTGGAAAAATAGAAGGACAGCTACTAAGGGATCGTGATTGCTGATACTGTAATTGGAAAACAAAGAAGCACCTATCCGCAATCGTTTTTTACGGATAGGCGCTTCTTTTTTGCGTCACAGGCACATAAATAGTCAGATAGAACCTTGTATCGATTTTATCCTTATTCATGGAGTTCCAACGGCAGTCCGTCGGGATCAAAGAAGAAAGTCATTTTTTTACCGGTAAAATCATCGGTGCGCAATGGTTCGCATTCGACGCCCTGTTCAGCTAAATAAGCGACAGTCGCTTCAATATCTTTGGTTTTAAATGCCAGATGGCGCAGACCGGCAGCTTCAGGGAAGCTTGGCCGTTTCGGCGGGTTTTGCATCCCGAAGATCTCTAGTTCAGCATCGTTTAATTGCAGATCCAGTTTGTAGTCTTGTCGTTCCGGTCGATAATTTTCCCGAATGATAGGCAATCCCAAAATATCCACATAAAAGTGGCGGGCTTTTTGATAGTCCGAAACAATGATGGCAACGTGATGTATCGCGGAAAAATCTGGAGGCAACATAAGAACACCCTTTCTTTTTTCTTTATTATAAGCTAGTTGCCTTAAAAAAAGTATGTTATACTTAAATCAATTGAAGAGGAACATTTGGGGTGCTGTTTGGCTGAGATTATACCCATGGAACCTGATGCAGTTAAGACTGCCGCAGGGAAATGTAGCTAATGACTGATGATACCCGACCACTTTTGCTTGGTTGGGTTTTTCCGTTTTTTTCTGGCACCCATTTTGGCTTCTTAGCGAAAAGGGGTGTTTTTTATTTGGAGAAAAGAGTCCATAAACTAATGCTATTGGCTTTGATGATCGCGTTAGATGTTGTTTTATCACCGATCATGCGGATCGAAGGGATGGCGCCCATGTCCAGCGTGATGAATATTATTGCCGGTGTCTTGTTAGGACCGGTTTACGGTACATCAATGGCACTGGTTTGCGGACTAATTCGCATGCTGATGCTGGGGATCCCACCGTTGGCATTGACCGGCTCTGCATTCGGCGCCTGCTTGGCGGGGGTATTTTATCGTAGAGGAAAAAAGCTGATCTGGTCGATGCTGGGTGAAGTAGTCGGTACAGGGATCATCGGTTCGTTGTTATCTTATCCGGTGATGGTCTGGTTCACCGGCAGTCAAAACGATCTGTATTGGCTGATCTATACGCCAAGATTTGTCGGAGCAACATTGATCGGTTCAGCTATTGCCTTCGTGGTATTAGTCAAATTACAAAAAGCTCCCATCTTCAAACGTTGGCAGTATTTATTTTCAGGAGGGATAGCAGGATGATCGATTTAGATATTTCAAAAACATTTCCACTAAAAAATTCGCCGCTGGTCCATTGTCTAACAAACGAAGTCACATGCGAAACGATGGCCAATGCACTGCTTTATGTGGGGGCAAAACCCATCATGGCGGCTGATCAAAGAGAGTTTGCTGAATTGTTCCAACAAACGGATAGTTTATTATTGAATACCGGTCATCTGTCAGAAGAGCGGGAGGAAAGTCTGATAGCCGCGGCAAAACTGGCAAATGAAACAAAAAAGCCGACTGTGGTGGATCTTGTCGGCTTTGGAGTCAGTGAAATCCGGAACCAAGTGGGGCGCAAGTTGGTGGCGGAACAACCGACAGTGGTCAAAGGCAATATTTCCGAGTTGCGGAATCTATGCGGTTTATCAAGCCATGCCCGCGGAGTGGACGGCAGTGTTTTGGATCAAAGTGCTGAAGCGTTGGCTGAATTGACGGAAACCTTGCAGGAATTGGTCAAAAAATATCCGCAAACGATCTTTTTAGCGACCGGTGCGCAAGATATCATCGTCGGGCGGAACCATATTTGGCGTTTGACGAACGGTGTGTCTTCATTGGATCGTTTTACCGGTACGGGAGACATCGTGGGGGCGCTGATCGCGGCATTGCTTGGTGCTGGAGTCGAACCGGCTGCGGCGGTAGTCGCCGGCGTTAGTTATTTTAATCTTTGCGGAGAACAGGCAAAAGCCGCGGTGGGGCTGGCTGCTTTTCGACAAGAAACATTGAATCGATTGTCGCTATTGATGGAAGAAGATTGGTGGACTGAGGTGAAAGGATGGGAAACACAATGGACTTGACCTTGTATCTTGTAACGGAACGGTATGATTTTAGTGATGAAAAATTTTTAGCGGTGATCGAAGAGGCCTGTAAAAACGGCGTGACACTTGTTCAGTTGCGGGAAAAAGAATTAGTGACGGGAAAATTTTATGACTTGGCTTTGCAGGTGAAGAAGCTGACCGATCAATATCAGATCCCGCTGATCATCAATGATCGGGTGGATATTTGTTTAGCTGTGGACGCTGCCGGTGTGCATATCGGAGATGATGAAATGCCGGTGGATGTCGTCCGTTCATTGATCGGACCGGAAAAGATCTTAGGCGTTTCTGCAAAAACCGTGGCACGAGCCCAGGAAGCTGAAAAAACTGGTGCCGATTATTTAGGGATCGGCGCGATTTTTCCGACAAAAACCAAAGACACTTCTCTGACCTCGCTTGCCACACTGAAAGCTATCAACGAGGCTGTAACGATACCAAGTGTGGCTATCGGCGGGATCAAAGAAGAAAATCTGACGGAATTTTACGGGACTGGTATCGCCGGTGTGTCTATCGTCAGTGAGATCATGCAGGCGCAAAATGTCGGCGAAAAAGTCCGCCGGCTGAAACAAAAAATCACGGCAGTTTTAGCCGACAGCCCTAGTTTATAGGAATGATAGAAGGACTACAAAATTAGAATGTAACAGGAAACAGGAGGCACAAAAAATGGTGAATGAAACACCTCAAGTCGTGACGATCGCCGGCTCTGATTCTGGCGGCGGCGCAGGGATCCAAGCTGATCTAAAGACCTTTCAAGCCCGCAAAGCATTTGGTATGAGTATCATCGTCGCGTTGACCGCTCAAAATACTTATGGCGTACAAGACAGTATGGCGATCCCCAGCACTTTTATTGAAGAGCAGTTTGATTCTTTAGCCGCGGATTTTGCGATCGGTGCGGCAAAAACCGGGATGCTGGCAGATGCGGAACGGGTGGAAACTGTCGCAAAAAAACTGAAGCAAGTAGATTTTGGCCCGTTAGTCGTGGATCCGGTGATGGTGGCAAAAGGCGGGCATCATCTGCTGCAAAAAGAAGCAGTGAAAACCATCAATGAAAAACTGCTGCCGTTAGCTGCGATCGTGACACCGAATTTGCCGGAGGCGGAAGTGATCATCGGTGAACGTATCGTCACGGATCAGGAAATGATCGCTGCAGCCAAAAAGTTGCAAGTACTTGGCCCACAAAACGTAGTGGTCAAAGGCGGGCACAGTCAAAATAAAGCGGCGGCCGATTTTGTTTTGTTGGCCTCTGGAGAAAGCTTTTGGATGAGTGCGCCACGAGTAGCCACCGCCAATACTCACGGCACCGGCGACACTTTTTCAGCATGTATCGCCGCTGAACTGGCGAAAGGTACAGACTTGAAAACAGCGATCATAATCGGAAAGAAATTTATTCAAGCGGCGATCAGTCAGCCGATCTTTGTCGGACACGGTCATGGACCGACGAATCATTGGGCGACGATCGTTGATGATATTTCTATCAACTAAAAAAACTGTGACATAAGTCAATGCTAAATAAATCTTCAAACTGTATTGATTACTCAGAAAAACAAGATTGATTTTTGTGAGAGAGTTATACAGTTTGGATACTTTTAGCTTGAAAAACTTATGCCGCAGTTTTTTTAATTTGCCTTCAAATAAACGGATTGTCCTTCATCTTGCAGATGCGCGACATGCTGTTCGCCCCAACTGCATAAACTATCTAAAATATCTGAAAGACTTTCGCCATATTCGCTTAATGAATATTCAACTTTTGGTGGGACTTGCTGATAGACTTTCCGATCAATAATCTTGTCGTCTTCTAATTCCCGAAGTTGTTGTGTCAGCATTTTTTGGCTGATCCCGGTGATCCCTCGTTTCAAGTCGCTAGGCCGCATCGGTCCATGGCGAAGATTACAAAGAATGATTGGTTTCCATTTTCCCCCGATAACATCCATCGTTGCTTCCACACCGATCATATATGCACGATTTTCCAAAAAAAAAATCCTCCTTTAAAACCTTGGTACAATCAAAAAGTTACTAAAAAGTACCTATAGTACAAAAAAGTGGGTACTTATCAAAAAATCATTAACAGTATATAGTATCTTCTCGTAGCTTACAAATAATTTTTTTGGAGGAAAAAAATGGAAAAGAAAATCTCACCAAACTTAACATTATTAGCACTTGCCATCAATGCCTTTGCAATTGGCTCAACGGAATTTATCAGCGTTGGTTTGCTGCCGATGATCGTTAAAAGTTTCAATGTTACATTGGCCCAAGCCGGACTGACCGTCTCTTTATATGCCTTGGGAGTAACGATCGGGGCTCCTTTATTGACTATTTTGACTGGTAAATGGAATCGTCGCAACTTGATGATCGGGATCATGCTCCTATTTATCAGCGGTAATCTGCTGGCTGCATTCGCACCGACTTTTATGATTTTGATCGTAGGACGGATTTTAGCAGCACTTGCTCACGGAATCTTTATGTCTGTTTCAACAGTGATCGCCGCTGATGTCGTCGTTCCATCACGCCGCGCTAGCGCAATCGCCATCATGTTTACCGGCTTAACCGTCGCTACTGTCACCGGTGTACCGTTGGGAACTTTCATCGGACAACAGACAATTTGGAACATGTCGTTTATCTTTATTGCCGCCGTTGGTCTGCTTGGATTGATTGCCAGCATTTTTTTGGTTCCTCGTCATCTGCCGATTCCTGGAAAAGTCGATTTAAAAGGGTCTGTCCGGATATTTACCAATAAACCTTTAGTGCTGTCTTTTTTGATCACGGCGTTTGGTTACGGCGGTACATTTGCGGCATATACGTATCTTTCACCGATTTTGGAAGACTTTGGTTTTTCTGCCAATGCAGTCGTGATCATTTTGATCGTTTACGGTGTGATGGTAGCTGTAGGAAATACGATCGGCGGCCGCTTAGCCAATGAAAAACCTCTTGCGTCATTGATCAAAATGTTTGAGCTGTTACTGGCATCGTTGGTTTTTCTGTTCGTCACGATTTTGATTGGAAACAGTATCCTAGGATTATTAGGAGCGATATTGTTAGGGCTGTTTGCATTTATGAATGTACCTGGCTTGCAGCTGTATGTCGTCCAATTAGCTGAAAAATATGTGCCTGAGGATATTACATTAGCTTCTGCCTTTAATATCGCAGCTTTCAATATCGGTATCACTTTAGGCTCGACTGTTGGAGCACAAGTTACTGACACAATGGGGATCACCTATACACCCCTTTTTGGCGCAGTCATTGTTTTACTAGCAATCGTTTTGATCAAACAAATAAAAAAAGATAAACCAGCCGAAACTTTCACTGAAATAGCCGAATGCGAAGATTGATGAAATGTAGAAGTTGGCAGTGGGGATTTTTGATAGGTAGATAAATACTGTTCGAATTTACTTCAAAGGTTTGGAATATTTTTGTGAATCAATAAGGGATACACTTCTTGAATATTCAAGGAGTGTTTTCTATTGGCAAACCTATTGTTAACGGAGCAGATAAATTGATAGAACCCCTATTTTAGCTAAAAACTAAAATGGGGGTTTTGTATATTGTCAGGTTGCAAGCCTATTGATTTTATGAGATCCTGAGTCTACGTAAGAAGGAAAAAAGGTGAATAAATCGATGGGGAAAAAAGACATTTTTGTAGTTGGCGCGATTTTAGTTCAGGATGGCGAAATTTTATGTTGTCAACGAGGACCAGGGCGAGCATTAGCCAATTTATGGGAATTTCCAGGTGGGAAGATTGAAACTGGGGAAAAACCGGTTGAAGCATTACAACGAGAATTATCAGAAGAACTTAAAATTCAAGTTGATATCATAGAGCCGGAGTTTGTAACAACGGCCTATGAATATGATTTTGGTATTGTTCATTTAACTACTTTTATTTGCCATTTGAAAAAAGGAAAGCCAGAATTAACAGAGCATATTCAACTTAAATGGCTTAAACCAACCCAATTGAGCGAGTTAGAGTGGGCACCAGCTGACTTACCAACTGTAGATAAATTGATAACAGAAGGTGTAGGAAATGATTGATACCCATATTTTAGAGCAGGCACTCCATAAAGCTTTTATTGATCAAAAAATAGATAGTGGTACATTGAATCCACGCTTTATCGTCAATCGGCCAGAAAAGAAGGAATTCTTCTTAAATACTTTACAAGAAGAATTCGCTAGTTGCTTAGACTTTATTTTATCTGTAGCTTTTATTACTCAAAGCGGATTGAATGCTATCAAGGTACAACTTGCAGATTTAGCAGAACGCGGTATAACTGGAAGGATTCTCACTTCGACGTATTTGAGCTTCAACCACCCAGATGTTTTTGAGTCATTATTAAATATCCCTAATCTAGAAGTTCGTATTTCTAAAAAAGAAGGATTCCATGCAAAAGGATATTTGTTTAAACAAAAAGAGTATGAATCATTCATTATTGGAAGCTCTAATTTAACGATGCAGGCGTTGAAACTGAATTATGAATGGAACGTAAAATTGACCTCCTTCGATCAAGGGGAGATGCTAGCAAGTATTCGTCAGCATCTGGAGAAAGAATGGGCAGAGGCCCAGCCACTTACACGAGCTTGGTTGACTAAATTCAAGGAACAGTATCAAGAAACTGAAGTAACAAAACTCTTAACTGTGACCACAACAGAAGTTGATGCAGGTTATATCGTACCGAATAAAATGCAAAAAGCTGCCTTGGAGAGTTTAAAGTATCTGCGGCAAGAAGAACAAACAAAAGGCCTGGTTATTTCAGCAACAGGTACGGGTAAAACCTACTTAGCTGCTTTTGATGTAGCACAAGTAAAGCCAAAAAGAATGCTTTTTATTGTACATCGGGAACAAATCCTAAAAAAAGCGATGGAGACCTTCAAGAAAGTTTTAGGTGGGTCTGAATCTGATTACGGTATTTTGTCAGGAAATAGTAAAGATCTAAAGGCGAAATATTTATTTGCCACAATCCAAACGATTTCTAAAGATTCCTATCAGAACGCTTTAGGAGCAAAGGCTTTTGACTACATTTTGATAGATGAAGTCCACAAAGCAGGGGCACAATCATATATTAAAACCATTGATTTTTTTAAGCCAGAATTTCTGTTGGGAATGACGGCAACTCCAGAACGGACGGATGGTTTTAATATTTATGAATTATTTGATTACAATATTGCCTATGAGATTCGGCTACAAGAAGCTCTAGACGAAGACTTGCTTTGTCCCTTCCATTATTTTGGGGTGACAGATTATGAACGAGACGGACAAGTGATTGAAGAAACAACGGATCTGCAATTTCTATTGGAAGAAGAACGAGTGGATTTCCTGATTGAAAAGATTCGTTATTATGGCTGTTCTCATAATACACCAAGAGGGCTCGTTTTTTGCAGTCGTAAAGAAGAAGCCCAACACTTAGCAGAATTGTTCAATCAGCGGGGGATCCCAAGTAGCTATTTATCAGGAGATCACTCGACTATTATTCGAGAGCAAGAAATTCAAAAACTGGAAAGTAATATCATTCAATATATTTTTACAGTAGATATTTTTAACGAAGGAATCGATATCCCTAAAATCAATCAAGTGATCATGTTGAGAAATACAGAATCAAGTATTATTTTTATCCAGCAACTAGGTCGTGGATTGCGGAAAGACAAATCCAAAGATTTTGTGACTGTCATTGATTTTATCGGAAATTATCGAAATAATTATATGATTCCTATGGCCCTTTCTGGAGATAATTCACGTAATAAAAATAATTTGCGTCGTGATACATTCGATACTAATTATATATCAGGACTTTCTGCAATCAATTTTGAAAAAGTCGCAAAAGAACGCATCTTCAAGTCTATCGATGCAGCTACATTGAATTCGTTAAAAGAGATACGAGAAAGTTTTTTTGCTTTGAAGCAGCGCTTGAATCACACGCCATATTTAATGGATTTTCAAATGATGGGCGGAATTGATCCTCTTTTACTTGCTAACAAAGAGAAAACCTATTATAACTTGTTACTAAAATTTAAAGAAAATGAAGGTGTGATAACAGAACAGCAGAACTTAGCACTTTTATTTGTCACGAGAGAGTTATTAAATGGTGTTCGTCCCCATGAGCTCTTTCTTTTGCGGTATTTTTTAATGGATGAAAACCGTACTACCCTTACGGTGGAAAAAGCGATCGCTGTATTAAAAAGATGTGGTATTTCTGCAACAAAACAGCAGGTTTTATCAAGTTTCCATGTATTAGATCTGTCCTTTTTCGAAGCAAGTCTAAGGCGCAAATATCAAGAGATCCAGTTAGCTAAATTTATAGATGATCAACTCGTAATAACACCATTCTTTGAGGAAGCCCGTAAGAATGAGTATTGGGAATTTTTACTGCTAGATTTAACAGGTACTGGGGTAGAGAAATCTCGTGAGTATGATTTAAGTCAACCGCTCACTCTTTACAAGAAGTACCGGCGGAAAGATGTTTTAAGGGTACTAGATATGACGTTTAACCAAAATGAGCAAGGAATCGGTGGATATACATTCAGTAACCACCATATGGCTATCTTTGTGACTCTTGATAAAGGGAAGAATTTTCAGGCGTCACAAATTGCTTATGAAGATGAATTTATTGATGAGCAAACATTTAAATGGTTTACTAAATCAAATCGTACAATGGATTCTAAGGAAGTCCAACTCTTACTTCACCCGGAAGACTGGCAGATTCACTTATTTATTAAACGAAAATATAATCAGCAAGATAATGAGACAGATTTTTATTATTTAGGTGAAATCTATCCTATAGCTGAGACCATTCGTCAAACGCAGAAACCTATGAATGAGCAAAAAATGGCCAACATTGTAGAATTAGAATTTCGTTTAAAAGATGCTGTAGAACCAAATATCTATAAATTTTTAACGAGTAGTTTAGAAGAGTGATCCATAATTTTTAAGTAATAGAGGATAAAATCAAAGCTGATTTTACCCTCTATTTTTTTATAGTTTGACGCACTCTTTTTTTAAAGTAAATTTTACCAAAAAAGATGGAAAATGATTCTTCTTTTGTTAGATTCATTCAAATGCTTTCATTAAACTTAGTACAAATAGAAATTCAATAAGTTTTGTGATTAGCAAATAGTAACAAAAAGGTTTGGATAGAACATCTCAACGCGATAAAGAAAATCACTAAGCTAATTTTTTGTAACCGCGTTCAAATGATGCCGATGAATATATCTGTAATATGTTCGCTTGAATCGATTACTTTACAAACCAAACTATTTTACGCAAGTTCTTCTCCGATCCTAGGTAATGGAGCAGATATGAACAGTTGATTTCTATTTAACGTAAGAGAAAAATTGGGGAAGTGTTTCGAAGAAGTATCACTGTATCAAAAAAATGAATATTAATGATTGGATGTATATTGGATGTCAGAAGGTGAGGTTAGTTATGGAAACTATAGGAAATGAAGCGGAGAAATCAGTAGGCATAGCGGTACCTATAGAAGGAACACAAGAATTTGAAAAAATGAATCAGATGGCAAAAAAAGCGATTCCGATTGTCTTAACGATTTTTACGTTGGGAATTTTAGAACAACAAGCTTTTGGAATGATTTTTGTTAATATTGGTCAGCAATTAGGAACACCTGAGTTGGCTTCTCTGATCACTTCGATTCCAGGAATCGTTTTAGGGATCGTCTGTGTTATTTACGGTTCTTTGGGAGATTTTGTTTCACTGAAAAAAATGACTGTTTTAGGAACGATTATTTTTTCGATAGGTTCAATTATTGGGTTTTTACTGGGAACATTAAGTATTTGGGCGGTTATATTGGCTCGGGTCCTGCAATCAGCAGGCGGACAAGCCGCCGGTTCAGTATTTTTGGTTCTTGTTTCGAAATATATCAATGAAAAAAATCGTGTGATTTATTATGGGGTATTCGTAGCTGTTTTTCGATTTTCTGCGGCTTTGGGTGTAATGGCGGCAGGTTATATAACAAAAATCGATTGGCGATGGTTATTTGTTCTTCCAATTTTTTCAATCCTATTTCTACCATTTTTAGCAAAAAATCTACCAGATGATCATGCTCTCGGGGCAAATATCGATAAGGTTGGATTTGCTCTGATTGGGGCATTTTCAGGATCTGTCACGATGTTTTTTACCGATATGAATCTGTTTTGGGCACTGGCATCGATCATATCTTTACTAGTATTTATGGTTTATATCCATAAGGCGAAAGCACCATTTATTACGCCGCGATTTTTTAGAAATCCTGCTTTTATCGCCACAATGTCGATTATTTTTATTGGCTACTTTTTCAGCTATACATTGAATGCGGGGATCAATGCGATTGGCTTGAATGTTTATGGTATTGATTCCTCGGAAGTATCCGGATATCTCGTATGGTCGATTCTTTTGGCTGCGGTTCTTGGATTTGTCTGTGGTCCAGTTGTTAAGAAAATCGGGCGAACCGCAGTGGTGATCATGGCACTTTTCTTTATGGGAACGGGTTTAATAGCTATCGCTTTTGCCATTCCTCATGGAAAAATCATAACATTGGCTATCATGCCTTGTATCTATTACTTTGGCACCTCTTTTTTCTATTCACCGATCGTTGATTTAGCTACTTTAACAGTATCGATTGAAGAATCCGGTCGTGTGATGGGCGTCAATGATTTAGTCCAAGCGATTACAGGCTCGATTGGAGTCGCGGTTTTTGGACAGATGATGGCATCAGGTACTATGTCTGGCGGAAGCATTATGCAAGTGGCTAGTGGTGTTCAATCTACTTATGCAAATGTCTTTCTATTGGGAGGAGGGATCGTCTTATCTGCACTGATCCTTTTCCTTTTAACTAGAAAAAAGATTTATAGCTGTTTAAGGTCCTCAAAGGCATAGGTTGTTTTATTTATTTTAGACTGCGAGAAAGGAATATGATATGGACAAGAAAAAAGTTATTTTAGATTGTGATCCGGGACATGATGATGCATTGGCGCTTTTATTAGCGTTAACTTCGGAAAATATTGAGTTATTGGCCGTTACTACTTCTGCCGGCAATCAAACACCTGATAAAACATTTCAAAATGCGCGGAAACTTTTAGCGCTGGCAGGCAAAGAGGATATCCCAGTAGCTCAAGGGGCCTCGAAACCATTGCGGCGTTCATTGATCATCGCAGAGAATGTGCATGGAGAAACAGGAATAGATGGAGCTGATCTTCCGGATCCTACAAGCATTCCTTTGACTATTTCAGCTAATGACTTGATTGCAAAGCTCTTGCTGGAACATGAAAAAGTCACTTTGGTCGCTACCGGGCCATTGACAAACATTGCGATATTTTTATTATCTCATCCAGAATTAAAAGAAAAAATCGAACAAATTTCCTACATGGGCGGCGCATGTTTTGGCGGAAATATGACTCCTCAAGCAGAATTTAATTTTTATGTCGATCCGGAAGCTGCGGATATTGTCTTGAAATCAGGTGTACCTGCAGCGATGTTCGGTTTGGATGTCACATTAAAAGCCCAATTGTTCAAAGAAGATATCCGGCAGATTCGTTCTTTAGGCAATCCTGTAGCTGAAACTGTCGCGGACTTGCTTGATTTCTATGATTTGACGACGACACGTCCGTTTTTAGCATCGGAAGATCATATTGAAGGTGTCCATATGCATGATCCTTGTGCTATGGCATATGTTATTGATCCTTCAATATTCAAAATGGTGCCGATGTTTGTAACAGTAGATACGAATGACGGTTTATCATTAGGAAGTACAATCTGTGATTATGACGATTTATATAAACAGCCGAAAAATGCGAAGGTAGGTTTTGACATTGATTTGCCTAAGTTTAAAGAATTATTACTGAAATCACTTGAGAGTTTTTCAAAGCAAAGAATTTAAAACAGTGTTAGTGTATACTATCTAGCCAACATCGATAATAGGAAATCAATCCCCAAGAGTTAGTTTTCAATCTAACTTTTGGGGATTGATTTTTATGTAGCTTGAATCGATTCACTAAGATCTATAGCGATTTTTCTTTTTTAAGATATGATTTCGAACTATTGTACTACTGTTTGCGGTAATCACTAGGAGATATCCCTTCTTTTCGTTTAAAGAGATAACTAAAATAATTAGGGTCATTATAGCCGACTTCACTGGCGATCACTGCTAATTTCCAGTCTGTTGTCCGCAATAATTTTTTGGATTCGCTGATCCTTCTATTAGTAAGATATTCAATGAATGTTTGTCCCAAAGCTTGTGAAAAAATCGTACTGAAATGGGAACTGCTTAAATTTATATAGTCAGCGACGTTATTCAGAGAGATCTCTGGATTGGAAAAATTATTGTCGATATAAATTATCGACTGTTGGATGATCTGTTTATATTTAGACATTTCCGGATGTATCTGCGGCTCCTTCAAGATATAAAGGATCGTTGTCAGATAATTTTTATACTTTTCGACATCTGCGGCGATATCAGCTAAAAGATCAGTTTCTTCTGTAAGTGCTGAGGGAGGAAAGTCTTGTTTTATTTGTTTGACGATAGCATTGAGTTCATTTAAAACAAAGTAACGAAAAGCCGGCTGCTGTTCTTTTTTCAAGCGCTGATTATTTGTTAGTCCTTGTATCAACTCAGGTATTTCACTTACTGAAAGCTCAGCTATTCTTTCTTTAAGATTTATATCGAGGAAGCTATTATTTCTAATAGTATCCAGATATTTATAGCTAAGAACGTTAGGAGAAAAATCAATTCGCGAAAATTCTAAAAGATTTTTAGCAGTCCGGTAGCTTTCTTGGATTTCGCTGATTCGTTCGACTGGCTGACCAATCGTTATAAATATTTTTGAACCGTCTTTATTGACAACCGTTTTAGCTAAAAACTGTGCAACGTCCTCTGCTTTATCCATCAGTTGATGGGGCTCTTTGTTTAAAACAAGGATCTTGATGAAACGAGAGGATACGGTGGAAAAAACGATCTCAGGATCATCATCAAATCTGGAACCTAGGCTTTCTCGAAAGATATAATAGTCTTCAAAATTTTTATTCATGTAATTTGCTGCCAGCAAAACAGCATATTTTTTTCCTACGATGGAACAGGATAGTTCTTGCGCATTTTTGATTGCTTCAGTTAGTGAAAGCTGATTTTTAAATAACAAATTTAAAAATAGATTCTTTTTGACTTCTTGCGACAATGTTTCTGCTTCTTTATCTTTTTGTCTGATTGTTCCGTTTTTCTCTTCTAAATTGGCTAATGTTTTTATGAGTGTTTTTTCCAGTTCTTCCGGTTTGATGGGTTTTAGTAAATAATCGTCCGCTTGAAGCTGAATTGCTGCTTTGGCGTAAGTAAATTCATCAAATCCACTGATAAAAATAATCCGAATGTGAGGCATGATTTTTTTGATTTCCTGTGATAACTCAATACCGTCCATAAAGGGCATTCGGATATCAGTGAGAAGGATATCCGGTTTTGTTTCTAAAATCAGCGGTAATGCAGTTTCACCATCGCCAGCTTCACCGACAAAAGAGATAGGGAGTGTTGTTTCTAAGTTTTTTATCTGCTTCTTTAAAGAAGCACGAATCAGATGCTCATCTTCGACTAAAAAAACATTATACATTATCGAAATCTCCTTCTTTATCATATATAGGGATGCGGATGTCGACTTCCGTTCCTTCCTCATAAGTACTTTTTACAGTGATTTTTGCTTCATTTCCGTAATAAAGCAGTAGACGTTTATTGACGTTGAACAAACCATAGCCGTCTCTAAATTCAGTATCTAGCCCATTTTCCAATTCGTTGTTTATTTCCGCTAATTTATCAGGCAGTATACCTTTTCCATTATCAGTTATGGAGAAATGGATCAATCCGTTTTTATCAAGCTCTCCTGTGATCGCTACTTTCCCCGGTCTGCGAACCAGCTTTGTTCCGTGGTAAACAGCATTTTCGACAATTGGCTGCAAAATCATTTTTAAAATCGGATAAGTGTAAATTTCTTCAGAAACATCAATTGTATAAGACAGCGTATCACCGTATCTGATTTTTAAAATAAATAAATAGTCGCGAATATGGCTGACTTCTTTTTCAATCGTGATCCAGTCTTTTCCTTTGCTTAAAGAAATGCGAAAGAAATCAGAAAGGGCATAGGTCATGGCTTGTACATTTTCCATATCACCAGCTTCTGCTAACGCTAAGATCGCGTCCAAACTGTTATAAATAAAATGAGGTGTAATCTGTGCCTGTAATGTACGAACTTCACTTTGAGCCAAATTATACTGTTTCAAGGCGTTTTCTTCTAAAAGTCTAGTTAAGTTGTCCGCCATTTTATTCATATTGTCACCAAGGACTTTTATTTCATTTTCCGGCAGCTGGACAACACGATAATTTAAATGACCTTGGGAAATTTCCGCTGCCATTTTGACCATTTTTTCTATTGGCAGTTGAATCTGATTGATCAAACGCTGACTTGTTTTTCGAGCAATATAAATGATTGCACAGATGATGCAGATCTCGATGATTGACAATAGGATCAACGACTGTTGGACTTTTTGACTTCTTTCCGCGGCTAGATTGATCTCTACCTCTACGAATTTTTGAATGATCTCATGGACCAGACCGATAGAAGATTCAATGTGTGCCATCAGCATCTCGTTATGTTCAAAATCCTCATTATTGTTCAAGTTATCAATAATCTGGTCGATATAACTTTCCAGATTGTTCAGCGCCCGCAAAGCTACATCCAGTGTACTGTTTTCCTGAGGTGTTTGGGTGTTTTCCTTGATTTCATTGATTCTTTTTTTAATGGTCAGGATGATATTATCTTCCGTGAATTCTTGTGGCGAGATTTGCCCATATGTCAATCCCCAGGCTTCTTCTAAAATTTTCTCGTCTACTTCTGTTGAAATGCTGTTTGCCCGAGAAATATTATTGATGCTGTTTTCATAAGTAAAAAGATGTCGTGTATACATCACTACACTGATTAAAAGCGGCGTGATCGCTAAGAGAATCATCAGATAATTTGTTCTATGAAGGAGACGTTTGATACTGTTTTTTTCTGTCATTTGTCGTTCTCCTTAATAATTTCGTGGAGGGATGCTATCAAGATTCCCCTGATCCGAGAAGACCGTTTCAGGAATATAGACATCCTCAGGAAGTTTATCGCCATTAAAGTAACGAGTCACCGCATTAGCAACATACCATCCCATAAATGGATTGCACTCTACAACACAATTGACCGTTCCGTTTTTCAACAAATCGATCATTTCTTTTTGTGCATCGATACTAACGATTACGAGATTTTTATCTAAACGAGTCTCGTCTTCTTTTAATGCTTCTAACGCACCTAACGTCATCTCGTCTGAATGGCTGTACAAAACATCGATATCATCAAGAATTCCGTCATTTATCGCTTTAGCCATGACTTCTTTAGCTTTCAGTCTGATATAGTCTCCTCTTAACGTTTGGGTGATCGTGATATTCTTATTTCGACCAATCGTTTCTACAAAACCATTATGTCGTAAAGTAGTAGGAGAAGTATTTTCTGCTCCTTGTAGTTCTAAGACATTTACTTGCTGATCTTTATCCTCACTAAAATAATTTGCTACATATAATCCTGCCCGATTTCCTTGCGCTTTGAAGCTGGAACCGATGTGAGTCAGATATAGTCCGCTTTTTTCAGTCTGAATATTTCTATCCACGATGATCACAGGAATACCGGCTTTTTTTGCTTCTTCTAACACTGTTTCCCAACCATCTTCTTGGATGGGAGAAATAACGATCATATCTACTTGGTAGGCAATAAAAGACAGTACGTCTTGAATCTGACGTTTTTGATTGGAATAGCTGTTTTTATAAAGTACTTGAAATCCTTTCTTTTGCAACTCCTCACGAATAGAAGTCGTATGGGCTTTTCGCCAACTGCTTTCTATACCAGCTTGTGAAAAACCGATGACCGGCTCTGTTTGTACATGGTCCTGGGCTGGATTATAGCCACAACCGCTCAAAAATATAAATAGTCCTAGCAAAAGCAGAATAATTTTCTTTTTCATAGTCCCCTCCGTTAAAGCGCTGTCAAAAGTATTTTACCATGAGTGTCAAATTGTGAAAAAAGCCAAAATTCGTAAAAAAACTAAGATTTTACCAAAAAAATCCAAGATTCTGCAGAAAAAACGTATAATTCTTTAGATAAGGCAAATAAAATTCAATGTAAGCGCTTTTTGTATCGATTAATATAAGAGTACAAATAAGCAGACGGAGGTTTAGCGATGAAAATTGGGTTTAAGAAAATTGTTTTAGGTGCATTATCACTAGTAACACTTGGAACATTGGCAGCTTGTGGTGGAGGAAATGCTTCAGGCGGTGGAGGAGAAGAGAAAGGTTTTATAGGGATTTCTATGCCGACAAAATCAGCAGAGCGTTGGATCGCTGATGGAAATAACATTGTTGAGCAACTAGAGAAAAAAGGCTATAAAACAGACCTTCAATATGGCGAAGATAAAGTGGAAAATCAGGTAGCACAAATTGAGAACATGATCACTAAAGGCGTTGATACATTGGTTATTGCTTCAATCGATGGATCAGCATTGACAGACGTATTAGAAAAAGCCCATCAATCTGATATCAAAGTAATTGCTTATGACCGACTATTAATGAATTCGGAATATGTGGATTATTACGCGACATTTGATAATTTCGCGGTAGGTGTTTTACAAGCTTCTTATATTGAAGACAAATTAGGATTAAAAGATGGTGAAGGTCCATTCAACATCGAATTATTCGGCGGATCACCAGATGACAACAATGCTCTTATTAATTATAACGGTGTAATGTCAGTATTTAAGCCATACTTTGATAGCGAACAGTTAGTCGTTCCTTCTGGTCAAACAAAATTCAATCAGATTGCTACACTTCGCTGGGACGGTTCCACGGCGCAAGCACGGATGGATAACCTATTGAGTGCTAACTACACAGATAAACAATTGGATGCAGTTCTTTCACCATATGATCCAATCAGTTTGGGAATCATCTCTTCATTGAAGGGTGTAGGCTATGGCTCAAGCGATAAACCACTACCAGTAATCACAGGACAAGATGCAACAGTTGCTGGGGTAAAATCAATCATCGCCGGCGAGCAAACACAAACGATCTTTAAAGATACACGTATCCTAGCAGAAAACACAGTTGAAATGATCGAAGCTATCCATAACGATAAAGAAGTTCCGGTTAATGATACTGAAACTTATGATAATGGAGTCAAAGTGGTACCGACTTATCTATCTAAACCAGTGTCTGTAGATAAAGATAACTACAAACAAGAATTGATCGATACAGACTACTACAAAGAAAGTGATTTGGCAGAGTAGAAAATATACGATGTAAGCTAGATGGGTCGAGATAGTTCATATCTTGACCCAATCTTGTTACGAGAGGTGAAAAAAATGGCTGATTATATTTTAGAAATGAAAAACATCGTCAAAGAATTTTCAGGTGTCAGAGCGTTGAGTGATGTTAATCTGCAAATCGAGCGGGGAGAGATCCACGCGCTTTGCGGAGAAAACGGCGCCGGCAAATCGACATTGATGAATGTCTTGAGCGGTTTGTATCCTTTTGGCAGCTATACTGGAGATATCATCTATGATGGTGAACTATGTAAATTCAAGGATTTAAAAGACAGTGAAAATCGTGGAATTGTTATTATTCATCAAGAATTAGCATTGAGTCCTTATCTTTCAATCAAGGAAAACATTTTTTTAGGAAATGAACAAAAGAAATTTGGAGTTATCGATTGGAATCTGACAGAAAGAAAAACAGAAAATCTTTTAAAAACAGTCGGCTTGAAAATCGATCCTAATACATTGGTTTCTCAAATCGGTGTAGGACATCAGCAATTAGTAGAGATCGCAAAAGCTTTCTCTAAAAATGTTCGCTTGTTGATCTTAGATGAACCGACAGCAGCATTGAATGAGGAAGAAAGTGAGAATCTACTTAGCTTGATCAAGGAATTCAGAAATCAAGGAATCACATCGATCATTATTTCCCATAAGTTAAATGAAATCGTCGAAGTCGCTGATCGGATCACGATTTTGCGAGATGGTCAAACAATCGAGACACTCGAAAAAGAAGAAATTAGCGAAGAACGTATCATCCGCAGCATGGTAGGCCGAGATTTAACCAATCGCTATCCGGAACACCATCCAAAAATCGGTGATATTTACTTTGAAGTCAAAGACTGGACAGTCCATCACCCTATTGATACGTCTCGAATCATGAATGATCAGATAAACTTCAATATTCGCAAAGGCGAAATCGTAGGTATCGCAGGTTTGATGGGGGCGGGCCGCACGGAATTTGCGATGAGTATCTTTGGTCATTCCTATGGCAGCAATATCTCTGGAAAAGTCTTCAAAGATGGCAAAGAAATCAATACAAAAGACGTCGCAAGTGCTATTCAAAACGGGTTGGCTTATGTCTCTGAGGACCGCAAAGCTCTGGGGTTGAATCTTTTGATGGATATTCGGGAAAATACGACACTTGCCAGTTTAAGCAAAATCAGCAAAAGCGGAGTATTGGATAAAGAAAAAGAAGCGACAGTTGCGGAAGATTACCGGAAACGAATGCGTACAAAAGCCAATTCTATCTTTCAAAACGTCGGCAGCTTGAGCGGTGGGAACCAGCAGAAAGTCGTTCTTGCTAAATGGTTGATGACAGAACCAGATGTATTGTTCTTAGATGAACCGACACGTGGGATCGATGTTGGCGCAAAATATGAAATATACACGATCATTGAAGAAATGGCTGCACAAGGAAAATGTGTTTGCATCATCTCTTCTGAGCTTCCAGAGATAATCGGAATGTGTGATCGTATTTATACGATGAATGAAGGACGGATGACAGGAGAAGTCTTGCGAAAAGATGCAAACCAAGAAGTATTGATGAATCTCATGACAATGGAAGAAGCGGAGGTTATGTAGAAATGGAACAAACAAGTAAAAAACCTAAAGAAAAAGACGTTCTTAATATCAAAGAAAAAATACTAGACGGATTTAGTAAATATAGTATGGTCATTATTTTGATCGCATTATTGATCGCTTTTCAGCTGATGACTGGCGGGATCTTTTTAAGACCATTGAATATCACAAATATTGTTCTGCAAAATAGCCATATCTTAGTGTTGGCAGCAGGGATGTTGCTGGTTGTATTATTAGGTTATGTTGATTTGTCTGTTGGCTCAGTCATGGCGTTTGTCGGCGCGATCGCCGGTATGTTGATGGTTAACAATGGTATGAGCCCTTGGATCGTTGTTCCTATTTGTATTTTAGTAGGTGCTCTGATCGGTGCTTGGCAAGGATTCTGGGTAGCTTATGTAGGGATTCCGGCATTTATCGTAACGCTAGCAGGTTTATTGATGTTTAGAGGACTAACGCAAGTTGCATTAGGGGGACAATCATTGGCGCCGTTTCCGCGAATCTTCCAAAGAATATCAACAGGATATTTACCGGATGTGTTAAGTTCAGAAAACGGATTGCACTTATTGACGATGATTTTAGGAGCGGTATTAGCTGGTTTACTAGTATTAGGTCAATGGCGAAGCCGAGAAAAAAGAAAAAGCAATTTATTTGAAGTTCCTTCTATGAATATGTTTATCTTAAAAGGCTTGTTTACAGTAGCTATCGTTATGGGATTAAGTTACATTTTTGCTTCTTACCAAGGATTCCCGGTTATTTTGATTATTTTAGCTGTGATCGTTGCGGTTTATGCCTTTTTGACAAACAAAACAGTGGCTGGCCGACAAATCTATGCTACTGGTGGTAATCGTAAGGCCGCTGAGCTTTCAGGGATCAAGACAAAGAAACTGACTTTCTGGGTATTTGTCAATATGGGAGTTATGGCAGCATTGGCAGGACTGATTTTAGCTGCACGGTTGAACGCAGCGACACCTCAAGCCGGAACTTCTATGGAATTAGATGCTATGGCAGCTGTTTACTTCGGTGGTGCTTCTACTTCCGGCGGGATCGGGACAATCACAGGGGCAATCATCGGTGGTTTGGTAATGGGTGTATTGAATAACGGAATGTCGATTTTAGGTGTCGGTGTCGACTGGCAACAAGCCATTAAAGGTCTGATCTTGCTGCTAGCTGTTGTACTAGATATTTATAACAAAAAACGTAAAATTTCATAGGAAGTGATCGTTATGGGCATATTTGATCAAAAAAATGTATTGTTGATTTGTACAGCCGGAATTACTTCAGGGCTGTTGGTTAAAAACATCCAAAATGCGGCAGATGAGAGAAACCTTCGACTTCATGTTTACTCTGCACCGGCAATCATTGCAGAACAAGCGATCCAAAACCAAAAGATCGATGCATTGATGATCGGCCCGCAATCAGAATACGAAGTCAACCGACTGAAAGATTTTCTGAATTATAAATCGGTCGCCTATAAGATGATTTCAAAAGAAGCTTATGAAACACTTGATGGTGAAGCGGTTTTGGATGATATCTTGAAATTGTTAGATAAATAGTAATAGTTATCGTGGTAAACTTCAGAAAGTTTAACCAACACATGTAACGAATAAAAAATTCAGTAAGAACCAGCAAAAAGTCCAGCTATGCAAAAAGCGTATCTCGTTTTTTACATAGCTGGACTTTTGGTTTATTGGTTAAATGAAACAAAGGGATCAATATTTATTTAACCATGATTTTTTATTTTTTCATTTGGCTTTCTCTTACAGCATCAAGCATTTAGTTTCTTCAGTTCAAATATACATGTTATTCTATTTTTAGTGGTTAATAAAATTTTGGGAGGATAGCATGTATGTTTTTAGCAATAAATGAGATCAAACATTCAAAATTGCGCTATGCTTTAGTTATTGGTGTAATGTTTTTAATTGCTTATTTGGTATTTTTTCTTACCGGATTAGCTTATGGGTTGGCACAGGAAAACCGAATGGCCATCGACAAGTGGCAAGCAGATGATATTTTATTATCAGAAGAATCTAATAAGAATCTGAACATGTCGATGTTTCCACGAAAGCTATTTGATGAAGTCAAGGCAGATGAAAAAGCTGTTTTAGCGCAAACTGCCGGTGTAGTCACCAAAGAAGGACACGATAAAAAAGTCGATGTCAGCTTTTTCGGAATCATTCCCGATCAATTTTTGGCACCGGATATCGTGGAAGGGGACATGTTTTCAGGAGATGATGAAACAGTCGCTGATGTGAGTGTAAAAGAAGAATATGGTCTGGATTTAGGAGACACATTGAAAATCGCTGGCAATGACAAGACATTGAAGATCGTCGGTTTTACGAAAGATGCGAAATTCAGCGTTTCGCCGGTTCTTTATACCTCGATCGGAGCTTACCAAGAAATCCGGTTTGAAAAAGAAGGTCCTTCCGATAACGCAAGGATCAATGCAATCGTGACAAAGGGCCATCTTGATGAAGTACCAGATGAATTGGAATCAGTATCTATTTCCAAATTCATCAATGAACTTCCAGGATACAGCGCACAGGTACTGACATTTGGCTTTATGATCGGTTTTCTGATCGTGATCGCGGCAATCGTGATTGGGATATTCGTGTACGTGCTGACGATGCAAAAAACAGAGATCTTCGGAGTCATGAAGGCTCAAGGAATCTCAAGCCGCTATATAGCAACTTCTGTGATTGTCCAGACATTCTTGTTAGCGACGATTGGTGTTGTGGTTGGATTGGCGGCAACGATCGGTACTGCTTTGGTTCTGCCGGATGCGGTGCCTTTCCAAGTAAACAGCGGATTTTTTGCAGGAATCAGTGTGCTGATGATCGTGATCGCTGTTTTAGGAGCATTTTTCTCAGTACGAAGTATCGTTAAAATTGATCCGCTGAAAGCGATCGGATAGGAGGAGAAGTATGAGTGCGATCGAATTAAAAAATGTAAAAAAATCATTCAAAGACGGCGATAATACAATCGAAGCATTGAAGAAAACGGATTTTACTGTAGAAAAAGGTGAATTTGTCGCGATCATCGGACCTTCCGGCTCTGGAAAAAGCACTTTTCTGACGATTGCCGGCGGATTGCAGGCGCCCTCGGAAGGTGAAGTATTGATCAACAATAAACCTTTCAGCGATAAAAAAGAAAAAGAACGCGCGAAATTGCGTTTCAAAGAAATCGGGTTTATCTTGCAAGCATCAAATCTGGTGCCGTTTTTGACCGTCAAAAAGCAGTTGCAGCTTGTTGACAAGGTTAGTAAAGAAACCAGCGATCAATCCGCAGATGATTTGTTCGAACAGCTGGGGATCGTAGAACTGAAAGACAAATACCCTGAAGATCTTTCAGGGGGTGAACGCCAACGGGTGGCGATCGCTCGGGCATTATATCATGATCCTACGATCATTTTGGCGGATGAGCCTACCGCCAGCTTGGATACAGAAAAAGCTTATGAAGTAGTGGAGATCCTGGCAAAAGAAACCAAAGACAAAAATAAAGCGACGATCATGGTCACACATGATACCCGTCTGATCGATTATTGTGATCGCGTGCTAGTCATGGAAGACGGAAAGCTGCGAGAAGAGAGCAAAGAAACAGCTGTTAAGAGCAGTGCAGGGGATAAATAAAACAGTAAGGTGTTAGAAAAGAGCTTCAACCGAGAACATTGTTTTTTGGTTGAGGCTCTTTTCTAACGTATAGGGTATCAGGTATTAATTTTAAAGATTATCCATTAGAACTATCCTTCCCAAACTTCCAATGAAGAAAATCATCAATGGATTCCTCAGCTTCGACTGGATCACAATTAGTCATTACCTCGTTATCACCATCAATCAACTCACATAAGGATAGATCTTCTGTATTTGCTAAATCAAATTCTTCAATAAAGACTGGCTCATCATCAAGATCATCATTGCTTTCGATAAAGTCTGCGTCCAACTCCAAGCTTATTTGGTCAAAATAATTAGTCATTACTTTTTCAAATTCCAAGGAATCAATCGTATTTTCTGGTGCAGGGTCTTCTCCTAATACTGTAAGGATAGTTTTTTTCACATAGTCCAATTCATATTCTGTTAGAACTTTTTTCGTCAAAGTAAAAACTTCGATTATTTCTTTTTTAGAAAGTGACGACTCCATCAATGCAACAAAGAGATAAGCCAAAAACTGTTTATTCTCCATATATCCTCCTTATTGGTTTTATTTTTAGTATAGCAAAAAACAAAAATACATAAGGGATGATACCTGCGTTATATTTAAAAGATGATTCAAAAAATAAATGTGAAATATCTTAAATTTCTGTTGAAATCACTGATAGTAAGCTCTTACATAAAATGGTAATTTTAATGAGAAATAGTAAGGAGGGCTTACATGATTGAAAACAATAATTTACAATTAGCAGTAAACAAACAAGGGTATGTTTCTCATATTTATCAAAAAAATGATCCTTATAAGATGAATTGGGTAATTGAAGACAGCTATCTCGACATAGCAGAATATCATCAAAAGGATAAATTATTTGGTCATTTTGATATCACGATCAATGGGAAAAAGTATTCTAGTACAGAAGTAATTCCTGAGATCGTTGAAACATCAGAAGAAATCACTGTCATTTTTTCTTTATCAAATGTAACCGTTGACATGGCATATTCTGTCGATAACTTGGGTGAGGGTTTATGTTGGAAGATTCGTTTATCTAATCAATCGTCAGAACAAGTCAATATAACTGATTTTGGTGTGTGGGCTTCTTTAGCATATGTCATGTTCAGAGACAAAGATGTTTTGCGTAATATCCATAATTCCGCAGCGATTTTTTCTTCCATTTCGACAAATTATACAAAGGTAAATGCCGTACGCCGAGATAATACTGGCGGCAACCTAGGACTTTATCAAGTAAGAGGAAAAACATTGTCTATTGGGACCTATTGCGATTATGAAAATTTATTCTTTGAAAATGTTTCACCTTCTTTGGACGGATTGATTTTTCATAAACTGATTTTAGCAGGCGGTTATCCTGAAGCATTTGAGAATCGTGATTGGATCTATTCTAAAGAAACATTGACTTTGGAGCAAAATGAAACAAGAGAATGGATCTATGTATTTAAAAGCAACAGTGATCAAAAAGACTTTGATCAACAAGGGCTGACATTAGGTCATCCGAAAATCGAGTATACACCTCTCAATATATTAGGTGAGACAGCCCGATTAACGATCGAACTTCCAGAGAATCAAACGATTGCAGCAATCAAGATTTGGTATAAAAAAGATGAAAAACTGCAGTATCTGGATTTGTCAGAAAAGATAACTGTAGAAGATGAAACGACTGTGGTCACGTTCAAACCAATCTGCCTAGGCGAACACAAAGCTGTAGTCACTTTAGCAGACGGTACCGAAGATTTTGTCGTCTTCAATGTAATGGATGCTCTGGAAAAAGTGATCGAAGAGCGTGCGGCATATATCTGCGATTCTTTATATAATGGAAAATCAGGCAACGTTCCGTACGCATTTGAGCCGGTCTCCAATCAAGGCGAATCTTTAGGCAAACTGAATCTGGTCTTGAAGAAAAATCTTTTAGGACAACTAGATATAGAACAGGTCCGAAAAGTAGAAGAAAGTGCAGTGCGGTATGTTCGTCCTAAGTGGTTTATCAATGGTGACTTCACAAAACCTCGTAAATTGTATGGTGAATTTTATCGTTGTATGGATTTTGAATATATTGGACATCTTTTTTATCTGTTATCAGAATTTGACGATGAAGTTTTGCTGTTGAACGATTCTAAAACATATTTGAACTGGGCAGCAGATGTCTTCAATTTGCGTGTAAATCCAGATCTCCATGAAGATGAACGTGGAAAAGAAGAGGCACAGATGCTGGGAGTCTACTTCCTATATATCCAAGAACTACTGAAAAAATTAAAAGAAAACAACATGTTGGATACCTATCAAGCGATCAATTCTTTATGGCAGAAAGTAACTGAACGAGTAGCGAATGAAACATCATCTTATAAAGCAGCTATCACTGAACATTACTATGATAATGCTGGTTTTGGTCCGACAGCCGGAGCGTTAAGCGAGTCAGGATATTATGAAAGTGCTGAAAAGTATGGTCAGTTGCTGTTAGCGAATATCGGATATTCCAATGATTTTAGAGGACAAAATCCTGATCGTTGGTGGGAAGCGTTGTCTTACATGATTCATTCATTATGGGGTGGCGTAACAGCAGCAGCTACCTTCAAAGTATTTGATGCGTTGAAAGATACGGATTATTTAGAAGCAAGTTATCGCGCAACTGCGGGTATTCTGTATTGTTATGATACCCATTCCACTACTACATTGGAATTAGAAAAAGGTATGGCGGCTTCTACATACGCAGTAGCTGGCCCGCATTTGAATCGGCCGGATCTATCGAGAGAACGCTTTGGACAAGCAACCTTTTTCCGTGATGGCGGAATATTTGCCCGCTTATTTGAAAATGATAGTCAGACACCGGATTGGGATATGGGAGAAGAATTAGTCGCTTACTTAGAAAGCTTTGGTCAAAAGACATTTATTATCAAAGAAAACGGATCATATAAAGTGATCAATGGCAGCTTTGAAGAAAAAGACGACGAATTCATCTTTACCAGCTTTGCTCCGTACGCTAACCAGTTCTACCTGATAGAAGAAGGAAAAATCCATTTATTAAACGAACCGATCGTAAATAAAAGAGTAACTATGAAAAAAGAAGAGCCGGTTACTGCTTGACGAAAGAGTCAAGGAGTTCCTGAAAAAATATAGAGAGGAGAAATAATGATGTCAGGTGAAATGATTTCGATTTCTATTCCACCCTTTCCCGATTTTATTGAAGGAAATGTCAAAATATTCAAAGAAGGACAGTATCATCCTAACCGTAAAAATTTGGGTTATTTTGATTTGATCGTTGTAAAAAAAGGTGTGCTATATCTGCAAGAAGAAATGAAACGCTATACGATAAAAGAAAATGAACTTATCGTTCTTTTACCTGACAAACATCATTATTCATGGAAGCCTTGCGAACAGGAGACTGTTTTTTATTGGATCCATTTTTATACTACAGCGCAATGGAAACAAAGTGACGGACCGAGCCGATTTATTTCCAATCTGCCGATACCAGATCTTCATTACCATCAGCATTCCTATACATTGAATCTACCGAAACACGCCAAAATCAAAGAACCGATTTTGATGTTTGAATTGATGCAAGAGATCTTAGATAGCACGATTAAAAGAGAATATGGCACATATGACATTTGGCGGACAGAAGAATTATTTTTGCGATTTTTAAAATTTGTTGAAGAGCAGAAGATCCATAAAGACCGTACGACGCTTTTAGCAGATGAAGTCCAATTGTTTTTGGAAAACAACTTTAATCAGCCAATCACTAATAAGATGCTGGAAGAAGTCTTTCATATGCACAGTAATCATATTGCGTTAGCGATCAAATCTACTTTTGGAAAAACACCTCTAGAGGTTTTACAGGATATCCGGATCGAGCGGGCAAAACAGTATTTATTGCGTTCTGATATGGATATTCAAACGATTTCTAAAGAGGTAGGATATAATTCCGAAGTTTATTTTTCCAGCCGCTTCAAAAAAATTACGGGGATTTCACCCCAGAACTATCGCAAAAAATATCGAGACAATTGACTAGTACAACGAGAATTAAGAATAAGGAGATCAAGCAATGGATAAAGTTAATGAAAAAATAGCTATTACTATTGATAGTCACGCCGGTGAATCAGCAGTTGCAGAACCTAGATTAACTATGAAGAACAGACTGGCTTATGCTGGAACAGATGCTGCAGGGAATTTATTGTATTGTACATTGACCAGCTTCATCAATTATTTCCACACAGATGTGTTTGGCCTTTCGATCGGAACCGCGGCAACGATCGCATTGGTAGTGCGAATCGTCAACACATTGACGGTACCATTTTGGGGATTGGCGATCGATAAAACAAAATCGAAATATGGAAAATCACGTCCTTGGTTTGCACGATTAGCGATTCCGTTTGGTGTATTCATGGCATTAACATTTTTTACGCCGAATTTGGATGGTGGGGCTAAAGTTGCTTATGCAGCCTTTACGTATCTGACAGCAAGTATTTTGTACACCGGTATTTCAACACCAATCACAGCGATTTTACCGAACATGACTAATGATCCATTAGAGCGTACAAAATTAAACTCGATGCGAATGAATGGTGGAAATATTGGATATTTCATTACTGCCACATTTACGTTGACACTTGTATCTATGCTTGGCGGCTCCAATGATCAAAGAGGTTTCTTTTTAACAGTAGTCATTTTTGCCATCATTTCAACAGCTCTTTTCTTCTTTGCATTCAAAAATACACGGGAGATCAATACAACAGAAGTTGCTGAAAGCATGCCTATCAAGGATAGTTTCAAAGCACTTAAAGGTAACTGGCCGTGGGTAATCATTGTTTCAAGCTTTATCTTTTACTGGTTGGGTAATTCGACACGAACATCGTCACTGATTTATTATGCTCGTTATAATTTAGAAAATGTTCATTATGTGTCCGTATTAAACGGGTTAGTTTTGACACAAATGATTGGTATCGCTTTAATTCCATTTTTGGTTCGACGCTATTCTAAAACGACAACGATGATTATTGGATTGTTGTTGGCGGCAGTTGGACAAATAGGTTTAGGGTTAGCCGGTGGTAATTTCCCTCTATTGGTTATTACGTGGATTCTGACTAGTATTGGGACCGGGATCGCTGTTTCGATGCCATTTGCGATGTTGTCTGATACGGTAGATTATGGCGAATATAAAAATGGTATTCGTGCTAGTGGCTTCTTAACAGCAGTTGGATCAGCGGTCGGTATCCAAGTAGGTACTGGTGTTGGGGATTTTGTGCCGCTGAAACTTATGGAAGCTTTCGGCTATGTAGCGAATCAGGAACAAACAAGCAGTGCTTTAAGCGCAATCAAATTCGGATTTTCTTATCTTCCAGCAATCTTTTTCGTCTGCGGAGCGATTATTATGCTAACTTACAGTAGATATGAAAAAAGAGAAAGCCATGTGTTGGAAACGTTACAGCATAGAAGAGCAAATAATAGGAAAATATAAAGGATTATAGAAGGTATGTTGAACTTTCAAACATACTTGACAAGTAATTGTATAGATAATAAAATTAACTAAGCATACAATGTAGTATGTTCACTGATTTATAAAAATAGATGGCAATGGAGCCGGAAAGAGATTAAATTCTTTTTCGGGCTCCATTTTTATTTTTGATTGACGGAGGAAATATGAAAAAAATTATTTTTATGGGAGCTATTGGTTGTGGAAAAACTTCTTTATGCCAAGCAATTTATGGGGAAGAACTAAGGTATTCAAAAACACAAGCTTTATCATTTTATCCAGAGGTTATCGACACACCAGGAGAGTTTATTCTACATCGCCAATATTATAATGCATTGATTGTCAGTGCAGCAGACGCACAAGTTATTGGCTTGATTCAAAGCATTATGGAAGTAGAGCAGATTTTTTCTCCGGGATTTGGAGCAATTTTCCCCAAACCAGTTATTGGTATTATCTCTAAAATGGATATGGAGTATCCTAAAGAAAATCTAGAGATAGTGAGACAAAATCTAAAAACTGCAGGTGCTGAAAAAATTTTTGAAGTTTCTTCAATGAATGGAATGGGGATAAAGGAAATAATAACATTTTTAGAGGAGATGGCAGAATGAAAATTTATACTAGAACCGGAGATAAAGGGATGACCAAGCTAGTCGGGGGTTCATCTGTATCGAAAGATTCAGATCGTGTAGAAAGTTATGGTACTATCGATGAATTAAACTCATGGGTCGGTTACATAGCTAGTTTATTAGGGAGTGAATATGAAAAAGAAAAAAATGAGCTAACACAAATCCAACAATTTTTATTTGACGTTGGTACAGATTTAGCTACACCAAGCGATGTAGAGCGTCCTTATCGTTTGAAAAAAGAATCTGTAGAGTGGTTGGAAAAAAGAATTGATTTTTATGTAGCGGCATCACCAGATATTGATTGTTTTATTTTACCGGGTGGGACACCAGAAGCAAGTATGCTCCACATTGCACGTACTGTTGCTCGTCGAGCAGAACGATGTATTGTGCGGTTAAACTGGACAGCTACTTTTAATCAGGAAGCCATAGCCTTTGTTAACCGTTTATCGGATTATTTTTATGCAATTGGACGCTATTTTAACGCTAAACAAGGACAATCAGATGTTTTTTATGAACGTAGTGATAAGGTATTTCATAAAATCAAGAAAGATGGCTTGTAAAGTAGAGGTACTTGTGATAAATTTTTGATAAATGAATAATGATGTTTATGAGATTTTTAGATGGAAGCCAGTGAGAATCTGGCACGGTCCCGCCACTGTAATAGAAAGTATGCCGTTCCTTGGAGAGTATATATTTCTAAAGTCAGGTCTTTCTAAAATTTCATCTTCGGGCATGCTGTTTCGAGGTAAAACAGGATGTTTCTTCTTACGCTCCGCACAGTGTCTAAGCCCAAGCATCTTTTTTCAAAAAATACGCACAATGAGGTGCATGGGATACGGCTAGTCTTTCAAAGTTGAAAGAGGTAACAAGTACACTGATGTATGGCTAATTCCCTTTTTGTATTGACAATTTTATATTATCGTTGTACATTGATTTTGTAAAAGTCGGGTGTACAATGGTGTATACAAAAGAAGCAACGACGCTTCAAACGGATTCTGTAGAGATCTGTTTGAAGCGTTTTTTGATTTTTGCAGAATTAAAGTTAAGAAGGAGGAAACGAAAGAATGGAAAAAATCAATTTTCCAACTGAAATATGGGTAGGAAACGATGCTCTCTGTGAATTAGAACAAATAAAAAATAAACGAGTCTTTATCGTAGCAGATCCCTTTCTTGTCCATTCAGGTGTTATTGATCAAGTTTTGCAAAATCTAGCTAAAAATGACTGTTATGTTTTTAGTGATATTGTTCCAGATCCCCCGATTGATAAGGTTATATCTGGAATTCAAGTAATGGATGAATTTCATGCAGAAGTGATAATTGCAGTCGGCGGCGGATCAGCTATTGATGCAGCAAAAGCTATGAATTTTTTTGGTAAGCGAACACTTCAAACGGAAATAGAACAGTTTATAGCTATCCCTACTACTAGCGGTACAGGATCTGAAGTGACCAATTTTTCTGTAATCACGATTCCAGAAAAAGAAATCAAGGTTCCCCTAGTCAAAAATGAGTTACAGCCGGATATTGCGTTATTGGACACAACATTAGTTATGAGTGTTCCGCCCAAAATAACTGCAGATACGGGAATGGATGTGTTAACTCATGTTATTGAAGCTTATGTATCCAGTCAATCAAATGTAGTAGCAGATGCTCTTTGCGAAAAAACAGTAAGATTGGTTTTTGATTACTTAGAGAGAGCCTATATTGATGGATCGGATCAAGAAGCTCGCGAAAAAATGCATTTAGCATCGTGTTTAGCTGGCATGGCATTTAATTTGACATCTTTAGGTTTGAATCATGGAATTGCTCATGCTGCTGGAGCATTGCTTCATGTACCACATGGGCGTATAAATGCAATCTTGCTACCTAGTGTCATTGAGTTCAATGGCTCATTAGAAAGTTTTGATATAACAGAAAATGAAACAGCCAAGCGATATATGATGTTGGCAAATTGTGTTGATAGTGCTACATCAACTAAAAATCCACGAATTGGTATTCAACGTTTGGTACGAAATATCAAACAATTGCGTAAAAAATTGGATATGCCAGAAACTTTGACAGAACATGGTATTTCAAAGAATGAAATTGAAAAGAATAAATATGCTATTTGTTCGGGCGCGTTGTCTGACGGATGCACAAATACGAATCCGAGAAAGGCAACCATAAGCGACATAGAAAAAATCATTAATGAAATCGCTTAAAAAATCATTGACACTTTTATAGAGATAACCTATACTTTATTTAGCACAACGTGGTGCTTCAAAACTAAAGAGCAAAGAAGCTCCTTAATAAATAGCGAAAAGTGATGGTTGCTTTGCGTATTTATTGAGGGTTTTTTATTTGCTTAATTAGGGAGCGATACCTGTTGGAAGAAAAACAACGAATGATTCAAGAATATGTTCCTGGTAAACAGGTAACACTGGCGCATATAATTGCAAGCCCTACCAAAGAGCTATATTCAAAATTAGGTCTGAATTTTGTGACAAATAGTGCGTTAGGTATTTTAACGATTACACCCAGTGAAGCGGCAATTATCGCTGTTGATATTGCCACCAAAAGTGGAGATGTCCAAATCGGATTTATTGACCGGTTCTCAGGCTCTGTTGTGATAACTGGTGATATCAGCTCAGTTGAAGCAGCGCTTAGAGCAGTTATTGAGGGATTGGCTAATATTTTGAATTTTTCAGTAACATGTTCTATTACTAAGACATAAAAAGTGAATCTGTAAAGGTGTGAAAAAGATGAATGGAAGAATTGTGATAGTCGACGATGAGCCTATTACAAGGTTGGATATTCGAGACATTGTTTTAGAAGCTGGATATGAAGTAGTTGGTGAAGCCGCCGATGGTTTTGAGGCAATTGAAATTTGTAAAAAAACGAAGCCTGATGTTGTGCTGATGGATATTCAAATGCCGATACTAGATGGATTGAAAGCCGGAAAGAAAATTGCGCAGGATGGGTTAGCTAATGGAATTGTTTTTCTCTCTGCCTATAGTGATACAGAAAATACAGAAAAAGCCAAAAAAATAGGTGCAATCGGTTATTTAGTGAAACCGTTAGATGAGAAATCATTAGTACCTACATTGGAGATGAGTATTGCCAAAGGGAAACAAACTCAAGACTTGATGTCGGAAATCAATAAACTCAAGATACGCTTAGAGGAAAGAAAAATCATTGAAAAGGCGAAGGGGATTTTAGTTAAAGAAAACAGAATTACTGAAGATGAAGCCTATCAAATGATTCGAAAACTTAGCATGGATAAGCGTGCGCGTATGAGCGAAATTGCAGAAGTGATCGTGATGAACGATGACTGATATCAGGGAAATTGTTTACTTATGTGAGAAATATACGAGCCTTTTTGAAAGCGATATCAAAGAGCTTATCAAAACTGCTCAGCATATCACTGAAAAAAATTTATATGCAGATGCAGATGTCTTTATCGATGTGTATAACGAGATGACACAAGAAGCATTGGTTGTTTACCATAAACGTCCTAAAAATAAAGAATCACTGTATCAAAAGCGTGTTATTGGTCAAGCAGCATTATTGGAAAATGAGCCGGGAGTTATGCGCACAATGGAAACAAGCCTCAATACCATTGGGTTAATGGCCTTGTCACAAGAAAATCGTCCTATTAGACAAAATATCTATCCTATAAGAAATAATAAAAAAACAATAGGAGTAATCATTGTTGAAAAGGATATTATTCAAGAATTTGATGGGAATTTTGCTAAAGCTGAACAGTCTAACGGTTTTAAAATATCAAATGTTATTAAACAGATCTATCAAGTTCAAGAAGGTTTTGTCGACCAGTTAGCGGAAGCAATCCTTATCTACAATGATGCTGGTATATTAATCAGTTCAAATCAAGTTGCTAAAGAGCTATACCGTAAATTAGGTTATCGAACTGAAATTTATGGAATGCACTATGATAACTTAACATTAGACTATACTACTTTTGAATATTCACTTTATCAATTCAAAAATGCCTTTATTACAGAATCACTAAACACAGAAACGACTTATCTTTCATACCATTTTAAAATCAAACGGATTTGGATTGAAAGTGAAGCAAAGCTGATTGTTATCATTCAAGATGATACAGCTATCAAGGAGAAAGAAGCAGAGATTGTGTCTAAATCGGCTGCTATTCGTGAAATCCACCACCGAGTGAAAAATAATTTACAATCTGTTGTTTCTCTTTTACGAATACAAGAGCGTCGGACAAAAAGTACTGAGGCTAAAAAAGTATTGAAAGAAAGCGTTGGGCGGATTATGGCGATTGCTGCCACGCATGAATTATTGTCCAAACAAGTTGAGGATCAGGTATCTTTGATCCAGACACTTGAAGCGGTGGTATATAATTTCCGACATATATTTTCAAATTCTCGTGAGATTGAATGGATAGTAGAGATCGATCCTAAAATTTACGTCCAAAGTGATCAGATGGTAACAATTTCTTTGATTGTTAATGAATTAATCCAAAATATTTTTGATCATGCCTATGCATCAAATGAAAAAGGAAAAATCAAATTATCAGGTCAAATAGATGATTACATTATCTGTATCAAGGTTCAAGATAATGGTCATGGCTATGATGCTAAAGCAAAGTATGACAGCAGCTTAGGCCTGATGATTGTAAACAGTTATGTTAAAGATAAGCTAAAAGGTAAAATTAAAACTGAATCGAATGAGCAAGGAACTACAACTTGCTTCTATTTTGAAAAAAACACCAATGATGTTGTTTGAAATTAAGCAAAGACGCTTAAAGAAAGTAGAAATTATTTTACTATTCTTTGAGTGTCTTTTTTGTTGCAAAAAACTTCATTGGGAGGTGATGAAATGGAAAAAGAAAAATTGCTGACTGTCGGTATTGATTTAGGAACATCTACAACTCAATTAGTTCTTTCTGAGTTAACAGTCGAGAATTTTGCTTCGGCTTTTTCAGTTCCGCGAATCACTATTTCAGAAAAAAAAATCATATTTAAAAGCGATATCATGTTCACCCCCTTACTTAGTCAAACAGAAATTAATGACGAACCTATCAAAAGATTTGTCTCAGAGCAATATCAAAAAGCAGGTATTAAAAAAGAAGATATCCAAATGGGGGCAGTCATTATTACTGGTGAAACTGCTAGAAAGGTAAACTCTAGTAAAGTTTTACAAGCATTGAGTGGTTATGCGGGAGACTTTGTCGTAGCAACAGCTGGACCGGATCTTGAAAGTATTATTGCTGGAAAAGGAGCCGGTACAGAGGAGTTTTCAAAAGAACAGCACAGAACAATTGTCAATATTGATATCGGAGGCGGAACAAGTAATTTAGCTGTGTTTAAAGACGGAGAGATTTATGACACAGCTTGTTTTGATATTGGGGGACGATTGATCAAAATAAATCCCCAAACACAAAAAATCGTGTATATATCTCCTAAAGTTCAACAACTAATCAAAGAAATACAATCTCCGGTTTCAGTTGGGCAACGTGTTGATCCTGATTTATTACAACCCATTATTTCTGAGTTAGTCAATGTGTTGGAAAATAGTGTTGGTATTGGTAAAAGCCATTTTTATGATCTGTTTATTACCAATCATGGACTGCGGCTTGATAATGAAATTCCAGCAATCACTTTTTCTGGAGGTGTTGCTGATTGCTTATATGAAGACAGACCAACAGATATCTTTAAATATGGTGATATTGGTCTGTTACTAGGTCATCGACTACGTCATTCTCGTTTGTTTACAGAAAAAGAAGTCTTGCAGTCACGTGAAACAATTCGTGCAACAGTTGTAGGTGCTGGCTCACATACGGCTGAAGTAAGCGGCAGCACGATTGTTTACACAGAACAAGTTTTGCCAATCAAAAATTTGCCGATTTTAAAATTGTCACAAGAAGACGAAGTATTGACTTCTGAGAAAATGGCCGCCCGTATCATAGATAAATTGAATTGGCATTCTTTAGAAGGAGATGTACCCAAAATCGCTTTGGCAATTAAAGGTATCAAGAACCCAGCTTTTACAGATATTCAACGTTATGGAGAAGGGATAGTGTTGGGCTTAGATTCTTTGATCAAACAAAAAATCCCATTGATCATCATAGTAGATACGGATATGGCAAAAGCACTTGGACACAGTCTCCACGCTTTTTTACCTAAAAAATATCCATTCGTCTGTTTAGATTCAGTCAAAGTAGAAAATGGCGATTATATCGACATTGGCTTACCGGTTGCAGAAGGAGCCGTTTTACCGGTAATTGTTAAAACATTGATTTTTAATTAGAGGGAGTGAAGAAAGAATGATTTTAAAAACAAAGCTGTTTGGCAATACCTACCAGTTTTCTTCAGTCAAAGAAGTTTTGGCTAAAGCAAATGAAGAAAAATCTGGGGATAAGCTGGCTGGAGTAGCTGCAGAAAGTTCTGAAGAGCGGGTTGCTGCAAAAGTAGTTTTATCCCAACTTACATTAAATGATTTATTCAATCATCCAGTAGTAGATTACGACAAGGATGAAGTTACTAGGATTATTATTGATCAAGTGAATATGCGTATTTTTGAATCAATCAAGAATTGGACAGTTGAAGAATTAAGAGAATGGCTCTTATCTGACAAAACTACGGATTTTGAAATCAAACACATTTCGCGCGGTCTAACATCAGAGATGATTGCAGCTGTTTGTAAATTAATGTCAAATATGGATTTGATTATTGGCGCTAAAAAAATTCATATTGAAAAAACAGCGAATACAACGATTGGTCGTCAAGGAACTTTCTCAGCACGTTTACAGCCTAATCATCCTACAGATAATATCGATGGTATCATGGCATCTGTTATGGAAGGGTTATCCTTTGGAGCCGGTGACGCAGTAATAGGACTTAATCCGGTAGATGATTCAACGGAAAGTGTTAAACGTATTTTGAATAAGTTTGAGGAATTTCGCAGTGAGTGGGATATTCCAACACAGACTTGTGTGTTGGCACATGTAACTACACAGATGGAAGCAATGCGGCAAGGTGCCCCAACAGGATTGGTCTTTCAATCTATTGCCGGCTCTGAAAAGGGAAACACGGCATTTGGTATAAATGCTTCAATACTTCAAGAAGCACGTGAATTGGCTCTATCTCAAGGGCAAGCTGCTGGTCCAAATGTTATGTATTTTGAAACTGGTCAAGGATCTGAATTGTCCTCGGAAGCTAATTTCGGCGCAGATCAAGTGACAATGGAGGCACGTTGTTATGGATTAGCAAAGAAATTTGATCCTTATATTGTCAATACGGTAGTAGGTTTTATTGGACCAGAATATTTATATGATTCAAAACAAGTGATTCGTGCAGGTTTAGAAGACCACTTTATGGGTAAACTGACAGGCATTTCAATGGGGTGTGATGTTTGCTATACCAACCATATGAAAGCTGATCAGAATGATATGGAAAATCTAACTGTTCTTTTAGCATCAGCTGGGTGTACGTATATTATGGGGATTCCGCATGGTGATGATGTGATGTTGAATTACCAAACTACTGGATTTCATGAAACAGCAACAATTCGCGAGATGTTTGGTTTGAAACCAATCAGAGAGTTCGAGCAATGGATGGAAAAAATGGGATTTATGGAAAATGGAAAACTGACTGAATGTGCGGGCGATGCATCAGTATTTCTTAAATAGGGAAGGAGGATAAAGGGATGAATGAAGTAGAACTAAAAAAAATGATAGAAGATATCTTGGCTGACATGGTTGAAGAGAAAGAAGAAAGCATACCACCTTCAATTACCGTACCAGGGAAAACAGCATTACCAATGCAACGAAAAAAGTTTGCTGAGTCAGTAGAATCTGCAGATGAAAGAATGATTGATGATATCACATCAGTTGATTTACGAAAACAGTTACTGATTCCCAAACCGAAAAATAAAGATGGTTACCTGAAAATGAAATCTTATACACCTGCCCGTATAGGTGTATGGAGAACAGGAACACGCTATATGACGCAATCATCATTACGGTTTCGTGCTGACCATGCCGCAGCGCAAGATGCGGTTTTTTCGGATGTTGATCCTCAATTAGTCAAAGAGATGAGTTTTATTCCTACACAAACGATTTGTCAAAGTAAGGATGAATATCTAACAAGACCGGATCATGGAAGAATTTTTAGTGAAGAGATGGTTGAATTTATTAAGAAGAATACTGCAAAGAATCCAAGAATCCAGATTATGGTAGGAGATGGATTAAGCTCTGCAGCTATCGAAGCAAATATCCGGGATATTATTCCTTCCATAAAACAAGGCTTAAAAATGCACCAACTAGAATTCGAAGATGTCATTTTTGTGAAATATTGCCGCGTACCAGCAATGGATAAGATAGGTGAGATTACAGATGCGGAAGTAGTTTGTTTGCTTGTTGGAGAACGTCCTGGATTAGTTACAGCTGAATCAATGAGTGCATATGTTGCCTATCGACCAACTGTAGGTATGCCGGAAGCGCGAAGAACGGTCATATCAAACATTCATAGTGGCGGTACACCGGCAGTTGAAGCTGGAGCGTATATTGCAGATTTGATCAAAAAAATGCTGGACAAAAAGAAATCTGGAATTGATTTAAAAAGTGAGTAAGGGGGAAATAGAGTGAGAAATGATCGATTAGGCGCAAAAGTTTTGAGCGTCAAAATCATTCCCAATGCAGATGGTGCATTAGCGGAGCAGTTGGAGCTGAGACCGGGGATGCGTTCATTAGGGATCATTACTTCAGATTGCGATGATGTAACTTATGTAGCGTTAGACGAAGCAACGAAAGCGGCAGATGTTGAAGTTGTTTATGCAAAAAGTATGTACGCTGGAGCAGGAAACGCATCTACTAAATTAGCGGGTGAAGTGATTGGTATTTTAGCTGGACCTAGTCCTGCAGAAGTCAATAGCGGCTTAGATATTGCCGTTCAGGTAATTGAAAACGAAGCAAGTTTTATTAGTGCTAATGATGATGACAGTATTCCCTATTTTGCTCATGTCGTTTCACGCTCAGGCCGTTTTTTATCTGAACAGGCTAAGATCCGTGAAGGGGAAGCAATTGCTTACCTTATTGCTCCACCGTTAGAAGCGATGGTGGGATTAGATGCAGCACTAAAAGCAGCAGATGTTCAAATGGGAATTTTTTATGGTCCTCCGTCAGAAACGAACTTTGGTGGGGCTTTGTTGACAGGTAGCCAATCGGCATGTAAAGCTGCTTGCGGTGCATTTGCACAGGCAGTACAAAATATTGCAGATCAACCGT
Organism: Enterococcus mediterraneensis; assembly: GCF_900604485.1. NCBI lineage: Bacteria > Bacillati > Bacillota > Bacilli > Lactobacillales > Enterococcaceae > Enterococcus > Enterococcus mediterraneensis. The sequence continues at coordinate 1,362,346 of NZ_UWOP01000001.1, forward strand.
TAGCGTATTAAGGAAGTGTTTAGATGAGAGCGCTGGGTATGATTGAAGTACGTGGATTTTTAGGAGCTATCAGCGCTGTAGATGCAGCGTTGAAGGCAGCGAATGTAGAACTGAATAATGCAGAGACTATTCGCGGAGGATTGACCACTATCGAGTTAGTTGGTGATGTTGCAGCGGTTCATGCAGCAGTTGGTGCAGGAGTAATAGTTGCAAAAAAACTTAATTGTTTGATTGCTCATCATGTGATTGCAAGAATCGATGATCAAACGGTTGGAATTATAAGTAAACCTAAAGATAATATTCTCTCTTCGGTTACAGAAATTCAAACAGAAAAGCCTGTGGGAAAATCAGCTATTGGAGAACTTGTAACAAGTAATACAGAATCTGTCGAAAAACAAACCAAGATCTATCAATTAAAAGAATCGTTACAAAACAAAAAGGTAGTTGAATTGCGCAAACAAGCTTATCAGATGAATCTTGAAACACTAAAAAAATCAGAAATAAAATTTGCTAATAAGCAAGCATTGATCACTGCAATTATGACAGAGATAGAAAGAAGTGAGAAGGATTGGAACTAATTGATAAAGACTTACAATCTGTACAAGAAGTTCGCACATTAATCAAAGAAGCGAAACAAGCACAAAAAGAATTAGCAACTTTTTCTCAACAGCAGATTGACCGGATCGTCCAAGCGATCTCAGAGGCTACTTACGATAACAGAGAGCGACTTGCTAAAATGGCTAGCGAGGAAACCGGTTTTGGTCTATGGCAGGATAAAATTTTAAAGAATTCTTTTGCGTCCAAAACAGTTTATAACTATATAAAAGAAATGCGCACAGTGGGGGTGGTCAATGAAGATCCAATAAATAAAGTAACCGAAATTGCAGTACCGGTAGGGGTAATAGCCGGATTGGTTCCATCAACAAATCCGACATCGACTGTTATCTATAAATCATTAATTTCCTTAAAAGCAGCCAACAGTATCGTTTTTTCACCGCATCCCAATGCATTAAAGTCAATTATTGAAACAGTTGAAATCATACAACAAGCGGCTGAAAACGCAGGTGCACCTAAAGGTTGTGTTTCAGTTATGACGATTCCTACGATGGAAGGCACTCATGAACTAATGACTCACACGGATACGAATTTAATATTAGCTACCGGTGGAAATGCTATGGTGCGTGCTGCGTATTCTTCTGGAACACCGGCGATAGGGGTAGGTCCGGGCAATGGCCCAGCTTATATCGAGAAAAGTGCTCATGTACCTACTGCTGTTAAACAAATCATGGATTCTAAAACTTTTGATAATGGAACTATCTGTGCATCTGAACAATCGATTATTGCAGAAAAAGCTAATAAGCAGATGATCAAAGATGAATTGATCAGGCAAGGAGCCTACATCCTGAATAAAGAGGAAGCTGACAAGTTAGCTAAATTTATTTTGCGACCTAACGGTACAATGAATCCACAAATTGTTGGTCATTCTGTTCAGCATATTGCTGAGCTGGCTGGATTAAATATTCCAGAAAATCGTCGATTGATTGTTGCTGAGGAAAGCCGTGTTGGACCACAATATCCATATTCTAGAGAAAAATTAGCACCAATTATTGCACTATATACTGTCGAAAACTGGGAAGAAGCTTGTGACCTTTCAATAGAAATATTAAAAGGTGAAGGTGCAGGACATACGATGATCATTCATACGGAAAATAAAGATGTAATTCGTGAATTTGGTCTCAGAAAGCCGGTTTCGCGATTACTTGTAAATACTCCAGGATCTTTAGGTGGAATTGGCGCAACGACTAATTTAGTCCCAGCGTTGACATTGGGATGTGGAGCTGTAGGAGGAAGTTCAACATCAGATAATATTGCACCCGAAAATCTATTCAATTTACGAAGAGTTGCTTATGGTACAACAGAATTAGCAGATTTACGGAAAGCCGAAGGACAAGATCTGATAAACGAATGCTCAGAGCAAAATAGTCAAAACAATAAAGACGAATTAATTAATTCTTTGGTAGCCGAAGTATTAGCACGATTACAATAAATTGTAATAAATAAAATAAAAAAACATATAAATGGAGGAATTTATAATGTCAAGTACAAACGCTTTGGGAATGATCGAAACACGTGGGTTAGTAGGAGCAGTAGAGGCTGCGGATGCAATGGTAAAGGCAGCTAACGTGACATTGATTGGGAAAGAACAAGTGGGTGGAGGATTAGTTACTGTAATGGTTCGTGGAGATGTCGGTGCGGTGAAAGCAGCAACAGACGCAGGGGCTGCAGCAGCCGAACGTGTAGGTGAACTTCTGTCTGTTCATGTGATTCCACGGCCTCATTCTGAAGTAGATGCTATTTTGCCTCACGCTGCTGAAATGTAAAAAAGACAAAATAGAGGAACTGTGGCATGAGCAGCGGGAAAATGACTTGTGTCACAGTTCCGTTCAGTTTGAAAGGGAACGCTGATGAAAGTAATCACTGAAGAGAAGATTCGCCAACTGATATTAAAAAAGGAGCTTTATGATGGTGCATGTTATGATGTTTCATCATCCAGCTTACTCACTCCCTCTGCTCAAAGCTATTTACGAGAACATCATATTGAGATACGAAAAAAAGCAGAGATAACTAATGAAAAATACTTAAAAAAAGCATCTTCATCTATTCAGCACTCAATTTCTGGACAATTTACTAAAGATACGGATCAGATAATGAAATTAGAGATTATACATCTAATCAACCTGCTTTATTTTCCAATAATACCTGAAATTTTCTTCGAGGAAAATGAATGGCAATTTTTCCAGAAACAACAGAAATGGCTAAAAGATTTTTCTGAAAATCAATACACCATGCAAGGCTTTGCTGAACCGTCTCCCTTTAAATCAAAAAAGATAAAAAATACTCGTAGTTGGCAATATTTAATTGGCGAGATTTCTTATCAAATTGGAAAAATACAAATTAGATTGACAGATGAAGAAAAGAAAAAAGTTTTTGATCAATGGAGTAAAAGTTTTTTTGCTGTAATTCAATCGTATATCGAAGAGTAGGAGATGAAAAGTTTGGAACAACTTGCAGAGATTATAAATGAAGTTGTCAAACGTGTAAGAGAAGAAACACTGTCTTTTGAGGTAGAAGCTTCAGGAAGACACATTCATTTATCTCGAGAAGCAATCGATAGGTTATTTGGTGAAGGTCATCAGCTGACAAAAGTAAAGGATCTTTCTCAACCTGGACAATTTGTCTGCCAAGAAAGAATTACGATTTCAGGGCCTAAAGGATTGTTTAAAAATGTTGTTATTTTAGGACCCGAAAGAAAGAATTCACAGGTGGAAGTGTCATTAACAGATGCACGGGAGTTGGGAATAAGGGTACCTATTCGCGAGAGCGGGAATATTGAAGATACTCCTGGTATTGTCTTAATGAATGGCGATAAGGTTCTTCACTTAGACAAAGGTCTGATTGTTGCTAAGCGACATATTCATATGACTCCGGAAGATGCTCGAAAAAATCAAGTGGAGAATGGTCAAATCGTAAAGGTAAAAATCAATAGTGAACGTGCATTGATTTTTGATGATGTTGTAGTACGTGTCAGTCCTAAATTTGCTACATATATGCATATTGATTACGACGAGGCAAATGCGTGTGGTCTGAATAAGGGGGACCGCGGAGCCATAATTTAATAAGGAGGCTCATAAATGAAAGTATCTGAAATTGAAAACGTTATCCAATTCGTTACAAAAAAAATCTATGAATCTCAAATTAGAACTAAAAAATATATTATCGCCCATAATGCCCCTTTTAAAAACTATCCCTGTAAAATGATCTATGAATTGGATGATGTAGAGTGGGTAGATGCAAATCAAACAACAAATGCTCAAGGTCTTATTGTAGATTCACTATCTTTGAAACAGGCAGTAAGTATTGCAAATTTAATGCCGCAAGATCAATTATGTATACAAATTCTAGATTTTCTTTTTAAAGGAAAACCGGTTTGGGTGGTAGGAGATGCGGGTACTTATGAAAAATTATTACAGAAAAATAAATATAGACTTAGAGAAAAAATTCAAGATATACAAAAACAATGTCAGGGCTATGGTATCGTTTTTTTTGATAAAGAACAATCTTTTGTCGATATCTTGCGAGATATTCCTAAAGAAACGAAAACAAAGAGTATGATTGTACCTTCATTTATTACAGAAAAGAAATTGATACAGTTATTTGAACACGGAAACATAGTCTTACCTGTAAACAGTCGTTTGACACCTTTAGCAAAAGATTTTGCAAAAGAACATGATATTGAAATTTAAGGAGAGCGGATCGATATGTTATTAGGAAAAGTGTCAGGAAGTGTATGGTCTACACGAAAAGATGAAAAGTTAAACGGCTGGAAATTTATGGTTGTGCAAGTTTGGGATACGGAAACGAAAGAGCAAAAAAAATCACTGATTGCAGCTGATAATGCTGGTGCGGGAATTGGAGATATGGTTTTGATCACGCAAGGTCAGGCGGCAAGAATCTCGGCAGAAAAAATGGATGTTCCAATAGACGCGATGATTGTAGGAATAGTAGATTCCTTAGACACGGAAAATTAAGGAGGCGATCAAATGAGTATCAATGAAATTATTATGTATATCATGGTTCTTTTTATGGTTATCGGCGGAATCGATAAATGTATTGGTAATAAGCTAGGACTGGGCGAAAAGTTTGAAGAAGGTATTATGGCTATGGGATCTTTGGCATTGTCCATGGTGGGGATTATTACTTTAGCACCGGTACTTGCCAATATTTTAAGTCCAATTGTCGTACCTGTTTATACTTTATTAGGTGCCGATCCGTCAATGTTTGCAACGACCCTATTAGCTAATGACATGGGAGGGTTTGCTCTAGCGCAGCAAATGGCGCATGATCCGCAAGCAGGTTTGTTTGCTGGTGCGATTTTAGGTGCAATGATGGGACCAACGATTGTATTTACAATTCCAGTAGCCTTGGGAATCATTGAAAAAGAAGACCAGCGTTTTTTAGCAACAGGTGTTTTATGCGGTATCATCACAATCCCAATCGGATGTTTTGTTGGTGGTTTAGTAGCTGGTATGCCAATAGGTATGATTTTATCAAACTTAGTACCAATCGTACTAGTAGCTGCCTTAATTATCTTAGGATTATGGCTTATACCAGATGGCATGATTAAAGGTTTTACTGTATTTGGTCAAGGAGTCGTCATTGTAGCAATTTTTGGTTTGATTATTGGAGCGATTCAACAATTAGTAGGAATTACTTTGATCAAAGGTATTGCACCTGTTTCAGAAGGAATCGAGGTTGTTGGTGGAATTGCGCTTACTTTAGCAGGTGCATTTTGTTTGGTAGCATTTATCACGAAAGTATTTAATAAACCATTGCTCAAATTAGGTGAAGCGATGGGAATGAATGAAATTGCAGCGGCTGGAATGGTGGCTACATTGGCCAATAATATTCCCATGTTCCAAATGATGAAGGATATGGATAATAGAGGGAAAATTATCAATGTGGCTTTTGCTGTATCTGCTTCATTTGTGCTGGGAGATCATTTAGGATTTACAGCAGGGGTGGCAAAAGAGATGATTTTTCCAATGATGGTTGGTAAATTGGTTGCGGGAGTAACTGCGATTTTTGTAGCAATTTTTATGGCTAACAGAATGTTAGGTAAGAAGGCTGAGGTGCAACAGTAGTATGTCAGAGTTAAGTCGTGAAATGATAGAGAGTTTAGTACGACAGTTGGTAAATGAAAAATTAATGCCTACTAAAAAAATAGATCCAAGTGGAGTTTTATCAATCAAATTACCAGAAATCAATGTATCAGAGGAAGATCGTTTGGATACGGGAAAACCTTCCGATATTGTTTATACAAAAGATTTGATTTCATTACAAGAAAGCCCACGTTTAGGATGCGGGCTAATGATAATGAAAGACACGACATTTGATTGGCTGTTAGAGTACGATGAAATTGATTATGTTATCTCTGGTCAATTAAGTATTCTAATAGAGGATCGAGAAATTTCTGCTGGACCAGGTGAGATTATATTGATACCTAAAGGCAATCATATCAAATTTTCAGTTACTGGTGAAGCTCGCTTCCTCTACATCACCTATCCTGCCAATTGGCAAGATCAATAGAAGTGGATGATTTAAGACACGAGGTATTGTATGATAGAAATATAAAACTAAATATCAGCTAGAGATATTAGGGAATGAGGTGCGAATCCTCAACAGCCCCTTTCTACTGTGACATGGACGAAATCTTATTACTCACTGAGAGAATCTTGGGAAGAGAAGATAGTAGGTCGAAATGAAGTCAGGATATCTAATTTCTTTAGCGCTGGATAAATATCAGGGTGGTACATCCAGCAATCACGGACAATATTTTGTTTTTGTAAGAAAAGCTTATAATATTGTGACGGGACTGCTGTTATTAAAGACACTCTTTAGTGTCTTTTTTTTACGAAAAAAATAACTGAGGTGATGAGAAATGAAAAAAGTAGTAGGAATATTAATGGTAATGATCGTCGGTATTATTTTGTCCGGATGCAGCGATAACCCTCAAGATGCTCAAGAATCAGCAAGTACCGAACAAACTGTGCAAGCAAAAGTCGAGGTCATTTTAAAGGAAGATGATAAAGAAATCAGCTCTAAATCGATCGACTTTAAAGACGGAGACAGTCTGTATGACGTCATGAAAAACAACTTCGAAATCAAAGACGATAACGGTTTTATTACTTCTATTGATGGACACACGCAAAATCAAGATCAGCAAAAATACTGGATGTACACTGTGAATGGTGAGGAAGCAACGACAGGCGCAAAAGAGTTGAAAGTAAAAAATGGTGACGAGATAGTCTTTAACTTGGCGGGTATGAAGTAGTATGGTCTAAACGAAAATTTGATTGTGAGGTTTCTATATGCGGTATAAGACAAGAGAAATCGCGGTACTATCGTTACTGACAGCTCTTTGTGTCGTGGGGCGGCTGCTGACGAACTGGCTGCCGAATATGCAACCGATCACGGCAATCTTACTGCTGATCAGCTTTTATATGGGGTGGCGGCAAGCGATGGTGGTCAGTACATTATCGATATTGATCACCAACTTTTATTTGGGCATGGGAATTTGGACGTTTGCCCAGATTCTGTCCTTTATTTTAGTGATCATCTTTAGCAGCCTGTTGGACCACTATCTTCCTTGGCTGACGAAAAGGCTGGTTTTCCAAGTCATCCTGTGTGTCGCCGTAAGTATGCTGTATGGTTTTCTCGTAACATTGATGTTGGCTCCTTTTTGGGGCGTAACGAAATTTTGGCCCTACTATTTGGCGGGAGTCAGCTTCGATGTGATGCATAGTATCAGCACGGTCGGATTTTTCTTAGTATTGAAGCAGCCTCTTTCCAAAATATTTGGTCAGTATCTTCGTGTAGAGACCACCAAAGTAAAGCAAATCGATTCGAAATAAGTAACTTTAGAAAATTTTTTGAAGTATTCTATTTATTGAGGGTTAGTATAGTCAGAACTTAGGGGGGAATTCACCTCCGCCTAAACAGTCGTCGGTGCTACGATCCTCAATACGATCATTGTGGAAGTGACTCGCAACCTGATCGCCGAGGGCATCCAGTATCCGCCAATCTTTTATTCAGCCAACTTAGACGGCGGCGATAAATTGAATCAAGAGCTTTTTGAAAATTATCGAGAAATGATCCACTATCGTTTGTAAGAAATATTAAAACATACCAGCCTACAGTTAAACTGTGGGGCTGGTATGTTTTTTATCATCCTAGTATTTTTTAGTTTACAGGTTATTTATAACAGATTTATCAAAAAAACTGTTTAATAAAAAAACATATATGACAGTAAATACTGAGGTTAATTAACTAATTTTCTTAAATCCGTTGTAGTGGAGATATCAGATAAATTTCAAAAAATAATTTTGTTCGCTTTACAAAAACAAACATACGTTCGTATAATGAGTTAGAGAGGTGTTTGTTATGGCGAATTTCGATTATTCTAAAGAACCATTGCGTGATATTTTAATGATCGACGTCAAATCGTTTTATGCTTCGGTAGAATGTGTGGAACATGGATTAAATCCGCTCACAGCGATGGTGGTCGTTATGTCTCAAAGTGACAATACTGGCAATGGTCTGATCCTGGCAGCATCTCCCATGGCAAAAAAAGTTCTCGGAATAACCAATGTTTCCAGAGCAGACAATCTGCCGGATCATCCAGATCTTTTCAAATTTCAGCCCAGAATGAACTTTTATATCGAAAAAAATTTAGCCGTGAACAACGTGTTCAGACGCTACGTAGCAGATGAGGATTTGTTAATTTATTCGATCGATGAATCAATCTTGGATGTAACGCATTCCCTTAATCTATTTTTTCCTTCACCGGAAATGAGCAGAAAAGAAAAACGCTGGCGGATGGCACGAACCCTTCAAAAAGCGGTATTCAAAGAGACTGGATTATATGTCACAGTAGGCATCGGTGATAATCCGCTGCTTGCAAAGCTGGCGTTAGACAATGAATCAAAACATAATCGCTCGTTGATCGCGGAATGGACCTATCAAGATGTTGAATCAAAAATATGGAATATTCCTGAACTCACTGATTTTTGGGGAATCGGCTCGCGGACGAAAAAACGTTTGTACAAATTAGGGATCGATACTGTAAAACAGCTAGCCAATGCAGATGTTTATCGGCTAAAAAACGACAGCGGAGTATTAGGTGTACAGCTTTATTTTCACGCCAATGGCATCGATCGTTCAATACTTTCTGAGCCGAGGCAACAGAAGTCAGTAGAAAAAAGTTATGGCAACAGCCAAGTGTTGAACCGCAATTATTTCAAACAAGAAGAAATCGAGATCGTTGTAAAAGAGATGGCTGAACAAGTGGCGACCCGTATTCGTAGGCATCATGCGCAAACCCAATGCGTCCACTTATGGATCGGTTCCGCATTTGGCGAGGCAAGCAAGGGATTCTCCCATCAGATGAAGATTCCCGCAACCGATCACACGAAAACATTGGTCCAGCACTGCTTGTATCTTTTTCGCAAACACTACACAGGTCAAGCGGTCCGTCATGTAGGGATCACTTATTCGAAACTCATTTTTACGGAAAATGTGCAGCTGGACTTGTTCAGTGATCCTGACAAAATGTTGAAGGAAAGAAATTTGGATCAGATCGTTGATCAGATTCGGGAAAAATACGGATTTACTTCGTTGATTCATGCCAACAGCAAATTGACTGGCGGTCGTGCCATCGCCCGCAGCAAACTCGTTGGCGGACATTTCGGAGGAGCAGGGGGATTGGATGGCTTATGAGACAAGAAGACTATGAAGATCGCGGCATAATAAAGTGGAAAGGTTTTTATCTTTCCGATCACACGGCAAAGTTATCCGCGCTGGATCAACAGCGAAATCGTGTGATTCTTCCAAAGAAGAAAATGACGGAACAGGAAATCAATCATGTATTGACAGAAGCCAGATTGAAAGACAAAGCGATCGCTATTCAACTAGATGTAAAAAAAGATAACGCATTTCAAGACGATGTGGTGGGTAAAGTAAATGGGTATGATGAGCTGGGAATTTTTGTCGGTGTTGAACATGTGCTGTATGAAGAGATCCGTCATGTCGAGATTCATGTACAGAAAAAGTGGTCTAGTTTGGATTGATAACGGACAAATAGTAAAAAGAAAGACAAGAAATTTTGTTAATTCAATTTGGAGATTTATTTTTTATTTGTTCGCTTGACAAGAAACAAACGTTTTCATTAGAATGTATTCAGATAGTTTAAATCAAATAAAAAAAGGCACCTTGCAGTTCGTTGGCGCGAATCTACAAGGCCTTGATAAGTCAACTACACTGACCATCAAGTTGCCATAGTTAGTGCAAGCACTAACCTTATTTATTGTACCTAATTTCTTTCGGGATTTCTACCAATTTATTGGAATTTTTTAATCAAGTTAGGTCTATTTTGAGGGGATTGTTGCTCGTTTATTTGCTATGTCAGAGGTATTGGACAGTTGTCTGGTACCTCTTTTTTTATTTGATTTGGCTATCAGAAAGGGTGGGAGTATGGTGGTAATTCAAGTATTGTCGCACAATGCGGTGATCGCAAAAGAAATGGATAAGAAAGGAGAGTGGGTGCTAGTGCAGCGGGGCATCGGATTTGGGAAGAAACGAGCGGGGCATCGGATTTGGGAAGAAACGAGGTGATAGTGTTAATACAAAACATGCGCAACAGTATCGAAAAATTGAATAATATATGTTGGAGAGTAACTGGTAGGCAGGCTTGATCCATTTCACTATTGTGGAGTGTATCAAGTCTGTTTTTGTTTTTAAGGAGGGCATAAAAATGAAGATTATTTTATGTGGCCATGGTTATTATGGCAATGCGCTTAAAGAGAGTGCGGAGATGATAGCGGGTTCTCAACCGCAACTTACAGCGATTGATTTTACTCCAGAGTTGGCTGTAAAAGACTTAGTCATGAAGATGCAGGAAGTAATCTTGGAAAATGAACACGAAGAAATTATTATTTTGACGGATATTCCAGGAGGCAGTCCAGCAAATGCCGCAACACTCTGTAAGAAGCTATATCCTACTATCCATGTAGTGACTGGTTGTTCACTAGTATTACTTTTATCACTATTGTTAACAAAAGATATCAGTGAGGCTTGTCAAGATGGACAGCAGGCAATGCAAGAAATTCGATTGGAGGAAATGAAATGATTGTAGCGATTCGGATTGATGAACGATTGATTCACGGACAAGTTGCGACAATGTGGACGAATAGTTTGAAAGTCACTCGTATTATGGTAGTTGATGACACGATTATAAAAAATGAAATGGAAAAAGAAGTGTTGAAACTGGCGAAACCGGGGAACGTAAAGCTTAGTATCTTATCCGTTCGTACAGCTGCCGATAGGATTCTAGCTGATAATTATGAGGATCAACGTGTGTTTTTACTGGTAAAAAATCCAGAAACGTTAGTTCAGTTGATTTCATATGGAGTAGCCATTAAGGAAGTCAATGTGGGAAATTTATCTGCAACTGTAAATAGTCGAGCTGTAACAAAATCTGTCCATGTTGATGATAAACAAGCCAAAGCCTTTAAAGAACTTCATGATGCCAAAGTAAATTTGCAATATCAAATGGTTCCTAATGAAGAAGGACGTGACTTTTATAAAATGATGGAGGATGTTGGAAAATGGAATTGAGTGTTTGGCAATTAGGCATATTGATCATTTTTTCTTTTTTTACGATCTTAGATTCTTTGTCTTTGAACCTAGGTTGTCAATTTCCCGTAATCGTTGGAGCATTTGTTGGTATGGTCATCGGTGATTTAAGGTTGGGATTGATGATCGGGTCTACATTGCAATTGATGGTCTTAGGAGTTGGAACTTATGGTGGCGCCTCTGTTCCTGATTTTACGACTGGGGCGATCGTTGGGACAGTCTATGCATATCTAACAGGTGGAGATGTAGAATTTGCCCTTGCATTAGCGGTACCTGTAGGGCTGCTAATGGTTCAATTAGATGTTTTAGCTCGTTTTAGTAACACTTTCTTTTTACATCGAGTAGATCGAAGTATTGAAAGAATGGATTTAAAAGGCATTCGCCGCAATATCTTATTAGGGGCATTGCCATGGGGATTATCTCGAGCGATTCCTGTGTCAATCATGCTTATTTTTGGACGTGGCGTTATAAATGCAATCGTAAATCAATTACCAGATTGGCTAATGGGTGGATTAAAAGTTTCGGGTGGCTTGTTACCAGTCGTTGGGATTGCTGTGCTACTTCGCTATTTGCCGACAAAGAAATTTTTCCCATATCTTATTATTGGATTTTTTTGTGCAGCCTATTTAAAGGTGCCAATGCTTGGGGTCGCGTGTGTGGGAAGTGCCATTGCTCTGATTGCGTATAATAATCAAATTCAGAACAAACCCGTCTTTGTAAATGCCGTTAGTTCAGAAGGAGAAGATGATTATGAAGAATGAAGCGACTAAAAAAGAATTATTACAAATGAATACTCGTTGGATATTTACCAGTCAAATTTGCTGGAATTACGAACGGATGATGTCTACAGGGTATTTGTACTCTATCCTGCCATTTTTAGAAAAAAATTATCCCAATAAACAGGATTTGCAATCAATGTTACGAATGCACAACCAATTTTTCAATAGTAATCCAATGACCGGTACGTTGATTCTTGGAATCGATCAAGCGATCGAAGAAAAAGAAGGGATCAAATCAAAAGAGGTCGTTACTGGAATCAAGACCGGATTGATGGGGCCATTTGCTGGCGTAGGAGATACATTGTTCGGTGTTCTTTTGCCAACCATCATGGGTTCGATTGCTGCTTATATGGGGCTTCAAGGAAATGTTACTGGAGTCTTGCTATGGATTGCGGCAAATATCAGCGTTGTTGTTTTGCGATATTTTTTGATGCTGAGTGGTTATCGTCAAGGAACAAAATTAGTGAACGAAATGGGAAATCGTCTGCAGATTCTCACGGATACAGCGATTCTTTTAGGAATGACAGTAGTTGGTGCGTTGATTCCGACTGTAGTGAATGCGCCTATTTCTTTCATCTACAAATCTGGTGAGGTAGAAATGAAACTTCAAGAGATTCTGGATCAAGTAATGCCATCGTTGATTCCGGTTTTACTTGTTATGCTTGTCTATCATCTATTGGGAAAGAAAAAAATGACTTCCTCAAAAGCGATTTTATTCATTATGATTTTAGGCATTGTTCTTTATAATTTACACATTTTAGGATAGGAGAGAAAAAAATGAGTTTAGCATATTTTGATTATTGTGAGGAATTGGCTGTTGTTTTAAGGAAAGAAGAACCTAAGATGAGAGAGGCAGGAAAACGAATCGCTGTTGCAATTGCAAATGGAGGGATACTTCAAGCCTTCGGTAGCGGACATTCACATGCAGGCGCAATTGAAATATCGGGCAGAGCAGGCGGATTGATCCCTACAAAAGCTATCATCGATCCAGCAAATGGCATGTATGAAAGCATCGAAGGCGTCGGTAATCTGCTGGCTAAAAAAGTTCAGATAAAAGAGTATGATATTTTTGTTATTATTTCAAATTCTGGAAGGAATCCAGAAGTCATTGAACTAGCAAAATGGGTCAAAGATCATGGGAATGATTTGATTGTTGTAACTGCTTTAGATATCTCAGAAAAAAGTACTTCTCGCCATAGCAGCGGTATGCGTCTTTTTGAATTGGCGGATGTGATTTTGGATAATCATTCTGTTTTTGGAGATGCGGCATTAACGATCGATGGACTAGATACGCCAGTTTGCGGTACTTCCTCTTACGCCGCTACGTTACTTCTCCAACAGACCATGCATTTTGCAATCAATGAATTGGTAACACAAGGAATTAAACCACCAGTCTATAAAAGTGCAAATATTGATGGTGGCAGAGAAGAAAACGATTATTGGGAGAAAAAGTATGCCGATCGAATCTTCCATATGTAAGAAACAACTTCAGTTCCCAGATCGACATGAAACTTGTTCTGTGAAATGGGATCGAAACACGCAAGATGTTTTACCATTTTCTGTTGCAGATATGGATTTTTCAGGGAGCGTTCATCTGATCAATAGATTAAAACAAAGATTAGAGCATCCTGTTTTGGGTTACACAGATCCTTTTCCGAACACAAAACGAACAATCTGTAATTGGTGGAATAGTAGATACCACACGACCATATCAGAAGAAGCAGTGATCTATTCCACCGGTGTTCTTCACAGCTATGTGCAGATTATTGAAGAGTTTACAAGAATCGGTGATAAAATTCTGACTTTCTCGCCGATTTATCCGCCGCTGTTCAATTTGCCTGTTAAATTGGGTCGACCGGTGGTTTTCAGTGAATTGATAAACGACAATTGGCAAATTGATTGTGAAGATGTAGAGAAAAAAATCCGCTCTGATCCAACGATCCGTCTATTGGTTCTATGTAATCCCCATAATCCAGTCTGTAAAGTATGGGGTAAAGTGCTATTGGAAAAATTAGTAATGATTTGTTCGAAATATGATGTATTGCTGGTATCTGATGAGATCCATATTGATCTGAGCTTTATTCCAGCTGTATCTATTTTACAAGTCTCAAGACCACAGGATGCTGTGATTGTGTTAGGATCACCAGTGAAAACTTTTAATGTAGCTGGAATAAAAGGATCTTTTCTATTCTGCCCATCTGTTAAAATTCGCGAACGTTTAGCAATCCGCTTTAAAACAAGAGGAATCTCTGATTTGAATTTATTCGCCTATCAAATGCTAGAAGAGGTGTATGGTAATCCGGAAAACGAAATTTGGTTAGAGCGAGCGAAGAACCAAATTTCAGCTAATTACCAGTTGTTATGTAAAAATATGAAACGATCTTTGCCAAAAGTAGAAATTGCCCCTTTAGAAGCTACCTATCTTGCTTGGATAGATTTGCGGGCCTATTTAACTGATGAACAAATAAAAAAAGCTTGTCACCGAGCAAAAATTACTCTTCACTACGGAAATGAATTTGGTTTGAATGGAGAAGGGTTCATTCGTTGGAATATTGCCTGTGACCCTGTGATTTTGGAAAAGGGAATTGATTTATTTATCAAAGAAGTATCGCGAATAAGTTTAGGCTGAAGTCTCTAAATTAAAAACTGTTTTTCATCATCTGGTTAAGTCAAAATGAGTAACATAAAACAAATAACTTTTCTATAACAGAGGATCAGGAAAATATAACAATAAATCAGGAAAAGAAGATGAGTGGAATGTTATTCAAATATTTAGAAAATGATAATGCAGAAGCGAAAAGTCAAGTGAATGCATTGGAAGAGCCTCATGTCCACATTTTGATTTCCCAAAAATTAGCAAAGATGTTTGGGATCGATCCTCGAAAATTAGCACCTTGTCCTGAAGAGGTAAAGCCTGAGAATACGTTTCTGGCGTCGACCTTTTCATTTGGTGATGAGAATGAAACGATATTATTAGCGCGAAATCTAGCTATGAATTCCACCTATATGGTAGATATCTAACCAGAAGAAGTGGAGGCCGATGAAATCGGCAATGAAGTGCTAATGGGATATGAGGAGGAATATCTTTCTGAAGATGCGACGATCGATCCAGAGAAATTGCCAATAAAGAGCGAGGACTTTCCTGCTGCTTGGGAAGCTTTTGGCTATTATGAGGCACCTCGAGACATGGTAAGAAATATGATCAACATGACTCGTTTCCAAATTTCTGTGATAAAGAATCATTTGCAGCATAATTCTCCAGAAATATCGGATGAGCCTGATCTCAAGCTGTTGAAACTTTACGAATCACTCTTGAACGGAAACATTAGCTTAGAAGAAGCACACAAAAATTACCTAGAAAATAAAGACTAGCTCAGCCGAGAACAGTCAACAAAAAAAGCTGAACAGCTTGTAAGTCCAAATGCGGGACTTACAAGCTGTTTTTTAGTGTCTGAGGATTTATAAAAATGTTAGAAGTTCTCAAGCGTATACTATTGCGGCAATTTATACGCTAGATTTTTCTTTCGATGGTGTTTTTGCAAGTCGCGATACAATGCAACGTAGTTTGTACTATTGCTAAAAAAATTAAAAACGAAAAACGGTGTCTGATTTCCTTCTGGCAACAGTGCGACAGAGGAGCAGATCAAATAATCATAGCGCTCTACTTCATGGATCGAAAAAGGCAATAACTCCACAAATGATAAATCTCGCAGATGTGCCTTGATATCTTGTTGAAACAGCTGGTTGGCTTCCATGATCAAGGAAACATATAGCGGTTGTTTTTGTCCAGATTCCTCAAAGTATTCTAGTGTCAACCACGTGAACAGCTCCGCCAAGCAACCGTTACATCCTTGCAACCAATCAAATTCTTGTCTTTTCATAAATTGCTGGAAAAATGCTGTAACGCGTTCTTTTAATGTTTCGAACAATACAGACTGGTTTTTCCGGAAATAAAGCAATAAGTCGAATAGATTAGGGATCCGCTGAGGAAATACATAGTAGCAAAACAAAACATTATACAGATTGCCATGGATATTAGGATTTTTTTTCAATAAATCAGTATCGCCTCGCAGGATTTTTTTGCTCCAAAATTGTTCGAAACACTCTAACAATTTATTCAGCTGATTTTTCTGCTGAAGATGAGATTGCATTATCGGCAGGCGTGGATCGTTTGGATCAGTATAAGTAGGCGCGTAATGATACATAAACTGGATAAAACGGTATTCGCCTTTAAGTTTTTCAGCTGTTAATGGAAAGAAGGCTTGGAGATTTTCCGGTGCCAAAGGGCTATCTACAACCAATATACCATCGTAGCGCGGATCATCTTCTACGTAAAATCCTTGTTTCGTGCGGATATAGGTGATCTCCGCGAAAAGATAGATTTCTTTAATACCCACGTAATCTTGACCCAAAGGAACTTCCTGCTTTAAAGCTGCTAATGTAGTAGCTAATTCCCCTTCTTCAAAATGATGGAATAATTCCTCGCTGCCTTTAGAAACGGCCCAGACGAAATTGAAAAAAGTCAAACGGATCAGCCGTTCATCGCCTTTTAGTGTCAATTTGCTGCGATTGAATGTTAAACCAAATTGTTGAATGTACTCTGCTAGCGGTTGTAAGTAGCGCATAGCAGAAGCGATGCTTATGTATTGAATCTCGCAAAAGTTGACCAATTCCTTTTCGGGAAACTGCAACATGAAAAGAAGTGCCTGATAAGGAATGCTTCGTCTGATCAAAAACGAGAAATACTGTTCATAGGTGACCAATCCCGGCTCCCAACAAAGCTGTCCTTGTGGTGAAAAAAAAGATTCTTTTTGATCTTGCAACGCTCGAAAATCTTCAAGCATCTCCATCAACAAAGACTGCGTACTGCTGTAAGCAAATCCCAATCCATCATTGATAGATTTCACCGAATATTCCCCAGCAGGCAACGTTTCAAGAAAATAGGTGATCTTCAGTTTTTTCTGTTCTTTTTTTGATAACAAAATAGACGCCAGCATATCCCTCACCCTCAGCTCTTAATATCTAATTACATTATAATTAAAGCGCGTATTTATTGCAAACTTCTAATGAAACGGCTGAAATAAATAACGTTATAAGTAAATATATCCAGAAAATTTACGATAATTTTACCCTATTACACGGCTGTTTTTACACGAACAATATTTATCTATAAATAAAAATAATTCGTTTTATACAAATAAAAACCAACAGCAAAGTACCTCGACAGATGGATTCGAGTATTTCTATGGAAGAAAAAAGTGAGTGAACTATCTATGAAAATAATATTGACGAAATCCACTAATGGATACAACTGTTACTAAGACAGCAATAGATTTGTTGAAGGACATTGCTCTGAATTGCTATCTACTTTGATGTGCTAAATCTGACAAAGAAATATAAGTAAATAATAGTAGAAAAAAATCGGAAGAAGACAAATAAGAAAATAAATCAGTTACTAGAAGCTGAACCAACTGTAAAATATGCCATCAAGCAGCACAAACAATTACTGGAGACGTAACGATAAAGCTAATACCCTAAAAACAATGCAAGCTGATTCCTACGAGTCGTTTGGTCTTAAAAAACTACATCTATCTACCTCCTTTCTTCAAAAGGCTACTGACTGTAAGAGACCCATCAGTTTTTAAGGTGTTCTTTTTAGAACATCTATGACCATAACGATCTTTATTTTAACAAGAAATTATTTGTTAATAAAAAACAAAAATAAAAGATAATAATGTTCGTTTTAAATTATCAATTTCTGGTAGTGAGTTTCTCTTTTTTGATAATTTTACAATAAATTTAAAAATATATGTTTTTTAAAAGTGTCATAAACGCTTATAAATATGCTTTTTTTTTGTTTTATTAGTTATTAATATTTAAGGAAACCGCTTTTTCGTTAAAATTGTTCTCAGAAAGATAGATTGTTAGTATTGAATTAGGAACAATTAAAAAATAATTTGATAATGGGAGGAGTGTCGATAAAAGGGTTGGTTTTTTAGATTTTTTAATACGAATATTGACACTTGGTTTTTAAAAAAACACAGTCAATCGCGATGTTGGTTAAGGAAATAAGGAAGTTTCTTAATAGTTTAGTTGGAAAAAAGGATTTGCATGAGATTCATTATTTAATGCAAAAAAATATGAAGGAAAGGAAGTGTAAAAAATAATGAAGCTTGCAAAAAAATGGTGCCCTGCTATGCGGATTTTGGTTATTTTGACGATCCTCGTCCCGTATTTCAGTTCACTCGCTGTTCTTTTGCCGCAAGATGCTGAAGCCATCACTAACGAACCGCAAGTGGTCTTCAATGAAGAAAATTATGGAAAAGTCGAAGCATCCTATGTGGAAAAAGAAACAACGATCGAATGGACGATCGATTATCAAAAATATCAAGACACTAGCACGAATGATGATGTGCAGCGCTTGATGAAACTGAGACTAGAGCAAGTAGCTAGCGGCGTCGGCACAGTCAAGAACATGAACGATTCAGATTTGACGGAAGAAGACGACTGGTACGTAGAAAAAGAATTTTCGGCAGAATCAAAAGGAACATTGATCGTCGAAATGCCGAAAGATGACCTTGAATTGACTATCGAAGTTCAAATGGACGAGCAGCGTACCACGATCCAAGAAGTCGAAACAGCAGTTTTAGCGGCTGAAGTAGAAACTGCGGAGACAACGGAAGCTGCAGAACCGGCTGTACAAACAGAAGAAATCACAGAAACGGTGGAAACATCAGACATTCTTTCTTCAACAGATGCCGGTCCTCACACTGTGACTGCGGAAGTTGCGGCAGAAGAGCCACAGCCAGAAGCGCAACCAGAAGTACAAGCAACAGAGCCTGCAAAAGAAGCACAAGAGGAGAGCGTTGAAGCAGTTGAACCGTCCGAAACGGCGACCTCTGATGCAGAAGAAACAGAAGCTGTGATTTCTGATGAATCAGCACAAGGAAGAGTCCAAACGGCTGCTTGGAATTTTAATCCACTGCTTGAGAACACAGGGTCTGATGCGACTGACCGGTTTATTTATACTACAGATGACACGGGAACTTTTCCTGAAAATGGAACAGGGCTTCACTTAGAGGGTGGTCCTAGTAAAGAAATCGTGAACTATGATTATAGTTCTGTTTCTGAAGATTTTGTTCCTACAACGAACATTCTAGAAGAGGATTCAGGATTCTATGGCGGCTATCATGACTATGATGGTGCATATCTGAAGAAAAGCGTTATGCCTACAGATGATCCAAATCAATTCACTGTACAGCTGGATATGATTGGCGATATTACAAAATCGGAAACCCCACTTGATGTGGTATTGGTCTTGGATAAATCTTCGAGTATGACTAGAGATATAACAAAAATAATTTATGGTGAATGGGAAGAGATTACTTGGCAACAATACAATGATCGACGTAGCGGAGACGGCTATCAATATCAGGCTGTACGACTAGGTTGGTTTAGGTATAGATATGAACGTCGAACAAGGACTGAAACTACTTCTAATCGGTGGGATGATGTAAAGAATGCTACAAAACAGTTTGCTACAGAATTATTAAAAAATGAGAATATTCAAATGGGATTGGCCAGTTTTGGCTCAGTTGGAAACGGGAACATTTGGGGAGAACATAGCGTATTCGCTAATGGCTCCGGATTTACCAATGATGTTGATGAACTTCTTGCCAACAGTATATATACTGTTACTCCAAGTAATTCAGGAACACCAACTTTTCTAGGAGTTGACGTTGGATATGAATTATTAACAAGTTCGGAGTATAAATCATCCAATGAAAATCCTCAAAAAGTAATGATTTTCTTGACTGATGGACAGCCTACTTTTGGCCCTAGAACAAGGTATACAGGACTGAGTCAGTTAAGTAAAACTACGGATTCAGGTAATATTCGCTATACCACAAATGATTCTTTACGTCTCTATGAAGGGGATGGTTCTGACACTCAAGGGAATACTACATTAAACCGAATAGCTACTAATACAGTAACTCATGCAGGAAGTCGTAGAAAAGAGAACATTCAAACTTACTCTATTGGTTATGCAGATACAACGATTAGTGTAAATGTATTAACTGCTTTGGGAGAACACGGATACTATAGGGCTGAAAACTTTACGACACTCATCGAGGTATTAAATAATATTCTATCAAAGCTAACAGCAACGATCCAAAATGCTACGTTCATTGATCCGATGAGCATTTTTGTAGAACGAATTAGTGATATAACAACTGCCGCATTGACACTTCATAAAGGTAATCCTAATACTTTAAGTGTAACACCAAAAGGCACGACTGAAGATGGATATCCTTTATATGCTCAACATATTGACGATACTCTTACCGAATCAGAAGATGGTTCCATTAATTTATCTGATATTACCTTAGGCGGTACCGAAACAGAACTTCAAGGTTATCGAATAACTTACACTGTGGAGCTTATAGATAAACATCGAGACGGTAAATTCTATCCGACTAATGGTCCTACCTATTTGCAAAATGGTGATGAAAAATTTTTACACTTCGCAGTTCCATCGGTTAAAGTAGCTCCGCCAGAAGTTGACTTTACTTTAACTAAGATGGTGACTAATACGACGAGCATCTTAGCGGGTGCAGGATTTACACTATACGAAGATCAAGAAAGAAAAAATCCTGTGGAGGGTCAGAGTGAAGTTGAATCCGATTCATATGGAAAAATTTATTTTACTAACGTTAAGCCAGGCACCTATTGGTTACATGAAACTACTACACCACTAGGGTTCGAGACTATGGATCCGATTGAGATAACAGTCAATAGTGACGGTACAATTACTAGTGATGGAATAAAAGATAATAAAATCTTCAACGAATTAAAACCTTTCCGCTTGCGATTAGATAAAGTTACGCAAACGGGTGCATCTTTAAGTGGAGCTACTTTCAGACTTGATGAAGTAGCTGAAACTACTAAAGAAGTTGAGACAGTTATTTCTGATGAAGACGGAAATATTTTATTTACAAAAGACTTATCACCAGGATCCTATAAATTAACTGAAACAAAGGCTCCTGATGGGTATCAAATCTCTGAGAATAGCCCATGGACGATTGAAATATCGGCGGATCGTACAGCGACAATTCAGGGCAAGAACGAGACGACGGAACAAGAGTTATCCGTTGAATTTGATACAGTAAATGGCGTATGGCAGATTGCTCCTGGTGAAAGTTCTGGGAAGATAAGTAATGACTTGAAACCGTTTGATCTTTCAATTAAGAAGGTAAGTTCGGTGAATGAAGTTGTACTACTACCAGGTGCTAAATTCAGCTTGTATGCTGATTCAAGCGCTTCAGGAACTCTATTAGCAACTGCAACAACAGATGCTTATGGAATTGGATCATTCATTAAAAACGATGGTAGTGGAGAAAAATTCCCATTAGCATCTAATAGTATTTACTATATCAAAGAAACCAAAGCACCAGATGGTTTCATCTTGTTAGATGGGATTTTCACAGTAGAAGTTAATAAGTATGATTCAGTAACTGTATCGTATGGTACAACAAACTTAGATAAAGATGCAGTGGCCGTAGGTTTGGTTGCTGGCGAAGATAACAACACCATCCAATTCACCGCTGAAAACCGACCAAAAGGACAACTGCCGTCAACCGGTGGTCCAGGGCGCAAGTCTTCCATGATTGCCGCAGCGGTGCTCATCGTCTTTGCAACAGGTACTACCGTCTACTATGTCTACCGCAATCGAAAGGGGGCGAAGTAAATGATGAAGAAAATCAAAGGATTAGTCCTGACACTTTTACTTCTGCTGCCGTTCATTGGTGGATTGGGCGCAACGTTGCAAGCTGACGCTCAGACCGAAAACGTAGACTTGATTCTCCATAAAAGAATCATACGGGATATCAACCAAAATGAGATTAGATACAACAATAAAGGTCTTGAGCTAGAAAATGAAGACTTTGATGTTGTCACTGGTCCTACTCCGTTAAACGGTGCGGAATTCAGCGTTTATGATATGACAGACTTTTTCTATGAAGAAATAGCCAAACCTAACACGAATGCTGAATCGTTGATCAAAGAATATTCTACTCGAAGCAAGGCTAGCGAACTGATCGTGAGTGAGAAAATTCAAATGGTTGAAACTGTTACAACAAGTGGAGAAGGAGATGCGCGAGGAACTGCCCGCCTTTCTGTTCCGCGAATGAAAGATGACAACTATGCTGTCTATCTGATTTTCGAAAATGATATAGATAACCCACAGGCGGAATTCAATATCGATCTCGAAAAAATCGCTATGCCGATCATTGTGATGCTGCCGATCATGCATCCAGACAATGAAACAGAAGAGCTGAACGAGATCCATATTTATCCGAAAAATATCGGTTATCTCCGTGACCCGTATTTCTTTAAATATGGAAAAGAGAACGCGCAATCACCTGAGTTGGGTGTTCCGTTAGAAGGAGCAATCTTTGTTCTCTATCAAATCGTCAATGATCAAAAGCTTTACCTTGATCTAAGTCCTGCTAGTGATCTACAAAATAGCTGGGTAGTTCCGGAAGGGGACCCATTGAGTGATCCTCGAATCAGTAAATTCATTTCTGATGAAGACGGAGTTGTGACCACAGGCGGAAGATTGTTGCCTTCAGGAGAATATTTCTTTGAAGAAGTTCAATCTGTTGAAGGATATCAGATTGAAAAAGAATCCATTCCAGTAGTTGTTCCTGATTCTTGGGAGGACGGAAACGGTAATCCGTTGTATGTAACCGTCAATGGGCAACAAATGGATGAATTAGAAAATGGTGAAGTACCAGCTTCCGCATATGCAAAAGTTGAGCCGCGTGTCTACAACTATCAGACACCGACAGATCCGCCGGTAACACCGGAGGAGCCAACGTCGCCAGGTCAGCCAAGTAAGCCAGGGTTCAAGTTGCCACAGACCGGTGAAGCTAAGATGGCGATCTCACTGTTAGGCGTATTGCTCATTATTTTAGTAGCATATATTTGGAAAAAACGGCAAAAAGCAGAATAAATGAAATTGTTGCTAAAGGGGAAGACCTCCCCTTTAGTTCAAAAAAATAAAAAAAGGAAGCGATTTTAAGAGGAGGAATTAAACATGAAAAAAGGACGGAAAATTTGGGGCATTTTTGCCTCAGTGCTAATGATGCTTCCGCTACTATTGGGAGCATTCAGCATGGGTAATGTCGCATTTGCTGAAGATAGTGAGGGTGCTACAGTCAATGTAGAGTTGCGGAAAAAGCAATTTGAGGAAGTACCAGAGCTTAGACCAAATATTGGACTAGAGATGGATTATTTTGAAGATTTTGACGGATTAAAAGGAGCTGTTTTCAAAGTTGTCGATGCCACAGAAGAATATTACGATTATCTAGCGGACAATCCTAATGCTACCGTAGCAGATGCACAAAAAGCATTAGCAGCGGATCCAGATTTGGAAGCTAAAGCACCACTTCATGAAGGGGTGACCGATGCTGACGGAATCCTAATATTCGAAGGACTTCCGGCAACTGCTACTTATGAGGAGAGAACCGTAGATGCAGTCTACATGTTTGTAGAGACAGATAGTCCAACACAAGTTTCTGCACGTGCCGCAAACTTAGTATTGGTATTACCAGTATATGCGACGGTTGAGGATGAAGAAACTGAGCTTGAACATATCATCCTTTACCCGAAAAATGAAATTACTGAAGGATTTGATAAAGGGATTGTAGGTGAAGATGGCAACATTATAGATGAGTCTAAATTGGAAGGTGCACTTCCATTTGAAATTGGTCAAGAGATCACTTATGCGATCCAGTTCCGTGTACCAAATAATATTGGACAAACCTATACAGATGCAGAGGGAGTAAAAACAAGTTATCAAGCATTTGGTATCCGAGATGTGGCTGATCCAGAGTTAACTTTTGTCGGCATCAAAAGTATTACAAATGCAAGTGGTAATGTAACATTAGTAGAAGATAAAGGTGAAGGCGGACATTACACAGTGTCTCCTGCAACTGGAGGCAACGGCTTTAGTTTAGACTTCAACTTATCTGCCACAGCTGGTGATCTTACTTCACAAGCAACAGCAACTGCATTAAAAGCGTATGCAGGTCAAACGTTAACGATTACTTACACGATGTATCTGAATGACACAGCAGAACCTGATTTCTTCTATGATAATGATGGTTATATCAATGTAAACCATCGTGGAACACCATATCAAGATACAGACGATGCTCCTCCAGTAACCACTGGTGGTCGCCGCTTCTTAAAACAAAACGCTGCAACTAGCGCGGCATTGCCAGGAGCGAAATTTGTCATCGGACGTGGTACAGCATCTGCTTTAAATAATGATACTGACAGAACGCGTGAATATGCATTCTTCACGGATGATGGCAAAATTGAATGGGGTGAACTTGAAAAGGCAACGGTATTTACTTCAGGATCAGATGGTGCTTTTGCAGTAGAAGGTATGACTTACTCTTCTGAATTGGGAACAGGTATGACTTACTTCGCGGAAGAAACTGAAGCACCAGCAGGGTTCCGTATTATTACACAACGGACACCGTTTGAGGTTAATCTTTACAGTTACTATGCAGATCCAACTGAGCTGACTCCGGCTGATCCTCTTGCTATCGGTAACCGTCCAGAGGGTGGTCTTCCTTCAACTGGGGGCAATGGGATCTATGCCTTCTTGATGATCGGTGCTGGTCTGATGGTTGGAGCTTACCTGTGGTACAAAAAAAGTAAAGAACAAGCAGAAGTTTAATATCAACATATAACAATAGCTTCATGAGCAGGGACGAAGATCATAGTGATTTTGGTCCCTGCTCGAGTTCAATCGCAAGGGAATCTACTTTATATCCCCTTGCGATCACTACATAAAAGGAGGTGCCCGTTATGAAAAAAATGAAAGCTAAAAAAGAAGATAAAATCAATCTTTTTCTAAAATTATTCATAGCGCTGATGTTTCTGGCGGGGGCCATGATTTTCTCCTATCCATTTGTCGTAGATTCATTGAATAATTTTTTGGATCAACGCAAAATAGAACACTATCAACGAATATATGAAGAAAAAAACGCCGAAACACAAAAGAGACAGCTGCGTGAACTGGAAGAAAAAAACAAAGAGATACAAAAATCAACCAATATCCCAGGAATGGGCATGGTGGAAGACCCGTTTGAAGAAGCAGTAGGGCATGTAAAAGATCCTGACAGATCTTATTATGAAGAACATACATTAGGTGCTATTTATATACCTGCAATCAATGTCAGTCTGCCGCTTTTCGATGAGACCAATGACCTTTTGTTAGATAAAGGGGCCACCCTTTTGCAAGGAACGTCATATCCTATCGGCGGTTCGAGTACTCATTCAGTGATCACCAGTCACAGTGGACTGCCGGAAAAAAAACTATTTACAGATTTGGATAAGTTGAAAAAAGGCGATCATTTCTACATTGAAATAGTGGGTGAAAAGCTGGCTTACGAAGTAGAATCGTTTAAAACTGTACTGCCAAATGAGATCGATAGTTTAGTGATACAAGAAGGACGAGATCTGGTGACATTGCTTACTTGTACACCATATATGATCAACACCCATAGATTGCTAGTGACAGGTTTCCGGATACCGTATGTAGAAGAGATGACAGAAGAAATCCAGCGCACTAAAAACTATCACAATATACGTTTGATTATTTTAAGTACATTAATGATCGTTTTCTTGCTTATCTTCTTCTATTGGGTCTGGCGCAAATTTGTTTACTATCAAAGTACGAAACGACTGTATCAACTAAAATTTTACTGGACGGATAAACAAGTACCTCAATCCGGACAGCTGTTCACTTTATTGGATCGAAGAGGAAAACCAATGGATAATGTGCCCGCTGTAATAAGCCAATCTGATGGGAAAGTAGATTTTGGCGAAATACCGGGAAATATTTATCGTATCCAGTTAGGTAAGGAAAAGGAACATTCCTTTAAAATCAAAGCTAAGGTCTGGCATATAAAAGATCCTCAATTCAAAATAATAACGAAAAGAGGGCATTTGAAAGTAATCAAAGCAAAAGAAGGCAAAAATTATTTTTTGAGTAAAGAACGTTTAGGTAACAAGAAAGTTAAGTGAAAATCTTTGATTAAACTAGGATCTTATTTGAAAAGGAGGCGGAACAAATGAAAAAAGGAGTAAAAAAACAACTGATCACTCGAATATTTATGATCATCATCTTCCTTTTGGGCTGTTTGACCGCTCTCTATCCGTTTTATTCAGATGCTATCAATGGGATTCTCGATCAGCGAATGATAGAAAAGTTTGAAAGAGAAAGAGCGATCCAAGAAGCAGAACGGCGTGAACAGATGCTGGAAGAAAACGAGCGTATAGCTAAAAACGGAGCCAGTCCTGGTGCGGATCCTTTTGGAGGTGAAAGCGGGAAAAAAAATACAACTCAAAGCTATTTAGAAAAACATATGATTGGGACATTGACGATTCCCAAAATCAATGCACAAATGCCGATTTTTGATACCACGAATGATCGCTTATTGGATCGGGGAGCAACTGTATTACAAGGTACATCATATCCTACTGGTGGTCCCAGCACTCATTCAGTCTTGACTGCTCATCGGGGATTGCCCCAACGACAATTATTTACGGATTTGCCTAAATTACAAAAAGAAGATTTATTTGTATTGGAAATCTTGGGAGAGAAATTAGCCTATGAAGTGAACCAAATCAAAACAGTCGAACCAAATCAAACAGAAGATTTACGGATCTTTGAAGGGGAAGATTTGGTGACGCTGGTTACTTGTACGCCATATATGATCAACTCCCATCGCTTGTTGGTTCGCGGGCATCGAGTGCCGTATACTGAAGAAATAGCGAAAGCTTCTGAAGCAGCGAAAGAAAAGCGTGAATGGATGCAGTGGCTCATCTTAGCGGGAATGATACTGTTGATTTTATTCTTACTTTATTTGCTCTATCGCAGTCTTCAGATTTATCGCTTACGTAAGAAAGTATTTGATTTAACGTTTTATTTGCGAGATGCTCACGACCGTCCACTTAGCGGTATAACTATGGAATTGTTGGATCGCAAAGGCAAACTGCCGAAACAACGTAATGGTCGTAAAATGCAAGCGACTTCTGATGGACAGGGAAAAATCATTTTTGAGAAACTTCCTGGCAATCTGTATATGGTCAAGCTGCTTGGAAACAGTACAGTTCCTGCTTTTCGTATCGGATTGACGAAACCTAAACAAACAGAGCTTCAAGTGTTTCTTCCAAAAAATGCGGAGATAGAACAAATTAAACAAGACCAACAAATCATATTACGTAAAAAAGCTGATTAATAAAATTTTTTTGATATGTATTATTAAAGAGGAAAACTGAGAATAAGAGTTGATCATTTTACATAAAATAATGTGGCAAAATGATCGCTTTTCTAACAGTAATCTCTGAATCAGCAACGTTGATTTCTTCTTATGAGAAAAATTATCTGAAAAGTAAATTAGCAGAAATAATAAACATCGTGGCCGAACGATCATGCTCGCCTCGATGTTTTTATTTTAAGGATGGGAGTCGGAGTCTAAGTTGAAAAAATATCCATAGTTCATTAATTGTTATTTTAAAAAAAGTAAAGTATTTACATCTATTTGAAATAAACTCGCTTGTCTTATTCCATCAGCGGATAAATCCGAAAAGTTATGTTAAAATGAGTCCGAGGAGGGATGTTTTTGAGAGGACAAATCCGAAAAGCTTTAAGCGGCTTTTATTATGTAGAATCAGAAGGCGAAGTCTATCAGACGCGGGCGCGGGGAAATTTCCGCAATCGCAAGATCACGCCGCTGGTAGGCGACGAAGTAGTTTTTGAAAGTAGCAATCCGACTGACGGGTATTTGCTGGAGATATTGCCTAGAAAAAACGAATTAGTGCGTCCGCCGGTAGCGAATGTCGATCTAGGGATCGTGGTAGCCAGCATGGTGGAGCCGAATTTTTCATTCAATCTGTTGGATCGTTTCTTGGTCACGCTGGAATACAATGAGATCGAGCCAATCATTTATTTGAGTAAAATTGATCTGTTGGCAGATAAATCTTTGGCTGAAACGGTCAAAAAGCTCTATGAAAAAATCGGGTATGTGGTGATCGCCTCAGAAGACGGTTTAGATGAGCTGAAGGCATTGTTTCCAAAACGGATAAGTGTCTTTATGGGCCAGTCAGGTGCTGGCAAATCAACACTTTTGAACAAGATCGTGCCAGAGCTGGAATTGGCGACTGCTGAGATTTCTGATTCATTAGGACGAGGCAAGCATACCACCCGCCATGTAGAATTACTGCCGATTGCCGGAGGTCTTGTCGCTGATACGCCAGGATTTAGTTCCATCGACTTTTTGGAGATGGAAGCTGTACAGCTGCCCAAACAATTCCCCGAATTTGTCGAAGCATCCCATCTATGCAAGTTTCGGGAGTGCATGCACGCCAAAGAACCCCAATGCGAAGTCAAACGACGGGTCGAATCCGGCGAGATCGCTCAGACCCGTTATGATGATTATTTACAATTTTTAGCAGAGATCGAAAACCGGCGTCCGGTTTATCGTAAAAGGAGAGATTAATAAGATGAAAATTGCCCCATCGATTTTAAGTGCTGATTTTGCCAATTTGCAACGAGATATCCAATTTGTCGAAAAACATGGCGCGGATTATATCCATGTGGACGTGATGGACGGTCAATTCGTACCAAATATTACATTAGGACCAAATGTGGTCTCAGCGATCCGACCTATCACAAAATTGCCGCTAGATTGCCATTTGATGATCGTTGATCCGGAAAATTATATCGAGGCTTTTGCTAAAGCCGGCGCGGATATCATTACTGTCCACGTAGAAGCTACTCCCCACATCCATCGGGCAATGCAGCTGATCAAATCACAAAACGTCAAAGCCGGTGTGACTTTGAATCCCGGTACGCCAGTTTCCGCTATCAAACATGTGCTGTCAATGGCAGACCAAGTGCTGGTGATGACGGTCAATCCAGGGTTTGGCGGTCAATCATTCATTGAAGAATCATTGGAAAAAATCGCGGAACTGAAAGCATTGAAAGAAGAAAACGGCTATCATTACGATATCGAAGTCGACGGCGGGATCGTACCGGAAACCGCTAAAAAATGTCAGGAAGCCGGCGCCAATGTTTTTGTGGCAGGATCCTACATCTACAACAGCGAACATCCTGAAAAACAGATCCAAGCGTTGAAAGAAGCGTTAGCGTAAATGAAAGTATTATTGGTTGCCGGGGGAAAACCGGAATACTGGCCGCATTTAGAAGATCAGTATGATTTTTATGTGGGAATCGATCGCGGCAGTTTGTATCTGTTGGAAAAGGGTTATCCATTAGATCTGGCGGTAGGAGATTTTGATTCTCTTTCTCCCAGTGAACAAAAAACAGTCTTTGATGCGGCAAAAGAAGTCAAACGCTCGCCGGCAGAAAAAGACGATACCGATACTCAATTAGGCTTAGCGGCGGCTTTGGAAAAATTCCCCAAAGCGGAGATCCTGCTGATCGGAGCTACCGGCGGCCGTTTGGATCACTTTTTGGCAAATCTTTGGCTAGGAGTAGAGCCGCGGTTCGCGCCGTTTTTATCGCAACTGACATTAGCGGATCGGCAAAATCATCTGCGCTATCTGACACCGGGAGAATATGTGATCCGCAAGATCCCGGGAATGACTTATTTAGCCTATTGCTGTTTGACTCCGGTGGATCATCTGACCCTGACTGGCAGCCGGTACACGTTATTGAATCATCAAGTTGCTGTACCAACTTCATTTGCCAGCAACGAATTTTTAACAGAAACGGCGCAGATCGCCTTTGATTCAGGCATCGTCGCTGTGATTCAAAGCCATGATTAACGAAAAGACAAGGACATATTTTTGAGTTTTTTTCTGTAAAAAAATCCATCTGACTGGATTTGCAAAAAAAAGCTTAAGAGTCTGTACTTGTCTTTTGTTTATGGTGAAATAGTGGTAAAATCAATACTATCTGAAATTAGTTGAGGTGTCCTTGTGAAGAAGTTTAATCCCAATAAAAATATTATCATCACATTGATTTTAGTTATTTTTGTGGTGACTGTGTTGAGTGTGACAGCGGCGAAACGCGCCTCTGAAACCAAAACCAATTTTTTTCAATCCATTGTCAACGATAGTGTGGGGATCGTTGATAAGGTCATTTCCGCGCCGATCCGTTTTGTGGAAAACAGCGCCAATTCCGTCCATAACTTATTCACAACATATAGTGAAAATGAACGCTTGAAACAAAAAATCGACAGCTATGACGAGCTGGAACAAAAGAATAAAAATTACCAACGCGAAATCAATTCTTTGAAAGAAGAATTAGAACTGAACAAAACATTGACCAACTATGAAAAAGTAACTGCGAATGTCATCACCCGTTCACCGAATTCTTGGCAGGACATGCTGGTGGTGGACAAGGGGTCAAAAGACGGCATCGAAACCAATATGGCGGTAATGTCGCAAAAAGGTTTGATCGGTCGGGTCATCGAAGTCAATCTGGCTTCTTCTAAAATCGAATTGCTGACATCGGAAAATCAGAACTCCAATCATTTCCCAGTGCGGATCTCTAGCGAAGGCGGCGAATCTTTCGGCGTGATGAATGATTACGATGAAAAGATCGGTGCTTTGGTGGTAGATCAATTGACCGGCGATCAAGAATTGAAAGCCGGCGATGTGGTTCAAACATCTGGCCTTGGGGGCAATTCGCCAGCGGACTTGCCGATCGGTACAGTGATGGAAATGAAATCCAATAGCTTCGGTCTTGGCGGACAAGTCTACGTGAAACCTTATGCGCAAATGTATGATCTTTCCGTTGTGACCATCGTTAAACGAATGGTAAAGGAAGGATAGGCGGATGAAAGAGAATGTCAAATATTACGCGATCCCTTTCTTCTTTTTCATGATGCTGGTGGATGGGCAGGCGACCCGTTTGATCGAAGTATGGACAAAAGATGCCTATGTCGCTAAGTTCCACTTTTTGATCTTGGCATTGATGTGCGGCTGTCGGGCATTACCAAAACGGTATATGGTGATCACCGCATTAGTTCTGGGGTGTATCTATGACCTGTATTATATTGGTGTGCTGGGCATCTATGCAGTGGCCTTGCCGATTTTGGTGTGGGTGATGTATGGAATGTCAAAAGCATTGTATCGTAATATCTTCACCATGTTTTTTGGCTTGATCATCCTGATCACTGGCTTTGAGTTAGCGACATTGGGGATCCAATTATTGTTCAAATTAGTCAGCGTCAACGGAACTTTCTTCATCACAAGATTCTTAGGACCTACCTTATTGATGAATATGATCGTGTTTGCAATCTTTATATTTCCCTTCAAAAAATTATTCGTTATCGAGTAATTTTTTGAAGGCTTTTTTTGTCTAAAGACTTGTTATAGATAACGGGTGAAATGAAACATCCCTGTAACAATTCTTTTATCTGGCTGACATATCCCTATGGTACAATTTATTTATCGTAAAAGAAAATTTAGAATTTCTTACGTTAGATTAATTTTTTACTAAAAAAAAGGAAAAATAAAGCCAGTCGGAGGAATGAAGAGTGAAGAAAAGTTTGTTATCAGCATTATTGGTATGCTCCTTAACGCTTACAGCAGTTGCAGCTCCAAGTGTGGCCGCGGCGGCAGATAATATTGATCAAAAAATCGAACAACAAGATAAAAAAATCAATGAATTGAAAGGCCAACAAGCGGACGCCCAAGCGCAAATCGACGCGTTGGAAGCAGAACTTGCTTCAATCAATTCAAAAGCGGAAGGTTTGCTAAAACAACAAGCTGAACTGCAAAAAGCATCTCAAAAATTACAAAAAGATATCGAAACCTTGCAAGCGCGTATCGAAAAACGCGAAGCTACTATCAAAAAACAAGCCCGTGACGTTCAAGTCAACGGACAAAGTACTAACTTTATCGATGCCGTTTTAAACGCTGATTCATTAACGGACGCTGTCAGTCGTGTTCAAGCGATGACGACGATCGTGAAAGCAAACAACGACTTGGTTCAACAACAAAAAGCTGACCAAGAAGCTGTGAAAGAAAAGAAAGCTGAAAATGAGAAAAAAGCGGCAGAAATCATTGCTAATCAAGTTGAGCTAGAATCTCAAAAAGGCGACCTTCAAGCAAAACAAGCTGATTTGAATGTCGTGAAAACAAGTCTAGCAGCAGAACAAGCAACTGCTGAAAGCAACAAAGCTGAATTGAACAAGCAAAAAGCAGAAGCAGAAGCAGAACAAGCTCGCGTCCAAGAACAACAAAGACAAGCGCAAGCAGTTCGCGAAGCCGCTGAAGCAGAAGCACAAAGTTCTGAAACACAAGTGGCTGAAACACAAGCATCAGAAGCAGTCACAGAAACACAAGGTTCTGAAGCTCCAGCAGCCGAAGCTCAACCATCAGAAGCACAACAATCAGAAGCACAACAATCAGAAGAAACACAAGCTACAGAAACAGAAGCTTCGTCTGAAACAAATACTTCAACAGAAGCATCTTCTGAAGAAACACAACTAAGCAGTACAGAAGAAAGCAGCGCGCCAAGTGCAAATACTAATACTGGCGGATCAAGCAATACTGAAGTAACAAGACCAAGCAACAATACTAATAACAATACAAACAATAATACAAATAACAATAGTAATAACAATAGCAATAACAATAGCAATAATAATAGTGGAGCTACGACACCAAGTCAAAGTAATACCAATAACCAAGGAAGTTTAACTCCTGCTAAACCAACTCCAGCTCCAGCGATCCCTGCACCAACAGGCGGTGGTGTAGTCGGCTTAGCAAAACAATTGGCAACAATGAATATCCCATACGTATGGGGTGGAAAAACAACTTCTGGTTTTGACTGTTCCGGTCTGGTTTGGTATGTTTATAAAAATGCAGCAAACCGTGAAGTCGGCGGTTGGACAGTACCACAAGAATCAAATGGACCAAGAATCCCAGTTAGCCAAGCACAACCTGGCGATCTATTATTCTGGGGCGCACCTGGCTCTACACACCACGTAGCGATTTATATCGGCGGTGGACAATACGTTCACGCACCTACTTTTGGACAAACAGTAACGATCCAATCAATTTCTTACTATGCACCAGATTTTGCGGTACGTATGTAATCGAAACAAATTGAAGGATAACTAAAAGCTGACGATTGTTCGTCAGCTTTTTTTATGGCAATGAGATTATAAAGATATTAAAATAACTCGTTTTCATACATTTATTTTCAAAAATGAAATTTTTTTGTAACATTTCTTTTATCTGGATGAAATATCCTTGTGTTAGAATTCACTTGTCGGAAAAAAAGAATTTAGAAATTCTTATACTCATTTAAGTTTTTATTAACCATAAACGTATTATTCGGAGGAAAAACAGTGAAGAAAAGTTTGCTATCAGCATTAATGGTATGTTCATTAACACTAACAGCAGTCGCTGCACCAACTTTAGCCGCAGCAGATAGTATCGATCAAAAAATCGAACAACAAGATAAAAAAATCAGCGAATTAAAGGGTAAACAAGCAGATGCTCAAGCACAAATCGAAGCTTTGGAAGCAGATATCGCATCTGTAGAAGCAAAAGTCAAAGATTTAGAAGCACAACAAGCAAAATTGACTGATGATACGCTTAAATTGCAAGATACGATCGCTGAATTGAAAGTCCGCATTGCTAAACGTGAAGAAGCGATCCAAAAACAAGCTCGTGACGTTCAAGTCAACGGTCAAAGCACAAACTTCATCGACGCTGTTTTAGATGCTGACACATTGACAGATGCTATCGGTCGTGTTCAAGCAATGACTAAGATCGTTAACGCAAATAATGATTTAGTAGAACAACAAAAACAAGATAAACAAAAAGTTGAAGATAAAGTTAAAGAAAACGAACAAAAAATTGCGGCTCTTACTGCTAACCAAAGCCAGTTAGAAGATGAAAAAAATGCGATTGCTTCAAAACAAGCTGATTTGAATGTGATGAAAGCAAACTTAGCAGCTGAACAAGCAACAGCTGAAAAAGACAAAGAAAAATTAAACAAACAAAAAGAAGAAGCGGCAGCTGAACGTGCACGCGTACTAGCTGAACAAAAACGTGCAGCAGAAGCTCGCAAAGCTGAAGAAGCTCGTCAAGCCGAAGCAGCAGCTAAAGCTCAAGAAGCAGCTAAAAAAGCAGCAACAACCAATACTGAAACAACTGAACAAACTGAAAGCAGCAAAACGACTGTATCAAAACCAGCTAACACACAACAATCAGAAACACCTGCTAAAACCGAAGAACCTGCTGATAACAACAATAGCAACGATAACGGCAATAGCGGAAACGATAATACATCAACCATTTCTAATGGAGCTACTACTGGAGGTGGGAAAGACCACAGCAATTCAGGCAACATGTATCCACCAGGTCAATGTACGTATTATGTTAAATCCGTAGCACCTTGGGTAGGTACTTACTGGGGCAATGGCGCTCAATGGGGCGCATCAGCACAAGCTGACGGTTACCGAGTAGATTCTACTCCAGCCGCAGGCGCTGTCGTAGTATTTGCTGGCGGACAAAGTGTTGGTAGTTGGAATGCTGATCCTGTGTATGGTCACGTAGCTTACGTTCAATCATACAATGCTTCAAACAATACAATTACGATCACACAAGGCGGTATGGGATTCTCTAATCCTTATGGACCGAATACTGAAACAATAAGTGCTTCAGGCTTGGTTTATATCCACCGTTAATCATTTGAATAAAGTCAAAAGCCGGCGAATACGCCGGCTTTTTTTACAAATAAATACAGATTCAAAGGGTACCAATGATAGCCATGACCATTTCACAAGGAGGGCAAGTGACGGTGATCTGTAGAAACAAAAAAACCGATCACTGGAAAATTCATTTCCTGCATCCAGCAGGACTCGCTACAAAATGCAACGGAAGGATCTTCCAGTATTCGGATAGTTTTTTAAAATGTTTATTATGAGAATTAAATATGCAGTAGAGAGATGAAGAGGATTGCTGCGATCGTTTGAAAAGCACCGACTGAGAGTCCATAAATCAAAAAGCGCGGACCTTCTTTGATAAATTTTCGAAAATCCAACCTTAGTCCAATTGCAGCTAAAGCAGTAGTCTCAAACCAAGTGCTGATAAAATGGGCGGATTCATTAAAAATAGCCGGCAAAGTAACAAAACTATTTAATACGCAGAAAATTAAAAAGCCCAGTACATACCAAGGGATCGGAATTTTTTTCTTTTTGACAGATGCCACTTGAGGCGAAGAGCTTTGGACTTTTTTCTCGAAGGCAAAGACTACGATCACTAAGAAAATGATCCGAGTGATTTTGAACAACATAGAATAATCGACGGTTTCAGCATCCAACAAACTTGCGCCAGCGACGACTTGTCCTACTGATTGCAGTGTGCCTCCTAGCAATGCACTTTTCCTTAAAAGATTGCTGCCGAAAAGTGATAGTCCTAAAAACGGCAGTGTCAGCATCATGACAGTTCCTAATAAATTGACCAGTGTAATGATCTGGCCTTTTTCTTCGTCATCAGCGTCAATAGCAGGTGCGATCGCTCCGATAGCTGAGGACCCGCAGACTGCGTTGCCGCCTGCCATCATCAGTGCCATTTTTTCATTGAATCCCAATTTACGACCAATGAGATAGGCACTGAAAATGACAGTGGTCATCATCAGCAGGACATAGATCAATCCTTTGAATCCCATCTGCTGGATCGTTTGAAAGGTGACTGTGAAGCCAAGTAAAACGACAGAGTATTCCAGCAAACGGCTCTCTGCGAATTTTGTTCCTTGTGCCAATGATTTCTGCTTGAATAAAGTATTTCCTAAAACGATCCCTAATAAAATGGCGATGGTTGCGCCACCCAAACTAGGGAAAATCAGTGCAAGTCCTTTTGAAACGACAGCGACAGCGAAAGCTAAAATCAATCCTGGTAAAATCAGTTTGATTTCTGTCTTTTTGCGAATAATTGATAAATTCATTGATTTCTCCCCTTTTATAACATACGATATATTATACTAGATGTTTTGATAGCTTTTATTTATTGATATAATAATTTAAATAGAAAAAGATGATGGAATTGATTGCATGTTCAAGTGGTTAGAAACATTCCGAGTGGTCTACGAAACGAAAAGTTTTTCTAAAGCTTCGGAAATCCTGTTTATTTCACAGCCGACAGTTTCGGCGCAGATCAAACAATTAGAAAATGAATTTCAAACACAGTTTTTCGTTCGTAA
Organism: Enterococcus mediterraneensis; assembly: GCF_900604485.1. Classification (NCBI taxonomy): domain Bacteria; kingdom Bacillati; phylum Bacillota; class Bacilli; order Lactobacillales; family Enterococcaceae; genus Enterococcus; species Enterococcus mediterraneensis. Next base: position 1,398,646 of record NZ_UWOP01000001.1, read on the forward strand.
CGGTCGAAAAGAAGTGAATGTTACCCCGCAGGCAGATATTCTTTACCAGCGTGTGGTGAATCTGATGGATGATTGGGAAAAGGTATATCGAGAGGTCCAGAATAACCAGCAACGGATCGTACGTTGTGTGATCGGCGCTTCCCATACATTTGCTACCTATTTATTGCCGGATCTGTTGATCGAATTATACCAACAGTTTCCTCAGATCCAATTCAGTGTGAAGATGATGAATTCGCTGGAAGTTTTGCAAGCGGTAGAACGTCATACCGTTGATATCGGCTTTATTGAAAAACCTTTATCGGCAGCGAATATTACTCGTATTTCTCTTGTGGAAGATCAAATGGTGTTAGCCGGTGATACTGAAAAAGGTCCGTGGCTTGTACGGGAACCGTCTTCTGGTGTCTACTATTATACAAAACGTTTCTTGGAAGAACAAAATATCAGTGAGAACGTCATGGAGATTCAGAACAATGAGATCATCGTAGAACTTCTGCGCAAAGGATTCGGCTGTTCAATCATCTCTGAACGTACCGCATCTGAAATTCCTTATAAACGTTTGAATGAGGCTTATCGACGACAATTCTTCCTTATCAAAAGAGATCAAACGATTTATGATGAGCTGGAAAAGTGCGTGGAATATATCCAGCGGTGGGGAGAGAGTTATACAGCAGATAAGAGGTAATTTGTGGCAGTTTATTGAACAAATACTGTGTATAAAATAATAAAAGACTCGCCATGATAGAGACAATAAAGCTTTATTGCCTATCATGGCGAGTCTTTTGTATTTTGATATAAGATTTTTGATTAACAAAAAAGTTTGAAATATAGTAACAAAAATGAGTTTGAGAATTTAGTTTTTAATTGTATCTACTAAGGTTTATTTCAAAGAGATAAGTTAAAGCGTATTGTTTAAAATTAACAATCAGAACCTTTTTATAACGTTTTAAATTGAAATATTTCCATTTAAAGCTTCCTTTTTTAAGTCCTCAATAATAGTAATCCCTGAACTAGTTCCGATACGCTCAGCACCAGATGCAATCATTTTTTTGAATGTATCAGCATCCCGAATACCTCCAGCAGCCTTAACTTTAACTTCAGATCCAACATGTTCTTTCATTAGTTTGATGTCTTCAATAGTTGCCCCTGTAGGAGCAAAACCAGTTGAGGTTTTGATAAAATCTGGTTTCACGAGTTTGGCGATATGACAGAGAGTGATTTTCTCGTCTTCACTTAAATAAGCGTTTTCAAAAATAACTTTTGAAATTACATTGTACTGTCGACACACTGCCACAATTTTTTCCATTTCATCTTTTAAATAATCCCAATTTTTTGCCTTAACTTCAGTGAGATTTATCACATAATCGATTTCATTTGCACCGTTATTGATTGCATCGAGAGTTTCAGCAACTTTTGCTTTGATAGAAGTTTGGCCTAAAGGGAAACTTATAGCCGCACCTACATTGATATCAGTGTCAGCAAGGGCTTCATGACATACTTGCGATTGAACTTGATTTATAGCTACCATTTTAAAATGGTACTCTTTTGCCTCAGTGCATAAAACAAGCATATCTTCTTTTGTAGCATAAGGTTTTAAATTTGTGTGGTCAATAAAGCGGGATAGTTGATCAATAGTGTACTCCATTAGATTTCCTCCTGTATATGTATTTACATATTGGATGTTAAAGCAAAAATATCTTCTTGTCAACTTAAAAAATTTGCTGATATATTTGATTGACAACGCTTTCTTTAAAGTTTATCATTGTGATATGGTATTAAATGTAATTACATAAAGGGTGGAGATTATGAAAGTAATTGTAACTAGTCACGGTGATTTTTGTCATGGTATTTTAAAGAGTTATCAAATGATTGCTGGTGAAAGTGAAAATTTTTATGCGGTTAGTTTAACTGAAGAAGGGGTAAAAGATTATTCCGACCGGCTAAACAAAGTATTGACAGAACTTGAGTCGGAAGAAATTTTGATTTTAACAGATATTAAAGGAGGGACACCGTACAATGAATCATATCAATACTATCTAACCCATGAAGAACGTGTAAGAGTAGTGGCAGGAATGAATTTACCAATGATTATTGAAGTAGGAATAAATCTATTCAACGATAATCTAGAGATTTTGTATAACAAAGCATTGCAAGCAGGTCTTTTAGGTATCGAAGGAGCAGACAATGGTTCCATGATAGAAAATGATTTAGAATTTTAAAAATTATGCTGGGAGGATTTATAACATGACAATTACATTAGCAAGAATCGACGATCGCGTGATTCATGGACAAACTACCACGAGATGGACAAAAAGTCGATCTGTTCAAGGGATTTTGGTGGTAGGAGATGATATTGCTCGAGATGATTTACGGAAAAAAGTTTTAAAAGCGGCAGCAGGCAATTTGAAGCTAGGAGTTTATACTACGGAACAAGCTATTACCAGTATTCCAAAGGGGAAAAATTCTGAAAAAGATTTCTTTTTAATTAGTAATTCGCCCCAAACATTTGCTGAATTGGTTCGCTTGGGAGTTGATTTTGGAGGCAAGCTGAATGTCGGACCTATGAATACCCGTGAAGGTGCAGTGGTACTTGGTAGAACTGTAGCTATTGATGCGAAAGATTATGATGCATTCGAGTATATGAGTCAACATGGGATAGATATCGGCTTTCAACTTTTACCTGATGATGAAATAAAATCTTGGAAAACAATGAAAGCTAAATATGACTCATTGACTAAATAGTTTGCAATTCTTAAAAGATATAATTCAAATGAAACAAAAAAATAAGATTGTAGGAGGGATTAAGCATGGATGGGGGTTTGTTTTTACCTGCATTATTGACTGGTATTTTCTGTTATTTAGGAGCTATTGAAAGCCCATGGTTATTTGGTATGAGCGGCGGTTTCTACGTTGTCGGTAGACCATTAGTTGCAGGACTTCTAACAGGTATTGCTTTCGGAGATATTAAAGCTGGTGTTTTATGTGGTTTAGCAGTTCAAGCTGTTTTTATTGCAAACTTGTCTACCGGTGGTGCTACAAATAGTGAAATTACTTATGCAGCTTATGGTGGTATTGGATTGGCGTTAGCAACTACTAGAGAACCTGCAGTAGCGGTGACCTTATCAATCTTGATTGGTCAAACATTCGGTCTAATTTTTTATAATACTAGAATGGCATTGTATTCTTTTTGGAATAGAAGAGCTCAAAAAGCTGCAGAAGATGTGAATAACCAAGGGATTGTAATGAATCATATTGTATATCCACAGATTACAACTTACCAGCTCTTGGGATTGCAATGTTGATGGGGATCGTAATTAAAGAAAAAATCCATCTGGTCTTTTTCTTTGCGGGATTTGTTTTAATGGCTTTCGCAAAATTGAATATGATTGCTTTGGTATTTCTTGCAGCAATGGTGGCTTATATTGTTTATTTAAGTACAGAAAAGCTTAGCAGAAAAGATCAAGTAGTAACGGAAACAGCTACTGTTGGTAATCAGAGCGATGCTGCCTATGAAGATGATGACTTGTTTTAAGGAGGTAAAATAAATGGAAAATCGATTGACTAAAAAAGAATTGCGTCAGATATGGAGACGTTGGGGTTTTACTCATCTATCTTCAATGAGTTACGAAAAGTTACAAGCTCATGCATGGGCGTACTCATATTTACCTTTTGCTGAAAAATATTATAAAAATGATAAAGAAGCTAAACGTCGTTTACTTCTAAGGCACTCTATGTTTTATAATACGGAACCGCAAACGGGACAGCTGATTAATGGGATTGTTGCTTCTCTGGAAGAAGAAATAGCATTAGGTAGAGATGTGCCTGAAGAAATGCCAATAAATATAAAAACAACACTGATGGGCCCGTTAGCTGGTATCGGAGATTCAATAATTCAAGGGATCATCGTTCCAATATTATTATCTATTGCCATGGGGTTAGCAGCAGGGGGGAATGCATTAGGGCCAGTTTTTTACATTATCAGCTATGGAATCATTGGGCCTTTGATTTCGTATCTATGTTTTATGAATGGATATCGTCTAGGTGTTAATGCAATAGATGCTATTATTGGAGAAAATGCAAAGAGAATCACTGATGCTTTTAACATCTTGGGAGTTATGGTTGTTGGAGGACTGGCTGCTTCTAATATCATGTTAACAACGGCAATCAAAATTCCTATGGGAGACGAAGTCCAAAAGTTACAAGACGTTTTAGATGGGATTTTTCCTAATATTTTACCTTTGGCTATGGTATTATTAGCGTGGTATTTACTTACTTCAAAACAAATGACAGCAACAAAGGTTATTCTTGTATTAACATTGATTTCTGCAGTGGGAGTAGTGATTGGAGTATTTTAAGATAGTTGGACGTGTTTCTATAGAAACGCGTCTTATTTGTATAAAAATGTTAAACTATTTAGGAGGACGATCATGTACATTTTGAAACCAGAATCACGAGAACGTATTTGGGGGACACCACGCCTACATGAATATCATGGGGAACGACCAATTGAGAAAATAGGCTCAGTCTATTCTGCAAGCGGTGTTGAGGGTGTTGATTGCCAAATTGTTGGTGAAGAAAAAACATTTGGAATGTTGGTTGAGGAAAAACCAGAAATATTTGGGTTGGAAAATGGTGAAGTTTACCCCTTAATCATTTCTTTTACAGCATGCGATGAAAACTTAAGTATTCAAGTTCATCCAACCGATGATTATGCACAGAGTGTAGAGAAAAAGATTTATGGAAAAAGTGAAGCATGGTATTTTATTACACCACCAGAAAATGGGTGGATTTATGCGGAACAACAAATTCCAGAAAAATCTATAATCTTGGAGGCGGCAAAAGAAAATCAGTACATGAATATTCTTAAAGAATATCCTGTGGAAAAAAATGATTTAGTTTATATCCCTTCAGGTACAATCCACGCACTAACGAAAGGATCGTTAGTTTATGAGATCCAACAGTCTACTGATATTACATATCGGTTTTATGACTATGATAGAAAAGATAAAGATGGTAAAAAACGTGATTTGCATGTTGAAAAGGCAATTGGAACCCTTCATCCAGAACAAAAGGTGGAGAAAAAAACTTTTAAAATGGGTGAAACAGTCAAGCAACGTGAATTTACGATTCAACATCTAAGTGGTAAACAAATTGTAAAAAATAATTCAGATGTCGCAAGTGTTCTCACGATTTTAGCTGGTGAGTTGAAAATCAACGAAACGACTTGTTATACAGGCCAAAGTATTGTTTTATTGAAAAATGAGTACTGTGAATTACCAGAGTTTGTTGAGGCAGTTTTAGCTACACCTAAGAGATATTGGGCAGATGAATAATTGAGGAGTAGGTAGTATGAAAGTTCCATTACACAAAAAAATTCGAGCGGATTTACTGGAAAAAATTAAGACTGGTGAATATAGAGAAAATCAATTGATTCCAACAGAACTAGAATTAGCAGAACGATATCAGGTGAGTCGTCCAACTATTCGTCAAGCAGTACAAGCTCTTGTAGATGAAGGTTATTTAGAAAAACGTAAAAAACGAGGAACTATCGTTAAAAAACCAAAGATACAACAAGAGTTTACTCATGTGATCGAAAGTTTTGATTCTGAAATGAACCGTAAGGGAATTATTCCTAAAACAAAGATTTTAAATTTTCTGCAGACAACAGCTAATGAGGAAGTAGCTGAAAATCTTAAATTGGAATTAGGGGAACGAGTCTATAAATTAACTCGATTGCGCTATGCAGAAGAAAAGCCAATCGTATTAGTGATTAGTTATATTCCTTATAAATTGTTTCCACAATTTCAAGAGGTTGATTTTACTAAAGAAAAAATGTATCAAGTGTTTGAAGATATGGGACATCCCATCAGAACAGTTACACGGAAATTGGAAGTAATAAAAGCTGATGAAACAATTAGTGATTTATTAGATATCGCTGAAGATGATCCATTGTTTTATTTCCATACCCAAGGATTTTCAGATGACCATCTGCCGATAGAATATTCAATTTCGAAGTACCGTGGTGATATCAATTACTTTGTATTCGAATTGAGTCAATAAAAGCTCGAAATTTTTTGTTGGATAGAACTTTGAACCTTAAAAGGTAAAATACAGTTATAGCTGATCTATCTGCTATAACTGTATTCTATCTTTTAAAGCAAATCCTGGTTTCTGTGAGTAAATCTAAATGTTTACTCAGTTACTTGATCAACGCTAATATTCTTATCGTCATTAGGTCCGGTCTTAATGACATATGTGACCCTATCACAACGAATGGTCGATGATGAATAATGAATTACTTGTCCTTCACTATTGAAGCTAATTTTCTCCACAACAAATAGCGGGTCACCAGTGAGACATTGTAAGAGTTCTGCTGTTTCCTGGGTAGCAATGATACCATTAAAGGTTAACTCTGATTGATAGTTTTCCACTTGGTATTTGTCGCTAAGGAGTTGGTAAAGTGACTTAGTGCTAGAGATATTATCCAAAATTTCCGGATATTTTGCATCTTCCACATAAAAGTTGTCAATACCAAGGGGGATATTGTCTTCCAACATGAGTCGCTTAATGTTGATGACACTATCGTTGATTTTGATATGAAGTTTCTCGGATAAAAATTTATCAGCTTTGATTCTACGAGCGTGTAGAATATTATTTTCAACTTTATGTCCACGACTAGATAGGGAAGAATTAAAACCTTTGTCATTACCAATGGCTAAGGTTTCTTTTTTTGGTTTAACGAAAGTACCTCGACCTCGTTGACGCTCTACCAAACCATTTTCGGTTAAAAGTTTGAAAGCCTTTCGGATGGTAATTTTACTGACGCTATAGAGATTACACATTTCTTCTTCAGTAGGAAGTTGTTCGCCAGGAAGGTACTTTTTTTGTTGTATATCATTGCGGATAGCGGCTTCAACCTGTAAATATAGAGGTTTGTTGGATTTAGCATTCAATTTTTTCACCTCAAATACTCATTTTTATCTAGTATATCACATGCTATAACATTATATAACTTTTGTAAAAAGTAAATTTATCTTTATTAATTTTTGTTTTAGAAAAAAAATATGTCATTTTTTTCTAATATTATTATGATGGGAGAAAATCACATATTTTACATTTAAAAAAGCGCTTGCAAAACCGACGTTCTTAGTTATAATAAGTACTATAAAGTTATATAACTTTATAGTACTTATTATAACTAAGAAAGAGGGATAGCGATGCGTACAGAACACCAAGAACAAATTAAAGCAGTAATGAATTGTTTGAAACACAAGAATGTTGAATGTTTTTATTTTGTAGCTTGTGGAGGATCACAAGCTCTGTTGATGTCAGGACAATACTTATTCGACAAGGAGTTAGATATTCCTTCCCACGTATATACAGCAAATGAGTTTATTTATGATACACCAAAAGGTTTAAACAATAATTCAGTAGTAATCTCCTGTTCACATTCTGGAACAACACCAGAAACTGTAGAGGCTACTAAATTGGCTCGTAAAAAAGGGGCTGTGACAATTGCGCTGTCAAATGAAGAAGGCTCGCCATTGTGGGAAGCAGCAGAATATCCGATTCATTATGACTGGGGGCAAGATGCTGATGCTAGTGATTTGAATAAAGGCATTTTGTACGGAGTTTTATTTAGTATTTTGATCGTCTTAGATGGTTCAGATAAATGGATAATCTGTTTAGAGGCTTTGAATAACCTAAATGATTTAGTTAAGAAAACGAAAGAACAATTTGCTGATTTTGCCAAGGATTGGGGAAAATCACAAAAACGTGATGGGATTATCTATACTGTTGGAAGTGGGATTAATTGGGGAGAAATTTATTCTACTGCAATTTGTTGGTTTATGGAAATGCAGTGGATTAATTCAAATGCCATTCATTCAGGTGAATTCTTTCATGGTCCGTTTGAAATCACTGATTATGATGTACCATTTATTTTGGTTAAGGGTATCGGAAACACTCGATTCTTAGATCAACGTGTAGAAGATTTTGCGCTAAAGTTTACAAATAAAATTGCAATATTAGATCAAGAGGAGTTTGAATTATCAACTGTGGCAGTTGAGGCAAAACAATATGTGGCAACAATCTTGACCGGAGTTGTAATTCGGCAAATGGTAGAAGCTATTGCATTTGAGCGAGGACATTCGTTAGAAGTTCGAAGATATATGTGGCAAATGGAATATTAAGATAGAACATTAATTAAATAGGGGTCGTGAGTAATGAGTGAACAACAATTTCGAGTAATTATAACCTCGCATGATAGTTTATGCGTGGGTTATCTAAAAGCAGCACAGTTGATTTTGGGAGTTGAATTCCCAAACGTTTCAACGTTACCTTTTGAAGCCAGTAGTTCAATGAGCGATTTTGAAGATGCTATGCGCAAAATGGTGGAGCAAAAACCCTTGCGACCCTTATTGATATTATGTGATTTGATGGGGGGAACACCAGCAAATGTCGCAACGAAATTTATGTTGATAAATAAACAAATAAAAGTCGTTGTTGGTGTGAATTTACCATTTATTTTAGAAATCTTGCTACATCAGGATTCTGGTGCTTCTTTATTAGATATTCCGTTGGATGATGTCATTTTAAGTGCTAAGAATAGTGTGATAGATATTAGGAGCTTGATGAAAGGGTGTACTATGAATGATTAAATTAGTGCGAATAGATCATCGTTTGTTACATGGCCAAGTAATTTTTTCATGGACTAAACAGATGAATGTAAATCATATCGTTGTGGCTGATAATAATGTTCCAAATGACCCTATAGCTGTTATGGCGTTAACAATTGCCAAACCGGCTGATTGTAAATTAGATATCGTAGAAATAAAGGACGTGCCTAAGGTATTAGAGAAAGAATCAGATCATAATTATATGATTTTGCTGAAAGGTCCTGAAGAAGCTTTGAATTTAACAGAAATGATTCCGAAAATAACTGAAATTAATCTTGGCGGTGTAGCGAAGAAAAAGGACTCTATACAATATGGTAAAGCTGTTTACTTAGACAAAGATGAGCTATCTGCTATCAAAAATCTAATTGCGAAAGGAATTAATATTTTCGTGCAGCAGGTCCCATCTAGTTCGGTGGAGAATGTCGACTTTAAGAAATAATAGCGGTATAAGATGTAGGCTCGTTTCATAATTAAGTAAAAAGATGAAATTTGTCAAGGAGGAGATTAAGTGATAATAAAAGCTATTCTGCTTGGACTTGTTGGGGTTATTGCGGTTATTGATTCACGTTTGATTGGTCGTCAAAATATTGGTCGTCCGTTGATTCTGAGCGCGCTAGTGGGCTTAGTTTTGGGAGATCTGACAACTGGAATCAAATTAGGAGCCTCATTGGAGCTGATTTCAATGGGTTTTGTTTCTATCGGCGCTGCAGGACCGCCTAATATGCAATTGGGGAGCATAATCGCTACAGCTTTTGCTATATTGACTGATAGTTCCACAGAAGCAGCACTAACCATTGCCATTCCAGTGGCAGTAGCTGGAGAATTTCTAAGTATTATTATGCGTATGTGTATCGCTCAGTTTGCTCATATAGCTGATAAAGCAATCGAACAAGGTAAGTATCGTAAAGTTCAGATCATTCATATATACTGGTCTTTTATTTTCAATGCTTTTGTTTACTTTGTTCCAATTTTCTTATCTATCTATTTTGGAGCAGATATGGTAAAAGCTATTATTGATAAGATTCCAATCATCATTACTGATGCTTTAACGGTAGCGGGAAACATGTTGTCTGCCTTAGGTTTTGCTATGCTCCTAAGTACAATGTTAAGTAAAAAATATATGCCATATTTTATTTTTGGCTTTTTCATCGTAGCCTATTCAGGACTTGGCTTGATTGGGGTTACTATATTTGCGGTATTAATTGCATTTGTCATGGACCAAATAAAATACAACGGAAAGGAGCTATCATTTTAGATGAAAAATTCCAATGCTATTTCAATCACAAAAAAGGATCTGCAAAAAGTTGTGTTTCGTTCTATGACTATTATGTGTTCATGGAACTATGAACGTCAAATGCACATGGGATTTATTTATGGGTTATCTCCAATTCTGGATAAACTATATATGAATGATGATAAACGCAAGAAAGAAGCCTACGAGCGTCATATGGAGTTTTTCAACTGTACGCCTCAAATGACTTCTTTTATTATGGGACTAGTTGCATCAATGGAAGAACAAAATGCTAATACGGCAAATGGCAAGTATAACGAGGAAACAATTGCTATGATCAAGACCAGCTTGATGGGACCATTTGCCGGTATCGGTGACTCTTTTTTTCAAGGAACTTTGCGAATCATCACTTTTGGTATCGGCATTTCTTTTGCTCAACAAGGCAGTATTTTAGGACCAATATTAGCTGTTGGATTATTCGCAGTTCCATCAATTTTGACGCTTTATTATGGAGCGATGTTAGGATATAAATCCGGAAATAAATATTTGACCAAACTATATCAGGAAGGACTTATGGATCGGGTAATGCAGATGGCTTCTATCGTAGGTTTAGCTGTTGTGGGAGGAATGGTTGCCAGTATGGTACCTATCACTACACCGATAAAGTTTACTACTGGCGGTACGGAATTGATTTTGCAGGATATGCTGAATTCAATCTTGCCACAAATGTTGCCGTTGATTTTTACCATGATTATTTATAAATTAGTTAAAAAAAATGTCAGTACTAATATGCTACTTCTAGGATGCATTGTGGTTGGTATGGTTCTAAGTGTAGTAGGAATATTATAAAAAAGCGAGACAGTGACAGATTTATGGAAGAATTACTGTAAAATCTGTCACCGTCTCGTTACTTTTATTTATTTCTATTTTCCTAATCACGCCACCCAAGCTCTGGCGCGATGTCTTTGACGATTGTTTCCAATAGATGCATGTTGTATTCCACACCTAATGTATTCGGAATCGTAACCAAAACGGTATCTGCTTCTTTAATTGCTTCGTCTTCAGCCAATTCTTTGACCAATTTATCAGGTTCGCCAGCGAAAGTCTTACCGAAGATCGTTGGATTTCGGTGATAAGCCAGATAACCCACTTGATCTTGTTGTGGTGTGCCGTCTTGACCGAATAATCGACGATCCAGATCCGTTGTGATTGGTTGGATCGAGCGGGTCACGAGTGTTCTTGGTTCAAAGTCGTGCCCGGCTTGTTTCCAAGCTTCCTTGTAAGCTCGTAATTGATTAGCTTGTTGGACATGGAATGGTTCATTGGATTCATAGTTTACCAATGTAGATGATTGCAAATTCATTCCATGTTGAGCTGCCCAAACAGCAGTTTGTTGTGAACCGGCACCCCACCAGATGCGTTGACGCAATCCTTCTGAATAAGGCTCGATCCGTAATTTTCCAGGACCTTGTGGGAACATTGGTTGTGGATTTGGTTCCGCGAAAGGTTTTCCTTCAATCAGTTTCAAAAATTCAAGGGTACGTTCACGAGTAACATCTTTGATTTCTTCTTCGCTGTAATCATAGCCGAAATAATTCCAGCCGTCTAAAACTTGTTCAGGTGAACCACGACCGACTCCTAACTGCACTCTTCCTTGAGTGATAATGTCGGTTAATCCTGCATTTTCTGCCATGTAATAAGGATTTTCGTAGCGCATATCGATAAGGCCGGTTCCGATTTCAATCTTGCTGGTTTTCGCACCGATCGCAGAAAGTAATGGGAACGGTGAACCGATTTGATTAGCGAAATGATGGACGCGGAAATACGCACCGTCCACTCCGATTTTTTCTGCTTCTACAGCTAGTTCAATCGATTGAAGATAAGCATCTTGTGCTGTTCTTACAAGTGAACCTTGGCTCATCCAATGGCCAAAACTTAAAAAGCCGATTTTTTTCAAGGCAATGTCCTCCTTCTTTTTTATCAAAAATGATGGTTTTTTATTTTAACTTGTTCTGATTTTACTATGTTTTCTCTCAAAAGACGAATAATTGTTCTCGGAAAAAAATAAATAGGCAATGTCCAAATAGAAAAAAGACATTGTGCACCGTAAAATCAGGAATTTGGTACGTTTTTGCTCTTTTAAAATAATCTTAAAATTTATCTATGATGAGTCTTTTGAAAATATAGTGCAAAGAAGACATCATATTGCTAGTTAAAAAATGACAAAAATTTGTTGGATTTTGAGATGCGACGATACAAATTAATAAGTAGATAGATAATAGGAAAAGTGTCGGTTTTTCTTTGTACAAAGCTAAAAGGAAAAAAAGAGATCTAAGAAAAACAACCGCTACGAGAAAAAGTGCAGTGAGATGGCTAGAGATTTTTATTTTGCTCTTATTCCAATCAATTTTTCAATAAAGGGCTCTTTGTTGTATAGTTATTTTATCATTGAATAACAGATTGGAATTTAATGATTATTTACTTGATAAATGTCATGGCTAAATTCGCAGAAATAGCCGTTTTCACTTTATGTACCAATAAAATAAAGTTGCCCTAATCATTGGATAGTTAGTGGATTTGAACGTATAATTGTCCATTGGGAAGAAACTAATTGTATAGGAGATATGTTATGAAATTAATCGGAATCGATCTAGATGGGACACTTTTGAATTCTGAACAGAAAATCAGCGAAAAAAATGTAAATGCTTTAAAAGAACTTTCGCAAGATTTTCTACCATTTATCTGTTCAGGTAGAGAAGTCGAAGATATCAAAATGATTTTGAAAAAATCAAACTTTACGTTGCCAGTCGTTGGATTGAACGGTGCTTTAGGGTATGACGGAGACAAATTGATTTTTGAATTTGCCTTTGATCCTCAAAGTGTACGGGAGGCAAACCGTATCATTTCCAGATTTCCCACAAAAGTTTATACCAATAGGGGAAGTTACGAATCGCAAAACTATAAAGACGAGATGCAAAAGGTCTTTAGAGAAATAGGAAGCGAATTTTCTATTGAAGAGCTCAACTATGAGTTGGATTATGAAAAAACGATACGTTCGACCGCTTATGAGAGCATTGAAGAAGTCATCAGTCAAGAAGATATTAAAATCTACAAGCTTTTTATCTTTATCCCTAATAGGCAGGTCAAAAAAGAAATCTATACACGTTTAGGAGAAGTTGCCAATATTTCTGTTACTGAATCAGCTGCGGTAAATCTTGAAATTGTTCCTAACAATGTGTCTAAAGGATTCGTGTTTGATCATATGCGTAAAATATATAACTTGAATGATCCTCTAAAAATAGCTATTGGTGACAGCTTAAATGATTTAGAGATGTTCAAGAGTGCGGATCTGAGTTTTGCAATGGCAAATGGACATAAAACGATTAAAGAGATAGCGGATCATATCACCGTCACAAATGATGAAGACGGTGTTTCAGAAGCATTATCTAAGATTTGTGCGCTCTCTTTATAAGAGAACCGTCAAGGAAAGAGGTCACTTGAAACATTTTTCAGCGACTCTTTGTTTGAGGAATCTGCAAGTAATTTAATAATGACATTGCGAGAAGTTATAGATTGTTTAAAAAAATTAAGGGAGCAGAATAGATGAAAAAAATCGCAAACTTATTGATAGTTTCTTTGTTGTTGGTGAGCGCAATCTTTACGAATGGTATCGTAGTTGCAGCTGATGAATCAGTTACGAATCTTCCTGATCCTGGAAGTATCCATACTGATTTGAATGGAGATTATGGTGTCTTGGGAATCGCCTCACAGTTCCATATCTTTGCTAGAGGAACTACGACATTGAACGCCCATACCAATGGAAACTTGGCAGTAGCTATGTTGGAAGGAAATGTAAACTTTGGAACAAGTATCCATGAAGGTTCTGTCAATCGAGAGATCGATTATATCCAAAATGTAACGAATCTTCAAAGCTCGTCAGAAGTTCCAACCACAGAAAAAAGAAGAGAAAAATTTGTCTTAGGCAAAGATATCGCGGTCACTTCCGTCGATCATGGAAATCGCTATGCAATTAATGGAACGAAGATGGACCACATCGCTCCTGAAGATTTTTATCAAGACAGGGAGGGAGTGTATATTGATTTTCAAAAGGAATTTGCTCAATTAACAAAAGCTTCCGCAACTTTGATGAATATGCCGGCGACACTCACGGTTCACAATGATTTTGCAGACACCAATAATCGCGTGATCGATTTAAGCGGTATAAATGCAGATACGATCTATGTCAATATCGATGGAGATGTTTTAACTAGCGATACAGAATTATATATTAGAAATCCTAATGAAAAGATCGTAGTCATGAATGTGGTGAATACTGGCTCTAATTTAACCATAAATTCCGAAATCAATTACAATGATCGTGCAAGTCAAGAAACAGAAGATTTTTCTGATGCAAATATATCGTGGAATTTCGGGAATGCTATTCAGACCATCACGACCGATAAACGATTTTTAGGAACAGTTTTGGCACCTAACGCGACGATTACGGTTGGAGGGAATCTGGATGGTTCGATCATTGCGAATAATGTTGTGATCAATGCGGAAACCCACCGTTGGGATCCTAACGAGATTTATCCAAATACGGATGCTGTTGTTACAGGTTCGGTTCACTTGAAAAAAATCGATGCGGCAGATAACACGAAAACATTGAGCGGAGCAGTATTTGATCTGTATTCCAGTGATGGTACCCAGATCGCGACCGATTTGCAGACCGGAGAAGACGGTACGTTAAGCTATGACAACTTGCCGACAGGAGATTATTATTTTGTTGAAACAAAAGCACCAGAAGGATATCAGTTAGACGAAAGCCATCACGATTTTACTATCACTGCCGGAGAGACCAGTGAAGCGGCAGAGGTGACAGTGACTAATAAAGTCCAGCCAGTAGAAACAGGTTCCGTTAAATTGACGAAGATTGATGCCGCAGATAAAACGAAGACCCTGAGCGGAGCGGTGTTTGATCTGTATTCTAGTGAAGGTACTCAGATCGCGACAGATTTGCAGACTGGAGAAGACGGTACGTTAAGCTATGACAACTTGCTGGCAGGAGATTATTATTTCGTCGAAACGAAAGCACCAGAAGGGTATCAGTTAGACGAAAGCCATCATGATTTCACTATCACTGCCGGAGAGACCAGTGAAGCGGCAGAAGTGACAGTGACTAATAAAGTTCAGCCAGTAGAAACAGGTTCCGTTAAATTGACGAAAATCGATGCGGCGGACAATACGAAAACATTGAGCGGAGCAGTATTTGATCTATATTCCAGTGATGGTACCCAGATCGCGACCGATTTGCAGACCGGAGAAGACGGTACGTTAAGCTATGACAATTTGCTGGCAGGAGATTATTATTTCGTCGAAACAAAAGCACCAGAAGGATATCAGTTAGACGAAAGCCATCATGATTTCACTATCACTGCCGGAGAGACCAGTGAAGCGGCAGAAGTGACAGTGACTAATAAAGTTCAGCCAGTAGAAACAGGTTCAGTTAAATTGACGAAAATCGATGCGGCGGACAATACGAAAACATTGAGCGGAGCGGTGTTTGATCTGTATTCTAGTGAAGGTACTCAGGTAGCGACAAATTTGCAGACCGGAGAAGACGGTACGTTAAGCTATGACAATTTGCCGGCAGGAGATTATTATTTTGTCGAAACAAAAGCGCCAGAAGGATATCAGTTAGACGAAAGCCATCAAGATTTCACTATCACTGCCGGAGAGACCAGTGAAGCGGCAGAAGTGACAGTGACCAACGAAAAAACAACTGCCCCTAAACCAAATCCAGAACCCGAATATGGTATGGTGGAACTGACTAAGGTGGATGCCGCGGATAAAACGAAAACTCTAAGTGGAGCGGTATTCGATCTATATACCGATAATGGAACCAAAATCGCTAGCAACTTGATTACAGATAAAGACGGCATTTTGCGATATGATCACTTAAAAGCCGGTGATTATTACTTTATAGAGACCAAAGCACCAGAAGGATATCAACTAGACAATAGCAGACAAAAATTCACCATCCAACCAAATGCAATAGAAAAGACAGTACAACTCACTGTTCTCAATCAAAAAGAAGTTCCAGATGATGAAACAAAAAATAATAGTTCTCAAAACAATGAGGCGCAAAATAATAGAATACAAAATAATGGCGAGCACGACCAAAACGGCAATCCATCCAAATTACCAAAAACCAGCGAAAATGAATCTTCCCACTGGCAACTGCTAGGAAGTATTTTATTTGTAGTCAGCGGTATATTATTAGGATTTAATGCTGTTTATCGAAGACGTATGAAAAAATGGTAAATATTCTGTTTTCTGTATGCTTGCCTAAAAGATTCTAGTTAGTAAATTTCCTTTGGAGCTGATTCAAAAACATCAAACGTTCAAAGTTATGGTTTAATGAAGAACGACCGGAAATGCTGATAAACTATTTATGGATATAAAAACAAGAAAACTGCTGGATTTTTAAAATGACTTTGAAAAGATGCGAGCTGTTTTCACTACATCGGAAAAACCCGGTGAAGCGATAAGAGAAAAACAGTTGAAACATTAATTGGATAGAATAACCAAAAACGTCTTTAGAATCAGATGAACCGATTCTAAAGACGTTTTTTGTGAGGTTTTGTGAGGCATAGTGAAGACGAGAAAGACCTTTATGTGGAAAAATGAAACTAGATCTTCCCAACTAGTAGAACCATCACTTATACACAACTTTAAAATCCTCAAAAATAATCTCCAAATCCTCGGAGAAGGAAAATCCCAACTCTTTTCCGATCGCGGTGAAAAATTCAATGTGATTGTTCCGCCATGATTCCAGATCCTGGTCTTCGCCTTCTCGTTTACAAATATCATAGGTCATTTCGCTGAATATAAGTTTCGATACAGCGGTGGTCTCAATGATACATTTTGGATTTCCGGAAAAATCCGTTACAATCGACAAATCGCCTATTTGCGGCAGTTTGCTGTTTGTCAATTCGTATTGATAAAGGCAGGAAGTCGTCGCTGTTTTGACGCCTTGTAAAATAAGCGCCAATAATTTTGTAGCGGTATGTTCATTGTGTCCG
This sequence comes from Enterococcus mediterraneensis, assembly GCF_900604485.1. NCBI lineage: Bacteria > Bacillati > Bacillota > Bacilli > Lactobacillales > Enterococcaceae > Enterococcus > Enterococcus mediterraneensis. The sequence goes on from NZ_UWOP01000001.1 coordinate 1,415,637, forward strand.
AAATACGCGGCCTCTAAACATTTTGTGTTTGGATTCTTGTTTGTTTCTAGTAAAAAACGATCCCAATAAGCTTGTACGTTACGCTCCATGATTCCTCCTAGATACTTTGCTATTCAGCGATTTTCAAATGTAGATACTAAAATTTTATCATTTAAATCAATGATTTCCTATTTTGGGTTGAATTATCTCTGTTATTGCTGCATTGATGATCGGGATTTTGTTAATACTGAGGAAAATGCGTGACATAGATTTATGGTGGTTATACTTAGTACTAGTTATTATCACGGGAGCGATCACCGCACAACTTTGGTTTCCGTCAGTATTTGGCATTGATTTGCTTAAACTTTCGACTAAAACATTGCTTTTTGCCAATATTGTGATGTCGGTTATTATTTTCCTCATACTTGGAAGACCGGTTCATTTTATAGTGAAAGCTTTAAAAAGAAAATAGACCTTTCGTCATATATAATCAATTTTGGGTATAACACTATTAAAATTCATTTACGTCAGAAAAATCGGAGTTTCCCCATGTTTGTATTCTGTATCGCAGGAGTAATCAAATATGGATTATTTGATTACTTTTTGTAATTTATTATTCTGTCAATTAACTTGCTATCGTGAGGATAAAAGCTAGATTGTGTATGATATTTAGGGTTTTCTGCTTTCCACTTATGATATTTTTGTCAATTTTTCTGAAGCCAATCTATAAGTTAATTCGCATGTTTTTTACATAGAGGCGTGGAGATTTTTTTGATTTAGCCCTTTTACTCAACTCTGATAACTGATTCAGAGGTTAAGTCAAAACTTTCTTGAATTGGTGAGAAGTCAGATATTTCTTGTACTTGAGCCAGTTCCGCAAGTTGAGCCATGGTCTTTTGTCCATCACCTTTAGTATAAAATTTCAAACCACTGACGCGGATGCCATCCACACCATCCTCAAATTCTATTTCGGCTTGGTGGTCTGTCATGTAGAGCAACAAGTCCTGTTTCCAAAGCTCACTGACAAATCTGTCACCACTCAGACCTTTTGGTTCAATGAAGATTTGGAAGTAAAATTCACTATTTTCAAGGAATAAAATGAAGTCGGGTTGGAAACCTTGCAGGTACATATCTACGGTTTCGCCTGCTCGATTAATCCGTGATCCGTATTGATGTAGCTTTAGCTTTTCACTCTTAGCTGACTCACGGTGCATATTTTCATCCATGCGGAACAGGTAGACCGCTTTATTATACTTCTGTTTCAACTCAGTCACATGCGCCTTAATACGCTCAATTAGCTCATACTCTAACTTATTAACGATAGCACGGTCATAAATGTAAAAATCTTCCTTCATGTCATAAACTGCTACTTTTTGATTTGCTTCATTCAAGAAGGTGGCAGTGTCATACTCGGGAACACGTTTGTTATAGCTAGTTAGGTATTCACTGATAGGATAACCTACAAATCGATTCGTACCACGTTGCTTGACGTAGCCAGACTTGAATTTAACTTCGAACTCTTTCAAGAGATCAATCGTAACTTTCAAAACCTCGTCTGGTGTAATATCGCTAGACTTATATTCTTTGGGAACGTTCAAGAACAGTTTCAGCTTGCTAGCATTAAGCCAGTTTTCCCCATAGATAAAATCTTTCATGGAGTTTACAAGTGGTAGATACTTCTTCAAGTTGTCAAACTGGTAGAATTCAAGACGTTGAATCGCTTTCTTGATATAGCGGTCATCAAACTTTTCAACGTGAATTTGTTTTGTCTCAGTAAATGCAACAGTCGCTTGATAGGATACCTCACGGCTACCATAATTCAAATTTCTGGAAATATCCGTCTTGTGATTGATTCCGTATTTCTCAATGGAATCAAACCAATCATCTGCCACATCCTCAGCTTCGTTGTAGTAGATTTTGCCTGTCTTGTAAGTTTCAGTTCTCTTGAATGTAGGTTTTAACTTAATTTCAACAGGTGGATTCTTTTTGTCTTGACCCGTTGGCAAATCCATTTGCTTCAATGACCCAACAAGCTGTTTTAAGTATTGTGGTTCATTCATAGTATGGTAGTGCAAGGTTTCAAGAAATAGTTGCTTGTTTGAGCTGTCGCCATCGTATCGACGTTGATAGCTTTTCACGCCATCTAACTCAAATGGATAGTATCGAGCACCACGACCAATGAGTTGCGCTTCAACCATTGTGGCATTTTTGTTTGTCGTAGCTTCCTGTTCAATGCGGACAATATCATAGAGGTTGAGAACATCCCATCCCTCAGTCAGTTTAGCTACTGCAAAAACCACACGATAAAGGTTGTTTGGACTTTCAAGCGTATTCAAGGCTTCATATTGCCCTTTTTCAAGCATATTTCCACTTGTGTCATTAGCATTTAACACATTTCTAGGGTCAAAATCCTTCTTAATTTCACGGACGATTTTTGCAAGGTTATCTTCATTTTTGAGGTAGTAGTTGTAAGCCAACTCCAAGGCTGAACTCTCATTACTATCTAGGACTTGTTGACGTTTAATGAACGCTAACAGGTCCGCCACGTTGAGATTCTGAATCAAGTCATTAAAGACCTTGTTAGCTTCCATGGAGACCGCAACTTTTGCAGACTTAAACATAATTACGGGTTTAAATGTCCCAGTGACACCTTCAGAATAAGCACGGTATTTTCTGAACTGAGAAAGCAAGACAACGTTCAACATTTTATCTTGGTCGCTTGCGGACGTTTCAATTCGTTTAACCTGCTTGGAGTAGCCATCAAACATGAATTGATTCAACGGGTAGCGGTAAACCACCTTATCCCGATATTTGTTATAGATAACTTCTTTATCAAAATCGACAGTTGCTGTAAATTCAAGGAGCAAGTTCTTTTGTTCTCTGTCATCACGAGCACGCAAGATTTTGTTAATGGCTGATTCCCAAGTGTTCTCGGCTTCTTTTTCAGACTTGGTACTTGCGGAATAATGATGGGCTTCATCCGCTAAAACTGCAACAGGTTGATTCTCATAGTCAGAAAGCCCCATGGTGTTTTCTTTCAAGACAAACAAGTCATCCGATACCTTTTGAACCGAAGATAACTTGATGTAAATGGTATTGTCTTGTTGAATCCGTGGAAAGCGTTCAACCTGCTTGATGAAGATGTGCTTTCCATCAATTTCAATCTTGTCTTGAAATAAGTATTTTTCACTGTTCTCATTGACCAAGTTATCCTTGGTTTTCATCAAAACTGAGTTGGTATTGACGATAAATAAGAAGTTACGATAGCCGTGCTCTTGATAGAGGTAGAGGATAAGTCCCGCCATCAAGTCAGTTTTACCTGAACCCGTCGCCATGTTAAACAAAACGTGTTGAGGGTTTGGCTTAATTTGCGTTTGCGTATAGTGATAGTTTCGGATGGCTTCATCTTGATAGTCACGCAAAGTATGGACTAGATTTGCATTGATATACTCAGGAATTTCATAACCTTGGTGCTGACTGAACAAATCTTTTTCAGCTTGTTCTGCCTGATTCACAAGGGGAAATTGACGAGCGTTAGCAGGTGCTTTCTTTGCTTTTGCCATCCTAGTCACCACCCTCATAGAAAGTTTTGTTGAAGGTGTAATCTTCATCAGAGATTAGGTCACGGACGTTCTTATCATCAATTTCAGAATAGTTATAGTAAAGCCCATTCTTATCAAGAAGTTTTACAAGTAGACGTTTATTTTCATCAAATCCTTGTAACCAATCAATCTTAGTTAAATCGGCACGGAAGGAAATGTCAGCAGGTTCATCCGTATCAGTTCCAGAAAGCATAAGCACATACACCGCTTTTAATTCGTCAAAGTCTTTGGCATGGATGACGTCTTGCAAGTAACCCATATTTTTAGGGAACAGTTCAGCATAAACAAATGATCCCCCACCTTGCCAGTTGACATCTTGTGTCAATCCGTTTTTATCTTTTCCAGCAATAACATTATTAAGGCGGTTAATTTCAAGCTGAACTTGATTTTCCATTTGCTCTAAAGAGATGAATTTTCGGTTCATCTTCATAGCAGCAGCAGCAGTAGAACCTGAACCTCCAAAAAAGTCGAGAACAGTATCTCCTTCATCTGAAGCCATCTCAATTATTTTGCCAAGCAACCTTTCAGGCTTTTTACCATTTGGAAACTCAACCTGTCCCTCTTTATTGACATTTTTTGTTTCGCCTACATAATTCCAAAAAGTCCCTGCTTTTTGAGTCTTGTAGACTGTCCCGTTTTCATCAACCTCGACAACATCTGATAGCCAAGCAAACAGGTTAAATTTATTTCCTGAATAGAACTGTTTGTATAATTTTCCTTTATTTCTACCACTTCTTGGAACATATTCAATGGACATCAAAGGATTGTCAGTTAACCCAAGCTCTCCCCACTTATCCATAACTCGAGTTCTAATACTTGACTGTGGCATAGTACCACGATAAATCTTGTCATAATACTTCTCATAGAAGTCTTTTTCAGAAAGTCCTTCAAGTTTCATCTGCTTGCTAATAGCAGGAATTTGGAAATTGGAATGTTTATACATTCGAATTTCATCTCCTGAACCATCAACAGTTGAACCTACGTATTCTTTAGTACCTTCATCAAGAAGTAAGTTGTTGTATTTCCAAGATTTACCTTCGGCCCGATATTCTTCAAGCTGCTCTGAAATTTCTTGCTTCTCATACACAGCAGAAAATGGGACAGCCATCTCGTAATTCTTTGAATAAACCGTAATGAACTCAACGTTTTTCTTTAAGCGTTTATCTTCTCCGCCACCAGAAGCACCTGCTATGTTTTTGAACAATACGGAAATTGTATTTACATACTGCTCACTTCCAAAAATTGAATCCATCAAAACTTTCAGATACGCCTGTTCTGAGTCATCAGTCTGAATAAAAATGTATCCATCTTCTCTTAAAAGTTCTCTGGCGATTTCAAGCCGATTCTTCATGAAAGTCAACCAAGCAGAATGATTAAATCTGTCATTATACAAAAATGAGTCCGACCCAGTATTATAGGGTGGGTCAATATAGATAAGCTTTATTTTTCCTGTGTAGTGCTCTCTTAGTGTATGCAACGCCAACAGATTATTTCCTTTGATAATCAGATTGTCTTTCTCCTTATCAAAAGAAACAATCTCATTATCTACCGCTGTTCTGTGTTGTGCTGTCTGATTATCGCCAAAGCGTTTGACATTCACAAACACTTTCTTATCAAAAAGGCGGTCAATTTCGTCTTTCTCGATAACTTCATTTAAGAATGCGTCATCATAACCATCCTCGTTATCCTCTTTAGTCATAGAAGCGGTAAGTACCCCATCTTTGAACGGAAAATCTAAAACGACATCTTGGCTATCTTGTAAGAATTTCCCTTTTGAAGCTAACCCCACACGATTTTCATACTTGGTGTAGCTCGTGTTCCAATAATCGTTATAAAGAACTACTTCCTCCAGTTGTTCAATTTGAAAGAGTTTTTGCCCTGCCACTTCCTTGATGAAATGTTGCTTGATGAAGTCTACTTCAAACAATTTACTCAAAAGTGTTTCATCATAATTTCGTAAATCATCCGTGAGTTTTGAACGGTTCAGTTCTTCTCCAACAAAATATTTTCCATCAAAAGAAGAAAGTGCCGTTTTCAACTCATCAAAAATCTTCGGCTCAATTTTTGCCATCCCGTTCATCTCCTTAATAGTTTATCTCTTAAATTATAGCATTGAACGCCTTGTACTATACAGTAAGAATAAATAAAAATCCTCCCACCGACAATCATTCAGTGAGAGGATTTTGGCAACAATTTAAATCATTTTAGGTCTCCAAAAGTCGTTTGAGTTTTAGCTAAACACAGTTATATCAATGTTTATAATGCTATAAAGTGTCACTACTTTATTCCCACTCCACTGTTGCAGGTGGCTTGCTGGTGATGTCATACACGATGCGGTTTACGTGAGCGACTTCGTTTACGATGCGGACGCTGATTTTTTGCAATACATCCCATGGGATACGAGCAAAGTCAGCAGTCATACCGTCGATAGAGGTCACTGCGCGGATGCCGACTGTGTAGTCGTAAGTCCGGCCGTCGCCCATAACTCCGACAGAACGGATGCCAGGCAGAACAGTAAAGTATTGCCAGATATCGCGGTCAAGACCGGCTTTGGCGATTTCTTCTCTCAAGATCAAATCAGAATCGCGAACGATTTCTAATTTTTCTTCGGTGATTTCGCCAAGGACACGGATACCTAGTCCGGGACCTGGGAATGGTTGGCGCCAAACGATCTCGTCAGGCATACCTAATTGAGTACCAAGTTCACGGACTTCATCTTTGAACAATGTGTTCAATGGTTCGATCAATTGGAATTGCATGTCTTCAGGCAGTCCGCCAACATTGTGGTGAGACTTGATAGTTTGGGCTGTTTCTGTTCCAGATTCGATGACATCGGTATATAAAGTACCTTGGGCTAAGAAAGAAACTCCTTCTTGGCCAGCAAGTTTCGTTGCTTCGTCATCAAAGACGTAGACGAATTCATTTCCGATGATCTTGCGTTTTTCTTCTGGATCAGATACGCCTCTTAATTTATCTAAGAAACGATCTTTCGCGTCAACTTTGATAATGTTCAGACCAAATTTGCCGCCAAGACTTTCCATAACTTGTTCTGCTTCGTTTTTCCGCAACAAACCGTGGTCAACGAAGATGGAGGTCAATTGGTCACCGATGGCTTTTTGTAAAAGAACGCCGACAACACTGGAATCGACACCGCCGGAAAGACCTAACAAGACTTTTTTGTCACCGACTTGTTCGCGGATCTTCGCGATCTGCATGTCGATAAAGTTATCCATCGTCCAATCGCCTTTACATTGGCAGACATCTAAAGCAAAATGTTTCAACAGCTCATTGCCGTATTCAGAGTGACGAACTTCTGCGTGGAATTGGATTCCGTACATTTTCCGTTCATGATCTTGGATCGAAGCGATGGGGCAGTCTTTGCTGGTAGCTACGATTTCAAAACCTTCTGGTGCTTGTGTGACTAAATCACCATGGCTCATCCAAACAGTTTGTTTCTTCGGCGTACTTGCGAATAATTCCGCCTTGTCGCTTAAAATCTCAAGTTCTGCTTTTCCGTATTCACGGTTTTTAGCAGGTTCAACTTTTCCGCCTAATTTATAAGTAATCAATTGCATACCATAACAAATCCCTAAAACTGGAATCCCTAGTTCAAGGATCTCTTCATCGATGCCAAAAGCACCTGGATCATAGACACTGTTTGGACCTCCAGAAAGGATGATTCCTTTTGGATTGATAGCTTTGACTTCTTCGGCAGTGATACGATGGCTCAATAATTCTGAGAAAACACCGAATTCACGGATACGACGAGTGATCAATTGGTTGTACTGACTACCGTAATCAAGCACGATAATTTTTTCAACGTTTGGCATGTTGTCAACGTTTGTCACAATTATTACCTCTATTCCTTAATTAGATTTATTGAATGAAAGATTGCTCTTTCCCAACAGCTGTTTAATATTTGCGAAGATAGATCTCATCGATCAAATGCTTCTTGGTTTTATGCAAGATTATATCTGCTCTGCTGCGTGTAGGCAAGATATACTCCTTTAAATTCTTCAAATTCACATTTTCCCACACTTGCTCGGCCAATTGCAAGGCTTCTTTTCGATCGCCGATAGCAAATTGGTAATAATAATTGGTAGGATCTTGGAAAGCAGTGTCCAGCAATTGCTCGAAACGCTCTAAATACCACTGTTCGATCAATTTTTGATCAGCGTCCACATAAATCGAAAAATCAAAAAAGTCGCTGACATAAATTTGCTGGTTCGCCGGCAACTGCAATGTGTTGATTCCTTCAACGATCAGAATATCCGGCTGTAAGATCGTTTCATATTCTCCTTCAATAATATCATAGACATTGTGTGAGTAAATAGGGATCTTGATTTCCGGCTGACCGGACTTCACTTCGTTTAAAAATTGGATCAGGCTTTCCATATTATAGCTTTCAGGAAATCCTTTGCGATCCATGATGCCCCGTTCTTCCAAAATCTTGTTGGGATACAAAAATCCATCTGTGGTGATCAATTGTACATTCCGACGAGGGAATAAGCGGTCTAGAAGCGTTTGGACCAGGCGAGCAGTCGTTGATTTTCCGACAGCTACTGATCCAGCGATGCCGATAATAAACGGCGGCATCTTTACATAGCGATGTAAAAACAACCCTTTGCTTAATGTCAATGATTCAAATTCCTTCATATATAAATGAATCAAATGACACAGCGGGATATAAACATCTTCCACATCCTGCATAGAGATGCGGTCATTCAAACTTTTGATATTGTCCAATTCATCTTGCGTCAACGGCATTTTGCCGTTGTTATAAAATCCCTGCCACTGTTTGCGGGGAATTCGATAGAAATTCATCTTTTCATCCATGAATGGTTCTCCTTTATAGACTCGCGAACATTTTAACACAAAATCAGCGGCAATATTAAGAGAAACCAAAAATAAATGCAGTCGTTTTTCCTTTGTGCTAAGATGAAGTCAAAGAAACGAGAGGAAGTCAGCATTAAATGAAAAAAATTGTGATTTATGGCGACAGCATCGCTGCAGGACTGTATAATGGCGAAGAAACAGCTATATTAGATGAAAGTATTCAAGACGAGCTGGAAAAACAAGGATTTTCCGATGTAGAAGTCGTCAATTTAGGGGTACGGGGAGCATCGACAGCTTCTGCTCTTGAAAAAATCGATACAGCTGTCATGGAAAAACCGGACATCTTCGTGTTGAATGTGGGGATCAATGATGCTATCAATATCCGGGACAATCAAGCGGATTATCAAGAAAATCTGCAAAAGATGATCCACGCCTTTTCAGCTGAAAAAGTGATCTTAGTCGGTCCCAGCTATGTAGATGAAAGCATCAAGACACAAACTGATCCCGAAATTTTACAAGAGTATCGCGCCACTGCGCAAAAAACAGCTGAAGCAAACAATGTCAGCTTTATCGATGTGTACCATTACATGACACTTGCTTCACCGAAAGATTATTTGCAAGAAGATGGTTTGCATCCCTCAAAAAGCGGTTATCAGCTGCTAGGTGAATTGATCGCTAAAGAGATAAAAAATAAATGGAGAGAAACAAATGACTAACCATTATTATTCAGAACGTCCTGACACGGCGCATGATTTTGAAGAATGGCAATTTGAACTAAAAGGCAAAACCTTTCAATTTGTAACAGACAGCGGCGTTTTTTCTAAAAAAACTGTTGATTACGGATCGCGGGTATTGATCGATGCGATGTCTGACGAAAATCTGCCGGAAGGGACCCTGTTGGATGTCGGTTGCGGTTATGGACCTATCGGCTTGTCATTGGCAGCTGCCTTTCAGCGTCCGGTAGAGATGATCGATATCAATGAGCGGGCTGTTGATCTGGCAAAAGGCAATGCAGCACGAAATCATATAAAAAACGTTGATATCCATACTTCTAATATCTATAAAGATGTTCATCAAACTTCTTACGCAGCCATCGTCAGCAATCCGCCGATTCGAGCAGGCAAAGAGGTTGTTCATGAGATTTTAGAAGGAGCTTACGATCTATTGAAGCCAGAAGGTACCTTGACGATCGTGATCCAAAAGAAACAAGGCGCTCCCAGCGCGAAAAAGAAAATGGCAGAAGTGTTCGGCAATGCGGAAATCATCCACAAAGACAAAGGCTATTACATCATCCAAAGTGTCAAAGCATGATTTTAAGCAGAGTTTCCTATCAAAAGGGCAACTCTGCTTTTTGTTTTACTAACTCTGAAACCGATTTTTTGTAGGATGAAAATCGGCTATTTTTTTAGAAAAAAATTTGGTACACTGGATTGTAAGATAAAAGAGGTGGAAAAATGAAGCTGACAATCAGACAAATCGCCGAAATGGCAGGGGTCTCCGTAACAACGGTCTCACAAATTCTCAATAACAAAGGCACACGTTTTAGCGATGAGACGCGGCGGCGTGTTTGGGAAATCGTTAATAAATACCAATACAAACCGGATTTTTTTGCTTCTAATCTGATCAACCGTCATTCGAAAACGATTGGTATGATCGTCCCCGATGTCACGGATTTTTTCTTTTCTAAAATCGTCGAAGGGGTCGAACGCTACGTCAATCCACTAGGTTATATGATCGTGCTGTGCAATTCGCAGCAAAGTCAGGAAAAAGAGCTGAGCTATATCGAAGAACTCAGTCATCGTTCCGTTGATGGTATCTTATTGGCAACACCCAACAAATTGCCGGAAGAGTATAAACTGGATGGTTCTTTTTATCGCAATATCCCTATGATTTTGATCGATCGCGGGATCAATCAAAGAAGCCGGGGCCGCTTGATCGTCAAAGAATACGAAGGCGCCTACCAAGCTGTTTCCTACCTAATCGAAAACGGTCATCGTCATATCGGGATGCTGAAAGAAAGTACCGGTTATTATCAATTGGAAGAACGTTATAACGGTTATCGAAATGCATTGAAGGATCATGGAATCTCTTATAAAAACAAATACATCGTCATCAATGAGCTGACCGTTTCCGGAGGCTATGAGGCGGCGAAAGAATTATTGAAACAAAAGGAGATCACAGCGATTTTTTGCAGCAATGATGCGATGGCGATCGGTTGTTATCAAGCTATCTATGAGCTTGGGAAAAAGGTTCCTGAGGATATCTCCGTGGTAGGATTTGACGGATTGAAACTTTCGGAATACGTGACACCGCCATTGACTACGGTTTTACAGCCGAGCTTTGATATTGGTTTCCATGCAGCCAAGTTTTTAGTCGATGCAATCGAGTTTCCTGAAAAGCGAATCCCGAATAAAGTTTTCGATACTAAATTAATTATTCGTGAGAGTGTGAGGCCATTGACAACCGATTAAGAATACTGTATATTCCTTTTGTAAGCGCTTAATTAAAGTTTTACAGAGTTAGTAAACTGTTTTACTAAAGTGGTTTACCAGAAGCCAGAATGTTGTATAATAATTAGAGGTATAGGGGGTAAAACAATGCGAATGGTGGATTTGATCGAAAAGAAGCGTGACGGACATGTGTTATCTAAAGAAGAAATCGACTTTATTATAAAAGAATACACGAATGGAACGATTCCTGATTATCAGATGAGTGCGTTATTGATGGCAATTTTTTATCAAGATATGACTGACGAAGAAATCACGAATCTTACATTAGCGATGGCCTACTCAGGAGAAGTGATCGATCTTTCTTCGATTAAAGGGATCAAGGTAGACAAACATTCGACAGGCGGTGTCGGTGATACTACGACATTGATCTTGGCGCCATTAGTAGCCAGTGTCGGTGTTCCTGTAGCTAAAATGTCGGGACGTGGATTAGGATTCACCGGTGGAACATTGGATAAACTAGAAGCGATCCCCGGTTTTAAAATCGAACTCTCTGATGAAAAATTCACCGAGATCGTCAACGAAAGCCAAGTAGCCGTCATCGGCCAGTCCAGCGAACTAGCCCCAGCGGACAAAAAATTGTATGCATTGCGAGATGTTACCGCAACTGTCAATTCAATTCCGTTGATCGCAAGCTCCATCATGAGCAAAAAAATCGCGGCCGGTGCAGATGCGATCGTTTTGGATGTGACTACAGGAGACGGCGCCTTCATGAAAAATCTTGAAGATGCCCGCCGTTTAGCTCATACGATGGTACGGATCGGCAAATTAGCCAATCGACAAACAATGGCGATCGTTTCTGATATGTCACAACCATTAGGTGAAGCAATCGGCAATAGTTTGGAAGTCGTTGAAGCAATCGAAACGCTGCAAGGCAAAGGCCCCGAGGATCTTTTAGAAATGTGTTATGTCCTAGGCAGCCAAATGGTCGTGTTAGCTGAAAAAGCCGCGACTCTTGAAGAAGCCCGAAGCATGTTGGAAGAAGCATTACATTCCGGCAAAGCGCTAGAAAAATTCAAAGAAATGATCCGCAACCAAGGTGGAGACGAACAAGTCGTCGACCATCCCGAGAGATTGCTGACTGCCAAATATGAAATAGAATTACCTGCACAAACATCTGGTGTCGTTACTAAATTAGTCGCAAACGAAATCGGGATCGCCGCTATGATGCTGGGAGCCGGACGCCAAACAAAAGAAGACAGCATCGATTACGCTGTCGGCTTGAAACTCCATAAAAAAATCGGCGATCAAGTAGCAGAAGGCGAATCGCTACTAACGATCTACAGCAACAAAGAAGCTGTCGAAGATGTCAAAAAACTGCTATACGCGAATATTGAAATCGGTGAAAACGGCGAAGAACCGCCATTGATCCACGATATCATTACAGAATAAGGAGAGAAAAAAATGGAATTAAACAGAATGATCGACCACACAATTTTAAAACCCGAAGCAAAAGAAGAGGATGTTTTACGTATCATTGATGAAGCAAAAAAATATCACTTCTACTCTGTCTGCATCAATCCAACATGGGTGAAATTTGCCGCTGAAAAATTAGCTGGCGAACCAATCGCCGTTTGTACAGTTATCGGTTTTCCTTTAGGTGCCAACACATCTGAAGTCAAAGCATATGAAACGACAGACGCTATCAACAACGGTGCAGATGAAGTCGATATGGTCATCAATATCGGCGCATTGAAATCAAAACAATACAAAAAAGTCCAAAGTGATATCGAAGCAGTTGTCCAAGCGGCAAAAGATCGTGCATTAGTTAAAGTGATCATCGAAACAGCTTTATTAGATAAAGAAGAAATCGTCAAAGCTTGTGAATTAGCGAAAGCAGCCGGCGCAGACTTTGTTAAAACATCGACTGGGTTCTCAACAGGCGGTGCGGTAGCTGAAGATGTACGCTTGATGCGGGAAACAGTCGGTCCAGAAATGGGTGTTAAAGCATCTGGCGGTATCCACAACGAAGCAGAAGCAATGGCAATGGTGGAAGCCGGTGCCAACCGCTTAGGTACAAGTGCCAGTGTTGCAATCGTCACAGGATCAACTGGAGCAGGCTATTAAGGAGAAAATGATGGAAGCAAAAGAAGAATGGATCAGCACGGCAACTGAGGCATTAGATAAAGCCTATGTTCCCTACTCACATTTTCCAGTAGGAGCTTGTCTAGTGACGAAATCCGGAAAAATCTATCAAGGCATCAATATCGAAAATGCTTCTTTCGGGTTGACTAATTGCGCGGAACGAACAGCGTTTTTCAAAGCAGTTTCTGAAGGAGAAAGAGAATTCAGTCATCTGGTAGTAGCTGGGCATACACCGGAACCAATCTCACCATGCGGTGCTTGCCGACAAGTGATGGCAGAATTTTGCCACCCAGACATGCCGGTGACTTTGGTAGGAGACAACGGAGCCATCAAAGAAATGAGTGTACGGGAGCTGCTGCCATACGCTTTTACAGAAAAAGATCTATGATTCAGATTCATTCAGTCCGCGTGGCTGTTGAAAAATAAAAATTATTTTAGGGGGATTTACAAAAATGAAGACAGCAAAAGTATTTGGTCTTGGCGCATTAGCTCTAACAAGTGCTCTAGTTTTAGGCGCGTGTGGCGGCGGCAATGGCGGATCTACTGATTCAACCGGCGGAGGAGCATCAGATGGAAAAACAGATGCTGAACACAGTGTAGCGATCGTTACTGATATCGGCGGTGTTGATGACCGTTCATTCAACCAATCTGCCTGGGAAGGTCTTGAAGCATGGGGGAAAGAACATAACATCGCAAGAGGTACAGGCGGTTATGACTATATCCAATCAAACGATGCTTCAGAATATACAACGAATATCGATTCAGCTGTATCTAATGGTTTCAATACGATCTTTGGTATCGGCTACTTGTTAGCAGACGCAGTCTCAACTGCAGCGGATGCAAATCCTGATACAAACTTCGGGATCATCGATTCTGTCATTGAAGGCAAAGACAACGTCGTATCAGCAACCTTCAAAGATAACGAAGCTTCTTATCTAGCTGGGGTTGCAGCTGCTGAAACAACTAAAAACGACAAAGTCGGCTTCATCGGTGGTGAAGAAGGTGTCGTTATCGACCGTTTCCAAGCTGGTTTTGAAAAAGGTGTAGCAGACACAGCTGAAAAATTAGGTAAAGAAATCACTGTAGACGTAAAATACGCAGCATCATTCGGCGACCCTGCAAAAGGGAAAGCTTTAGCAGCTGCTATGTTCCAAGACGGCGTTGATGTGATCTTCCATGCTTCAGGCGGTACCGGTGCTGGTGTCTTCCAAGAAGCAAAAGCAATTAACCAAAAATTGAACAAAGATGACGACAAAAAAGTTTGGGTCATCGGTGTAGATAGCGACCAACAAGCTGAAGGTGAATACAAAACAGCAGACGGCGAAGATGATAACTTCACATTATGTTCAACACTTAAAGGTGTAGGTGCAGCTGTTCAAGATATCTCTACTCGCGCATTGAATGATAAATTCCCTGGTGGAGAACACCTTGTTTACGGATTGAAAGACGGCGGTGTTGATTTGACTGAAGGATTCCTTTCAGACGAAGCTAAATCTGCTATCCAAGATGCAAAACAAGAAATCATTGATGGTAAAGTTGAAGTACCAGAAACACCAGAGAAATAATAATTGATCGACTGGAATTATGATATAAGTCAACGCTGATCAAAATACACGAACTAGATAGCTCTGGTACAAACCACTAGTGGTTTGTACCAAGAAGCTATTAAACAGCAGCAGTATTGTTCGGGTGTTTTCTAGTTTGGCAGACTTGGATCATGGTTCCAGTTCTCATAAAAAAATCGTTCTTTATGAAAGAGTGATTTGGGGGATTTTTCATAAGGAAACGATTTCCTTGGTTTATTGAAGTATAAAAATGTCTGGTCGTTGCAGCTGAACAAAAGAAAAAGGAAGTGAAAGTTTTGGCTCAAGAAGAAAATTATGTCATCGAGATGCGTCACATTACTAAAATCTTCGGGACATTCAAAGCCAATGATGATATCAATCTAAAAGTGAGACAAGGAGAAATCCATGCTTTGCTGGGAGAAAACGGTGCCGGTAAATCAACTCTGATGAACGTTTTATCAGGCTTACTAGAACCGACTTCTGGCGACATTCTCATGAATGGTCAAAAAGTGTCTATTACGAGTCCTACCGCAGCCAATAAATTGGGGATCGGCATGGTGCATCAGCATTTTATGCTGGTTGATGCCTTCACGGTCACGGAAAATATTATCTTAGGAAGCGAACCGAGTCATTTTGGTTTTATCGATCGCAAAAAAGCGCGGAAAGAAATCCAAAAGGTATCTGAACAATATGGTCTTTCAGTTGATCCGGACGCACGGATCAGCGATATTTCGGTTGGGATGCAGCAACGGGTAGAGATTTTGAAAACATTATACCGTGGAGCAGATGTTTTGATCTTTGACGAACCAACAGCTGTGTTGACACCGCAAGAAATCGAAGAACTGATTGTCATTATGCAAGGGTTGGTCAAAGAAGGCAAATCTATTATTTTGATCACACATAAATTAGATGAAATCAAAAAAGTGGCAGACCGTTGTACAGTTATTCGCCGTGGGCAAGGAATCGGGACTGTTGATGTGAAAGATGTTACTTCACAACAGTTGGCTGATATGATGGTAGGACGCGCCGTATCTTTCAAAACACCGAAAAAAGATGCGAACCCGCAAGAAGTGGTGCTGGCTATTGAAAACTTGGAAGTTAAAGAAAGCCGCGGAATCTCTGCTGTGAAGAATCTAAACTTGGAAGTACGAGCCGGTGAAGTGCTGGGGATCGCTGGTATCGACGGCAACGGTCAATCAGAATTGATCCAAGCATTAACGGGATTGCGCAAAGTCGAAAATGGTACGATCAAACTGAATGGTGAGGATATCACGAATAAAAAACCAAGACAAATCACCGAAAGTGGTGTAGGACATGTTCCAGAAGACCGCCACAAATATGGCTTGGTTTTAGATATGACACTAGCAGAAAACATTGGTCTGCAAACTTATTATCATGAACCGCTAAGCAAACATGGTGTTTTGAATTATAACGAAATCAATGAAAAAGCCCGCGATTTGATCAAAGAATTCGATGTGCGGACAGTCAATGAATTAGTTCCTGCTAAATCATTGTCAGGTGGTAATCAGCAAAAAGCGATCATTGCTCGGGAAATCGACCGAGATCCTGATCTGCTGATCGTAGCCAACCCAACACGGGGACTAGACGTTGGTGCTATCGAATTTATCCACAAACGTTTGATCGAACAACGGGATAAATTCAAAGCGGTGTTGCTAGTCAGCTTTGAATTAGAAGAAATTCTGAATGTTTCTGATCGGATCGCAGTAATCCATGCCGGCGAGATCGTTGGTATCGTTGATCCGAAAGAAACCACTGAAAATGAATTGGGCTTATTGATGGCCGGGTACTCATTAGAAGAAGCTCGCGCTGAATTAGAAAAATCGGAAGCAGGTGAGCCAGTTGTATAAACGTTCAGAACAAATCAGAAATATTCTTGTGCCGGTCATTGCTGTCTTACTAGGATTCTTGATCGGCGGTATCATCATGGCGGCTTTTGGCTACAATCCAATCGCCGGTTATCAACGAATGATTGAAACAGCTTTTTTAAATCCACAAACGAAGGCACTGAATCCTAGAAATATCGGTGAGATTTTTGTAACAGCTGGACCATTGATCTTTACCGCACTTGGCTTTTCTGTAGCCAACTCTGCCGGCTTCTTCAATATCGGGCTTTCCGGTCAAGCGCTGTGCGGCTGGGTAGCAAGTATCTGGGTAGCCTTGGAAATGCCTGACGCACCTAAAGCGGTGGTATTGCCATTAGCAATTTTGGCTGGTGCGGTTTCAGGGGCGATCGCTGCGGCGATACCTGGGATTTTACGGGCGTTCTTTGGTACTAGTGAAGTTATCGTAACGATTATGATGAACTACGTGTTACTGTATACAAGTACGCATATCGTCAACAATGTCATGAATGAAAACTTGATGAGCAACAAGGGTGTCACAAAAATGGTGGGTACCAATGGATCATTACGGATTCCTTTTTTGAGCGAAATAAGTAATGGTTCACGGTTGAATATGGGTATCTTATTAGCATTTATTTTCTTAATTCTGGTATGGTTTTTGATGAAGAAAACTACACTTGGTTATGAGATCCGTTCAGTTGGTTTGAATCCATTTGCTTCAGAATATGCTGGTATGAGCAGTAAACGGACGATCATCATCTCAATGGTTATCTCCGGAACATTGGCTGGTCTTGGTGGAGTTGTCCAAGGTTTGGGAACTTTCCAAAACTTCTTTGTTCAAGGAACTTCATTGAGTATCGGTTTTGACGGAATGGCGGTTTCTTTATTAGGAAGCGGCAGCTCGATCGGAATCTTATTGTCAGCATTTTTATTCAGTATCTTGAAACTTGGCGGACAAGGAATGCAGTTTGCCGGTATCCCGCCTGAATTAGTGGACGTGGATATTGCGATCATCATCTTCTTTGTAGGTATCAGCTTTGTGATCCGGGTCGCTTTAGCGAAATTATTCGGTTCAAAAAAAGAAGTAGCTGTGGTTAAAGATATCGAGGCTACACCAAGTGACCAGGATAAAGAAGGGGGAACTATCTAATGGATATCAATTTAATCGCCTCGATCGTGACCCAAACTCTTGTTTACGCCTCTCCATTGATTCTAACGGCTTTAGGCGGTGTCTTTTCTGAACGCAGCGGGATCGTCAACGTCGGACTTGAAGGAATCATGGTTATGGGCGCATTCAGTGCGATCGTCTTCAATATCGAGATGGCGGATCAATTAGGTTCGTGGACGCCTTGGGTCGGTGTTTTAGTCGGTGGTTTAGCGGGGATGGTCTTTTCTATTCTGCACGCCGTAGCAACGATCAATTTCCGTGCCGATCACATTATCAGTGGGACAGTTATGAACTTGATGGCGCCGGCTTTGTCGATTTTCTTAGTCAAAGCGATCTATGGCAAAGGTCAAACAGATAATATCACTGAGATCTTCGGTTATTATAGTTTCCCTGTTTTGAAAGATATTCCGATCATCGGAAGAATCTTCTTTACTAATACGTTATTACCTGCATATGTAGCAATCTTGATTTCTGTTATCGCATGGTTTGTTATTTTCAAAACAAAATTCGGATTACGTTTGCGCTCAGTAGGTGAGCATCCTCAAGCAGCAGATACTCTGGGGATCAACGTCTATGCGATGCGTTATTCCGGCGTTTTGATCTCAGGTTTCTTAGGCGGAATGGGTGGTGCATTGTTCGCGCAATCCATCGCCGGGCGTTTTGCGGTAACGACGATCGCCGGACAAGGGTTCATTTCGATGGCTGCCATGATCTTTGGTAAATGGAATCCTCTTGGCGCGATGGGAGCGGCGCTATTCTTTGGTTTCGCTCAAAATATCAGTATCGCCGGTTCAAGACTGCCATTGATCTCATCGATCCCAGACGTTTACCTGCAAGCAGCACCATATGTTTTAACAATTATCGTGTTAGTCATCTTCCTAGGTAAAGCCTCAGGACCAAAAGCTAACGGAACAAACTATATCAAATCAAAATAATCATTATGTATTCAAGGGTGGGACTAAGGGACAATGTTGCTTCGTCCCGCCCTTTTGCTGTGAATCACTGCGATTGGTCCGCTTTAGCAGAACAGAGCAGATGATGAACAGTACTAGGCGAACGCAGAGAGCGTAGTGACATCACACCGAATTACTGCGACTGGCTCGCTTTAGCGAGCGGCCAGATGATGAACAGTAGTAGGCGAGCGCAGAGAGCGTAGTGACATCTCGCAGAAACACCAGGATTGACGCTTGATTGGAAATAAAACACCAGACTTTGTGAGATGCCCAAAAAAGATATTTAGATAATTACAAAGTTTAGGCAAGTCATTTCAGTCTTTCTTTAGTAAGATAGACATATAAATAAATGAAAGTGGGGAAAAGAAATGTTTAAACGTGTACATTTGATTGTAATGGATTCAGTTGGTATCGGCGAAGCGCCAGATGCTGAAAAATTTGGCGATGTAGGTTCTGATACATTAGGCCATATCGCACAAAAAGCTGGACTGACGATCCCGCATTTAGAAAATCTGGGATTGGGAACGATCCGTCCGCTTGAAGGGGTCAAAGCTGTCAGCGATCACAAAGGATATGCAACGAAACTTGAAGAAGTTTCAGTCGGTAAAGACACGATGACAGGACATTGGGAAATCATGGGACTGAATATCAAAAAGCCGTTTCGGGTATTTCCAGACGGATTCCCAGATGAACTGCTGAAGCAGATCGAAGAATTTTCTGGACGCAAGATCGTCTGCAACAAACCTTATTCAGGTACAGCAGTAATCAATGATTATGGCGAACACCAAATGAAAACTGGTGATCTGATCGTTTATACTTCTGCTGACCCTGTGTTGCAAATCGCAGCCCATGAGGAAATTATCCCATTAGAAGAATTGTATAAAATCTGCCAATACGTTCGGGACATCACGAAAGATGAACCTTATATGATCGGTCGAATCATTGCCCGTCCATACGTCGGCGAACCTGGTAATTTCACCCGCACCAGCAATCGTCATGACTATGCGCTTGATCCATTTGGAAAAACTGTTTTGGATTCTTTGAAAGACAGCGGCAAAGATGTAATCGCTGTGGGTAAAATCAATGATATCTTCAATGGCCAAGGGGTAACAGAAGCCATCCGCACAAAGAGCAACATGGACGGTGTGGATCAATTATTGAAAGTTATGAAAAAAGAGTTCACAGGAATAAGCTTTACGAATTTAGTAGATTTTGATGCATTATACGGTCATCGTCGGGACGTAGTAGGCTATGCTCATGCGATCGAAGATTTCGATTTACGAATTCCAGAATTAATGGATGCTATGGAAGAAGATGATCTGTTGATGATCACAGCTGACCATGGGAACGACCCAACCTTCACAGGTACCGACCATACCCGCGAATATGTGCCGTTGCTAGTGTATAGCAAAAAATTCGAAGAACAAGGCGAATTGCCTCAAGGATTTTATTCCGATATCGCGGCGACGATCGCGGAAAACTTCAATGTACCTGCCACTGAAAATGGTCAAAGTTTCTTAAATCTTTTAAAATAGGAGTGTACCAATGACTGAACAAATCAATCAAACACTGGAATTCATTAAAAATGCCGGAGTGAAAGACATCGACTTCGGATTGATCTTAGGATCAGGTCTCGGAGAACTAGCTGATGAGATCACTGAACCAATCAAAATCTCTTACAATGATATCCCGCATTTTCCTGTTTCAACAGTTGTTGGGCATGCTGGACAACTTGTTTACGGTGAATTATCCGGTAAAAAAGTATTAGCGATGCAAGGGCGTTTCCATTATTACGAAGGACATTCGATGCAGACAGTCACTTATCCTGTTCGTGTGATGGCGGCTTTAGGGGCTCATTCGTTGATCGTGACAAATGCTTGTGGCGGTGTAAATGAAAGCTTCGCACCGGGGGACTTGATGCTGATTACCGATCAAATCAACTTTACTGGCGACAATCCATTGATCGGCGCTAATGATGAAAAGATCGGTCCGCGTTTCCCTGATATGAGTAATGCGTATACGTTGGAATATCGCGAAACAGCGAAAAAAATCGCAGAAAAACGTCAACTTCACTTGCAAGAGGGTGTTTATATGGGCTTTTCCGGTCCGACGTATGAAACACCTGCAGAAATCCGATTTGCACGAATCGTGGGAGCAGATGCCGTGGGGATGTCTACGGTTCCGGAAGTGATCGTCGCTGTTCACAGTGGATTGAAAGTTTTAGGCATCTCATGTATTACCAATCTGGCTGCTGGAATGCAGGCAAGCCTGAACCATGAAGAAGTCGTAGAAACGACCAATCGTGTGAAGGCGGAATTCAAATCATTGGTCAAAGAAACTTTGGCTGCACTATAACAACGTGAAAGGAGCTTTTTTATGAGCGTTCATATCGAAGCAAAAGAAGGCGAAATCGCCGATAAAATATTATTACCAGGAGATCCTTTACGAGCAAAGTATATTGCTGAAAATTTTTTGGAAGATCCAATCTGTTACAATAACGTCCGCGGAATGTTAGGATATACCGGTGTTTATAAAGGCGAACGGATCTCCGTTCAAGGAACCGGGATGGGGATGCCTTCAGCCAGCATTTACGCTCAAGAATTGATCACATCATATGGCGTGAAAAAATTGATCCGTGTGGGTACTTGCGGGGCAATCTCAAAAGATGTTCATGTTCGTGATCTAGTGATCGGTCAAGCGGCAGCGACAAGTTCTTCAATGGTGGCGAAAAACTTCACCAGCTTTCATTATCCGCCCATCGCTGATTTCGATTTATTACTAACAGCCTATGAAATCGCAAAAGAAAGAGGATATACGACGCATGTAGGAAATTTACTGTCAGAGGACACATTCTATAAAGATGATATGACAGAAACTCTTAAACTGGCTGAGTTAGGCGTGATGGGAGTTGAAATGGAAGCTGCGGCTTTGTATTACTTAGGCGCAAAATTCCATGTTCAAACTCTAGCGATTTGTACAGTAAGTGATCATATCGTAACCGGTGAAGCCACTTCTGCTGAAGAACGCCAAACTACATTTAATGATATGATTGAAGTTGGTTTGGAAACTGCCATCCGCCCATAAATTCAAAAAATGAAATGAGGGATTTTTCTTGGAAAATTTTACATTTGATGTTGCAACAGATATTCGTTTTGGTAAAGATCGTTTAAGTGAATTACCAGCTGTTTTGGATACATTCGGTAAACGAGTGCTGCTGGTTTATGGCGGCGGCAGTATCAAACGGAATGGTTTATATGATGCGATTATTGCTTTATTGAAAGCTAACGACAACGAGATATACGAATTGAACGGTGTAGAACCGAATCCCCGTGTAGAAACTGTGGCAAAAGGGGCAGCGTTATGTCAGGAGCATGAGATCGAAGTGATCTTGGCAGTTGGCGGCGGATCGGTCATTGATTGCAGTAAAGTAATCGCAGGCGCGGCAATCAGCCAAGAAGATCCTTGGAAAATGGTATTGAAACGCCGCTATGATGGCCCGGCGTTACCACTTGTCACCGTTTTGACACTGGCGGCGACAGGGAGTGAAATGAACCGTGGAGCTGTAATCTCCAATTTAGAAACGAAACAAAAATTAGGGATCCATGGTGAAAACTTTTTACCAAAAGTTTCGTTTTTAGATCCCACAAATACATTTACAGTCAATCAATACCAAACAGCAGCAGGTTCTGCAGATATTTTGAGTCATTTGTTTGAGATCTATTTCAACAAGACCCAAGGCACTGATGTCCAAGATGGTGTGGCAGAAGGTTTGATGAAAGCTGTCATCAAAAATTTACCGATAGCACTAGAAACACCTAATGATTATGACGCGCGGGCAAATTTGATGTGGGCAAGTACATTGGCGTTGAATGGATTAGTCGGCAAAGGCCGCTCTGGCGCGTGGTCTTGCCATCCGATGGAACATGAATTGAGTGCTTTTTACGATATCACTCACGGAATCGGTCTGGCAATCTTGACACCGAGATGGATGGAACATGTCTTGAACGAGCAAACAGTGGGTAAATTCGCACGCTTTGCTAAAGAAGTTTGGGGAATCGATGAAGCCGTACCTGAACTTGCGGCACGGATGGCGATCCAAAAAACTTATGACTTTTTCAAAGCTTGCGGTATCCCAATGACTTTACCGGAAGTTGGGATCAACGACGACCGCGATTTTGCGGAAATGGCTAGCCAAGCAGTTGCCCATAGTACTATTGCAACAGATGCTTTTGTACCTTTGCAAGCCGACGATGTCGTGGCAATCTATCAAGCAAGTCTGACAGAAACAAATTTTCTATAATAAACTAACTTAATCGATCAGGTTATTAGAAAGATACGAGTTCATTCTTTAGGGATGGATTCGTATTTTTTTGTTCCGTTACACTTGTTTGCAAGTGTGCTCTATAAGCCGTTTTTTTGCTAGTTTAGGTACTCAGCTTATCTACTAATAGTAGATAGCGTTTTCTATTGGAGGGTAAAGGAGGAGCAGTGATGGCAATGATCGAGATCCGACAGCTGTCTAAATTTTACGGAAGTCAGCGGGGAATAGAAAATATTGAATTGTCGATCGATGCAGGAGAGATCTTCGGATTTATCGGACCAATAGGGAGTTGTTTTGCGGGAATCATGGCAGCTACAATTTATTGAAAAAAAGATCGGCTGCCGATAAAAGCAGTCGATCTTTTGTGTTTGATTCAGATGATCTTATAAGTAGTATTTTTTCGCTACTGAAAGGTCGTCATTCAATTCATAAACAAGTGGTTGACCTGTTGGGATTTCAAGATCCATGATATCTTCGTCTGAAATACCTTCGATATGTTTTGCTAATGCACGTAATGAGTTACCATGTGCAGCAACTAAAACTGTTTTGTTGTCTTTCAATGCAGGAGCGATTTGATCTTGCCAGAAAGGTAATGCACGTTCCAAAGTAACTTTCAAGTTTTCTCCTCCAGGGATATCGCGAGGGTCTAACATTGAGTAACGACGGTCTTGTGCTGCTGAACCTTCGTCTTCTGCTTCCATCAATGGAGGCAATACATCGTATGAACGGCGCCAGATGTGAACTTGTTCGTCACCGTATTTTTCAGCAGTTTCTTTTTTGTTCAATCCTTGTAATTTACCGTAGTGGCGTTCGTTCAAGCGCCATGATTTGATTTGTGGAACCCATAATTGATCAGATTCTTCTAAGATCAGGTTACATGTTTTGATCGCACGAGTTAAAACAGAGGTGAACGCAACATCGAATTCGATGCCGGCTTCCTTGATTTTACGGCCGCCTTCTTTTGCTTCTTCGACACCTTCTGGAGCCAAGTCAACGTCTGCCCAACCAGTAAATTGGTTCAATTTGTTCCATTCACTTAATCCATGACGAGAAAAAACTAATTTTGGCATGAAAAACTCTCCTTTATATATCTAGTTTCTGAAATTTTCAATTTCTTGTTTATTGTACAATGTTTTTGGGGATATTTCCATCGAAATCTGTTTTCTTGCTTATAAAATCCCGAATTTAACCTGATTTTCTAAAAAACAAACAGAATAAAAAATTGGATCAACCGATTAAAAACGGTGATCCAATCTTTTTTAGTCAACTATTTTTAAAACTTCTTCATCTGGTAAATTGATATATTTGTAGCAAGTTCCGACTGAAACGCCGCATTTTGCTGAGATGTATTGAATAGTTTCTTTCTTTTCATAGTACAGACGTCGGATTTTCTTGACGATTTTTGGATCGATCTTAGGACGTCCGCCGATTTTGCCTTTTTTACGGGCATTGTTCAATCCTACCAACGTTCTTTCTTTGATCAATGCGCATTCCATATTTGCCAGTCCATCCATTAGCCGGAAATAAATTTCTCCCATTGGTTCCCGTGTGTCGATCTTTTCAGCAAGGCTGACCAAATTAATGCCTCTGTCTTGAAATTCACGAGTCAAATCTGTCAGCTGACGGGTAGAACGACCTAAACGATGCAAGTCGCAAACTACTAATGTATCGCCGGATTCTAATTGTGCGAGTACATTTTCCAAGTCATACTGATTTTCATCTTGATCGAAAGAATCCAGAAAAATTTTATCGCAGCCATAGTCGGATAGGGTCATTGTTTGTGTGTCTGTTCCAGCGTCGTTTATCGTTGTTCGTGCATAGCCAATAAGTTTCATGCTTTTTTTCCTCTCTCACCTTTACCTTTATTCAATTAAGAAGAATGTAACGCAAATTCAATAAAACATTACTCTTTTGTGGCTTAAAAGTCAATTTTTTTTGCATAATTTGAATAAAAAATAGCAATTTTTATTTTTGACCTTGAGGTGTAAGGATTCTTGGTCCGTCATCATATCCTACAATCACTGTATTTACCATATCTAAAAATAGCCCATGTTCTACAACGCCTACCATTTTGTCTAATTCGTTTGCCAAAGCATGGGGGTCAGTGATAGTTTCCAAATGCAGATCGATAATATAATTGTTGCTGTCTGTACGCAAATATTCGCCGTTTTCATTTGTTCGCAAGACAGGGTGATAATTTTTTTCATTAAAGATCCGCATGATCTGTTGGCTGCCGTAAGGAATGACTTCAACTGGCAGAGGGAATGCCCCCAAATGTTCGACCATTTTTGAGTGATCGACGATCCAGATCACTTTGTTGGAATAGGTAGCTACGATCTTTTCAAATAATAATGCTGCGCCGCCGCCTTTGATCCCTTGGAAGTCTGCACTGATCTCGTCCGCACCATCGATGGTTACATCTACATGAGAAACTTCATCAATGGTTTTTAAAGGAATCCCTAATTTTTCAGCTTGTTCTTTTGTCGCATTGGATGTCGTCACACCAGTAATGGACAACCCTTCTTCGCGAATCAAACGACCAACTTCTTCTACCATATAGTAAGCTGTGGACCCCGTTCCTAAACCGACGATCATTCCGTCTTCAATAAATTTTGTTGCTTCGATGCCGACCATTTGTTTCAAATTCATCATTATCCCGCCTTTATTTAGTGTCTGTTCCATTTTAATAGGTAATGAAAAAAAAGAACAGCTTTAATCCGGGAAAACCATAAAAAAAATCGTCAAAAAATAAGGACAGTCGGTTGACACCTTGTTTTAATCATGATATCCTATCAAAGGTGCTTTATATACAGGTCTCTCGTTGGAGACGTGCTGACTGTGGAAGTACAACTGATAATCAATGCAGAGGATGCATTATTTTTTATCGCGAAAAAAGACCCACCTGGATGTGTGGGACTAGAAAAGCGAATAAAGGAAGGAGGACAACTAGGGATGCCTACAATTAATCAATTAGTACGTAAACCTCGTAAATCCAAGGTTGAAAAATCAAATTCACCTGCTTTGAACAAAGGATATAACAGTTTCAAAAAAACTCAAACGAATGTGAACTCACCTCAAAAACGTGGGGTAGCAACTCGTGTGGGAACAATGACACCGAAAAAACCGAACTCAGCTTTACGTAAATATGCGCGTGTTCGTTTGTCTAACTTGATCGAAGTAACAGCTTATATCCCAGGTATCGGCCACAACTTGCAAGAACACAGTGTTGTATTGTTGCGTGGTGGACGTGTAAAAGACTTACCAGGGGTACGTTATCATATCGTTCGTGGTGCATTGGATACTGCCGGTGTAAACGATCGTAAACAATCTCGTTCTAAATATGGTACAAAACGACCTAAAGCTTAATCTGCTTCAAAAAAATTATACAAATGATTCTATTTTTTAATAGAAGAAATATTTCGGAAGGAGGAGTTACGGATGCCTCGTAAAGGTCCTGTTGCAAAACGTGATGTTTTACCAGATCCTATTTATAACTCAAAATTAGTAACTCGCTTGATCAACCGTGTAATGGTTGACGGAAAACGCGGGATTGCTGCAAATATTATCTATAATGCATTTGGCATTATCAAAGAATCTACAGGTAACGATCCATTGGAAGTTTTCGAACAAGCAATGAAAAATGTTATGCCTGTATTGGAAGTTAAAGCTCGTCGTGTTGGGGGTTCAAACTATCAAGTACCAGTTGAAGTTCGCCCTGAACGTCGTACGACTTTAGGTCTTCGTTGGGTGGTAAACTACGCTCGTTTGCGTGGCGAACACACAATGGAAGAACGTCTTGCAAAAGAAATCATGGATGCTGCTAACAACACTGGCGCTTCTGTGAAAAAACGCGAAGACACACACAAAATGGCAGAAGCCAACCGCGCATTTGCTCACTATCGTTGGTAAGATCCTCTCTGTGTTGGACACTCTGTCC
The DNA here is from genome assembly GCF_900604485.1 of Enterococcus mediterraneensis. Taxonomy (NCBI): domain Bacteria; kingdom Bacillati; phylum Bacillota; class Bacilli; order Lactobacillales; family Enterococcaceae; genus Enterococcus; species Enterococcus mediterraneensis. The sequence continues at coordinate 1,442,452 of NZ_UWOP01000001.1, forward strand.
CCAGAAGGTATAACAATGAATTTAGTTATTTAGAAAAAGAGAGGAGAACAAAGTAGCATGGCTAGAGAATTTTCTCTTGAAAACACTCGTAACATTGGTATCATGGCCCACATCGATGCTGGTAAAACGACTGCGACAGAACGTATCTTGTACTATACAGGTAAAATCCATAAAATCGGCGAAACTCACGAAGGAGCTTCCCAAATGGACTGGATGGAACAAGAACAAGAACGTGGTATCACGATCACATCTGCTGCAACAACAGCACAATGGAAAGGTCATCGTATCAATATCATCGACACCCCAGGACACGTGGACTTCACCGTTGAGGTAGAACGTTCATTACGCGTGCTTGACGGTGCGGTAACTGTTCTTGATGCGCAATCAGGTGTTGAACCTCAAACTGAAACAGTTTGGCGTCAAGCAACAACTTACGGTGTTCCACGTATCGTTTTTGCAAACAAAATGGATAAAATCGGTGCAGACTTCTTATACTCTGTATCTACTTTACACGATCGTTTGCAAGCAAACGCTCATCCAATCCAATTACCGATCGGTGCAGAAGATGACTTCACTGGTATTATCGACTTAGTGAAGATGAAAGCTGAAATGTACACCAACGATCTAGGTACAGAAATCGAAGAAACTGAGATTCCTGAAGACTACCGCGAATTGGCTGAAGAATGGCGCGAAAAATTGGTTGAAGCTGTTGCTGAAACTGATGAAGACCTAACAATGAAATATTTGGAAGGCGAAGAAATCACTGAAGCGGAACTTAAAGAAGGAATCCGTAAAGCTACAACTGCTGTAGAATTTTACCCAGTTCTTTGCGGTTCAGCTTTCAAAAATAAAGGGGTTCAATTGTTATTGGATGCCGTTATCGATTACTTGCCATCTCCATTAGATATCCCTGCAATCAAAGGGATCGATCCTAAAACTGATGAAGAAGTTGAACGTCCAGCCGACGACAACGCTCCTTTCTCAGCTTTAGCATTTAAAGTTATGACAGACCCATTCGTAGGTCGTTTGACTTTCTTCCGTGTTTACTCAGGTGTGTTGGAGTCAGGTTCATACATCCGTAACGCGACAAAAGACAAACGCGAACGTGTTGGTCGTATCCTACAAATGCACGCTAACTCTCGTTCTGAAATCTCTGAAGTATATGCTGGAGATATCGCAGCGGCTGTTGGTTTGAAAGATACAACAACTGGGGACACACTATGTGATGAAAAGAATCTAGTAATTCTTGAATCAATGGAATTCCCAGAACCAGTTATCCAAGTCGCTATTGAACCTAAATCAAAAGCTGACCAAGATAAAATGGGTATCGCATTGCAAAAACTATCTGAAGAAGATCCAACTTTCCGTGCCGAAACAAACCCTGAAACTGGTGAAACTATCATCGCTGGTATGGGTGAGCTTCACTTGGATATCATCGTTGACCGTATGCGTCGCGAATTCAAAGTAGAAGCAAACGTTGGTGCACCTCAAGTTTCTTATCGTGAAACCTTCCGCTCTTCAACTGAAGCAGAAGGTAAATTCGTCCGTCAGTCTGGTGGTAAAGGTCAATACGGTCACGTATGGATCGAATTCACACCAAACGAAGAGGGCGCTGGTTTCGAATTTGAAAATGCCATCGTCGGTGGGGTCGTTCCTCGTGAATATATCCCTGCTGTTGAAGCTGGTTTGAAAGACTCCATGGAAAATGGTGTCCTTGCCGGTTACCCAATGGTAGACATCAAAGCGAAACTTTACGATGGATCTTACCATGATGTCGATTCAAGTGAAACAGCCTTCCGTGTAGCGGCTTCAATGGCTTTACGTGCTGCTGCTAAGAAAGCAAATCCTGTTATCCTTGAACCAATCATGTCAGTAGAAATCGTTGTTCCTGAAGATTACTTAGGTGATGTTATGGGACACGTAACTGCTCGTCGTGGACGCGTAGAAGGAATGGAAGCACGTGGTAACTCACAAGTTGTTCGTGCAATGGTTCCTCTTGCTGAAATGTTCGGTTATGCAACGACATTACGTTCAGCAACACAAGGTCGCGGTGTATTTACAATGACATTCGACCACTATGAAGATGTACCGAAATCTGTTCAAGAAGAAATCATTAAGAAAAATGGCGGAAAATCTGAATAAGATAACTGTCTAGCATTTTCTTAAAAGAACTATATTTTTTGAGAAGTTTCGTGTACAATAATTAACGATGATAAGGGCAAGCAATCATTTTTGATTGCTTACCTATCAGATAAAAATACAATTTTATTTTTAGGAGGAACATATTAAAATGGCAAAAGAAAAATTTGACCGTTCTAAACCCCATGTAAACATCGGTACTATCGGACACGTTGACCATGGTAAAACAACTCTAACAGCTGCTATCACAACTGTATTATCTAAAAAAGGTTTGGCTCAAGCTTCAGCTTATGACCAAATCGATGGAGCTCCAGAAGAACGCGAACGCGGAATCACTATCTCAACAGCTCACGTTGAATATGAAACAGAAAACCGCCACTACGCTCACGTTGACTGCCCAGGACACGCGGACTATGTTAAAAACATGATCACTGGTGCTGCTCAAATGGACGGTGCGATCTTAGTAGTTTCTGCTGCTGATGGTCCTATGCCTCAAACACGTGAACACATCCTATTGTCACGTAACGTTGGTGTTCCTTACATCGTTGTTTTCTTGAACAAAATGGATATGGTTGACGACGAAGAATTATTAGAATTAGTTGAAATGGAAGTACGCGACCTATTGTCTGAATATGGTTTCCCAGGAGACGACACTCCAGTCGTTGCTGGTTCAGCATTGAAAGCTTTAGAAGGCGACCCTTCATACGAAGAAAAAATCTTAGAATTGATGGCTGCAGTTGACGAATATATCCCAACTCCAGAACGTGACCATGACAAACCATTCATGATGCCAGTGGAAGACGTATTCTCAATCACTGGTCGTGGTACAGTTGCTACAGGTCGTGTTGAACGTGGACAAGTTCGCGTTGGTGACGAAGTTGAAATCGTAGGTATCGCTGAAGAAACTGCGAAAACAACTGTTACTGGTGTTGAAATGTTCCGTAAATTATTGGATTACGCTGAAGCTGGAGACAACATCGGCGCATTGCTTCGTGGGGTTTCTCGCGATGACATCCAACGTGGACAAGTATTGGCTAAACCAGGTACAATCACTCCACATACAAAATTTAAAGCAGAAGTTTATGTTTTAACTAAAGAAGAAGGCGGACGTCACACTCCATTCTTCACAAACTACCGCCCACAATTCTACTTCCGTACAACAGACGTAACTGGTGTTGTTGAATTGCCAGAAGGAACTGAAATGGTTATGCCTGGCGATAACGTATCAATGGACGTTGAATTGATCCACCCAATCGCTATCGAAGACGGAACTCGTTTCTCAATTCGTGAAGGCGGACGTACTGTTGGTTCAGGCGTTGTTACAGAAATCATCGGTTAATTTTTGATTAACTGATTTAAAAAGAGCGAGACCCTTGCGGTCTTCGCTCTTTTTTTGTACCATAACTCATTTCAAACAGCGTGCGGTCGATATTGCCGGATGCTGTTTTTTCTATTAATGTATGCAGTAAAAAAGGTAATTTTTAGTACCAACGTTGTGATTCAATGCCCGCTCGTTACTTTGATACCGATGATGCCGACGATCAGCATGGCTACAAATATCCATGTAGCAAACGAAAGATGATCTTTGAATAATACAACCCCTATGATAATGGATCCGACAGCGCCGATTCCTGTCCAGACCGGATAAGAGATGCTCAATGGTATATGTTTGACTGCCAATGCCAAAAAACCGAAGCTGAAGATCATTCCTATGACGGTATATAAGCTATACCAGATATTAGTAAAACCATTGCTCAGCTTCATTGTAGTAGCCCAAACTACTTCAAAGACCCCTCCTAAAAATAAAAAAATCCATGTCATTTCCGATTCCTCCCTCAAAAAAAGGCATCTAGTGAACTCTGCAAAGACCTAATGAGTTCACTAAATGCCTCTATCACCCGGTAGTGATAATTAATGTAATTGATATGTTGTAAAGAAATTCTATCCAATTAAGATTGACTTGTCAATGAAGAGCATTCAAAGAACAGGAACGTAGAAGGACTCAGTGTTTTTTAGTTCGTTTTCTTTGAATTTGAAGCAATTTTTTGCCAATCATTTGTGATATATTCCAGCTGCTTGCAAAAATCCAGCAAGTCTTTGCGATCCATTCGTGTGTAGTTGATCCGCATCGAAGACGTATCATCACTAAAAAGAAAAGAAGGTGCGATCAGAAGCTTTCGATCCAAAAATTTTTGCCAGAAGGAGCGGGTGATGGTATTTCCATGCCAAGACAACCAATAATAAAGTCCGCCATTGATGGGGACAGCGGTCCATTCAGGGGCAAATCTTGCCAATGTTTTAGAAAAATCATCGCTGCGTGTTTTTAATTCTTGAATCAAACGTTGATGTTGTTGCTGATAGTCAGGCGAACGCAATGCCGCAGTAGCCAGTAATTGCGGGAAAATAGTGGTTTCTGCATCTAGCCGTTGTTTCGCATTCGCCAGATTCTCGATCAATGCCTTAGGTGCGATCAGCCAGCCAATTTTGATAGAAGAACCGAAGATCTTTGATAAAGAACCTAGATAGATGACTTGCTGTGGCGCAAGTTCTTTTAATTTTGGCGGCGTTTTAGCAAAAGCAAGCTCGCTGAAAACATCATCCTCAACGATCGGCAAAGTATATTTTTGACAGAGTGCCAAGATTTCTTTTCTTCGCTTCAGGGACATGCTGCGTCCGGTAGGGTTTTGAAAACTGGGATTCAAATAAAGCAGCTTGATTTTTTTTGCTAAAATTTGTTTTTCTAATTTTTCCGGTTGGATGCCTTCCGAATCGCAAGGGATTCCTTCAACGCGAATACCCAAATATTGAAAAAGCGGTAATGAAAAAAGAAAAGAGGGTTCTTCGGTCGCGATACAGTCGCCAAATTGCAGCAGTGTCTGTAATAAAAGCAAAATTCCTTGCGTGGAACCGGAAGTGATGAGCAGATCTTGTCCGTCCATGGAAATCCCTAGATTTTTGGCCGCATTTTTTTGAATAAGTTCTTTTAGCGGCAGATAACCGGTTTTTGTTACTTTTTTTTCTTCTTGGATCACTTGTTCCCAAGTGATCGCCGGAAATTGAAAATCCGGGATCAGTTCTGTAGGTAGATCGCCGGTAAAAAGATCCAGTGTTTTTTGGGTATTCTTCAATTCGTTGATTTTTTCAATGAACGGATCTTGAGGCGCTGTTAAATTCGTTAAACGTCGCCAGTGGTAGTCAGGCGTTTGGCGACTGCCCCAGCGTCCTTTGGCAACTTCAGTCCCGCTGCCTTGTCTGCGGACGATCCATCCCAAACTGACCAATTCTTCTAGTGCATGATTTACTGTAGAACGATTGACACCGTACATTTCCGCTAATTTCCGTTCTGGCGGCAGTTTGTCTCCGGCAGACAGGGTCCCATTCTGGATAGATTCGATGATTTGATTGATGATCTGCTGAAACAATGGTAATTTGCTGGAACGATCTAATACCCACATGAACATTGCTCCTTTTTAGATTGGTTGGTATGAAAATAAACCAATTGGTCGTTTTCGTCAAGTGTTCATTTCGCTATACTTATTCCAATGAGGCGATATTTTCGATTTTACAGAGTTTGACCGATTGATTTATACCGCCATCTCAAAAATAAGGGGTGTAAGTGTATGAAAAAAGTATTGACGATTGCAGGATCTGATTCCACTGGTGGAGCTGGATTACAAGCGGATTTGAAAACATTTGAAGAATATGGTGTTTTTGGTTTCTCAAGTATCACTTCTATCGTGACGATGGACCCGACAGCTGGCTGGTCTCATGATGTGACCGAATTGCCGGCTGAGTTATTGAAGAAGCAATTGGTGTCGGTTTTTGCCGGCGGTCCAGTTGACGCGTTGAAAACAGGAATGATGGGAAACGAAGAAAATATTCAAACAGCCAGTGAATTTATCCAGCCCTATAAAGTAGAAAAAATCGTGATCGATCCGGTGATCGCCTGTAAAGGAACAGCAGAGATCTTACAGCCGGAAAGTGTTGAAGCAATCAAAAAATATCTCTTGCCGCAAGCGCTAGTCACTACCCCCAATTTAGTAGAAGCAGGGATTTTGTCTGAGATGGGGGATTTGTCTTCTATAGAAGATATGAAACAAGCTGCCAAAAAAATCCATCAATTAGGGGCGAAAAATGTCGTAGTCAAAGGTGGGCATCGATTAGGTGGAGAAAAAGCCATTGATGTGCTGTATGACGGGATCACTTTTCATGTTTTAGAAAATGAATTGTATCAGACAGACTTTAATCATGGGGCGGGCTGTACGTTTGCTGCGGCGATCACTGCAGGTTTAGCGAAAGGATTATCAGTTGAAAAAGCAGTGACCGCTGCGAAAAAATTTGTAGCAAAAGCCATTGAAAATGGTGTTCGGATCAATCCATATGTCGGACATGTTTGGCATGGAGCTTATAATCAGGCAGAAAATCGAATGGAAAACTGACGCTTGTAAGGAAACTTGAACAAGAAATCCACTGTTGAAGACTTGATTTCTTAAGAAGATATAAGAAATAAAATTATTGAAACTGAGTACATTAAAGAGCTAGAATGATTTTCCGATTTTGTTGAAAAACTGTTGCTTGTTTTGCAGCAGTTTTTTTATTTTGAAGAGCGAGATCTCCAGTAAGATTATCGTCGCTATCAATGAAAACGCTTATAATAAAAAAGCGGAAAAACCTTGATTTTCCAATAAAAAATGCTTGCTATCAGCTTTCATCTGTACTATAATCAAAAAGGTGCTGTTTACGTATAGTCGTAAAGCGCATTGGCAGAGAGAAAAAAATCTGCCGGCTAAGAAACGAGAGGTTGCGACACGCCCGGACGCTTTGCCATGGACGAGCGTGACGGAAATTTTCGTGGAGCTATGTCTACTTTTCAAAATAGGCGAAGGAGGGAAAATAATGGCAAAACAAAAAATTCGTATCCGTTTAAAAGCGTATGAACATCGTATTTTAGACCAATCAGCGGACAAAATCGTTGAAACAGCAAAAAGAACTGGAGCTAGCGTGTCTGGTCCAATTCCATTGCCAACTGAACGCAGTCTATACACTGTGATCCGTGCGACACATAAATACAAAGATTCACGCGAACAATTCGAAATGCGGACACACAAACGTCTAATCGACATTGTGAACCCAACACCAAAAACAGTTGATGCTTTAATGAAGCTAGACTTGCCATCCGGTGTAAATATCGAAATCAAACTATAATCAAATTAAATTAAGATGGAGGTGTAATCATGACCAAAGGAATCTTAGGGAAAAAAGTGGGAATGACACAAATCTTCACTGAATCTGGTGAATTGATTCCAGTTACTGTTGTAGAAGCTACACCAAACGTAGTCCTACAAGTAAAAACAATGGAAAACGACGGCTACGAAGCAATTCAAGTCGGTTACCAAGATATGCGTGAAGTTTTATCAAACAAACCTGCGAAAGGTCATGTTGCAAAAGCAAACACGGCTCCTAAGCGCTTCATTCGCGAATTCAAAGATGTTGAGCTTGAGGGGTTAGAAGTAGGATCAGAAATTAAAGTTGATGTTTTCCAAGCTGGAGACATTATTGATGTTACAGGAACTACAAAAGGTAAAGGATTCCAAGGCGTTATCAAACGTCACGGACAAAGCCGCGGACCAATGGCTCACGGTTCTCGTTACCACCGTCGTCCTGGATCAATGGGTCCAGTAGCACCTAACCGGGTCTTCAAAAACAAACGTCTTGCTGGTCGTATGGGCGGCAACCGCGTAACTATCCAAAACTTGGAAGTTGTACGTGTTGATGCTGAACGTAATGTTATCTTGATCAAAGGTAACGTGCCAGGCGCGAAAAAATCATTGATTACCATCAAATCAGCTGTGAAAGCTAAATAAGTAGATAGGAAGAAAGGAGGAACTAAGGAATGCCGAATGTAGCATTATTTAAACAAGATGGAAGCCAAAATGGCGAAATTACTTTAAACGAAGAAATCTTCGGAATCGAACCTAATGAATCAGTTGTCTACGATGCAATTCTTATGCAACGCGCTTCATTAAGACAAGGAACACACGCAGTGAAAAACCGCAGCGCTGTTCGTGGCGGTGGCCGCAAACCATGGCGTCAAAAAGGAACAGGTCGTGCCCGTCAAGGTTCAATCCGTTCACCACAATGGCGTGGAGGTGGCGTAGTCTTCGGACCAACACCACGTTCATACAGCTACAAACTTCCTAAAAAAGTTCGTCGCTTAGCAATGAAATCTGTATTGTCAGAAAAAGTTGCTTCAAACAACTTGGTTGCTGTTGATGCTTTAAGCTTTGACGCACCAAAAACAAAAGAATTCAAACAAGTTCTTGCTAACTTGTCTATTGACTCTAAAGTCTTAGTCGTAGTAGAAGCAGAAAACGATTTTGCAGCACTATCCGCTCGCAACCTTTCAAACGTTTCTGTAGCAACTGCAGCTAACGTAAGTGTCTTGGACCTTGTTTCTAGCGAAAAAGTGTTAGCAACTCAAACTGCTCTTACTCAAATTGAGGAGGTGCTTGCATAATGAACTTACTAGATGTAATTAAACGCCCAGTAATCACTGAAAAATCAATGCTTGCGATGGACGAAAAGAAATATACTTTCGAAGTAGACACAAAAGCAAACAAAACTTTAGTGAAACAAGCTGTTGAAAAAGCCTTTGATGTAAAAGTTGCCAATGTCAACATCATCAACGTGCGTCCTAAATTCAAACGCATGGGTAAATATGCAGGATATACAAAAAAACGTCGCAAAGCTGTTGTGACATTGACTCAAGATTCAAAAGAAATCCAAATCTTTGACGCTGAATAAGCATCAATAACTACTATTAAATAGGAGGGAAACAGACGTGGCGATTAAAAAGTACAAACCTACCTCAAATGGTCGTCGTAACATGACAAGCTCTGACTTTGCTGAGATTACTACTTCAACTCCAGAGAAAACATTGTTACAACCATTGAAAAACAACGCCGGACGTAACAACAACGGTCGTATTACTGTACGTCATCAAGGCGGCGGACACAAACGTCAATACCGTGTGATCGACTTCAAACGTAATAAAGACAACGTTGTTGCAACTGTTAAAACAATCGAATACGATCCAAACCGTTCTGCTAACATCGCGTTAGTTCATTACGAAGATGGAGTAAAAGCATATATCTTAGCACCTAAAGGATTAGAAGTCGGCATGACTGTCGTTTCTGGACCAGATGCAGATATCAAAATCGGGAACGCACTACCACTTGAAAACATTCCAGTCGGTACTGTTATCCACAACATTGAAATGAAACCAGGAAAAGGCGGTCAATTGATCCGTTCTGCCGGTACAAGTGCTCAAGTACTTGGTAAAGAAGGCAAATACGTATTGATCCGTTTGAACTCCGGTGAAGTTCGCATGATCTTGGCTGCTGCACGTGCAACAATCGGATCTGTTGGTAACGAACAACACGAATTGATCAACATCGGTAAAGCTGGTCGTTCTCGTTGGATGCGTAAACGCCCAACTGTTCGCGGTAGCGTAATGAACCCTAACGATCACCCACACGGTGGTGGTGAAGGTAAAGCACCAATCGGACGTAAAGCTCCAGTATCACCTTGGGGTCAACCTGCACTTGGTTACAAAACACGTAACAAGAAAGCAAAATCAGACAAACTTATCGTTCGTCGTCGCAAAACTAAATAATTTCTTTGACCATGTGTCACATATTTTGAGAGGAGGTACACCATGGGCCGCAGTTTAAAGAAAGGACCTTTCGTCGATGACCATTTGATGAAAAAGGTCGAAGCACAACAAGGCGTTGAAAAGAAAAAAGTGATCAAAACTTGGTCTCGCCGTTCAACAATCTTCCCAAGTTTTATCGGATTCACTATCGCTGTTTATGATGGACGCAAACACGTACCAGTTTACATCCAAGAAGACATGGTAGGACATAAATTAGGTGAATTTGCACCAACCAGAACTTATCGTGGCCACGCTGCCGACGATAAGAAAACAAAACGCTAATTTGAGGGGAGGATAACCAAATGGCAGAACAAATCACATCAGCTAAAGCAGTTGCGAAAACAGTTCGTACTTCTCCTCGCAAATCACGTCTTGTAATTGACTTAATTAGAGGGAAAAGCGTTGCTGAAGCAATTGCTATCTTGAAATTCACACCAAACAAATCTGCTGGAATCATCGAAAAAGTTTTGATGTCCGCAGTAGCTAATGCAGAAAATAATTTTGACTTAGATGTTGAAAACTTAGTAGTTTCTGAAGCTTATGTCAACGAAGGACCAACAATGAAACGTTTCCGTCCACGTGCAAAAGGATCAGCTTCTCCTATCAACAAACGTACAAGTCATATTACTGTAGTCGTATCAGAAAAATAAGGAGGGACAATCAGTGGGTCAAAAAGTACATCCAATTGGAATGCGTGTAGGCATCATCCGTGACTGGGATGCAAAATGGTATGCTGAAAAAGAATATGCCGACTTTCTACACGAAGATTTGAAAATCCGTAAATTTATCGCGAAAAAACTTGCTGATGCCGCTGTGTCGACTGTTGAAATCGAACGTGCAGCAAATCGCGTCAACGTTTCAATCCACACAGCTAAACCAGGTATGGTTATCGGTAAAGGCGGATCCGAAGTCGAAAACCTAAGAAAAGAATTGAATAAATTAACTGGCAAACGAATCCACATCAACATCGTGGAAATCAAAAAACCAGATCTAGATGCTAAATTAGTAGGCGAAGGAATCGCACGTCAATTAGAAAACCGTGTTGCTTTCCGTCGTGCTCAAAAACAAGCGATCCAACGCACAATGCGTTCAGGCGCTAAAGGTATCAAAACACTTGTTTCAGGCCGTTTGAACGGTGCCGACATCGCTCGTTCAGAAGGTTATTCAGAAGGAACTGTTCCTCTTCATACTTTGCGTGCCGATATCGACTACGCTTGGGAAGAAGCAGATACAACATACGGAAAACTAGGAGTTAAAGTGTGGATCTATCGTGGAGAAGTTCTTCCAACTAAAAAGAACACTGAGAAAGGAGGGAAATAATCATGTTAGTACCAAAACGTGTAAAACACCGTCGTGAATTCCGTGGTAAAATGCGCGGGGAAGCAAAAGGCGGCAAAGAAGTGACTTTTGGTGAATACGGCTTACAAGCAGTTGAATCTCACTGGATCACTAACCGCCAAATCGAAGCAGCCCGTATTGCTATGACTCGTTACATGAAACGTGGTGGGAAAGTATGGATTAAAATTTTCCCTCATAAATCTTATACTGCCAAAGCGATTGGGGTACGTATGGGATCTGGTAAAGGGGCACCTGAAGGTTGGGTTTCACCAGTTAAGCGTGGTAAAATCATGTTTGAAATCGCTGGAGTACCTGAAGAAGTTGCTCGCGAAGCATTACGTCTTGCTTCTCACAAATTACCAGTAAAAACTAAGATCGTAAAACGTGAGGAAATGGGTGGTGAATCGAATGAAGGTTAAAGAAATCAGAGAATTAACCACTGCCGAAATGCTTGATCAAGAAAAACAATTAAAAGAAGAATTGTTCAATCTTAGATTCCAATTAGCAACAGGTCAATTAGAAAACACTGCACGTATCAAAGAAGTACGTAAATCGATTGCACGCATCAAAACTGTATTGCGTGAACAAGCTAAGTAATAGTGGAAGGAGGCCATTAAGCGTATGACTGAAGAAAGAAATCAACGCAAAGTTTACCAAGGTCGTGTGGTATCAGACAAAATGGATAAAACCATCACAGTCGTTGTAGAAACAAAGAAAAACCACCCTATCTACGGCAAACGCATGAACTATTCTAAGAAATACAAAGCACACGATGAAAACAACGAAGCAAAAGTTGGAGATATCGTGAAAATTATGGAAACTCGTCCATTATCAGCTACTAAACGTTTCCGTCTAGTAGAAATCGTTGAAAAAGCAGTGATTATCTAATCACACGAGATTTTCCTATATAGATTGAATTGCAAAATCTGAAAGGAGGATACACATCGTGATCCAAGCAGAAAGCCGATTAAAAGTTGCTGACAACTCAGGCGCTCGTGAAATCTTGACGATCAAAGTCCTTGGCGGCTCAGGTCGTAAGACAGCGAATATCGGAGACGTGATCGTTGCTTCGGTTAAACAAGCAACGCCAGGTGGGGTTGTCAAAAAAGGTGACGTCGTAAAAGCCGTTATCGTTCGTACAAAATCAGGAGCTCGTCGTACTGACGGTTCTTATATTAAATTTGATGAAAATGCTGCGGTAATTATCCGTGATGATAATAGCCCACGCGGAACACGTATCTTTGGACCAGTTGCTCGCGAATTGCGCGAAAACAACTTCATGAAGATCGTTTCCCTAGCACCAGAAGTATTATAATAGTCGTTCATTATCAAAGGAGGTGCGAAACAGTAATGTTTGTTAAAAAAGGCGATAAAGTTAAAGTTATCACTGGTAAAGACAAAAACAAAGAGGGCGTTGTGCTAGCAGCGTTTCCTAAGCAAGATAAAGTCATTGTCGAAGGTGTAAACGTCGTTAAAAAACACCAAAAACCTTCTCAAGCTGCTCCTCAAGGCGGAATCGTTGAAGTAGAAGCGCCAATTCATGTTTCTAATGTAATGGTGATCGATCCTTCTAACGGTGAAGCTACACGTGTTGGCTACAAAGAAGTTGACGGTAAAAAAGTCCGAGTTTCTAAGAAAACTGGCGAAGTATTAGATAAATAATCAAATAAAGGAAGGAGGGGCAAAACATGAACCGCCTTAAAGAAAAATATACTAAAGAAGTTGTCCCATCATTGATGGAAAAATTCAGCTATAGTTCAGTTATGCAAGCACCAAAAGTTGAAAAGATCGTTATCAACATGGGTGTGGGCGATGCTGTTTCAAATGCAAAAAATCTAGATAAAGCAGTTGAAGAATTGACATTGATCACTGGTCAAAAACCATTGATCACTAAAGCGAAAAAATCAATCGCCGGCTTCCGTTTACGTGAAGGAATGCCAATCGGTGCGAAAGTTACTCTTCGTGGAGAAAGAATGTTCGAATTCCTAGACAAATTAGTAACAGTTTCTCTACCACGTGTCCGTGACTTCCATGGTGTCAGCAAAAAAGCGTTCGATGGACGCGGAAACTACACATTGGGTATCAAAGAACAATTGATCTTCCCTGAAGTTGATTATGATTTGGTAGATAAAGTCCGCGGGATGGATATCGTTATTGTAACAACTGCAAACACAGATGAAGAATCTCGTGAATTGTTGGCACAATTAGGCATGCCATTCCAAAAATAAAAAAAGGAGGCGAACTACGTGGCTAAAAAATCAATGATTGCTAAAAACAAACGTCCTGCAAAATTCTCAACTCAAGAGTATACTCGTTGCGAACGTTGCGGCCGTCCACATTCAGTTTATCGTAAATTCAAACTTTGCCGTATTTGCTTCCGCGAACTTGCCTATAAAGGTCAAATTCCCGGCGTGAAGAAAGCTAGCTGGTAAACAATACTCGCATAAAGGAGGTAAATCATCTAATGGTCATGACAGATCCAATCGCAGATTTTCTAACTCGCATTCGTAATGCCAACATGGTAAAACACGAATCTTTAGAAGTACCTGCTTCAAAAATCAAACGCGACATTGCTGAAATCCTTAAAAAAGAAGGATTCGTCCGCGATGTTGAATATATCGAAGATGACAAACAAGGCGTGATCCGCGTATTCCTTAAATACGGAAGAAATGGTGAGCGTGTTATCACTAACTTGAAACGTATTTCTAAACCAGGATTACGTGCTTATGTAAAAGCTGACGAAGTACCTAAAGTATTGAATGGTTTAGGTATCGCGATCATCTCAACTTCTGAAGGTGTTGTCACTGATAAAGAAGCAAGAGCAAAAAATATCGGCGGCGAAGTTGTCGCTTATGTATGGTAATTTAAATAATACACAAGGAGGTGTCTTCAAGTGAGTCGTATCGGTAATAAAATCGTCGTTCTTCCTGCTGGCGTTGAAGTGAAGCAAGATGGCAACGTCGTTACAGTTAAAGGACCTAAAGGTGAATTGACTCGTACTTTCTCTTCTGATATCAAAATGAATATCGAAGGAAACGAAGTAACATTCACACGTCCAAATGACAGTAAAGAAATGAAAACAATCCACGGAACAACACGTGCGAACTTCAACAACATGGTTGTTGGTGTCAGCGAAGGTTTCCAAAAAGGATTAGAACTTATCGGGGTTGGGTACCGTGCTCAATTACAAGGTAAAAAACTTGTATTGAACGTTGGTTACTCTCACCAAGTTGAGATCGAAGCACCAGAAGGCGTTGAGATCGAAGTTCCTTCTAATACACAAGTATTGATCAAAGGAACAAACAAAGAACATGTTGGCGAATTAGCAGCGAACATCCGCGGCGTTCGTCCTCCAGAACCTTATAAAGGCAAAGGTATCCGCTATGTTGGCGAATATGTACGCCGTAAAGAAGGTAAAACTGGTAAATAATCGTAATCATTTACGATTCGCGGCTTAGGCCAGCTTAAACAAAGAGGTGACAATTGTGATTTCAAAACCAGATAAAAACAAAACACGTCAGAAAAGACATCGTCGTGTACGTAACAAAATCTCTGGTACTGCTGAGTGCCCACGCTTGAACGTTTTCCGTTCTAACAAAAACATCTACGCGCAAGTAATTGATGACGTAGCGGGTGTGACGCTAGCAAGTGCCTCTGCCTTGGATAAAGAAATTTCAGGTGGAACAAAAACAGAACAAGCACAAGCTGTCGGTAAATTAGTCGCAGAACGTGCAGCAGCAAAAGGTATTAAAGAAGTAGTCTTTGACCGTGGTGGATACCTTTACCATGGCCGTGTAGCAGCTTTAGCTGAAGCAGCTCGCGAAAATGGACTAGAATTTTAGGAAAAGGAGGAACACCATTCATGGTTTATATCGATCCAAAACACTTGGAATTAGAAGACCGCGTGGTTGCGATCAACCGTGTAACGAAAGTTGTTAAAGGTGGACGTCGTCTGCGTTTCGCAGCTTTAGTCGTTGTCGGTGACAAAAACGGACACGTTGGTTTTGGTACTGGTAAAGCACAAGAAGTTCCAGAAGCAATCCGCAAAGCAATCGAAGACGCTAAAAAACATTTAGTTGAAGTGCCAATGGTTGGTTCAACAATCCCTCATGAAGTCATCGGTGTATTCGGTGGCGGACGCATCTTGATGAAACCTGCTGTAGAAGGTTCTGGGGTAGCCGCTGGTGGACCAGTTCGTGCCGTCTTAGAATTAGCTGGAGTAGCTGATATTACATCAAAATCATTAGGCTCAAATACACCAATCAACGTTGTTCGCGCAACTGTTGAAGGTTTGAAACAATTGAAACGTGCTGAAGAAGTTGCAGAACTTCGCGGCAAATCAGTTGAAGAATTGATCGGATAAGGAGGACGAAAATAATGGCTGAATTAAAAATTACTTTAAAACGCAGTATTATCGGACGTCCTCAAAACCAACGGGACACAGTAAAAGCGTTGGGTCTGAAAAAAGTGAACAGCACTGTAGTAAAACCTGCTAACGATGCAATCAAAGGCATGGTCAACACTGTTTCTCACTTAGTGGACGTTGAAGAAATCTAAGAAACAAAAAAAGTTACTCTGATTAAGGAGGTGCCAAACCTATGAAACTTCATGAATTAAAACCTGCAGAAGGTTCTCGTCAAGTACGTAATCGCGTTGGACGTGGTACGTCATCTGGTAACGGTAAAACAGCTGGACGCGGTCAAAAAGGACAAAAAGCACGTTCAGGCGGTGGTGTACGTCTAGGGTTTGAAGGGGGTCAAACTCCATTAGCCCGTCGTTTGCCAAAACGCGGTTTCACTAACGTTAACCGTAAAGAATACGCTGTTGTTAATCTAGACGCGTTGAACCGCTTTGAAGACGGAACTGAAGTAACTCCAGTTGCTTTAGTTGAAGCTGGAATCGTGAATAACGAAAAAGCTGGAATCAAAGTCTTAGCCAATGGAGAATTAACGAAGAAATTAACTGTGAAAGCAGCTAAATTCTCTAAAGCAGCAGAAGAAGCAATCGTTGCTGCTGGTGGATCAATCGAGGTGATTTAATGTTTAAATTGCTGAAAGACTCTTTTAAGGTCAAAGACATTAGATCGAGAATATTCTTTACCGTATTTGCTTTATTCGTTTTTCGTCTGGGTGCTCAAATTACAGTTCCCGGCGTAAACGCCAGCAGATTACTGAGCTTAGCAGATCTGCCTTTTCTAGGCATGCTGAACATGGTCAGCGGTAGCGCTATGCAGAATTTCTCTGTCTTTGCCATGGGGGTTTCACCATACATTACAGCTTCTATCATTGTGCAACTATTGCAAATGGACATTGTTCCAAAATTTGTCGAATGGTCAAAACAAGGGGAAGTCGGCCGCAAGAAGCTGAATCAAGCGACTCGTGTGTTGACATTGATTCTTGCTTTTGTCCAATCGATCGGGATCACCGCAGGATTTAATGCGTGGACGCAATTAGGTTTTGTTGAGAATCCCAGCGTCAATACGTTTTTCGTCATTGGATTAGTTCTGACTGCCGGCACGATGTTCGTGACTTGGCTGGGAGAACAAATCACAGAAAAAGGTATCGGTAACGGTGTATCGATGATCATTTTCGCGGGGATCATTTCCGGACTTCCTGGCGGGATCAAAGAATTGTTCGAAGATTACTTCATCAATATCGATCCTTCAGATATCTGGAAATCAGTGATTTTCGTGATCGTTTTACTGATTGCGGTCTTGATCGTAGTTACTTTAGTGACTTATGTTCAACAAGCGGAACGTAAAATCCCGATCCAGTATACAAAAAGAATAGCCGGTGCTCCAACCAGCAGTTACCTTCCTTTGAAAGTAAATGCTGCCGGGGTTATCCCAGTTATCTTTGCCAGTTCATTCATCGCAACACCTAATGCGATCTTGCAGGCATTAGGCGGCTCTTATCGCGGAGACGGCTGGTATGACACATTGATGCAGATCTTTGATTACAGTACCATCCCAGGTGCTACAATCTACACTGTATTGATCGTCGCCTTTACATTTTTCTATGCATTTGTGCAAGTAAATCCAGAAAAATTGGCGGAAAACCTGCAAAAACAAGGAAGTTATATTCCGAGTGTTCGTCCAGGAAAAGGAACGGAAGAATATGTTTCACGCCTATTGATGCGTTTGAGTGCTGTCGGTGCACTGTTCTTAGGACTAGTTGCATTGCTGCCGATCGTCGCACAAATGGTTTGGGATCTTCCGCGAAACATTGGATTGGGCGGAACAAGTTTATTGATCGTTATCGGTGTCGCTCTTGAGACTGCTAAACAGCTCGAAGGGTTGATGTTGAAACGGAAATATACTGGCTTTATTAATTAGAGTGAAGAAGGTGTGTTGAGGTTTTCCTCAACACCATTCTACAACTTACAGGAGGAGTAATTATGAACCTCGTTTTAATGGGATTGCCGGGGGCCGGAAAAGGCACTCAAGCTGAACGTATCGTAGCTGAGTATCAAATTCCACATATTTCAACAGGTGATATGTTTCGTGCCGCAATGGCAAACGAAACAACTCTTGGCCTGGAAGCAAAATCATACATGGACAAAGGCGAATTAGTACCAGATGAAGTAACTAACGGTATCGTTAAAGAACGTTTAGCTGAACCTGATACTGAAAAAGGCTTTCTATTAGATGGTTTTCCTCGGACACTAGAACAAGCTGAAGCGTTGGATCAAATGCTTTCAGAACTTGGCAAAAAACTAGATAATGTCATTGAGATCCATGTCCCTGAAGAAATACTCGTTGAACGTTTAGCTGGTCGCTTTATTTGCCGCAATTGTGGCGCAACGTATCATAAAATCTTCAATCCTACTAAGGTGGAAGATACGTGTGATCGCTGTGGCGGACATGAATTTTATCAACGAGAAGATGATAAGCCTGAGACGGTCAAAAATCGTCTAGCTGTCAATGTAAAAAGTAGCGAACCCATTTTAGCTTACTATAAAGAAAAAGGTTTGCTGCAGTCTATTGATGGTAATCGTGAAATCGATGCTGTATTTACAGATGTAAAAGAAATCATCGAGTAACGAATCGATTGCCCGCAACCGACTTGCAGTGTTAAAACTTTCTCTTGCTAAGTATGACAAACTATGATAAAATATGTCAGTCCGACTTTTAGGCTCATACCTAAAAGTGTTTTTTGAGAAACTAGGTGGGAACTGGCAGTTTCCGCCGTTTTATCGTGTGAAAATGCGAAACAAGTACAAGGAGGTACTGTGCGTGGCAAAAGAAGATATGATTGAAGTCGAAGGTACAGTCGTCGAAACTTTGCCGAATGCAATGTTTAAAGTCGAGCTAGAAAACGGACACCAAGTTCTTGCAACTGTTTCTGGAAAAATCCGTATGCACTACATCCGGATTCTGCCTGGAGATAAAGTAACGGTTGAATTATCACCGTATGACTTGAACCGTGGCCGTATCACGTATCGCTTTAAGTAATTGTACTCCGTAAAACCACAGGAGGTATTATCATGAAAGTAAGACCATCAGTAAAACCAATGTGTGAACATTGTAAAGTAATTCGTCGTAAAGGACGCGTTATGGTGATTTGCCCAGCAAATCCAAAACATAAACAACGTCAAGGATAATCGGAGGTGTAACAAAATATGGCTCGTATTGCAGGAGTAGATATTCCTCGTGATAAACGTGTAGTCGTTTCACTTACTTATATCTATGGTATTGGTAACACGACTGCTCAACAAATTTTAGCAAACGCTGGCGTTTCTGAAGATGTTCGCGTACGTGATCTAACAAACGAACAAACAGACGCTATCCGTGCTGAAGTTGACAAATTAAAAGTTGAAGGCGACCTACGTCGTGAAGTCAACTTGAACATCAAACGTTTGATGGAAATCGGTTCATACCGCGGAATCCGTCATCGTCGTGGATTGCCTGTTCGCGGACAAAACACAAAAAACAATGCACGTACTCGTAAAGGCCCGTCTAAAACAGTGGCAGGCAAGAAAAAATAATTCCTAAGTGAAGGAGGTTAAAACTTCATGGCAGCAAAAAAAGTGAGTCGTAAACGCCGTGTCAAAAAGAATATTGAAGCAGGTATCGCGCATATCCATTCAACATTCAACAATACAATCGTAATGATCACTGATACTCATGGAAATGCTTTAGCATGGTCATCAGCTGGTGCATTAGGTTTTAAAGGAAGCAAAAAATCAACACCTTTTGCCGCTCAAATGGCAGCAGAAACTGCTACGAAAGCAGCAATGGAACACGGATTAAGAACTGTTGAAGTAACAGTTAAAGGGCCTGGTTCTGGACGTGAAGCAGCAATTCGTTCATTACAAGCCGCAGGTTTAGAAGTGACTGCAATCCGTGACGTGACTCCAGTTCCTCATAATGGATGCCGCCCTCCAAAACGCCGTCGTGTTTAATGAGTGCTGCTCATTTTGAGTTCTACCATTACGTCATTGAACAAGACACTTTTCGTTTTGAAAGGGGTAAAAGATAAGAATGATTGAATTCGAAAAACCAAGAATCGTAAAAATTGATGAAGAAAAAGATTATGGCAAATTCATCGTTGAACCTCTTGAAAGAGGCTATGGGACTACATTAGGTAATTCCCTGCGTCGTATTTTGTTGTCTTCTTTACCTGGTGCAGCGATCACTAGTATTCAAATCGATGGCGTGTTACACGAATTCTCAACCATTAAAGGTGTGCGGGAAGATGTTGCACAAATCATCTTGAATATCAAAGGTCTTGCATTAAAGATGTACACCCAAGAAGAAAAGACCCTTGAAATCGATATTACCGGTCCAGCCAATGTAACAGCTGGCGACATTATCGTGGACAGTGATGTAGAGATCTTGAATAAAGATATGTACATCTGCAGTGTGTCTGAAGGTGCGACATTCCATGCGCGTCTAACAGTCAAACCTGGTCGCGGTTATGTTCAAGCAGACGAAAACAAAAAAGAGGATATGCCAATCGGTGTTCTTCCAGTTGATTCAATCTATACACCAGTTCGTCGCGTTAACTACCAAGTAGAAAACACACGTGTTGGTCGTAGAGATGATTTCGATAAATTAACGATGGAAATTTGGACTGACGGTTCAATTTTACCGTTAGAAGCAATGAGTCTGGCTGCGAAAATCATGACTGAACATTTGGATATCTTTGTGAATCTGACAGATGAAGCGAAAAACGCTGAAATCATGATCGAAAAAGAAGAAACACAAAAAGAAAAAATGTTGGAAATGACGATCGAAGAATTAGACTTATCTGTTCGTTCATATAACTGTCTAAAACGTGCAGGAATCAATACTGTACAAGAATTGACGAATAAATCCGAACCAGAAATGATCAAAGTGCGTAACTTAGGCCGTAAATCTCTTGAAGAGGTTAAAGCAAAATTACATGATCTAGGTTTAGGATTACGTAAAGACGATTAAGACTGTTTACGAAGGATGCTGGTTTGAATTTCAAACCTGTATACGGAGTGAAAACGAAGGAGGGAAACCCACGTGAGTTACCGTAAATTAGGACGCACATCTAGCCAACGTAAAGCGATGTTGCGTGATTTAACAACTGATTTAATCATTAACGAACGTATCGTGACAACTGAAGCACGTGCTAAAGAAGTTCGTTCAACAGCTGAAAAAATGATCACTTTAGGAAAACGCGGAGATCTACATGCACGCCGTCAAGCGGCAGCTTTCGTTCGTAACGAAGTCGCAAGTGTGCGTGAAGAAAACGAAGAAGTTGTTATTGAATCAGCTTTGCAAAAACTATTCAATGATATCGCACCTCGTTACACAGATCGCCAAGGCGGCTACACACGCATCTTGAAAACAGAACCAAGACGCGGAGATGCTGCACCAATGGTTATCCTAGAACTTGTTTAAAATCACACTTATCATCACTTTATAGATGTTCTTTATGAGTGTTATGATGTTGGAGGCGACTCCGAGTCTAGCTCAGCGCTGCATCCCGAGAAATCGGGATGCAAGCACTCATCATAAAGTGCTTTTTTTTTACCCTCGATTAACTGTCATGACAGTTAATGGCGCGTAAAAAAAATCAATGAGATAAGAAAGATTGAAATCTCCATGTTTTTTTGATAGATTTAGTAGGAATAACGAGAGGGATAGGAGCTAGTATGAAGCCGATTATTGAAGTACAAAATATTAAATTCAGCTATGACCCTGAAGAATTAGCACCTGCATTGAACGATATTTCATTTACTATCCAAAAAGGTGAATGGGTAGCGATCGTAGGACATAACGGTTCAGGAAAATCAACTTTGGCGAAAACCATCAATGGCTTGATCTTGCCGCAATCCGGCACAGTCAAAGTCGGCGATCTGGTATTGAATGAAGAAAACATCTGGAATATCCGCAAAATGGTTGGCATGGTCTTCCAAAATCCTGACAATCAATTTGTCGGTTCGACTGTTGAGGACGATGTAGCATTTGGGATGGAAAATCAAGGTGTTCCTCGAGAAGAGATGCTTGTACGAGTAAAAGAAGCTGTAGATCAAGTTCGGATGACCGATTTCATGAAACGGGAACCAGCGCGTCTTTCTGGCGGACAAAAGCAGCGGGTAGCCATTGCCGGGATCGTTGCACTGCGTCCAGGGATCATTATTTTAGATGAAGCCACAAGCATGTTGGATCCAGAAGGTCGTGAGGAAGTGATCGCCACGATCAAAAAGATCAAAGAACAAAATGACCTGACTGTTTTGTCTATCACCCATGATATCGATGAAGCGGCCAATGCCAATCGGGTCTTGGTGATGCGTCAAGGACAACTAGTCGATGAAGGGACACCGGAGAAAATCTTTTCCGCAGGGCCAAAACTGATCGAACTGGGATTGGATCTGCCGTTTCCGGAAAAATTAAAAGCCGCGCTGAAGGCCAAAGGTATTTCTGTACCGGCTGAGTATCTGACGGAAGAAAGGATGGTGGAATGGCTATGGACATCCATTTTGAAAAAGTAGACTTTACCTATCAGCCGCAAACCCCTTTCGAGCAGCGTGCATTGTTTGATATCGATCTGGATATCAAAGCAGGTTCGTATACCGCCATAGTTGGACATACAGGAAGCGGGAAATCGACACTATTGCAGCATCTGAATGCTCTGTTGAAACCGACAAAAGGGACCGTAAAAATCGGTGATCGTACTATCACTCCTACGACTGATAATAAAAACTTGAAACCGATCCGTAAAAAAGTCGGGATCGTGTTCCAATTTCCTGAAGCGCAATTATTTGAAGAAACAGTTGCTAAAGATATTGCGTTTGGACCGAAGAATTTCGGTGTTTCTGAAGAAAAAGCATTGGAACTTGCCAAAGAATATTTGAATCTTGTGGGATTAAGTGACGAATATTTGGACCGTTCTCCCTTTGATTTGTCTGGAGGTCAGATGAGACGGGTAGCGATCGCTGGAGTTTTAGCGATGGAACCGGAAGTCTTGGTCTTGGATGAGCCGACAGCAGGATTAGATCCTAAAGGCCGTAAAGATATGATGGAGATGTTCGATCGATTGCATGAAGAAAAAAATCTGACGATCATCTTGGTTACGCACTTAATGGATGACGTAGCTGAATATGCTGACTATATGTATATTTTAGAAAAAGGTCATATGGTAAAATGCGGATCACCACAAGAAGTTTTCCAAGATGTAGAATGGGCCAGAAAAAAACAGATCGGGGTACCCACTGCAACGGATTTTGCATTGCAATTGGCTGAAAAAGGCTTCCATTTTGATCAACTGCCAATTACAGCCGCGGCATTAGCTGATGAGATCGCAGCACAAGGAGGCTTTGCCCATGATGAATAAACTGATTTTTGGCCGTTATATTCCTGGCGATTCCATCATCCATCGCTTAGATCCGCGGGTCAAGTTGATCGCCAGCTTCTATTTTATCGGGATCATCTTTTTAGCGAATAATTGGCAAAGCTATCTGTTTTTAGGTGTATTCACCCTAGGCAGCATCTTGCTTTCAAAAGTTTCTATCAAGTTCTTTATTCGGGGCGTTAAACCTTTGATATGGCTGATTTTATTCACTGTCGCACTGCAGATGTTATTTACAACTGGCGGCGAAGTGTATTGGCGTTGGGGAATCTTTAGTATCACTGAATTCGGAGTGATGAACGGGATCTTCATTTTCTGCCGTTTCATTCTGATCATTTTCATGTCGACGCTGTTGACATTGACGACCGCGCCATTGGAATTGTCTGATGCCATTGAGTATATCTTGCGTCCATTAAAAGTCGTTCGCTTTCCTGTCCATGAAGTTTCGTTGATGTTGTCGATCGCGTTGCGTTTTGTACCGACATTGATGGATGAAACGGAAAAGATCATGAATGCGCAACGAGCTCGCGGTGTGGATTTTGGTGAAGGAAACCTTGTACAAAAAATGAAAGCTGTCATCCCATTGTTGATCCCGCTGTTCGTCAGCAGCTTCAATCGTGCGGAAGATCTGGCGACAGCGATGGAAGCCCGCGGGTATACAGGCGGCGAAGGACGGACGAAATATCGCAAGTTGGCTTGGCATGCAAGAGATACTTGGGTAGTAGTAGTCTTTGTCGCGGTAACGGCAGCACTGATTTTTTTGAAAAATTAAAAAATGGAGCAGAAAGATGCGATTGAGAAGTCAATCCTGATCCAAAATATCTAAATGACAAACCGGTATTTGTAAAATTACGGGATGTAAAGAACTGCTGTACTGCAAAAGTACACAAATTCGTTTGGATATTTTGTCAGCAGGTTGAGTATATGACGATCTTCTGCTCTTTTGTTTGTAATCTAGTTTGGTTAAAAGGAGAGACATTATGTTTCGATACAAAGCGATCATCGCCTACGATGGTACGAATTTTAATGGGTTTCAGCGTCAGCTGAATGGCCGGACGGTACAAGGGGAGTTAGAAAAAACATTAAGCAAAATGGCAAACGGACAGGCGATCATCGTCCAAGGATCAGGACGAACAGATGCTAGAGTCCATGCGTTAGGACAAGTGATCCATTTTGATTTTCCAGAGAAGAGACCATTGGAACGGATGCGTTTTGCGTTAGATACGCAAACACCGGAAGATATTGCTGTCAAAGAAGTGGAGATAGTTGATGAGACATTTCATGCCCGCTATCTAGTCCAGGAAAAAACCTATCAATTCCGTTTGGATATCGGTAAGCCGCGCAGTCCGTTTCGTCGACACTATGCCAGTTATTATCCATACCCTTTGGATCTTGAAAAGATCCAGCAAGCACTGCCGGACTTTTTAGGAACACATGATTTTACTTCTTTTTGCGCTAGCGGCAGTTCAGTGGAAGATAAAGTCCGGACGATTTATGAAGCGAAGATGACAATAGCAAACGAAGATGAAATCATCTTTACCTTTAGAGGTGATGGTTTTTTATATAAAATGATCCGAATCATAGTGGGAACACTTTTGAAAATCGGTAATGGCCGCTTGCCGGCTGATTCCATCCCGAAAATCATTGCGGCAAAAGACCGGAATCAGGCAGGACCTACTGCCCATCCGGAAGGGCTGTATTTAGTCCATGTCGGCTATGAAGCACTGGATAATGAATAAAACAGAAGCATTGAGCTGTCTTGCGGCAGTTCAATGCTTCTGTTTTTTTTATTTCTTTAATGATTTTTGATAGAAATAATCAAATATCCCGAAAAGCAGGATACAGCCAAAGAACAGAACAGTACCGATCAAAAATCCTTGCGGCAGATAAGAAAATGCGATGGTATGCTGGCCTTTAGGAACCTTGATACTGACAAACGCATCTTGGAAGGCGGTGATAGGGACTTTTTTGCCGTCAATTGTCGCCTGCCAGCCTTTATCGTACGGAATAGTAGTTACCAAGAGTTTTTCTTCTGACGCATTCACGCGGCCTTCAGCGTTGCGTTTGCCGACGTCTAGAGCAACACTTTGTTCTTTGATACGATCGACAGCTGTTTGGTACGCTTCAGTATCCAGTGTCACTACTTGCGGGTTTTGGAAACCAACTGTTTTTGTGCCATAGAAACTTGCGGTGAATTGTAATTTCGTCGCTTCTTCATAATAGCCGAGGTCATAATATTGACCAGTGATATTGATTTGAGATTTGCGTTGCTGACCGTTAACGGAAATCGTAACAGTCGAACTTTCCAGTTGGGCGAAATTTTGCGGATACAAGCTGAGATAAGCTTGTGAATGGGCAGGCACATCTACTTCCCATGTTATATCTTTAGCGATATTTTCCTTTTGCTCGGTGAAGATTGTATAGATTCCATCATAACTGATATCTGTATTGTCAGTTTGTAAAATCGAGAGCGGTTGGAAATGGAAATAGGTTTCCTGCAGATCCGCTAAACCATTAAAAAGATTGGTCTGACTGGAAAGATTGTCATTAGCCGGCTGGGAGATCTTATTTAGATCCGGTGATGCCATAAAAGCCAGCGGCAATGCGTTTTTATTTTTATACAGTTGATACTCTTTTGTCTGATCCTCCATAGTAAATCCGTATTTATTGACAGGTTGTTTGCTGAGGTTATATTTTACGCCTAAAAAACTGTCCATCAATAACGTATTGTTGGCATAGCGGATATTGAGATTGGTTCCTCTCGAACGAAATCCCAAACGGTCAAGATAGCTGGATGAATGACGATTGCGGATCGAAGAAAACATGCTGACGCCGCTATAGCCATAGTTGAAACTATCGTTGGCAGAAACGCCATCCAGATTTTCTACCCGAGAAAAAGTCCCGTCTTGTGTTTTTTCCACCAATTTTTTGATATCAGGATAAGGATCGCTGTAAAGGCTGCGAGAAGCGTAATTCCAATCGTTTAAAATACCGCGAATCATTCCGTTTGTATTGACTGTCATCTCAAAAGAGGCGGTAATCAACACCAGCATGACGAACATCGTCTTTGAAAATCCCCGCAACCGATGAAGACCGAAGATCAAAAGATACAACAGCAAAAAGAACATACTCAATACAAAAGAAGAGAATTTGATGTATTCATAACTTCCCGTAGGACGAATCCCAAACGCCAGACAGAACAATGCCATCTGGATCAAAATGATCCCTAACAGGCGACTGGAAGCTTTTTGATCCTGCTCCACTTGTTCCCAACCGTATCCTGCCAGCATGATCACTAAAAAGGAGAATAAATAGGCGTAACGGAATAAGAACATATTAGGCGCGTGCATTCCGTGCCAAAATAAATTGAGGGGCACCAGGTAAAAGCTGGCAATCAAAATCCCGAAAAGACCGCCGTAAAGTAATTTTTGCTTTAACGGAGCCTTGGAACAAAAATAAAACAAACAAAGTGCCAATGGCAAAAGTCCCACATAAATGAAAGGGATCGAACCGTATTTTGTAGTGTCATAAACACCGATCAGATTTTTCAACAAGATGTCCAAAAAATCGGTGGCTTCTGTTTTCAATGTAGTGATTTTGCTTAATTCTTCCCCGTTTGTATGCAGATCCAAAACGGCAGGCAAAATAATGATCATTGACGCGCCGCCCGCTAGAAGCGAGGTCAGCGTATAAGGTAGAAAGGCTTTTTTGGTTTGCCGCCAGTTATCGATTAGCCGTACCAAAAAGTACAATGCGGAAAAGATCGCGATCATAAAGCCCATATAAAAACTAGACAAAAACAACAATAAATAGCTGATAAACAGCAATCGCGGTTTGCGCTGTTTGATCAAACGATCGATCCCCAAGATGATCAATGGCAGATAAACGAAGGCGTCCAGCCACATAATGATCTCAGAATGAGCAGTGATGAAAGACATCAGGCTGTAAAAGACAGCCAAAGTCACATGCTGCCATTTATCGAGTCGGAATGTCTGTTGGGCGTAAAACCAAAAGGCTAATCCGGCGCTGCCGATTTTCAAAAGTGTTAAAAAGTAAAGGGCGTCCGGCATCATTTGATTAGGAAAAAGCAAGACTAGCGGTGTAAACAATCCCCCGACATAATAAGAAA
Organism: Enterococcus mediterraneensis; assembly: GCF_900604485.1. Lineage (NCBI taxonomy): Bacteria > Bacillati > Bacillota > Bacilli > Lactobacillales > Enterococcaceae > Enterococcus > Enterococcus mediterraneensis. Next base: position 1,469,597 of record NZ_UWOP01000001.1, read on the forward strand.
CCAAGGAAAGATAATTCAATCCCAACGAAGCGTTCCAGGTAAATAAAAAGCTTTGCTTTCCTAACAGAGCGTTGCGGAAGCTGGCATGAAAGTTTGAAAATTGCGAAAAAGCGTCACTGGCCAAAATACTGCGACTGCTTCCCGGAAAAATACCGATCGTCAAATAGATAAAAGCCATGACGGCAAACGGAATAAAAAAACTAGCTAACATATATGGATAATGTCGTTTACAAAAATCTTTGATCGTTAAAAACATAAATTCACCAGATTTCTCTCAGAATGTCTTTTATTTTACCATATTTCTAAAACAAAGAGAAAAGGCGGGAAGGCTCTTTAACAAAAATCCGACCTTTTCTATCAGTTGTTCATTCATTTGTTATTTATTTTTTCTATAATTTATAAAAAACCTTTGTTTATAGGCTTTTACAAATATAAACCGTCTTGACACCTCTTTATAAATAAGGTATTTTTTTAAATATAAACCGACATATTTTATCACCGTTTTGGTGGCACATAGCAAATAAAAAAGAGCAGACAGTATAAATCAAAGCGATCTATACTGCCTGCTCTTTTTTATAGATAACAAGAGAGATGTTATTTTTGGGTAAACAAAAAACCGTTCGGCATACGAACGGTTTGAGTAGGTAAATTAAACGCGCTCAACTTTTCCTGATTTCAAAGCACGAGCTGACACCCAAACTTTTTTAGGTTTTCCGTCGATAAGAACACGAACTTTTTGTAAATTAGGTTTTACTGTACGTTTTGTTGCGTTCATTGCGTGAGAGCGATTATTTCCGCTTTTTGTTTTACGACCTGTAAAGTAGCAAACTTTTGCCATGTGACTATTTCCTCCTTTGCCTTGATGTTGGAGCGCTTATTTGGCTCATACTAACTGAATTTATCATAAATGAGGAGGATTTGCAAGTCTATTTTCTGTGGAACATTGACTTTTTATAGGAAAACATGTAAATTATAGGACGTTGCAAAAGGATGCTCTTCTTTGGGTTTCTTGTGGAGATCCTCCTTTTATTTAAAGACTAGCTGTGATAAACTGTTATAGTAGAAAATAGGCACACTGTCTGTTAAGGAGGCTTATCATGGCTGTAAAAATTAAAACGGCATCAGGAACCATCGAAATTACCAACGACGTGATTGCGACTGTCGTAGGCGGCGCAGCGACCGATGTATTTGGGATTGTAGGGATGGCCAGCAAGAAACAAATCAAAGACAATATCAATGAGATTTTAAAAAAAGAAAATTATTCTAAAGGCGTTGTTGTACGTCAAGAAGAAAACGGCATTGCAGTAGATGTTTATACTATTGTAAGCTATGGCACGAAAATTTCTGAAGTTTCACGAAATGTGCAAGAAAAAGTGAAGTATAATCTTGAAACGATGCTTGGCGTTGTTGCCAATTCAGTAAATGTGTTCGTTCAAGGTGTACGTGTACTGCCTGACTAGGCAGCGGGGCTGTTAGCGAACAGCCGATCTGAAGGAGGATTATCAGTGAGAGTAACGAATATCAGCGCGAGTCAATTTCAAGAAATGGTCCAGGCTGGTGCCAATCGTCTGCAAGCGAATGCGGAATATGTCAATTCTTTAAACGTATTTCCTGTTCCGGACGGAGATACAGGAACCAATATGAACTTATCTATGACTAGCGGCGCGAAAGCTGTTTCGGATTCAGCTTCTGAAAAAGTCGGCGAATTAGCGGCTGTTTTATCTAAAGGACTGCTGATGGGTGCCCGGGGGAATTCCGGCGTGATCTTGTCACAGTTGTTTCGCGGTTTTTCAAAACAAATACCAGATGTAACGACATTGACTGCTCAAGAATTAGCGCAAGCATTCAGCCACGGGGTAGAAACGGCCTATAAAGCTGTTATGAAACCAGTGGAAGGTACGATCTTGACAGTAGCGCGGGTCGCAGCGGAATTCGGCGAACGCAAAGCCGGAGAAACCGATGACTGTATCGAAGTAATGAATGCCGTTTTGCGAGGCGGCAAACGTGCATTAGCTAAAACTCCAGACTTGCTTCCTGTTTTAAAAGAAGTCGGCGTAGTAGACAGCGGCGGTCAAGGATTGATCTTTATCTATGAAGGCTTTTTAGCCGCTTTGACAGGAGAGTATCAAGCAGATGAAACATTTGAACCTACACCAGCAGCGATGGATGAAATGGTAAACGCAGAGCACCATCGCAGTGTCCAAGGACATCTGGCGACGGAAGATATCAAGTTTGGCTATTGTACCGAAATCATGGTGAAAATCGGCGAAGGACCAACTGTCGACAGCAAATTTGATTACGAAACTTTCCGGAATTATCTTGACGGACTCGGTGATTCTTTACTGGTAGTCAATGACGATGAAATCATCAAGGTCCATGTGCATACGGAGCATCCCGGCGAAGTCATGAATTACGGACAAAAATTCGGTTCGTTAGTCAAGATCAAAGTAGACAACATGCGTCTGCAACATGAAACGATCTTGGAGCATGACCAACAAGTCCAAACCTTCACTGAAGCACCGCGCGTACCTTATGGAATCATTGCTATAGCAGCAGGCGAAGGTGTGAGTGAACTTTTCAAGAGCCTAGGAGCTAACTATATCATCAGCGGCGGTCAGACAATGAACCCAAGTACTGAAGATATTCTGACAGCTATCAATAAAGTCAACGCTGATCAAGTGATCATTTTGCCAAATAATAAAAATATCTTCATGGCAGCCGAACAAGCAGCGGAAGTTGCGGAAGTTCCGGTAGTTGTGGTGCCAAGTCGTACGATTCCTCAAGGGATGACTGCTATGTTGGCGTTCAACGATCAAGTTTCTCTAAAAGAAAACGAAACAGCGATGACAGAATCATTGGCTCATGTAGTGAGCGGCTCTGTGACTCATGCTATCCGCAACACATCCATTGATGGGGTTGCCATCACAGAAGGCGACTTTTTAGGAATGATCGACGGTAAGATCGTAGCTTCGATCCCTGATCAGTTTGAAGCGGCTTTAACGACATTGAATCAAATGATCTCAGATGAAACTGAGATCGTAACGATTATTTTCGGCGACGAAGCAACCCAAGCAGAAGCCGAAAAACTAGGAGCCGCTTTAGAAGAGGCTCATGAAGAATTAGAAGTTGAGATCCATCCTGGAAATCAACCTGTCTATCCTTATCTTTTCTCTGCGGAATAGATTTCGAATATTTGTATCAGCAGTATCAACAGGATGATCCATAACTTCAAATACAAGTTATGGATAGCATCCTGTTTTTTATAGAAGAAAAATCATTGAATGTGAAAGGAGGGCATCTGATGCTGACGACATCCGTCCAATTTTTAAAAGGTGTAGGGGAAAAGCGGGTGCAAGACTTGGCAGAATTGGGGATCTTGACTGTCGAAGACCTGATGACTTATTATCCATTTCGTTATGAAGATATCCAAGAACGGGAACTTTCAGAGATCCAAGACCAGGAAAAAGTGACGATCAAAGGCGTCGTGGTTTCTGCGCCGGTGGTCAATCGCTTCGGCTATAAAAAGTCTCGGCTGCAGTTTCGTATGATGCAAGATCATGCCGTATTCAATGTCTCTTTTTTCAATCAGCCTTATTTAAAAGATAAAGTCTTGATGGGAGAAGAATTGGCGGTCTACGGTAAGTGGGACGCCAAAAGAAAAGCTCTGACCGGTATGAAGATCCTCGCAAGTCAGAATCAGGGGGATTTTGCTCCTATTTATCACGTCAATAAAAAAATCAAACAAAAAACGTTGGTTGAATTGATCAAACAGGCTTTTGAACAATTTGGTTCGGAAATCCAAGAGAATCTGCCCCAAGAACTATTGGAAAAATACCGTTTATTAGATCGCGGACAGGCGATGACCGCGATGCATTTTCCGGAAACACCGGAAGAAAATCGGCAAGCTAAGCGCCGTGTGATATTTGAAGAATTCTTTTTATTCCAATTAAAAGTACAAGGATTGAAACAACAAGAAAAAGCAGAAGTCAATGGGTTGTCGATCCAATATGATGTCCAACGGTTGAAACAATTCACCCAAAAACTGCCTTTTGAATTGACGGCGGCGCAAAAACGGGTCACTAATGAGATCTGTGCGGATCTTCGCAGTCCCAAACATATGCAGCGGCTGCTTCAAGGTGACGTCGGCAGCGGCAAGACGGTCGTTGCGGCAATTGCTTTGTACGCTACAGTCACAGCCGGTTTTCAAGGGGCGTTGATGGTCCCTACGGAAATCTTGGCGCAACAACATATGGAAAGTCTCAATCAGCTTTTTGATCCATTAGAAGTTCGCACAGCATTACTGACTGGTTCTACAAAAGCCAAAGAACGCAAGGTGATTTTAGAACAGCTGGCTAATGGCGAGATCGATGTTGTCGTCGGGACCCATGCGTTGATCCAAGAAGGCGTGGACTTTGCTTATCTAGGATTAGTGATCACTGACGAACAGCACCGGTTTGGTGTCAATCAGCGGCGGGTACTGCGGGAAAAAGGACAGCGGCCAGATGTCTTGTTTATGACAGCGACACCGATCCCGCGAACATTGGCGATCACAGCTTATGGAGAAATGGATGTTTCCATTATTGATGAATTGCCGGCAGGGCGCATCCCCATCGAGACTCGCTGGATCCGTCCGCCTCAGCTGGATTCTGTCTTAGAATGGAGCTACCGGGAATTAGGACGAGGCCATCAAATGTATGTCATTTGTCCATTGATCGAAGAATCGGAAACGCTGGATGTCAAAAACGCAGTAGAGATCTATGAACATCTGCAGACTTTTTTTGCGCCTGAGTATCAAGTTGGGATCTTGCACGGGAAAATGAAAAATCAGGAAAAAGAAGCCATTATGGAAACATTCAAGAATAACGAGATCCAAATATTGGTTTCTACAACAGTGATCGAAGTCGGTGTCAATGTGCCCAATGCTACGGTTATGCTGATCATGGATGCTGAACGCTTTGGTTTGGCCCAATTGCATCAACTGCGGGGACGGGTCGGCCGAGGAGCGGATGCTTCCTATTGCATTTTAGTGGCTGATCCTAAAAACGAGATGGGTAATGAACGGATGAAAGTCATGACAGAAACTAACAACGGCTTTTTGCTTAGCGAAAAGGACCTGGAATTGAGAGGTCCCGGTGAAGTCTTCGGTTTTCGCCAATCCGGTCTGCCGCAATTTATGGCAGGCGATATCGTAGCGGATGCGAATATCTTAGAAGTCGCTCGTCAAGAAGCCCGGATCATTTGGCAAAAAGATAACTGGCAGCTGTTACCGGATTATGCACCGTTAGCAAAATATCTCGAAAAACAAGCCGCTGAAAATCAATTTTTTGATTGAAAAATTATGCTATACTGGGAAAGGACAACGAAAGGAGTGTACCACACAATATGATGAGAATTGCAGTAGACGCAATGGGCGGCGACAACGCGCCGAAAGCGATCGTAGAAGGTGTCATGCTGGCGAAAAAAGATTTTTCGGATATCGAATTCCAGCTTTATGGAAAAGAAAGCGAAATCAAAAAATACGTTACCGATGACACCAATGTGAAAATTATCCATACTGATGAAAAAATCAATAGTGACGACGAACCCGTCAGAGCTATTCGTAAAAAGAAAACTGCTTCAATGGTTTTGGCGGCACAAGCTGTGAAAAACGGAGAAGCGGATGCCGTCTTTTCGGCAGGGAATACCGGCGCACTGTTAGCCGCAGGGCTGTTTATCGTTGGCCGGATCAAAGGGATCGAACGTCCTGGATTGATGTCGACATTGCCGGTGATGGGCAAAGACAGCGGATTTGATATGCTGGATCTGGGTGCTAATGCGGAAAATAAAGCAGAACATTTGCTGCAATACGGAATTTTAGGCTCGTTTTATGCCAAAAATGTTCGCGGAGTGGAAAAACCGCGGGTGGGTTTGCTGAACAACGGCACAGAAGAAACAAAAGGCAGCGAACTGACGAAAAAAGCTTTTGAACTTTTGAAAAACGAACCAAGTATCCATTTTATCGGCAATGTAGAAGCTCGGGAATTATTGACCGGTGCGGCGGATGTTGTAGTGACAGATGGTTTTACCGGCAACGCTGTTTTGAAATCTATCGAAGGCACGGCATTGAACTTGATGGCTCTTCTGAAAGATTCCATCATGACTGCCGGTATCAAAGGAAAATTCGGTGCAGCATTGCTGAAAGACTCATTGCGGGGATTGAAAAACGAATTAGACTACTCCAAACATGGCGGAGCTGTTTTATTTGGCTTGAAAGCGCCAGTGATCAAGACCCATGGAGCTACAGGACCTGATGCGGTCGCCCACACGATCCATCAAATCCATACGATGCTGGAAACCAATGTCGTTGGGCAATTAGTCGATCATTATGAAAAAACAGAAGAATAGTGTATTTTTATTCGAAACTTTAATGAAATTTTTGTAATATTAGTGAAAAAAAGTCTAGACAAATACTACAGAAAGACGTAGAATTTATGTTAGCTAACTTTTCAACTTTGGTCAAAAGCGTGGAGGTGAATGCAATTGACACGTGAAGAAGTATTTAAGAAAATAGCCACCGTGATCGCTAATCATTTTGATGTCGACGCGGATAAAGTTACCGATGAAATGAGTATTAAAGATGACTTGAACGCGGATTCTATCAGCGTGATGGAATTTGTATTAGAATTAGAAGACGAGTTCGGCACTGAGATTTCAGATGAAGATGCTGAACAGATCGAAACTGTTGGCGGAGCAGTTGACTATATTGCAAGCCATTTAGCTTAACCTTTTCGCCTAATTAGAACGCTCTGATTAGGCGCGTTTTTTTTTACTCATAAATAACACGTAAACAACGAGTGAAAATGTACGGAAATTATTCTGAAAATTCTGCTTTTTTTAAGAATGCACTTGCTTTTTGACTGAGCTTTCTATATAATTATTAAAAATATATTACATGGGATTAAGAAACCAATGGGCAAATAAACGGAAAGCTTTTCGAATAAATTTTCAGTGAAAAACTTCATCCGAGGCAGAGAGGGGTATTCGATTGTCAGGAGATAATCAATTGCTAGAAGTTCAAAACCTGCATACAGGCTTTCGTATCAAAGACGAATATTATGACGCAGTAGACGGCGTTTCATTCACATTGGAGCGCAATGAGATTTTAGCGATCGTGGGAGAATCTGGTTGCGGAAAAAGTACACTAGCTACTACGATCATGGGGTTGCATGATCCAAACAACACTAAAATCACAGGTGAGATCCTATACAAAGATTTAAACTTGTCGAACTTAAATGAAACGCTTTACAATAAAATCCGCGGGAACGATATCGGCATGATCTTCCAAGATCCATTGTCGGCACTGAATCCATTGATGCGGATCGAAGACCAGATCAAAGAAGGCTTGTCTTATCATACCGATATGACACCGGAGCAACGTCAATCACGGGCGCTCGAACTGTTAGAGCAAGTAGGGATTCCAAATCCTGCTCGGGTCGGCCGTCAATATCCTCATGAATTATCCGGCGGGATGCGGCAACGGGTGATCATCGCTATCGCTATTGCATGTAAGCCGCCGATCGTGATCGCTGATGAACCAACGACAGCTTTGGACGTGACGATCCAAGCACAGATCCTTGATCTATTAAAAGATCTTCAGGCTGAAACACAGACTGGAATCATCTTGATCACCCATGACTTAGGTGTCGTGGCAGAAATGGCGGATCGCGTGGCAGTGATGTACGCGGGACAATTTGTTGAAGTTGCATCAGCAGAAGAGCTGTTTGCTAATCCTAAACATCCCTATACACGTTCATTGCTTAATTCGATCCCGCAAGATGACTCGGAAAATGACGAGCTGCATGTTATCGAAGGTATCGTTCCTTCATTAAAAAATATGCCGCGGACTGGCTGCCGGTTTGCACCGCGTATTCCTTGGATCCCGGAAAGCGACCATGAAGAAAATCCAGTTCTTCATGAAGTAGCGCCAGACCATCTTGTGCGTTGTACGTGCTATCAACATTTCCATTTTAGAGACGAAGGAGAAGTGTAAATGTCAGAATTAATCACAATCAAAGATCTGAAAATCCACTATCCAATTCGCAGCGGTTTTTTCAATCGGGTCACAGACTATGTTTACGCCGTTGACGGTGTCGATTTTGTGATTGAAAAAGGGAAAACTTACGGACTTGTTGGTGAATCCGGATCGGGAAAATCTACTACCGGAAAAGCAATCGTAGGATTGGAAAAAGTGACCAGCGGCGAAATCGTCTTTAATGGTCAAGACGTTACCAAACGCGCCAATCGTAAAAAAATGAATTATAACAAAGATGTTCAAATGATCTTTCAAGATTCTATGTCCAGTTTAAATCCTAAAAAACGGGTGATCGACATCATTGCTGAACCGTTGCGCAACTTTGAACGTTTAAGCGATCAGGAAGAGAAAAAACGGGTCAGAGAATTGTTAGATATCGTTGGGATGCCGGGAGATGCTTTGTATAAGTATCCTCACGAATTCTCAGGCGGTCAGCGTCAGCGTTTAGGGGTAGCTCGAGCAGTAGCGACCAATCCTAAATTGATCGTGGCGGATGAACCAGTCTCAGCTTTGGACTTATCCGTTCAAGCCCAAGTATTGAACTTCATGAAACGGATCCAACAAGAATACGGATTAAGCTATTTATTTATTTCCCATGATTTAGGGGTCGTAAAACACATGTGTGACAATATTGCCATCATGTACAAAGGACGTTTCGTTGAAATCGGCACCCGGGAAGATATTTACAATGATCCACGCCACATTTATACCAAGCGCCTGCTTTCTGCGATTCCGCAGATTGATGTACCGAATCGTGAGGCCCACAAAGAAGAACGTCGTCGGGTCGAAGAAGAGTACATTCGCCGTCAGAATGAATATTACGACAACACTGGTCGTGTCTATGATTTACGCAAAATAACCGACACACACCAAGTCGCATTAAAAGATGGGGGGGCCAACTAATATGTGGAAAACAATTTTGCGCCGTTTGCTATTGATGATCCCTCAAGTAATTATTTTAAGTATTTTGATTTTCATTTTAGCAAAAATGATGCCTGGGGATCCTTTTACCGGATTGATCAATCCAAACCAAGATCCAGCCGTTATCGCACAATTGCGGGAAGCAGCTGGTTTGAATGACCCATGGTATACTCAATATTTCCGCTGGATCGGCAATGCGCTGCATGGCGATTTCGGCCGCAGCTTTATTTATAAATTACCGGTTGCGAATTTATTGGCGGGACGGATCAGCAATACGCTGTGGTTGTCCTTACTGACAGTAATCATTACATATTTGATCGCTGTGCCTTTAGGAATGTTGGCAGGTCGTTACCAAAACTCTTGGTTGGATAAAGTGGTTGTTGTTTACAACTTCTTCAGTTTTGCTGTACCATTGTTCATTTTCGCTTTGATCATGCTGTTTGTTTTCGGTTACCGTTTAGGCTGGTTCCCAACCAGCGGCTCTGTAGAAACAGGAGTATCTGGGATGGGAGAGTTTTGGAGTCGGGTCTATCACTTGATCCTTCCAGGGATCACCCAAGCCTTTCTAGCGACTGCCGTTACGATCCAGTATCTGCGCAGTGAAGTGATCGATTCGAAATCATTGGATTTTGTTCGTACCGCTCGTTCAAAAGGGGTACCGACCAACAAAGTATTTTCACGCCACATTTTCCGTAACGCATCTTTACCGATCGCGTCTCAAATGGGTTACGAGATCACTTCTTTGATTGCCGGTTCGGTGGTCATCGAGCAGATCTTTGCTTATCCAGGTGTCGGGAAATTGTTTATTGACAGCATCATTCAGCGGGATTACGCCGTGATCACTTCCCTTGTACTGATTTTGGGTATCGCGACATTGATCGGGACACTGCTATCAGATATCATCATGAGTATCGTTGATCCACGGATCAGAATTCAATAGGGGAGGGATAAGCAAATGGCTGAAAAAAAAGATGAAGTATTAAAGCAAGAAAGCATCCCGCCTATGGGATTTCAAATGATCGTTCGTGAGTTTCTGAAAGACAAATTAGCGATCTTTTCACTGATTATACTTGTTGCAGTATTGCTCTTTGTTTTTATCGCGTCTCTTGTGATCGATCAAGACAAAGTGATGTACGTCAGCATTTTAGATAAATACGCGCAACCAGGCGCAGTTTCTATGGATGGCGTCAAGTTTCTCTTAGGAGCAGATGAGGGTGGCCGCGATGTTTGGGGACAATTGATCATCGGTGCCCGTAATTCGATTTTGATCGGTTTTACTATTACGATCATTACTTCGATCGTTGGGGTAGGCTTGGGGATCATTTCCGGCTATTATGGCGGGATGATCGACAACATTTTGATGCGTATCGTTGATTTCGTTATGATCTTGCCGATCATGCTGATCATTATCGTATTTGTTTCTATTATTCCACGATACAATGTGTGGTCCTTTATTTGGATCATGAGTGCCTTTTATTGGGTAGGAAAAGCGCGGCTGTTCCGAAGCAAGACCTTATCTGAAGGCCGTCGTGACTATGTTTCAGCTTCAAAGACACTGGGAACTGGTGATTTTAAAATCATGTTCCGGGAAATCATGCCCAACTTAAGTTCATTGATCATTACCAACTTGACTATGAACTTTGCAGCAAATATTGGGATCGAAACGACTCTGACCTTCTTAGGTTTCGGGTTGCCTGCCAATGTACCAAGTTTAGGAACATTGATTGGCTTTGCCAGCAACGGGGACGTACTGGTAAATAAACAATGGATCTGGTTGCCAGCATCCTTACTGATTTTGGTATTGATGTTGTGTATTAATTATGTTGGTCAAGCATTCAAGCGTTCAGCCGATGCTCGTCAACGACTAGGTTAATCATTTTAGAGGAGGATATAGGATGAAGAAAAAGATTTTTGGTGTAGTCGCTTTGGCATCTGTAACGTTATTAGCAGCATGCGGCGGCGGGAATGGAGGAACTGATTCCTCTGGTAATAAAGCGACTGAAACAGAAGACGCTAGTAAAATGCCTTTAAAAGTTTCAAATGATAAAGATGCGATCGATGGCGGAACATTGGATGTCGCAGTCGTGATGGATACACAATTCCAAGGATTGTTCCAACAAGAGTTTTATCAAGATAACTACGATGCACAATTCATGTTACCAAGTGTTGAATCACTGTTCTTGAGCGATTCTGACTTTAAGATCGTAGATGGCGGAGCAGCGAATCTAAAATTAGATGAAGATAACAACACAGCAACGATCACATTACGTGACAATTTGAAATGGTCAGACGGCAAAGATGTAACAGCTGATGACGTGATCTTCTCTTATGAAGTGATCGGGCACAAAGATTACACTGGTATCCGTTACGACAACAACTTCACGAATATCGTTGGGATGGAAGACTACCACGCAGGCAAATCTGACACCATCTCTGGGATCACAAAAGAAAATGATCGAACTGTTAAGATCCAATACAAAGAAGTTCATCCTGGTATGATGCAACTCGGCGGTGGTGTTTGGGGTAATGCATTACCAAAACATGCCTTTGAAGGAATCGAAGTCAAAGATATGGAATCAAGTGATGCTGTACGTAAAAACCCAATCTCATTTGGTCCTTACTACATGAAGAATATCGTTAAAGGCGAATCCGTTGAATACGCGCCAAATGAATACTACTATGGAGGAAAACCAAAACTTTCTAAGATCGTCTTTAAAGCCGTTCCATCTGCATCGATCACAGAAGCTTTGAAAGCAAAACAATATGACTTGGCATTATCAATGCCGACTGACTCATACGCATCTTACAAAGATGTCGAAGGCTATGAAATGTTAGGTCGTCCAGAACAATCTTACACTTACCTAGGGTTCAAATTAGGTAAATGGAATAGTGACGAAGGAAAAGTAGAATACGATCCTAATTCAAAAATGGCCGACAAATCATTGCGCCAAGCAATGGGGTATGCGGTAGATAATGACGCTGTAGGAAACAAATTCTACAATGGTCTGCGCAGCAATGCGACGACATTGATTCCGCCTGTATTCGGTACATTGCATAATAGCAAGATGAAGGGATATACCCAAGATCTTGATAAAGCAAACAAATTGTTAGATGACGCTGGTTATAAAGATACCGACGACGATGGTTTGAGAGAAGACAAAGACGGCAACAAATTGACCATCAACTTTGCTTCAATGTCCGGTGGTGAAACAGCACAACCATTAGCTGACTACTATGTACAACAATGGAAAAAAATCGGTTTGGATGTACAATACACAACTGGCCGTCTAATCGACTTCCAAGCATTCTATGACAAATTGGAAAATGATGATCCTGAAATCGACGTTTACCAAGGCGCATGGGGAACAGGTTCTGATCCTTCACCAACTGGATTATACGGACCAAACTCCGCATTCAACTACACTCGTTTCGAGTCTGATGAAAATACAAAACTGTTGCAAGAAATCGATTCTAAAGCTTCATTTGATGAAGACAAACGGAAAGAAGCCTTTGATAAATGGCAAGAATATGCCTATGAAGAAGCTTTTGTTATCCCAACTCTTTATCGTAACGAAGTCTTACCAATTTCAGAACGTGTAACTGGCTGGGATTGGGCATACGACATTGACCACAATGTGTGGGCAACTGTTGGCGTATCTTCAGAAGATCGTTAATCATTGTTAATTAGTAAGAGCCGCTCCTTGTAAGAGGTGCGGCTCTTTTTTTGATTCAATGAGAGAAAACTAACAGCGAAAGGAAAGATTTCCTTTAGTCCCGCGTTTTCTTCTTTGAAACATTTCCTAAACAGTAAAAAACCAGTATAATAAGAGCGTGTCGAATAAAAATCAAAGGACTGTGATTCATGGATAATCAGTTGACAACAGAATTAAAAGAAAAATTCGGCATCGTTTTTCACGATGTCAATTTATTGGAACAGGCTTTTACCCATTCATCTTATGTGAATGAGCATCGTCATCTGCACTTGTCAGATAACGAGCGTTTAGAATTTTTAGGTGACGCTGTATTGGAACTGTTAGTCTCCCAATATCTTTATCGGGAGCTGCCTTTACCAGAAGGAAAATTGACGAAATTGCGAGCAGCTATCGTACGGGAGGAAAGTCTGGCGCAGTTTGCTCAAGAATGTCATTTTGACCGATCCATCAAGTTAGGTAAAGGAGAAGAACGATCCGGCGGGCGGACACGGCCATCGCTTCTTTGTGATCTATTTGAAGCCTTTTTAGGTGCGTTGTATCTGGATCAAGGATTGGAAGCTGTGGAGAAATTCTTGACCCATGTCGTTTTTCCTAAAGTACAAGCGGGTGCTTTTTCACATGAGATGGATTATAAAACCCGATTGCAAGAAGTTCTTCAAAAGTCAGGGGATGTCGTGATCGATTATCGGCTGATTTTTGAAGAAGGTCCTGCCCATGAACGTATTTTTGGTACGGAAGTGTATTGTGACGGAAAACTGATCGGACAAGGTCAGGGAAAATCAAAGAAATTAGCAGAACAAGATGCTGCCGCAAAAGCATTGGCTCATCTTGAAAAGTAATGAAGGGAGCAGGAAACTTTCGTGCATTTAAAGCGAATTGAAATCGCTGGGTTCAAATCCTTCGCTGATCGAACGGCTATCGATTTTGAAAACAGTGTAACAGCAGTTGTCGGACCGAATGGCAGCGGAAAAAGCAATATCACAGAAGCGATTCGCTGGGTGTTGGGAGAACAGTCTGCCAAAAGTCTGCGAGGAGGAAAGATGCCGGATATTATTTTTGCCGGTTCTGACTCCCGCAAACCTCTGAATATCGCGGAAGTTACTGTGATTTTAGATAATAGCGATCATTATCTGCCGATGGATTATACAGAGATCAGTGTGACGCGGCGCTTGCGGCGTACCGGTGAAAGCGACTTTTTTATCAATAAACAACATTGTCGTTTGAAGGATATCCAGGATCTGTTTATGGATTCCGGATTAGGGAAAGAATCCTTTTCCATCATCTCTCAAGGAAAAGTAGAAGCGATCTTCAGCAGCAAACCGGAAGACCGGCGCGGGATCTTTGAAGAAGCCGCTGGTGTGCTGAAATACAAACAGCGGAAGAAAAAGGCGGAACAAAAACTTTTTGAAACAGAGGACAATCTGAGCCGTGTCCAAGATATCATTTATGAATTAGAAGAACAGATGGTTCCGCTGGAAGAGCAAAGTCGGACTGCTAAAGAATTCTTGCGGGTCAAGGAATCACTGACCAAAGTCGATGTGGCATACACAGTTTCAGAAATCAAAGCAAACAAAGACAACTGGGAACGCGCGGCTAGAGAATTGGAACTGATGGTTCAACAGTTGTCAGAGTTGACTAGGGTATTAAAAAGCGGCGAGACACAGCTCCAACGCCACCGTCAGCAAAGAGCGCAGCTGGACGATTGGCTGGAAGATGCCAATCAACAGCTGCTGCGCCTGACAGAAGCACTGAAACAGGCAGAAGGGCAGCGGGAAGTCTTACAAGAGCGTTCCAAGCATACTCAGCAAAGCTCTCAAGAATATCAAACCGCACTGACTGAAAATCAAGAACGGTCTCAACAATTAGCGCAGGATAAAAACGATTTGATCCATCTGCTTTCTCAGAAAAACCGTGAGATCCAGCAACTAGATGAACAGATCATGGTAATGCAGGCGGAATTCACAAAATATCAGAAATCAACAAAAGAAGTCGTAGAAGAATTGCGGGGACAATATGTCGAAAAGATGCAGGAGCACGCCAATATCGGCAATGAACTGAAGCATCTGGAACGACAATATCTGCAAGAGACCGCTAAAAATCAACAAGCAATCAAAAACCAAGAAAATCTGGAAACAGAAATCACCCGTGTAACTCAACAACAGCAAGAAAACGCAGCAGCATTACAGACAGCCAAACAGGTATTGAAAGAACAGCGCAGCAGTTATTTGCAGTTGCAAGAAACCACGAAACAAAACCAGCAACAGTTTACTGATGAGCAGAAAAAGATGTACCAGTTGATGAATCAGCTCCAGCAAACCCGCGCCAAACAAAAGAGTCTGCAGGAGATCCAAGACAATTACACTGGTTTTTATCAAGGTGTACGCTTTGTTTTGCAACATAAAGAACAGCTTTCCGGAATCGTAGGGGCTGTCGCTGAGTTGATTGAAGTACCCAGCGCTTATACGCTGGCTGTCGAAACAGCTTTGGGAGGCGCCGCACAGCACATCGTTGTAGAATCAGAAAAAGATGCCCGCAACGGCATTACTTTCTTGAAAGAACAGCGGGGTGGACGAGCAACATTCTTGCCGTTGACTACCATCCAATCCCGAAAAATATCAGCGGCAGTAGAAAATCAAGCTGCCGGTGTGTCCGGCTATCTTGGTGTTGCTAGTCAGCTGGTCCAGTATTCAGAAGAGCTGCGAGCTATTTTTGAAAACCTGTTGGGAAGTGTGCTGATTGCTGAAGACTTGGCCAGCGCCAATGCACTGGCAAAGGCGGTCCACTATCGCTATCGAGTAGTCTCATTAGACGGCGATGTGATGAATCCCGGCGGTTCGATGACCGGCGGAGCGACGAAAAAAGGACAAGGCAGCCTGTTTGCTCAATCCAATGAGTTGCAGACGCTGAAAGAACAAGCGGTAATCTTAGAGCAACGTCTCCAAACAACGGAAAAACAAGTGCAGCGCTTTGAAAAAAGCGCTAATGAAAACCAAGCGGCGTTGGAGCAGTTGCGAAGCAAAGGTGAAGCAGCCCGTTTGAAAGAGCAGGAATTGGAAAATCAAGCTCAGAATCTGCGAAATGAATTGGCTCGTTTAGAAAAAGAACAAAAGGTTTTTGCCTTTGAAAATCGCGAGATCCAACTATTCTTGGCGGAATATGAAGAACAAAAAACAGATTATCTGCAAAAGCAAAAAGAAGTAGAGGCAGAGCGGGAAGCAATCAACCGCGAGATCCAGCAGATCAGCGCTCAAGAAGATGTGATCGAAGAAAAACGTCTTGAAACCAGCCAGAAATTGGCACAGCTGCAAGCTGAATTGGCGGTAACAAAAGAACAGGCGGCACATCTGCGGCAGCAATTAGTAGCTAACGAAGCCGCAATGGCAGAAAATACCGCCAAGAAAGAGACTCTCGAAAGACAGCTAAGCGCTTTGTCGATGGACTTTTCTACGCACGAAGTCACGGAAGAATCATTGCAAAAGCAAGTTGATTCTCTAGCTGAAAAACGTGAAGAGATCCAGCGGGAGCTGGCGGAAAAACGCCAAGAACGTCAAGCTCTCCAAATGAAAATCAATGAAGCTGATGAACAGATCAGCAGTTACTATCAACAGCAAAAACGCATGCTTTC
The DNA here is from genome assembly GCF_900604485.1 of Enterococcus mediterraneensis. Taxonomy (NCBI): domain Bacteria; kingdom Bacillati; phylum Bacillota; class Bacilli; order Lactobacillales; family Enterococcaceae; genus Enterococcus; species Enterococcus mediterraneensis. The sequence goes on from NZ_UWOP01000001.1 coordinate 1,485,927, forward strand.
CCAAAAAACGCAAACCGAAGTGGAAAAAAATCGTGCGGATGTCCTTCTGGATAACTTATTGCATTATCTGCAGGAAGAATACAGTTTGACCTTTGAAGCGGCGTCAGCCAGCTATCCGGTCGATCCGGAGCAGGAAAAAGCGGTCATCAAACAAGAGATCCAAAACTACAAGAAAACTATCGAAGGTTTAGGTCCGGTGAATTTGAACGCCATCGAACAGTACCAGCAAGTCTCAGAGCGGTACGACTTTTTGACAGGTCAGCGGGATGATCTATTGGCAGCGAAAACACAGCTGTTTGATACGATGTCTGAGATGGACGAAGAAGTCAAAATGCGGTTTTCTGAAGTTTTTGAAGCGATCCGCAAAAAGTTCAAAGAAGTATTTCCTAATATGTTTGGCGGCGGCCGGGCAGAATTGTTTCTGACGGATCCCACCGATCTATTAAATACAGGAATCGAGATCGAAGCTCAACCCCCCGGAAAAAAATTGCAGAATCTGAGTCTGCTTTCCGGCGGCGAACGAGCATTGACGGCGATCGCATTGCTGTTTTCTATCATTCAAGTTCGACCAGTACCATTTTGTGTGCTGGATGAAGTGGAAGCAGCGTTGGATGAAGCCAACGTCAATCGTTTTGGCCGCTATTTGAATGATTTCCAAAATGATACACAATTTATCGTTGTGACTCACCGCAAAGGAACGATGGAAGCCGCCAATGTCCTCTATGGGGTGACCATGCAGGAATCCGGCGTTTCCCGTATCGTTTCTGTACGACTGGAAGAAGTCAACGAAGGCGGTAAGATCCAACAAAAAGGAGTGAGTTAGTTGATTAAATTGATTGCCATAGATTTAGACGGCACATTATTGAACAATGAGAAAAAAATCTCTGAAAGAAACAAAACTGTTTTGAAAAAAGCCAAAGCTGCCGGCATCAAGATCGTCATCTGCACAGGTCGTCCATTGCGGGCGATCCGTCCGTATTTAGAGGAATTGGATCTTAAAGATGCGGGGGATTACAGCATCACTTTTAACGGCGGCTTGGTTCAAAAAAACGATACCGGCGAAGTGATGGAAAAAGCGGCATTGCAATTAGCGGATGTCCATAATCTGATTGGTCTGGCAAAAGAGCTGGATCTGTCACTGGATGTTTTATCGGATGAGATCGTGCTGAATTTGCCTACTTCCAACAATCACCTGTCTATTTATGGTTCGTTGAATCCATTACTGGATTGTCGGCCATTTATGATCGAGGAATTGACGGAAGATCTCCTGTACAACAAAGCAGTCATCGCTTACGATCAGGAATTTTTAGATGAACAGATCAAAAAGATTCCGGCAGTTTTCCGGGAAAATTACGAAGTCATCAAGACTCGCAATAACTTGTTGGAATTTATGCCAAAAGGGATCACAAAAGCTTATGGCATTTCTTTGTTAGCAAAAGATCTGGGAATCAAACAAGAAGAAGTCATGGGGATCGGAGATGAAGAAAACGATCTGCCTATGATCGAATATGCCGGGATCGGGGTGGCGATGGAAAATGCCATCGACTTGGTTAAATCTGCGGCGGATATCGTGACATTGTCCAACGAAGCAGACGGTGTCGCACAAGTGATCGAAAACTACGTATTGAATCAAGGAGGGATATAATGGGATTTTTTGATAAGATCAAAAAGGCTTTTACCGGCGAAACAGCGCAAGAGACCGAAACTGTTGAAGTACAGGAAAAGTATGACAAAGGCTTGGAAAAGACCCGCAAAACATTCGGCGAACGGATGAATGAACTATTTGCCAACTTCAGAACAGTTGATGAAGACTTTTTCGAAGAGTTGGAAGAAACGTTGATCGGCGCTGACGTGGGCTTTGATACAGCTATCAAGATCAGTGAAGCGTTGCGGCAAGAAGTCAAATTGCGCAATGCGAAAAAACCAGCGGAAGTACAAAACGCGATTATTGAAAAGTTAGTGGATCTTTATGAAGCAGAAGGGATCAATGAAGTCAATGAGCTGAACATCCAGCCTGAAGGATTGACAGTCATGCTCTTTGTCGGAGTCAATGGTGTCGGAAAGACTACCAGCATCGGGAAATTGGCTCATCAGTACAAACAAGAAGGCAAGAAAGTCCTGTTGGCAGCAGCCGATACCTTCCGGGCCGGCGCCATTGATCAGTTAGTGGTCTGGGGTGAGCGGGCGGATGTTGAAGTCGTTCGCGGCAAAGCCGGCAGTGATCCGGCGGCAGTCGTTTTTGACGCGTTGAAAAAAGCAAAAGAACAGCAAGCTGACATTTTACTGGTAGATACTGCTGGTCGGTTGCAAAACAAAGTCAATCTGATGAATGAATTAGAAAAAATCAAACGGGTCATCCAACGGGAAGTCCCAGAAGCGCCCCATGAGGTATTATTGGTCTTAGATGCTACAACCGGACAAAATGCCATGGTCCAAGCGAAGCAATTCAAAGAAACAACCAATGTCACCGGTCTTGTCTTAACTAAGTTAGACGGGACTGCAAAAGGCGGGATCGTTTTAGCGATCCGCAACGAGCTGCATCTGCCGGTAAAACTAGTAGGATTAGGCGAAGGGATCGATGATCTGGAAATGTTTGATCCGAATGATTTTGTCGTAGGTCTGTTCAAAGGACTGCTGAAATCAGAAAACGATTGATGCAATCATGAATACACGATATCGATTGATACGACTCGCAAAAGTCAGGAAAGTTAACTGACTTTTGCGGGTCTTTTCTTTTATACAGATTCTGAGATTTGGATTTGCAAGGGAATATTTTCGAAGTACAGGTTTCAAAGATTTTTTTCAACAGAATTTATGTTAGAATAAGGTCATCTTGGCGAAGTCCCAAAATACGCCTATCCATGCTGTTTGTTCTCTAAAACAGTAATGACGAAACAGACAAAGGATGCAGAATTATGAATTTTCAAACTCTATTAAAAGCAGCAACCGTTCAACCTTATCTTATGCATGCCCGTTTCGGTGTAGAAAAGGAAAGTCAGCGGGTAGATGCGACAGGCGAATTAGTCAAAAGCGATCATCCGCAAACCCTTGGCAACCGATCCTATCATCCGTACATTCAAACGGATTTTTCTGAAACACAGATGGAACTGATCACACCTGTAGCAGATTCTCCCACAGAATTGATGTGTTGGTTGGCAGCGATCCATGATGTTGCCTTCCGGTCGATGGAGGACATGCTGTGGCCGTTGAGTATGCCGCCAGCATTACCGGAAAAAGAAGAAGAGATCATCTTGGCAAAGCTGGATGCCTTTGAAGATGTATTATACCGACGCTATCTGGCGAAAGAATACGGCCGCCGCAAGCAAATGGTCAGCGGCATCCATTTCAACTTTGAATTCTCGAAAAAATTGATCATAAGCTTGTTTGAAAAACAAACTGAGATCAAAAACTGTGAAGATTTTAAAACAGAAGTTTATTTGCGGGTGACCCGCAATTATTTACGGTACCGTTGGCTGATCACCTATCTGTATGGCGCTTCGCCAGTCAGTGAAGCACGCTATTTTCTGAAAGATGGACCTAATGAACCAGTCCGCAGTATCCGCAGCAGTAAATATGGTTATACAAATCATGATGATGTGAAAGTTTCCTATGAAAGCCTAGAGATTTACTTGAAAAATATCGGCCAGATGATCGAAGAAGGCAAACTTTCAGAAGAAAAGGAATTTTATGCGCCGGTACGTTTACGGGGCGGGAAAAAAGTCGCTGATCTAAAACAGACAGGGATCCGTTACATCGAATTGCGCAATATCGATCTGAACCCGTTCGCTCCTTACGGAATCGATCAGCAGCAAGTGGAATTTCTCCATGTCTTTCTTTTGTTTATGCTTTGGAAAGAAGAAGGGAACACCGCTGATGAATGGGTAGCAGAAGGCAATGAAAAGAACAACTTGGTAGCTTTGGAACATCCGACTGACGCTACCGCTTATCATCAAGAAGGTACGGAATTATTGGCAGAAATAAAAGAGATGGCAGCAGAATTGCGATTGCCGCTATCGGAGGACTTCTTTGATTTTGTCGAAAAAGCACTGGAAGATCCTGCTAAAACTTTTGCCGCTAAACTCTATCAAGCCAGTCAAAAAACTTCTCAAGCCCAAGTTGCTGTAAAATTAGCGCAAAGCTATCATGAAGCTGCTTGGAAGCACCCGTATCAGTTGGCAGGTTTTCGCGAGATGGAATTATCGACCCAGATCTTGATGTTTGATGCCATTCAAAAGGGTATCACGGTCGAAGTTTTGGATGAAGAGGATCAATTTTTGAAATTGCAGTATTCTGATCATGTGGAATATGTCAAAAATGCCAATATGACTGGTAAAGATCCTTATGTAGTCCCATTGATGATGGCCAATAAAACGGTGACTAAAAAAGTCTTGGCGCAAGCCGGTTTTCGTGTGCCGGAAGGAGACGAATTCCGTAATAAAACGCAAGCGCTGGCAGCATATCCCCGTTACATTGATCAAGGGATCGTAGTAAAACCTAAGACAACGAATTATGGTCTGGGGATCTCGATCTTTAAAAATGGCGCAAGCCAAGAAGACTATCAAAAAGCTGTTGAGATCGCCTTTGCGGAAGATACAGCTATCTTGGTGGAAGAATTTCTGCCGGGTACGGAATACCGTTTCTTTGTTTTAGACGGCAAAGTTCGCGGAATCATGCTGCGAGTGCCAGCTAATGTAGTGGGAGACGGGAAGCGGACCATCACACAATTAGTCGCAGAAAAAAATCAAGATCCGTTGCGGGGAACTCATCACCGTGCACCGTTGGAATTGATCCAATTAGGCGAGTTAGAACAGCTGATGTTGAAAGAGCAGGGATATACTGTTGATTCGGTCCCTAAAAAAGATACCATCGTTTATTTACGGGAAAATTCCAACGTTTCGACTGGCGGAGACTCCATCGATGTAACGGATGAATTTTCCGCGGATTATAAACAACTGGCTGTTTCTGCTGTTCATGCGCTGGGGGCGAAGATCAGCGGGATTGATCTGGTGATCCCGGATAAATCACAACCTGCTTCCAGCGATAAGGCCTACGGGATCATTGAAGCAAACTTCAATCCGGCGATGCATATGCACGTATATCCTTATGCAGGGAAAAGCCGTCGTTTGACGATGGATGTTTTGCGATTCCTTTTTCCAGAGATCACAAAATAAAAGAGCTTTTGCGGAAGACTGTCGATAGGCAGTCTTTCTGCAAAAGCTTTTTGTTTAAAATTCAAATTCTTTGATCTCGATGGTTTGCTTGGTTTCTTCCACTTTCAATCCAGTCAGATCTTCCCACCATTGTTTCATTTCTTTTTCATAGGTTGTCGGAAAAGCGTCCACGATCTCCAGCAGGCTTTTTTGATTGATCTTAGCATAAGGAAAATTCAATGTCAGATTGTACTTCAACTCCGACAAGAGACTGTAATATTGGAACATCAAATAATGCATCTCTTCCAAATTTTCTTCCCGCAGAACTTTCGGGACGCGGTCCAGCATAAAGCCAAAACTGCGCATCATGAATATAATACCGTCTAAATGGTCGGTATCGATGGTTGAGGCATCTTTTAAAATATCAATGTGGATATCAAGTGCTTGCAGCAGCTCGTCTTTTAATACTGGATAATTGGGCATGATCTTTCCTCCTACTTTTAGTGGAATAATTTCTTCCAAAATCCTTCTTCTGGGCGATCTTCCGGCTCTTCTGCTGTTTTGTTCTCAGGATATTTTTCTTCCACATCGATCACCGGTTCATTGACAGCTTCTTTGGCTGTTACAAGCAGTCCAAATGCATCCGGGCGATCTTCCACGTCGTTGACCACCGTAAATTTTGCTTGATGCTTAGTTGCTAAACGGATGTAGGTGCCTTGCAGATCAGAAGGGATCTGACCATTCAAGAGGATCGAAGCATCTTGGTGTTTTTCTAATTCATGAATCAGTTTTTCTTGATTCTCAATTTTCTTCATTTCAGCGATCGTCATGCTGAGGTAGCAGCGTTCCCGGAAAGTCCCCATATATTTGTGCTGTTCTTCAGGTTTGACTAAAGGAGTCCCGTAACGACCCTTATCTAAGTGTTTTTGGATTTGATCTTCTGCCATGTTTCTCCCCCCTTGTAGTGATACTTTATTATAGCATGCTTTAGCGGGAAACTTAAAATGAGGAGTCGATGGATATCAGGTGTATTTCCAGCTGATTGCAGTATAATAAAAGAAAAAAGTTGGGAGGAGATCTTGTGGAACAATTATTTATCAATGGAAAGATCTGGCAAGGAGAGACATTTTCTTCTGCGATGGCTGTTCGGGATGGGAAAATCGTTTGGTTAGGAGACAGCCCTGAAGAAAAAGCTGACGATATCATCGATCTGCAAGGAAAAACAGTATTGCCAAGTTTTTGGGATATCCATACTCATCCTCTTTGGATCAGCGAAACGCTGGCAGGTGTTCCTTGTACACCTCCAAATGTGAACAGTATCGCAGAAATGATCGATGCGCTGAAACAATCGAAACCTGCTCTTAATGGCTGGATCGAAGGCTGGGGGTATGATGAATCGAAATTAGCGGAAGGACGGACACCGACGATCCATGATCTGGATCAGGTATCTGCAACACAGCCCGTCTATGTGCTGCGTTCGGATTGTCATTCTTGTGCAGTCAATTCCGCCGCACTGCGCCTAGCTGGGATCACGAAGGACACGCCTGATCCTGTCGGCGGAAAAATCGGACGTTTCCCAGATGGTGAGCCGAACGGCGTGATGATCGAAAACGGTGCAAGCCAGCTGATAAAAAATGTTAAATCACAGGGAACCTTTGAAGAAATCGTCGCCAACACATTACGTTTAGGAGAACATTACCGTAAACGAGGAATCGGTGTAATCTCGGATATGATCAGTCTGCTCCATCCTTTTGATTTTGCGGATATTTACAGTGAAGCCTGTCGTCAAGGTCTGCCGCAAAAAGTATATTTGTACTACTCGTGGGATGAACTGCGACAAGCAGGGGACAAACAATTGCCTAAATCCAGTCATCCCCAAGTGGAAGTCGCTGGTATCAAATTATTTATGGACGGAACCATCTCTAATCAGACTGCCCACATGAAGCGGCCCTTTAAAAATTCCCAATCGACAGGTTTTACCATCAATGATCGTTCAGATCTTGAATCAGCGTATGAATTTGCCAAAGCCAACCACTGTCAAATCGCGATCCACGCGATGGGGGACGCATCCATCCAATTGATTTTGGATACACTGGGTGATAAAGATCCTTGGTTAGAGATCCCATCCGTGCGTATCGAACATGCGACGTTGTTGGATGAAGAATTATTGGCAGATTTTGCTAAAGCCAAAATGAACTTTGCTTTTGTGACGCAGATCATCTTTTTATACGCCGAATACGCTTCTTACTCCCAAAATTTGGAAGAGCAACGCTTAAAGACTGTCTATCCTTTGAAAAGTATGATAGAAAGCGGTGTTCCTACTGCGCTTTCTTCTGATGCACCGGCTACGGCTTGGATGGCACCGGATGATGTCTTTACCAGTTTGACGGCGGCAGTCACCCGCAAAGGGGCAAATGAGGAGGATCTTAACAGTGCTGAAGCGATCTCCTTAGAGACTGCGTTGAGATTGTACACCAGTCACGCTGCAGCTGTCGTACCGGGAGAAACGATCGGGGTGCTTGCAGTGGGCCAGCCGGCGGATTTTTTGGTACTGGACCAAGATATCTTTACCTTGTCGCCTGAACAACGGCCATCCATCCAAGTAGAAAAAATGTATCTGCAAGGAAAATCAGTTTGAAAGGAACATTATTATGGAAAGTATTCCTAATGAATTATTAGTTTTTGCCGAAAACCAGCGGATCGAAACGCCCCGCTTAATATTACGACCCATCACATTAGCGGACGCTGAAGATATGTTTGAATATGCCGGCGATCCGGAAACGACCCGCTTTGTTTTCCCTACTCATCGCTCGTTGCAAGAGACGAAAAATGGGATCGCCGCTTACTTTATGGCGGCTCCGTTAGGCAAGTACGGTATCGAAGAAAAACGTTCCGGAAAGCTGATCGGTGCTATCGATCTGCGGGTGAAGCCAAATGAATGTACGGGAGAGATCGGGTATGTCTTGAATAAAGATTACTGGGGACAAGGCTACATGCCGGAAGCCGCATCTGCATTATTAGAATTGGGTTTTGAAAAAATGGGGCTGATCCGCATTTTTGGTTTGCATGATGTCCGCAATCACCAATCTGGTCGAGTGATGGAAAAGATCGGTTTACGGCAAGAAGCGGTCCTGACCGCTGCCAAGGTCTCAAAAGGAGCGATCATTGATGAAGCTCTCCATGGCTTATCAAGAAAAGAGTGGCTGCAAAGCAAAAAAAAGCAGTGAAACAAAACAGTTGCTGAAATACCGCAGTTCTCGTAGTCTTTGAATGAGGGGGTGTATTTATGGAATTGCAAATCACACAAGAAGTAAAAGAAAAAATCGCAGCAAAACGTCAGACGGGGGATCGGATCTTTTTGGATTTTGAGGACGGGGATGGTCCCTTTGCGGCTACCGGGATCACTTGCCGGCTAGACTTGAGTTTTCGTCTTTTATTAGTGGCACAGGATTATCCGGAAGAAGGTTTAGCAGTTTATGACGATACTATCGAAACAGCGATCGGTGGGATCCGTTTGAAGAAAAGTTCCGAAAAATACTTGGAAGCAGAAACGATTCTCGCCTACAATCCGACCTACAACAATATCCAACTGAAAGGAAAAAGCGGTGTTTTGGCAGATAATGTGCCGATCATTCGCTATGACCGGCAAATGGCAGGTGGCGGAAAATGGGGAGATTAGCCGTCGTCAGCGATCTGCATGTCGATATCAACCAGCTGGTGACAGAAGATCTGGAAAAGTTAGCGCAGATCCTTCAGGACAATAACGTTTCTCGCATCCATTTTGCCGGCGATACAGCCAATAAAATCGAACCGGCACTGGCGGTCTTTGATTTTTTCCAACGATACGGCTGGCCGACGACGTTTAATTGGGGCAATCATGAAATGGCGGATCTGACGGAAGCGACCATCGAAACTTTCGATGATCAGCGGTTCTTGAATTTTCGGACCGCTCCTTTGTCCAAAGATCTGGTGCTGTTGGGAGTCAATGGCTGGTATGATTACGGTTATTCTACGATATTGGATCAGAAAAAGATCCGGCGTATGAAAAATTTGTACTGGTATGATCGCATGATCCAGCGAAGTGCCAGCGATCCTGACATCAATCAAGGACTGCTGCAGCAGCTGCACAGCTGTTTGACTAAGCTGACGCAGCAAGAAAAAGAAGTGATTCTTGTCACTCATTTCGTACCGCGACGAGAATTCATCGTCTATCAAACAAATCCAGCGTATGAGCGCTGGAACGAATTGAACGCTTTTTTAGGTTCAGAAGCGGTAGGTGATCTGATCGATCATTTTCCTAATGTACGGCAGGTGATCTTTGGACATACCCATCGCCGTTTTACGGATAAAAGCATCAATGGTGTCCAATACAGCTGTCGCCCATTCGGCTATTTTTACGAATGGCAGATGACGCGACGTTTCATGCAGGAATATCAGCTGACTGAGGTTTTGAATCCGCTGAAATTCCGCGGGATCATCCATCGGAATCGACCGTTGTTTGATGAATACAAAGAAAAACACTTGCCGGAAGAATTCCAGCAAGCGATCACGTATATCGAGTATTAAAAAAGTCTTGGCAGAAACGCTCCGCCAAGACTTTTTTATTTATCTTATAAGAATAATGCTTTATAAGTGAATACCGCAAGAATACCTGCCAAGATCGGTGCCAAGACTGGTACCCAAGCATAGCTCCATTGTGAATCGCCTTTATGTTTCAATGGCAACAACGCGTGCACAAGACGAGGACCAAAGTCACGAGCTGGGTTCAACCCAGGTCCAGTTGGTCCGCCAAGGGAAGCGACCAATGTCCAAACTAAGAAACCTAACGCCAAGTGGGCTGTTCCTAGATTATCTTGGAAAAATGGTGCTTTTGTGATACCAAGAGCGCCGAAGAATAAAACGAATGATCCGAAAAATTCATTGACAAAACCATTTAATTTAGAACCAACACTGTTGATCGTTGAGAAAGTACCTAAAACGTGTGCGGTATTTTCTGTTTGATCATAGTAAGGTTTATAACAAGCGACAACGATCAATTGTCCCACAATTGCTCCTAATAATTGAGCAACGATATATGGCAAAACTTCTGACCAAGGGAACATACCTGAAACTGCCAAACCGATTGAGAACGCAGGGTTGATGTGATTTCCACTGATAGAACCGAACATCATCGCTGGGATCATGACACCAAAACCGTAGCCGACACCAATCAGCATCCAGTCGCTGCCATAACCTTTCGTTCCTTTCAAATCTACGTTTGCCACTGCACCATTACCTAACACTATTAACAGAGCAGTTCCGGCAAATTCTGCTGCCAGACGAGTCATTAATGAATAATCCAAAATACTTCCTCCTAGTTTTTTTTGTCAGTGATGCAGAGCAAATAAATCAATAAGAAAAATAAATCCTGCTCGTAAAACACCAAACATTACTATGTAACCAAAATTACTGAAAATTTTCAAGTGTTTCGTTCTAAAAAAGTAAAAATTGTTTTTTAGATTTTTTTTCGGTATAGTAAAAATCGAGAAACGATCTGAAAACAAAGCATAAAATTATCGTTAAAAATAAAAATAAAGCGAGGAAGCAACATGACATTTGAAGAAGTATTGCCTCAATTAAAACAAGGCGCGAAAGTGATCCGGGAAGGCTGGAGCGGGTTTGAGTTGTATGTGACCCTAGTTTCAGGAGATAGCTATGAAAACCATCCAGTGATGCCGTATCTGCTGATCAAGACCTCTGACGAAGGTTTTTCCAGCTTCGCACCAACTGTTTGTGATATCTTGGCAGAGGATTGGAAGATCGTAGAAGCATGAGAGCGGAATTCGAGGGAAAAGTCGTCTTAGTGACAGGGGCAGCTTCCGGGATCGGGTACGCTCAAGCAGAAGCTTTCTTGATGGCAGGCGCCAACGTGTTTGCTGTAGATAAGAATCCTGCTGTTGATCAGCTGGCGACACGTTTTCCCAAAAACTATGGATTTTTAACGGGAGATCTCACATCTGCTGCATTTTGTCAAAAAGCAGTGGAGAACTGTCGCCAGTATTTTGGAAAGATCGATATTTTATTGAATACCGCCGGGATCTTGGATGCGTATCGTCCGCTATTAGAAACGGATGAAACATTGTGGCGGGAGATCTTCGCCACAAATCTCGACAGCATGTTTTATTTGACGAAAGCTGTTTTGCCGGAGATGGTGGCGCGAAAAAAGGGAGTCATCATCAATATGGCTTCCATCGCCAGTTTTGTCGCCGGTGGTGGCGGGATCGCGTATACCGCCGCCAAACACGCTATCGCAGGCTTTACAAAACAGCTGGCATTGGATTATAGCGCTCAAGGGATCCACGTGACGGCTATCGCACCAGGGGCAATCGAAACGCCGATGAATGCCGCCGATTTTGCCGGTGACGGCAAGATGGCGGAATGGGTCGCGCAAGAAACACCGGTCAAACGTTGGGCACAGCCGGAAGAAGTTGCGGAATTGACTCTTTTTTTGGCCAGTGAAAAAGCTAGCTACATGCAAGGAAATATCGTTCCTATCGATGGCGGCTGGTTGCTGAAATAAGTGGAGGAAGCAATGGAAGAACAGTTGAACAAATGGATCGAGGACCGCTCAGATTTTATGGAAGTACTGTCTTTTATAGAATGTCTGGATTTGAAAGACAGCTGGCTTTGTGCGGGCAGTGTGCGGAATTATGTCTGGTCGTCTCTTTCAGGACAATCTTTTTCACTGACAGAGCAGGATCTCGATGTGATTTTTTACGACCCTGCGTATCCTTATGAAGCAAATTCTATTATTCAGGAACGGTTAGTACAAACAGCTCCAATGTATCATTGAGAAGTAAAAATCAAGTGTATATGCACAGCCATAATTTTGCTGATGAGACACCTTTTAACGGTTGTTATGAAGCAATTGCTCATTTTCCAGAAAAATGTACCGCAGTCGCTGTCCGGCTGAATCAGGGAAAACTGGAATGGCTGGCACCTTATGGACTTCAGGAATTGTTGTCCATGACCGTTTCGCCAACGCCGTTTTTTGCAAAGGACGAACGCTCCATGGCGATTTATCGGTGCCGAATCCAGCAGAAAAATTGGCAAGAAAAGTGGCCGGCACTGAAAATTTTCCTCTAGGGTGCTTGTCAAAGACGTTTTTTTGATTATGATAAATACTAGTGGAAACACACTGCGGCACTTCAATCCTTTGGCCGCAGTTATTACCAAGTCATTGACTTGCAAAGGAGATCATAAAAATGAATAACCATGAAAAAACACGTTCAGTTTCTCGCTGGACCACGACAGAAACCGCCAAAATGGCATTGGTCACCAGTTTATATGTAGTGATCACTGTTTTCTTGGCAGTCATCAGCTTCGGTGCTGTACAGATCCGTTTGTCAGAGATGTTCAATTATTTGACACTTTATAACAAACGATATATTTGGGCAGTCACATTAGGAGTCGCAATCGCCAATCTGGCTTCGCCCAATGGCTTGATCGATGTTGTGGTAGGGAGTATCTGTACGTTTTTTGTTTTACTCTTCAATCAGTGGTGCACTAAGCGGATCAAGCATATGAAAAACAAGATGATCGTGACTGCGCTGGTTTTTGCTGTATTGATGTTCACCGTAGCCGGTCAGCTGACGATTTTATATCAGGCACCATTTTTCTATAACTGGCTGGTCATTGGACTGGGAGAATTGGTCTCTATGACCGTTGGCGGATTTATTATTTATTTTGTTGGCAAACGTACCGATTTGACAAAATAAGAAAAATAAAAAGAAAAGCGCATTGTGATTGAGGGATGGGCTTTTTTTGCATCCAAGTTGTCCATAAGAACAAAAAAAGCTACAATAGGCAACAAGAAGGAAGTGAAGTTGTGTTTACTGAAAAAAGTTTTGCCGTTTTTGAGATCGCGGGTCTAGAACCGCGGATGAATGCAATCCGGCAAGAGATCCAGCCGGTGTTCCGAACACTGAACGACCGTTTCAAGCCTTACTTGGAAAAAGAGATCGCTGCTGATCTGTACCTGCATATCGCTCAGCATCGCCGGCGCAGTGTCTATCCGCCTGAAAGCACGTTGTCGGCTCTCAGTCAAAATAAGCGCGGCTATAAAATGGAGCCGCATTTTCAACTGGGGATTTGTGAGGATTATGTTTTTATGTGGCTGTCGTTGATCGACCAGCCGCCGCAAAAGACAGCGTTTGCTCAAAAAATGGTTGATCATATAGCGCTATTCGAAAAATTGCCGCAAGATACTGTGATCAATGGCAATCATTTGAGTAATGACATTTTCCCATTAGAAATGACGTCATTGAAAAAACTGCTGACACGATTGGAAAATGTGAAAAAAGGAGAATTCCAAATCGGTCGGGTCATCTCGAAAGAAAGTCCGTTATGGCATGATCCGAAAGCCGCAGAAGCGTATATGATGGCGACTTATCTGGAATTATTGCCTATTTATCAGCTGTTGATGAGGTCTGACAGTTGATTTTGATTGTAGTGACCGGCGCTTTTTGCTAAAATAAAAGTCAGAAGCTGCGGAAGCGCTTCTAAAAAGCTATTTTAAATCAGGAGGTAAGTTACATGAACAAAGCAGATTTAATCTCAAAAGTAGCGGAACAATCCGGATTAACTAGAAAAGACGCAAGCGCAGCAGTAGGAGCCATCTTTGATACGGTATCAACTTCTTTAAAAAATGGAGATAGTGTCCAAATCATGGGCTTTGGTACTTTTGAAGTGCGCAATCGTGCTTCCCGTAAAGGACGCAACCCGCAAACAGGTGAAGAGATCACGATCCCGGCTTCAAAAAATCCAGCATTCAAACCAGGGAAACAATTAAAAGAATCAGTCAATTAGAAACGTCTGAATCCTAATGAATCGACCCCCAAAGACAGAACGAAACTGTTTTTGGGGGTCGTTGATTTTTTATCTGCTTAACCCTATAAGGTAAGAAGACAGTCGATGGCGCAGCAAGATACCGATCACACCGGCTGCTAAAGCTTTGATGATACCCGGCAAGAGAAACGGCAGGATCCCGGCATTGAATGCGGAAAGCCAAGACATGCCGCCGCCGATTTTCAGCCAGATCATACCGAAGAGCAGCGTTGCCATCGCTCCTAAAATATTTCCGATGATCCCCCAAAAATAAGTGGGGGCTTTTTCAACGATCCAGCCGGTGATCAAGCCATTAAAAATGAAGCCGATCAAAAATCCGCCGGTGGGACCAAACAAAACGCCGACTCCTGCACTGCCGCCTGCAAAGACCGGCAGACCGATCAAGCCTAATAATAAATACAGGAGGATAGAAGCAGTGCCGATCCTTGCTCCTAAGACAGTCACTGTCAAACCTACCGCAAATGTCTGTAAAGTCAGCGGAATCAATCCAAAAGGAATCGTTAGCGGCGACAGGACTGCGATGATCGCTGCAAAAAAGGCTGCTGATAATTGTTCTCGTAAAGTAAAATTCATAGTTCTTCTCCTTTGATCCAATACTCGTGCCATTTCTTTCGTTAACTCAATTTTATTATTAGGTTAACGCAAAGTAAAGATATTTTTTCGCAAAAAAGACCAAAGTTATTATTTTTTGAAATGAAAATTTCTTGATATACTTTTATTACAGAGTTTCAGAGGAGAGGGGTGGTTATTTTGATGTTGCTTTATCGTCTGTTGCTAGTTGCAAATATGGGAATCAGTGCTGTTTTTATGTTCGATCCCTCCGTTGAAACCGTCTATCCGTCGACTTTTAGTGAGAGGCTTTATCCGTTGCAGATGGGATTTTTGCTCCTTTTAGTGCTGATGTTTGTCGGCAATATCATTATCAAAAAAGCCCTATCCACACGGGTGATTTTGGGCGTGGTCTATGTTCTGCTTTCTTATTGGACGACAGAGATCACCTTTCATTGGCTGCGCTATCCTGAGATATGGAGTACATCGCTGAGCCAAACGATTTTCTTTGTTTCAGAGGTCATCTGTTTCGCTGTTTTATGTAAAAATGATTTTAAAAAAATTTTTTTCTTTTATCGATCTTGAGATAAAACAAGGTGCCGTCAAGCGGCATGACCTTAAACGACCATTCGTCCAAGGCCAAGCGCAGTCAGCTACGCGTTTTGGATTTTCACCAATACACTGCGGGAAACAGGTCCCACGATCAATAATTGCAATGGCAATGCCGCGATCA
This sequence comes from Enterococcus mediterraneensis, assembly GCF_900604485.1. Lineage (NCBI taxonomy): Bacteria > Bacillati > Bacillota > Bacilli > Lactobacillales > Enterococcaceae > Enterococcus > Enterococcus mediterraneensis. The sequence goes on from NZ_UWOP01000001.1 coordinate 1,501,245, forward strand.
CGTTCATTTTCCAAGCGGTCAAATATTGTGAAAGCATGGCGTCAGATAAGCCGTTTTGCATAAGGATGCCAAACAGCGACATGCAAGTCACCATTCCTAAGATCATCAATGTCGAGATCGTCAGGATCATCGGCAGTTTCTTTTGAGGATCGATCGGCAGAGCGAAAGCGATCTTTTTCGCCAGCACACCGACAATAAAAACATCCAAAACAAACGCTACGATAAATCCAGGAATAAAACCGATCAATAATTCTTTGAGAGTCAGGCTGTGATGCAGCCATAAATTATATGTACTCATCCCTAAAACCATCAAAAAACACATCAATGTTGTAAAAATGATTCCTTCTTTTTTATTTGTAGGCAAATAAATTCCTCCTTTTTTTAGTTGCGAAAATCATCCTAACATATTTTTTTGTTTCTCGTAAGTTTTTTGTAAACTATCAATCGAATTTTTCAAAAATTCCACAGCAAATAAAAAAACGCGCAGCCTGCATGCAGGTTGCGCGTTTTCAGAAAGCTGATTATCTGTTGTAGAATTCAACGACAAGAGCTTCATCGATTTCTGGGTACATTTCGTCACGTTCTGGTAAACGAGTCAATGAACCTTCTAGTTTTTCGTCATCAAAGCTAACGAAAGCTGGACGACCAACTGTTGCTTCAACAGCGTCTTTGATTGTTGAGATTGTTTGTGATTTTTCACGAACAGAAATAACTTGACCAACTTCAACGTGGTATGATGGGATATCAACACGTTTGCCGTCAACCATGATGTGACCGTGGTTAACTAATTGGCGTGCTTGACGACGAGTTGTTGCAAGACCTAAACGGTAAACAACGTTATCTAAGCGTTGTTCAAGTAAGATCATGAAGTTAACACCGTGTTTACCTTCTTTGATTTTGCTTGCTTTCACGAACAAGTTATGGAATTGACGTTCGTTCATTCCATACATATGACGTAATTTTTGTTTTTCAGTCATTTGCAATCCGTATTCAGATTGTTTGCCACGGCTGTTTGGTCCGTGTTGACCTGGTGCATAAGGGCGACGTGCTAATTCTTTACCAGTACCTGATAAAGAAATTCCTAGACGACGTGATACTTTCCATGATGGTCCAGTATAACGAGACATTAAAAATTCCTCCAATAAAATTGTTTTGGAGTAAAATAATCCGATGAAAAATTCATATTCCGTGCAGTTCATTCTTCAATCTTCACCTTTGCAGCCGCGGTTACGCAATTGAACCTTCAAGGCAATGAACTGGTGACGAACTATTATTTTTCTGCTGCATTATTTTACACAAAAGGTAGTATACTGTATTTTATCAGCAAATGTCAAGGAACCTGGAGGATAACCCTGACAAAAGCAGAAAAACTTAAACAATGGAGGATATAGTATGGAACCATTGATTTTCCCGAAAAATCCCGAGAACGCGCCATCGATGGAAAGATATATGAAAAATCATTTTGTTTTTGCCGGCGTGCCAAAATCGATCCGCGGCGGTCTGCAAAAAGAGTTGTTGAAGGAAAGCCGCACGTGGCCAGTGGCGGAATTGTTGGATCAGATCGCTTTTTATTACCAGCAGACTGAGCGGGAATATCAGTATCTCGCCATCGACTTGGCGCAGGAGAATGTCCGCCGTCTTACTTTTGAAGATCTGCAAACGCTGCTGCCGTTGGTTTCCCAAAAAGAATGGTGGGATAGTATCGACAGTTGGCGGAAGGTTTACGGAACGTGGGTCAAGCTTCATCCGGACTATTTAACGGAGGTATTTGGGCTTTTTGACAAGCAGCCGGATTTTTGGCTGCGGCGGATCGCCATCACGCTGCAATTGCAATTTAAAGAAGCGATTAACCGATCCTTATTGAAAAAAGCCATTGAATATGATATGAATACAGAGGAGTTCTTTATTCAAAAAGCCATTGGGTGGGCACTGCGGGATTACAGCAAGATAAATCCTGATTGGGTCCGACAAATCGTTGATCAAGGACGGCTCAGTGCTTTAGCGACTCGAGAAGCCAGTAAGTATATAATAAGAAAGTGAGACGACACAACTTTATGAAACGAAAACTTTTTGCTTTTGACATTGACGGAACACTCCTTGATGACAACAAGCAACCCCTAGACAGTACGTTGGAAGCCCTGGAAAAATTACGAGAAGCAGGACATTTAGTAACAATTGCCACAGGTAGAAGTCGGTTTCATGCGAAAGAAGTGATTCGCGATCTTGGTTTTACCAATTATATTTTATGTAATGGCGCTGCCGCTTTCTTAGATCATCAGCAAATCTATAAAAATTTATTGGATCGGGAAGAATTGGAAAATTTTGTTGACGAAGCCCAACAACTAGCGATCGATACAGCATTCATCAGTATGGATGAAGCAAAACGTTCCAGTTCCATCCATGTGGATATCATGGATGAGGCGATGAAATCATTTGGTGCCGTTTTGCCGGAATTGGATCAATTTTTCGTGGAAGATCAAGATGTGTATCAAGCATTGGCTTTTTACAATAATCAATACGAAGGCTTTTTTGATAAAAAATACAGTAAATTGCGTTTTGTCCGCTGGCATGAAAATTGTGTCGATGTCGTGCCGAAAGATGGCTCAAAAGCTGCTACGATCCTGAATGTCGCAGATCGTTTGGGGATTTCCCGCTCGGATGTCATAGCGTTTGGGGATGGTCAAAACGACCGGGAGATGCTTCGGGAATCAGGTTTGGGGATCGCGATGGGCAACGCCGCACCTGAAGTCCAAGCAGAAGCAAACTATGTTACAGACAGCAACGTGAAAGACGGAATCTGGAACGCATTGAAAAAACTGGATCTGATATAAAAAAGCGAAGAGAAATTTTCCGTTATTGTCGAACACCGCGACGTTTTGTCAGTGTGTCAGGCAATAGCGGGATTTTTTTATTTTTCGACTTTCTCAATCTCGCTTTTTTGTTTATTTATGCTACTCTAAAGTAAAGAACTGGCTTAGGAGGGAAACGTATGAAAATCGCATTGATCGCTCATGATCGCAAAAAAGAAATGATCGTCAAATTAGCTACCGCTTATCGCGAGGTGTTAGCAAAACATGAATTATTCGCCACGGGTACGACTGGCAAGCGGATCGCTGAGGCGACCGATCTGCCGATCCATCGTTTTAAATCAGGACCGTTAGGCGGAGACCAGCAGATCGGTGCAATGATCTCGGAAGATGCGTTGGATATGGTGATTTTTTTGCGAGATCCATTGGCGGCACAACCCCACGAACCGGACGTCACCGCATTGATCCGACTTTCTGATGTTTATGAGATCCCACTAGCGACTAATATCGGTACAGCGGAAATGCTCTTAAGAGGATTAGATGCTGGGTTTGCCGATTTTCGTAAGATCGTTCATGAAATCGAGCAGAAACCTTTGTCATTTTAAAAGTATTACAAGAAATTGATCGGCTTTTCAAAAAGATAAAAAAATAAGGGATCATGAGATTGGCAGGCTGCGCTTTTTGGACAACGCAGGTTTATCTCATGGTCCCTTAACAATAGTCGGAAATATTTATTTGATCTTCGAATTTCTTTCTAGCTTAAAATGAATTGTATTTTTCTTTGGCATGGCTTCCTTGTGTTCTGCCACAGCTGTTTTTACGATCTCTTCTTTTTTCTTCTTGGACTCATCGATTCGGCGCGCTAAGATTTCTTCGTTGCTTTTTTTCATAAAGAATCCCTCCTGAATAGATTGTAACTACTTACAAAATGATTCTATCATCTTATCCAAAGGGAAAATACTCATATGCTTGTGAGTAAATATACGAACAAATGTAATAAAACCGCTACTCAAGCTGGCCGAAACGGTCTAGCGGCCAAATGACGATTCTGGCTACACCTTCTAATTCTTCTTTTTCGATGGGACCGATATAGCGGCTATCTGTGGAATTGGTACGATTGTCTCCTAATAAGAAATAACTGTCTTCTGGAACTTCTGCTACAAAATTTTCGGTAAATGTTTTGCGGTTGGTCGTAACTTGCTTGCTTAATTCCGGTTGAAGGTAGTTTTCTTCATATTTTTTGCCGTCGATATAAAGCTCATCGTCCACCATCTCGATCGTTTCGCCTGGCAGACCGATGACACGTTTGATGTAATTGCGGTCTTCGTTGGGGGCATCGAACACGACGATATCAAATCGCTGGATATGATCTACATTTTTAGTCATTAACAATCGTTCATTGTTGACAAGTGTCGGTAACATCGATTTACCTTGAACAAGGATCGGCGTGATGATATATTGACGGATCGCTAAAACGACCGCTGCGAACAAAACCAGCAACAGGATCTTTTTTAAAAACTTCATCTGAAAACCCCTTTCTGTTTTCTAATTTTATTCTAACGAAATCTGATAAAATTTAATAGAAAAAACACTTTTGCCCTCTATGACGGGTACCTTTTTTTTTCAGCTGAAAACAACTATAATAGGTAAAGATGTTAAAAGAGAAGAGGAAAAATTGTGCGGGTAATGTTTATTGGTGATGTAGTCGGTGCGCTTGGCCGTAAAACATTAGAAGAATATGTTCCAAAATTAAAAAAGAAGTTCCGTCCGCAAGTCACGATATGTAATGGGGAGAATGCCGCCTCAGGACGCGGGATCACAGGAAAAATCTATAAAAAATTTTTACAAGATGGTGTTGATGTAGTTACTCTTGGAAACCACACGTGGGACAATCGGGATATTTTTGAGTTTATCGGAGATGCCAAGAAAATGATCCGGCCGGCGAATTTTCCAGAAGGAACTCCGGGAATGGGCATGGTCTTCGTTAAAGTCAATCAATTAGAGCTAGCGGTCATCAATTTGCAAGCTCGGACTTTTATGGTGGATATCGACGATCCTTTCAAAAAAATCGACGAGTTATTAGCGATCGCCCAAGCACGTACACCATTGATCTTCGTTGATTTCCATGGCGAGACTACAAGTGAAAAACAAGCGATGGGCTGGTATCTGGACGGGCGAGTGTCGGCAGTTGTCGGTACCCATACCCATGTCCAAACAAATGATGCTCGGATCTTGCCGAAAGGAACTGCCTATCTGACAGATGCTGGTATGACCGGTCCTTATGATGGTATTTTAGGCATGAAGCGGGAACCGATCATCGAAAAATTTATAACAGCATTGCCGCAACGATTCGAGGTAGTCGAAAGCGGACGTACGATTTTATCTGGCTGTATCGTGGAAATCAATGAAAAGACTGGACATGCAACATTGATCCAGCCGATCCAAATCAGTGATGATCGACCATTTGATGAATAGGATGAAACCAATGAATGCATTGAATCAAGAACCCCAAGTAAAAGCGGAACTGGAGAAACTGACCGCTTTGCTTGCCGAACATGAGAGTATCCAAGCATTTAAAGAAATCGAAACAAAAGTGAAGAACAATCAAAACCTGCAGAAACTGGAAGAAAAGATCAAGCAGGCGCAAAAAGACGCGGTCAATTTTGCTCATTATGGCAAACCGGAAGCGGAAAAACAAGCCATCGCTGAGATCGAGCAAGCGACAGCAGAATATGACGAGCATCCATTAGTGATCGCTTATCGGGAAAAATTATTGGAAGCAAACGATCTATTGCACTTTGTGACAGATTCGATCCAAAAGCAAATCAATGAAGCAATCGAGGAGGAAGGTTCTAATGCCTCAAAAGACTAAAAATACTCCTATGATGGAGCAATATCTTAAAATCAAAGCGCAATACAAAGACGCGTTTTTATTCTATCGTTTAGGGGATTTCTATGAAATGTTCTATGAAGATGCCATTAAAGCGGCACAGATCTTAGAACTGACTCTGACCAGCCGCAACCGCAATGCGGACGATCCTATTCCTATGTGCGGTGTGCCTTATCATGCGGCACAAGGTTATATCGATACATTGATCGAACAAGGCTATAAAGTCGCTATCTGCGAACAGGTGGAAGATCCTAAGACCGCTAAAGGCATGGTGAAACGGGAAGTCGTCCAATTAGTGACACCGGGAACGGTAATGGAAAGCAAAGGTCTTGCTGCTAAAGACAATAATTTTCTGACAGCATTGACATTTACCGGCAACGAATACGGATTTGCCTACGTTGATCTCAGCACCGGCGAATTAAAAGCTACAGTGTTGAAAGATGAAGAAGCAATCATCAATGAAGCATCGGCGCTGCAAACCAAAGAGATCGTCTTTGGCAGTGAGATCAGCGAAACATTGAAAAAAACGCTGAAAGAACGTTTGAATCTGGTTTTTTCTCAACAAGAAACCTTGGAAGAAAACGCCGAATTTCAATTTCTGACCAGTGATCTATCGAATCCTGTTGAAAAAGAAGTCGCCGGCAAACTATTGTGTTACCTTTCTATCACGCAAAAACGCAGTCTGGCGCATTTGCAAAAGGCTGTCGAATATCAGCCGGATCACTATTTGAAGATGGACTATTATTCCAAATTCAATCTGGAATTGAGCCAGTCGATCCGTACCGGCAAAAAACACGGTACGCTGTTATGGCTGTTGGATGAAACAAAGACCGCGATGGGCGGACGTTTATTGAAACAATGGCTGGATCGGCCGTTGATCCAGAAACAAGCGATCCTTGCCCGACAGGCGATGGTCGCTTCCTTATTGAACAGCTACTTTGAACGGATGGACTTGCAGGAGAACCTGACGAAAGTCTATGACTTGGAGCGGTTGGCAGGACGGGTCGCCTTTGGAAATGTGAATGGCCGCGACCTGATCCAACTGAAGACTTCTCTTCAACAAGTACCATTGATCCGCGAGTTGCTGTTAGGGATCAACCAAGGAGAATGGAACGAACTTTTGGTGTCTTTAGAGCCGATGGAGGATCTGGTAGAGCTGATCGAACAAGCCATCAACGAAGAAGCGCCATTGCAGATCACAGAAGGCAACGTCATCAAAGACGGCTTTGACGAAACATTGGACAACTATCGTTTAGCTATGAAAAACGGCAAACGCTGGTTGGCGGAATTAGAGGCGAAAGAACGGACAGAGACCGGTATCAAAAATTTGAAAGTCGGCTTCAATCGAGTATTCGGCTATTATATCGAGATCACTAAAGCCAATTTAGGAAATCTAGCTGAAGGACGCTATGAGCGTAAACAAACACTGGCCAATGCCGAACGTTTCATCACACCGGAGCTGAAAGAACTGGAAACCCAGATCTTGGAAGCAGAAGAAAAATCCGTCGATCTGGAGTATCGCTTGTTCTTGAACGTCCGGGAAACAATCAAAGAAGCTATCGAACGGCTGCAACGATTGGCAAAATCATTGAGCGCGGTAGACGTGCTGCAAAGTTTTGCCCAAATCGCTGAACGCTATCAATATGTTCAACCGACTTTTGCCCAAGAATTGAACATCGTGGAAGGTCGACATCCGGTTGTGGAAAAAGTATTGGGCCATCAAGAATATATCCCAAACTCCATCAAGATGGATCAAGAAACACTGATTTTATTGATCACTGGACCGAATATGTCAGGGAAAAGCACGTATATGCGACAGTTGGCGCTGACCGTCATCATGGCGCAAATGGGCAGCTTTGTACCGGCAGAATCAGCACAACTGCCGATCTTTGACCGGATATTCACCCGGATCGGTGCCAGCGATGATCTGATCGCCGGACAAAGTACATTTATGGTGGAAATGATGGAAGCCAACCAAGCATTGCGGCACGCCACGCCTAACAGCCTGATTTTATTCGATGAACTGGGACGGGGAACCGCGACTTATGACGGAATGGCGCTGGCACAAGCCATCATTGAATATATCCATAAAGAGGTCAAAGCCAAGACCCTTTTCTCCACTCACTATCATGAGCTGACTGTCTTAGATGAAGAACTGCCCCACTTGCGCAACAATCATGTGGGCGCTGTGGAAAAAGACGGAGAAGTTGTCTTTCTGCATAAAATGATGGAAGGACCTGCAGATAAAAGTTACGGGATCCACGTAGCGAAAATCGCAGGTCTGCCGATCCAATTATTAGAACGGGCGGCAACGATCTTAAAAGGGCTGGAAGAATCAACGCCGAAAACTTCCACCGGCAATCAGCCAACAGTAACCGAAGAACCGGAACAGATCTCTTTGTTCAATGAAGTTTCCACCAACGAATTAAGTGTGATCGATACTGTCAAAAAACTGAATCTATTGGAAATGACACCAATGGAAGCATTAAATACGCTGTACGAGCTGCAAAAACGAATTTAGAAAGAAGGGCCGTTTATGGGGAAAATCCAAGAATTATCGGAACGTCTTGCCAATCAGATCGCTGCCGGAGAAGTTGTGGAACGGCCTGCTTCTGTTGTGAAAGAATTAGTGGAAAATGCGCTGGATGCCGGCAGTACCCAGATCGATATCCTGATTGAAGAAGCCGGATTGCGGAAGATCCAAGTAACCGATAACGGTGAAGGTATCGCAGAAGACGATGTGGAAAATGCGTTTAAACGCCATGCTACCAGCAAGATCCACAATAGAGACGATCTTTTCCGGATTCGTACACTGGGGTTTCGAGGGGAGGCGCTGCCTAGTATCGCCTCTGTTTCCGAGGTCACAGTGGAAACCGCACTGCAAGGAGCGGAACAAGGGACTTTCTTAAAATTAAAAGGCGGCAGTGTGATGGAACATACGCCCTCTGCGCTGCGTCAAGGTACTAAGATCACAGTGGAAAACCTCTTTTTCAATACGCCGGCTCGTTTGAAATATGTCAAATCGCTGCAAACAGAATTGGCGAATATTGGGGATATCGTCAATCGCCTAGCACTGAGCCATCCGACCGTTGCTTTTCGTCTGGTTCATGACGGCAACAAAATGCTTTCGACTGCCGGAAATGGTGATCTGAAACAAACAATTGCCGGGATCTACGGCATCAGCACAGCTAAAAAGATGCTGAAAATCCAAGCAGACGATCTGGATTTCAAGATCAACGGGTATGTTTCTTTACCGGAAGTCACGCGCGCCAGCCGTAATTATTTGTCTACGATCATCAATGGCCGCTATATCAAAAATTTTGCTTTAAATAAAGCAATCGTTAACGGCTACGGATCGAAACTGATGATCGGCCGTTTCCCTATCGCGGTGATCGAGATCGAAATGGATCCGTTGTTGGTGGATGTCAATGTGCATCCTACCAAACAGGAGGTCAGACTTTCCAAAGAAAAAGAACTGACGGCACTTCTCAGTAAAGCGATCAATGACGCGCTGAAAGAAGAGAACCTGATCCCAAATGCTGCGGATAATCTAGGATTCAAAACCAAAGTCAAAGAAGAAAAAGCGGAACAGTTGGCGATCGATCTGCCGGATGCAAAAAATTCGACAGGTCTTTCCTATGATGCTGTCAGCGGAAAATTCTTTGTCTCGGAGAGTTATCAACAAACTGTGGAAAACCCTGTGGACAATGCTGTGGATGAAGGTGAAAAAACACAAAATAGTTTTTCACAAGAAGCAGGATCTGAACCGGTTTCGTCAACAGATGTCTCTTATGAAAGCAGCGAACAGTCAGCAGAATCGGAAGAAACAGCCGCTGCTAATACTGAAACATATTTTGAAGAAACGGAAGCGAAACTCCATCCGGAATTTGATCTTGCCAATAAAGATTGTGAAAAATTATTGGTGAAAGCTTTGGAAGAAACGGAAACAAAACCAGCGGAACGTTTTCCTCATTTGGAGTATTTTGGTCAGATGCATGGGACCTATCTCTTTGCCCAAAGCAATGAAGGGCTCTACATCATTGATCAGCATGCCGCTCAAGAGCGAATCAAATATGAATATTTCCGGGAAAAGATCGGCGATGTTACCAATGATCTGCAAGAATTGCTGGTGCCGTTTGTTTTGGATTATCCAAATAGTGACGCGCTGAAATTAAAAGAGCAGAAAGAGCTGCTGGAAAATGTCGGGATCTATTTGGAAGAGTTCGGCGCCAACAGCTTTATTGTGCGGGCACATCCAGTGTGGTATCCAAAAGGTCAGGAAGAATCGATCATTCGGGAAATGATCGATATGCTGCTGACCACCGGCACAGTCAGTGTCAAGAAATTCCGTGAAGCAACAGCGATCATGATGAGCTGTAAACGGTCCATCAAAGCCAATCATTATTTGAATGAGATGCAGGCAAGGGTCTTGCTGCAGGATTTGGCAGAATGTGAAAATCCGTTCAACTGCCCGCATGGTCGGCCAGTGCTGATCCATTTCACCAACAGCGACATGGAAAAAATGTTTAAACGAATCCAAGATCCACACAAAACAAAGGAGACGATGTAATGGCAATCATTTTAGCTTCACAATCCCCCCGACGCAAAGAGCTGTTGGGGCAGATCGTGGAGGATTTCAGCATAGAGCCCGCCGATATCGACGAGACGATCCATGAAAAAGACCAGCCGCAAGAATACGTGCAACGGATGGCAAAAACCAAAGCGGCAGTTGTCTCTGAGCATCATCCAGAGGATTTAGTGATCGCTTGTGATACGATTGTGGTAGCGGATGGCAAGATACTGGGGAAACCGAAAAATTCCGCAGAGGCATTTGCTATGTTGAAAAGATTGAGCGGCCGCATGCACCACGTTTACACCGGAGTAGTCTTGCGCAAAGACAAGCAAATCGAAAGCGCGATCGTTCCAGCAAAAGTCCTCTTTTTTGATTTGACAGACGAGGAAATTAAAAAATATTTAAAGACAGGCGAATACAGCGATAAAGCCGGTGCCTATGGAATACAGGGTAAAGCTGGTGTTTTTGTGAAAAAGATCGATGGTGATTATTACAGTATCGTCGGGTTCCCAACAGGAGTCGTCTATCAAATGCTGAAAAAATTCACCCCAGTCTCAAACTAAATAAGTCTCAAAAGGAGTGGGAAAATTGGCTGAATATACCAAAGAAGAATTGAAAAAACGTTTGTCCCCGATGGAATATGCCGTGACCCAAGAAAACGCGACAGAACGGCCCTTTACAGGCGAATATGATGATTTTTACGAAAAAGGTATTTATGTAGATGTCATCAGCGGCGAGCCGCTGTTTTCTTCGACTGCGAAATACGACGCCGGCTGTGGCTGGCCGTCTTTCACCCAGCCAATCGCTCGAAAAGAGATCAAAGAAAAAGCGGACTTTTCTCATGGAATGCACCGCGTTGAAGTCAGAAGCAAAGAGACTGATGCCCATCTTGGCCATGTCTTCACAGACGGGCCGCAAGACAAAGGCGGTCTGCGTTATTGCATCAATTCAGCCGCTTTGCGATTTATCCCATACGAAGAGATGGACGAACAAGGATACAGCGAATATAAACAATATGTTGAATAACAATCAGAAGACGGGTCCTTTGACCCGTCTTTTTTGCATATTAAAATGCTCATGTTTTTTCAAGGCAGCATAAAAATCGAGAAATCAGCCTGTGTGCTGTTTTTCGCAGTCTCTTAAAAGCGTGTGCGGATTGCGTAATAAACTGCCAGAAAGCTAATCAACTTAGAGAATACAGTTGATCATTAAGAGGAATATTGCTTACTTATATTTCAGATATCATTTTAGAATTGTTGTGGTTTTTTTAATAATCATTAATATAAATTAAGTTATTTTATTTGGTAGAATGCCTAAATGTTCTTGACTATTTTTTCGCAGTCCTTTATTATCCTAATAACCATCTTAAATCAGAATTTTCAGAATATTTTAAAATCAATTGTTGTTTTAGGGAAAGGATGAATAAATTGAGTAAAGAAGTTAAATGGAACGGGCAGCCAAATCAAGAGGCGATTGCTCTATTAAAACAAAAAGGAAAACTCATCGTTTGTCCAACAAAAGTCGGTTATATCGTTGCTGTTTCCGATAAAGAAGGGCTGGAAAGAAAGTTTTCCGCAAAAAATCGCAAACGAAACAAGCCGGGAGTTGTTTTGTGCAGTTCTCTTGAACAATTGCATGAATTGGCAGAAGTAACCAGCGAAATTGCTGCCGTCTACCAAGAATGTTGGGAAAAAGATATCCTCTTTGGAGCGATCCTTCCTTGGAAAGAAACTGGGAAAGCCTATATCCCGCAAGATGGTTCTGATGAACTAATGACAGATGCTCGCGGAACAAGCTGCTTTGTTATCAAATTTGGTGTTCCAGGAGAACAGATCTCTAAAGAATTATGGGAACAAGAGAAAAAATTGCTTTTTGCCAGCTCAGCAAATCCGTCCGGTAAGGGAAATCGAGGTTTAGTTGAAGGAATCGGTGAAAGAATCGCGAATGAAGCAGATTTGATCATTGAAGGAAACGATTATGTCGCTTCGATCCAACCGGACAAGACCATTGAAACACGCTATGAACAAGGTGTCATGGTTTCTTTTGTAGATAAAGAGGGAAAACTGATCCCTGAACAAGGAACAGCCCGCTCGGTCACTCCAGCACCTGTCTTGATCCGAAAAGGTTTGGCTGTCGATAAGATTCAAGGGATTTTATCTGAACATTTCAATTCATGGGATTATCGTCATGGAGAGTATTACTAAACAATCTTTGTTATTTTCTTCAATCTTCTGTTATGAATAAAGAAGTATGCGCAATTATTTTGTAATAGTTTAATATGGCTGCACGCAAAGAAAGAGGTGCTTTCTATTTTAATAGGAAACAGTCTCTTTTTTGTCGCGGGAACTTATGATACAATAAGGGGAACATATGTACAGAAAGGGACAGAACATGTACGAATATATCATCGGTACCGTTACCGCTATCAATCCAGCTTATTTGGTATTGGAAACGCAAGGGATCGGCTATCAGATCGCATTAGGAAATCCTTACCGTTACAGCGGAAAAATCAATCAGGCAGTAAAAATCTATGTCCATCAAGTGATCCGAGAAGACGCGCACCTGCTTTACGGTTTTGGTAAATTAGAAGAAAAGCAGCTGTTCTTGCGTTTGATCAGTGTATCAGGGATCGGTCCAAAAAGTGCATTGGCTATCATGGCTAATGAAGAACACGATGGTATGATCGCAGCAATCGAAAATAGTGATGTGACGTACTTGACTAAGTTTCCCGGTGTCGGTAAAAAAACCGCACAGCAGATGATCCTTGATCTGAAAGGGAAGTTGGGGGAACTTGCCAGTGATCTGCCGCTTTCACCAACAGTTGCAGTAAATCAAGCTAAGGAAGAAGCGCTAGCGGCATTATCAGCATTAGGATACAGCGACAAAGAGATCAAACGTATCAGCAAACAACTGACAGAAGATCAAAGCAAATCCACAGATGAATATTTGCGAGAAGCATTGAAACTAATGATGAAGAAGTAAGGAGGCATAATCAATGACAGATGAACGGATCGTTTCGCCGGAAACGACAGATACAGAAGCAATCATTGAAAAATCGCTGCGTCCTCAATTTCTTTCGCAATATATCGGGCAAGACAAGGTCAAAAAAGAGCTGCGGATCTATATCGAAGCGGCAAAAAATCGCGAAGAATCACTGGATCACGTGCTGCTTTATGGGCCTCCAGGATTAGGAAAAACCACGATGGCGATGGTGATCGCCAATGAAATGGGTGTCAACATCCGAACAACCAGCGGGCCTGCCATTGAACGTCCGGGAGATCTGATCGCGATTTTAAATGAATTAGAACCGGGAGATCTACTCTTTATCGATGAGATCCATCGGTTGCCGCGGGTAGCAGAAGAAATGCTTTACTCGGCCATGGAAGATTTTTATGTGGATATCATGGTAGGACAAGGAACCACTGCCCATCCGGTCCATTTCCCGTTACCGCCTTTTACCTTGGTGGGAGCAACCACAAGAGCCGGCATGCTGTCGGCGCCTTTGCGAGATCGATTCGGGATCATCAGCCATATGGAATACTATCAAGAGAAAGATCTAAAGGAGATCGTGTTGCGTTCTGCGGATATTTTTCAAACAGAGATCGTGACTACCGGTGCTGTGGAGATCGCCCGTCGTTCCCGCGGCACCCCGCGGATCGCCAATCGCCTGTTGAAACGGGTACGGGACTTTGCCCAAGTCCAAGCCGATGGTGTGATCGATCAATTGATCGCAGACAAAGCATTGGGCTTGTTACAAGTAGATAAAGCAGGATTGGATTATGTGGATCAGAAATTGATAAAAACCATGATCGAAATCTACGGCGGCGGGCCGGTGGGGCTGAGTACATTATCCGTCAATATCGGTGAAGAAACAGAGACCGTTGAAGATATGTATGAACCTTACTTGATCCAAAAAGGCTTTTTGAAACGCACACCGCGAGGACGAATCGCCACGGCCCTTGCTTATGAGCATTTCGGGTACTCCTACCAATTATCAGAATAAGAGGGAGCTAAACTTATGGCAGAAGGAAATCAGACAAAAAGAGCGATCGCAAAAGCGTTGATCGCATTGACTGAAGAAAAACCTTACGCAAAAATCAGCGTCCAAGATATTTCCAGAAAAGCTGAGATCAACCGACAAACGTTTTACTATCACTTTTCTGATAAAGATGAATTGCTGCGTTGGCTCTACCTTCATGATTCCCTGAAATATTTGACTTCGTCAGAACTTTCGATCGGTAATTGGGAAGAGCAGGCGTTGAAGATGTTGAAACGGATGAAAGAAAAAGGCGACTTTTATACAACAACAGTCGCAAATAGTCGTGATATTTTGGTGAAGGAATTTTCACTGATCGTAGCGAAACTTTTTCGGAAATTATTCGAACAGGTGGACGTGGAAGGTGTACTGACAGACAAAGATAAAGACTTTTACGGTCGATTTTTCGCTTACGGCTGCAGTGGCGTACTGCTGAATTGGATCACAGAAGGCTATCAGGAAACACCGCTAGAGATCGCTACACAGCTGTTTCAATTAGCAAAAGATGTCGAATTCTTTTCCATTCGTTTGTACCAAAGCGAAGAGTAGGAGGCTGGTTACATGAAAATTTTATTCGTTTGTTTAGGAAATATCTGTCGTTCACCAATGGCAGAAGGGCTATTACGAAAACGCGCCGCTGAAAGAGATATTCCGCTGACAGTGGACTCGGCAGCTACCAGCAGATGGGAAGTAGGCAATCCGCCATATCCGGGAACACAAGAAGTTCTACGAAAAGCAGGAGTGGATTTCTCCATGATGCGGGCACGACAGATCACTGAAGATGATTTTTACCGCTTTGATTATATCATCGGTATGGATCAAAACAATCTGCAGGATCTAAAAGCAATCGCTCCAAAAGAAACAAAAGAAAAAATCTTTTTATATATGAACATTGTTCCTGGAAAAGAGCAGACAGCAATACCTGATCCTTGGTATACAGGGGATTTTCAAGAAACATATGAGATGCTGACAGAAGGTTTGGACAAATGGCTGGATTTATTTGAAAAAGATGCTAAGTAAAAAAAGAGCCATTAATAATCGACGATGCTTGAGTTCTGCTGTCGATTTCATTAAAATAGAGTCATAGACGCTTGTTTACTTGCAGCAGAAAGGAGTTTGCAATGGAAAAAAAATCGAAGATCAAAAAGATTCGGCAACTGGTTGCGCTTACCTCAAACACATTGTTGGACACATTTTTAAGTGATAATGCAGATGATCGTTTACAAGAAAAAATTTCGGTTGAAATGCAAGCTGCTGCTAAAAAAGCCGCTCGTCAACATAGTCTAGTCGTACTACAAGTAACAAACAACAAATCAGAACGAAAATTCGAGACGATTTCCGGCTGGTTCATTTCAAAAAATAAAGATAAAAAACAGCTGATGATCAAGTTGCAAAATGATCCGCAGCAGATTCGGATGGTACCTTTAGCGGCTGTTCGGAAACTGACGATCCTTGCTCCTAATGGACGACAAGAAGTCATTTCCCGTTAAAAATACTACATTAAGAACGCTCCTGTGAGTTTCCAGTGAACTCATGGGAGTTTTTTGTTTCCATCTAGCTATCCCCTTTGTACCTCCTTTGACTGAGAAGAAGGAGTATACTATTGTTTAGTTGATCAAGGAGTTAAGCAGTTCGATTTCATAGCTCTTGGTCAATCATTGAATGAGCGAATCAGAAAAGAGGAAAAGAAATGGATATAGTCGTATTAGCTGGCGGATTAAGTGATGAACGGGAAGTGTCGTTGTCTTCCGGCAGTCAGATCGCCAATGCGCTGATGGCAAACGGTCATCGAGTGTTATTGATGGATATTTACGATGGGATAGCAGATTGCCAACATTTTCAAACTGCATACGAGCGTTATCAGGTTGAAACTTATCGTCATGTGATTGCAGAAGAAGCCCCGGATCTTGAAAAATTAAAAAAAGATTCCACTGATCTAGTTGGACCCAATGTGATCGATATCTGTAAATCATGCGATATGGTATTTTTGGCATTGCATGGCGGGATCGGTGAAAATGGACAATTACAGGCTTTATTCGATATTTACGGCATCAACTATACGGGTTCCGGCTATAAAAGCAGTTTGCTGGCGATGGATAAAAAAATTTCAAAAGAATTGATGGTTTATCATGGGATCAAGACGGCAAAATGGCAGGTAGTGACTCGCGAAACGAACATCGAAGAGATCCAATTACCGGCTGTCATCAAACCCAATGACAATGGCTCTAGTATCGGTGTGGAAATCGTGGAAGATCAGAAGCAGTTGGAACATTCATTGGAAAAAGCGCATCAATATGGAGATACTGTTTTAGTAGAAGAAAAAATTACGGGTCGAGAATTTTCTGTGGGGATCTTAGGGAATAATGTATTGCCGATCATTGAATTGATCCCTAAAGAAGGTTTCTATGATTATAAAAACAAATACCAGCAAGGTTTGACAGAGGAAGTCACACCGGCAAAATTACCCCAATCATTGACAGAAAAGATGCAGAAAACAGCCTGGCATGTCCATCAAATGTTGGGGTTGTCTGTTTATTCCCGTGTCGACTTTATGATGAATGATGCAGGCGAATTATATGTGATCGAGGCTAATTCATTGCCAGGAATGACTCCTGCCAGCCTGCTGCCGCAAGAAGCAGAAGCTGCCGGTATCTCTTATAATGAATTGTGTGAAAAAATCGTTCAGCTTTCTTACGAGAGATTTACCAATAAATAAAAAAATACCCGCCAGCGTCAGGCTGGCGGGAAAAGGGAGTAAAAAAATGAAAAAGTGTTTTGTTAGGGTTATTTATTGGGATGAGTAAACTATAACTGGAAAATGTGAAAAAAACGTGACGTTTCTATTTCAAAAAAGTAAACATCGCAAAATAAACGAAAAAAAATACCCGCCAGTGGGTAGCTGGCGGGAAGGAGTTAAAAATGAAAAAGTGTTAGTTAGGGTTGTTTGTTGGTATGCTTATATAATAAGCAGTAAATGTGAATAATTTGTGACTAAAACCTTGGAAAGTTGTTAAGAATTGCAAATCTTTTATTGATCGATCAGTTAAGATCTAAATCAGATGCGGCAAACGTATCGCCATGTTCCAAGTCGCCGTATTGATAGCCTCGTTCAAACCAAGCGACTCGCTGAGCTGAAGTACCATGAGTAAAACTATCAGGTACGACATAGCCTTGCGCTTGTTTTTGCAAGGTGTCATCACCGATCTGGTTGGCTGCAAAGACAGCTTCATTGATGTCGCCAGCTTCTAGGATCGGTTGACCTTTATAGGTCTCACCGGCGAGATATTTGGCAAAACAACCGGCAAAATAATCGGCCTGTAATTCTTGACGGACGCTGTACTTATTGTATTCTTTTTCTGATACTTGCTGGCGGATTTTTTCCATTTGCTCGGCGATCCCCAGTTCATATTGGACGTGGTGTCCTACTTCGTGAGCGATCACATAGGCCATCGCAAAATCTCCCGTAGCCCCGAAGTTATTAGATAATTCATCCGCAAAGCTCAGATCCAGATAGACTTTTTGATCACCTGGACAATAGAATGGCCCGATAGCGGAACTGGCTTGTCCGCAAGCTGAACGGACGCTGCCGGTATATAAGACAAGTGTCGGGTTCGTGTAGTCAAGATTGTAAGTGTCAAAGGTTTCATTCCAATAGTCTTCTAAATGGGCAAAAACGACAGAAGCAAATTCCGAGGCTTCGTCATCGGCTGGAGCCGTTTGCTGTTGTTGGACGACTGTCGTATCATAGCCGCCACCGCCAGCTCCTTGGCCTCCTAGAATAGAACCGAGATCGACGTTGCCGCCAGAAAAAAGCAACGAGATGATAACAAAAATAATCATACCGATACCACCGCCGCCAAGCAGCCCTCCAGGGATCGAAGAGGAACCAGAACCGCGGCGATCTTCTACATTTGAACTTTGGCGCTCGCCTTTCCAACGCATATCATCACATCCTTATTGATTTATTGCGGTATATAGATTGCGAAGTGTCTTGTAAAGTACAATAGATTGTTCGTCCTCTCCAGAGTAATCCCATAAGAAAACGTTGAGATCCGGATACGTATTTTTCAATAGCAGCGAAGAACTGATCACAAGATCATACTCTCCTTTATGTTGTTCATCATAAGGTGATACATCCACAAAGTGAAGGTCTTCCAAAAATTGATAGAGATTCTTGACTAACAGATAGTTGTGTTCTAGAGCGATACCGACAGTGACTTTTTGCGATGTTTTCGCACGATCGTAAAGAGGCAGCAGCACATCTTTAAAGGCTTTAGTGATCAATAACTGTGTCTGGTCATTGATATAGGCATAATCAGGTGTTTCTTTATACGTATCAAAGAATTCAAAGATCTTTTCTTCCATTTCGTGGACAAAAGCATCTTTTTTCCGAGGTGCGACTACCAGACGCTGGATGATCGGGAAGGGCTGTTTAAATACATAAAAAGCAAAACTGATATTCAGCAGATTCCCCCAGACGATCGGCTGATCCAAGACTTCCGGATTGTCTTGGAAATAGGTTTCCTTAGCAAAAGCGATAAATGATTCCACCATCGGATAGACAGGGTTTTCTCGGCTGGAGAAATCTGTGATCGTCTGTTGCAATGAAGGATCATCTTCACGAGTATAGAAAGGTACGAAATGAGCTAAAAAGTAGATGAAACTTGTTTCGGCTTTGTTTTGTCGTGTTGTCAATTGACCGTCAAAATGCTTGTTCAAACGATTGAAATCGTAATAAGGATTTTTTTGCATCAAGAAATTGTATGCAGAATCATATTTGACGAATTGCTGTTTGCTGATTCGTGAGAGGAAGATCGCCGCAAAATACCGCAACTCTAAGCGACCCAAATAAGTTCGACTCAATGGAAAATATTCTGAGAACTCGGTCACCAATGCTTCTGCTTTTTCTTCAGAAACAGCAAAGGGCCAATCCAATCCTCGTGCACCTAACCAGATCATATTGAACAACGCTAAACGAACCATCCGTTCATCGCCGACGATCCCAGCTTCAGTATAAGTGAAACGGATATGGAAAGTCTTCAAATGTCTTTTTAACTTGTCGATTTTACGGGCAACAGTCGAACGGCTGGACTCATAGCGTGTACAGAAATCATCGATCGTCGGGTTTTCTTCATTTAGAAAATATAAAACAAATTGGAATGGGATCGAGTGTTTCAAGAGATAGTACCGATAATTATCTAAGCTGCAGGACAGATTGAGACAGTTTAGTTTTCCGGCTCCGATGAAAATCGACTGATGGTTAGGATCGATCTCAGATAATTCTGTGTCGATTTCCGTCAGGTCAATGACCGTTTGTTGATAATTCAAATCCATTTCGCTAGCTAATTGTGATATCGGATAACTGGGGCGACCAACTGCCATAAGATTTTTAAACAACCGATACTTCATTAAAGTAGACGAATCCATTATTAACTCTTCATATAACATAAAAACACCTTCCTATACCTTACTCCTTAATAATATTGTATCTTTTTTTTTGATAACTGTCAGTTGACAGGACTATAAAGGACTTTTGCGTGCAAAAGCCTGATTTATTTCGCCTTTTTACTAAATACGCTCCAAATCAGCCCAACCACAAAGCCGACAGCAGCTGGAACGATCCAGCCCATACCGATAGTGAAAAACGGCAGATATTTTTCAGCGATAGAAAGCAGTGAGTCAACCAAACTCAAATTTCTGACAGCAGCCGGGGCAGCGTTCAATCCATCCAAGATGGAGGCGATGAATGTAAAATAAGTGGTCAGACGGTAGACGATTCCTTCGTGTTTGAACAATGGGCTGAGCAGTGCCAATAAGATCAGCGTGATAGCCAATGGGTAAACAAACATCAAGACCGGCGTCGAAAATTCAATGATCTTAGTCAAACCGACATTTGCGAAAATACCAGGTAGAAGACTGGCGATCCCAACAAATAAAGCGTAGCTTCTGCTAGGTAAAAGCTCGACAAAGGTTTCAGCAAAAGCTGTGATCAAACCGATCGCTGTTTTTAAACAAGCGATGATCACAATAAAAGCCAACAACAAACTGCCGGTTTTTCCTAAATAAAACGAAGCGATTTGCGCAAGAGCAATTCCGCCGTTTTCGCTGATGGGGAATTTTCCTAAGCTCATAGTTCCCATGAAAGAAAGCAGTGTATAAATGATCCCCATCAATAAAATACTGATAGAACCGGATTTTACGGTATCGATTGCGATGGTTGCCGGTTTTACAACGCCCATATTTTTGATCGTGGTAACAATAATGATCCCAAATGCCAGTGAAGCTAAGGCATCTAACGTATTATAGCCTTGAGTGATGCCGGTGAAAAATGGATGTGCTTGATAGCTTTCTACGACAGGGGCTGTTGTGATTTCCCCCATTGGTTGAAGAAAAGCCAGTAACAGCAAAAATCCTAATAACAGTAAAAACAAGGGATTCATGAATTTTCCTACGTAATCAAGGATCTTGGTGGGTTTGCGGGAAAACCACCATGCGACACCAAAAAACAAAATACTGAACACAGCCAGCATGATCGGCTGTGATTCCGCAGCAAGAAATGGGGCGACCCCAATCTCAAAGGAAGTCGTCGCTAAGCGGGGCAAAGCGAAAAAAGGACCGATTACTAGATAAAGAAGGATCGTAAAGATCATCCCATAGCGCTTGTTGACCCGTGTTGCCAGATCATAGACACCGCTGCTTTGGGACATACCGATGGCGATCACCCCTAAAAAAGGCAGTCCGATACCAGTGATCAAAAAGCCAAGATTGGCTAATGTGATCGCCTGTCCGGCTTCTTGCCCCATATGCACAGGGAAGATCAGATTACCCGCTCCAAAAAACAAACCGAACAGCATCGAACCGATAAATAAATAATCTTTTAATCTCAGTTTTTTCTCCATATTCTGTACTCCATAGTAAAGTATTTTTCCTAAAATAACAAAAGAAAATAAGTTGTGTCATGATATTTCTAACAGGCCGGTAAATTGAAAATCCACAGAACCAAAATTCATTAGATGCTTCTATCACAACAAGTACTGCTAGTGATTCTTTTCAAATTTAAAATAATAGATGATCCACAGCAAAACGAACCATAATGGTGTCACTAAAGCTGAAAGACGTGTTTCAGGTGAGAATAATAAAATGCCGGCAATGAAAAGTAAAAACGCAAATATCAAGTAATTGCTTAATGGATATAACGGCATCTTAAATGGATGCTGTTTCTTTCCCCGCATACTGCGGCGGTATTTCATGTGGGTGAAGACTAAAACGCCCCAAACAAAAAGGAAACACGTTGTTGCGATACTAGTGACTATCGTAAATACTTGGTCTGGCATAAAGTAATTCAAGACAACGGCCACAAAGATGACCAGCGCAGAAGTGAATAAAGCTTTTCCAGGGACTTTATGTGAAGTCAGTTTGGTAAATGAAGCAGGCGCACTGCCTTCTTGCGCTAGTGATAACAACATTCGTCCGGTACTGTAGATGGCGCTATTGCAGGCAGAAGCGGCCGCACTTAAAACCACGACATTAATGACAGTGGCTGCGGCGGTGATCCCGATTTCGGAAAAAACTTCGACAAAAGGACTCTCACTGGTGACTAAACTGTCCCATGGATAGATCGCCATGATAGCAAGCAGGGAACCGATATAAAAAAGAATGATCCGGATAGGAATATTATTGATAGCTTCCGGCAGCACTTTTTTAGGATTTTCCGTTTCACCGGCGACCAGACCCACTAATTCGATCCCGACAAATGCAAAAGTAACCATTTGGAAAGAAAGTAAAAAGCCGTTTGTTCCTTTAGGAAACCAGCCGCCATGGCTCCAGATATTTGAGATCTTTACTGGTCCCATCGATGTTTGATAGCGAGTCACTACCATATAGGCTCCTACTGCGATCAGTGCCACGATTGCCACGACTTTGATCAATGCAAACCAGAACTCCAATTCACCAAATAAAGAAACTGCGATCAGATTCAACGACAACAACAGGACTAACGCGATGATCTCCGGCAGCCATTGGGGGAGATTGGGCAGCCAATACTGAGTATATAATCCGATAGCGGTCAAATCAGCCATTGCGATGGAGATCCAGCAAAACCAGTAGGTCCAACCGGTGATGAATGCCCATTTTTTTCCTAGGTACTCAGCGACAAAATCCAAAAAGGAATGATTGTCGACATTTGATAATAATAATTCTCCTAACGCCCGCATGATCAAGAAACAAATACCGCCAGTGATCATGTAAGCTAATAATATTGATGGCCCCGCCAAATGGATCGATTTGCCGGACCCCAGGAAGAGGCCTGTTCCGATCGCTCCGCCAATCGAGATCAGCTGAACATGCCGATTTTTTAAACCACGTTCTAATTCTTGTTTTTCCATAAATTATTCATCCTAACTTTTATCATACCCGCCTATTTTAGCGAAATTTTCAGAAAATTACAATTGTCAATAAATATTTTTAGTTTTTAGACGAAAAAACTGGCTTATCGATACCGACAAGCCAGCTTGATAACAATTGATTATAACACACGATGTAAAAATTCTTTGGTCCGTTCTTCTTTAGGATTCACAAAGATATCTTCTGGTGTGCCTTCTTCTGCGATCACACCTTTATCCATGAAGATAACGCGATCGGAAACTTCTTTAGCGAAACTCATTTCATGGGTTACGATGATCATCGTCAAACCAGTGTGTGCCAAGTCGTCCATCGTTTTTAGAACTTCTCCCACCATTTCTGGGTCAAGGGCAGAAGTCGGTTCATCAAACAGCATAACATCTGGTTCCATCGATAGGGCGCGGGCGATAGCGACACGTTGCTTTTGTCCGCCGGAAAGCTGAGAAGGTCGGGCATCCACGAAACGTGACATACCGACTTTTTCAAGATTTTCTAGAGCAATCTTTTTCGCTTCCGCTTTGTTTCTTTTCAAGACCGTTGTTTGACCGGTCATGCAGTTTTCCAAAACGTTCATATTGTTGAACAAGTTGAAAGATTGGAAAACCATTCCTAGGTTGGTACGGTATTTTGATAAGCTGTAATCCGCATCTAGAACATTTTTTCCTTTATAGACGATCTCGCCGCTGGTTGGTTTTTCCAGAAGGTTGATACAGCGAAG
The DNA here is from genome assembly GCF_900604485.1 of Enterococcus mediterraneensis. NCBI lineage: Bacteria > Bacillati > Bacillota > Bacilli > Lactobacillales > Enterococcaceae > Enterococcus > Enterococcus mediterraneensis. The sequence continues at coordinate 1,524,669 of NZ_UWOP01000001.1, forward strand.
CAGTGTCGATTTACCAGAACCGGAGGAACCGATGATAGTAACGACTTCTCCTTGATTGACTTTAACATTGATATCTTTTAAAACTTCATTTTCACCAAAGCTTTTTTTCAGGTGATTGATTTCGATGATTGTGTTTGACATGTGTCTGCCTCCTTATTTTTCTTCTGGCACGATTTCTTCGGCTTCATCTAACTGCACATAAGAAGCTGGTCCATCGATTCGTTTTTCTACAAGGCGTAAAATCCGGGTGATCACGAAGGTCATCACAAGGTAGATGAGCCCGATGATCGTAAAGACTTGGAAAAATTGGAAGTTTGCGCCAGAGGCCGAATTTCCTTGGAAAAACAAGTCGGCTACGCCGATAACACTCAATACGGAAGTATCTTTGATATTGATAACAAATTCATTCCCGGTAGCAGGCAAGATGTTGCGTAATACTTGCGGCAGGACGACTTTACTCATTGTTTGTCCATGAGTCATCCCGATGGCTTGAGCGGCTTCAAACTGTCCTTCATCAACAGCGAAGATCCCACCGCGAACGATCTCAGACATGTATGCTCCAGTATTGATAGACAGGATTAAAAGCGCCGCAACTGTTTTGTTCAAATTAAGCCCAAAGACCATTGCCACACCGTAGAAAATAACCATCGCTTGTACCATCAATGGTGTGCCGCGGAAAACTTCGATATAAAGCGAAAGCAGCCAATTTGCCAGTCTTTGGAAAAATGCTGTGATTTTATTTTCAGATTTAGGGATCGTACGGAAAACACCGATCAGTAAACCGATGATCGTTCCGGCGATCGTACCAAACAATGCGACACCTAATGTTAAGACGGCACCCCGCAAGAACATCATACCGTATTGTTCGATGATTTTTTTGAAATCACCAATCAGGCCAGTATCTTCTTCTTCATCAGAAGTTGCTGCCGGCTGATCAAGAATCGCTTGATCCATCAAATCGACCCGATCAGCTGAAGAGATACCAGCTAGGATCCCATTGACTTTTTGGACATCAGGATCGCCTTTACGCATCCCAACGGCCACTTGTACATCTTCAGGATTGGTTTCAAAACCTTGACCATCTTCAAATTCGATCATTTTCATGTTTTTGTCGACACTTTCAGCGGTCACGCCTTCTGGACGTTCGCTGACATAGCCGTCGATCACACCAGAAGATAAGGCGGTCCGCATTGCTGAAAAGTTATCCATCGCCTGTTCTTTTTTGACATCAGGGATCTGATCGATAACATTATAGTGGAATGTGTTCAGCTGCGCAGTGATCGACGCACCAGCGAAATCTTTTAAGCTTTTGGCATTTGCATAATCGCTGTCTTTACGAGTCACAATGACTAGTTGAGATTCATAGTAAGGATCGGTAAAATCGATCTCTTTTCTCCGTTCGGCAGTTGGCGACATCCCGGCGATGATCGCGTCGATCTTGCCGGCTTTTAAGGCTGGCGCCAAACCGTCCCATTTGATTTGCTGGACGACTAATTTTTTCCCGAGACCGTCAGCGACTTTTTTGGCGATCTGAACATCATATCCGCCGGCATAAGCCTGCTGACCTGAAATCTTGACTGCACCGTTTGCATCTGTTTGTTGGGACCAGTTAAAAGGAGCATAGCCCGCTTCTAATCCGACCCGAAACTCATCAGCGGGTGTTTTTTCATCTGCCGATGCTGTCAGAGCGCCTCCTAAACTAAAGATTGAAATCAAAAATGCTAATAATACTGTTACCGAAACCGTTTTTTTCATAACTTTCTCCTTTGTCATTTAATTGAACGAGATAAGGCAATAGGGCTGGCAACGTCGATAAAAAAAGACAGCCGTACCCTATGAAAAGGAACGGCTGTTGACTGTTTTTGATTAGTCGACAAGCCTCTCACAAAACATAGCGCATCTTAGCTTATGCTAAGACAGTCCACAAGCTGTTAACTTGTGTCCCAACAAACAAATCAAGCAAAATTTATTCATTTCGGCGATGTTCCCTAGTCCTGCTTCAACGCATTGCTTTGCTCCACAGTGTTAATGAACCTCGCGACCTCTACCTCAGTGAATGAGGCATCTCGTATTTAGTTGTTTCGTACATATAAAGACTACCCGAACTGTTATTGTTTGTCAATCAATTTGCGCATAAAAACGCAAAAAAAGTTATAACAGTGCGTAATTACGCCATTTAAAATCCTTATAAGATAAAGTTTATACTTTGTATTAAATAATTATACAATAAAGGTATGTAAAAAAACGACTGAACAGCCAGAAGGATTCCGGTTATTCAGCCAGCTTTTAATATTTTAAGCGACTTTTGCTTTCGGTTCACGGCCTAAGATCGCTTGCAGAACAGTCAAACCGATCAATAATCCTAAAACCAGATAGATCAGACTTGAATATTGTGTGATCCCCCAGCCCCATGTACGATAAACGGCTAATGAGATGGTTAAAACGATCGCTGCCAATACATTGAATAAAGCAAATGCCCAAAGATTGCCGTTTTCTTTACGTGCTAAATAAAAAATCGAGAAGAAAAGACTTAATGCAAACCAGGCGATACAAACAAGGATGATTGCCCAATAAATAATAAACGGTACCATATAGATTCACCTCACTTTTATTCAGAGCTATTTTACCACGTTTTCTCAAAGGTGTCATGAAGAGCTTGAAAGAAACTGAACAAAAAGAAAGAAATCGATTGACGATTTCATGTCTTTAAGCTAGTTTGTATAAGTAAACAATTGAAGAAGGAGTGTTTGATATGTGGTTTGCATCGGCAATCATTACGATTTTAGCATGGGGTGCCGCCGATCTTTTCTATAAAAAAGGCAATAATGAAGCCGATCGCCATAGTGCCATGAAAACAACGATCATGGTAGGGTTGGTGATGGGTCTGCATGTCTTATTCTATTATGTTATTTACCAAGGAATCAGTTATGACTGGAAAAATCTTTTGCTTTATCTGCCGGTTTCAGGGATGTATATTTTATCAATGGCCATCGGATATTTTGGTCTGCGGTATATCGAAGTTTCGATTTCTTCTCCTATCAGCAATTCCTCCGGTGCGGTAACAGCGCTTCTGGGATTTTTGATCATGGGCAATGCCATCAACGGTGTGCAGCTGGTAGCGATTCTGTTGATCTTGATAGGTATTTTATTCCTATCGATCCTTGAAAAAAAAGAAGAGAACGCGGAACTTGCCGCTGAGGGAATCGAGATCGATCGGAAGTATCGCTTTGGAGCGGTTGCGATCATCTTCCCGATCTTATATATGGTCATTGACGGCTTGGGCACATTTTTAGACAGCTATTATTTGGAATATAAAAATATCATGCCAGAAGACCAAGCAAATATGAGTTATGAATTGACCTTTCTGATCGTAGCATTGATTTTATGGGCCTATTTAGAAATCGTAAAGAAAGAAAATGTGATTGTTTTTCGAGAACGGGACAAAGGATTCGCTGCGTTGTTCGAAACGATCGGACAATTTTTCTATGTTGGGGCTATTTCCTCAAGAGAAGCGATCATCGTAGCACCATTGATCTCCGCTTACGCCATCGTATCTGTGATTTTAGGACGGATCTTTTTGAAAGAAAAACTGACCTTCAAACATTATTTGGTGATTGCCGCTATTATGATCGGTATCATGATCTTAGGTTTTTATGACGCGTAAAGAAATATAGCGTTCAAGTGTTAACCAACTGACAACAGCAAGTGCAAAAAAAATTTTTGTTCTTGCTGTTTTTCTGTATCTTTTTCAAAGAAAAGGTATACTAAAAGACGAGGTGAGATCATTGGAAAAGATCGAAAAAGCACAAGCAGCAAGAATGATCCAACAAGCTGATCGCATAACTTTTCTAACAGGAGCCGGTGTATCGACCGCTTCAGGAATCCCTGATTATCGTTCGCTTCAAGGCGTTTATCATGGAGTGGAACAACCGGAATACTTGCTAAGTGATGAGTGTCTGATCAATGAACCGGATAAATTTTATCGATTCGTCAAGCATTTGTATCATCCTAACGCACAGCCGAATATCATTCATGAAAAAATCGCCGCATTGGAACGATCAAAATCAGTCTGGACAGTTTCTCAAAATATCGATGGACTGCACCGTAAAGCCGGCAGCCGTCAGTTAGTTGATTTTCATGGGACGCTGTATCATTGTTATTGTCGAAAATGCGGTCAAACAGCGGACTGGCAAGAATACTTGGTCAGTGATCGACATACTGGCTGCGGCGGACAGCTGCGCCCGGACATCGTTCTCTATGGCGAAGGATTTTCTGATGAAACGCTGCAACAGGCGGTAGAGGCAGTTGCAGCGGCAGAACTTTTGGTGATCGTCGGTACGTCATTTCAAGTACATCCGTTTTGTGATCTGATCTATTATCGACAAGCAAATGCTCAGATCTTGGCCATCAATCAAACCGAGATCTATATGGATGCACCTTTTTCTATGGTGCAAAGTGCTGGTGAAGCAGTATTTCAACTTATTTAACTGGAGGACTTTCAATGAAAACCGAAAAAGAAAAAATGATCGCAGGAGAATTATATTTTTCTGAAGATCCCGAATTAGTAGCCGAGCGCAAACAGTCACGATTGCAAATGCGCTTGATCAATCAGGAGTTGGATGATGCGATCCGCAGTCAATTGATCAAAGAGACATTCGGTCAGACAGCCGGCAAGGTCTACATAGAGCCGCAGCTCCATTTTGATTATGGCTATAACATCTCTGTTGGGAAGAATTTCTACGCGAATTTCAATTGCACTTTTTTAGATGTCTGTCCTATCACGATCGGAGACAACTGCATGATCGGTCCCAACACACAGCTTTTGACAGCCCTGCATCCGTTAAATCCAGTCAAGAGAAATAGCGGTCTGGAAAGCGGCAAACCGATCACACTAGGGAATAATGTCTGGCTTGGCGGCGGTGTCATACTTCTTCCAGGAGTGACATTAGGAGATAATGTAGTGGTGGCAGCCGGCAGTGTTGTGACAAAATCTTTTGGTGATAACGTAGTGGTCGGAGGCAATCCGGCACGGATCATAAAAAATATCGAGATCGAACGGACCGAAGCCGATCCTTTAGCAGCACAACGGAAAAAAATCGATGGGCTGGATCAGCAGATCGCACATTTATTAGAAGCAAGGATGGATGCGGTAGCGGAAATCGCGGCAATCAAAAAGCAAGGAGCAACGCAAGTCTTAGATACCAAGCGAGAAGAGAAAGTTATCGAAAATATAGGGGAAGCGGTAAAAAATCCCGATTACCGAGAAACGATCCAAGAAACTTTTAAAGATGTCATGAAGCACTCGCGGATGTATCAGGCAAAAAAAATCAAAGGAGTGGATTGATTTGGAGGGAACAGTGCGGCGTGAAGAGATTTTAAACCAATTGAAAAAAGCGGAAAAACCTATCAGCGCAAGCAAGTTTGCTCAGCGATTTGGAGTCAGCCGTCAAATCATTGTCGGAGACATCGCTTTGATGCGGGCGGCAGGGATCGGTATCGTGGCAACTGCGCGAGGGTATCGTCTGGAAAAAGAAGAAATCGACGGAAAAGTAAGCAAGATCGCAGTCCAACATGATGCTTCTCAGATTCGGGAAGAATTTGAAACGATCTTAGCTTACGGTGGCGAAGTAATCGATGTGATCGTGGAACATGAATTGTACGGCGAGTTAGTAGGCGGACTTTATATCAAAAATGAAAAAGATATTGATGATTTCCTGAGCCGCTATCAAAAAGCCGGTGCCAGTTTATTGTCTGATTTGACAAAAGGCATCCATCTGCATACGATCCGTTATCAAAAAGAGGAAGATCTTGAAAGAATCAAACAAGCGCTAGCTGAAAAAGGAATTCTATATCAAGAAAATTGAGGGGTATGACCATGATAAAAGACGCATTACTGATCATCGATCTGCAAAACGGGGTTTGTCCAGATCCAGAAGATACGCAAGTCAAAGAAATCATAGCACTCACCAATTACCGAATCGATAAATATCGTCAAAGTAGTCAGCCAATTATTTTTATCCAACATGAAGACGAAGAACTGGTTCCTGAAAGCAGACAGTGGCAGCTCTTGTCAGAATTAGATACGCGACCAACTGATTTATTTGTCGGCAAAACGCATGCGGACTCGTTTTATCATACCGATTTGCAAGGGATATTGGATTCATTGTCTGTGCAAAGTTTGGAGATCGTTGGCGCGCAAACCGAGTATTGCATGGATGCCACGATCAAGGCAGCCTACGATCGGGGATATCAAATCCAATTGATCGCTGACGGTTGGCTGACCTATGATAATTCATTTATGACAGCGGAGCAGACCAATCGTTTCTTTCAAGGGATCTGGCAGGATCGCTTTGCTGACATCATTTCAGAAACTGAATAAAAAAATAAAAAAAACGCTGGATCGCGAAGATCCAGCGGTTTTTTATTATTCGATAACTAAAACGCCTTTTTCTAATGAGAAAGGATTTTTTTCGTTGATGTAATCATAGAACATTACACCGTTCAAATGGTCGATCTCATGCTGAACGACGATCGCTTCATAATTTTTCAAACGAACTTTATGCTTTTCGCCGTTTTCGTCGTAATAAGAAACAGTGACACGGGCATGGCGAACGACATAACCGGGTACTTCCCGATCAACAGAAAGACATCCTTCCCCTTCTGCTAGGCAAGCATCTTGAACAGAATGGCTCACGATTTTAGGATTGTACATTACAGCGCTGAACACAGGCTCTGTCTTTTCAGGATCACTGTCAGGCACATGGACAGCTGCGATCCGTTTGGAAATATCTAATTGCGGTGCAGCAAGTCCTACGCCCCCGCGTAATTGTAATTCTTCAGCTTTGACTGGATCTTGGCTGTTTTTCAAGAATTCCAGCATTTCTCGACCTAATTTTACTTCTTCTTCAGTTGGAGGTAAGGAAACTTCTTTCGCGACTTCGCGTAAAGTTGGATTACCTTCGCGGATAATATCATCCATTGTTATCATGTATCTTCCACCTCTAGAGTTGATTTGTAGATTATTAAATAGTTTAACACAAAAGGCTTCTCCCTGTAAAAATACTGTTTGATTCTTTGGATATTTTAAAGTTTATGAAATGATATTTCATATAAAATTAAAAAAATAAGAAAAAACATTGCTTTTAGAAAAAGGATGTCGTATACTTTCATTGTAATCGGTTGCGACAAGCGAAAGGATGTAGGAGAACATGTTTGGTTTTTCTGTGTTTATGAATGAAGAAATGACACAAGAGACGGTCAATTATATTAATGAGATGGCACAATCTGGCTTCAAGGGTATATTTACTTCAATGCATATTCCTGAAGATGATGCAGCGTGTTACCGTCAACGTTTGACTGTTTTAGGAGAGCAAGCGAAAAAAAATCATCTGGACTTGATGGTAGATATTTCTGGAGAAGCACTGACAAGAGCTGGCTTTTCTTTTACAAAAATTGATGAACTGCTGCAATTGGGTGTAACCGGTTTACGGATGGATTATGCAATCAGTAATCAGCAGATCGCCCAGCTTTCTCATCAATTGAAGGTAGCGTTAAATGCAAGCACTATCTCACAAAAAGATATTGACGAACTGCAGACAAGCGGAGCAGATTTTTCAAATCTGGAGGCATGGCATAATTATTATCCGCGTCCAGAGACCGGGTTGGAATCAGAGTGGTTCAATGAAAAAAACTGCTGGCTGAAAAAGGCAGGATTTACAGTACAAGCTTTTGTTCCAGGAGACAGTAATTTTCGAGGGCCATTATTTTCTGGTCTGCCGACATTGGAAGAGCATCGCGGGCAGCATCCGCTGGCCAGCACGCTGGCATTGTTGGCAACAAAAGCTGTTGATTTAGTCTATATCGGCGATGGGGGACTTACTCCTCAAACGAAGGAACAATTTGAAAAATTTCAAAACGATAATACGATCCTTTTACATCTAGCAGATATCGGATCAGATTATTATGAATACGTATTAGGCAGTCATGAAAATCGTCGAGATGAAGCAAGAGATGTCGTGCGCAGTGCAAATGCGCGTTTTCAAGAGATCCCATTGATCAAACCACAAAAGACCAATACAAGAGTTTATGGCAGCGTAACTGTCGATAACGAAAACTATCAACGCTATATGGGAGAAATCCAAATCTGTAAGAAGGATTTGCTTGCAGATGAAAAGGTGAATGTGGCGGGAAGAGTTATTTCCAAAGATTTGCCTTTGATCCAACAAATCAGCGCTGGTATGAAATTTTATTTAGAAAGAGATGATGAAGATGGAAAAAATCAATTTAGATAATTTAACAACAGAACGTAGAAATGAGGAAACTTTCGGATTAGATGAAATGACAGTTGTTGAGGCATGTCAAAAAATGAATTTGGAAGATCAAAAAGTTGCATCAGCTGTTGAAAAGGAACTATCAAGTATCGAAGCAGTAATCGAACAAACGATCCAATCTTTCAACAAAGGAGGACGCTTGATCTATATGGGCGCCGGAACTAGCGGACGGCTAGGGGTCTTAGATGCGGCAGAATGTGTTCCAACATTTGGTGTCGATCCTGGAATGGTCATCGGATTGATTGCAGGCGGCGAAAAGGCTATGACATTAGCCGTTGAAGGTGCTGAGGATTCTAAAGAATTAGGCGCTGAAGATCTTAAGAATTTAAGCCTTTCTGACAAAGATCTGGTAGTTGGGATCGCGGCAAGCGGGCGTACACCTTATGTGATCGGTGGTTTAGACTATGCTGCAAAAATCGGTGCAACAACAGCAACGATCTCTTGCAATAAACAAGCAGAGATTTCTAAACATGCACAATTTCCAATTGAAGTTGACTGCGGTCCGGAGTTTTTGACTGGATCAACTCGCTTAAAATCAGGAACTGCACAAAAGCTGATTTTAAATATGATCTCAACTATTTCAATGATTGGTATTGGTAAGGTTTACAATAATTTAATGGTAGACGTGAAACCTACTAATGAAAAATTGATCGAACGCTCTAAGCGAATCATCATGCAAGCAACAGAAACTGATTATGAAACAGCAGCAAAATATTTTGAAGAGGCAAATCAAAACGTCAAATTAGCGATCGTCATGATTTTAACTGACAGCAATAAAGTCGAAGCAACAGCGAAATTAGCAGATGCACGCGGTTTTGTTAAAAAAACCATGGGAGGGGAATAAAAATGGCAAAAGAAGAATTATCGTTAGAAGAATTGGCAAAAGAGATCTATAAAGGCGCCGGCGGTATGAACAATGTAGAAAGTGTCACTCATTGTATGACTCGTGTCAGAATGACCGTCAGAGACCGCTCATTGGTCAATGATGAAACATTGAAGAAGATCCCAGGTGTTCTTGGTGTCGTGGACGATGAGCAGCTTCAAGTGATCATCGGCCCTGGCAAGGTGAACAAAGTCGCAAAAGAGATGGCGGATCAAGCCGGTGTTCAATTAGGAGAGACTATCGCTGTTCATACGAGCGGTAAGGACGCAGTAAATGCTAAAGCAGCTGAAGTAAAAGCAGCTCAAAAAGCACGCCAAAAGAAATCACCGATCAAAGCAATTTTAAAAGATATATCTAATATTTTTGTACCGATGATCCCTGCCTTCGTCGGTGCTGGATTAGTTGCCGGGATCGCTTCAGTTTTATCAAACTTAGTGACTGCCGGAAACTTGGATGCTGCAACTTGGCAACAATATATCGATGTATTAAATATCTTAAAAAACGGTCTGTTCACTTATCTGGTGATCTATACCGGTGTGAGCGCTGCGCAAGTGTTTGGTGCTACACCAACACTTGGCGGAGTCATCGGTGCAGTTGTCACTTTGACTGGGATGAATCCAGAAACACCGCTGACCAACTTGTTCACTGGTCAGCCGTTATTGGCGCAACAAGGTGGTATCTTGGGCGTTATCTTCGCAGTTTGGCTGTTGGCACAATTGGAAAAATGGCTTCATAATGTCATTCCTGAATCGGTCGATATCATCGTGACACCAACACTTTGTCTTTTGGTTATCGGTCTGGCGGAAATCTTTTTGATCATGCCTTTAGCAGGGTTTATTTCAGACAGCCTTGTCGGTGCGATCAATTGGGTCGTTGAAGTCGGCGGAGCCTTCTCAGGATTTGTGTTAGGTGCGACTTTCTTGCCATTGGTAATGTTTGGGCTCCATCAAATCTTGACACCGATCCATGTACAAATGATCGATGCAACAGGTAGTACACAATTATTGCCTATTTTAGCGATGGCCGGTGCCGGACAAGTCGGAGCGGCACTTGCTTTATGGATTCGTTTGCGGAAAGATAAAGAACTAAGCGAAATGATCAAAGGGGCGTTGCCTGTTGGGGTCTTAGGGATCGGCGAACCATTGATCTACGGTGTGACATTGCCATTAGGGAAACCATTCATCACAGCTTGTATCGGCGGTGGTATCGGCGGCGCGATCATCGGTGCTATTGGTAATATCGGTGCAATCGCGATCGGACCTTCAGGTGCAGCCTTGATTCCATTGATTGCCGGCGGTCGCTGGTGGGGATATGTTTTAGGTCTATTAGGCGGTTATGCTGGCGGATTTGTCGCTACGTATTTCTTCGGTATTCCAAAAGATAAGCAAGCAGCAGTTGAAGAGTCTGCAACAACTGCATCAGAAGTTACAACAAATACAGCAGTCACAGTTGCCGGAACCACAGAATTGTTTGCGGTTGCGGAAGGAACAGTAAAACCTATTACTGAATCATCTGACAGCGTTTTTTCACAAAAACTGATGGGTGACGGATTCTTAGTTATTCCTGAAAATGGCACGATTTATTCTCCAGTAGAAGGGGTCGTTACATCGATTTTCCCAACAAAACATGCGATCGGATTGCAAACTGCAAGTGGATTAGAGATATTGCTCCATATGGGTGTCAATACGGTCGAATTGGAAGGAAAACCATTTGACATCAAAGTTACTGAAGGACAAAAGGTGACACCTTCGACAGTTGTTGCGGAAGTTGATTTGAACGCTATCAAACAAGCTGGAAAAGAAACTGATATGCTGGTGATCATAACAAACATGGATGCTGTTTCTGAAGATGTGTTGGAAAAAACCGGAACAGTCGGTTCTGCGATGCCGGTAATGAAAGTCACAACTGCATAATAAAATAAGAGGGGGAAACCCCTCTTATTTTTATGATATAATTACCGAGAAATCAAACAAAAGATGGTGAGAAAATGAGCGTAATCGCACGTATCGAGAGTATCCAAAATGAGCTTTCAGCCTCAGAAAAGAAATTATTCCGCTATATAAAAAAATATCCTGAAAAAGTTCCCTCTATGACGGCAGAACAGTTAGCTGTCGCGACAAAGATCAGTGCGCCGACTGTCGTGCGATTTGTCAAAAAAGTCGGTTATCAAAGTCTAACAGATTTTAAGATTCAGCTTTCTACGGAGATCCATCAGCCTGCTCCAGCAGCAGGATATTCAGACGTTGATCCCAGCGAATCTGTGGAAATTCTTAAAACGAAATTGAGCCATAATGCGCAGGTCACGATCCAAGAGACCGCTGATATCCTTAATGAGGAAGTATTGCTTTCTGCGATCTCTCTTTTGGAAGAAAAAGAAAAGATTTTCTTAGCAGGGATCGGTGCTTCAAAGCTCGTTGCAGAAGACATTCTGCAAAAATGGGGAAGGATCGGCAAAACCATCCGAATCGAGAACGATTATAATCAGCTGCTGCCTCATTTGATCAACAATCAAGATTCTTCGGTTTTATGGCTGGTCTCCAATTCTGGACAAACCCCAGAAATTGTTCGATACGCGGAACATGCCAAGAAATTGAAGATACCGGTCATATCTTTGACGCGATTCGGCGGCAATCCATTAGCAAAAATCGCGGACGTGGCGATCCAAGTTTCTCGTCCAAAGGAATCTAGTCAGCGAAGTGCTGCGACCAACTCGATCATCGCTCATTTTTTAGCGGTAGATATTCTATTTTATCTATTTATCAGCCGCAACAAAGAAAATGCCGACAAGATCTCTCGTTCAAGAGAAGTCATCCAAGAGTTTCGTGATAAATACTTATAATAAGCCGTTAACAATAAAGGAAGCAGCAATAAAAAACTTGCTTTTTGGCTATAAATCAAGTAAAGTATATCTGTGCATAACGCACCACCTGTCACTTGGTTTAACGAATCACCAACGTTTTACTCAGTTACAGGAAGAAAAAGCAGAAAGAGGTGAAAAACATGGCAATTTCACAAGAACGTAAAAACGAAATCATCAAACAATACGCACGTCATGAAGGAGATACTGGTTCTCCAGAAGTACAAATCGCTGTGTTGACTGAAGAAATCAACCACTTGAACGAACACGCACGCGTTCACAAAAAAGACCACCATTCATATCGTGGACTTATGAAAAAAGTTGGTCATCGTCGTAACTTGTTAGCTTACTTACGTAAGACTGATGTTCAACGTTACCGCGAATTGATCCAATCTTTAGGATTGCGTCGCTAATCAAAATACGAAAAGTGAGATTCACAATGAATCTCACTTTTTTGCTACGAATTCCTTTTTTATGGATGCGATAGTGGTGGATCGCGATCCATATACAATAAACTAAAAACAATTCTGTGAATCGTGGTACGGCTCACTACTAACCAAATGAAAGAAGCGGAAGCTCCGCTGTTTTCATTTGTTTAGTAGCAGCCCGCTGTTCACAGGGAAGGAGCATTTATGACAAAACAAGTATTTAAAACAACTTGGGGCGGACGCCCATTAGAAGTGGAAGTCGGTCAATTAGCCAAACAAGCTAATGGTGCAGTCTTAGTACGCTACGGAGATACCGTGGTATTAAGTGCCGCTGTGGCTTCAAAAGAAGCAAAAGACACAGACTTTTTCCCTCTAACGATCAATTACGAAGAAAAAATGTACTCTGTTGGTAAGATCCCTGGAGGTTTCATCAAACGCGAAGGCCGTCCAAGCACGGAAGCAACATTGACTGCCCGCTTGATCGACCGTCCGATCCGTCCAATGTTTGCTGAAGGCTTCCGTAACGAAGTCCAAGTAACCAACATCGTGATGAGTGTAGAACAAGATTGCTCACCAGCTATGGCAGCAATGTTAGGTTCATCATTAGCATTGTCTATTTCAGATATTCCTTTTGACGGACCGATCGCCGGTGTTGAAGTAGGACGTGTCAACGGCGAATACATCTTAAACCCAACTGTTGAACAAAATGAAACTTCTGATATCGATTTGACGGTTGCCGGAACGAAAAAAGCCATCAACATGGTTGAATCCGGAGCAGCTGAAGCTTCCGAAGAAGAAATGCTGGGAGCATTGCTTTTTGGTTTTGACGCTATCAAAGAATTAGTCGCTTTCCAAGAAGAAGTTGTCGCAGCTGTCGGTAAAGAAAAAATGACTGTGACATTGCTGCAAGTAGACGAAGCATTGAAACAAGAAATCTATGGTACTTATTATCCAATCATGAAAACAGCCGTTTTGACAGAAGAAAAATTGGCTCGTGAAGACGAGATCGAAAAAGTCAAAGAAACTGTCAAAGAAGTCTATGCAGAAAAATTTGTCGGTGACGAAAACGAAGAACAATTGACAAAAGAAGTCAAACAAATCGCTGAAGATCTTGAAAAAGATGTAGTTCGCGAATTGATCACGATCGACAAGATCCGTCCTGACGGTCGTAAAGTAGACGAAATCCGTCCGTTAGCTTCTGAAGTGGGTCTTTTACCGCGAGTTCACGGTTCAGGTCTGTTCACTCGGGGACAAACACAAGCATTGTCTGCTTGTACATTAGCACCTTTAGGCGAACATCAAATTATTGATGGATTAGGCGTGGAAGAATCTAAACGTTTTATCCACCACTATAATTTCCCTCAATTTTCAGTTGGATCAACAGGCCGCGCCGGTTCACCAGGTCGTCGTGAAATCGGACATGGTGCCTTAGGTGAACGAGCTTTAGCACAAATCATTCCTTCTGAAGCAGATTTCCCTTATACGATCCGTTTGGTAGCGGAAGTATTGGAATCTAACGGTTCTTCTTCACAAGCAAGTATCTGTGCCGGAACACTTGCGTTGATGGACGCTGGTGTACCGATCAAAGCACCAGTTGCTGGTATCGCGATGGGCTTGGTATCTGACGGAGAAAACTACACGATCTTGACTGATATTCAAGGTTTGGAAGATCACTTGGGAGATATGGACTTCAAAGTAGCCGGTACAAAAGACGGTATCACTGCTTTGCAAATGGATATCAAAATCCAAGGTATCACTGAACAAATCTTGAAAGAAGCTCTAGCACAAGCGAAAAAAGCTCGAATGGAAATCTTAGCGCAATTGACTTCAACGATCGCTGAACCACGTGAAGAGTTGAGTCCTTATGCACCTAAGATCGAAATGATCCAAATCGAACCTGCCAAGATCAAAGATGTGATCGGTAAAGGCGGCGATACGATTAATGGTATCATTGAAGAAACCGGCGTTAAAATCGATATCGATCAAGACGGTAAAGTATCGATCGCTTCTTCTGATGCGGAAATGATCAAAAAAGCCATCAAGATCATCGAAGACTTGACTAAAGAAATCAAAGTCGGCGAAGTTTACTTAGGTAAAGTTGTTCGGATCGAAAAATTCGGTGCATTCGTCAACTTGATCAAAGGCAAAGACGGCTTAGTCCATATTTCACAACTAGCGAAAGAACGCGTGAACAAAGTTGAAGACGTCGTTAAAGAAGGCGACGAAATCTTAGTCAAAGTTACTGAGATCGACAAACAAGGACGCGTCAACCTTTCACGTAAAGTGTTGTTGAATGATGAAGATAAAAAAAGTGAAACTAAGTAATTTCTAGATTATATATCCAGTAAAAGAAAGAATCGATGTTTTCGTCTATCAAGATGAAAACATCGATTTTTTTTAATTAAAATAAGATGTATTTTTGAAAAAACGTTTTAATTATTTTTAGTTTTTATTGAAATTATATTTCTTAGTGTTAAAATGATTTGGAAGGCGGTTACATAAAGCGCTTAACATATTTTATAAAGGAGAGATTTCAAATGGACAAACTGATGAAATGGGTTGAAGAAAAATTGGTTCCGCCAATGGCTAAAATCGGAACTCAGCGACATTTGCTTGCAATTCGTAATGGGGTTGTATCTACATTGTCTCTGATCCTGATTGGTACATTTTTCATGGTCTTTATCAATCTTCCTATTGATTCTTGGAAAGAAGCATTAGCACCTTATTCTGAAACGATTGTCATGCCGTATCGAATGACGATGGGTCTGATGGCAATCTATGCAACATTTGTAATGGGTTCTGATCTGGCCAAATCTTATAAACTGGACAGTGTTACTGGAGGAATATTATCTTTAGGAGCATTTTTCATGTTGCAAGTACCAGTCAATGTTACAACACCGAAGGATGCACCGCTTGGGTTCGTATTACCGATGGGTTCTTTGGGTGCTTCAGGGATGTTTGCCGGAATTTTAGCAATGATTTTTGCGGTAGAAACCTATCGCTTTTTTAAGACTCACAATATAACGATCAAAATGCCTGAACAAGTACCACCTGCTGTTGCCCGAAGTTTTGAAGCGTTGATACCTGGAACGGTCATTTTAACGATCGTCTGGTTGATTCGGGATGTGGCGGGCTTCGATGTAAACGGCGCATTATTGAAATTATTCCATCCATTGACTAATATTCTAGGAAATAATTTATTAGGTGTACTGTTGCCAATGTTCTTTATCCATTTACTATGGAGTTTCGGGATTCACGGAATGAGTATTGTCGGTTCTGTCGTTCGACCTATTTGGCTTATTATGTTGGATGAAAACGGAAAAGCACTAGCGGCAGGAACGGCTGCAGACAAACTTCCATATATTGCACCAGAACAATTTTATCAATGGACAGTAACAATCGGTGGGGCAGGTGCAACTCTTGCTGTATCATTTCTTTTCTTATTTTTCTGTAAATCAAAATTCTTAAAAGAAGTTGGCCGCTTTTCAATTATTCCTGGAATCTTTAATATCAATGAACCAATGATTTTCGGTGCACCAATGATGTTGAATCCTTATATGTTTATTCCGTTTAATTTGGTACCGTTAGTCTTATCTACAATTTCTTACTTTGCGGTAAAACTTGGCATGGTGAACGGGTTCACTACGATTCCTGCTTGGACATTGCCAGCTCCGATCGGTGGATTCATATCTGCTGGTAATGATTGGCGTATGGTTATTTTGATTATTATCAATCTGACTATTGCTACGATTATTTATTACCCATTTGTCAGAGCGTATGATAAAAAAATGTTATCTGATGAAAAAGTCAACGGTACTAATGAAGATTTGGCTGTAACAAATTGATCGATATGAGGTGAGAGAAATGCTTTACTGGTTATTTATTTTTATCGGCTTCTTGATTCTTTTTGTGGTCAGTCAATGGTTGCTGCACTGGCTTGAGATCCGCCAGATTAAGATCAATCGCTGGATTTGGGGATGGGCTTCTTTTCTGGTAGTACTTTTGCCCTACTTTATTTGGCCAAAGATGAACCATACAGTGCTGTTGATTCTATTTGTCTTTTGTGGTGTCTTTGCCATTAACTTTATGACTGAACAACATAAATGGATACAAAAAAACAGTCATATATAGCACAAAAAAGATAAGAATGTCTAATAGTAGACACATAACGACTCTATCAATAGATCATTTTTACAATGGAAGAAAAGAAGGGATTCGGTCATGATGAAATATGTAATCGGTGGAGACTGTGGCGGAACAAAGTCAGTATATTCTGCCTATGATATAGAAGGCAGATTTTTGTCAGAGATCACTCTCGGCGCAGCCAATCTTTTAGTCAATACGAAAAACAGCTTAAAAACGATGAGAAGCGGCGTGGAGCAACTGATTCAAAGTATGAATGGACAATGTCAAGGAATCGTATTAGGTATTGCCGGATTGGATACTTCAGGAATGCATGGAGAACTTCAAGAATTATTCTCAGATCTGCATATACCGCTATTTTTGATCAACGACGCGAAACTTTCATTATACGCTAAGCTTCAAGGAGAAGATGGTATTTTACTTGTAGCAGGGACTGGTTCCATAGCATTGGCAAAATACAAAGGTGATTTTTACCGAGCAGGTGGTTGGGGACATCTGTTGGGAGATGAAGGAAGCGGGTACTGGTTAGGAAAAAAAGCTTATCAGCAAGTTTCTTATGAACTAGATCATGAAAAAGAATTCAGTCCATTCGTCAAAGAATTTATTGAGTGGACAGGTCAAGAAACTCCGATGGCAACGATTCGCTCGTTTTATCAATTAGATAAATCTGAAGCGGCAAAAGCGGCACGTTTTGTAGCAGAGCGAGAAGATGAAATTTCCATAAACATCCTTAATCAAGCCGGTTTGTCACTTGCCGAGTTGGTAAAAACTTTGATACAAAAGGCAGAGATAACTGAAGTGCTGCCGGTAGCATTTTCCGGTTCAGTTCTTGAAAACAATCAACGGATTGCAGAGCAAGTTGAAAAAACACTGGGAAGTTCTTTCAAGCAAGTAAACACAAAGAATAACAAAATCACTCAGGGCGCTTGGTATTATTGGAGGGAAAGACAATGAGTTTAGCAATCGGACTCATGAGCGGGACATCTTTAGATGGGATCGATGTTGCTTTAGTTGATATAGAAGGTACAGAACAATCGATGAGATTGAAGTTGCTATCATTTGAAACTTATGATTATCCAGATGACTTACTAAAACAGATCAAAGAAGTGATCGAAGAAAAAGATCTTTCTCTTCAAAAAGTCTCTGCGTTGAACTTTGCGCTAGCTTATCAGTATGTAAATGCGGTAAAAAAATTATGCCGTGCAAATAATATCGTCTCTGAACAGTTGGCATTTGTAGCTAGTCACGGACAAACGATTTTTCACCAACCGTTTAAAGAAGGCGCGTTTCAGCCATCGACGTTACAGTTGGGGGATGCAAGTATCATGGCAAACGCACTGAAGACGACAGTTGTCTCCAATTTTCGAGAAGCGGATATGGCAGTTGGCGGGCAAGGAGCACCAATTGTTCCTTATTCAGAATATCTGCTTTATCGGTCTGACGAAAAAGATCGGATTTTACAAAATATTGGCGGGATCGGCAATTTAACTTTTATTCCCAAAAAAGCAAAATTAGATGATTTGTTCGCTTTTGACACAGGGCCTGGAAATATGGTTATCGATAGTTTAGTCACTCACTTTTATAATGAGTCCTTTGATAGAGATGGGATGTATGCTGCCAGAGGAACAGTGAAGAATGATTTGGTGGACAAATGGCTGTCACTTCCTTATTTTTCACAACCTTATCCCAAATCCACCGGTCGTGAATTATTTGGTAAAAAATTCATAGATGAGATTTTAGCTGACAATGAATTTCAAGCAGATGATTTGATTGCCAGTGCTACTTTCTTTACAGCAAAAAGCATCGCCTATCATGCCGTGCAGCTTACTTCAAATACAACAGAGCTGATCATTGGCGGTGGCGGCGCTCACAATAAAACGTTGATCAATATGCTAAAAGCATTGCTTCCTGATTATTTTGAAGTTCGTACTCAAGAAGATTTTGGGATTTCCTCCGACGCTAAAGAAGCAGTCGCCATGACGGTTTTAGCACAACATACGTTGGCAAAAATGCCTTCTAATGTACCCAGTGCGACAGGCGCGGATAGAGCTGTCATTTTGGGTAGGATCACACCTTATCAATAATAGAAACAAATTAGAAAGCTTGCCGAAATTTGGGCAAGCTTTTTTTATATCTACTACGCAAAAGAATCAAAATTTTTTCTAATCTTTTGGTGAAAATTTCCAAAAAGTATAAATCTAAATCCTGTTTTTTGGAAAAAACGACAAACGTTATTGTGGTAATTTTTCTATGAGGTGAAATGAATGTACGAATGTTTGTTAGAAAAAGAAGACAAAATTTTATTCAATATCTATCAGATATTAGCTGTTTCAAAACAATGCACATTAGATGATTTAGCTGCAGCATGCGAGCGGCCAGTTCGCTATATCAGAGATACGATCAATGAATGGGGCTTTGAAGGGTATCATTTGTCCTTGGGGATTGATTTTGTTTTACGAAAAAATCAAGTGAGTTTGCTAACAACAGAGCATTTTGATTCCCGCTATTTGTTCGCGTTTCTCCTTGAGCGAAGCAGTAAAATGACTATGTTGAGCAAGCTTTTGGAAAATCCGTCATGGGGATTGAAAGAAATCGAAAAGACGATATACAGCAGTCCTCAAACGATTCGCCGAAAATTTAGAGAGCTTTCTGTTCTTCTTGAATCTTACGAGCTTTCAGGAAGTTTTAACAAGGTTCCCGTGATTTGCGGAAAAGAAGCTCAACAGCGTTTTTTTCGATTTCATATCCGCCTGCTGCAGGAACCGCCCAAAGCACCAGTCGCACCGGAAACGTATTTTCAAATTTTAGAAATCATCAACTGCCAAAGACGGAGCCAAGGCTATTTTATTGATTCTGATTGGTTTGATCGAGCCTTTGTGGAACGATTCAACGGCCTGCCGGAATTTCGGGTGGATGATCGGGGCTTTTCTTTCTTGTGGCGGCAAATATTA
The DNA here is from genome assembly GCF_900604485.1 of Enterococcus mediterraneensis. NCBI lineage: Bacteria > Bacillati > Bacillota > Bacilli > Lactobacillales > Enterococcaceae > Enterococcus > Enterococcus mediterraneensis. The sequence goes on from NZ_UWOP01000001.1 coordinate 1,544,261, forward strand.
GGACTGGAAGAGCTGTGGCCGGTAGGGATCAGTAAAGCCCTTCTAGTCGATCAGAGGATCTATCCTCTTGATCGTCGCTATACTTCCAGAATCGTGCGACAAAATATCATTCATGATATCAACCGACTGCATTTGGTGTGCTACTTATTTCAAGGTCCTTGCGCAGATCGCGTATTTGCTGATGAGGAGCTTTCAGGAGAGTGTCGGCAACTGGTCGCCTTTTTTGAAAAGAACCTGCCGCAATACCAGAAGATATTGGAGAAACATCCTGAGATTCCTTCCGCCTATGAAAAAATCTTGCGATATAGATATGGGAATCAAAAAAACGCGGCTGTTGCTGAAACAGCCAATAGTTACCAATAAAAAAAGGGATGATGACATGCGTCTATCAACCGTATCTGAACGCTATACATTTTGCGCTGTTACGCAGCGGCTAACCTAAAAGCTGGTGCTTTGCGGTAGCTGATGTATAGAGTATAGATACATCGAATAGATTGACGTTTGTCATATCCCGTTTTTTTATTTTTATTAGTTACTAGTTATTAGCGATTGTTTATTTTGTTTCACTTGGCAAAAGAATGGTTTGTCTTGCACCATCATCGTATGCGAAGATCTCTTTTGGCAGGTCAGACGAATAAGGAAACGGCAGATCGATATCCATTTCTACATCGCTGTCCTCTTGAGAAAAATGCATCGTAACTGTTCCGTTTTTATTGATCAAGTCAAACGCAATCAAATTATTCAAAGGAATGACTCCTTTTAAATCCAAATCAATAATGAACCAAATGCTATCGATCAATTCTCCGGGCATACTTGAAACGACGCCGACAGAAGCGTATCTACTGCGATTGCTATCAAAGACTTCAAACATAATCCTGACCTCCTTGTATCGTTATCATACTTCTATTATAGAAGAAATGAAAAAATGTTGCTCATATGAACACTTATTTTACGAAAGTGAACGTGAAAATGCAACAAGTCGGATAAAGAAAACGAGACGTTAATTAAAAATTAATCAACGTCCCGTACTGCTGGAAATTTTGTTTAGCGAGATCGATTTGCTTACTCTTCGCTAGCTGTATCGCCGATCACTTCAGGTTCCCCTGCTTCAGTCGTAAGGTCTTCTTCCACTTCTTGTGCTTCAGTCAATGAAACGACTTGTTCTTCAGGATCGGTCACGATAGTATAGTCTTCTGCACTTGGCAGATCAGAAACAGTCAGTGAATCACCGATTTCAAGATTTGTAACATCTACTTCGATACGTTCAGGCAATTTGTCAGGTGTTGCGGAAACAACAACGGTATAAAGTGTTTGGTTCAAGACACCGCCGGCTTTGACACCTGCTGCTTCGCCGACAAGTGTTACTTCGGCTTCTACTTCAGTTTCTTCAGACATATTTACTGATAAGAATTCAACGTGAGTCAAATGTTTGGTAAATGTATCAGATTGTGTTTGTTTTACCAAAGTATTGACTGTCTTGCCATCTAAGTTCATTTTGATTACTGCGTTTGCTCCATGTTCCCGCAGGATTTTGTCTAACTCCCGTGCGTTCACAGAAATCGGCGTACTTTCCACTTGATAACCGTTCACGATTGCGGGGATTTTTCCTTCATGGCGTAATTGATTACGCAACGAACGGGGACGGGTTTCTCTCTTACTTACTTCTAATGATACTGCCATAACTTAATTCCTCCTAAAATTTTCCTGTCTGACGACATTCATTTTTAAAAGCAAATCTCGTTAGTCTGCACATTAAGTGGTACGTGAGAACACGCAAAAGGGCAGCCGAAATACAGCTACCCAAGAAAGTTTTGGTTCAACTTTTCTCCACCAGGTCATAACGCTGTGTAGAAGAACTTTATTTACTTTACTCTTTAACCATAGGACGTTTTTTAAATTAAGTCAAGGATTTCGCCGTTGACTTGTTTTTAAAACATGGTTTTCGTTATAATAGCTCAGAAAGGAAAATCTGATGCGTTTAGATAAATTGATTGAAAAAGAACTGACAACCAGCCGCAAAGAGATGAAGCGTTTATTTGTGAGAGGAAAAGTAAAAGTAGACGGCAAGATCGAGCGGAGCGAAGCAAGAAATGTGGACAGCCGCCTGCATCATATCGAAGTAAACGGCAGAACGCTGAGTACCTCAGAAGCCTATTATTTACTGAACAAGCCGCAAGGTGTCGTGACCGCCAATCATGATCACCAGCATCAAACGGTCTTGGATCTGCTCTCGACAAATGATCGAAAAGAAAAACTAGCATCCGTAGGTCGTCTGGACCGTGACACAGAAGGTCTGGTTTTTCTAACAACAAACGGTCAGCTGGCGTATGAACTGCTTCATCCAGTAAAAAAAGTGACAAAATGCTACGAGGCTGTAGTCAATGGCGAAGTGACTACAGAAGATATAGCGGCATTTCAAAAAGGGATCGTCTTTCATGGCGGGGAAATTTGCCAGCCGGCACAATTGGAGATTCTATCCGCAACTGCAGAAGAAAGCCGAGTGCGGCTGATGATCCAAGAAGGAAAGTTCCATCAGGTGAAAAAGATGTTTTTAGCTTGCGGGAAAAAAGTCGTTTTTTTAAAACGCTATGGAATCGGGCCATTAATGCTGCCGGCTGATCTTACTATTGGCAGATATCGGGAATTAACCGTTGATGAACTGGAATCATTAAAAATCTATTTTTGTTAGAAGGAGTAATTATGAAATACAAAAATCTGTTATTTGACGTCGATGATACACTGCTTGATTTTCAAGCAGCAGAAAACCAAGCATTAGGAAGCTTATTTCAAACAGAAGGCATCCCGTTGACTCCGGAAATCAAAACCAGCTATCAAGCATTGAACCGAATGTTATGGGAAGAATATGAACAGGGAAAAAGATCCCGCGATGAAGTAGTCAACCAGCGCTTTGCTTTATTGTTCCAACAATTTGGAAAATCAGTTGACGGTATGCTGTTGGAAAAGCAATACCGCCAATTTCTAAATCAAGGGCATCAGCTATTAGGCAATAGCCGCGAGATCATTGCGGATCTGTCTGATAAAGCAGAATTATATGTTGTGACAAATGGAGTTTCTGATACACAATACCAACGTTTGACAGCATCGAAATTACTGCCTTATTTTAAAAATGTCTTTGTTTCAGAAGATACTGGATATCAAAAACCAATGAAAGAGTATTTTGATTATGTGTTTGACCGGATCCCTGATTTTAAAAAAGAAGAAACTGTAATCATCGGTGATTCACTGTCTTCAGATATTGCAGGCGGCAAACAAGCCGGGATCGATACGATTTGGCTCAATTCCGACGAAAACGTGAAAACAACTATCGCGCCTACTTATCGCATCAGCAGTTTGGATGAGATTTATACGATTTTAGCCAACTAGAAACAGGATTAAGCGTAGCATTTTCTGAAAATTTCGCTATAATAATACCTAGTGCAAATAAATTGAAAGAGGTTTTCTTTAATGACGAAAAACAAGCCGATTATAATAGGTGTGACTGGTGGTTCTGGTAGTGGTAAAACCAGTGTGAGTCGAGCGATATTCAATAATTTTCCGGATCACTCCATTATGATGCTTGAACAGGATTCTTATTATAAAGATCAAAGCCATTTAGCATTTGAAGAACGGCTAAATACTAACTATGACCATCCTTTTGCTTTTGATACCGATCTATTGATCGAGCATTTGGAAAAACTGCTGCATTATGAAGCGATCGAAAAGCCAGTCTATGACTATGTTGCCCATACTCGGAGCACTGCGACAGTGATCCAAGAACCTAAAGAAGTCATTATTTTAGAAGGCATCTTGATTCTAGAAGATGAGCGTTTACGTGACTTGATGGATATAAAAATCTATGTGGATACGGATGATGATATCCGAATCATCCGCCGAATCAAACGAGACATGGAAGAACGCGGACGAACATTGGATTCAGTTATTGAACAATATCTGTCAGTCGTAAAACCGATGTATCATCAATTTATCGAACCGACAAAACGTTACGCTGACATCATCGTGCCAGAAGGCGGCGAAAATCATGTAGCGATCGATTTAATCACTACAAAAGTCGCGACTTATCTTAAATAGCTCTCATTGTCTATGAAGGATCAAAGGATTAAATTATTAATTCTTTGGTCTTTTTTTATCGCGGTTTACAGTATATACTTTATTGTATATACTGTAAACGCATTCTAAAATACGGCTTTAAAGTTTCAAAAGAAATTTTGGAAATATATGTTTATCGAGTGGATTTTAATAGATATAGTTATTGACGATACCAGTGTTAAAAGAATGAACAATGATCTTAGTAAAACTAGTGTGGGTAATTGTGAAAACAGATTTTTAATTTAAAGATCTATCGTCGTTCACATGAATTTTTTGGAAGGCAGGAGCGTAATAGAAATATGAAGAACAAAACGATTTTTTTAGATATTGCCAATGAATTGCATAAACGGATTAATGAAGGAGTATACGTGACTAGCCAGAAACTACCATCTGAATATGATCTTGCTGAAGAATTTGGAGTCAGCCGTTTGACGATACGTAAAGCAATCGATTCCCTGATCAGTCAGAACATCTTAGTGAAAGAAAAAGGAAAAGGAACCTATGTTATGAAACAACCTAAAATCGCCAGTGGTTTGGGAGGATTATATGGGTTTACCGAAGCTGCTAAAAGACAAGGCAAACGTTCGAAAACTAAGATCATCGAATGCACCATAGCAGATCAGATGCCGGACAAGGTCAAACAAGCCTTTGGAAAGTATGCAGATGAAAAGATGATCCATTTGGTTCGCCAGCGTTTTTTAGAAGACGAGCCGATGACTGTAGAAGACATTTATGTCCTGCAACGTTACGTGTCAGAGTCGTCTATCGAACAGCTGGAAGAACAATCTTTATTTTCCGAGATCGAAAAAAATATCGAAATCGGCTATTCTCATCAAGAAGTCGAAGCTATCTTGGTGACAGAGGATTTGAGCAGGTTGTTGGATGTAGAAGTGGGTCAGCCATTACTATTGGTTCATTCCCTGACGTATTCCCCTTCTGCAAAACCGATTTTATATGATACTTCTTTCTATCGAGCGGACAAATACACATTTAAACATACATTACAGCGCAAACATTAAGAGGTGTGAAAAATGGATAATGTAAAAACAATGATCGATGAAAACTGGACCGCTTTTTTAGCTGATCTGCAAAAGGTGATGCGCGTTCCGAGCGTCAAAGGCAAGTCGGCAGAAAAAGCTCCTTATGGAATTAATCCCAGACAAGTATTGACTTTGGTGATGGAATTAGGGGAAAGCTATGGATTTAGCACAAAAGTCATTAATGATGCAATTGGCTATATTCAATGGGGAACGGATCCTGATTATATCGGAATCTTAGGACATTTAGATGTGGTTCCGGCTGGAGAAGGATGGGATTATCCGCCTTTTGATTTGACCGAGTCTGATGGAATATTATATGGTCGCGGCATTCTAGATAATAAAGGACCTATTATGAGCTGTTTATATAGTCTGAAATTATTAAAAGACAGTGGTTTTCAGCCGTCAAAAACGATTCGAATCATTTTTGGAACCGATGAAGAAAGCGGTATGTCAGATGTTTCTCACTATTTACAGGCAGAAGAGCCGCCTATATTTGGCTTTACACCTGATTGCAAATATCCGGTCGTTTATGGCGAACGCGGAATTGTAAATATCAATATCATAACAACCTTTGAACCAGAAGAGCTGGCTAGCATGGGAGAAATCAGGGGCGATCAGGCACGCGATCATGTGCCTGATAATTTATCCGTTTTGATCCAAAGCTCTCCTATAAGGGTGACTGGAAAACGTGCTCCTAGCAATGCACCGGAAATGGGAGAAAATGCCATTACTCTGTTGGCAAAAAAAATAAAAGACGATCTTCGTTTGTCCAGCAGTGTGCGAAGTTATTTTGACTGGCTGTTTACAAGCTTTCATGGAAAGCATTTTGGTGAAGGGATCGATCTGGCGTTACAGGACAAAGATTCCGGCAGATTGATTTTGACACCGGTTGTGTTTTCAAAACAGAAGGACCATTTACAATTAGAGATTGCTTTCCGTTATCCAGTCTCGTTTCAAGAAGAAGATATCGTAGCGGGAATAAAGGCTGCTATTCCTGAGCATTCACAGATAGAAGTCGTCCGCAGTATCCCGGGGATAAATCTGGACAAGGAGCGTCCGGAAATCAAGTCATTAAGTGCCGTTTATCAAAAAATCACAGGAAACGACGGAACACCGGTCACAACGACCGGCGCTACCTATGCCCGAAAATTGCCGAATATTGTTGCGTTTGGTCCTTCTTTTCCAGGACAAAAAGGGATCGCCCACAATAAAAATGAATGGATGTCGGTATCTGACTTAAAAATGAACATGGAAATTTATCTTGAAAGTATCATCGCATTGCTTAGTTAAAACAGCGTTCCTGAATTTTTTTCAGGAATGCTGTTTTTTAGTATAGACATTATAGTATATACTATGTACAATACTACTGAAAGCGCTATATGCGAATAAGGAGGAAAAAATTATATGTGGGGAATCATTGCAACTTGGCGCATGGCTCATGAAGGAATACTTGCCGCCAAAGAATTATTAGTAAAGGAACGATCTGCAGGAGATGCTGTTGAAACAGCAATCAAATGTGTAGAAGATTACCCATATTACAAATCAGTTGGATATGGTGGTCTGCCTAATGAAGAGGGTGTTCTTGAAATGGATGCCGCATTTATGGACGGCGACACTTTTGCAATCGGTGCAGTGGCGGGAATCGTCGACATCAAGAATCCCATTTCGGTTGCTCGAAAACTGAGCAAAGAAAAATTCAACAGTTTCCGAGTCGGCGCAGGCGCAACACGTTATGCGCAAGCAGAAGGTTTTGAACAAAAGGAAATGTTGACAGAACGTGCCAAAAAAATCTGGGAAAAACGTGTGGAAGAAGTGGCGAAACATCAGCTTGATCCTTACGATGGTCACGATACAGTAGGTGTTGTGGCATTAGATGAGCTATCTAGTATGGCGGCTGGGACTTCCAGCTCTGGCTTATTTATGAAAAAAAGCGGCCGTGTCGGTGACTCACCACTTTCCGGATCGGGATTTTACGTAGACAGCGAAATCGGCGGAGCGGCTGCTACAGGATTAGGCGAAGATTTGATGAAAGGCTGTCTTTCATATGAGATCGTTCGCCTGATGGGATCAGGGTATTCTCCACAAGATGCATGCGATCAGGCCGTCTATGGTTTCAGCGAAAAGCTGAAAAAACGCTATGGCAAAGCAGGCGCTTTTTCTTTGATCGCAATGAATAAGGAAGGGCAATGGGGCGTTGCCACGAATGTCGAATTTACATTCAGTGTCGCAACAAAGGAAACGGAACCAACGATTTTCATTGCTCATCCAGGAGAAAATCAAACAACGGTAATCGAACCAATCACTCAAGAATGGCTGGATGCGTATGAAAAACGGATCAAAGCACCGATTTAAAAAAAGAATAGGAGGAAGAAAATGAGTACGAAAAAGATTTATTTATTTTGTGAAGCAGGTATGTCGACCAGCATGATGGTCAATAAGATGATGGGAGTAGTCAAAGAGCATAATATGCCATTAGAAATAACTGCTTACCCTGCCATCAGAGCAGAGGATATAGTGGCACAAGAAAAGCCTATTGCTATTTTGTTGGGACCGCAAGTACGTTTTCTATTAGATAAAGTAAAGAAACAGTTTGAACCACAAGGAATTCCAGTTGGAACGATTTCTCCAGAGATTTATGGAATGATGGATGGAGAAAAAGCATTGAAAGAGGCGCTGAAATTAATTAAAAATAAAAAGTAAGTTAAGGAGGAACTCTGATGCAAGTATTTCTTAATTGGTTAGAAAGAGTTTTGACACCATTAGCGAAAGTGATTGGTGAGAACAAGTATCTTGTAGCAATTAGAGATGGTTTTTTACTATCGACACCTTTGTTAATTGTAGGTTCTCTTTTCTTAGTCATTACAAATTTTCCGATTCCCCAGTGGAATGATTGGATGAGTGCTATTCTAGGAGACAACTGGGCGAGTATGTTGTCTGTTCCGGCAAGTGCTAGTTTTGATGTAATGACAATTTTAGCTGTGGCGGGTATTGCTTACAGCTTAGGAAAACAGTTTCACGTTGATGCTATGCAAGCAGCAATTATTTCTCTTGTATCATTCTTTATTGTGACACCTTATACAACACTGTTCACCCCTGAAGGAAGCCAAGAAATTTATGAAGTTAGCAGCTTGCCTTTACGATGGATGGGATCTAGCGGTTTATTTTTAGGGATGGTCGTAGCGTTGATTTCGACTCGTTTATTTGTTGCTATTTTACGTAAAGGTTGGACGATAAAGATGCCGGAGGGGGTTCCACCGACTGTAGTCAAATCTTTTGAAGCACTGATTCCAAGCTTTATCGTTGTTTGCTTGATGTGCGTATTGAACTGGTTAGCACACTTGACTCCGCTGAATAATTTACAAGAGATTTTATTTAAGTTCTTACAAACACCTTTGCTGAGTCTCGGTAATACTTTGGGAGCGATGATCATTGCATATCTCTTCTTACATTTTTTCTGGTTTTTTGGTATTAATGGTTCAAGTGTTGTAGGAGCGGTATTTAATCCAGTTTTACGGGCACTTTCAGTAGAAAATTTAGATGCTTTTAAATCAGGAAATGATATTCCAAATATTATCACTGGACAATTCCAAGATATGTTTGCCACGTTTGGTGGAGGCGGTTCCACGTTATCATTGATTATCGTTATGGTCATTTTTTGTAAAAGTCAACGGATCAAAAAATTATCTCAGCTTTCATTAGTTCCTGGTATCTTCGGCATCAATGAACCAATTATTTTTGGATTGCCTATTGTCTTAAATCCGATTATACTTGTTCCATTTGTTTTAGTTCCAACGATCAATATTATTATTTCTTATTTTGCCATGAGTTGGGGGTTAGTGAATTACACCAATGGAATTCAGTTGCCATGGACTACACCGCCGATTATTTCGGGATTATTAGTTAGTGGTTGGCAAGCAGCAGTACTTCAGGCAATTCTGATTCCTTTAGGGATGCTGATTTACTATCCATTTATAAAGGTTATGGATGATCAATATATCAAAGAAGAGAAAGAAGCTTCGGAAAAAGTTGAAGAAGAAATTAATTTTGATGACTTCAACTTTGATGAATTATAGAGGAAATATAATGAAAAAAATTGTGCTGATTTTGAATCATGTTCAAGCGGGATTTGGAAGTGACGAAAATTCAACTATGCCGCCTGGTGGGAAGAATGCCATTATAGGTCCTGGTCAGATATTAAATCCTCTATTTAAAGAGCATGATGCAGAAATAGTTGCCACATTATATTGTGGTGATCAATACTATTTGGAAAATTCCCAAGAGGTAAATAAAAAGTTTATCGGTTTCGTAAAGAAAAATGGAATAGATGCTGTTTTATGTGGTCCTGCGATGCATTATCCAAAATTTGGTGAGATGGCAGCAAGATTAGCCGCTGCTTTTCAAAAGTATGATGTACCTGCTGTAGCCGCCATGTCTATTGAAAATCCGGCAGTGGCACAATTTCGTGATCAAATTTGCATAGTCGAGATGCCTAAAAAAGGCGGGATCGGTTTGAATGATTCTTTTAAGCACATGGCTTTGATTACAGCTAAAAAAGCACACAATCAAAGTATCGATGAATTTAAAAAATATGTGTTTTAAAATTTTGAAAACTGTTCATTTCCAAATGAACAGTTTTTATTTTTGTCATCTCAATGTATACTAGAACTATCTTTTTAAGGCTGGTGTACAATGAAAGAACGTTCTAGAAAAAATCAAATCTTGCAGTTTTTACCGATCGTCGGCTTGCTGTTTTTCTTTGGTCTGGCGATTTATGGCAAGTATATAGGAATCTTTAGCTCCACGCATTCACTGCAAGTCTTTATTCGCCAGTTTGGTAGTTGCGCAGTATTGGTTTTTATTCTTTTGCAAGTGATCCAAGTTATCGTGCCGATTTTGCCGGGAGGAATCTCAACAGTCGCTGGATTAGTGCTGTTTGGTCCCTTCCTAGGTATCCTATATAGCTACATTGGGTTAGTTATCGGTGCCATCATCGGTTTTTTACTGATTCGAAAATATGGGGTCGGGCTAGCCAAACTATTCCTATCTCCTAAGAAATTTCAGCAATTTCAAAGCATAGTGGAAAATAATCAAAAAACCATCAAGCGTTTCTTGATCATCACGCTCCTTATTCCGTTTGCCCCTGATGACCTAATTTGTTTGGCTGCAGGATTAACGACGATTTCATTTAAAGATTATTTGAAGATCCTCTTGTTTTTCAAACCATGGTCGATTGCGATCTACGGATTGTTGATGCTGTATTTGTTTAACAAAGTCGAAGCATTTTTGTGATCGTTGTATAGTTTCAGACAGATTTTTTGCCAAAAAATCATTGTTGGCTATACTTAAAAGAAAAGGCAAGGGGGAGTATTATGATCGAAAGACATTTAGATTTAGACGCAGATAAAGAAGGAATGTACAGTACAACTCATAAAGGCAATCATGTACGTATCGGGCACGGGGATGTTGATATTGCACCAAGCGAATTACTAGCGACTGCGATTTCAGGATGCAGTTATGGTGTATTGCGGACGATTTTAGACAATCGACAAATCACTTATGATGATATCCATGTTGACGTTGACTGGTTGATGGAAGATAAAAAACCAAATATCGTCACTGAAGTCAGTGTTCATTTTAAAATCAAAAATCCATCTGCGGATATCGAAGTTCTAGGTCGTGCATTGAACCAAACGATTAAAAACTGCACGATTATCCAATCCGTAAAATCAGCGATCAAGATCGATGAAAAACTGACCGTTATCTAAACTGACTTGCTACTGCTTATTACACAATATCCATCTTTACATACTGACTGGCTTTAATGATTAAAGAGAAGATGCTGGTTGGAACATCTGCTTCGCAAAGAAAAATTTATTGGCATATCATTCGGAAATATGGTAGAGTAAGTGTCATGCGATGAGCCGAAAAGGCTAGACTTGTTCTAGTCCTTTCAACCAACGGCACATGAGCTTGCTCACCTGCCGGATTTGCAGGGTGTCGGAACAGACTTTTGTGGAGAAGGGCTGTTCTGCCAGAGATGGTATTGGACTGAAGCAACGGAATATATTCCGTTGCTTTTTTTATTTCAAAAAATTTTGATTTTTATGTTTCACGAGACAGAAAGTATCCATTTAGATAAAAAAATTCATTTTAAGATCATTGATTTGTTTTTGCAAACTGATTTTGTAAATGGTATTCTGTCCATAATGAATGATGAGAAAGGTGACAGTATGAAAAGAAATCGTGTCCTCTATTTAGAAGTAGCAGAAAAATTAAAAGCAGATATATTTTCTGGAAAATACCCTGTGGGAACGATGTTGCCGACTGAAACAGAATTAGAGCAGATTTTTGACGTTAGCAAGATCACTGTGCGTAAAGCAATCGAGTTATTGGCTGCAGACGAGTATGTTGAAAAGAAGAGCGGAAAAGGTACAACCGTTTTAAGTGATCGACCATACAATAAATTATCTAAAGCGGCGAGTTTTACACAAATATTAGAAAAGTCCCATCTTACCGTACAAAAAAAGTTACTGGCTCTTGATAAAATGATGCCTGACAGAAATTCTCTATTATTTGGATTGTTTGGAAAAGAATGTATCCACTTTCAGCGGATGTACCTTTTAGAAAACCAACCTTATATTCTTTTTGATCATTATTTGCCTGCTGAATTTTCAGACGTTGACGAAATAGTGTTTGATAAAGAGTCTTTATATCGAATTATTCATCAAAAGGGATTTGAGATCCAATCGTTCTCAGATGATTTTGCTGCTGTTCATTTGGATACAGCGCAGCAAGATTTATTGCAAACGAAAGAAACGATCGCGATGCAGCGCATACGCAAGTCGATTGACAGAAGCGGGAAAGTCGTGGAGTACTCTGAAGCGATTTATAACACTGCCCAACATCCTTACCATATTGAATATGAAGTGTGATCATTCTATGAAAAAGATGACCACACTTTTTCGAAAAGCGTTTACATTATAATGTTATTATGTTACTATGCAGGTGTAAACATTATAATATTATAAGCGGAGGCGGAAATATGGACAAATTTGTAGGGGTCATTGAGCAGAAGATCATGCCTGTTGCAAATAAAATCGGAACACAGCGACACATGACAGCAATCAGAAAAGGGATCATTGCGACAATGCCTTTGACGATCGTGGGGTCATTCTTCACCATTTTACTAAACTTTCCAATTGAATCAGTAGCAGCAGTAATCGAACCTTATCGCGAAGTATTAGATATTCCATTTCGTTATACAGTAGGTATTTTGGCATTATACGCGACATTCGGTATTGCTTCATCTTTAGCAAAAAGTTACAGATTGGACTCATTAACTGCAGGTATTTTAGCACTTATGTCATTTTTAGTTACAGCTGCACCACCTTTAAGAGTATTAGAAAATGTTGATAATGTTATTGATGCAGGATGTTACATGAATATTGCAAATTTAGGATCGGGATCTTTATTTGGTTCTATTGTGACTGCCATTATATCTGTTGAGATTTATCGCTTTTTTATTGAGAAAAAAATAACAATAAAAATGCCTGATGGTGTGCCGCCTGAAGTAAGCAACTCATTTCTAGCATTGATTCCCGGTGCTGTGATTTTGATTTTCTTCTGGGCGATCCGTCATCTTCTGGGATTTGATATCAATGGCTTTTTGAGTAATCTGTTGATGCCGTTGAAGGATGTTTTGGCCGGCAATAGTTTATTCGGTGGTCTGTTAACTGTATTTTTGATTTGTTTCTTCTGGGTATTAGGGATTCACGGACCTGCGATCATGGGACCTGTGATTCGTCCATTCTGGGATATTTCCATTGCGGAAAATATGGATGCTTTTCAAGCCGGAACTAGCGCGCATAATCTACCTAATATCTTCACTGAACAATTTTTACAATGGTTTGTTTGGATCGGCGGCGCTGGTACAACACTTGCATTAGTCGTCTTGTTCATGTTTTCAAAATCGAAATATTTAAAGAGTTTAGGTCGGCTATCTATTTTGCCAGGATTGTTCAATATCAATGAACCAGTCATTTTTGGGGCACCGATCGTTATGAATCCTGTTTTAGGTATCCCATTTATCGTTGCACCGTTGATTACAACGACACTTTCTTATTTCTTGACGATTTCCGGCGTCGTGCCAATGATGGCGGCAAGACTTGGTTTTGCAATGCCGGCACCGATCGCAGCATGGATGAGTACAAATTGGAGTGTAGCTGCAGGTATTCTTGTCATTGTCAATTTCTTGATCACTTTGGGAATCTACTATCCATTCTTCAAAGTATTTGAAAAACAACAACTTGCTCGCGAAGCTGCTGAGCGTGAAGCAGAAGCAGCAGCTGCTTCAGAGAAAATCTCTGTCGTTCAAAACTAAGTAAAAGGAGGGAGGATAGTCGTTGTACTATCCTCTTTGGTGATACTATGACATTCGTTTATTTACTGCTTCTCTTTTTTGGAAGCCACATTTATTTAGAGAAAAAAGGATTGCCGCAGTTCATTGATAATAGTAAATTGCGGTACGTGCTTGTTGGTTCGATCGGTGTGATCATCCTATCGATCGTTCTTGGAACAGTATTGTGGATCGGCGCATTTTGTGCAATGACAGCTACGGTTTTATCAAGTTCGATCATTGCCTATAAATTCCGATCAAAATTCGAAAAGATGGAACGAGGGAAAAGTGTATGAAAAGAAATCTAGGTGTTTCTGTGTACCCAGACCACAGTGATATGGAGAAAGACAAAGCCTATTTGTCCCTAGCAAAAAAATATGGTTTCAGCCGAATCTTCATGAGTATGCTGGAAGTAACAGATGGCAAAGAAGCAGTGAAAAAAAAGTTTAAGGAACTGATTTTTTTCGCTAAGGATCTTGGTTATAAGACGATTTTAGATGTGGCACCAAATATTTTTTCAGAGTTGGGGATTTCTTATGATGATCTAACTTTCTTTCATGAACTGGGAGCAGACGGGATTCGTTTGGATCTTGGCTTTGATGGCAATAAAGAAGCCATGCTGACCTATAACCCTTATGGCTTGGCGGTAGAATTAAACATGAGTAACGATGTTGCTTATTTGGATAATATTTTGACTTATCAAGCCAATACGCCATTTCTTTACGGGTGTCATAACTTTTATCCGCAAGAAGGAACAGCACTGCCATATGGATTTTTTGAAAAATGCAGTCAGCGTTTTAAAAAGCAAGGAATACGAACAGCAGCGTTTATTACTTCCCAATCTGGAAAAATCGGTCCTTGGGATATCAACGATGGGTTGCCAACTTTGGAAATGCACCGACATTTGCCAGTGGAAGCTGCGGCAAAACATTTATTTGCTACAAATTTGATTGACGACGTAATTATTGGAAACGCTTATGCTTCTGAAGAAGAATTGAAAGCATTAGGAACGATAGATCGTTATCAAACCGAATTTACCATTGAATTTGTTGAAGAAGCAAACTCTGTCGAAAAAGCCATCGTTTTGAATGAACAACATTTTCGCAGAGGTGATATTACGGATCAGGTGATTCGTTCAACAGAGGTCCGTAAAAAATATAAAAATCAAGAAAATGCCCCACATGATAATGAGAAGGAATTTCAAGTAGGAGATGTGGTAATCGGAAACGATCAGTTCGGCAAATACAAAAATGAACTGCAAATCGTACTTGTTCCTCATCGTGATCCTCGGAAAAACAAGGTCGGACAAATTACAAAAAATGAATTGATTTTGCTACCTTTTATCCACCCATGGACAAAATTTAAATTTACAGAGAAGTAGGAATGAATATGTTAGACTTAATTATACGTAATGCTAAAGAATTGAATCAGGAACCTGTGGAAATCGGTATTTTAGATGGAAAAATCCAGCAGATTTCTTCAAAAATCTCTGAAGAAGCAAAAGAGGAAGTTACGCTTTCTGACACGCAGTACCTCTCCGCCGGCTGGATCGACGATCACGTCCATTGCTATGAAAAGATGAACCTGTATTATGATTATCCAGATAAGATCGGTGTGTCTAAAGGTGTGACCACAGTGATCGATGCCGGAACGACAGGGGCGGAAAATATCGGTGATTTTTATCACATCACTCGGGATAAGAAGACCAATGTCTTTGCGCTATTGAATATCTCTAAATGGGGGATCGTGGAGCAAGATGAACTGGCTGATTTGACGAAAATCAAGGAAGAAAAAGTAGCACAAGCACTAAGAGATTATCCAGATTTCATCGTAGGGATCAAAGCTCGGATGAGCAAATCTGTTGTTGGGGAAAATGGGATCACACCGTTAGAACTGGCGAAAAAGATCCAATCGGACAACGAACACCTGCCACTGATGGTGCATATCGGCTCTGCACCACCAGAATTGTCTGAAGTACTGGCAAAAATGGAGGCAGGAGATGTCTTGACTCATTGTTTCAATGGTAAAGAAAACGGCATTTTGGATCACGAAACAGATAAGATCAAAGAGGTTGCTTGGGACGCTTATCGCAAAGGGGTAGTCTTCGATATCGGTCATGGAACCGACAGCTTCAATTTTCACGTAGCAGAAACAGCCTTAAAAGAAGGAATGAAAGCCCGTTCCATCAGTACAGATATCTACGTGCGCAATCGCAACAATGGACCTGTATTCGATCTGGCCACTACGATGGAAAAATTGCATGTAGTTGGCTACTCTTGGGAAGAGATTCTCACAAAAGTTACCGCAACACCTGCTGAAAACTTTCATTTAACGACAAAGGGGCAGCTTCAACCAGGATTTGATGCTGATATCACCATCTTCGAATTGGTGGATGAGGATAAAGAACTGACAGATTCGAATGGCTTTACCCGTGTGACTCATCAACAAATCAAACCGATCAAAACGATTATTGGAGGCGTCATTTATGACAATTAGTTATGAAAAATTCGGCTTGAAGGAAGTCATCAATGCTTCCGGACGAATGACGATCTTAGGCGTTTCAAAAGTTTCGGAAAATGTGTTGGCAGCGCAACGTTTTGGCGGTGAACATTTTTTTGAAATGAGCGAATTGGCGATCAAAACCGGTGCTTATTTAGCTGAACTGCTCCATGTAGAAGATACGCAGATCGTTTCTTCTGCATCAGCTGGGATCGCTCAGTCTGTGGCGGCATTGATCGGACAAGGAGATCTGTATCATTTGTACCATCCTTACGCATCAAGATTTCAAAAACGAGAAATCGTTTTGCCTAAAGGACACAATGTCGATTATGGAACTCCCGTTGAGGTCATGGTGAACCTTGGAGGCGGGCAAGTGGTGGAAGCCGGCTACGCCAATATGTGCGGGCCAGAGCATCTTGAACAAGTGATCACGGAACAGACCGCGGCTATTTTATATATCAAGAGCCATCACACTGTTCAAAAAAGCATGCTGACGGTAGCGGAAGCCGCAGAAGTTGCCAAGAAACATCAATTACCGTTGATCGTAGATGCGGCAGCGGAAGAAGATCTGTTCCGTTACATCGAAGCCGGAGCGGATCTGGTGATTTATTCCGGTGCCAAAGCGATCGAAGGGCCAAGTGCTGGTCTGGTCATCGGGAAAAAAGAATACGTCGAATGGGTCCGTCTTCAAAGCAAAGGGATCGGTCGGGCGATGAAGATCGGCAAAGATAACATCCTTGGATTTACACAAGCGGTGGAGGACTATTTGCATCATGGGAGTGAAGACGGCGACTCTATGAAAGCACGTTTGGCACCTTTTGTGACGGCTTTAAATGAGATCTCAGGAATCACTGCCGCTATCGTCCAAGATGGAGCAGGCCGGGATATCTACCGTGCCAGTGTCAAAGTGACAGGAACCAAAACAGCAAAGGAAGTCATTAACGAGTTGAAGGCTGAAGATCCAGCGATCTATACACGGGAATATCAAGCAAACAACGGAATCATCGAATTCGATATCCGTTCTGTCAATCAGGAAGAAATGGAAAAAATCACGAAACGATTACAAGAAATCATGTAGAGGAGTAGAAAAAATGACATTGACACCTAATTATTTAGAAGATCGGATTTGCTTGAATGTTTTAGCAAATTCTGTAGAAAATGCGAAAGCATGTTACGAAGCGGCAGAAGGACATGTCGTATTGGGGGTATTGTCCAAAAACTATGACAGCGACGAAGCAGCGATCGAAGACATGAAAAAATATCAGGAGGCAACCAATAACGCATTATCGGTAGGGTTAGGAGCAGGTGATCCTAATCAAAGCCAAATGGTTTCCCGGATCTCAGGTGTCTTGCAACCGCAACATGTGAATCAAGTCTTTACCGGTGTAGGAACTTCCCGAGCATTATTAGGACAAAACGAAACCATCATCAACGGGTTGGTCTCACCAACAGGCAAAGTCGGCTATGTCAATATCGCTACAGGACCGTTGAGCTCTGATGCACCAGAAGCCGTAGTGCCTATCGAAACAGCGATCAAATTGTTAAAAGACATGGGAGGCAGCTCTATCAAATATTTCCCAATGAAAGGCTTGGCTCATAAAGAAGAATACCAAGCAGTAGCTGAGGCTTGCGGGAAATATGATTTTTATTTGGAACCAACTGGCGGGATCGATTTATCCAACTTTGAAGAAATCGTACAAATCGCTGTAGATGCCGGCGTGAAAAAAATCATTCCTCATGTATACAGCTCGATCATCGATAAAGAGACAGGAGACACGAAAGTCGAAGACGTCAAAGCGTTACTGGATATGATGAAAAATACCTTGAAATAAAAAGGAGAGCTTATGAAGATTGGGGCATTTGGCGAAGTTATGCTGCGACTAACGACGCCAGAACATTTATTATTGGAACAAACCCATCATTTGCGAATGGATTTTACCGGAACAGGGGTCAACTTAGTAGCAAATCTTGCTTGTTTTGGCTTATCCAGCGCTCTTTTGACAGCGTTGCCGGATAATCGTTTAGGAGACGCCGCTCAAGCCAATTTAAAGAGTCTCGGGATTGATACGCAGTTTGTGGTACGGCAGCATCAGCACATGGGATCATATTTTGCAGAGATGGGATTTGGTCCGCGTCCGACGCAAGTGACTTATCAAAACCGCGTCAACAGCTCTTTTGGTCTGTCGAAGGCGGCAGATTATGACTTTGCGGCTTTTGCTGCAGCAACGGATCTGATCCACATTTGCGGGATCTCACTCAGTTTGACGGAAAAAACGGCTGAAGCAGCACTTCAGCTGGCAAAAACAGTTCATGAGCAAGGGAAAAAAGTCTGCTTTGATTTCAATTTCCGTCCCAGCTTGAATCAGGAAGAAGGCAAAAAAGAACAGATGAAAACTCGCTATGAAGCGATTCTGCCTTACTGTTCCATCGTCTTCGGTTCGATTCGTGATCTGACGGATCTGCTGCAAAGAGCGGATCGTCAAATGCTAAAGACACCGCAAGATGAGGTCAGTGTCATCCAAGCATTTATGAAAGAGTACGGCATCGAATGGTTCGCTGGGACTACTCGTCTGGTAAACGAACAGAAACAGATCAGCGGCTATTTGGTGGCCTCTGATGCGGCTTTTCAAACAGACCCTCAGCCTTTGACGGTGTTGGATCGAATCGGTGCCGGTGATGCGTATGCAGCAGGAGTCTTGCTGGGGTATGCGGAAAACTGGTCGATCGAACGAACTGCAAACTTTGCGCTGGCGAATTCTCTATTGGCCCACACTATCCAAGGGGATGTACCGCTGACCACCCGTCAACAAGTAGAGCGATTGTTGACAGATCCTCATACGGATTTGATTCGCTGAAAAAGAATCAACAAATAAAAATGCTCCGACAAATTCTGCCTGATAAAGACAGAGTTTGTCGGAGCGTTTTTTGGCTTGATGACGTTTTTTAAACCACAGCTTTTGGCAGACGAATCTGGAAGACGACTCCTCGCGGCTGCCAGTCATGAACGGTGATCTTGCCTTTATGTTCTGTTACGATCTGTTTGGCGATTGCCAGACCTAAACCGTAACCGCCAGTCTCTTTGGAACGAGAGCGGTCTTCGCGATAGAATCGCTCGAAGATCTGCTTCTTATCGCTGTCGCTGATGGAAGGCCCGGTGTTTTTGACTTCGATCAGCCAAGCATCGTTGATGATCTCAGAGTGCAGTAAGATCGTATCTTTTTTGTCGGTATATTTCAGTGCGTTATCTAAAAGGATGACCAAGACCTGATGCAATTTTTTTTCGTCAGCTGAAACAGTTCGATCCGCCAGATTTTCCAAAACAAATTGTTTCTCTTCCATTTCTGCGATTTCCTGGAACGGTTTGACCAATTGCTGGATGAAGTCATTTGGTGTGATCTCGTTTTTTTCGATGATCAGCTGATTGGAATCACTGCGGGCGATGGTCAGCAGATCACTGGTAAGACCCGTTAGTCGGCGGGTTTCATTCAACGCCTGGGCGATCGTTTCCGATTCTTCTAAAATCGTGCGGTCCGGTCGCGTAAAAAGCCGCTGCAAGCTGTTTTGGATGATCGTCAACGGGGTACGCAGTTCATGAGACGCATTTTCCACAAATTCCTGTTGTTTTTGCCAAGCTGCCCAGATCGGCCGCATATTCATTTTTGAAATATAGTAGCTCAGTGCGATGGACAGCAGCCAGAAAATCACCATACAGATCACCAAAATCGAACGGAAGGTAGCCATAGAAGAGGCGATCTGGTCGGTATTCGCTAAAATCTGGATATAAGCGATCTGACTGTCAGCAACATTGGCTTTGATAGTGATGGATCGAAAATTGATTGCGGTGTTATCCTGATCGCCTTTGATCGCTACCGGGGTGATTTTTTGCAGATTATTTGTATCAAGTGTAAGAGTCTGCAGCTCATTGAAACGTCCGCCTAATGCATCTTTATTCAATATCTCGCCGTCTTGTGACCACAAAACGATCTGGGTATTGAAACGATTGCCAAGCTGTTTAGCAGAGGGTGAGTTAGTATCAGGCTGTTTTAAAAAGGGATCATTTTGCTGGAAACGAGCGATTTCCATTTGTAAAAGGTGCTGATCCTGTGTCATTTCCGTCAAAGAAAGATCGGTCTGTCGATACGCCGACTGGTTCAATAGTTGCAAAATGATAAAACCTAATAATAGAAACACGATCGCAAAGGCACTGACATTGATCCCGAAAAAATACCAGCGCTGTTTTTTTGACAGTTCTTGATTCATACCTGCTCCTGTTCTTGCAAAATGTAGCCGACATTTCGCAATGTTTTGAAAGCCTGATCCATGCCGCTGGGTTTCAAATGTTTCCGCAGATGGCTCATATAGACTTCAACGACTGTGATAGTAGTTTCGGAATCAAAACCCCAGATACGATCGAAAATCTGTTCTTTTGTCAGAATGACGCCTTTGTTTTGGATAAAATACAGCAGCAATTCAAATTCTTTTCCTTGGATCGGCAAACTCTCTCCTTGATAGAGAACTTGATTATTGGCAAGGTTGCAGGAAATCGTTCCAAAGTTCACGGAATTTTCATCGTATAAGCCCAAGGAACGTTTCAAAAGCGCTTTGACCCGCAAAATCAATTCTTCTCGATAAAAAGGTTTCGTCAAATAGTCATCGGCACCTTTTTCAAAGCCCTCGATCTTATCTTCTAAACTGTCTTTGGCAGTTAAAATCAAAACCGGTGTCATGATTTTCTTCTGTCGTAATTCTGCCAGTAGTTGATAGCCGTTTTTCTCCGGCAGCATCAAATCTAAAAGTATCAAATCATAAATACCGCTTTCTGCTTCAAATAACCCTTCTGCACCATCATAGACCTGAACCACCTCGCCCAAGTCGGAAATGATTTCTTTGATATTGTCTGAGAGGATCTGTTCGTCCTCTACAACTAAAAATTTGATCATGGTCTTCACCTCTCGCTTATCATACCATTTATACCATAAACAAAGCTTAAAGATGCAGTCGAAAATTATCACCTGTTTTAAGGTTTGCTTAAGGCTGGCTGTTTAAGCTTTCAGCAAATGAGGAGGGACCATCATGAATTTTTTTAAACGGGCAATGCAAAGCCTTTGGGCAAAAAAAGGTCGCAGTTTGCTGTTGATCGCAGTTTTTGCCGCTATTTTAGTTTTTGTCTTAGCGGGTTTGACGATCCGCAGCGCGGCAGAGACATCTGTCGAAAATGCCAAGAAAAGTGTAGGCGCAACGGTGACACTTTCCGCGAATCGACAAGCGATGTTCAATAAAAAGACAGAAAGTGATTCTGAGCAAACAAGCAGCTCTGAAGAAACTCGACCGGATCCCGGCAGTTTTTCTCTGACACCGGTCAATTTAACGGATGCTGAAAAAATCGCCGCATTAGCTGGCGTAAAGTCGTATTCTTTTGAAACCAGCGCTTCGGCGGATCAAAGTACTGGTGCAGAACCAATCTCCAGCGAAGATACCAGCTCTGAATCAGAGGAAACAGAAGGAATGGGCGGACCTGGCGGCAAGATGCAAATGCAAAGCCAAGGGGATTTCCAAATCAAAGGTGTGTCCAATAGTGAAGATTACAGTGATTTTTCTTCTGGTACGGCAAAACTGATCGACGGGACAGCCATTACAACAGAAGATGAAGGATCTGCCAATGTATTGATCGAAAAAGCGTTGGCTGAAGCAAATGAATTAGCAGTAGGTGATACTTTCAAAATCAAAAACAGCGATGACGAAGATGTCGAAGTGACGATCAAAGGGATTTATGAAACCAGCGAGACTGGCGACAGCATGGGAATGCGATTTAATTTTATGAACCCTGCCAATACGATCATCGCTTCTTATACCTTTGCTAACAGTTTGAATGGCGACGATTCTGCCGATACGATCGATTCAGCTGTATATACATTAGAAGATCCGAAAGATATGGAGGACTTTGTTGCAAAAGCTGAAAAACTGATCGATAAAGAAACATTCAGTCTGCAAACCAATGATCAAATGTATCAGCAAATGCTGCAGCCATTGAACAATGTCGCAAGTTTTGCGAAAAATATCGTGCTGCTGGTAGCGGCGGCCGGTGTGATCATCTTGACATTGATCGTTATGATGTCGATCCGCGAACGAAAATATGAGATCGGCGTGTTGCTTTCATTAGGTGAAGCAAGAGCAAAAGTTATCGGACAATTTTTCGTAGAAATCGTCGTCTGCATGATCATCGCGTTAGGGATCGCTGGGGTCAGCGGCAATCTGGTGGGCAATGCAGTGGGCAATCAGCTATTGTCTCAACAAAGTACGTCTGCTCAAACAGCAGAGGGACAAAATGGACCAGGAGGCCAAGGAATGCCAGGTGCTCAAGGTGAACGGGGTCAAGGCAGGGTTGGCAAGATGGCGAATTTGACTGCCAGTCAAGAAGTGAAGGACTTGAACATTTCCGTTAAACCAATGGAGATCGTCAGTCTTGCCGGTATCGGTCTAGGCATCAGCATGTTTTCAATCTTACTTTCATCAGCTGGCATCTTACGGCTGAATCCGAAAAAAATATTGATTTCTTAGGAGGGATTTTCATGACATTAACAACGGAAAAACTAGGCTATTGGTACGAAACTGATCGACCACTTTTTGAAGATGTTTCATTGACATTTGAAGCGGGGAAAATGTATGGGATCTTAGGTTCCAGCGGTTCAGGCAAAACAACCTTTCTTTCGCTGATCGCCGGTCTTGATACACCTAAAGCTGGAACCATCACGTTCCAAGAGCGTTCCTTGAAACAGATCGGATTGCAAAATTATCGGCGACAAGACGTATCCATCGTTTTTCAAGCCTATAATCTGCTGCCGTACTTATCGGCAGTGGACAATGTAGTGACGGCGATGGAGATCGCCGGTTCAAAACAGCCAGACAAAAAAGCTTATGCTTTAGAGAATTTGGCAAAGGTGGGGATCACATCAGAAATGGCGCATAAAAAAGTGACATTTCTTTCCGGCGGTCAGCAGCAGCGGGTAGCTATCGTGCGGGCGTTGTGCTGTGAGCATGAGCTGATCGTCGCCGATGAGCCTACCGGAAATCTTGATGAAGCCACTTCGCAAGAAATCGTGAAACTTTTTCAAGAAATCGCTCATCAGGAAAACCGCTGTGTCATTTTAGTTACTCATGAGCCGGCAGTCGGCAAAGTTTGCGATGTAGTCTATGAATTGAAAAATCAAGAATTCAGCGAGATCCTTTTATAGAAAAACACACTTCCTAGAAACGATGGATTTTTATCCTATGAAAAAATTGAAAAAATCCTGTTCTTCCGTCATACTGAAAAAGAACAGGAGGGGTGAAGATGCGTTTAGTGATCGATGGCGATGGTTCGCCGGTCAAAGAAGAAGTCATTTCATTAGGGAAAGAATTCCATTTACCAGTTGTCATTGTGACGAGCGTGGATCATTATACTCGAAAAGAATATCCGGCATTTGTCCAATTTATTTATGTGGATAAGGGAGCGGATCGTGCGGATTATCGTATTGTCAAAGAGATTCAGAAAGAAGATATCGTCATCACCCAAGATTATGGTCTGGCATCGTTGGTGTTAGGAAAAAAAGCCCGTGCCTTCCATCATAATGGGAAAGAATATCTGATAGAAACTATCGATGAATTGCTGATGCAACGCTATCTGGGGGCACAGATGCGTAAATCCGGTTCTCGTACGAAAGGACCAAAGCCCTTCACAGCAGAAGATCGTCAACATTTCAAACAAATTTTGCGGGAAGTTTTACAAAAAAGCAGTAGTCTCAGAAAATAGTATCTGAAACTACTGCTTTTTCATTTGCGAAAATACAGATAGATGGAACGGAGGAGGTGCAGGAGCAATACGACTGCTACAAAAATCAGTCCAGCGATTCCTAAATGGGTCACCCATTCTGGCTGGCGGGCAGTATTGATCAACAGCAGCGAGGAGCCGATGATCACTGAGGCCAGCAGCCAGCCGATCACTAAGCGAGTCACCATTTTTTCTACATATGCCAATAATTGAGGCTGATCGCTTACTGTCAATTGCACCCGACTATTGCCGCGAGTGAAGGTATCTAACGCGGATAAAAGCCGATGAGGCAGTTTAGGCAATGCTTTGCCGGCTTTTAAAAAATCTAACAGATAGCGGCCGGTGGTTTCCTGCAAATCGATACGGCGTAAAAAATATTTTTGGGCGAATGGTTGAATCACTTCCATCAAGGAAAGGTTGGGATCGAGTTCTTCCACCAAACCTTCTAATGTGCTGAAGGCTTTGATCAGCAAAGTGATTTCTTGATTTAATTGCAGATTATTGGTATGACAGATCCAGATCACGCGTCCCAGTACTTCTTGCAGATCCAGCTCTTTGATGGGCAAATCAGCGTAATTTTGCAAAAAATGATCCAACTCTTGATAAAAATTATCTTCGTTGAATGGCCCTTCTTGCTTACATAACCGTAAAACAGCTTTCCCTACTTCCTGTGAATCTTGCGTGTATAAAGCGATCAGCGCATCCGCTAAACGGGAACGCAGGTAGTCATTGAGATGTCCCATCATGCCAAAATCCAAATAAATCAGCCGATAGGGCGGCAGTTCTGGCACATCTTGCCATTTCAGGGTATAATCCACCCCGCCTAAAACGCCTACCCGCTTTTTGTTGATAAATGCTTGTGAGTTTTCTGTTTCATCTAAAAGATGAATAAATAAATTGCCGGGGTGAGGATCCGCATGGAAAAATCCGTCCTCAAAAATCTGTTTCATATAACTTTCTACTAGCAGACGGCCCACTTCATTTTTCAATTCTTGATTGGTGACGTTCGAATAAGCAGCTTTTTCAGGATCGGTCTTTAAAAAGTAACGGATACTTTGTCCGGCCATCCATTCCAAAACGATCACTTTTTGGGTACAGTACTCCGGATAGACTTTTGGGACTTGGACTTGTTTCCACCCGTTGTTTTTTTGATAAAACTCTTCTGCCTGCTGTTTTTCTTTCATGAAATCCGTCTCATCGTCTAGTGAGCGGCGGACCTCTTTTAATACGCTTTTGATATCTATCACGTTGCTTTCAGGAATCACCCGGATCAACGGCAGGGCTTTTTCAAACAATGCTAAGTCTGTATTGATGGCTGTGATGATCCCGGGATGCTGAACTTTGACGACAACAGTCTGTCCGCTTTTCAGCACGGCACGATGCGCTTGTCCGATGGAAGCCGAAGCAAAGGGGACTGGTTCAAAAGAAGAAAAAATATCTTCTAACGGTAATGACCATTCGTGTTCCAGTAATTTTTTTACTTCTGTAAAATCGTCACTGCGGATATTGTCTTGTAAAGATTGAAAGGTCTGCAAATATGCCGGGCTCAGCAGATCAGGGCGCACTGACAGCATTTGTCCGATCTTTATAAACGTAGGTCCCAATTCTTCAAAAGCGTGGCGGACTTCCTGTGGATTTTTTTGCTGACTGAGATTTTGCACCACACGATATTTCGTGAAGACTCGCAGGATTTCTTTTAGACGCTGACTTTTTGACGGAAACGGTTGGTTTTGAGAAGTCATCCCTTTCCTCCTAACATACCTTTTTAATTAATAGTACTGACAAAGCTGAAATTTTACAAATCCCGACTATTTAAACTGAAAAATTTAAAGCGCTTTTTTCAATTTAGTTGTTCGCTTTGTTTTTTTTATGCTAAAATGTGGAGGAATCAAATGAGAAATAACTCTGAATTACAGGAGGAAAGACGTTTGAAAATCGTTTTATTATATGGGGGCCGCAGTGCAGAACATGATGTGTCGATTTTATCAGCATATTCCGTTTTGAATGCGATCTACTATAACTATTATCAAGTACAATTGATTTTTATCGCAAAGGACGGTCGTTGGGTGCAAGGTCCGTTGTTGCGAGAAAAACCACAATCTGAGGATGTACTCCATCTAACATGGGCCGAAGATGGCGAAACAGAGGGAGACTTCACCGGCAAACTCATCCAGCCGGGTATCGAAAATGACGGGGATACGATCGTTTTCCCATTATTGCACGGACCAAACGGAGAAGATGGGACGATCCAAGGCTTTTTGGAAACGATCGATGTTCCTTATATCGGTACTGGTGTTTTGACCAGCGCTTCTGCTATGGACAAGATCATGACCAAATATATCTTACAGGCAGCCGGTATCCCGCAAGTACCGTTTGTACCTGTCTTGAAAAACCAATGGAAAGAAAATCCAAAACAAATCTTTGAACAATGTGAAGGAACACTTCTATACCCAATGTTCATCAAACCGGCGAATATGGGTTCAAGTGTCGGCATCTCAAAAGCAGAGAATCGCGAAGAGCTGCAAAACGCGTTACAAGAAGCTTATAAATACGATACACGCGCGATCGTTGAACAAGGGATCGATGCTCGCGAGATCGAAGTCGCGATCTTAGGAAACGAAGATGTACGCACGACCGTTCCCGGAGAAATCGTCAAAGATGTCGCATTTTATGACTATAATTCAAAATATATCGATAATAAGATCGAAATGCAGATCCCAGCCGAGATCCCTGAAGATGTTCAGCAAAAAGCGCAGGATTTCGCGAAGAAAGCTTATATTATCTTAGGTGGGACTGGGCTTAGTCGCTGCGACTTCTTCCTGACTAATAAAAATGAATTATTCTTGAATGAATTGAACACGATGCCTGGATTTACACAATTCAGTATGTATCCTTCTCTATGGGAAAAAATGGGTCTTAAATACGGAGACTTGATCGAAGAATTGATCCAACTTGGATTGAATCGTTATGGACAACGCCGCAGTTTCTTGGTGGATGTCTCCGAGTAAACAGCTCTGTGAGCAATGACATAAAAGGAACATGACATAAGTCAAAGCTAATCTAACTACCCAAACTAGAAATTCTGCGACAGTACGATCAACAATTGGTTGATCTGTAAAAACGCTGGATCTATAGCTGGGTATCTGTTAGTTTGAAAAAAACTTATGACATGGTTCCTTTATTTTTTGCAACAGCGTAAAAGTTTTGTATGATAGAAGTAACAGGAAAATCATTTTGTAAAAATAAAGCAATTTTTACGATAAAATGTTATTTGTAGTCATCAAATCAACTAAAGGAGTATAGAGTATGAAATTGACAATTAAAGAAATCGCTCAAGTATTAGAAATCCCCAATATCGATGACTCCCGCGAGATCCACGGCGTTGAATTTGACAGTCGGAAGATCCAATCGGGAGATTTGTTTATCCCGTTTTCCGGTCAGCGAGACGGTCATGATTTTGTTCAGGATGCATTAGACAATGGTGCTATCGCTACCCTGTGGAGCCGTGATACGCCAGCGCCAGAAGGAATCATCCCCTTGCCGGTAAAAAGCACCCTAGCAGCAACACAAAAACTAGCCGGCTATTATCTAAAAAAAATCAAACCTAAAGTTATCGGGATCACCGGCAGTAACGGCAAAACCACTACAAAAGATATGACTGAATCAGTCCTATCCCAAAAATTCAAAACCTATAAAACGCAAGGAAATTACAATAATGATATCGGACTGCCTTACACAGTCTTCCAAACTCCTGAAGATTGCGAGATGCTGATTTTAGAAATGGGGATGGATCGTTTCAACGAGATCCGTGAATTGACGACATTGGCCCAACCGGATGCGGCAGCCATCACATTGATCGGCGAAGCCCATATTGAAAATCTCGGTTCACGGGAAGGGATCGCTAAAGCGAAGATGGAAATTGTTGAAGGCTTGAAAAAAGATGGTCTTTTATTGATTCCTTCAGACGAACCGCTGTTAGATCCGCTAACGAAAGATCTTAGTCAAGAAATCCAAACATTTGGAATGGAAAAAGGCGATCTGACTGCACAAATCATTTCTGAAGATCGTGAACATACCTCCTTTAAAATCAATGATACTGTTTTCGAAATCCCTGTCTTAGGCACATATAACGTGAAAAACGCGTTGATCGCTTATGGATTTGGCCGCTATTTTGGTCTAAGCAATGAAGAGATCAAAAAAGGATTGGCAGAAGTCCAATTGACTAAAAATCGGACAGAATGGCTGAAAGCCGGCAACGGTGCGGATCTGTTAAGTGATGTTTATAACGCGAATCCAACGGCGATGGGTCTGGTATTGGATACAGTTGCCAAGATCGAAACATCAGGGCGGAAAATCGCGGTTTTAGCAGATATGCTGGAATTGGGATCAGATTCTGCTCAACTGCACGCGCAAATGGCAGAACACGTGGTCGATGCGTATGATCTTGTCTTCCTTTATGGAGAAGAAATGAAAGCATTGCTCCATGCGTTGAAAGACGAAGAAACGACGATCACAGCGTTCCATTTTGAGAAGAATGATAAACAAGAATTGATTCAGACTTTGAAAAAAGAAATCCGCTCAAATGATACCATCGTATTAAAAGGCAGTAACGGGATGGGACTTTTAGAAGTCGTGGAAGAATTGGAAAATATGGAATAGTTTTGAAAACTTGCTGAAAGTTTCAACCTGTGTTAGTATAGATGAATACCGAAAGATGAAGTACAAATTGGAATAGTTAAAAAGTAATACTTTTATGATAATAAAAGGCCGAACGGGAATCGTTTGGCTTTTCTAATGCCTTCGTGAAGCGGATTTTTCGGTGTTGAAATGTTCACTGGATGTGTAGGGACCATCTCCGGAGAACATGGAAAAAGATCAACGCTTCAAAAAAAGAAATAGGTTGGCAAAAAGATCCAACCTAATAGGAGGATCCATTTGAAATTTAAAGAACTAGAATTATCACCAGAATTGTTGACATCCGTGGAGCGTGCCGGCTTTGAAGAAGCAACACCTATCCAAGAAGCGACAATTCCTCTTGCTTTAGCAGGCAGAGACGTAATCGGTCAAGCACAGACAGGTACTGGTAAAACAGCGGCCTTTGGATTGCCGATGTTAGAAAAGATCGATCCTAAAAACCAACAATTACAAGGCTTAGTAATCGCACCGACACGTGAATTAGCGATCCAAACCCAAGAAGAACTGTTCCGTCTTGGTAGAGACAAAAAAATCCGTGTCCAAGCAGTTTACGGCGGAGCCGATATCGGCCGTCAAATCCGAGGATTGAAAGACCGTCCTCATATCGTTGTTGGTACACCGGGTCGGATGCTGGATCATATCAACCGTCACACATTGAAATTGGCAACTGTTGAAACATTGGTCCTAGATGAAGCGGACGAAATGCTGAATATGGGCTTTTTAGAAGATATCGAAAAAATTATTTCTCAAGTCCCTGCCCAACGCCAAACATTGCTGTTTTCAGCAACTATGCCTCCAGCAATCAAAAATATCGGTGTAAAATTCATGAAAGAACCGGAACATGTTAAGATCAAAGCAAAAGAAATGACAGCTGACTTGATCGATCAATATTATGTTCGGGCAAAAGAATACGAAAAATTCGATGTAATGACGCGTTTATTCGATGTCCAAACACCAGAATTGACGATTGTTTTCGGTCGTACGAAACGCCGCGTAGACGAATTAGCCCGTGGTTTAGAAGCACGCGGCTATAAAGCAGAAGGAATCCATGGCGATCTTTCCCAACAAAAACGGATGAGCGTTTTACGAGCATTCAAAAACGGTCAATTGGATATCTTGGTAGCCACTGACGTAGCAGCCCGCGGATTAGACATCTCCGGTGTTACTCACGTGTACAACTATGATATTCCTCAAGACCCTGAAAGCTATGTTCACCGTATCGGTCGTACAGGCCGTGCCGGTAAAGGCGGAATGTCAGTTACTTTTGTAACACCAAACGAAATGAGCTATCTGCACGTCATCGAAAACTTGACGAAAAAACGGATGACACCCCTTCGTCCGCCAACCGAAAAAGAAGCCTTCAAAGGCCAATTAGGTGCAGCAATGGACCAAATCGAAGCCAAAATGGACGAAAATGGTTTGGACAAATACTTGCAAGCCGCAGATGAATTATTGGAACGTTACTCTGCCCAAGACCTAGCAGCGTTGCTGTTGAAGACGGTCGCTAAAGATCCTGCAGATGCAGTTCCGGTTAAAATCACACCAGAACGCCCATTGCCTCAAAACAAAAAAGGCTTCAACAAAAACAACAGCAGCCGCCGCAGTAACCGCAGTCGTGGAGAAGGCAACAACTCCCGCAGACAAAACAAAGGCAGCTACAACAAAGAAGGTTATCGTAAAAATAACCGCCGCAGCAATGATAAAAAACGCGGCTTTGTGATTCGAAACAACCAAGATTAGTAAAAAAGTAAGCAAATCCGCGGGTTTGCTTACTTTTTTTATTTTC
Organism: Enterococcus mediterraneensis; assembly: GCF_900604485.1. Taxonomy (NCBI): domain Bacteria; kingdom Bacillati; phylum Bacillota; class Bacilli; order Lactobacillales; family Enterococcaceae; genus Enterococcus; species Enterococcus mediterraneensis. The sequence goes on from NZ_UWOP01000001.1 coordinate 1,574,590, forward strand.
CGGAAGTATTTTAATGGTTTTTAAAAGGAATTTTGGTAGAATGGGAGTAGTTTAAAAGGGAGACACAAAACAATGATCAAAGGAATCGGGATTGATGCCGTAGAACTTGTAAGAATAAAAAACATCATTGAGCAAAAACCAAAGTTTATCCCGCGGATCTTGACGAAAGCTGAATTGGCAATTTTTCAAGACTTGACGGTAAAACGTCAAATAGAATTTTTAGGCGGCCGTTACGCATGCAAGGAGGCTTTTTCAAAAGCGTGGGGAACGGGGATCGGTAAACTCGGTTTTCAAGACTTAGAGATCTTAACAGATCGATCTGGTGCGCCGATGGTTACTCGGTCGCCATTTACAGGCAAAGTTTTTGTCACTATTACTCATACAGACACGATAGCTTTTGCTCAAATCATTTTGGAAGAATAGAAAGAAGGTTTTTCTATGGTTGTTTCATACCATCGATCAACGCAAGCTATTATACATACAGATGCGATTACTGAAAACGTAGCAAATGAAGTACATCGTTTGCCGAAAAATCGCGAACTGTTCGCCGTGGTAAAAGCGAATGGTTACGGACATGGTGCTATCGAAACAGCGAAAGCAGCAAAAAAAGGCGGCGCAACTGGTTTTTGCGTAGCTACTATTGATGAAGGGATCGAATTGCGGGAAGCAGGATTTACAGAACCGATCCTGATTTTAGGAATCGTAGAGGTCAACTATCTTGCATTAGTCAGCGATTATGATTTAGCTTTTCCAGTGGGAACATTGGAATGGTTGGAAGAAGCCGAAGAACGATTAGCTGAATTTCCAGTAAAAAATCCATTGAAGATCCATATCAAAGTTGATACCGGTATGGGAAGGATCGGGTTTTTGAACTCTATTGAGGTGCTTCAAGCAGTCGAAGCCATCCAACAAAACCCGCAGATGGATTGGGAAGGGATCTTCACCCATTTTTCAACAGCTGACCAAGCAGATGATCGCTATTTTCAGATGCAAAATCAGCGATTCAAAGATGCATTGAAGGTTTTGCCGCATCTGCCTCGTTATGTCCATGTCAGCAACAGCGCGACTGCGTTATGGCATGATGAACCCATTGGCAATATGATCCGTTTTGGTGTGGCGATGTATGGACTCAATCCGTCAGGACATGAACTGAAGGAAAGTTATCCATTGAAGCCAGCCCTTGAATTGACCTCAGAGCTGATTCAAGTCAAACGTTTAGAAAAAGGAGAAGGCATCGGCTATGGTGAGACCTATATCACACCGAAAGCTGAATGGATCGGAACGGTCCCCATTGGTTATGCGGACGGTTGGCTGCGAAAAATGCAGGGCTTCTCAGTATTAGTAGAAGGAGAGTTCTGTGAGATCGTTGGACGTGTTTGCATGGATCAATTTATGATCCGCCTGCCGCAAGCTGTCAAAACAGGAACGAAAGTCACCCTTATCGGCTCTAATCAGCAAAAAACGATCACGATGCAAGATATTGCAGATCATTTGGAGACGATCCATTACGAAGTCGCTTGTACGATTTCGCAACGTGTTCCTCGAAAATACGTGAAATGAAAATAATAAATAAGGATGAATAATACTATGGTAAAACGCGGAGATGTATATTTCGCGGATTTATCTCCAGTTGTTGGTTCGGAACAAGGGGGCGTTCGCCCGGTTCTTATAATCCAAAATGATCGCGGAAATCACTTCAGCCCGACCGTCATTATTGCGGCTATCACAGCAAAAATGGCAAAACCGAAGCTCCCGACACATATCGGGATCAAAGCGATGGAAAAAGGGATCGGAAAAGATTCTGTGATTTTGATGGAGCAAATTCGCACGATAGATAAAAGTCGATTGAAAGACAAAGTCTGCCATTTGGATTCTGAAATAATGGAAGAAGTCGACCGCGCTTTGCGAATCAGTGTAGGGATCGAAGAAGATTACCTGATCGCTGATCGGCGTACATGCTAAAAGCTGAACTTTGTGTTCGGCTTTTTTTATAAGAAAATTATTGAGGAAAGCAGGTGAGTACGTGGGATATTTTGTAGTATTCCTGACAATCGTCCTTTTGATCTATTTCATCATCAGAAAAATACGGCAATTAAAAAGACTGGGCAACAGTGAGCGGCGAGTCTATTGTCTTTTTGCCGAAAAAATCAGTGTAGCGGAAACGGAAAACTTTTCCCGCTATTACGGCGTTTTTCAAATTGCGGAAGAAGAGATCCGCTTAGAGATCCCTTATCAGCTCTATCTGCAGCATCAGCAACCTGAACGCGGTCTTTTGATCTATCGCGATCAGCAGTTCATCGCTTTTGAAAAGTGAAACATGAGATGAGCCATAAAAGATCCCATCCGATCGAAAATGCAAATGCCCTTTTGTGGATAGACAAAAGGCTTTTTCTTATGCAAAAGAATAGGCGGATACCGTCTATCATGCTAAAGTTAAAATAAAGTTAAGGAAAATCTGCTTTGTCATCTGTGAAAAGGATTGCATATATGACAGATTTGCGAATGTGTCAAAAATCTGTCGTCAACCAACAGTAGAGAATTGGAATGACTGGGATTTCATGATAAAGTATGACAGCTGAAAAAAATAAAGGGATGACAAGTATGAACCATATCAAAAATACTTTACATTTATACAAATTAGATTGGAAACGAATCTTTAAAAATCCGATGGCGACATTTTTGATCGTCGCGTTGATGATCCTGCCTTCACTTTATGCCTGGTTCAATATCAAGGCATTGTGGGATCCTTATTCAAATACCGGAGAGTTGCCGATCGCTGTTTACAGTGCGGACCAGCCTGAGACCTTTCAAGGAAAAAAAGTCGCGATCGGCGATCAGGTCTTAGACGAGCTTCACGATAATAAGCAACTAGGCTGGCAATTCGTTGATTCTAAAAAAGAACTGACAGAAGGTGTCAAATCCGGCAAGTATTATGCTGGTGTCTATCTGCCTAAAAGCTTCTCCAAAGACTTGTTGAGTTTTACCTCAGGAGAGATTAAAAAGCCGCAGATCCAGTATTATATCAATGAAAAGATTAATGCTATTGCACCGAAGATCACCGATAAAGGTGCTTCCAGTTTGCAAGAACAGATTTCAGAGAATTTTATCAAAACCGCAAGTTCGACTTTATTGAAAGTTTTCAATGAGATAGGCTATGATATTGATTCCAACCTTGTCAGTATCAATAAAGTCAAAAATATGATTTTAGAAACAGATGAAAATCTAGATACCATCGACGGCTATACGAAGAAAGTCGTTGAGTTGCAAGAAAAGATGCCGGAAATCAAAGAAAAAATCGCTAAAGCACAAGAATTTACCGACTATATTCCGAAAGTCGATGAAATGGGGGCAAAAGTGACGGCGTTAAACGACAAAATGCCGGAACTGAAAAAACAAGCCAGTGTGATTTTGACTTTGCAAGAAAAGATTCCTGAGATCCAAAATGCCGGGAAACAGTTGGCGATGGTGGATAGTGATTTTGATAATATTGAACAAACAATGACAGAAGGTATCAATGAAGCAAAACAAGGCTTGCAAGTGATCCATCAAGTACAAACGATTTTGCCGGACGTCAGAAAATTAGGGGATCAGGCGAATGATCTGGCAAGTGCCACCAAAGATGGTGCAACTCAGCTGCAAGCGGCGTTGCCAAGTATCACGTCCAGCGTTTCTGTCACATTGGATGCCATCAGTCAAGTTGCTACTACGACTTCTTCGATTACCAGCGTAATCAACCAGGCAGTGACAGATAATCAGTTATCAGACGAGGAAAAAGCCCATATCAATCAAGTGATCGATGATTTCATCAACAATATCGATCGTCAAAAAACAGCACTTGCTGATCTGGTTTCATTTATGGAACAACTGCAAAATTCCAGCGGCAATCAAAACCTGCAAACAGTGATCGATCAACTGAAGCATGCCAGTGACCTTCTAGGAGATCTTTCCAATCGTTTGACACATTTGAAACAACTGGTTGCTGAAGGCAATACAGATAACATCAAAAATTATCTGAAAGAGATTCAAACAGCTGCCGATCAGATCGCTTCTTTTATTAATGGAATCGACGTGAACAAGATTAGTGAAACAGTCAATGGAATTTTGTCCAAGCTATTGACGACGTTGTCAACTGCACAAAATGCACTGCAAAAAGCTAAACAAATCGATTTTGAATCATTGCTAAGTTCCACAGAAAAAACAGTCGCCAACGCTATCAAGCTTTTAGAAAAATACCAAAAAGAAATGCCGGCGATCCGTCAAGAAGTCCATGACGCCAATACGATGTTAAATGGACACATGGATGAAATCGTCAATGGTATCAACAAAGGCGCTGATCTTTACAAAAATGAATTGCCTGTTCTGGAACAAAAACTGGGATTAGCCGCTGACTTTTTGAAAAACGATTGGCCTGGTATCAAAAAAGAAATCACAACAACAATGACGATGGTGGATGAAAAACTGCCGGAAGTTGAAAAAGCATTAGATGCCGCTGTTGGTTTGATCAATAATGATTGGCCAATGCTGAAAAGCGGCGTCCATAAAGCCGCTTCGGCGATCCGCAAAGGCGAGAGCGAAGCGGACTTAGGTGAGGTCATCAAATTGTTGAAGTTGGATGCTCAAACAGAAAGCGACTTCTTTACAAAACCTGTCGAACTGCAAACCAATCAGCTTTACCCAATCGCCAATAACGGTTCTGCCAGCACACCGTTTTATACTGCACTTTGTTTATGGGTAGGAGCGTTGTTGCTGTCAAGTATCGCAACGACTGCTTATCATTTGGACGGGGCTGACAAGAAAAAATACAGCAAACGGGAAACATTTGCTGCTCGTATGCTGACATTTTTGACGATGGCGATCTTCCAAGCTTTGATCGTAACGCTTGGGAACCAATTCTTATTGGGTGTCGATGTTCGTGAACCATTTTATGCAGTGCTGTTTGCACTGATCGTCGGATTGGCATTCATGATGATCGTCTATGTATTGGTAGCTTTATTCGGCAATATCGGTAAAGGGATCGGGATCATTATTTTAGTCTTGTCGATTTCCGGCGGGGGCGGGAACTATCCGATCCAGGTTTCCGGAAAATTCTTCCAAATGGTCAATCCATTCCTGCCATTTACTCATGCGGTGAATCTGTTGCGGGAAGCGGCAGGGGGCGTTTACTGGCCAAATGCGACTACCGATATTTTGATTATGATCGGATTGTTTATTGTTTTCGGTCTGTTGGGAATATTTGTTTATCCGCATTTGTCGGAAATGACGAAAAAATTAGAAAATGTTTCTAAAGAAAGTCATTTCTTCCATTAAGAAAAAAATCGTCATCGCAAGATGGCGGTTTTTTTAGTATTTGTCCAGATTTACAAAAGTAATCTAAAAGCACGCGAGTATCCATGGTCTGATAGAAATAGTAGAATGAAAAGGTATAAAAAAATGAAAAGGAGCAAAAATATGGCAAAGTCCATCAATTTGGTGATCAGTGATATTGACGGTACGATTTTAACCAGCGATCATCAACTTCCTCAAAAAGTCGCACAGAGCATCATGCAGTTGGAACAAAAAAAGATCCCTTTCGTACTGGCTTCAGCACGTTCGCCTAAAGGAATGCTAGAGATTACCCAAGCATTGAGGTTAACTAGCCCCATCGTCAGCTACAACGGTGCTTATGTGGTAACCAGACAACAAGATACCTACCAAGAGATCATCAGTCATCCGTTGAACCCGCAAGAAGCGAAAATGATTCTTCAATGGACAAAAAACAGGTTTCCGGAAATTTCTATCAATCTCTATGCTGGAACAGAGTGGTATGTTTTTCATAAAGATATATGGGTCAGAGAGGAAATGCGTATCACACAGATCGTACCGCAACTATGTTCTTTAGAAGCCTTGCTGGATGAAAATATCGCGATCCATAAGATTTTATTTATTGGTAAAAAAGCTGATATTGCTTGTTTGATGTCAGAGTTGCGTGATCATCCTTTAGCTCACTCTGCATTTTATTTATCTAAAGAAAACTATTTGGAATTTACCCATAAAGCAGTATCGAAAGAACAAGCAGTAAAAGAATTGGCTAGCTACTATCAATTACCGCTTACAGAGGTGATGACCATTGGAGATAATTTCAATGATCTGCCGATGTTAAAAGCCGCTGGATTAGGTATCGCTATGGGAAATGCTCCAGCAGAAGTCAAAGAGTTTGCGGATGCTGTGACACTGGACAACGATCACTTTGGTGCGGCAGTCGCCATCGATAAATATATACTCGCTAAACAATAAATAAAGAATATAACAATGGGTATTTCAGACTATAAGAAGAGTTTGAAAATATACGATATTTTCTTGGGATTTTCATTGACATTTTCAGTTTCTGAGCGTAGCATACAGTCTTGGCTGTGAGAAAAACAGTGCTTCTCTAAAGAAAAAAATTGGAGGGAAAAAAGTGGAATACTTGAAACGTTTGCTGGTGGGACGTCCGCTAAAATCAGCAGAAAATGACGAACAAAAATTAAGCCGTTTTGCGGCATTGGCGTTGTTGTCTTCTGATGCGTTGTCCTCGATCGCTTACGGTACTGAACAAATTGTCGTTGTCTTAGTCGCTTTGTCTGCAGCAGCAATTTGGTATTCATTACCAATTGCGGCATTTGTTATTATTTTATTGATTTCATTAACTTTATCTTATAGACAGGTTATTCATGCGTATCCTCATGGTGGTGGGGCGTATGTCGTCAGTAGCGAGAATCTTGGAAAGAACGCCGGGTTGGTTGCCGGTGGTTCGCTGTTGATCGATTATATGTTGACAGTGGCTGTGTCGGTTTCTGCGGGGGCAGAAGCGATCACTTCAGCGGTTCCAGCGCTGTATCACCATCAAGTCGCTATATCAGTGATCATCGTATTATTGATCATGATGATGAACCTGCGCGGGCTGCGGGAATCTGCCAGCTTTTTGATGGTTCCGGTCTACACGTTTATCGCGGTGATCACGATTTTGATCGTTGTTGGTTTATTTAATATCGTAACTGGTGCTCAACCGTTGAATGCCACGGCATTACCGGGGGCTGCGGTTCCTGGGATCTCGATCGCATTAATTCTTCGAGCCTTTTCTTCAGGTTCTTCTTCATTGACTGGGGTCGAAGCAATCAGTAACGCTGTGCCGTTCTTTAAGAAACCACGAGCAAAAAATGCTGCGGGGACATTGGTAATGATGTCTACGATCTTAGGTTTCTTCTTTGTTGGGATCACGTTTATCAACTACTGGTATGGTATCGTGCCAAAAACGGAAGTGACTGTCTTGGCCCAAATCGGGAAAGCGGTCTTTGGGCACGGATTTATGTTTTATGCATTGCAATTTACAACGGCATTGATTTTAGCGGTAGCGGCCAACACCGGATTTTCCGCGTTTCCAGTCTTAGCCTATAATTTGGCAAAAGACAAATTTATGCCGCATATGTATCAAGATCGGGGAGACCGTCTAGGCTACTCCAACGGGATCATTACATTGGCGACAGGTTCGATCGTACTGCTCTTTATTTTCCAAGGATCTACGGAACGTTTGATCCCGCTTTACTCCATTGGGGTGTTTATTCCTTTTGCGCTTTCTCAAACTGGGATGGTCATCAAATGGCGTAAAGAAGGCAAAGGATGGTTGACAAAATCAATCGCGAATATTGTAGGAGCATTTATCTCTTATGCTATTATTGTGATTTTGTTTATTTACCGTTTAGGGGATATTTGGCCGTTCTTTATTATCATGCCGATCCTGCTGTTCATTTTCTACAAAATCCATGATCATTATAAAAAAGTAGCGGAACAGTTGCGTTTAGAAGATGATGTTGCGCTGCATACCTACGATGGCAATACTGTTATTGTGTTAGTGGGCAATGTCACACGGGTCAACATCGGTGCACTGAATTATGCGCAATCTATCGGTGATTATGTGGTGGCGATGCACGTGTCGTTAGATGAAGATGTTGCTAAGGAAAAGGAGATCGAACAGGAATTTAAAGAAAGATTCCCTGATGTGCGTTTTTCTGTTGTCCATTCTTCCTATCGATCAATTGAAAATCCAATCATTCGGTATGTGGATTTAGTAAGTAAAAATGCGGCGAAACACAACTATACGACGACCGTCATTATCCCGCAATTTGTACCGCGAAGACGCTGGCAGAATATTCTTCATAATCAAACCAGTCTGCGTTTGCGGTTCCGGCTTTCTTGGCGACAAAATATCGTTGTCGGCACCTATAGTTATCATTTGAAAAAATAAAATAGCCTTGTGGCGTAAGATTACATGGGCCGCAAGAATTAGACACACAGATAACTCGTCTGTGTGTCTTTTTTTATCCAATATTTTTTAAAAGATAACCAGAAAATTATAGTTATTTTTCTTTATGATAACTTAAAGCTATCGCGATACTTATTGAAGAAGTTAGAGAGATTCGATTGAAGATGATGAAATATTTAGTTTATACTTCAAATTGTCTATCAAATAAATATAGGCAATGATGAAGGAGTGTTGGTAAAATGAAAAAATTAATTAACGGAGTTCTACTTGCCATAACAGGACTGGTATTAGTGGCTTGCGGAAGCGGCAAAGCTTCTGAAGCAGATACTTCAAAAGAATCAAGCGATACATTCACTTACGCAATCAATGGGGATCCTTCCTCAATGAATCCGATAAATGTCAGTGATCGATGGGGACTAACGGTAACAAACATGATCTATTCACCACTTGCCCGTATCGAAGGCGATGGTAGCCAAAAATTAGAGCTAGCTGAATCTATCCAACCAGCTGAAGATGGCAAATCCATCACTGTGAAATTAAAAAAAGACATCAAATGGTCAGATGGCGAAGCTTTTACCGCCGATGATGTCGTCTTTACTTATGATCAAAAAGTCAAGAAGGAAAATGGAAATGCAGATGCTCTATGGGTGGACGGTAAGCCAATCACTGTAGAAAAAATTGATGATACTACAGTGAAATTCGATTTGCCTTCTGTCAGTGCAGCAGCTTTGAATAATATTGCGACAGAAACCTATATCATTCCTGAGCACGTTTTTAAAGATGAAAAAGATTTTTCAGCAAAATCACTGATTGCCAAACCAGTTGGAACAGGGCCTTATCAGCTAAAAGAATATAAAACCGGTCAATACTTACAATTTGTAGCAAATGATAATTACTATGGTGATACACCGAAAATCAAAAACGTCACATTACGGATTATTACCAGCGCTGACACAACTAAAGTAGCATTGCAAAAAGGTGAAGTGGATGCTTCCTTTGTGCTGCCGAATGACATCGAAGATCTTGATACAGATAAGATGGACATTTATGAATACAGTGAAAATCGAGTAGGGTATTTAGGTTTCAATACACATTCTGACAAATTAAAAGATGTCAAAGTACGTCAAGCAATCCAATATGCGTTGAATCGTGATGATTTGAATAAAGCGGCTTATCTGGATACTAAATATTATCAAAACGTTCACTCGATTTTACCGCCGAATAATCCTTATGCTACGACGGACGTGAACGATTATCAAACAGATGCCGACAAATCGAAGGCATTGTTGAAAGAAGCTGGTGTCAGCGATTTGAAGATTAATCTAGCCTTCTCTTCCTCAGATCCAGCTCAGACAGTCCAAGCGACACTAATCCAGCAACAACTTGAAAAAGTCGGTATTACTGTTGAACTGGCTGGTGGCGACAGTGCAGCGTATGGGGCAGAGTTGAAAAAACCGGGTTCTAAGAAATATGACTTGTTCATGAACGGCTATATCATGGGGAATGATCCCGATCTTTATTCCTATCTGTTTGCTTCGACGGGTTCTGCCAACTATTTCCAATATAAGAGTGCAAAGACTGACGAACTCTTTAAACAAGGAGCTGTTGAGATGGATGACACGAAACGCAAAGCAATCTATGAAAAACTACAACAACAAATCGCTGATGATGCAGTGATCTATCCGATCGTGGATAATAAAAAGGTCTTGGCGGTGAACAGTCGCGTTCAAAATGTAAAAGAAGCTGGCTTGATTCCAATCTACACCTTTGAGGATATGAGTAAATTAACATTAAAATAAGTGATTTTTGCTGCCAGTGCTGGAAACCACACAGGAATCCAGCCTGGTTTTATTGATTATAAAAGAGGAGGAGTTATTTTTGATACGATACATAGTCAAAAGACTTTTTGTTGCTATCCCGCTATTATTTGTGATCTCATTTCTCGTTTTTTCATTGATCCATTTGGCACCTTATGATGTGATTGATTCCATCACTACGCCGAATATGTCTCAAGAAACCATTGAAATTTTAAGAGAACGTTACGGTTTGGATCAGCCCTTTCTGGTTCAATATTGGCATTGGCTGACCCAGATCCTACATGGTGATTTCGGCTATTCGTTGGTCAATCAGCAAAGTATCGGAGCTGAACTAGCCACCCGGATCCCTAATACGATTCGTTTGGTGCTGCCAGCTTATTTGACCGCATTGGTTTTAGCGATCATTCTTGGTTTGCTTGCTGGGGCGAACAAAGGGAAATTTTTAGATCATTTCATTGACGGTGTAGCTTCCTTTGGTATCGCGATACCAACGTTCTGGTTTGCTATGATCGTAATCTACCTTTTTGGTTATAAATTAAATTTGTTTCCGATTTTGGGAATGCATACTGTCGGGAAAGAAGATTCGCTATCGGATTTTTTTGCTCATTTCTGGCTGCCTTATCTTACCTTAACGACCGCTTTTTTTCCTGAATTGACCCGCTATATCCGTTCTTCGACGATGCAGCAGCTTTCGCAAGACTATGTGACAGTTCAAAAGGCGTTTCAGGCAAGCAAATGGGAGATATTTACGAGACATATTAGTCGTAATATCCTGATTCCTATTGTGACCCAAATTGGATTAGCTCTTCCAATGCTTGTGACTGGCGCGATCATTACAGAAACGATTTTCGATTGGCCGGGGATAGGCCCATATCTGATGGCTGCTACCAAAGGATTGGACTATCCAATCATCATGGCGGTTATGCTTTTATCAGCAACGTTAGTTATCTTAGGAAATCTGTTATCAGATATTTTATATTCGGTAGTTGATCCGCGGATTCGTCAGAAGGGAGGAAAATAAGCATGTTTAAGCGAGTAAAGGAAACATTGAGTAACCATCCTATTTATTACTTTACACTTGTTTTTCTACTTTTATTGGTGATACTTTCTTTAGCTGCTCCGTTGATTCCGATTGACCCCAAGTTGACCGATGTCGGTGCAGCCTCACAAACACCTAGCCTGCGGCATATTTTTGGAACGGATGAAGTGGGACGAGATTATTTTATTCGTGTGATTTATGGTGGCAGAATTTCATTGTTAGTAGGTATATTAGCAATGATCACATCGGTGTTTATCGGTACGATCATTGGGATTGCCGCTGGTTTTGTCGGCGGTTGGCTTGACGATATCTTAATGAGGATCGTTGATGTTTTATCAGCGATTCCTTGGATGGTTCTAGTGATCGTTTTGAGCGTCTTTTTGAAACCGGGACTTTCAACTCTAGTAATCGTTATCGGCGGATTTTCTTGGATGAGTATTGCGCGTTTGTTGCGAGCAGAAACAATGGCTGCCAAAGAAAGAGAATATGTGGAATATGCGCAGTTTATCGGTGAAAGCCAGCTTAAGCTCATTTTGCGGCATGTCCTGCCCCAAATCCTGCCGACGATGATCGTGGCTGCTACAATGAGTATTTCCAGTGCGATTATGACAGAATCGGCATTGAGCTTTTTGGGACTGGGAATCCAACAGCCTAACGCTTCTTGGGGGAGTCTACTGCAAAACGCTCAAAGTTCATTACAAAGAGCGCCATATATGGCGATTTTGCCGGGTATCTTTGTGGCATTGACAGTTTTTTCCTTTAATCAGCTGGGAGATTTTTTACGAGTAATATTGTTGCGAGAGGATGAAAAAAATGACTGAATCGATCCTTAAATTAACAAATTTGACCGTTGACTACGAGAAAAAGCACGATTCGAAAAAGACACTGATCCGTCATATCGATCTGGATATCCCGAAAGGAAAGATTGTTGGAATCGTAGGAGAATCCGGCAGCGGTAAAAGCATCTCGATGAAAGCGGCGATGAATTTATTGCCGGATTATTTAAAAGTTCAGGCAGATACCTTCGAATTCGATGGAGCAGCGATCAAATTCGGAAAACAACAGCTGCCCATCGCCATGATCTTTCAAGATCCGATGACTGCTTTGAATCCTCTACGGACGATCGGCTATCATTTGTTGGAAGTTATCGGTCGTTTTCAGAAAATCAAAGGAACGCAGGCAAAAGCCCTAGCCATCGCAGAATTGGAAAAAGTCGGTATTTTGTATCCGGAAAAACGATTGAAGCAGTATCCTCACGAGTTGTCCGGCGGTATGCGTCAGCGGGTGATGATCGCTATGGCTCTCTTAGCAAAGCCGCATCTACTGATTGCTGATGAACCAACGACTGCACTGGATGTGACGATTCAAGCACAGATTTTGTATTTGATCCGTAAATTGCAGAGTGAAACGAATTTGTCTGTTGTACTTGTGACTCATGATTTCGGTGTAGTAGCCGGAATGAGTGAATTCATAAAGGTGATGTATCAAGGAAAGATAGTTGAAGAAGGGACTACAGAAGAAATTTTTTATGATCCGCGGCACGAGTACACGAAAAAGCTGTTGAAGGCCTCAACTATCAGCCGAAAAGGCGAGAGCTTATATAGTCTGCAATCGGAGAATCTGCAGATCTCGGATGATTTAGTGAAACATGAAATATCAGAGACCCATCATGTTTGGTTAGGAGCTGAAAAAGATGAATGAACTTATTCGGGTGGAGAAGGCAGAGAAAATTTTTCTGGAGAAAGGCATTTCTAATAAGGCTTTGCCCATTCATGCTATAAAGCAAGCCAATCTAACGATTTACCAAGGGGAAACAGTCGGTTTAGTGGGAGAATCCGGCAGCGGTAAGACAACGCTTGGTCGCAGCATACTCCAACTAGAATCATTGACCAGCGGCGATATCTATTTTAAAGGAGTCAATCTGACGAAAGCTGGTAAAAAACAAAGGCAAGAAGCACAAAAAGCAATGCAGATCATTTATCAAGACCCGTATTCATCATTGAATCCTAATCTAACAGCGTTACAATTAGTGATGGAACCATTGAGACTACATGTTCCAACGGATGAAGCGCGACAAAGAGCCCTAGAGATCTTGGCTATGGTAGGGATCAATGGCGAAGCGGTGGACAAATTTCCTTTCGCTTTTAGTGGAGGGCAACGACAGCGAATCGGGATCGCCCGTGCAGTAGCGACCAATCCGGAATTTATTTTGTGTGATGAGCCCATCTCGGCTTTAGATGTATCGATTCAGGCTCAAATCATTAATTTGTTGGTGGAACTGCAGAAAAAATTCGCACTGACTTATTTGTTCATCTCTCATGATTTGTCAATGGTCCGTTATATTTCTGATCGGATCGTTGTGATGTACCAAGGAAAAATTTTAGAGGTAGGACCAACGGAAGAATTATTTGCCGATCCGCGGCATCCGTACACTAAGAAATTGCTACAGGCGATCCCTGAACCAGATCCTAAGAAGGCACGAAATAAATTTACCGAGATAGTCGAGGACTATCAATTAGCAGAAACAGAAACGCAATGGACACAAGTTTCAGAGGGGCATTTTTACGCAAAGGAGAGTTTATAATGGAAGAATTGCATTTGGTCCAAGGAGAACACGGGATGGAGCTTCCCAGAGAAGAGGAGAACTGGGTATTACTGAGACAATACGGCTATTCCCCAGTGCAAAGCTTAGCCGCCGCAGCAGGAGCTTGCGGCGCATATGTATATCAAGATATCTTGAAAAATTCCAAAGTTCCTTATGTTTTTCATGGCGTCGACATCAGTTACAGCCGCAATGAAGAAAAGCAAGGGCAACCTCTAAAAGAATTGACGATCCAATTCAAAGTGACGATCGAAGAAGAATTCAGAGGACGAGCCGAAAGAGGGTTACGACTGGTTTCACGTTATTGTCCAGTCATCCAATCATTGGATCCAGACATCACCATTACCGAAACAGTTTTATTTGTTTGATAAGATAAAAGTTCTTTATTTATACTGGGAACGTAAAAAAGATTAAAAAAACCACGAAAATCCAACTGGACTTTCGTGGTTTTTGCATACATACAATAATTATTTTACGACTGTTTGCTGGTCGGATCCAACTTACGTTCAATGATCCCCAGCCCCCAGTCAGTGATGATCGCCATCAATGCTGTCGGCAGTGCGCCGGCAAGAATAATAGAAGCACCATTTGTAGCGTTAGTACCGCGGATGATGATATCACCTAATCCGCCAGCACCGACGAACGCGCCGATCGCTGTGATCCCGATCGCCACTACCAGCGCATTGCGGATCCCTGCCATGATAACTGATACTGAAAGAGGCAGTTCGATCATATACAATCGTTGAAATGCCGTCATGCCCATTCCTTTCCCAACATCTAACGCGTTTTTATCCACTTGTGTCATACCGGTATAAGTGTTTTTAATGATCGGCAGCAATGAATAAAGAAAGACTGTTAGGATCACGACATTAACGCCCAGTCCTAAACCAATCATCAAAATGGAGATCATCGCTAACGAAGGGACAGTTTGGATGATGTTTGCAAACCGTATGACCCAGTTCGCTAATTTACGCTTCCGAGAAATCAAGATCCCGATCGGCACGGCAACGATGGCTGCAAATAAAACACCATAAATCGACAATAAGAAGTGGCGGACAAATTGGCTCAATACATACGCGCCGTTTTCTTTAAAATAATAAATGAATTGTTCCAGCAAATTCATATTTTGTAAGTTCATCTGCTCACTCCTCTTCAAAATAATGATGTTCTTCTAAAAATTTTTGTGCAACAACGCTTGGCTCGACCAAATCATTATCGGCTTGATAATTGAGTTTTTGCATTTGTTCCGTATCGATCTTATCAGCTAATTTTTCTAACGCGCCTTTTAATTCCGGAACATCTTTTAACAATTGATCGTCAACGATCGGTGCTGCATCGTAAGGTGGGAAGAAATGCTTATCATCTTCCAACATCACAAGGTCATAACTGCCGATCCGGCCATCTGTTGAGTAACCTAAGACGATATCCATTTTTCCGGCAGAAACCGCGTCATAAACAAGACCGATCTGCATCGGTAAAATTGATTTAAAAGAAAAGCCGTAATCTTTTTTAAAGCCTTCATATCCGTCACCTTCACGAGTGATCCAGGAGGTATCGACGCCGGCCACCAGTTCATCAGCAACGTTCTTCAAATCGCTGACAGTCTTTAAATTATACTTTTCTGCCGTATCTTTTCGTACAAGGAAGACATAGGTATTGTCAAATCCATACGAAGGAAACCAAGTTTGTTGATAACGTTTGGCAAATTCCCGTTTTACAATATCAAAAGCTTTTTGCGGCTCTTTGACAGGTTCCAATCCTAATGTCGTCGTCAAGTCAGTTCCAGTATAGCGGGCCGCTGAAATCTGCGCGTCGCCGTTTTTCATGGCTTGATTATTGATAGTCGTAGTAGCTAGGTTGTTGATAATGGTAGTATTTTTGTCTGTGTAATGTTCGATCATTCCCGCTACTAGACTTGCTAAGATCTGTGCTTCAGATGTGATACCTCCAGTGATAGCAATCGTATCTTCATCCGCGTTCGAAGACAGCCCCGGCAAAGAACAGCCGGCAAGTAACAGAATACTGCCTAAAATCAGCAAAAGTTGTTTTAATTTTCGTTTCATTCGTCATCCCCCCTTAACGCGGCAGGAGTCAGGCGATTTTCTAAAAGTCCCAATAGAAAGTCCGCCAATAATGCCAAAATCGTTACCGGGATCGTTCCTGCAAAAATCAGATCGGGCTGATAGTTGTTCAACCCGCTGAAAATCATATCTCCTAATCCACCGGCACCGATATAAGAAGCGAGTGTCGCCCAAGCAATCACATAAACAGCCGCCAAACGAATCCCCGCCATGATCGTCGGTGTAGCGATAGGCAGTTCCACGCTGATGATCGACTGCATATTTGTCATACCCATACCTTTGGCGACATCGCGATAATTATTGTCGACATTTTTCATGCCGATATAAGTATTCCGTAGAATAGGCAATAAGGAATAAATGAATAATGCAATGATTGCAGGTGTTTTTCCCACCCCGAAAAAGGGAATCATCAATGCTAAAAGAGCCAAAGAAGGCACAGTCTGCAACGCACTGGTGACATTGATCGAGATGTTGGCAGCTCGCGGCAAGCGCGTCAGCCAAATACCTAACGGAACAGCAAACAAAATCCCCAATCCTAAAGAAAAAGCTGAGATATAAATGTGTTCTGCTCCGCGAGCTAGGATCTGCGGACCGTATGTTGAAAAGAAGTCTGCCATAAAAATCAGGCCTCCTCTTTCACAGGTGCTTCAGCAGTAGTTGACGGACTGGTGGTATCTTCGCCCCAGATCACATCATAAACGATATCTACCAATGAAGCCCGTGTCAAAATCCCCACAACACGATTCTGATCATCAACAACAGGAACATATTTCAATCCCCGTTTCAAAATTCGCTGCAATGTATCTCGCAACAAGGCCGTTTTTTTCACGTAAAAAACATCTCTGTTCAGGATATCGCCAACACTGGAGACTTTGCCGCGTTTGCGATCGATAGTCTCAACATCGATAAATCCTTTAAGAATGGAAGAAGCATCAGTAACAAGTAATGTATCGACGCGTTTTTCCCGCATCAGACGAATCGCTTCTTGCAGAGATTTTTCGGGGGTGATGGTGATGGCTTTGTTTAGCATGACTTCGCCAACTGTTGTTATATTCGGTTTGGCTTGCAGCAAACGATCTTCACCGATCAGCTCTTCTACAAATTCGTTGGCCGGGTGCCGTAAAATGTTTTCCGGTGTATCGAATTGGATCACTTTACCTTCGCTCATGATCACGATCCGATTGGCTAATTTCAAAGCTTCGTCCATATCATGAGTAACGAAGACAATGGTTTTACCGAGACGTTCTTGCAAATCTTTGACTAGGTCTTGCAGGGAATCTCTAGTGATCGGGTCAAGTGCGCCAAAGGGTTCATCCATCAAAATGATGTCTTGATTTGCCGCTAATGCGCGGACTACACCGATCCGCTGTTGTTGTCCGCCAGATAATTCACTTGGATAGCGATCTAGCATTTCTCGTGGCAGTTCCACTAAATCGATCATTTTTTCAGCGGTGGTATTGCGTTCTTCTTCGCTGACTTTTAATAATTTTTGGACCAACGTGATATTTTCGCGGATGGTCATGTGGGGCATCAAGCCGATACTTTGGATGACGTAGCCGATTTTTCGGCGCAGTTCGACTGGATTGATTTCTTGGATGTCTTTGCCGTTGATCAGGATCTTGCCTTTGGTTGGTTCATTCATCCGATTGATCATACGCATGCAGGTCGTTTTACCGCTGCCGCTTGTGCCGATGAAACAAATAAATTCTCCCTTTTCAAAGGAAAGATTGACATCTTCGACAGCGACTTTTCCGCCTTTATAAATTTTTGTTATGTGTTGAAATTCGATCAACTTTTCCACCTCTATTTTTTTATTTACATAGGACGTGCTCCTTACTAGTATGCTTGATATTTCGCATTCTATCAAGTTTTGTGATTGTAAGCGTTATTTTTAATCTTAAAATACAAAAATAGATACCTGTTTTTAAATAAAAAAATCGTTTTTTATAAGGTGATGAGCAGATACAGAAAAACACCGAATAGTTTCTTGTCTTATAGACAGAATCCTAATCGGTGTTTTGAGTTGTTGATCAATTTTCAGGATAGATATTTGCTTCGATCTCTGCACGTTGGTCAGCCAGAAATGGTGGTAATGCGAAACTTTCACCTAATGTTTCCAACGGTTCATCAATAGTGAATCCGGGAGCCAATGTAGCAAATTCCATGCGATTGCCGCCTGGTTCGCGGATATAAAGACTCTTAAAGTAACCGCGAGACACGATTTTTTCAATCAGCCAGCCTTGTTCTTGTGCACGATGGTAGAGACGATCCAACGCGTCATCATTTTCTACGGCAAAAGCCACATGATCGATCCCGCCGCGCCCCATATGAGTTGCTTCTTGGGTATCGGTCGGTAAAATTTTGATGAAGTCCGTTTCGTTGAATTGGATCTTTTGCTGGTTTGTTTGCCAACCTAATAATTTTTCGAAAAATTCACTGGTTTTTTCCGGTTCTTTGACGTGGATCTCCGTAGAACGCAGACCTAAAATCTGTTTGTCACCAGGAATTTCATTGTGAACTTGATGATCTTCTTCTAGCGGCAGTTGATCGACTTCTTCTAAGATCAATTGGATATCGTCATGATCTCTGAAATACAATTCTTTTCCTTTGCGAATGACAGCGATTTGATGATCTTGCAGTCGGTTTTCCCAATAATCTATACTGTTGCGAGGGATCTTCAAACCGATCGTTGCTAAATAATGATCATTGTCATAGCGATGACCTAAGTGGGGAACGATGAAGAAAGTTACTACTGTTCCCGGTGTTCCTTGGTAATCGCCGTAATAATAATGAAGCATCCGATGATTGTCTTGATTGACAGTATTTTTTACAAAACGCATACCCAAGATCTGAGTATAAAAAGCGACATTATCGCGGCTGTTTTTGGTTAATAATGAAATGTGATGAAGCGGTGACATAGTGATTCCTCCTAACAATTAACTTACTTATCGTAAGTATAAAAGGAAACGATATCAGAAGCAAGCAAGTTGTTTTGCGGCTTGGTCGAAAATATTTCAAAAAAGTGTTAGAATAGCAAAGATAACAAACTAGAAAGAGTGAAAAAAATGTTGACTACGGAAGATTTTGATTTTGATTTACCTGAAGAATTGATTGCTCAAACCCCGTTGAAAGATCGTGCTAGTTCTCGTTTGCTTGTTTTGAACCGTGAAAACGGAGAGATGGAAGATAAACAATTTCATGATATTTTGGATGAATTGCATCCTGGCGATGCACTAGTCATGAACAACACACGGGTCTTACCGGCGCGGCTGTATGGAGAAAAACCTGAAACTGGTGCTCATCTAGAAGTTTTGCTGCTGACAAATACTCATGGTGATACTTGGGAAACATTGATTAAACCTGCGAAACGTGCAAAAGTCGGCACTGAGATCGTTTTTGGCGACGGACGTCTAAAAGCTGTCGTAGAAGAAGAATTGGAACATGGCGGTCGGATCATCACATTTAAGTACGACGGAATTTTCTTAGAGATCCTTGAATCGCTTGGAGAAATGCCGTTGCCTCCTTACATCAAAGAACGCTTAGATGATCCTGAACGTTATCAAACGGTATATGCGAAAGAAAATGGTTCAGCAGCAGCTCCGACAGCGGGATTGCATTTTACCAAAGAATTATTAGCGGAGATCCAAGCGAAAGGTGTGGAACTGGTTTATTTGACGCTCCATGTCGGATTGGGAACATTCCGTCCAGTCAGCGTTGATAATATCGAAGAGCACCACATGCACAGTGAATTTTATCGATTGACAGAAGAGGCGGCTGAAACACTTAATAAAGTCCGAGTAAACGGCGGCCGAATCGTAGCGGTAGGAACGACTTCTATTCGTACCTTAGAAACTATCGGCACCAAATTTGATGGAGAAATCAAAGCCGACAGTGGTTGGACAGATATCTTTATCACGCCAGGCTATGAATTCAAAGTAGTCCAAGCCTTTTCTACGAATTTCCACTTGCCTAAATCCACGCTGGTGATGCTGGTTAGTGCTTTTGCTGGCAGAGAATTAACATTATCAGCCTATCAACATGCCATCGAAGAACGTTACCGTTTCTTTAGTTTCGGTGATGCCATGTTTGTCAAATAGTCTTAAAACAGCATAAAGAAGGCGAGGCTCTCGAGGGCCTCGCCTTTATATCATGGAAGGAATCTGTTGGAAAGGTTTGCAATCTATACATGCAAAGCAATTCTCTAGCATAAACAAAAAACTTTGTCTTCACTACATTTTCTACTCTAAAATCATGTGCTTCTATTGAAGCTTATTTAGTTGTTTTTTACGTATCTGTACTACTTCTCTTGTTGATTGTTTCTCAACCTCTTTAATACGCATTCACTATTTTCATCGGTGTTTCTTTATTACTTCGCACATATAAATCTAGGTGAATTCTGTACATCTAACACATTTACTTGCTTATTGTACCCTTAATACGATGCTTCGAGATTTCCTTTGCAACAGAGTTCTTCCTTCCTTGCACTTACAGTATAGCATTTAATAGAAGCGCTTACAAATGATACGACTTTTATTTTAAAGGATCGTATTATATGTATCGAAGAGTAAGAAATAAAAGAGGTTAGAACAATGAAAAATAAAGGTTTGCAAAAAAGCCGGTTAGCCTTTATTATGTATAAAGCTCATTAATTTAAGGAAAGAAAGCAGGAAAATAAATGTCACACGCCATTCGTTATCGTTTAATCAAAAAAGAAAAACACACTGGCGCTCGTTTAGGGGAATTGATCACACCACATGGTACTTTTCCGACCCCTATGTTTATGCCGGTAGGAACACTTGCAACTGTTAAAACGATGGCACCGGAAGAACTGAAAGCAATGGGAGCCGGCGTCATCTTGAGCAATACCTATCATTTATGGCTGCGCCCCGGAGAAGATATTGTCGAAGAAGCAGGCGGTCTGCATAAATTTATGAATTGGGATCAACCAATTTTGACTGATTCAGGCGGTTTCCAAGTCTTTTCATTAGCAGATATGCGGAACATCGTTGAAGAAGGCGTCCATTTCAAAAATCACTTGAATGGTTCACCAATGTTTCTTTCACCAGAGAAAGCTATCAATATCCAAAATAAATTAGGCTCAGATATCATGATGAGTTTTGATGAATGTCCGCCATTTGACGAAAGTTATGATTATGTCAAACAATCTGTAGAACGGACCTCACGATGGGCTGAACGCGGGCTGAAAGCTCATGCCAATCCTGATCGACAAGGTTTGTTCGGGATCATCCAAGGGGCTGGTTTTGAAGATCTGCGTCGTCAAAGTGCAAAAGATTTGGTCAGCATGGATTTTCCAGGTTACTCTATCGGTGGTCTATCTGTTGGAGAGCCGAAATCAGAAATGAATCGCGTATTAGAGTTCACGACGCCTCTGATTCCAGAAGACAAACCTCGTTACTTAATGGGCGTGGGTGCGGCTGATTCCCTGATCGATGGCGTGATCCGCGGCGTCGATATGTTCGACTGCGTATTGCCAACACGCATCGCTCGTAATGGTACCTGTATGACTTCCCGCGGACGTTTAGTAGTGAAAAATGCGCAGTATGCCCGCGACTTCCGTCCAATCGATGAAAACTGCGATTGCTACACTTGCCGCAATTACACACGGGCATACGTCCGTCATTTGATCAAATGCGATGAAACGTTTGGTATGCGATTGACTTCATACCATAATCTGCATTTCTTGCTGAATTTGATGAAACAAGTGCGCCAAGCGATCATGGACGATAATCTATTGGAATTCCGTCAAGAATTTTTCGAGGCTTATGGATTTAACAAAGAAAATGCCAAAAACTTTTAATATTTTGTTCAAAGCCCTAGTTAAATCGAAAAGATTCTGATAAAGTAATTCTTATGAAAGAAATTAAAACGAGGTGAAAAAATGAGCTCTCCATTCTTTACAATTATAATGTTTATCGTGTTGTTGGGTGCATGGTGGATGATGTCACGAGCATCAAAAAAACAACAACAAGAACGTCAAAACACATTGAATGCAATGAAACCTGGTGATAAAGCAGTAACTATCGGTGGATTGCACGGTGTGATTTCTGAGATCGACGAAGCTGAAAAAACAGTTACTCTTGATTGCGAAGGGATCTTTTTGGTCTTTGACCGTCAAGCGATCCGGACGATCGTTCCTGGACAACCAACCACACCAGTTACTAACACTGAAGATGTTGACGCACCTGAAGTTGGACCAACTACTGCAGACACAAATGAAGAACCAAAAGAATAATCCCTTTTTCAGGGATTTTTCTTTTTCCGGAGAAATGATGAAAATAACTGAGAAAATCTACTTATATCACGCTTTTTATCAAAAGTTAAAGCAGTTCAAAAAGGCTGGTTATCAAACAGTCACAAAGGCTGAATTAATGGCTTATTGTCAGAACTACCTTTGGCGGAGAAAAAACGCTGAGACACTCAAACAGCAGAAACAGACATTGTCTAAGATCACGCCGAATGATTTTTTTGATTATCAGCAGCTGCAGATCCAAACCAAACAACAATCATTTGCGGAACTAGATGATTTTTCCGATTTATTTTAAAAAATTTTAGAAAGCATTTGCACTCAGTAAAAAGAGTGTAAATGCTTTCTTTGTTGTTAAAACAATTAAATCTCTTCAGCATAAAATGTATGAGCAAAATCGTCGCAAAAAAAGTTGTGAAAAACATCACAAAAATTGTTTACAAATCAAAAAAGATGGTGTATTATCATGTATGTGAAATACTTAACAAATAAATTTATCCACAAATTAGGAGGAAGACAATGGCTAAGACATTGGATAAAGAAACGAAAACAATTGATGTACAACAGATGATCGACGAGCTTGCTGCGAAAGGTAACGTAGCTTTAAAAGAAATGGAAGATTTTGATCAAGAGAAAGTCGACCACATTGTGCATGAAATGGCAATGGCAGCATTAGACAAACACATGCTTCTTGCGAAAATGGCAGTTGAAGAAACTGGCCGCGGGATCTATGAAGATAAAGCAATCAAAAACATGTATGCTTCAGAATATATTTGGAACAATATCAAACACGACAAAACAGTCGGTGTTATTAATGAAGATAAACAAAAAGGTTTGATCGAGATCGCTGAACCAGTCGGTGTTGTCTGCGGGGTAACACCTACAACAAACCCAACATCAACAACGATCTTCAAAGCGATGATCGCGTTGAAAACACGTAACCCGATCGTTTTCGCATTCCACCCAAGCGCACAAAAATGTTCCGCTGAAGCGGCACGTATCGTCCGTGACGCAGCGATCGCAGCTGGTGCCCCAGAAAACTGTGTGCAATGGATCGAACATCCATCTATCGAAGCGACACAATCATTGATGAACCACCCAGGGATCGCGATCGTATTAGCGACAGGTGGTGCCGGCATGGTGAAATCTGCTTATTCAACTGGAAAACCAGCTTTAGGTGTAGGACCTGGTAACGTTCCTGCGTATATCGAAAAAACAGCAAAAATCAAACGTGCAGTCAACGACTTGATCGTATCAAAAACTTTTGACAACGGAATGATCTGTGCTTCAGAACAAGCAGTGATCGTTGATAAAGAAGTATATGCAGCAGTCAAAGCTGAATTCGAATCACACCAAGTCTACTTTGTAAAACCAAATGAATTGGGCAAACTTGAAGATGCAGTGATGAATGAAGGTAAATATGCTGTTAACCCAGCAATCGTTGGACATTCTGCTATCGAGATCGCAAAACTAGCTGGCATCAAAGTACCTGCTGGAACAAAAATGCTGATTGCTGAATTAGAAGGTGTAGGACCTGATTATCCACTATCACGGGAAAAACTTTCACCAGTTCTAGCAATGATGAAAGCAGAAAATACAGATCATGCATTCGAACTTTGCGAAGCAATGTTGAACTTAGGCGGACTTGGACATACTGCCGTGATCCACACAGAAGATGAAAACTTGCAAGTAAAATATGGCCTGCGCATGAAAGCTTGCCGTATCTTAGTAAACACACCATCTGCAGAAGGCGGGATCGGAAATATCTACAACGAAATGATCCCATCATTGACATTAGGCTGCGGTTCATACGGGAAAAATTCTGTATCACGCAACGTATCAGCAGTCAATCTGATCAACGTAAAAACTGTCGCGAAACGGAGAAATAACATGCAATGGTTCAAATTGCCACCAAAAGTCTACTTTGAAAAAAATTCATTATTGTATCTTGAAAAAATGGAAAACGTTGAACGAGTAATGATCGTCTGCGACCCAGGAATGGTCCAATTCGGTTACTGCGATACCGTCCGCGAAGTTCTTGCTCGCCGCAAAAACAACGTGAAAATCGAAGTCTTTTCTGATGTTGAACCAAACCCATCAACAAATACTGTTTACGCTGGTACTAAGATGATGGTAGATTTCCAACCAGATACGATCATCGCTCTTGGTGGTGGATCTGCAATGGACGCGGCTAAAGGAATGTGGATGTTCTATGAACACCCAGACACTTCATTCTTCGGCGCAAAACAAAAATTCTTAGATATCCGCAAACGGACATATAAGATTGACAAAGCTGTGAAGACCCAATTCGTATGTATCCCAACGACATCAGGTACAGGTTCAGAAGTAACGCCATTTGCAGTTATCACTGACAGCGATACTCACGTGAAATATCCGTTGGCTGACTATGCATTGACTCCTGATGTAGCGATCGTCGATCCTCAATTCGTAATGTCAGTACCAGCTTCAGTAACTGCTGATACAGGGATGGACGTATTGACACACGCGATCGAGTCTTATGTTTCAGTAATGGCATCTGATTATACTCGCGGATTGAGCTTACAAGCGATCAAATTAGTCTTTGACTATTTAGAAAAATCTGTGAAAACACCAGATATGGAAGCACGCGAAAAAATGCATAACGCTTCAACAATGGCAGGTATGGCCTTTGCGAATGCTTTCCTAGGAATCAGTCACTCAATCGCTCATAAGATTGGTGGAGAATATGGTATTCCTCACGGACGTACAAATGCGATCTTGTTACCGCATATTATTCGTTACAATGCGAAAGATCCGCAAAAACATGCAATGTTCCCTAAATATGATTACTTCCGTGCTGATACAGATTACGCTGATATCGCGAGATTCTTAGGCCTTAAAGGAGAAACGACAGCTGAGTTGGTAGACGCTTTAGCAACTGCTGTATATGAACTAGGAAAATCGATCGGAATCGAAATGAACTTGCAAGCGCAAGGTGTAACGAAGAAAACTCTTGATTCAACAGTTGATCGTATGGCTGAGCTTGCTTACGAAGATCAATGTACAACTGCTAACCCTAAAGAACCATTGATCTCAGAATTAAAACAAATCATCATTGACGCTTACGCTGGTTAATTGATGGAACGATCTTAATAGGATCGTGACATAAGTCAACGCTAATTCAAATATCCGAACTAGATAAACTGTATCAGCAAAATCGGTGCTGATCTGTGATGACAGTCTCTCATAGTTTATACTATGTATTGAACAGCAGGAACAATACATCTAGTTCGGATAGCTGCTAGCTTGATCTATGTTGCGATCCTGTTTTTTTGAATATGGAGGAGGGATACAAGTGGCAACTGTTGAAATTATCACTCAAAATATCCAGAACTTGGCTATCAGACAACAGCAGTTAGAGCGGCTTATTCAACAAACAGAAGTACATAATGAGCAGCTGCAAATGTTTTTATTTGATTTGACGGATTACAATCAAGGTTTGTCAGTTATTACGGATCTAGTTTCAGAAGAAAGTACAGAACAAGTAGACGACATCAAAGTAACTGCCATCGAACATGTTCTATCGGAACAAAGGAAGTATCTAGTGGAAGTGATTCGCTTATTGGAAGAAACATTGGAAGAAGATATGCAGCCAGCGCTTCTAGGACAATCGAGCGGAGGGCTTAGAAGAATCCTATCCAGCTTGAAAGGACTGGTGGAAATGAACAACTATCTAAGCCAAGATAACCGGACATTTCAGCGTAATTATCTATCGGAACAAAATATCCCTGTACAGAAACCTAAACAAAATTTTTTAAAGAGATTATTTGGTAAATCATGAAATCATATGAAAGACCGTAACATCGCAACACCGCAAACAGCGCCATTACGTGAAAAACAAGAAAACGGTGAACGTCATCCATTTGACCAATTCATCGTGGGACGGACGCCGGCAGCACGTTGGGGTGAACCAGTAGACTTGGCAGGTCCTGCCGTCTTCCTATCATCACCAGCATCAGATTTTGTCAACGGTCACATCTTGTATGTAGACGGCGGGATCTTAGCGTATATCGGTAAACAACCTTAAAATAAACAGAGCAAGTAAAAAAGAGACGTTTCTACTAAAGTAGAGCGTCTCTTTTTGATTAGTTTCGGAATGCGTAATGTTGTTGATCGATCCCGCGGCTTTCACACCAATTTTTGACATCACCACTGAAAATCAGCGGTACTGTCCGCAATTCAGTGACAGTTGTTTTACCAGTCATAGCAATCAACAACCGCAACTCTTCTTTCCATTGATTGATCAAAGAAATGGTGTGTTCCGTTCCGTGAGTCAAAAGCTCATTTAAAATCGTGCCAGCGATCCCTACTGCATCAGCTCCTAGACAAAGTGCTTTGAAAATATCAAAAGCATTGCGAATGCCGCCGGATGCGACAGTGGTGAAGGTTTCGTCCACTTCATTAGCTTCTAATAAAGAAATCACTGTCGATTGTCCCCAATCGGTTAAATAAGCCAACTCCCGTTTTGATCGACGGGCGTTTTCAATCTGTGTAAAGCTCGTTCCGCCAACACCGCTGATATCAATGGTTTTAACGCCGACTGATAATAATTGCCGGATGGTTTCCCGAGACATCCCGAAGCCGACTTCTTTGACTAAAATAGGGATCTCCAACTCAGTTGTCAATTTTTCGATGTTTTGCAGCCAGTGGGAGAAATCACGATCGCCTTCTGGCATGACCAGTTCTTGAGGAGCGTTGAGATGCAGCTGCAAACCGTCTGCTGGAAAAAGTTTCAATGCTTGCTGTGCTTTTTCTAAGTCGACACCGGCACCGAGATTGATCAGGATCTTGCCTTGCGGATATTCTTCACGAATCACGGTATAGCTGTCCAATAAAGCAGGATCTTTTAAAGCGGCGCTGATAGAACCTGTCGCTATCAGAAGATCTGTTTCTCGAGCAACGATCGCTAGTTGGCGATTGATCTCTTTGGTTTTTTCACTGCCGCCAGTCATCGCGTTTATATAAAATGGACTGGACATTGAATGATTTAAAAGCTGTGCCTTGAGATCTACATCATCAACGGAAACTGCCGGCAATGAATGATGGATGATCCGTACTGCATCAAAATCATTACTGCGAGGTTTATGAAATGCCTTCGCTAGTGAAACATGTTCATCCTTTCGATTCATGGGCGCTCCTTTCCTGATAGTAGACATGCAGAGGCAATGGTGTGATAGCAGCTTTTTCCCAAGCACTCATTAAAGGAAGGATCCCGGACTTTTGATCGGTGATCACGATACCGCAATCGCCGCCGCCAGCTCCAGATGATTTAGCGGTCCCGCCATATGTTTCTGCCAAATCGCACAACTTTTTCAAAGCCGGGGTTTCGATCGTGACACCGCTGATAGAAGAAAGCTGATTCAACAAGCAACGGTTGCGATGGATCATTTGTTTGATCAGATCTACATCTTGTATTTCAAATCCGCGGATCATTTCCGTGACACATTTTTTGCTTTCGCTTAAAAATTGTTCATAAAGTTTTTGTTTTTCGTCTTTTGATTCATGGACTTGATCCACAAGATCAGAAGTCGAAGCCGGACTGCCGGTCCAACCAATCAATAGACGCAGATTTTCCGGAACAGCCAGTGGTTTGATCGACAAATCCGGCCAAGCACTATTTAATAAAGAGGTCAAATCAGACTGCTTTCGTTGTTTGCGAACCCACGCATGATCAAAGGTGGAAAAAGCGATCCAACCGCCGTAACAACTCGCGGCGATATCCCCGCAGGAACCATTGCCTTGGACCTCCAAATGGGCTAAAGCAGCGATTTTGAAGATCGACATCTGATCGAGATTTAATCCGTAAAAAGCGTTCAGTGCTTTGACAGTAGCGACAGTTACTGCACCGCTGGAACCTAGTCCGTATTTGCGTCCGTTAGAACTGTCCAGTTCGCTAGTAACTTTCAAATCGTAAAAAGATAAGGGAATATTATTTTCTCGGGCATATTTTTCTGTCAAACTGATTGCCGCCAAAATATAGTGGAAGGGATTTTCGCGAATGTCTAATACTAGTTCGCCATTTCTCCGTGTCCAACGTATCGGCAGTTCGCTGTATTGAACGGATTGGATCGTTCCGGTTTTTTTGGCCGGTTCAATGGTGACAGTAATAAATTGATCGACAGCGACAATGATCGCGGGATGTCCTGGCTCCACTACTGCGTATTCACCGGCAATATACAATTTTCCGGGGGTTGAGACTTCTATCATTTGTCTGCTCCTTTGAAGGTTTGAATTCCGGGTCCAGCATAAGCTGTGACCAACTGCCCACTGTCAAAGACGGTCTGTAATTGTTCAACGATCGCTGCCGCATTTTTCCGTTCACAAAGAACTTTGACATTTGGTCCAGCATCCATGGTGAAATAACAAGGCAATCCATCATTTCTGATCGAACGTACCATATTCATGGCGGTCAGACTTTGCGGCGACCAATAGGTAAAAGGAGGGACGGCAGCCAATGTCGTGCCGTGCATTTTCAAAGCGTTCCCTTCAGCGATCTCACCTAGTCCTTGGAAATCTTTTTTCTGGATCGCTTCTTTGATTTTTTGCAGATCTTCATCGACACTGTCAAGCCAGCCGGGATAAAAACTGGAAGTAGCTACTGTGCGTTTCATGCCATCACGGCTGGAAATATCTTTTTGCTGGTCATTGATCAAAATAAAGATCATAGCTAGTTCATCTTCCCAATGATCGCTGGCAATCGGTTGGGCGAAAGACGTCGCGTCAGAAATTCCTTTTTCCCATTCCACAAAACCGCCAAAGATACTGCGGCAAGCTGATCCTGAGCCGCGGCGCGCCAAGCGGGATAAGTCTTTTTCCGACAGATTCATCTGAAGTGCTTCGTTGCAAGCGCCAGCCAATGCTGCTAGACCGCTTGCGGAAGAAGCCAAGCCGGCTGCTGTGGGCACGAAATTTTTACTAGTCACTTTTGCATAAAGAGAGCAGTCTGCCTGTTGACGGACCAATGATAAAAAGCGGCTGACTTTTTGTGTTGCCGCCGCATTTTGTTTGATTCCATCAAGAAAAAATTCATCTTGAGAAAACTCTTCAGCAAAAATGACACTAGTTTCTGTGTAAAATCCGTCTAATGTCAATGATAAACTGTTGTTCATTGGTAAGATCAATTCTTCGTCTTTTTTGCCCCAATACTTGATCAGTGCGATGTTGGTATAGGCACGGGCTTTTCCTTCATACATATTGGCAAACTCCTAATTCTTGGATCCAAGTCGCTTTTGCGCCTTGTTCGCTTAATTTTTCTGAAATCAATCGGGCTTGCTGATAGTCAGCTGCCAAAGCGATCATACAACCGCCACGTCCGCCGCCAGTCAATTTGGCTCCTAAAGCACCTGAAGATCGGGCAGTGGCAATCAAATGATCCAATGTTTGATCACTGACTTGCAATGTTTGTAAAGCTTCTTGAGCCTGATTCATGACACGACCCAATATCATTGGCTGATTTTGGCTGATGGCAAGTTTTGCTTCTTGGGCTAAATGTCCCAATTCTTCAATATATTTTTTTGTTTCCTTGGGATTTTGTTCAAAAGCACGTGCGACTTCTCGAACAGTATCACGTGTTTTCCCCTTTACGCCAGTGTCGGCTACGATCAGATAAGCATCGATATTCAAATTGAAATTTTGGAACGGCTCGCCTTTACGAAAATAGATAGGCTGATCGCCGCTGGTAGCCGCAGCATCGATACCGCTGGGATTGCCATGGGCGATTTTTTCTGATTGATTGACATAGGTCAACAGAGTAGATTCATCCAGTGGAAGTTCAAGCCAGTCAAAAAAGGCGCGTGTCGTCGCAACTGCAACCGCCGCACTTGATCCCATCCCGCGTTCAGCCGGGATCGTACTTTCCAAAGTCAAAGCAAGCTCAGGTGTACCAAATGCTTCCTTTAGTGTTTGGATCAATTGTTTGATATTATTCAATGAGCTCGGCGCGTTTGCCAACTCTCCATTGTAGTAAACAGAAAATAAGGCATCTTCACGACTTTTTTTGATGGTCGCTCGGATACTTGTTGCTTTAAAAGGGAAGGCGATCGCCGGCTCTCCATAAATGACGGAATGCTCGCCCATTAGAATGATTTTCCCATTGGCAATCCCCTCGCCAGTTGTCTTCATTGGTTTACCCCGTTTCTTAACAGACAGAATATTCACTGCTGTTTTTTACAAAAAAACAGCTCTTGCCTATCTATTCTACTAAATATTTTTTGATCCGTTAAGAGATTACCGGAAAATTGCCTTGTTTTCCGTTATTTCTTAATATTTTTTCAAAAAACTTCTGTATTTTTAACTTGTGTTTTTTGGACAGGTACTATATATTGAGGTGTATACTTAATAAGTAACGAAAAAATACAATATTTAGTGATGAAGTGAGTTGGAGGGCTATGAGCGTGATAGTTTTAGCGGGTACGATAGGTGCGGGAAAATCCAGTTTAACAGCAATGTTATCTGATCATTTAAAAAGTGAAGCTTTTTATGAATCAGTAGATGATAATGAAGTATTGCCTTTGTTTTATGCAGATCCCAATAAATATGCCTTTTTGCTGCAAATATATTTTTTGAATAAACGGTTTGATTTGATCAAACGAGCATTGAGCAATGAGAACAATGTATTGGATCGTTCGATCTATGAAGATTCATTATTATTTCATTTAAACGCGGATCTGGGCCGGGCAACAGAAACCGAAGTCCGTGTGTATGATGAATTATTGTCAAATATGCTGGAGGAGCTTCCCTACGCTGCCCATAAAAAACATCCCGATTTGTTAGTGCATATCCGTGTTTCTTTTGAAACGATGTTGGCGCGAATCCAAAAACGCGGACGTGAATATGAACAATTAGAATTTGATCCATCTTTATATGACTACTATAAAGAATTGAACCGTCGCTACGATCAATGGTTTGAAGATTATAATGAAAGTCCAAAAATCCAAATCGACGGCGACAAATACAATTTTGTTGAAGACCCGCAAGCAGCAGAAGAAGTGCTGAAAATGATCGATGACAAGATCGCGGAAACTCGCAGTTTACAGACTGCTATTTGATATCAATAGCTTTACTAAATAGGTAAAAGGAAAATGGATTGATCTCAAAAAATTAGATTTTTCGGTCTGATTTTTGGGACAACTCAAAATCCTTTTGCCTTTTTTTGTAATAAAAGTTCCAAAATATCAAACTGATTACTCGATCACCAGACCTAAACCTGCAGCAATCGTCAATGCCTGTTCTTGATTGACGATCAGACCTTTCAGATTTTCTTGGGAAAGGGCGATTTTGGTGAAGGTGTTTGTAGTCAGATCAAGCTTGTTTAAAGGCGTACGGAACCAGTTGCTGCCGGTCAATTCATTATTCTCTACAAAAAGCTGTTTCCAGACGACCTCATAAAATTCACTGTCCGCTAATTGGTTGTCGGTGAATTTGACAGCTTTTAAGTTGGTATTGCTGAAAGACGCAAAGGTAGCTACGCAGTTAGAAAAAGTACAGTCTCGCAAATAACTTTCCGCAAAATTTGTTCCGATCAGTTTACATTGATCAAACCAGACTTGATGAAAGCTGGCACCAAGCCACTCTAGATTCGAAAAATCACAATTTTTGAAGAGGACATTGCTGCATTCGAACCGCTCTAAGCGTGTTTTATGCATTGTGACCCGTTCCAATTGAGCATCTCGAATGATCAAATTTTTACAGGTTAAATAGCTGTAATCGAGATTTTTTGCGTAGATATTTTCAAAGAGCTGCTCATCTTCCAAATAAAAATCTGAATCTTCTGCTGGACTAAGCACAGGTTTGATGGGCTCGATTTTTTTCAAGGAATTTTTCCTCCGATCATGCTTTCTGATATCAATGATAGCAAATACTCTGAGAATCGTCACTTTTTCACAGGAAAAGCCAAGTTGACTATGTGAAATTATTTTTTAGTAGATTTTGAAAAAATATGAAAACGGATGGCGACAAGTGTTTTTATGTCAGCGTTTTATATTCTTAATAAAACCTAATTTCACAAGCATAAAGTTGGATTTGTGAGTGTTTGTGCAATAAAATGAAACCGCAATCAAGTTTAGGAGGAGTTTTTTTATGACAAAAACAGTTATTGTAGGCGCAAATCACGCTGGGATCGCCGCAGCGAATACATTATTGGATAATTTTGACGATCAAGAAGTGGTTATGATCGATCGCAATACGAATCTAAGTTATTTAGGTTGCGGTACTGCATTATGGGTAGGCCGTCAAATCGATTCTTATGAAGGCTTGTTTTATACCAAAAAAGAAGATTTCGAAGGAAAAGGCGCTAAAATTTACATGGAAACCGTTGTGGAAGATATCGATTTTGACAAAAAAGAAATCCACTGCGCAAGTAAAGACGGTGAAAAATTTACTGAAACTTATGACAAATTAGTTTTAGCTACTGGTTCAGTACCAATCTCACCTAAAGTACCTGGTCGTGAGTTGAACAACATCCATTTCTTAAAACGATTCCAAGATGGACAATCTGTGGACAAAGAATTAGCTGCTGAAAATGTAAAAAATGTTGCCGTGATCGGTGCCGGTTATATCGGTGTTGAAATTGCGGAAGCCGCAAAACGCCGCGGCAAAAATGTCTTGCTGTTTGATATGGCAAAACGTTCATTACCAAGCTACTATGATAAATGGTTCACTGACGATATGGATAAAAACCTGGCAGACAACGGTATCGAACTGCATCTTGGTGAAGTAGCGAAAGAATACAAAGGAACAGATAAAGTTGAAGCAGTAGTCACTGATAAGGGCGAATACCCAGTGGATCTAGTGATCAACGCCATCGGTTTCTTGCCGAACAATCAATTAGGCAAAGATCATTTGGAACTTTTTGCAAACGGCGCATACTTAGTCGATCGTCATCAACAAACCAGTGATCCTGACGTTTATGCAGTAGGAGACTGTGCAACGATCTATTCAAACGCATTGCAAAAAACGACTTATATCGCTTTAGCAACAAATGCAGTCCGTTCTGGATTAGTAGCAGGATATAACATCGGCGGTGCGGATGTTGAATCAGAAGGTGTTCAAGGATCGAACGGTATCTCAATCTTTGGTTTCAATATGGTTTCGACTGGTCTGTCTGTAGAAGCTGCTGAGAAAAATGGTATGAAAGTCAAATATACTGATTACGAAGATCTGCAACGTCCAGGATTTATGAAAGAAAACGCCAAAGTGAAAATCCGAATCGTATATGAAGAAGATTCACGTCGAATCGTGGGTGCGCAATTGTCATCAACAGAAGACATTTCAATGGTGATCCACATGTTCTCATTAGCTATCGAAGAACAAGTGACTATCGATAAATTGAAATTACTGGATATCTTCTTCTTGCCGCATTTCAACCAACCATACAACTATATTACAATGGCAGCATTGTCAGCGGAATAATCGTTGAGACGCTGTTTGACGCTGGAGGTTTCTCCAGCGTTTTTTTGCAGTTAAGAAACAATGGTATGATTGGAATATTTTGTTTGACAGTCAGATATTTTTATCGTATACTATGAAAGTTGAGAAATGAAAGCAGAAGCACCCGCTTCTCGCCTAAGTGAGAAAATTACTGGGCAGAATAGTGATTCATCTTTTTTAGGTGGAGTACGTGCGGGTTCTGAAAAGAACTCGTTTTTTTATTGCAAAATTTCCTTCGTGGAATCATGCAGGCTTTTCTTTCTCTCAAAAAACTTGGAGGTGAATGACCATAGCAAAGGATATGATGGTAAACGACGGCATTCGTGCACGTGAGTTGCGTTTGATCGATCAAAATGGCGAACAATTAGGAGTTAAAACAAAAGCAGAAGCATTAAAAATTGCTGAACAAGCAAATTTGGATGTAGTGCTGGTTGCTCCAGGTGCTAAACCACCAGTTGCGCGAATCATGGATTACGGGAAGTATCGTTTTGAACAACAGAAAAAAGAACGTGAAGCTCGTAAGAAACAAAAAGTGATCAACATCAAAGAAGTTCGCTTAAGTCCAACAATCGACATCAATGATTTCAATACAAAACTGCGTAATGCACGTAAATTCTTGGAAAAAGGTGACAAAGTGAAAGCTTCGATCCGTTTCAAAGGTCGTGCCATTACCCATAAAGATATTGGTCAGAAAGTCCTTGATCGTTTAGCGGAAGAAACTGCCGATATTGCGACAGTTGAACAAAAAGCGAAAATGGACGGACGCAGCATGTTCTTAGTTTTAGCTCCTAAAGGCGAAAAATAAGAACAGCCGGTCAGTCAAAAGTTAGATGCAGAATTTGAGGATGTAAGTCCAGCTTTGGATTTTAGGCGGACTCTACGCGAAATGAAATGTAGGAGGAAATTAGTTATGCCAAAACAAAAAACTCACCGCGGATTAGCAAAACGCGTAAAACGCACTGGTAAAGGCGGATTGAAACGATCTCGTGCGTTTACAAGCCACCGTTTCCACGGAAAAACTAAAAAACAACGCCGTCAATTGCGTAAAGCATCAATGGTTTCTAAGGGCGATTACAAACGTATCCGCCAACAATTAGCCCGCATGAAATAAGGCTGATTGCCGCGCCGATTGCTTTATCAAAAGAAAAATTCAAATCAAAGAGATTTATTAGGAGGAATTAAACATGGCACGTGTTAAAGGTGGAACAGTAACTCGCAAACGTCGTAAAAAAGTGCTTAAATTAGCGAAAGGTTACTACGGTTCAAAACACACTTTATTTAAAACAGCAAAAGAACAAGTAATGAATTCATACAACTACGCATACCGCGATCGTCGTCAGAAAAAACGCGACTTCCGCAAATTGTGGATTGCTCGTATCAACGCAGCAGCTCGTATGAATGGCTTAAGCTACTCAAAATTGATGCACGGCTTGAAATTAGCTGAAATCGACATCAACCGTAAAATGTTAGCTGACCTTGCTGTCAACGATGCAGCAGCATTTACTGCATTGGCTGACCAAGCAAAAGACGCTTTGGCTAAATAAATATCAATGTAAAAGCGCTGAACTTGATCAGCGCTTTTTTTGTATCTTAACCTAAAAACAGTAGTATATTTTTAAGTATGTGCTTGTTAAAAAAATTCCAACCTAAGTTGCTTTGAGTTCTACATTTAAAATAAACAAATAATTCTGAATTTATTATAAATTACTTGTTGACAAGTTGAGAATTTTCTGATAAATTTTATGAAAATCAATGAAACGCGATGATAAAGAAAGTAGAATGAATGGATCATGCCAAGAGAGTCCTGTCTGGTGAAAAGGGATGATGATCGTTGATTTGAAAATGGCTTTTGAGCGGATTTCCTGAATCGTGAGGGAAATACGGACGCCCCGTTAACAAGCAGCAGTCTCCAAATATTTGGGTACTGGCAGAGGTAAGGTTCGTGAGGATCTTACGAACAAAGGTGGTCACGCATTCTCAATGCCCTTAGCAATTTTTTGCTAAGGGCATTTTTTTATGGATAAGAGGAGGAAGAAGAATGGCAGGCTTTTTAGTAGTACAAACTGATTTTGGCTTACAAGATGGAGCAGTCAATGCGATGTATGGTGTGGCTTATCAAGTAGAGCCGGATTTGACTATCACAAATTTGACACACGAGATAGAGCCGTACAATATCCATGATGCCAGCTATCGATTGTTTCAAAGCACAATGTATTGGCCGGCAGGAACGGTTTTTGTATCGGTAGTGGATCCGGGTGTCGGTACGGAACGCCGCAGCGTAGTGGCAAAATTATCAGGCGGGCAATATATTATCACGCCAGATAATGGCACATTGACTTATTTAGCGGCTTATACAGGAATCGAAGCGGTCCGTCAGATCGATGAAACGACTCAACGTTTACCTGGCTCTAGTGAAAGCCATACTTTTCATGGTCGGGATGTCTATATGTTCAATGGTGCGCGGTTGGCAAGCGGCAAGGTAAGTTTTGAAGAGTTGGGTTCAGAATTGGAAGTGAAGGATTTAGTCCGCTTTCCTTTGGTTCCGCCGAAACAAGCGGAAGATAAAATCACTGGTTCCATTGATATTTTAGATATCCGCTTTGGTTCTCTATGGACAAATATTCCACTAGAATTTTTCAAAAAGTGGGGAGTGGCGTATGGGGATCGTTTCTTAGTCAGAATCTATGAAAATGAGGTCTTGCGCTATGAAGACAGAGTAATATTTGGACGTTCGTTTGCCCAAGTAGGGGAAAAAGAATCCGTCTTGTATATCAATTCTTTATTAAATGTTGGATTAGGAATCAATTTAGGTTCTTTTGCTGATACATATAAGATCGGCACAGGAACCAGTTGGAAAATCATTATTAAAAAGGAGAGAGTAGCATGAGAGAATTTACTGTAAAACACATCGTTGCCATTGGGATCGGAGCCGCCGTCTTTTTCATTTTGAAACGTTTTGTCACAATACCCACTGGTGTCCCTAACACGGATATCGCCACTGCTTATCCGTTTTTAGCTTTATTAGGAGTGATCTATGGCCCGATTGTTGCTGGACTGGCAGGCTTTATCGGTCACGCTGTAGGTGATTTGACGACATACGGTGCTTGGTGGTCTTGGATCATCGCATCTGGGTTCATTGGTGTATTTTTCGGCTTGTTAGCAAAACAGATTCCTATCAATGCGGGAATTTTTGGCAAAAAAGAAATTATAAAATTCTTAGTGGGAGAAACAATCGCTAATCTAGTAGCGTGGGTCGTGATCGCGCCAGTAGGTGATATCTTGATTTATGCGGAAGCTCCTAGCAAAGTATTTACTCAGGGGATCGTTGCGGGACTGACTAATGCAGTCGTGACAGGGGTAATTGGGATCATCTTGTTGAAAGCATATGCTCAAACGAAAACAAAAAAGGGCAGCTTGATCAAAGAATCTGATTAAAGAATGTGGAAAAATGAAGAAAATAATCGAATTCAAAAATTTTAGTTTTCAATATGATGCTCAAGCTGAACCGACATTGAAACATATTGATTTGTCGATCTACGAAGGGGAAAAAATCCTGATCATAGGAGCTAGTGGTTCGGGAAAGTCAACATTGGGGAAATGTCTTAACGGGATCATTCCGCAAAATGACCAAGGAAGCTTTGAAGGCACGTTAGTCATCAATGGCAAACAATTCGGTGAAGCATCGATCTATGACTTGTCCTTAGAAGTAGGAACGGTCTTGCAAGATACGGATAGTCAATTCGTCGGACTGACGGTCAAAGAAGATATTGCTTTTTCTTTAGAAAATGAAGCGGCAGATCAAACCACGATGCGTCAGGCAGTCAAGTATTGGGCAGAACAGACGGATATCGCGAATCAGTTGGAAAAGCGACCTCAAGAATTATCAGGAGGACAGAAACAGCGAGTGACAATTGCGGGTGTTTTGATCGATGAGACACCGATTCTGTTGTTCGATGAACCTTTGGCGAATCTGGATCCCCAAGCGGGCTATGATTCCGTCCAATTGATTGATCGTCTTTACCAAAGCACTGCGTTTACAACAATCATTATCGAGCACCGATTAGAAGAAGTCTTACAGGCGCCTGTAGATCGGATCATTTTGATGGACGAGGGCCGGATCGTCGCGGACTTGCCTCCAGATGATTTGCTGCGGAAAGGCTTGTTGAAGAAATACGGGATCCGTGAGCCGCTTTATCTGACTGCTCTAAAAAAAGCCGGAGTATCTTTGTCTGACTTGGCGGATCTGACGGATGTTTCAACTTTAGTATCTCCTGAATTCAACTCCGCATTGATAAACACCTTTGAGAAGCAGCCGGCAGTTCAAAAAACAGCTGCAAAAGAACCGCTATTAGAATTGAAGCAACTAACTTTCGGCTATCATTATAATCGATCGATCATCGATCAATGTGACCTTACTTTATATAAAGGCGAGATGATTAGTTTAGTAGGACATAATGGCGCTGGGAAAACGACTTTATCGAATTTGATTACCGGTTTTTATGCGCCGGATTCCGGAGATATTTTGTGGAAAGGTCAAAGTATCCTGGGAGACTCTATCAAGAAACGGGCGGAAAAGATTGGGTATGTTTTACAAAACAGCAACCAGATGCTGTCGAAAAATCAGTTGTATGATGAAATTGCTTTGGGGTTGCGCAATCGTCAGTTTTCAGAAGAAGAGATCGCTGAAAAAATCGATCGTACTTTGAAAATCTGCGGATTATATCCTTTTCGGAACTGGC
This sequence comes from Enterococcus mediterraneensis, assembly GCF_900604485.1. Taxonomy (NCBI): domain Bacteria; kingdom Bacillati; phylum Bacillota; class Bacilli; order Lactobacillales; family Enterococcaceae; genus Enterococcus; species Enterococcus mediterraneensis. The sequence continues at coordinate 1,612,877 of NZ_UWOP01000001.1, forward strand.
CTCTTTCTGCTTTAAGCCATGGGCAGAAGCGTCGCGTCGCTATCGCATCAATCCTTGTCTTAGAGCCGGAGATGCTGATTTTAGATGAACCGACTGCCGGTCAGGATTATCGCCATTACAGTGAAATGATGGATTTTCTACAAGAACTGAATCGGCATGGAATCACGATTTTGATGATCACTCATGACATGCATTTGATGTTGGAATATACTACGCGAACATTGATTTTAAAAGAGGGTCGCTTGATTGCTGATTTGTCGCCGGCAGAAGCCCTTTCCTCGCAAGAGTTGACAAAAGCCGCAAGTTTGCGGGCTACCAGTCTCTTTAACTTAGCTCGTAATAATCATGTGCCAGATGCGGCCGCCTTTGTAGATTCCTTCATTAAAAAGGAAAGGCAGGAGAAGACAAATGGAGAATAATCGCTTGTTGGGTTATAGCCAAAAAGAAACACCCATCCATGAACTTAGCGGATTGGCTAAGCTTATCTGTTTTCTTCTGATCTCTGTTATTGGTATGGTGTCTTATGATACGCGTTTTCTGCTAAGTTTGGCGTTTTTTTCATTCATTATTTTTCGTCTGGCAAAAATCCGCTATCGCGAGATCGCTTTTGTCGTGAAGTTTATCGCGGTTTTTTCCATATTGAATCTGTTGGCGGTTTATGTGTTTGCTCCGGAATACGGGGTGGAGATCTATGGGACTCGTCATGTGATCATTGAAGGCTGGGGACGTTTCACGTTGACTCAAGAGCAGCTGTTTTATGAGTTGAATTTGTTGATCAAGTATTTTGTCACGATCCCGCCTGGCTTGATTTTTCTAATGACTACGAATCCCAGCGAATTGGCGGCCAGCTTGAACCGTATCGGTCTTTCCTATAAGATCGCTTATGCGTTTGCCTTAGCTTTGCGTTATATTCCTGATATCCAAGAAGATTTCCGAACGATATCTAAAGCGCAACAAGCTAGAGGAAATGAAATCTCAAAAAAAGCACCGCTGTTGAAACGGATCAGCGGCAATTTAGCTATTGCGCTGCCGTTGATTTTTTCCAGCCTTGAACGAATCGATACGATCTCTTCAGCAATGGAATTACGACGTTTTGGTAAGAAAAGCAAACGCAGCTGGTATATGAGCAGACCATTGAGTATCCAAGATAAAATGGCGATTTTGATCGTAGTGGCAATCACAGTTATCGGATGCTCCCTGCTGTTTCTCAATCAAGGACGTTTCTATAATCCTTTTCAATAATTTCAATAGGCATACATCTGTTTACCGAGACGGATGTATGCTTTTTTTAGTGATTTGGCAAAATGATGAAACGAAGCATAACTTGACGAAGGAAAGGTTGAAAAAATAGTACTGACAAGAACCTGTAAGGAATCGATGATTTGCTAATCGTCTTAGAGATAGATAAAAGTTCAATCATATAGAAAAAACATTAAACGAATACAGTTATTATAAAAAAACGATGCTGTCGTGTTAGCAAAAGGGGGGAATAACAAAATTGATTTAGAAAAACCTCTCTATAGCATCCGTTTTATAGTCATTATATAAAAAAATAATATTTTAAAATGAATAAATATTTATAAACAAAGAGTTTTTAAGGTATAAAATAATATAATATTCAATTCGCTATTTCGAAAAGGTACTTTATTTGTTGCGTTAAAAGGGCTATAATGTGGGATATACAAGTGAAATAACAGCGCTTTTATTTCACTTGTATATTTTATAAATGATTGCATATATATTCGTTGTGTTGGGGGATTTTTTATAAAATATATTGCAATTGTGAATACAGCGGGTGATTGACCGCTGAAAAAAGGGTAAAGGAAGGAGTGTTGGTACGTGAGAAAAGAAAGAAGACGAAGAAGTCAAAGAAAACGTTTTTTGATCCTCTTTGTCTTAATTGGATTAGTGTTGCCTTATCTACAGTTCTTAGCAACAAGTTTTCCTCGAGTAGTAACAGCTACGACAAATGACGAACAGCTGATACTGGAAAAAGAGAAGGTTCTTAAGGCGACGGCACGTCACGAGATACAAGGGGAAAATGTTCAGTGGACGCTCGATTTGGTTAAAGCGGCCAGTGAACAAGGTCGAAAAATATTGTTTAAGGTAACAATAGGAGAAAGACCACTTACCGTTACTGACCTAAACCAAGAAGCGCAATTTGATCCAGTAATGGGTGAGGCTCAAGGGTGGTTAGTTGAAAAAGAATTTTCAACTGAGAGTACTGAGAAGCAGATACAATTTTCTACGACTATTGAGGAGGCAAAATTAGTAAACATCTCTTTACAGGTGGAAGAACTTGCTTCAGAGACGCAAGCTGCCTCATCAAAGTCTTTAAAACAGGCAAAAAAAACAAATACCAAAAATACCACAAATACAGCAATACCTGCAACAATGACAAAATTGCTATCTGATACAGAAAGTGGGCCACATCCGCTGGCTTTCGAAACAACAGCAGCCAGTGAAACCGTTGAACCAAGTCAGGCGGCGGAAGCTGAGCCTGCACAAGAAACTGAAAAACAAATTCAGGCAGAAGCTGGAGCTGAACAACAAACTGAAAAACAAAATGAGACGGATAGCACTTTTGAACAAGAGGCAGCAACCATCTCTCAAGCACCACAGATGGCAGCACCAACGACTGCCTTAGGAGAAATTTCCGATGGAATGGGTCTATCAGACTCTCCTTTTAAAGACAGTTCAGAATTTGGACAAAAATACATTTCGGGAACAACTTCCTCTGAAATGAACAATGTGAAAAACTATCTATTTGATTCGAGTACACAAGAACCATCTACTGCGTATTTGAATAATGGGACAGGCAATCTTGTCAATGGTTACCATGATTATGGTGATGTTTTATTGAAAAAAACCGTATCACCTACCAATGACCCAGCTACATTTGATGTACAGCTGGACATGATCGGTGATGTGATCAAAAAAGATGAAAAAATCAAATATGACGTTGTTTTTGTTTTGGATAAGTCATCGTCGATGAATAATCAGATTAATTGGTGGAGTTGGGAAACAAGATGGAACGAACTCCATACTGCTCTCGATAGTTTTATTCCTAATTTGTTAGGAAGCGGAGCAGATATTCAAATGGCTTTGACGTCTTTTGGTAGCAAAGGTAATACTGCGCTTTTTACAGATATAAGTAATTTTGATGGTAATGCATACACCAAAGACAGCAACACATTATTAAATTCATCAATATACACGACGACCCCGCCTGGAGATTCCGGCACCCCTTCATTCTTGGGGATAGAGAGTGCTTATCGTGTATTGTATGACGCTACGTTTGGCGCTAGATCAGATGCAAAAAAAGTAATGATTTTTTTAAGTGATGGAGATGTAACTTTCTATCCTACTCAAACCAGTTATCATGAGAATCTTTCCCTCACTTTTGGCAAAAATAATTTTAGTAATGGGAAAAATAGTAGTTTTTATGCTGGAGATGGTACTTCAGGAAGTATAGCTGCTTCTACAGAACATACGACTGAATATGTCAATAATCTCCAAAACGATGGAAGATTTTCAAAATTCATGAATTTTTCTATTTCTTTTTTTGCTGGACATAACGGATTCATGGAAACTGTGGGTACTGATGGTTATGCTGAATCAACTGATGCAAACTCTTTAGTAAAGGCGCTAAATGCTATTCAAACAAGTTTTTCTAGTTCCATCTCAAATGCTACGCTGACAGATCCTATGAGTGATCAAGTGACATTAAAAAGTGATTCAGTAAAAATAAGCAAAATAAATGTTTCACCTGAAAAAACTATCTCAGTTCTTGATAGATCTCCAGCAAATGTAGAAGCGGACACCAACAATAATTCTGTTAATCTTTCTAATATTACTCTGGGTGGAGACGAGAAGGGAAACCGAGAAGGATTGCGGGTAACCTATCAAGTGCAATTGAAGGAAGAATATCAAAATGGTCAGTTTTATCCTGCAAATAAAGACACATATCTAACAGATGGAGATGGTTCGAAAAAATACTTTGCTGTACCGTCTGTGAGAGCTCATAAATTCAAGTTTCAAAAAGTCGATATGGCGGGAAAACCACTGGCAGGTGCAGAATTTAAACTAGTGGATGGCTCAGGCAAAGAATTTCCGGTCAAATCTGACAGTTCCGACACATCAAAATTTGTAATAAATGGGAAGTTTGTTGGGGATAGCTACCATGGACTTCTTGATCCGGGAGATTATGAATTAGTAGAAACGAAAGCACCAGAAGACTACCAAAAAGTTACAGCGGAACTGACGGTAGACAATAATTATAAGTTTTCTATTAAAGATAACGATGTTTCTTATGAGACAAGCGATAGTGGATTGATTTTGCAAGATGGAAATAATCTATTCCGTAACGAGCGTATAGGATATGATTTGAAACTGCAAAAAACAGATGCAGAAGGAAGACCTTTATCTGGAGCAAAATTTGAAATCAGTGGAGGAGATTTAGAAAAAGCTATTACATCGACTTCAAATAATGATGGAGAACTTCTTAATGATGGAGAATTTCTTTTTAAAGGGGAAAAACTTCACATTGGTCAAACTTATACTGTGACAGAGATCCAAGCTCCTGACGACTATGCTCAGTCCACTGAAGAGAAAAAATTAGTAATAACAGCCGATGGTGCAAAATTGGCTGGAAATGACTTGCAAAAGGACGATACGAATCATCTCCTGTCTTATTCAGCTAAGGGAGGAAAGATTGAAAACTCCCGTAAACCAGCAGAAATCAGCGTTGTAAAAGTCGACTCTAATACTAAAAAGCCGCTTGCTGGAGTTGGGTTTTCATTATCCGAAACACCTGAAACACCTAAAACAACGGATGCTGATGGTTTAGTATCTTTTGAAGGTTTAGATTGGTCTAAAACTTACACGTTAGAAGAAACTTCCCCTAAAGAAGGGTACAGACCACTAGAAACAAAATTAACAATTACCTACGATCATACAAAACATATCTGGACTGCGACAGGTGATAAAGGCGAGACATTTGAACAAGTAGATGATGGAGATGGAAATCCTCTAACAGTGCGCTTTAAAATCGAAAACCAAGCTAAAACACCGCTTCCTGCTACCGGAGGATCTGGTCGGATGCAATTTATCCTTGCGGGACTTGGGATGATTTTGACGGCAGGATTTACGATCTATTATGTGTCCAACCGACGTAAGGAGGTGGCTTAGATGAAAAAGAGAAATCTATTTTTCTATCTGGCTGCGCTGATGTTGGTATTGCCGCTGCTGTTCAGCTTCAAAGCTGTGGAAGCGAAGGCTGAAACGTCTGATGAAGTCACGATCACGTTGCACAAACTGCTCTTTAAAAATGGTCAGGTTCCCGATGAAACACCAAATGATGGGAAAACCAATCCGTTTGCTGAAAGCCAAGAAATGTTGAAAGACTATCGAGGACTGAATGGTGTGACCTTCGAAGTCTATGATATTTCCGACGACTATTATCAATTGCGAAAAGATGGAAAAACAGCAGAACAAGCTCAAAAATCGTTGGCTGCTTCAAAAAGCGGGACTTACGTTGCTGAACAAGTGACCCAAACGTTGAATGAAGAAGACGGCGCAGCAGTCTTCACTTTGCCTAAAAAAGACAAGCAGGGTCGGGATGCTGTTTATCGCTTCGTTGAAACCGCTGCTCCGTCAGAATATGTCAAAGAAAAAGCCGCGCCGCTGGTAGTGGTTTTGCCGATATATGATGAAGAGGAAAACCAACTTGATACATTGGCACTTTATCCGAAAAACGAAGAAGTACTCTATGAAAATCCGCCTTTTGAAAAGGTGATAAAGGAAGACCATGAAGACTTCGAACTTGGGGATCATATTTCTTTCCAAATCAACACCCAAATACCGGCAGATGGATGGAATTATGAAGATTACACTATCAATGATGAAGCGGAAGATGCCCTTTGGTTAGATAAAAGCAGTGTGAAGATCACTGTAAATGGTACTGTTTTATCGACAGGCTTTGAACTTGAGCCTGCTGAACACGGATTTGCGTTGCATTTAGCGCCGGCAACACTGCAGGCGCATCTGGGACAAAAGCTTCAAGTCACCTATGAAATGGTTTTAAGAGGAGAAGTTGTTGGTGAGAGTGTCGTCAATGAAGCGTATGTCATTCCAGGAACGCATCAAGAGGTCCACTATAAAACAAGAGTCAAAACCGGCGGGAAACGGTTTGTCAAAGTAGATCGCAAAGACTCAGGAAAGGTCTTAGCTGGTGCAGAATTTGTCGTGAAAAACGCGGATGGAAAATATTTGCAGCGGAAAGACGGCGTCAATGAATGGGTGGCTGTCACAGGTGATCTCGCAAGCCAAAAAGATCAGCTGTATGTACTGACATCAAATGAACAAGGCGAGTTTATGATCGACGGACTTGCGTTTGGCACCTACCAATTGCAAGAAGTCAAAGCACCTAAAGGTTATGTGTTGAGCAAGTCATCAGTTCCTTTTGAAGTCGTTGAAGGGAATCTGGGAGAAGCTGGCGTGCCGCTGAAAGTCATTAATGAACAAAAAGCGAATCCGCCAAAGAAAAGCAATACTCCTGATAAACCGAAAAAATCCGGCAAACGTTTGCCGAAAACCAGTGAAGCAGTTTCAAGTTCATTACGAGTTCTGGGGATTCTTCTTATCCTTGCGGTAGGAATATTCTTCTTGTTCAAAAAGAATCGTCATTTAGACAAAAAATAGGAGGAAATGAAAATGAAAAGTAAAACACGAGGGAAACTTTGGGCAATATTAGGTACGTTGGTAATGCTTTTGCCGTTCTTTGTCGGCTTAGGAAGCGTGACAGCATCAGCAGAAGAAGCAAATACGGATACAGGTGAAACGGTTAACGTAACACTGCACAAATATAAATATGAAACAAAACCTGAAACTACTCCTAATACTGGGGAAGTGATGGATTTTGAAGGTGATCCTTTAAATGGCATCGTGTTTGATGTATACGATGTGACTGATAAATATTGGGCAGATTTCAATCCAACTAATGGTGATACTGCAGCAGCTGCTGCAGCCACTGCTGTAACTGATTATGTGGAAGAATTTGGTGTATCCGAGTTTGTTAATCTAAATACAGAGGGGAAACCTACTGAAAATGGACAAGTAACCTTTGAACTTGATGCGAAGAGTGGTAACAAAGATGCTGTTTATCTTTTTGTAGAAAAATCAGAACCGGGTGTTGAAGGTGCTTCAAATATGGTATTAGCTTTACCAGTATATAAAGTAAACTCACAAACAGAAATAAACACAGACATCCACCTATATCCAAAAAACGTCATTAAAAAAAGCAGTATCACAATTAAAAAAGTCGGCAACTTTGAAGGCGCCGATGGTCTTATAGCTAGCTTCAAGATAAAAAAAGATGATCAATTTGTAACTGGCAATAATGGTAACACTGGTGTAGCAACTTATGGATCCGAGAAAGATGCTAAAACGTTTACGACTGATAAGAATGGTGAACTTACTGTTTCAGGTTTGTTAGATGGTGATTATACATTGATTGAAACAGAAGCACCAAAAGGCTATCAACTATCTGCTAGTCAAAAAGAAACAGCATTCACAGTCAAAGATGGGAAACTGGCAACAGCAGAAGGGTTATATAATGATACTGACGAAGCAGACCTAGGGAACCCTAAAAATGTGAATAACCGAGAAAATACCCTTGTAGCAAATACAATCACTGTTGAAAATATCCAAAACTATGGTGACTATCATTTTGTAAAACAAGACTTGAATACAGCTAAAGGTCTTACTGGTGCCGAATTCAACATTGCAAAAGAATCAGGAAGTAAAGATTATCTTTATGAGAAAAAAGCCACTACAGGTGATGAATACAAATATGCCTGGAAATCAGAACTAACGGATACAGATGGTTGGGATATCGTTACATTAACTTCTGGCTCAACCGGTGAATTTGATATTACCGGATTAAAATATGGTACTTACTATTTACATGAAACAGTAGCACCAACCGGTTATGTTTTACCGGATTCTGATTTCGAATTTACAGTGACGGATAAATCAGCTGCAGCTGAAAAGGATGATGTGATCGAAAACCAACCAAAAGGAATCTTGCCTTCAACTGGTGGTGCTGGAATCGTGGCATTCGTTGCGGTCGGTGCGGCATTGATCGTTGGTGGAGCGTTCTACTTTATGAAACGTCGTCAAGAAACAGAAGCTTGATTTAGTTCGTAAGATTTAGTTAAAGCAAAGGGAGCAGCATTTGCTTCCTTTGTTTTTACATAAAAAGGAGATAAAAAAAATGAAAAAACCAAGGCGCGGCAAAAAAAGAATCAGATTTTTTGACTTGATCATGATACTAGTCTTGATGCTGGGAATCGGTGTTTTAGCGTATCCTTTCTTACAAGATTCGCTGAACGATTACTTGGCGCAGCGGTTGATCGCCAACTATCAAAAAGAAGCCGCGAAAGAAAATGAGCAGCAGCAGAAAAAAAGACAAGCGGAAATGAACAAAAAAAATCAAGAGCTGGCGAAAAAAGACAGTCTGCCGGGGATATCCGCTTTCAATGAAGCGGTGGATGCCTCTCAAGTAGATTCTCTTAAAAGCGATACTTTTTTTGAAAAACATATTATCGGTACACTTGTGATCCCGAAAATTTCTGTTGATCTGCCGATTTTTGATCAGACTACCGATATCTTTTTACAAAAGGGAACATCTTTGCTGGAAGGGAGTTCCTATCCGACAGGCGGAGAAAGTACGCATGCGGTTCTATCCGGGCATCGTGGACTGCCGGAAGCAAAGTTATTTACTGACCTGCCTGAATTAGAAAATGGGGATGAGTTTTTTATTGAGATCAATGGCAAAATTTTGGCTTATCAAGTAAGCGATAAACAAGTCATTGAACCGACAAATACCGAACCGTTGCGGATACAGCCAGGAAAAGACTTAGTGACATTACTGACGTGTACACCGTATATGATCAATTCACATCGTTTATTGGTGACAGGACATCGTATACCTTATACTGAAAAAGCCGCGCAAAAGCAGATCCACCATGTCGACGGACAAAAGAAGTTGAAAAACCTTTTATGGCTGATTGGTACAATTTTGGCGATCATGTTGGTGATCCTTGGCTTGATCAAGTATTTCCGATTTTTGATCATCAAACAAAGAAGATACCCAATGGATTTTGTTCTAAAAGATCCACAAGGACAGCCGATAGCTGATAAACTTTTTTACTTGCGTACGGCAAATGGAAAAAAAGCTGTGACACGGGATAAGGTGCCGCTCCAATGTGTTTCGGACAGTGAAGGAAAGGTCTATTTTCCAGATTTAAGAGGCGGGAACTATCGATTGGTGAGCGAGGACGTTGTGCTGAGAAGCAGTATTCGAAGAGCAAAAGACAAGCGGTTCACACTCAAATTGAAACGCACGTCAAACTATCAATTGAAACGTTTAAAAACGAATTATCTTCTGATTCAGAAAAACAAAAATTAGTTGAACTTTTAAAAGTACCACAGGTCTCTGAAAAAAAGCGCGTAAATGACGAAAAATCGTTCATTTCACGCGCTTTTTTTAACAGGACCAAGCTAATTAACGTACGACACATTCCCTTTTTTACAACCAATCCTCTAAAAAATCACCCCTAACAAATAAACCAGCAGATTATAAGTCGTATGGGTAAAAATACAGTAAAAGATATTTTCTGATTTGATATAAATTGCCGCTAGATATATTCCCAGCAGAAATAACTGTGCAAGAGCAAAAATACTTCCCTGAACTCCCTGAATATGAGAATAGGAAAAAAGCAGTGAAGAAATGCAACAGACAAAGATCTTTCCTCCCAAGACCCACTTTGGATCAATGAATAGAAAGCGAAAGCTCAGTTCTTCATGGATCGGCGCAATAAAAAAGGCGGTCAGTATAAAGAAGAAACTTATTGGGTAATTAGTAAACCTTTGAGATGGCATCAATAAAACAGAAATAAAAATAAAAACCGCAGTGCTAGCCGCATAACCAGCAGCCGAAAAAAAGGTGATCTTTTTAAACTGATGGATGAGCTCTTTTCTGAATAGAAGCGAGATGACAAGAATGAAGATAACATTCAACACTATCTGCTCGTTGCGGAATAGGAAATAAAATTGCGGACGAATCACACCAAAACGTGCGATTCCCCAAAAGATCAGCCAGATAGATAAGATAAAAAAACGTTTGATAGAAATAATGATTCCTCCCCAATAAAGAACGATTATGTATGCTTGGTCACCAATTTCAAAACTTCAGCATTAAATTGTTTATATAGAAAAATAGCAGGGTTCAAAAATAATTGAGGGAGAAAACAGCTGCATTATTACTGCAAACTACTGTTGTGAAAAAGCTGCTTTGAATGATTATATCGCAAAACAAGAGCGGTCGAAAGCGGATTAAAAATCTATTGTTACATCATGGGCGATTATTTTCGGGTTTATTTTTACAACCTAGTTTGAATGTTTTTCGACGTGATATAGGCAGAGAAAAACAAGAAAACAGGTTTGATCAGAGATAGAACCGTTTCTGTTATCGCTATTCTTTGATTTTATCCTCCAATTGATTTACTATAAAATTGTAGCATATAAAAAAACACATCGATCGCGGAAAAATTTTGTCTGTCACGAAAGATTTATAATATTAGTAAAATGATTTTTAGAGTTTTTATATTTGTAATCGCTTTCCCTAGTTGGGAAAGGACGTCTCTAGTAAAGATCATGAGGAGTGGAAATAATGAAGAAAAGCATTCTATTAGTTTCACACAGTATCAAAATCACTGACGGTATCAAAGAAATGATTGAACAGATGCAAAAATCAGAATCAGTCCAGATTTTTTCATTAGGAGGTACTGCGGAAGGTGAGTTGGGATCAGACTCTATGAAGATCATCGAAGCGTTCAATGATTCGCCGGATGCCGAATGTTTGGTTTTTGCGGATCTGGGGAGCGCGGTTTTAAATGCCGAGCTGGCTTTTGATATGCTGGATGAAGCGCAACAGGCCCGTTACCATCTGGTAGATGCGCCTTTAGTGGAAGGTGCTTTTGCGGCGGCGATCACAGCCGGGGTGAGCGATGATTTAGATCAAATTTTACAAGAAGCCAAAAATGCTGGCAGAAAAGGATGGGATAATCGATGAAAAAAATTATCAATGAACCTGGCAACGTTGTTGAAGAAATGCTGAAAGGGATCGTGAGAAGCTATCCCGAACTTGTTCATCGGGTGGCTGATTCGCGAGTCATTGCTAAAAACAGCAAGGAAGCTCAAGTCGCACTCGTATCTGGCGGCGGCAGCGGTCATGAACCTTCTCATGCCGGTTTTGTCGGCGACGGTATGCTGAGTGCCGCAGTATTAGGCGACGTCTTTACTTCACCCACGCCGGATCAGATCCAAACGGCTATCAAAGAGGTGGATCAAGGAAAAGGTGTATTATTGATCGTGAAAAATTATACCGGCGATATTTTGAATTTTGAGATGGCAAAAGATATGTCTGAGATGGAAGACATCCCGGTAGAGATCGTAGTGGTGGATGATGATATCGCGGTAGAAGACAGTACGTATACCGCAGGAAAACGCGGGGTTGCCGGTACTGTTTTGGTGCATAAGATCCTAGGGGCAGAAGCCCGCAAAGGCGCCTCTTTGTCAGAGTTGAAGGAATTAGGTGAAGCTTTAGTAAAAGATATCAAGACGATCGGTGTGGCGCTGAAAGCCGCGACTGTGCCGGAAGTTGGCAAACCTGGCTTTGAATTGCCGGAAGATGAAATCGAATTTGGCGTAGGGATCCATGGTGAACCCGGCTATCGTCGGGAAAAACTGCAGCCTTCCAAATTATTGGCGAAAGAAATGGTGGGCAAGCTCCTGGCGCAATATCCGGATTCATTAAAAACGATCGGCGTCTTGGTGAATGGCATGGGCGGTACACCGTTAATGGAACAATTCGTCTTTATGAATGATATTTTAGATCTTTTAGCAGAAAAAAATATCGAAGTAGTATTCCACAAAGTCGGCAATTACATGACGTCTATCGATATGCAAGGCTTATCCGCTACATTCATCGATTTGGCAGATGAAGGGCGGCTGGAATCATTGAAGAGCGATGTAACAACGATTTCGTGGTAAGAGAGGATAATCAAAATGAAACTAACAGTAACTGAGATTCAAGCATGGTTGGATCGCTTCGCTGAAGAGATCCTGAAAAACAAAGAATATCTGAGTGATTTGGATACACCGATCGGCGACGGGGATCACGGCAACAATATGGCTCGCGGTATGAATGAATATCGACAAGCTGTCGAAAAAGAACGTCCCGCAACGATCAGCGATACTTTTAAACAATTATCCATGATACTGATCTCAAAAGTCGGCGGTGCGTCCGGTCCGTTATACGGTTCGGCATTCATGAACATGACTAAAGCAACCAAGGATCTGGATGAAATCACCGATGAAAAAAAACTGGGAGAAATTTTTGCCCAAGGATTACAAGGAATCCAGGCACGCGGTAAAGCGGTTGCCGGTGATAAGACTATGGTGGACGTCTGGATACCAGCAGTCAAAGCGTTGGAAGAAGAAAAACTGGATGAAGGATCGATCCAGCAAGCAAAAGAAGCAACCAAGGATCTGCAGGCGAAAAAAGGACGAGCATCTTATCTAGGTGGACGGTCGATCGGTCATATTGATCCGGGAGCGGCATCCAGTGCGATCTTGTTTACGACTTTGGTAGAAACATTTAAAAATTAATGCTGTATCGTTTGCAAAAAATCAATAGTTTATCATAATATTGCGATTTGATAATGATAGGAAGATGTAAAAAATTTCCCGACCATTATCAAATCGCTTTTTTATCGTAATTAGGAGTCGCGTTTTTAGACTGAGCCGTTTTTCAACTACACTTTGTGATTAATTTCATTATTTCCGTTATTCCGGAACTAATTTGGACTTAATGAAAAGAGAACGCTTTTATATACTATGGGTGTAGAAAAAAGAAAGGCGGAGAACATATGAAAAAAATCGTAGCAATCACTTCTTGTCCGGTAGGAATCGCTCATACATATATGGCTGCAGAGAACTTAGAAAAAGCCGGAAAAGAATTAGGCGTAGAAGTAAAAGTAGAAACACATGGATCGATCGGGATCGAAAACGAACTGACCGCTCAAGAAATCAAAGATGCGGTAGGTGTGATCATTGCGGCAGACACTAATATCGACAAATCTCGTTTTGGCGGGAAGCAGTTGATCAATGTCGGTGTGCAAGACGGGATCCATCATTCAAAAGAATTAGTCCAAAAAGTGCTTAACAATCAAGCGCCGGTTTTTGAAGGCGGCAGCATCAGCGCAACAGAAGACCAAGCAAAAGAAGACGGCTGGGGAAAGAAAATCTATAAAAGTCTGATGAACGGTGTATCTTACATGGTACCTTTCGTTGTGACCGGCGGATTATTGATCGCCATCTCATTGACACTTGGCGGAACAGCGACACCAGAAGGGATCCAGATTCCGGAAGGTACGATCTGGGCGACCATGAACAGCATCGGCAGTATCGCAATGGGCTTGATGGTACCGATCTTATCAGCATTCATCGCTCAAAGTATCGCAGACCGTCCGGGATTGGTTCCAGGATTTGTCGGTGGGATGTTGGCAGCTAACGGTGCGTTGTACGGCAGTGACGCCAACGCTGGTTTTCTAGGTGGGATCATCACTGGTTTCTTGGCAGGATTCATTGCATTGGGAATCAAAAAAATCCCTGTTCCTAAAGCATTGCAATCTATTATGCCAATCATCGTTATTCCAATCTTAGGATCTTTAGCAGTAGGTTTGTTCTTTATCTATGTGATCGGTGAACCAGTAGCGTTGCTTTTCAATTCATTGACACAATTTTTGGCAGGTATGCAAGGCGGCAGTGAAGTAGTTCTTGCGATGGTACTGGGTGCGATGATCGCCTTTGATATGGGAGGACCTTTCAACAAGGTAGCGTTCTTATTTGGTTCAGGAATGATCGCTGAAGGCAACTATTCTATCATGGGTCCGATCGCAGTTGCGATTTGTATTCCACCATTGGCATTAGGTGCTGCTTCATTGATCTTAAAAACAAAATTCACAAAAGCAGAACGGGAAGCCGGTAAAGCCTCTCTTGCGATGGGCTTGTTCGGGATCACAGAAGGCGCGATTCCATTTGCTTCAACCGATCCATTGCGGGTGATCCCAAGTATCGTTGTCGGCGCGATGACCGGTAGTGTGACAGCGATGTTATCTGGGGTGACTGATCATGTGGCGCATGGTGGTCCAATCGTAGCAGTATTAGGCGCGGTTGATCATGTAGCGATGTTCTTTGTAGCGGTGATCGCCGGGATCATTGTGACAGTATTGATGTTGAAATTCTTGAAACCAACTTTGCAAAATGCCGCTGAACCAGTTTTAGCGACAAGTGCCGGCAATGTTTCATTGCAAGAAGTAGAGGAAGTAGAAACACCAGTCAAAAAAGAAGCTTTTGATTCTATTACAGACATCATCCAAAATGACACTATCGTATTAGATACAACAGCAGAAACAAAAGATGAGATCATCAATGATTTAGCGCACCGTTTGGCAAATACTGGCAACATCACTGATTTTGCTGGCTTCAAACAAGCCATCTATTCTCGTGAAGCGGAAAGTACAACAGGCATCGGGATGGGGATCGCGATTCCTCATGGAAAATCTTCTTATGTGAAAAAACCGACACTGGCTTTTGCCCGCAGTCAAGCAGGTGTTGATTGGCAATCACTAGACGGCGAACCAGCACAACTGATCTTCATGATCGCTGTTCCGCAAGACAGTGAAGGGGATATGCATTTGAAGATCTTGCAACGTTTGTCCCGCAAATTGATGGACGACGACTTCCGCAAAGCATTGCTGAAAGCTCCTGATAAAGCGGCTATTAATCAATTATTAAGCGAAATGTAATTTAGAATGAAAAATTGGCTACGATGATACATAATAAGTGTTATCGTAGCCGATTTTTTTGATTCAGGAAGGAGTTTTTCTGGGATGAACCAACGTCAAAAGTCTTTGATTTATAAAATAGCCGAGTCTGATACTTACCAAACGACAAAAGAATTAGCTGATTACCTGCAAGTTTCAGAACGCACGATCCACAATGACCTCAACGTCATCGAAGAGTACATCAAAAACAGCAATCTGCCTTTGACTATTGAACGAAAAAAAGGGACAGGGATTTTCTTAAAAGGGCTCCCTCATGAAAAGGAACAATTAAAATCACTGTCAACAGAAGCTGGAAATTCTGAGCCGGACAAAGAACAGATGCGGGATCTGATTATTTTCCATTTGCTGAGTGCAAAAGATGGGATCAGTCTTGATGAATTATCCGAAAAGCTGTATGTGAGTCGGAGTGTGATCCGCAAAGAATTAAAAGCATTACAGGAATTTTTTCAACAAAATGGACTGCAGATCGTCTCCAAAACCAGACTGGGAACCTTTATTACCGGTGAAGAGGGGAAAAAGCGGCAGTTATTGGTGAAGACATTACGGAACATGGAAAAACAAGATCCGCAAAGTACCTCATTAAAAGAGTTTTTTGCTAAAGACACGCTTAAAGTAATCCAGCACACACTGCGAGATGTGTTCACCGAAAATCATATGAAGATGCCGACGGGGCTTTCCAGCGTGGACATCCATATTTATTTTATGTTGGAGCGGATGAAGCAAGGACAAAAAGTAACGCTGAGCAAAGACGAAAATAAAGCAGTAGACAATACTCAAGCACAAAAGTTAAGCAGTCAGGTATTAGCAAGATTATCTACTGTTTATCCGATCGAATTTTCACCGGATGAGATCAATTATTTAGCGTTGCGGATCGCAAATCTGTTTACGGATTCGCAAACAAAGATGCGCTTCCAAGAAGATGCTGAAAAGTTAGCGGAGCATCTGATCCATCAAGTAGAGCAATTACTGGATCATTCTTTGGCGGATGATGGATTGCTGAAACAGAATCTGATTTCTCATTTGTCTTCTACGTATTTCCGTTTGAATTATGGACTGACTATCTCCAATCCATTGACGAAAAATGTTTTCAGCACTTATCCGCAATTATTTTTAGTCATCCAAATGGTTTTGGAGGATTATTTTGAAAAAGAGGATTTCTATGTACCCCAAGATGAGATCGCTTACTTGACGATCCATTTTCAAGCGGCGTTGGAGCGGCAACAGCATAAAAAAACCAGAAGTTATCAAACGATTTTGATCAGTGAATACTCCAAGGCGATGGCGACGTTTTTGGAAGCCCGTTTGCAGCGGGAGTTGCCGGAATTGGAGATCATGGATCTTGTGGAATACCATCAAGGGGTGGAACTGTTGAACAAATCTGAAGTGGATTTTATTTTATCGACGGTTCCTTTCCACCATGATCAGATTCCAGTGATCGAGATTTCACCGATGATCACGGAAAATGATTTAGCCAGCATCACGAAGTATATGTTGGAGCATGTTCCTGCAAAACGGACCAAAACATTTGATCTATCCAGTTTTACTAATCCGTTTTTGATATTTCCCCAGTCAACATTGTCAGATCCTAAAGAGGTCCTGACCTTCATGGGCGGTGTCTTGGTAGAGAATCAGTATGTTGAGCCTGAATTCGTGTCTTCTGTACTTGAAAGAGAAGGACATTCCAGTACGCGTGTTGCCCCCTTTGTTGCGCTTCCGCATGGGAATCCTTTCTATGTAAAAAATTCAACCATTGCTATCGCGACGATGAAGCAACCCCTTGAATGGCATGGGGAACAGATTCGTTTGGTCCTTTTATTAGCCATCAAAAAAGCTGATTTGAAGGATCCAGAATTCAAAAAGCTGTTTTCCGTCATCCATTATCTTGAAAAACATACGGAGCAGATGGATCGCGTGCTTCAAACGAACAACCCATTGGAAATCATGACGATTTTATCGAAGTATGAATAGGAAATCTGTGGAAGCTATTGGTTGCCGAAATTCATAAAAAAAATCCTTTTGATACACTCGGATATTATCCGTTTATCGTGTATCAAAAGGATTTTTTTTACAGTAAAGATTAATTTGAGTGAATACTTGATATTAAATTACTGGATCACTCGCTCGTCTGTCATACCGAAATATTGATGAAGGGGTTTTTGTTTGCTGGACAATAAAGCATCGACTGTTACTAATTCAAAACCTTCTTTTTGTAGACCATCGATGATCCCCGGTAAAGCCGCCACAGTTTCCGGATGGATATCATGCATCAAGATGATAGAACCTTCATATGTTTCAGATAAGACTTTATTCGTCATGAGTGCCGCATTTTTTGATTTCCAGTCTTCAGAATCGACATCCCATTGAATGACCGGTTTGCCGATCGTAGCCGCAACTTTTGAATCAACGGCACCATAAGGCGGACGAACATTTTGCGGTAAGATACCTGCCGCTTTGAAAATCGCTTTATCTGTTTTGGTGATCTCAGATTGCACATCAGTAGCAGATAAAGTGGTCAATTGCGGATGGGTAAAAGAATGGTTCGCTATCTCATGTCCTTCCGTATGGACACGCTGAACGATCTTTGGATTGGCGGCTGCATTTTTACCCAACATAAAGAAAGTCGCCTTCACATTTTTTTCTTTTAGAATATCTAATACTTGCGGTGTAGTAGCTGGATTAGGTCCATCGTCAAAAGTCAGCGCTATATATTTTTTCCCTTTCGCTAATGGCGAGGGGGCATCTTTTAAAGCGGCAGGATCTACCAGTGCAGTATTGATATCTGCTGTGATATCTTGATAATCCAATGCGATTTTTGAAACACCGGTATCGTTTTTAGGAAGTTCGATCGTCAAATGCTCTGGCGAGTAAGATATCTTACTATCAAAACTGATCCTTGGCATTGTTAGGACTTTGTCGATCATGGCTTCTTTGTCTTTTGCTTCATGTAAAATCTTTTGTTGGATCACCTGTTGGACGCCCAATAATTCCGCCTCAGAGGAAATGATGTCTTTGACTGTTACTGGTTTGCCAGTTTCGTGGGAGATATAGATAGGCGCTGCTTTCATTCTTTTTTTCTTTACGAATGTTTGTTTTTCTGTATTCCATTTATAGTGATCAGAGATGACTTGATACGTGTCTAATTCAGCTGTTAAGCTTTGTGTGCTGACTTGACTGACAAGTACCGCCATTTCATCTTTCTTCACCTGTTTTTTGTTTTTCTCAGTAACGTTATGGAGCAGGTTATTTATATCTTTGATGGGCACTTGATTTTTTTGAGGGGTGTAGACGACGACTTTCAAGTTATCATTTCCGGTAACAGATTTTTTTTCGGTTAATCCTTTTTGTTCGTGGTCTTCTTGGATCTTAGACAATAGTTTTTTAGTATCAGCTGAAAAACGTTCTTTAGCTAAAGTCTCTTGATGTTTTATTGAAAAAATCAAGTAGCCGCCGCTGATTACCAAAAGTACAAACAGAACTCTAAATAAGAGAAATAAATTTTTTTGATTTTTTTGCTTACCTTGTTGTTCATTATGGCGTTGAGTACGCGTTGTATATTGTTCATTATTCATGAAACCAACTAACCTCCGTTAATGCAGTAAATATTGTCATATGTTTCCTTTTTATAACTTTCTATCATTTATTTTGCTGTATACCTCGTTTAGGTATTATGGAAATTGATAACGACCGTTATCTGGATGATATGTTTAACAGTATCCACCTTAACAAAAATAATCAAAAATATCACTTCAATCATATCTTATTAATCAATGTTTTAAATTTGAAAAAATATCGTAATTTAGTAATAGTCAATAAAATGAGAGAAATATATGATATAAAGCTGTAATTGTTATATTCAATAATCTGATTGGTACGAATATGACACTCTATACACAGTTTTTCTTTTAGTATATTTAATATAAAACGTTATTTTTATTGTGTTGATTTTCATGAAGGGACAATATATTCTTTCTTATAATTTGATTATAAAAAACAATAAAAACTATCTGAACAGTAGCCGGATCCATTTTATGATCCATTACTGTTCAGATAGTTTTTACTAATCTTATTGTTTATTCGTTATCGATACGTTATCTCGGAAGAACTTTAATCAGCGATTTTCTTTGCGGATCAAAATCTTATTCAATAGATGATACATGGCAAAAGAAAGCCAGAAGCCGACACCGTAACAAGCAAACATGATTTCTAATACGACAGCTGCCGCTGACTCTAATACAGGAAAAATCGTTTTCAATCCCCAAACCACAATACTGAACAAAAGCATCATTGCGCCTAAGAGAACAAGATATTTATGATTATGCAGATAAAAAAGCGAATGGTTTTCCGGCAGTTCGCTGGATTTGAATTGTTGGACGATCTGCTGGATGGCTTGTTGCTGATCTGCTCCTTGATCGATCTGATCTTGGACATAATCGTCCATCATTTGCTGTATTTCGATCTTCTCATCTTTTGGCAGTGTCAGATCCTTTACAAAATCTTTTGTGGAAGAATAATTTTTATATAAAGGATTGATCCGCAAATGATCGATATAATTCAGGATAGCCCACAGTGCCGCTGCTAAAATAGCCGCCGTATAGCCCAACACAAAAATCGTTTCTGTTTCTGAAGGCACCATTAAGATATCTAATAAATATGACGTGAAAAACAAAAGCATGGAAAGCAGTAGTGTGGTTTTATAGCTTATTTGTTTGATAGAGAGTCGATTCATTTCTTGCACCTCATAAAAATTTTTGGACAACAGCACTTAAAAGCTGGAAGTCTTTTTTCATTTCCTGCAATTGGAGGCTTCCTTGCTGGGTGATATGATAATATTTTCGTTTTCCGCCATGAGTTTCTTTTCCCCAATAGCTTTCGACATATTCCTGTTTTTCTAATCTTTTCAGTGCCAAATACAGTGTTGCTTCCTGGATCTCAAAATTATGATCAGATTTTTCGGTAATGATCTTTGAAATATGATAGCCGTAGCTGTCCTGTTCCTTTAAAACAGACAAAATCAATAGATCGATGGTCCCCTTTAACATCTCTTTGTTCATAGATATACTCCTGCCTTGATTAGTGGATCTCCTCCATTCATATTACAAGAGAACCCGGCGGATTGCTAATAAAAATTAGCCGATCAGAGACGGCTTTTTTTGAAAACATATTTTTGGAACCAAGAGGCACTCAAAGCGTACATGCACATTGCTGAAAGTACCCAGAAAAGACCAAAGGCTACGCCGCCAAGAAGATCCGCAAGATGGTGGGCGCTGAAATAGATTCTGGATGCTAAGATCCCGATCCAGATGGCGACAGTTAAAACCATCAGCAGATTTCTGGCTGCTGTCTGTTGGATTTTAGGCAGAAAAACGAGACATATTACTGAAAAGAACAATGTGCTGCCTACTGCGTGCCCGCTGGGAAAAGAAAAGCCGTCATCGATCGGCAAGTGCCCCATGGGACGGGTCCTATGAAATGCAAATTTCATCAGTGTACCAATGACTCCACCAGTAGCGACAACACCTAAAAACCAAAATGCTAAAAAATTATACTTTTTAAGAAAAAGCACCAATGAAAATAAAACAGTTAAGATAACTATCGGTGTCGCATCACCGTAAGTCGCAAAAAAAGTCATCACGTCATTCAATAAACCGTGGTTATAGTTCATTGCCGGAGTTCCGATCAGTTGCTGGAAAAACACTGTGATCTTTTGTTCTGTGCGGAGCAGTGGTAGAAAATGAATATGCACCATCAAGCAAGTAGCAGATAAAACAATCAACGAACCTAAAGCATAGATAGGGTAAGTTGATTTGAAAGGAATAAAAGAATTGTTTTTTCTCATTATAACGACCTCGCATTTTACTTTATAATATTAAGTACTTAACTACTAAATAATATAAAGTAATGTACTGAATAATACAAGGTAATTTTCTCTTAAGATACAAATAGTTGCCAACGTCAATTTTTTGTTTGATAATGCCAGTAAATAAAAGGGAGGATAAAAATGACAAAAACACGTTTAGAAACCATTACTGATGGTGTGACGGCAATTATTCTCACTCTGCTGATCTTGGAATTGAAGACGCCAAACACTACTAATTTACAGGCTTTATTGGAGCTGAAGGAAACTTTCTTGGCTTATGTGGTAAGTTTTATTTATATCGTGATCATTTGGAATGCTCATCATTATTTATTTAGTAAATTGAAACGAGTGAATTCCAAGATCATTTGGACGAATTTTTTCTGGATCTTTTGGCTTTCGTTGTGTCCGTTTGCGACAAGCTGGGTCAGTCGTGACTTTTCAGCGTTTTGGCCGGAATT
This sequence comes from Enterococcus mediterraneensis, assembly GCF_900604485.1. Taxonomy (NCBI): domain Bacteria; kingdom Bacillati; phylum Bacillota; class Bacilli; order Lactobacillales; family Enterococcaceae; genus Enterococcus; species Enterococcus mediterraneensis. The sequence goes on from NZ_UWOP01000001.1 coordinate 1,634,167, forward strand.
TATCTATGCCATCGTGTTTGCGATGTGGACGGTCTCGTTTGCCATGATCGGCTATGCGATAGACAAAAATGAACCGGAAACAAATGAGGCTCCCCCAAGAGATCCACGCCATCGTATTTCTATTATCATTAATGTACTCCTTTTGCTGATGGTCCCATTATTTCCGCCGATTGCCATGATCGGTCGCGGGATCGTGGCATTATTTTGGGTGATACCGGAAAAAATGTTCGTTAGAAACTGATCGCTTTTTTTTAGAAAAAGTGGAGAAAAGCTGATAGTAAAAACAAGCACAAGCTGGAAAAAGCAAAAACTCTGAACATTCGCTGAAAGAAGCCGATGTTCAGAGTTTTTATATTGATTTTTACAAATATTTTTTACGCACCTTCGACCATATCTCGGCGTTTGTACCCAATATAACCGAAGATGATCAGCACAATACTAATGATAGTGATCGTGATAAAGGTCGGCAAATCAAATTTTTCCATCGGCATATGAGGAGGCCAGCTTTGGATCGCTGTTTTAGCAAACCAGTCAGGCAGATCCAAGATACCGCCGAAATAATTCAACATGAAAGAGTAAGCCAGATACGCGTAAACCAATTTTCCTAATTTAGGTACCCAACCTAATGCTACGGCAGCTAACCCAATAAAGAATAAAACAATTGGGAAGAGATTATAACCTGCTGCCAAAAAGTCTTGCAGATTCATCGCGGAATCATTGCTCATGACTGAAAGAGCGGAAGCACCCAAACTTCCGGCACTTAGAAGAACACTTAATAGTCCTGCAACAATTGCTAACGTGATGGTGGTCCAATAAAGTTTTCCCCGAGTCACTTTCGTTGCGTATAGTTGGCTTAGATGCAAACGTACTTCTTCTGCAAACAGCTTGTTGACGATCGCGATAGGCAAAATCGCTGACAATCCGATCATCACTATCATGATCGTGCTGGTGAATGATGCTTCGATGGAGACGCCGGAAGCAGTGAACATGTGTTTTACAAGGTCATTGCTTTCAAGAAATGACTGCATATCCCCATAGATCGAACCATAAGCGGCACCCATCACCACAAATGCAATCATCCAGCTGACAGCAACGCCGCGGTTGATTCTGAGAAACAGGCCAGGAACAGAAAGCAATGATTTTTTCGCAGTAGCTCGACCGTTGCGTTCCGGCAGATAACCGCCACCCATATCTCGGCTTTCTTCAAGGACAAACGCTGCGATCGTTAATACGAAACTAAAAATCACACCATATACGATCGGCAGCCAATCATTGGTGGTAAAAGGATAGGTCAGATAGACCCAACTTAAAGGATTGATCCGTGATAGATCCAGATTTGAAATATCTGTACCGGCACGGATGATATACAGCAATCCGATGATCGCTAAAGACGAACCGGTAGCACCGGAAGAGATCGGCATGATCTGCGCCATTACTAAAGCGATCACGGCACCGAGTATTCCCGCCAAAGCAACCGAACTGGCGAATAAAATCGAGCCTTCCACCGTAACAGTAGCAACGTTGAAACCAATCATAAGACCTGCGATCACAACAGCTGATGCCAAATTGATCAAGATGGTTTCTATTAAGACCGCCAATGAATTTGCTTGACGGCCAACCCGAAACGAACGAATCAATTCTGTCAGTCCCAGATCTTCTTCTTTACGGGTATGACCGACGACGTGGAGAATGGATAGGATCATTGCGAACAATCCGCAAAAAAGCAGCATCTCATGAGCGTACATCGCTCCTACTGTATAATCAGCACCGTTAGTAATAGGAGTAGGGCCTACCATCGATATCATTGCGGGATTTTGCATTGTTTCAAACATTCCTGCTGCTCCTTGGCCTTTAGCGATCTCTTCAAAAGCGGGGATGAAGGCGCCAGAGAACAAGCCAACTCCTAAAATCCAAAAAATAATCTTCTTCCAATCGCGTTTTAGATATTGTGCAAAAAGCACATTCCAACGCGCAAACTTTTCATTCATCATAGTTCCTCCATTTCAACGCTTACGCTTCATAGTGTCGCATGAACAGGTCTTCAAGCGTTGGCGGCACTGACTCAAATTTTGTGATATCCAATTTGGTAGCGGCACTCAAAATCGCATTGATCTGTTGGTTATCCGCAGAAAATTTTGCTTGATTGTCTTTTTGAACGAAGTCATAAACTCCTGGAAGATCAGCCAGTGTAGAAACATCGCCGACCGTTTCCAAAGTGATCGTCGAGCGTGTCAAATGGCGCAATTCGTCAAGTGTTCCGGTTTCCACAACTTTTCCTTTTCGGATAATGACGACTTTATCTGCCAATCGTTCGACTTCACTTAAAATGTGGGAAGACAATAAGATCGCTTTGCCGGCATTTTTGATTTTTTCCACTTCATCTTGGAAAACAGCTTCCATCAAAGGATCGAGTCCGGAAGTAGGTTCGTCAAAAATATAAAGATCCGAATCAACGGACAATGCCGCGATCAAACCGACTTTTTGCCGGTTCCCTTTTGAATAACTTTTGGCTTTTTTCTTAGGATCCAGTTCAAACCGTTTGATCAAATAATCCCGCTTGGTTTTATCGCCGCCGCCATGAAGTTTAATGAACAGATCGATGATCTCGCCGCCGGTCAAACTGCCCCACAATGCCACATCACCGGGAACGTAAGAAATTCTTTTGTGGATCTCAAGACTGTCTTTCCAGACATCTTTGCCAAAAATCTCTGCATTGCCGGAATCGCTTTTGATGATCCCCAGCAGTGTCCGGATCGTAGTTGATTTTCCTGCGCCGTTGGGACCGATGAAACCAACAACCTCACCAGCTTCTACTGTAAAAGAAACATTCGTCAATGCAGGAGATTTGCCGAATTTTTTTTGCAGTCTTTGTACATTTACAATTTTTGTCATGATTTATAACTCCTTTGTATCTAGACTTATAACGTGCTTTCCAGTTTATTCAAAGAAAGAGAATACATTACATAAAAAAGTATGAAATAGTCTTCTGTTTTCTTTGTTTTAAACCAAAGTTCATTTACAGGTATATAATATTCTTTTTCTATTTTTAAGTCAACGAAATACATCAAGAATTTAAAACTAATTTTCGGTTGATAGTTTATAATATTTTATATATAATAAGTAAATAAAAGTTATAAACTATTTTTATATCTATATTCTTTTTATTCGTATGTATTAGAAAGTTGGAGAAAAAATGAATGGTTTTGAAAAAAGAGCGGAAGAAAAGAAACAGCAGGTACTTGACGCAGCATTTACATTGATGAATTCAGATACTGGGGTGGAAAAGGTCACCATCGAAGAAATTGTAAAGCAGTCCAATGTCTCTAAAGCAACGATTTTTAAATATTTCGGCAGCAAAGAAAACCTGATCGGTGAAGTATTCAAGAGATTTTTGAATGAAATGGGAGATTCTGCTAAAAAGATCATGGCAGAAGAGCGGCCTTTTGAAGAAACGATCATTGCCATGAGTAAAAACAAGATCCGTTTTATGGAGAAGGTGAACAAACAGTTTTATTTGGATATGATGGCGTATGTTACTCATAAAAAAAATGATGAGCTGGCCACGTTGATGGAAGTCTACAGTAAAGAAAGTTTCACTATAATGCTGGATATATTCCACCGAGGCCGTAAAGAAGGCAAGGTAGCATTGAAATATTCCGATGAATTTTTGATGCTGTACTTTGAAGCAATCGTTGAAGGAATCTCGAAACCTCATATCTATGAAAGATTGATGCCCTACACAGAAGAATGGACTGAGATGATCATCAAAGGAATCGCTCCAGATAAAAAAGAAGATCAGTAAATACAAAAAGGATAAAACAGACTCTTTACTGGACAATAAGAGCATGTTTTATCCTTTTTGATATTGCTGCGGGATTAGAATCAGTCTACTCAACATCGTTTTTCTGCTGATTCGATTCGCTTGATCCGGCCGCCGATCCGTCGCGCGAATTGTTCTGATTGTTTTCTATCAGTAAAAACCATCAGCTTTTCCGGCGACTTGTCACGGGTCCGGTGTCCATCTTTAGCGATGTAACCATGTAATACTTTGACAGCGTACATGCGATCTCCTCCTTTTTCATAGATTAATTCATACTATAAAAAAAGAGGGAGGATTGCAAGTTATTTGGCTGAATATTCAGAAAATTACTCAATCTTCAACAAGTAATAGTCCTGAAAGATCTGATGAAACGCCGGCTGCGTTTTTTGCAGACGAACCAAGCGGCCGCTATCTTTTTTCAAAAAACAATGCTGGCTGGTTCCGACTGTCAGCAGTTCATTGGACGAACTGTCATGGATCTCGTAACGAAAGTCAAGGCGTGTCCCGGTATAATTGTCTACAAAGATATCGATACGGACAGTGTCGCCGTATCGGATCATTTGTTTATATTCACAACTGACTGCTAATACAGGAACGATGAGCCCTGCGTTTTCTAGTTGGTGATAGGGCAGATTCAGAAATTCCAGTAATGCGACCCGGGCTTCTTCAAACCAGCGGATATAATTTGAATGATGGATGATCCCCATTTGATCGGTTTCATAATAATGAGGTTGGCGTTGATAGCCATGATAAAGTTCCACGTATTTTGCTCCTTTTTGTCCCAAGTATACAATAAGAAAGCAAAACCCTCTAGTCTTGCTTTCTTATCCGTTTAGCTGAACAATTTATCAATGATATCGTAGTCCTCATTTGAAAGGCGGATGTCGATAGCTTGTGCATTGGCTTGGACTTGTTCTGGTTTTTTCGCTCCAGGGATGACTGCGGTGATATCAGGATTTTTTAAATACCAAGCCAAAACCAATTGGGCAACTGTTGCATCATAACGCTGTGCTATTTCTTTCATTTGATCGACTTTTTGAATGATTGTTTGGAACCGTACACCCTTGAAATCAGCTTTTTTGCTGCGAAGATCGTTTTCGTCAAAGGTCATTTCTTTAGAATATTTGCCTGTCAGCAAACCCGAAGCCAATGGAAAATAAGGGACAAAACTAATGCGATTTTCTCGTAGATACGGTAATAGTTCTGTTTCCGCTTCACGATGGATCAGACTGAATTGATCCTCCACGACATCCACGTAACCGTCTTGGTTGGCTTCTTTGACTTGTGCCAGATCAAAATTGGAGATTCCAATAGCTCGGATCTTGCCGGCTTCTTTCAAACGATGCAAAGCGGCGACCGCTTCGTTTTTTGGCGTTGCTTCGTCAGGAAAATGGATATAGAAAATATCGATGTATTCCGTTTGCAGACGGCGCAATGCGTCTTCTACCGATTTTTCCAGAAATTCCGGCGAATTGTTTTTAGTCCCTGGATTTTCAGGATCATGGGCGGCTTTTGTCGCAATGATCACGCGTGAACGATCAAATTCATCTTCTTGCAACACTTCGCCGATCAATTCTTCTGAACGCCCATTGCCATAAGCGTAAGCCGTATCTAATAATGTAATGCCGCTGCGTAATGCCATGCGGACGATTTCTTTGCCGGTCTCATCATCAAGTCCGGGGAAAAGATTGTGCCCGCCCACCGCGTTTGCTCCTAATCCTAAAGTTGACGCGTATACCCGCGATTTTCCGATTCGTACATCTGCCATAAAAAAATCCCTCCTATTTTTTCTTATTCTTTCTATTTTCTTTCTATTTATAGTCTAGAACAGATCAAGAAAAAGAAAAACTATCTTGCACTGGAGTTTATAGAAAACAGCTTGACATTTTCCATATATTTTAGTAGTTTATTGGTAATATGAAAATCGATGAAAGAGCGAGTAAGTTACAAGGAACTTTCTAGAGAGAACTATCATGGCTGAAAATAGTTCAAGACTTGTACCCGAAAGACACTCTGGAGATGAGCGAGTGAAAAGCCGCTTCGTTTGCAAACGTTACTTGCATAGAGGAAAACAGTGATGTTTTCGAACTTAGGTGGTACCGCGTATGTCAATCATTCGCCCTTGTATAAAACAAGGGCGATTTTTTTTTGTTGCAGAAGCTGATGGTTTTAACAGCTATCGTGCAGGTGTCGAACAGTACTGCTTAGATATACTAAAAAGAAAAAATTAGGAGGAAACGAAATGAGTTATCAACGTCCGAAAGGAACCAATGATATCTTGCCTGGCGAATCAGAAAAATGGCAATTTGTGGAAGAAACGGCCCGTTTATTGTTCCATGATTATCAATACAGTGAGATCCGCACACCGATCTTTGAGCATTATGAAGTGATTGCCCGCAGTGTCGGTGATACGACAGATATCGTCTCAAAGGAAATGTATGACTTTTTTGATAAAGGTGATCGCCATGTAACACTGCGTCCAGAAGGAACAGCGCCTATCGTAAGATCCTTTGTAGAAAATAAATTATACGGTCCGGAATATGCAAAACCATACAAAACATTTTATATGGGACCAATGTTTCGCTATGAGCGGCCACAAAAAGGCCGGTTGCGTCAATTCCATCAAATCGGTGTAGAAGCGTTCGGCAGTGTCAATCCAGCCACAGACGTTGAAACGATGGCGATGGCGTTGGATTTCTTCAAACAACTTGGGATCCAACAAATCCGTTTAGTGATCAATTCATTGGGAGATAAAGAGACTCGTCAAGCATACCGTCAAGCGTTGATCGATTATCTTGTACCTCATGAAGCAGAGCTGAGTGAAGACTCCAAACGCCGCCTTCACGAAAATCCTTTGCGGGTCTTAGACAGCAAAGATAAACGAGATCAAAAATTCGTGGCGGATGCGCCTTCGATTTTAGATTATCTCAGCGAACCGGCAAAAAAACATTTTGACGAAGTGATTAAAATGTTGGATGCACTGGAAATTCCTTATGAAGTAGACGCGAATATGGTGCGGGGATTGGATTATTACACCCACACGATCTTTGAGATCATGAGCGATGCACCGGGGATGGGCGCGCAAGCTACGATCTGTGCCGGCGGTCGTTATGATCAATTGGTAGAAGAATTGGGAGGACCGGCTACTCCAGGTTTCGGTTTCGCATTAGGGATCGAACGGGTATTGTTGACTCTGGCTGCAGAAGAAGTGGTTATTCCTGCAATGAACGAGTTGGATGCTTACGTAGTCAGCATCGGTGAATCAACGAATATCGAAGCGTTGAAAGTAGTCCAAGCGATCCGCAATTTTGGTTTTTCTGCCGACCGTGATGTGATGCAAAGAAAAGCAAAAGCACAATTCAAAACAGCGGACAAAGCCGGCGCGAAATTAGTTTTGACGTTGGGTGAAGATGAATTGGAACAAGGAATCATCAACGTCAAGTCAATGGCTAGCCGTAAAGAAAAAAGTTTCCCGCTGACGAAAATCTATGAAGATTTTTCAGGAGTCTATGATGAAATGAGCATGTTGGAAGAATAGGAGAGAAATAAAATGGCAAAACGCACGATTTATTGCGGATTGGTTTCTGACGAACAAGTCAGTCAAACTGTTACATTAAAAGGTTGGGTACAAAAAAGAAGAGATTTAGGAGGCGTGATTTTTATCGATCTGCGCGACCGTGAAGGGATCGTTCAAGTTGTATTCAATCCTGAAAAATCAAAAGAAGCATGGGAGATCGCAGACAAGTGCCGCAGCGAATTTGTGATCGAAGTGACTGGTGAAGTTGTTCACCGCAGTCCTGAAGCAATCAATCCTAAAATGGCGACGGGCAAATTTGAAGTGATGGCTTCAGAGATCAAAATTTTAAACAAAGCAAAAACACCGCCGTTTTTGATTGAAGATGAACAAAATATCAGTGACGAAGTACGTCTAAAATACCGTTATTTGGACTTGCGCCGTCCTAAGATGACGAAAAACTTGATTTTGCGCAACAAAACAACCCAAGCGATCCGTCATTATTTGGATGAAAATGACTTTTTGGATATCGAAACACCTTATTTAGCAAAATCGACTCCAGAAGGCGCGCGGGATTATCTGGTTCCTTCCCGGGTCCATCCAGGTCATTTTTACGCATTGCCTCAATCACCGCAGATTTTCAAACAGTTATTGATGAATGCCGGTATGGACCGCTATTATCAAATCGTCCGCTGTTTCCGGGATGAAGACTTGCGGGGGGACCGCCAACCTGAATTTACACAGGTAGATATCGAAACGACATTCCTTTCAGCAGAAGAGATCCAAGAGTACACAGAAGGCTTGATCGCGAAAGTAATGAAAGATGTCAAAGGGATCGATGTTACACTACCATTTCCTCGTATGACTTACGACGAAGCGATGGCCCGTTACGGAAGCGACAAACCGGATACTCGGTTTGCAATGGAACTGATCGATCTTAGCGAAACAGTCAAAGACGTGGATTTCAAAGTTTTTCAAATGGCATTGGAAAACGGCGGGGTCGTCAAAGCACTGAATGCGAAAGGTGCAGCAAGCCGCTATTCACGGAAAGATATGGATCAATTAGGACAATATGTCGGTCAATTCGGCGCGAAAGGCTTGGCTTGGCTTAAAGTGGAAGAAGATGGCTTGAAAGGACCGATTGCTAAATTCTTAGCGGATAAACAAGATGCGATCATTCAAGCAACAGATGCTGAAGTCGGCGACTTGCTGATGTTTGGCGCGGATAAATTTGATGTGGTCTCAGCAGCTTTAGGAGCAGTGCGGACACGTTTAGGAAAAGAATTAGAGTTAATCGATACAACTAAATTCAATTTCTTATGGGTAACTGACTGGCCGCAATTCGAATACGACGCAGAAGCGCAACGCTATGTCTCCGCTCACCATCCATTTACAATGCCGAAAGAAAGCGACATTCCATTGTTAAGCAGTGATCCGGCAAAAGTTTATGCGGAAGCTTACGATATCGTCTTGAACGGATACGAACTAGGAGGCGGATCATTGCGGATCCACACTCGAGAAGTTCAAGAAAAAATGTTTGAGACACTAGGCTTTTCAAAAGAAGCGATGGAAGAACAATTCGGCTTCTTATTGGAAGCGTTGGATTACGGCTTCCCTCCACATGGCGGGATCGCTTTAGGACTTGATCGTTTTGCGATGTTGTTAGCTGGTGAAGACAATATCCGTGAAGTGATCGCCTTTCCGAAAAACGGGAAAGCTGCCGATCCAATGTCAGCTGCCCCAAGTATCGTATCGCCATTACAGCTTTTTGAACTGAACATCGACGTGACTTCGATCGAAGAAGAATAAATTTTCATGAAAAGGACAACTTTTAAGAGTTGTCCTCTTCTTTTTACAGAAAATTTTCGTATAATGAGAGAAGAATATTCGAAACGAGGCCCTATTTTCCATGACTAAATTTTTGAAACACTTGCCCCATCCAGATTTTGCAACAAAATTCTCTTATTCGATCGTTTATGCGCTATTAGCTTCTATTTCTGTGAATTTTTTTTATCAGCCAGGACATATTTATTCTAGCGGGATCACAGGGGTCGCTCAGATCTTGACCACGTTATCTAAAGATCTGATCGGTGTGCATGTTCCGGTATCTCTGGCATTATCGTTGTTGAATATACCACTGTTTTTTCTAGGCTGGTTTAAAATCGGACATAAATTTACGATTTTTACCGGGATCACTGTTGTTTTGACATCGATTTTTATGCAGATCATGCCGGAAGAAGTTCTTTCTGATGATCCGATAATTTGTGCGATTTTTGGTGGAGCGGTCATGGGGGCTGGGATCGGCTATGCGCTGAAAAGCGGGTTGTCTTCTGGCGGCTTAGATTTTCTAAGTATCGCGATCCGCAAAAAAACCGGCAAGACGATCGGCTCGATCTCGATCATTTTCAATTTATTTATCATGTTGGCAGCAGGGATCTTGTTTGGTTGGCAATATGCGTTGTATAGCGCGTTAGCGATTTTTGTCAGCGGCAAAGTGACGGATGCTGTTTACACGAAGCAAAAGAAGATGCAGGTGACGATCATTACTCGTTATCCTGATCGGGTGATCCACACGATCCAACATCGCATGCGGCGGGGGATCACGATCATCAATGAAGCAGAAGGTGCTTATCATCATGATAAGCAGACAGTTCTTTTGACAGTAGTGACTCGATTTGAGTTACCATTATTGCGCAGTGCGATGAAAGAAGCTGATCCTAAGGCGTTTGTCAGTATCGCTGAGAATGTTCAGATCTTAGGGCGGTTTTACGAGGAAGAGCTGTAAAATATCATCAAGAAATATTACAGGACTTTCTCTAATATTTTTTTCGCAAGTGCGCGAACAAATCTTTAATTTTTTTGAAAATATTTTATTTTGTATAGATAAAAAATGCCATTTTTTTGGAGAATATGGCATGATAAGATGGTGTTATTTGTAGTTTATTAATGGGTAGAATAACGAAAAAAAAGAAAAGTTGGAATGAGGATGCAACAAAAAAAACGACTTAAAAAGAGCCGTTACATCACAGGGTTCGATGGAATTCGCACGTTGGCTGTAATCGGAGTTATTTTTTATCATTTATTACCAACGAGAATGCGGGGAGGCTATTTAGGTGTACCTGTGTTTTTCGCAGTTTCAGGATATTTGATCACAGATCTGCTGAGGCAGGAATGGGATCAAAATGGCAAGATAGCGATCTGGCAATTTTATGTCCGGCGGATGAAACGTCTTTATCCGGGACTGGTCTTTTTAATGATCACCGGATCTGCTTATATCACGCTGTTTCAGCGTAATTTATTGAATAATCTAAAAGGAATTTTTTCCAGCAGTTTGCTCTATGTAAACAACTGGTGGCAGATCAATAATGGAATGTCATATTTTGACCGCTTTGCAAACGAGTCGCCGTTTACACATATCTGGTCATTGGCTGTCGAAGGACAGAATTATCTGATCTGGCCATTGTTGTTCGTAGTATTGATGAAGATCTGCAAAAAAAGACAGCATGTATTTTATACGGTCTTTGCACTGGCCTGTGCGTCGGCTGTCTGGATGGCTATCAAATACGTGCCTGGAGCTGATCCGACGCGTGTGTATTATGGGACAGATACCCGCTTGTTTTCTATTTGGCTGGGTTCGGCGTTGGCATTCATCTGGCCTAGCACCCATTTGAAAGAGCAGATCCCCCGTAAAGCAAAGCAGGTATTGAACGGAGCGGGGATCATTAGTTTCTTGCTTTTAGCCGCAGCATTTTTCTTTTTAGATGCTCATTATACATTTATTTATTACGGCGGGATGTTTTTGATCAGTTTGCTCTGTGTGATCTTAGTAGCAGTGGTGGCTCATCCAGGCGCCAGTTTGAACAAATGGCTGACAAATCCGATTTTCAGCTATATCGGCAAACGGAGTTACGGTATCTATCTCTACCAGTTTCCAGTTATGATCTTTTACGAATCAAAAATCAATAGTATTGCCGACAATGTCTGGCTGCATACATTGATTGAATTGGCACTGATCCTTATTATCAGCGAATTATCTTATCGTTATATTGAGAATCCTTTGCGGCGTTTCGATTATGGAAAAAGTTGGCGGACAGTCAAAGGTTGGTTTGAAACGCCGATCATCAGCCGTCAAAAAATATGGTTGTTGCCTAGTCTTGCGGTGATCGTTATCTCAATCGTGGGATTGGCGATCGCGCCTACTAATCATGTAGATGCCAATCAAAAACGCCTACAGGAAAATATCGCTGCCAACAAAGCCGTAGCAGAAAAATCCAGAAAAGCCGCACAATCACAAGACAATTCATCAGCACAGACTAGTCAGTCCTTGGATGAATCACAAAAATCGTTGATCGACAAATACGGTTTGACAGAAGCCCAAGTGAAAAAAGCGCAAAAAATGGAGCTGACTGCATTTGGTGATTCCGTGATGTTGGATGCGACTTCAGATTTGAAAGAGATATTCCCAAATATCATCGTTGATGCAGATATCGGTCGTCAGCTTTATGCCAGCGCCGATCTTGTGAAAAAATTAGATGAAGATGGATTATTGAAAAAGAATGTATTGGTAGGTCTAGGTACCAACGGATCTTTCACGGAAGCACAGTTTGATGCTTTTATGAAGGAATTAGGCGATCGGAACGTTTACTGGGTAAATGTGCGAGTACCGACACAACGTTGGCAAAATGATGTGAATACGATGCTGACGAAAATGGCGGAAAAATATAAAAATATCACATTGATCGACTGGTACAGTCTAAGTAATAATCACGAAGACTGGTTCTATGAGGATCGCGTCCATCCAAATACCGATGGCATGGTCTACTACTGCCAACTGGTCTCCCAAACAATATTGAAATAAATCTGAGAAAATAAGTAACCGAACTATATGTCCTTAAAAATCGAGGGATATAGTTCGGTTATTTTTGTATCATATCAATGTGGATTCTAGGAGTTTTGATAATTTAGCTGTTTTCAGCAATCTTTTTCATCCAAATAGGCAGCAAGTGACTGATAGCTGTTGGCAACACGACGTAATGGTCTTGCGCCAATTGGTCGCCAATCAGACTATGAAGGTAGACTGCGGCGCTGATCGTTTGTATATCTTGGGTAAATTGACCTAAAAAAGCTGTGATGATCCCTGCCAATGTGTCGCCCATTCCCCCTGTTGCCATTGCTGGATCGCCGGCAGGATTTTTATAGATTTTATCAGCGGTGTAGATTTCAGTCCGATGACTTTTCAATACGATCGTCGCGCCGATTTTTTGCTGGGCTCGTTGATTGGCGGCAGCTTCTTGTTTCTCGACAGGGATACCGCTCAGACGCTGCCATTCCATCTGATGGGGAGTGAAAATCGTTTTTTCCGGCTTTGGAAGGGAATAATCTCCTTCAGAAAACAAGGTAATAGCTGAGCCATCGATCACTAACCATTGTTCTTTTTGTGTTTGCAATACAAAGTGCAGCAGTCTTTTGGCGTGTTCGTCTTCTCCTAAACCCGGTCCGATCAAGATCACATCGGCACTTTCGATTACTTTTGCAAGTGTCTGCTCCTCTTGCCAATCCAAAACCATGACCTCCGGCAGACGTGCGTGTAAAGAAGCGTGATTTTTTGGATGCGTAGCAACTGTCGTCAATCCTGCACCGCCATAAACACAGGCTTCTGCGCTCATCATGATGGCTCCACCATATTGCTGATTACCGCCGATCAAAACCACTTTTCCATAGTCGCCTTTGTGGGATTCCGCTGGTCGCGGATGGATCACCTTCGCTAAAAGTTCTTTTGTGAATTCTTTCATTGTTTTCACCGCCAAGTCTTTTCTTCTATTATAACGAACATTTGCAAAACAGGAAATTTTTAGAAAATTGACTCTTTGTTTTTCATTTCTACTAAAGAAATGGTATCATTGGACACGAGAGTAGATTTAGGAGGAATGTATCATGACAATCGATTGGCAAAAAGAAGTCGAAGCTCGGAAAGACGACTTGTTGAAAGATTTATTTGATCTATTAAGAATCAACAGTGAACGAGACGACTCAAAAAAAACAGCGGACGCTCCATTTGGTCCAGGACCTCGTGACGCGCTGCTGCATATGTTAGGATACGGCGAACGAGACGGCTTTACCGTGAAAAATGTCGATAACTATGCTGGACATATCGAATATGGCGAAGGTGATGAAACATTAGGGATCTTTGGTCATATGGATGTGGTGCCTGCTGGAGATGGCTGGGATACAGATCCTTATGAACCAGTATTGAAAGACGGCAAGATCTTTGCTCGCGGTTCTTCCGATGACAAAGGGCCAAGTATGGCTGCTTATTATGCATTGAAGATCATCAAAGAATTGGAACTGCCATTAACAAAGAAAATCCGTTTTGTTGTAGGTAGTGACGAAGAGTCCGGCTGGGGCGACATGAACTACTACTTTGAACATGAAGAAAAACCTGATTTCGGTTTCTCACCGGATGCAGAATTTCCGATCATCAACGGTGAAAAAGGAAATGTGACATTGAAACTGCATTTTTCCGGTGATAATTCCGGCGAATATACATTAAACGAATTTGCTGCCGGTTTGCGGGAAAATATGGTACCTGGTGCGGCAAAAGCTCAAGTTACTGTACCATCAGCAGAAGCGGCTGCCGAATTGGAAAAAGCATTCGCAGAATTCACGACAGCTAATCCTGTCAGCGGAACTGTCAAAGCGGACGGCAATACTGTTGCAATCGAATTAGTTGGTAAAAGCGCGCACGGCGCAAGCCCACAAGCAGGGATCAATGCCGGTACTTTCTTGGCTCTGTTCTTAGATCAATATGCGTTTGCCGGCGGCGGGAAAAACTTCCTGCACACTGCGGCAACTTATATCCATGAAGACTTCTACGGTGAAAAATCCGGTGTCGCTCATGAAGATGCAAAAATGGGCAAATTGACGATGAACGCTGGGTTGTTCGCGTTTGCTGCAGATCAAGCGGAATCTGAAAACTACATCGCATTGAACTTCCGTTATCCAAAAGGTGTGACAGCAGATGATCTTGAAAACGAATTGAACAACGTCGTTTCCAAAGAAAATGCTTCGATCGTTCGTGGTGAACGCAATATGGCGCCCCACTATGTACCTGAAAATGATCCATTGGTAGCGACTCTTCTACAAGTTTATGAAGATCATACCGGTGAAAAAGGACACGAACAAATCATCGGCGGCGGCACATACGGACGTCTGTTGGAACGCGGTGTCGCATACGGCGCGATGTTCCCAGGCTATACGGATACGATGCACCAAGCAAATGAATTCATGACATTAGACGATCTGTTGCGCGCAGCAGCTATTTATGCTGATGCCATCTATCGTTTGGCGAAGTAATCTAAAACAATCAAAGTAAAAAATACCCGAATGTTGGAATGCTCCTGTTGACGAGCTTTCCAGCATTCGGATTTTTTTATTTTCACAATTAGTTAACGTCAGTTCATCTTCTCGCTATATCAGTTGCCTACCACCCTGCATTGACGTCCAAGAACCCGTTCTCATCTTTCAAAATAGTGAAGGGCAAACTTTTTAGCTATAAAACATTTTGATCTTGATATCTTGGTCGTAATTACCAAAACCTTTTCCAAAGAGGGTACAACCGCCAACGTATTTTGCTGTATCTTTGACCTCGATTTTCAAGTGCCAAGTATCTTCATAAGCAGGTATATCTTTAATAGTGATGGGTGATAAAGGCTCTCCTTCCATATAAGTACCATGCTCCATGATTCGAATCGTTTTTAATAAACCATATTGGTTTAAATTATCTGGATACCAATCTGGTGTATATTTACCACGAATATCAGCAAAATCTCCAGGGCTAGTCCAAGTACCAAGTTCAATCCCATTTAAACTGAAGGTAATATCAGAAGGCCAATTATTATTTGAAAATGGGAACTCAGAAGAAATCTCCATCGAAATTTCCATCATTTCCAGCTTTTCTTCCAATGATAGGAAATTTGGAGATTGGTATTCAACAAATCCTTTCGTGAACCACAAAATTCGAGCATTCATTCGATTTGGATCCATAAAAAATTTAGGTTCATCAACAGGTCCAATGAATCCAGAAAGAGTAGCCAGACCACAAGTAGGTTCCACGGAGTAATTTGTGTAATGACCAATTGGAATTGAGGTTTCTCGAGTGTCGAATGCATTGAAAATTTTTTCCGGAAAATTGATATCAATGTGATCAACTCGTAAACTGGAGATTTTCTGTTGACCGATACGTTCAGTTTTGATGATTTTAGCTTCTTCTAATTTCTTGATATGCATTGTAACGATGGCACTACTCAGTCCTAATTCATGAGCAATTTCCTTGACGTTCATTTTATTTTTCGATAATAATTGGATAATTTTTATTCGGACATTACTGGCTAATGCTTCATAGACCGGTAATGCTTCCTGAGTAATTTCTAATTGCATATTTTTACCTCCATGCAAATACGATTTATGATTTATTTGAATATTAACATATTTGCTAATTTATGTAAATGTAATTAACTCTGCGAATTATAATTAATATATTTGTTAACTTAAAATAAATATACATTAACTATTTTAACAAAAATATTGTTGACAACGATTTCATTTGAAGTTATTATTTAGTTGTAAGTTTAAATAGTTTGCAAGCTTGTATTTTAAACTAATATTAGTATGAATCGATTCTTTGGATAAAAATTTCCGAAAGTATGTTTAGGAAGGGTGTCTGAAGAAAGCGGCCCAATTATTTTTAACGAATAAAAAGTGAAAGAGGGAAAAATATGAAAAAAAAATTAATGTTCATTGGTGCTCTACTTGTTTTGGTTGCTGTTGCATTAGTTGGGTTTAATCGCTATCAAGCTGCCCAAAAAGAAAAATTTACAATTGATTTCTGGTCTCCATTGACTGGTGACGATGGTGCTTATATGGATCAAATCGTAAAAGAGTTTAATGAACAGTCAGATTCAGAATATACGATAAATCATGTTATTACGTCAGATATGTACACAAAACTAAGTACAGTTGTCAGTTCAAAAAGCGGGATTCCCGATTTGACATTGATGCATTCCTATAAAGTCGAGGAGTTTGTTAATTCTGATATTTTAGACTCAGCGGAACAACTGATGTCCTACCAACCGAATCTACAAGAAAGCAATTATTTAGATACTGCTTGGAATGCAGGACAAGTTGAAGGGACTCAATACACTATTCCATTAGATATCCATGCAAGTGCTATGTACTACAATACAGATCTTTTAGAAAAATACGGAGTTACTTCATGGTTAGACGATGATATCGTGACATTTGATGAGATGATGTCATTAGCTGGAAAAATGGAAGAGGGAGACTATGTAGTAAATAATGCGCTGTTATCTTGGGTGATTTTGGCCCAAATCCGCAACTTGGGTGGGGATATCTCTGATAATTCCGGAAATCCAACAGTGAATACACCTGAAATGAAAGAAGCTTTGGAAAAAATAAAAGCGTTAACAGACGCAGGGCTGATGACACCATACGGAGAAGATGGATACCTAATGTTCCAAGGTGGAAATGTTTTATTTTCAACAGATGGTACTTGGACATCCACTGCTCATGATGCCGTTGAAGGTTTGAATTGGGGTGTTACGAATATTTATTCTACTTCGGATGAAATTGCAACAAACAGAGCTGCATCTCACATGTTTGGTATGTTGAAGAGTGAAGCAAGGACAGAAGAAAAAGAAGAAGTTATTGCGAAATTCTTGGAATTCGTTCGGACAAATTCAATCGAATGGGCGAAAGCCGGTCAGATAGTAGCAAGTAATGATATTCTTGAAAGTGACGACTATAAAGAATATCCACAATCATTCTTTACATCAACACCTGAAGAAGAAGAAACCCTGTACATCTTCGATTATATTTATTTCTCATATGTATTAGAAGCATTAGATGTATATTGTACAGATATCGCATATGGAGAATTAGATATAGATGAAGGGCTGGCAACAATGCAACAGTATGTGGAAGACAAAATTGCGGAAGTTGCGAAGTAAAGAACGAAGGGGGGATGGATTCATCCCCTTTCTGATTTTCGAAGGGAATGACAGAAATGAAAAATAAAAAAATCAATTGGACTTCTATGGCGTTTATCGGACCACACATGCTCCTTTTTATTATCTTTGTATGCATTCCAACCATTTACGGGATTTATGCATCCTTCACACAATGGAACTTGATTTCAGATCCTGTTTGGGTAGGTTTCAATAATTACAGAACATTGCTGTTTGATAGTTCGTCAACATTCTACACGCAATTTTGGAACGGCCTGAAAAATACTTTTATCTTTGTATTGATCATGGTACCGTTGCAAATAATTATCCCGTTGCTGATCGCTGCAGCTCTGCAACATAAAAAAGTACAATTCAAAGGTTTCTTTCAAGCAATTCTATATATTCCAGGTTTGATTTCAGTTTCCGCTGGTTCATTAATCTGGACACTTATTTTTCACTCACGATTAGGTGCAGTTAATAATCTCTTCGGTTTTGATTTTTCATGGGCTTCTAGACAACCATATGCATGGATTTTGATTTTTGTTGTCAGCATCTGGGGAGCGATTGGTGGAAATATGATTATTTACCGTTCAGCTCTATCCGGTGTAAATGAAGATCTTTACGAGGCTGCTGAGATTGACGGAGCAGGACCTGTGCAGAAGTTTTTCAATGTAACGTTGCCATCCATACGTTTTCCCTTATTGTACACAGTTGTGATGACAACCGCAGGTGCGTTCAATGTTTTTGCGCAACCATTAATGATGACTGGCGGTGGACCGAATCAGAGTACAACCGTTTTGATGATGTATATCCGTTCATTGGCATTTAGCCAAGGTGAGTCGATTGCCGGAATGGCATCTGCAATGGCTGTCATTTTAGGAATAATCATTATGTGCGTATCAGTGTTCCAGTATTTCTTACTTGATAGAAGCAATACTTGAGGAGGAAAGGGAATGAATATAAAAAAGCAAGATATTTCGAGTATAGAGGAAATGAATATTGAAAAACAAAATATTTCAAGCGTAAAGGGAATGAATATAAAAAAACAAAATATTTCGAGCGCATTAGTTGCTTATGCATTTCTGATCATCTTATGTGTTATTTGGGTCATTCCGCTGATTTTTAGTTTTGCGACTTCTTTTCGTTCTCAGACAGAGATTGTTTCATCAGGATTTCGCTTATTGCCTGTGAATTGGATTTTAGATAACTATGTAGCGATCCTGACAAATACATCGACAGCCCCCATCCTGCAATGGCTTTCTAATTCACTCTTTATTGCGGTCAGCCATTCGATTCTAGTTGTGATCGTCGTAGCAGTCACGGCTTACGGATATGGCCGAATGCGGTTTAGATATAGAGATCGCCTTTTCTATATCTTAATGGGAATCTCGATGTTTCCTGGCGTTGTTAATCTGATCCCATCATATAAAATTATTGAAACGTTTGGTTGGGTAAACTCTTCACTTGCCATGATCATTCCAGGTTTAGCCGGTATGGGGAATATTTTTCTCGTAAGACAATTTATGAAAGGGATACCGCTGGAGTTTGATGAGTCTGCTCGTATGGACGGTGCCAATGAATTTACGATTTTTTCAGAGATTATTGTGCCCTTAATAAAACCGGTTCTTATTGTTGTCGGCCTTTTTTCATTTACAGGATCATGGAATGACTTTTTATGGCCGGTTATTGTTTATACGGATGTTAGAAAAATGCCGATTACAGCGGGACTTTTATTGTTACAAGATATCTATGGGAATTACCGAATGATCGGTCAATTAATGGGGTCTGCATTGATTGCTATTATTCCCACAGTGTTGTTGTTTTTATTCGCTCAAAAATACTTTATTGAATCAATGAATCTAAATGCAGGTATCAAAGGGTAGGGATGACTATGCAAAGAAAACTAGAAAGAAATCTATTACGGTTTAGTGCCAGTTGGGATATCTGCATTGGATTGATCACAATGTTTGCCTATTATCCGTGGTTTGAAGAGCAGGGAATAACTGCTTTTCAACAAGTTGGTCGGTATGATTATTTGAATTCTAGTTTAGTAGGAATGATCTCAAAAGTAGTAATGATCGTTGCTTTAGCTACGATCCTGATCGGTATCATAAGTTGGATCAATGCGGCAAGTATGAAGAATAACAAGATCGAGAAGAGGATAATATATTGGCTTTTAGCTTGTGTGGTCATTCATCTATTGATTTATGATGTCATTGGGATCATTTTATATTTAGTTACTTTCGTTATCTATAATTCAAGAAATAAAGCATTAAAAATGTTGAAAGCAAAAAACAGTTATTCTTAAGAAGGTGAGAGACATATGGCAGAAAATTACGTGAAACCTATTGTACTTGAGCGAGCGGATCCATGGATCTACAAGCATTCCGATGGCTACTATTATTTTACGGGATCCAAACCTGGTTATCAGGAAATTGAGATCCGTAGAGCAAAAAAACTAAGTGATTTAGAGAATGGGGAATCAAAAGTTGTTTGGACTGCTCATGAACAAGGTCCGATGAGTCAGTTGATCTGGGCCCCTGAACTCCATTTTATACATGGAAAGTGGTATATCTATTTTGCAGCCTCCGATGATGCAAAGGTAAGAGATGAACAACATCATCATCGAATGTATGTAATCGAAAACAGCAATGAGGATCCTTTTGAAGGAACGTGGCAAGAAAAAGGTCAGATCAAAACTCAATTTGAAAGCTTCAGTTTAGACGCTACCGTTTTTGAGCATCGGAATAAGTTGTATTATGTTTGGGCGCAACTAGATCCTAATATTCCTGGAAATTCAAATCTTTATTTATCAGAGATGCAGAACCCTTGGACTCTAAAAGGAAAACAAATCCTTTTAAGTATGCCGACTTATGATTGGGAAAAGAGAGGTTTCATGGTCAATGAAGCACCCGCTGTTATTTTGAGAAATGGAAAAGTGTTCATTACTTATTCTGCCAGTGCGACTGATGAAAATTATGCAATGGGACTACTATGGGCTAATGAGGAAAGTGATCTGTTAAACGGATATTCATGGCACAAAGAAAAAGAACCGGTCTTTTCAAGTTCGGAAAGAAACTCTCTTTATGGACCTGGACACAATTCTTTTACAATTGACGAAGAAAACATTCGAGATGTTCTTGTTTACCATGCTCGTCCAGAGAAAAACAAAACTGGTGATCCTCTTGAAAATCCCAATAGACATGCTTATATTCAGATATTTTCTTGGGATGAAAACGGTATGCCGGTTTTTGGAGAACCTGGAACTGTCAGCGGCGTATTAAGCGGCGTATAAAATGAAAGGATAGAGATGACTCTAAATAAAATAAAATCGATCATACGGACACTCCCCATTTTATTAAGCAGTTTCTTATTCATGGGTTGTCAATTAAGCAGAGATGTGAGTGCGCTTCCGCAAAATGAGTGGACAACTACAAATCAAGCAAGAGTATCGATCCATGACCCGTCAGTTACTTCAATTAAAGATGACCAAGGAAATGAAATTTTTTATCTTTTTGGTTCTCATATCGCACAAGCGAAAACGGAAGATTTCTTAGCTTGGGAGGTACCCTTCGTTAATGAGTATGAGAATATGGATGACAACCTTTTGTTTGGAAAAACAAAAGAAAATCTTGCAGAAACTTTTAAATGGGCCGGATATGATGATGCTGATTCGGCTGGCGGATTTAATATCTGGGCGCCAGACGTAATCTGGAATGATTCCTATGAATGGAGCGACGGTTCGAAGGGCGCCTACATGCTTTATTATTCTGCTAGCTCAACATGGCGAAGATCTGCGATTGGGTTTGCTGTAGCCAAAACGATCGAAGGACCTTATACCTACGATTCAACGATAGTTTATTCAGGATTCACTGAAAAAGATTCAACTGATGGTAGTGAACGAAATACAAACTATGGCAACACGAATTTAAAAAGATTGATAGATGACAAGAGTATCAATGGGTTTAGCGAGAAATGGGTAATCGAAGATGGGCTGACCTACAATACGGATTATGCACCAAATGCTATTGATCCGGCTCTTTTCTACGATGAAGATGGTAGATTATGGATGACTTACGGATCATGGTCTGGAGGTATTTACATTCTAGAACTCGATCCTAAGAACGGTCAACCAATTTATCCAGGAGAAGACGGCTTAACAAGTGACGGAAGGACGATCGATCGCTATTTCGGTACGAAACTATCGGGCGGTTATCATCAATCTGGAGAAGGCGCGTATATTGTTTATGATGAAGATACAGATTATTATTATCTTTTTGTGACTTATGGAGGGCTTTCGGCAAAAGGCGGCTATAATATGCGGCTTTTTAGATCTGAATCTCCAGAAGGACCATATTTAGATGCCAAAGGCAATTCTCCTATTATTGAAAAAGGGGAACAAAATATCAAGTATGGCATTAAATTAATGGGCAACTACCAATTTGCACATCAGAGGACCGGCTTCAGAGCGGCAGGCCATAATTCCGTAATTATTGATGAAAATGGGGATTGGTATCTGGTTTTTCATACTCGCTTCAATAATGGGTCAGAAGTACACGAGGTTCGTGTTCATTCAATGTACATGAACGAAGACGGATGGCCAGTACCTGCTCCGTTTGAATACCGGGATAATGAAGAAATCGCAGAAAATATGAAAGATTCTCAAATTGCTGGCAGGTATGAAATAATCAACCATGGAACTGATAACGGAAAAACAATGATAAAATCACAAGTTATTGAATTACTGGAAAATGGAGAAATCAAAGGAGATCTCTCAGGAAAGTGGTCTCATTCAAAAGGTGCTATTACTCTGACCATCGGGGAAAACATTTTTAAAGGAACTTTATTAGAACAACAAATTGATGCGACTGGAGAACGAACATCTCTTACTTTTTCAACGATAGGCAATAATAACGAGTCTATTTGGGGAAATAAACAGGATTAGGAGTGTAAGAAAAAATGACAATCAAAGTATTAAATACAAAATCAGACGTTACTATCAGCAAATATATCTATGGACACTTCTCTGAACATCTAGGCAGATGTATTTATGAAGGGCTTTACGTGGGAGAGGATTCTACGATCCCAAACAAAAACGGAATGCGAACAGATGTCGTAGAAGCCTTGAAGAACATAAAAATACCTGTGCTGCGTTGGCCAGGAGGATGCTTTGCGGATGAATACCATTGGAAAGATGGAATTGGACCTAAAGAAAAGCGCAAAACTATTGTTAACACTCATTGGGGCGGCGTGACGGAAAACAACCATTTCGGAACCCATGAGTTTTTTGAACTAATCAAACAATTAGAATGCGATGCCTATGTGAATGGGAATGTTGGGAGCGGCACGGTCCAAGAGATGTCTGAATGGGTCGAATACATCACTATGAATGGTATCTCCCCAATGGCTGATTGGCGTCGTGAAAATGGACAAGATGAATCTTGGAATATGAAATTTTTTGGTGTCGGTAATGAAAACTGGGGTTGTGGGGGGAATATGCGTCCTGAATATTACGCAGATCTTTATCGACGTTACCAAACTTATGTACGTCAATATGGAGACCAAAAGATTTATAAAGTCGCTGGTGGGGCAAATGTCGATGATTATCACTGGACAGAAACATTGATGAAGAACGCTCACTGGTTGATGGACGGTCTGAGTCTCCACTATTATGTTCATCCACAAGGTTGGGAAAAAAAAGGAAGTGCTTTAGAATTTGACGAGGCTGAATGGTTTGTGACATGTGAAAAAGCAGCTTATATGGATGAATTGATCACTCGCCATAGCGCCATCATGGATCAATACGATCCAGAAAAACGTGTGGGGATTATCGTCGATGAATGGGGAACTTGGTTTACTGCTGAACCAGGGACCAATCCTGGTTTCTTATATCAACAAAACACAATTCGGGATGCCATGGTAGCAGCTATCACCCTAAATATATTCCACAAACATGCGGAACGGGTCCATATGGCAAACATCGCTCAAACGGTCAATGTCTTACAGGCAATGATTTTGACAGATGGAGAAAAAATGATTAAAACGCCAAGTTATCATGTTTTTGATCTGTATAAAGTTCATCAGGATGCCCAACGAGTTGAAAGTCATGGGGAAGTCGGAGATACAATCACTTACACGATCTCGAAACAAAAGGATACAATTCATTTGTCGATCTGCAACTTCGCAGTTTCAGGTTCGGAGAAAATCAATTTCGGTTTTGAGACAGCAATTAAACATGTGAAAGAGGCACGTTATATTGTTGGAGATAAGATGAATGCTCATAATGATTTTGATCATCCAGAAGATATCTCGATTCAGACTTTTGATGATTACCAAACAAACAATAATGGATTAACAGTTAATGTACCAGCAATGAGTGTTTTGACAATTTCTATAGAGGTCTAAAGATGTCTTGCAAAGGGTGCGACATCAAAGAAACAGCATCGTCAGTCAATGTAGATTTATTGATTGAAGAGCAGTTATCTATTGAAGTCGATCTTGCTGCTTCTGATGTCGTTCAAAAACGAATCGCCATTTGTGAAAACTGCCCATTTCGGTTAAATCATACTTGTACAAAATGCGGCTGCTTTTACAAATTTCGTGCGCATCTATCAAAAAAATACTGTCCTGCAGGAATGTGGGAAAAAATACTGGGAAAAACAGGGCAGATCAGTAACTGACTGCTCTGTTTACTTTTAGGCGACAGTTTTTAAAAATGATAGTGGTTGGAAAGAAGACAGCTCACTCAGAAACATCATCAGTGGTTTTCCCAAAAAATTATTAGAGCTATAGATGAGAGTTTAAAGGAAATTACGCAAATAAAAAAATTATCTAACACAAAGGAGAGCTTATGGACTGGAAAAATGGTGTTCACGATCCCACTATTATAGAAAAAGATGGGATCTATTATTTGTACTCTACTGATACTCAAAACCCTAAAACAGCTGGGATCCCTATACGTACTTCTGATGATTTGAAACATTGGAAATTTGAAAAACAAGCCTTGTCTCAAATGCCGCAAACAGCAATTCATTGGAGTCGAGCTGAAGGCCTTTGGGCACCAGAAGTGGTTGAGTATCAGGGAGAATACCGAATGTACTATTCCGCGTCTACATTCGGCAGCACAACTTCTCTTATCGGACTTGCCACAGCAAAGCATCCTTTAGGACCATGGACGGATCAAGGAGAACTTATTAAGACAAATGCTGAATTAGCAGATCATAATGCGATCGATGCAAATATAGCATTTGATCGTTTTGACAAACAGTGGCTGGTTTACGGCTCCTTTTTTGGTGGAATCTATATTACGCAGATTGATAAAGACACTGGCAAATTAGTTGAAGAAGGATACGGTAAGAAAATTGCTCAACGACCAGCTACAGTTGACACTGCAATCGAAGGGCCGTTTGTCTATTATCATCCTGAAACAGATTACTATTATCTATTTGTCTCATTTGACTCCTTGCATGATACGTATAATATTCGCGTTGCCAGAGCAAAGGAAATCACTGGACCTTATCTGGATTGGAACGGCGTATCGTTAACGGAACAGGAAGTTAAGCCAGAAAAAGTCGGCACTAAGCTGTTGGGGAGTTATCGTTTTATGGGAGAACCGATATTGTATGCGCCGGGGCATAATTCAATTTTCAAACGCTCAGACCAAGAGCTGTTTATGATTTATCATGCGCGCCGCAAGCCTTTTAGCGCAGACTTCTTTTTAGAAATCAGAAAATTATATTGGTTGGAAAGCGGCTGGCCAGTGGTTTCAGCGACCTCTTATGAAAAATCCGAAGCATGGATACCTGAAAAAGATGATTTGATAGGAAAATGGGAAATTATTCAATTTAATTCCTATTCTCATCCGATCACCTCTGAGATCGTGACGATTTCAGAAGTTGTACAAAAAGGCAAAAGCTATCACTGGGGAAATCGAGAATTAACCGCTTATTATGAGGAGCAAAGAGGAGAAAGCCATATGTATCTATCAGGAATCGATCACAAAGGCTGCGCATTTATCGGTAAGAAACTTTCTTAAGATGAATAGACGGGTGTCGGCGATTGGGATGCATATATTCAATCAAAGTTTTACAGGTAAAAGATACCTCACAAGTAGTCTCTCAAAAGAAGAGATATCGTAAATATCAACAATAGCATCGCTATATAGCTTGTTTTTAATCAGTATGCTGTCTGTTTTGAGATTTTTTTAGATCATAATGATTCGAAAAAATAAAGTTTATTAGAAGGGAAGATAGTATGAAAGAATTTGATTTAAAAAGTATAGAACTCCAAGATGATTTTTGGCTAGAGTATCAGCGGATTGTTCGAGAAAAAACAATTCCTTACCAATATCAAGTTTTAAATGATGCGATCGATATCGATGTCCAAGCAGAGCGCAATGATCCAACCCTTCCCATGGGAAAAAGCCACGCTTTGGCAAATTTCCGAATCGCTGCTAAACAAGAAGAGGGGATGCATTTTGGTTGGTTTTTTCAAGACAGTGATGTCTATAAATGGTTAGAATCCGCATCCTATAGTTTATCAAACTATGCAGACCGGAAATTAGAAGAAAAAATGGATGAAGTAATTGCTTTGATTGCTTCAGCTCAAGAAGAAGACGGTTATTTAAATACATTTTTTCAATTGACCCGTCCAAATCTGAAGTATCGTCAATTATATTTTAGTCATGAACTGTATTGTGCTGGTCATTTGATAGAAGCCGCGATCGCATATGATCAAGCTACTGGTAAGAAAACCTTATTGGAAGTTGCTCAAAAAACATTGCGAACATCATGAAATATTTCGGCTCAGAGCCAAATCAGATTCAGGGAGCTGATGGACATCAAGAAATCGAACTTGCTCTTGTACGATTATACGAGCATACACAAAAGATGGAATATTTGGAGCTGGCGGACTTCTTTTTAGAAGTTCGCGGAAAAGACCCCGCCTTTTATCAAAAAGAGGTTGAGGATAATCTAGCACGAGGATTATCAGAAGAAAATCCGCTTATCGATTTGGATTATCTGCAAGCGTATGATCAACCAAAAAATCAACGACATGCTAAAGGTCATGCTGTACGTATGCTGTATATGGCTAGCGGAATGGCAAAGGTTGCTCAGTATACACGAAACAGTACATTATTGGAAGCTTGTAAAGAAATTTGGACAGATATCGTTTGTAAAAAGATGTACGTAACTGGCGGAGTCGGTTCGACTGTCCATGGGGAAGCCTTTGTTGGAGCCTATGATTTACCAAACGACACGATGTACTGTGAAACATGTGCCGCGATTGCATTGGTCAACTTCTCCTTTGATATGTTTAAACTAACTAAAGAGCATAAGTATTTGGAAAGCCTTGAGAGAGCACTTTATAATGGTGTTTTATCTGGAGCGGCTATTGACGGCAAGCACTTTTTCTATGTCAATCCACTTGAAGTAAGTCCCGAAAGCTGTAGGCATAACCCCGATAAGGGACACGTAAAGACAAAACGCCCAGATTGGTTAGGGTGCGCTTGCTGTCCACCTAATTTTGCTCGTCTCATTGAATCGATGCAACGCTTCATTTATACGCAAGATACGAACGCGCTGTATGTCAATCTCTTTACAGCAAGTAAATTAAAGCAAAATGAGTCGTTTGAAATTCAACAAATCGGTGATTTTCCTTTTGCTGGACATCTTGAACTCAGATATAACGGATTCCCGCAAAAAGTTATTGTTCGGAAACCCAGCTGGCTCAAAGATTTAACAATCAGTAGCTCAAACAAATGGCAGGAAGAAGAGGAAGTGATTATCTTTGAAAAGACTGATTCCTTTAATGCAATATTGACATTTGAACAACCAGTACAAATAATTTATGCAAATCCGTTAGTGTCACAAGATGTCAATCAAGTCGCTATTCAGCGAGGTCCTTTTATTTACTGTTTAGAAGAGGCTGATAATGGATCCCAGCTTTGGCGCTGCCGGATTGCTCCCGATGAACTGTCTACTATTTATGAAGAAAATGCTTCACTGTTAAAACGCACCATAACACTAACAATTAACGGGTATCAGACGGAACATTGGCAAACTAGCCAGTTGTATGGGCCAATCAGTGAGAAAGTTACTCCTCGCAAGTGGCAACTGATCCCTTACCACCTTTGGGGAAATCGGGATGAAGGCGAGATGCGTCTGTGGTTACCACGGTTAAGTATCAGCTAGAGTCAGTTAAGAAGAAAATCATTAAAAAACTTTAGCGAAAACTAGGGATAGAAAATATCAGGTGAATGAAGAAAAATTTGATACCTGGATAAAATACAGACCAAGTTCAGTTGTTTCTTACTGCTACATTGATATCCAAAATCCCATTCTCGTTTTTCAAAACCAGCAGATGGGAACTCTGGTTAAAATCTAAGGTGATCTGATTGCCGAGAAACATCTTGTCGTATTCCGAGGTATAAACGGTAAAGACATTGCTTTCTAATGGAATGGTGAAAGGCGCTAATTTGTCCTCTACAACAACAATCTGGAAACGATCGCCAATCATACAGCAACCTTCTGCTGTGGAAAATTGATTTGATCCGTCGTTCAGTGTCAAAAGAAATGTTTTTGCCTTGCTCAATTTAGATATTAAGAATATTTGTGCCGCATCTGTAATGGTTAAATTCATAGTGATTCTCCTTTTTGATAAAACAACGGTGGTTCTTAAAAAGATTTTTGTAATAAAAAACGACAGAAATACCAGAGACGGCTTTCTATCGTTTATTTAGATTCAAGTTGTTCGCGCAATCAGTTTTTGCTTCGTTGAATATCTAAAACAGTTCCAGTCTTGGCGTCTGCTAGAAATTCATAAGTCACCAATTGTCCGTCTTCTAAACGAGTGATCCCGCCTGTATACCCTTGAGAATGGACGGCAAACTTGCGTAATGGCTGTTTTTCAAAATTAATCCATGAACCTTCTATCGGTCCTTCTCGTAAAAATGCTTCTTTGACGTTTAACAGCACATCGTCTGGTGAGAGCAGTTGTTTTTTCTTGAACCATAAGGCAGAAGCCGCGCCACCTAATAGACCCATGCCCATTCCTAATGCTAAGCCGCCTTTAAAATAGTTTAATTGATTGTCATTATTCATAGGTGTTCCTCCTTATGTCGAAACCGGCAAATCAGTGATGATGTTGACTGATCGATTCATTAATATTTTACCATAAAAATAAAAAATGTTGAGAGGAAGGCTCTTGTTTTTCTTTTTTTACGTTATAATGAAGGTGTTTTTTATACGATTAAGTAATTTTAATAAGGGAGGAATTGCCTGATTTTCTTTCAGGCGAGCTATTAATGGAAGAAAGAACGTTTCAACGAATCAAAGAATTGACAGAACTGCAAGGAACAAGCGGTTTTGAACATGATGTCAGAGAATATATGCGGGAAAAAATCACTCCGTTAGTAGATGAAGTCCAACAAGACGGTTTGGGCGGTCTTTTTGGCATTCGTCATCACGAGGATGCTGATGCACCGCGGGTAATGGTAGCTGCCCACATGGACGAAGTCGGATTTATGCTGACACAGATCACTGATCGCGGGTTATTCAAAGTAGTACCATTAGGCGGTTGGAATCCATACGTTGTTTCCGCACAACGCTTTACGTTAAAAACAGCCGGCGGTAAAAACTATCCATGTATTTCTGCATCGATCCCGCCGCATTTGTTACGAGGAACAGCTGGTCAAAAATCATTGGAAGTAACTGATGTGTTATTTGATGCTGGCTTCGAATCAAGAGAAGAAGCAGAAAGTTTCGGGGTAAAACCTGGTGATACGATCGTTCCTCAAACTGAAACCGTAAAAACCGCTAATGGGAAAAATATCATTTCTAAAGCTTGGGACAATCGCTATGGTTGTACCGTTGTGTTAGAAGCTCTGGAAGCATTGAAAGAAGAAAAATTGGGACATACACTGATTGCCGGTGCCAATGTTCAAGAAGAAGTCGGCTTGCGGGGCTCTAAAGTTTCTACCACAAAATTCAAACCAGATCTGTTTTTTGCCGTGGATTGTTCAGCAGCAGATGACATCACCACAAAAAATGGCACATACGGTCATTTAGGAGAAGGGACATTGATGCGCATCTACGATCCAGGTTTGATCATGCTGCCTCGTTTGCGGGAATATCTTTTGGATACAGCGGAAAGCAACAATATTCCTTATCAATACTTTGTTTCTAAAGGCGGAACAGATGCCGGAGCCGCACACCTGTCTAACGAAGGGATCCCAAGTACAGTTATTGGTGTAGTCGGCCGCTACATCCATACTCATCAAACAATGTTCAGCATTGCAGATTTCGATGCTGCTCGAGAAATGCTGATCCAAACATTAAAAGGATTGGATAAATCCACAGTCGATACGATCGTCCGGGGATAAACTCAGTTCTGTTTAAAAAGAATACCGTGAAGCTCCTATGTTGAGGGACTTTGCGGTATTCTTTTTTTGTTCATTAAATAAAAAGTTTTTTTGTTTTTAAGCATAATTTTTGCTGTAAATGGAAAACAAGCGTAACATAATAGGTGTAACAGAGAAATAAAAAGGAGGGAACACTTATGCATTGGTTATGGGTATTGATTGTAGGTGCTATTATTGGATTGATTGCAGGAGCTATTACAAATAAGGGCGGATCAATGGGCTGGATTGCAAATATTGTTGCTGGTTTAGTTGGATCTGCAGTAGGCCAAGCATTGTTGGGCACATGGGGTCCTCAGGTTGCTGGAATGGCTATTATACCGTCAATCATCGGCGCTGTGATCGTTGTAGCAATTGTGGCATTTTTCTTAGGCCGTTCAAAAGGTTAGGACTGAAAAATGATTATTGCTGTAACAACAAAGAGACTGTAACGTAAATTCAAAGTTATTCAAAATATCCGAACTATATGGATCTTTCGTTATACTTTTTTGACGAAGGATTGCTGCAAAACAGGAGCGATATAGTTCGGGTAGAAGGATAGCTTAGAGTATTTACGGTACAGCCTCTTTTTTTTGTATGCACTATTTGCAAAGCAGAATAGTTCCAAAATCATTTTTTTGTCTGTATAATTGTTCAGGTAGAAATTGGAGGAATGAGAATGGAAACAAAAGCAGTTGTCATCAACCACTATGGGCACGTTGATCAATTAACAGATGCAACGGTAGAATTACCGGAATTAAAAGAAAAACAGGTGCTGGTAAAAGTCAAAGCGTCTTCCGTCAATCCCATCGATTGGAAATTACGAGAAGGCTATCTGGCAAAAATGTTTCCGTGGCAATTCCCGATCATTTTAGGCTGGGATGTAGCCGGGGAGATCACAGCAATCGGCGATCAAGTAACAGATTGGCAAGTAGGAGACCTTGTTTTTGCTCGTCCAGAAACGACTCGGTTTGGTACCTATGCGGAATATACGATCGTAGATGAAGACCTTTTGGCGAAAAAACCAGAAGAAATCTCATTTGCTGAAGCGGCCGCCGTACCATTAGCTGGTTTGACAGCTTATCAAGCTCTGTTTATGCACGGAAAATTAAAAGAAGGCGAAAAAGTCTTGATCCATGCCGGTGCAGGCGGAGTCGGACTATTTGCGATCCAATTCGCAAAAAATGCGGGGGCTTATGTGATCACCACTGCCAGTCAAAAAAATCATGCCCTTTTAAAAGAATTGGGTGCAGATGAAGTCATCGATTACCGAACAGATGATTTTTCTGAGATTTTAACAGATATTGATCTAGTGATCGATACGATGGGCGGCGAAGTGCAAGTGAAAAGCTTCGATGTGTTGAAAGAACATGGACGCTTGATCTCGATCGTTGGTCTGGCAGACGAAACATTAGGAAAAGATAAAGGTATCGAAGCCAAAAGCATCTGGCTGAAGCCTGACGGCAAGCAATTGCAAGAAGTCGCTGATTTATTGGCGCAAGGCAAAGTCTGCAGTATCGTTGGGGAATCCTTCCCGCTGACTGCAGAAGGCGTCCGTAAAGCGCATGAACTAAGCGAAACACATCATGCAAAAGGAAAAATCGTTTTATTGAACGATTAGCGGCAAATGAAAGAAGAGATCGGAACATAAGTCAAGACTGATCAAAATTATCCGAACGGAACAAAATTTTACCAATACCATATAGTCATAATCCGTTAGTACATGGTATGGTAAAACGCCCGTCGTTCGAGTATTTATTAGTCTGCTGGACTTGTGTGTCGATCTTTTTTATTTTTTCTTATCTGGCATCCGATACAAGTTAAAAATAACAAATAATATTTTTAGGAAGAAAACTTTATACTAGATTTTATTAGGAAAAACATGAGATTTGAATGGTTTCATAATGAATTTATCCTAAAAATAAATAGCAAGATATTGCACGTTGTTTAAATTCAGAATAAGATGTGGGGAGTGTAATTTAATAATTATAATTATTTAAACATTTAAGGAGGAATCATATGAATCAAAAGCAACTTCGCTGGTCATCGGTAGGGCTGATTGCTTTTAGTATGGTCTGGGGACTGGGAAATGTCGTTAATAACTACGCGCAACAAGGAATTTCGGTTGTTACTTCCTGGTTACTGATTTTAGCACTATACTTTATCCCTTACGCGTTGATCGTGGGACAATTAGGCTCGACATTCAAAGAAAGCAAGGGGGGCGTCAGCTCTTGGGTGGAAAATACTTCCACGAAACGGTTGGCCTATTATGCCGCATGGACATATTGGGTCGTTCACATTCCGTATTTGGCGCAAAAACCGCAAACGATCTTGATCGCACTCGGTTGGGCAGTCAAAGGTGACGGAACGATGGTTTCTGCCATGCCGATCAAATTAGTGGCAATTATTAGTTTGTTGATTTTCTTATTATTTTTATATCTTTCTACCAAAGGACTATCAACATTGAAGGTGATAGGTGGATTAGCCGGGACCGCAATGTTCGTTATGTCGATTTTATTTATCTTGTTGGCAGTCGGTGCGCCAGCAGTAAACTCTGGTATGAAATTAGCAACACCTGACATGGGAAGTTTGAGTACGTATATTCCTAAATTCAATTTTTCTTATTTTACAACGATCTCAATGTTAGTATTTGCTGTAGGTGGAGCTGAAAAAATCTCCCCTTATGTCAATCAAACAAAAAATCCTGCAAAAGAATTTCCTCGTGGGATGATCTTTTTGGCAGCTATGGTCGGCGTCAGCGCGATCTTAGGTTCTATTGCGATGGGTATGCTGTTTGCCAGCAATAATATTCCAGAAGACTTGATGACTAATGGCGCATACAGTGCCTTTCAACAGTTGGGTAATTACTATGGCATCGGCAATACGTTGATGATCATCTATGCGTTGACGAATACAGTAGGACAAATTTCCGCATTGGCATTTTCGATCGATGCACCGTTACGGATCTTATTGGCGGATGCTGATCCGATGTTTGTGCCGGAATGGCTGCGGAAACGCACAGCAAAAGGGACATTGCGCAATGGGTATCTATTGACAGGTATCTTAGTTGGTGCGATCATCTTATTGCCGATCTTAGGTATCGGCAATATGGACGAGTTGGTCAAATGGATGACTAACCTTAATTCTGTTGTAATGCCGTTGCGTTACTTGTGGGTATTCTTTGCCTACATGATGTTGAACAAAGCTTGGAAGAATTTCCAATCTGAGTATAAATTCTTGAAAAATCCAAAACTTGGTTTTCTTGCGGGAGCTTGGTGCTTTGCTTTCACTGCCTTTGCTTGTATTTTAGGGATGGTTCCTAAAATAGATTATGCTGCTGATCCAAAAGCTTGGTGGTTCCAAATGATTTCTAATATCTTGACACCGATCGTGTTGATCCTATTAGGAATGATCTTGCCAGCTATCGCACGCCGTGACAAAAATAAATCGGTTCCTGTCAACCAATTAGGTAAGGTATAACAAAACAGCAGCGGCGTTTTCCTGCCGCTGCTGTTTTTCTAAAAATTTGAGGAAACAGCTGTTACAAAAAGAGATTGAAAAGAACGATAAGAAAGGGATGGAAAAATGGTAAAACAGAAACGAGATCTGACGAAAATGAAGACGCCTCATACGTACGTCATCATTTTTATCGTTGTGGTGGCGGCTTGGCTATTGACTTTTGCCGTGCCTGCCGGAAAATTCAGCACAACGGATGTCCAATACAAAGATGCAAATGGCGAAACATCGACACGGACCGTTTTGAAACAGTCGACATTTCGTTATGATTATCCAATGGACAAAGCGTTCGTCTATGACAAATTAGAAGAGATCGCTCAAGATCCTCAAGAATTAGCTAAGTTGAATGTAACGGAAAAAGATGTACAAACAGTGCTGAAGGAAGGCGAGAAGAATCTCGATCAAGAAAAACTTGACGCGATCTCCCTGAAAGATGATACGCTGTACGACTTATACGGGGA
Source organism: Enterococcus mediterraneensis (assembly GCF_900604485.1). NCBI lineage: Bacteria > Bacillati > Bacillota > Bacilli > Lactobacillales > Enterococcaceae > Enterococcus > Enterococcus mediterraneensis. The sequence continues at coordinate 1,667,897 of NZ_UWOP01000001.1, forward strand.
TAAAATCTACGATAAATCTCACAAGCTCCACAAAACTGCCAAAGTTTGGGGGACGGATGATTTTGGCGGCTTCGGCTTCCTTAACTTTGTTTTTGAAGGATTGGTTTCCGGTGACAAATACGGCTCAGCTGTCGGGATCGCCGCGCTGATTCTAGTCGTTGGGGGAGCATTTGGGATCATCATGCGAACTGGCGCCATCGACGCTGCTATTTATGCCTTTATTTCTAAAACCCGCGGTCTAGAAAAATTTGCTATCCCGCTGTTGTTTTTCGCGTTTTCTTTAGGGGGCGCGACATTTGGTATGGCAGAAGAAGTGATTCCTTTTTCAATGGTGATGGTGCCTTTTGTGATCGCGTTGGGATATGATTCCATCGTTGCGGTCACAGTGACTTATGTGGCCTCGCAAGTCGGAAACGCGACTTCTTGGATGAGTCCATTTAGTGTGGCAGTAGCGCAAGGGATCGCTGGTATCCCGGTTCTTTCCGGTGCAACGTTCCGATTGATCATGTGGGTGACCATAACAGCTTTATCAGCCGGTTATTTGATGATCTACGCAGAACGAATCCGAAAAAATCCACTGCGCTCAGAAGTATATGAATCAGATGAATATTTCCGTAATCATTTAGAAAAAACCGCCAATGAAAACAAACCATTCTTACTTGGTCATAAGTTGATCTTAGTAGAAATGTTGGCGGTATTGATCTGGATCATTTGGGGCGTGACCCAAAAAGGCTATTACATTCCAGAAATCGCATCACAATTCTTTGTCATGGGATTAGCAGCCGGGATCACCGCTGTTTTATTTAAACTGGACATGGGCTGGAACGATATTGCGAAAAGTTTCCAAAACGGCGCGGCTGATCTAGCCGGAACAGCTATCGTTGTAGGGATGGCAAAAGGGATCCTTTTGGTATTGGGTGGATCAGAACCTAATGTCGCGTCTGCGCTGAACACGATCTTACACAGTATCAGCGGACTGTTATCAGGTGTTCCTTCAATGATCGGTGCTTGGGTGATGTATATCTTCCAAAGCCTGTTCAATCTGGTAGTGACATCTAATTCAGGACAAGCAGCATTAACGATGCCGATCATGGCACCATTAGCAGATTTGATCCAAGTACCGCGTCAAATCGCTGTCTTGGCTTATCAATTAGGTGCGGGCTTTGTGGACGCCTTTACGCCGGTTTCCGCAAGTTTGATTGGTGTTTTAGGTGTAGCACGTATCGAATGGATCAAATGGGCGAAATTCCAAATCAAGATGCAAGGTTTCTTCTTCGTGCTGGGTACGATTTTTATCATGATCGCCATTATGATCGGCTTACAATAATCAATAAAAGAAAGCATGACCTGAGTCTGCTGGTTGAAGGAACTTTGACTGGCAACGGCTTGAGTCGTGCTTTTTTCTCTTGTATGATTTCGAACAAGCAGAAATCATGCGCTTTCTTGGTTGCTCTTATATACTTAATTACTGAAAAATAGAGGAGGACAAGAAATGAATTATCGTGTACTGCTGTTTTATAACTATACCCATATTGCTGATCCAGCGGCATTTGCTGAAGAACATCGAAAATTTTGCGAAACATTAGGGATCAAAGGCCGCATTTTAGTGGCGGAAGAAGGGATCAATGGCACATTATCCGGTACGATCGCCGCGACTGATCAATATATGGAACAGATGAAGGCAGATCCGCGTTTTGCCGATACGTACTTTAAAATGGACGACAGCGAAGGACATGCCTTTAAAAAATTATTCGTTCGTCCGCGAAAAGAATTGGTGGCACTGCACCTGGAAGAAGATATCGATCCTCGGCAATTAACAGGGAACTATCTTGAACCAGCAGAATTCAAAGAAGCATTATTGGCAGAAGATACCGTAGTCATCGATGCCAGAAATGATTATGAATATGATCTGGGACATTTTCGTGGTGCGATCCGTCCAGAGATCCGTAATTTCCGAGAATTGCCTGCATGGATCCGAGAAAATAAAGAACAGTTCATGGACAAGAAAATCGTCACTTACTGTACGGGCGGTATCCGCTGTGAGAAATTTTCCGGCTGGCTGTTAAGAGAAGGATTCGAGGATGTCGCGCAACTGCATGGCGGCATCGCGGCTTACGGAAAAGATCCTCGGACACAAGGAGAGCTTTGGGATGGCAAAATGTATGTGTTCGACGAACGGATCAGTGTGGAGATCAATCAAGTAGACAAACAGATCGTAGGGAAGGAATGGTTTGACGGCACGCCTTGCGAGCGCTACATCAATTGCAGCAACCCGGAATGCAATCGTCAGATCCTAGTATCAGAGGCCAATGAAGAAAAATATCTGGGGGCTTGTTCTTATGAATGTGCCTGTCATGAGAAAAATCGGTATGCGTTGACTCACAGCCTTACAGAAGAGGAACGGAATCGACGTCTAAGAGCCATTGCACCGGCTTCATACGCATAAAAGAGAGAAAGTTTCAGCGGATAGATCCTATCCCTGAAACTTTTTTTGTGGGCTCTGATGAAATTTCTAAAACTTAGTGAATTCTTTCCCATTTCGTACTATAATACCTCTAGTTGAGAAGCATTCTCATTTCCTGAAAGGAGCCGTAAATGAAAACCATCGATTTATCCAAAACATTATATGAGTTAGTCACCACTTATCCAGAAATCAAAGAAATCATGTACTCATTGGGCTTTGAAGCCATCGCAAAACCGGGCATGCTGCAAACAGCGGGACGTTATATGACGATCCCTAAAGGTGCCCAGATGAAAAAAATACCTCTTTCCACCGTCATCGCGGCATTTGAAGCCCGTGGATTTGAAATAAAAGGAGCAAACTAATGGACGATACAGCAAAACAACGACAAACACGGATCGTAGAGATCTTATCTTTATTGCACGAAGGCGGTTCTTTTGAAGAAGCCAAACGATTATTTAATGAAGAATTTGATGGCGTGGATGTCACTGAGATCACCGCGGCAGAAAAAGCATTGATCCAAGGAGGATTGAATCCTAGTGAGATCCAACGATTGTGCAATATCCACGCGGCCGTTTTCAAAGGTTCTATCAATGAGATCCACCGTTCCAATTATGAGCACGAACAGCCGGGACATCCTGTCCATACATTGAAATTGGAAAACCAAGTTCTGCAGTCCTTGTTAACTGACGAGATCGATGGTGTCCTAGCGAAAATCAAAAAAGGCGACTGGGAACAAAAAGAACGTCTTTTAGCGGCGCTGACAGATCTATTGCAGATCGACAAGCATTACGCCCGCAAAGAAACCCTGATCTTCTCCTATATGGAAAAATACGGGATTACTGCACCGCCTAAAGTAATGTGGGGTGTAGATGATGATATTCGGGATATGGTCAAAGAATTGATCCAGATGATCCATTCGGAAAAGACAGCTTATAATCCCCTGTCGGAAAAATGGGAAGCAGTCAAAAATGAGATCGAAGAAATGATCTTCAAAGAAGAGGAGATCATGATCCCAATGACACTAGATGTCTTTTCTCTGAAAGATTGGGAGAAGATCGCTGCGGATAGTTTTGATATCGGTTTTGCTTTTATCCCTGAACCGTTGCCATGGAAAGCCAGTGCAGAAGCATTGGAAAAAGAAAGCGAACGGGAACCGGCGCGACAATTGGCGATCAAACAAGCAAAAGAAACGACAGACGGCATCGCGGCTGGTCTGGCAGAAAACACGGTAAAAGCTGAACCATTAGAAACTCACTATGATTGGGAAAATCAATCTTCTGCTGATACGGTGGTTTTACCAACCGGTGTTTTGAAATTCCAACAACTTGCGGCGATCTTCCAAGTGCTGCCGGTAGATCTGACGTATGTCGATCAAGATGACCGTGTCCGTTTTTATTCAGAAGGAAAAAGCCGCGTCTTTCCACGGACGACTTCTGTAATTGGTCGTGAAGTCGTCAACTGTCATCCACCGAAAAGCATGCATATCGTTCAAAAGATCTTAGACGATTTTCGTTCCGGCGCTCGCGACCATGCTGATTTTTGGATCGATATGCGGGGCAAAAAGATCTATATCCGTTATTTTGCACTCCATGATGAAGCGGGAGATTATCTAGGCTGTTTGGAAGTGACGCAAGATATCACCGACATTCAAAAATTGGAAGGTCAAAGCCGGTTGCTGGATCAATAAATAAGTTGATTATTTTTAAGATTGACAGGACTTCTTTAAAAGCTTACCCTTAATAGTAAGAAAGGGGTTGCAATTATGTATTCAGCAAAACCAGAACGTTATGAAAAAATGATCTATAATCGTGTAGGAAATTCAGGACTGAAGTTGCCGGCGATCTCTCTGGGCTTGTGGCACAATTTTGGCGATACCGATCCGTTGGCAAAACAGCGGGAAACGATTTTCGGAGCCTTTGATATGGGGATCACCCACTTTGATCTGGCGAATAATTATGGTCCGCCTGCCGGTTCAGCAGAAGAGAATTTTGGAAAGATCCTGCGGCAAGACATGAAACACTATCGTGATGAAATGATCATTTCATCCAAAGCCGGTTACTATATGTGGCCGGGACCCTATGGCGAGTGGGGCTCAAAGAAAAATCTGATCGCCAGCTGTGATCAAAGCCTGCAACGCTTAGGATTGGATTATGTCGATATCTTTTATCACCATCGTCCAGATCCAGATACACCGATGGAAGAAACAGCGCATGCGCTGGATCTGTTGGTTCGTCAAGGAAAAGCTCTGTACGTAGGGATTTCCAACTATACAGCGGAACAAACGAAAAAGATGTCGCAGATTTTAAAACATCAAGGCACTCCGTTTATCATCCATCAGCCAAGATACAACATGTTTGATCGTTGGATCGAAGACGGATTGACGACGGTGTTGGAAGAAGAACAGATCGGCGCGATCGTTTTTAGTCCTTTAGCGCAAGGTTTGTTGACGGATCGTTACTTGCATGGTATCCCGGAAGATTCCAGAGCCCACCGCTCAGACAGTCCGTTTTTGACAGAAGACAAAGTGGAAGGAACAATTTCAGTAGTCAAAAGACTGAACACTATCGCGGAAAACCGCGGTCAAACGTTAGCGGAAATGGCGATTGCTTGGATCTTACAGCAAAAAACTGTTACCAGCGTATTAGTAGGGGCTTCACGTTTGAGCCAGCTTCAGGATAATGTGAAGGCTTTGGACAACTTGGATTTTTCAGCAGATGAATTGAACGCTATCGAAGAAGTTCTGAAAGAAATGAAGGCGTAATAAAGATAGGTGTTTCTGTGGTGTAAGACTGCGAAACGCCTGTTTTTTTTATTTTGAAAAAACACCAAAATGTTTGTGAAGAACCACTCAATATATTGTATAATAGGCATGGTATTATCATATTTTAATGAAAGAAGGAGTCAGTAGTGAAGGCGTTGATTGTGTATGCTCATCCTAGAAAAGAAAGCTTTTCTTATGCGTTGTTGGAACGGATCCAACAAACACTGGAAAAAAAGGGTGACGAAGTGGTGGTTCGCGATCTTTACCAAATGAATTTCAATCCGGTTTTGGCTGGAGAAGATGCGATCCATATTGAAGATGGACATTTTGTCCGAGAAAACGAGATTTTCCCGGACGATGTGAAAATCGAACAGAAATATATCGAGGAAAGCGATCTATTGATCTATATTTTCCCAAGCTGGTGGAATGGGATGCCGGCGATCATGAAGGGCTATGTCGATCGCGTATTTCAACATGGATTTGCCTACAGTTTTGAATCAGATGAACCGAAAAAACGGTTTTCTGGGAAGAAAGCACTATTTTTCACACCAACTGGACAACCTCAAAATGAAGACGGTACGGATTCGCCTATCGATCGCGCCATCAAGACCGTTACTTCGGAATGGATGTTCAACAGCAACGGAACAGAGGTTTTAGATCATGTCTTTTACGGACGCGTTCCTTATAAAACGCGGGAAGAGCTAGGAGAATATTTAGCGGATGCTCAAAGAAGGATCGAGGAGCTGTAAAATGACCATTAGAAGAACATTTTCGTTAATTGCAGCTTCATTTTTATTGCTGATGACGTTAGCTGCTTGTTCTGCCAATACCAAAAAAGAAACGGTCAAGGCGGATTCGGACAACCAAGAAAAAATCATCAACATGATGGAGATCAATGAGATTTCTTCGATGGATTCCGGCAATGCTCTGGACGGCGGCAGTTTTATCGCTATCACGCAAGTATTTGAAGGACTTTACAATCTTGATGAAAAAGATAATATCATTCCTGGTGTGGCTGAAAAATTGCCGACTATCAGTGAAGACGGATTGACTTACACCGTTCCTTTGCGGAAAAATGCGGTGTGGTCCAATGGTGATCCTGTGACTGCCCATGATTTCGTTTATGCATGGCAACGAGTAGTGACGCCGGAATTCGGTTCACCTAGTTCCTTTTTACTTGCTGATATCAAAAACGCCAATAAAATCTTAGCTGGCGAAGCAAAACCTGATTCATTGGGGGTAAAGGCCAAAGATGATTATACATTGGAAGTGACATTAGAACATCCTGTGGCTTACTTTACCTCAGTGATGACTTTTCCGACACTGTTCCCACAAAATCAAAAATACGTGGAAAAACAAGGAAAAAACTATGCACTGGACAGCGAGCACATGATTTACAACGGGCCTTATCGCTTAGCGGAATGGAAGCACGGCAACCAAAAATGGGTCTATCAAAAAAATGACCGCTATTGGAACAAAGAGCAAAGCAACGTAGAAGCTGTCAACATCCAAGTCGTCAAAGATACCAACTTAGGGATGAATCTTTTCAAAGACGGACAGCTGGATCGCGCTGTTTTGTCAGGAGAGTTTGCCAAGCAGTATAAAAACGATCCTAATTACACGACTCAATTAGATTCTTGGGTCCATACACTGGAATTGAACCAAAAGCGCAATGATCAGGAAACGATTTTTGCGAATAAAGAGATACGACAAGCAATCGGTCTGGCGATCGATCGGGAACATATCGTTAATGAATTATTGGACAATGATTCTCGTGCCGCTTACGGTTTGATCCCTGCTGAATTTGTCAAAAACCCTGAAACAAAAGAAGACTTTCGTAAGGAAAGCGGCAATATCCAAAGTTTTGATACCAAGCAGGCGAAAACGTTATGGAAAAAAGGCTTGGAATCATTAGGAAAAAAAGAAGTGACTCTACAATTGGCGGCATCTGATCAAGATGAAAACAAAGCGATCACAGAGTACCTGCAATATACATTGCAAGAAAATCTGCCAGGATTGACTGTCGAGATCACTTTGTTGCCGGAAAAAAATCTGCTGGATAAAAAACAGACTCATGATTTTGATCTCATGCTGACTCGGCAAGGACCAGATTTTCAAGATCCGACGACATTTTTGAATACGTATCAGTCCGAGGCCTTCAACAATCCTTCTGTTTACAGCAATCCGGCATACGATAAATTGCTGACACAAGCGCAGCAGGAATCGACACAGCTTGAAAAACGTTGGCAGACATTGATCGATGCCGAACATGTCTTATTGGAAGACGCGGCAGTGATCCCGATTTATCAGTCCGCTAATACCGCGCTTTTGCGGGAAAATATCACCGGGATGATCCATCATTTGTTTGGACCGCCTAATTTTTACGGTAAGATCATGCTGAAATAAAATGATAAAAAAACATGAGCTGCAGATTTGCCAGCTCATGTTTTTTTGTTACAACAAAGGAAGGATCCAATTGACCCAAGCCCAGCTTAAAGGCATGATCAAAATCATCGCAGGGATCATGTCGGCGACAGGAAACATTTTCAAATTGATCATGCGAAACCCAGAAGCCAGCATCAAGAAACCGCCGCAAGCTTTGAAATCACTGATCATGTCCGGTGTTGTCAGCGGAAAAATGAAATTAGCGATCAGAAAAAGGATATAGAAAATAATGAATTGCGGAATGGCGATCACAGATACCACATAGCCTAAATTGCAGGCAAAAATCGCGGCAGTAAAGAAATCAAGGATCGATTTTGAGATCAGGATGGTATTATCGCCGGTCATTCCAGAATCCAAACTGCCATAGATTCCAGTACCGCTAGCACAAAATAGAATGATTACCGTGACTAATGTGTTGATAAATTCTTCGTGGGATAATTTGAGATTTTCGTGAGGGAAAAGTTTCGCGATGGGTTTTTGCATCAGCATTGCGCCTTTATTGATGTAATCCCCCAAATGGACTGCTAACCCGATCCCTGTACCCAACACTAAAGCAAAAACCACTGCCGGCATATATTTCATAGGAGCAATGGCGGTAATGCCCATGCCCATTGAACAGATAGCAAAGACCATCGTGATTTCCGTTTTGAATTTTTCGGTCAATTTATGTCCTAAAAGACCTCCGGCTGCTCCTCCTAATAGGATGGACAGCGAATTGATAATGATACCTGTTGGCATATTTTTGCCCCTTTCTGCTTTTATACTGTGAATAAATTTGAAATATGAATGATTTGTTCATTGGATTTCTTCGGATTTCTTCAGCTGATAGAAAATTTGAAGGTCTTGCCGAAAAGAAAGATAAGTGATCGAAGGAACCCTTCATTCTTTCCATTGGCTCTTTCGACTGTGAAGCAAATCTAAGGGGGTTTTTAGTATGTATGCAGATGAAAGAAAAGACGAGAAATGTATCAGTGAAAAGATCGATCGGTGAAAAAGAATCACGAGATCGATCGTAATTTTGAACAATAGCGATCAGTCTAAGAACATGACGCCGGAGACCTCTAAATCAAAGCCGCATGCCTGATAAAATGCTGCGGTATCTTCATCAGTGGACAATGTCAAAATACCGATCTTTTGTCGACGACTTTCTTTGATGAGCGCTTGGATCAATTTCTTTCCTAATCCTTTTTTCTGATGTTCAGGATGGACAATGATATCTTCAATGTATCCATGTTCCAATCCCATCCCGCACACGTAGCCAAAAGCAACCAATTGACCGGTAACATCTTCACGAATACCAGCGTAGAAATTGCATAATTCGAACAGTTGCGGATAATCTTGTTGACGACCGCCCCAGCCGATGCTTTTTCTTAATGCAGGCACTTCGGAATCAGCTATTGCTCCATTTAATGCTAAAGTATAGGTCATTTTCTCACCTCCTAATTTTTGAGTATAGCATGTTTGCTGAATTAATGAAAACTGACGTTGAAAAATAAATGTACTTTTCAATGCGTAGTTGATACAAAACAAAAACAGCTGATATACGTATTAGATTGGTTTTTGATATATAATATAAACAGATTTGGCTTTTTAAAAATAGTACAGTATAAAAAGGCAGACTGATTGAATAGTAGGAGAAAGGAGCTTTTTGCATGCTATATTATTTGATGCCTTCACGAGATATTCGTCGTAATTTAGCGACAGAACAATATTTATTGGATCAGGATTTTGATGAGCCTCTGGTTTTGTTTTATATTCAGGAGCCTTGTATCATCATCGGACGCAATCAGAATGCGCTGGAAGAGATCGATCAGCGGTTTGTGCGGGAAAATAATATCACGCTGACCCGCCGATTATCAGGAGGCGGGGCTGTCTATGATGATCTGGGAAATGTCAGCTTCAGTTTCGTGACCAAAGCCGGAAGAGAGGATTTCGGGAATTTCAAAGCCTTCACTCAACCTATCTTGCAAGCAATCCACGAGTTGGGGGCGACGGATGCGACTGTCAGCGGCCGTAACGATCTGATGATCGACGGTAAAAAATTTTCCGGTAACGCCATGTACAAGAAAAGAGGGAAACTTTTCTCTCATGGAACACTGATGCTGGATGTAGACTTGGACGTTTTGCCGCAAGCACTCCATGTAGCAAAAGACAAGATCGAATCCAAAGGAACGAAATCCGTCCGCAGCCATGTGACCAATTTGCGCCCTTATTTAGCACCGGCATACCAAAACCTGACAACCGAAGAATTTCGTGATGAGCTGTTGAAACGTTTGTTTGACGTAGACGATCTGGAACAAATCACCGAAAAACAGTTGGTGTTGAAAAAAGAAGAGGAGGAAGCGATCGATGATTTAGTGGCGACGATTTATGCAAATGATGAATGGATCTATGGCGAAGCACCGCCTTATACGCTGCAACGGCGCCGCCGCTATCCGTCAGTCGGGATCATCGACGCCCGCTTGAAAGTCGTCAAAGGCAAGATCGATGCGCTGACTTTTTACGGGGATTATTTTGGACAAAAAGATTCGCAGGAATTAGCGGAAAAACTGCTGGGCATTGATTATCAGCGGCAGCCTCTCCAAAAAGTGTTGGACACGATCCAAGCCGATGATTATTTCACCCATTTGTCTAATGAAGAATTACTGGATCTTTTAGTAGACTGATCGATAAAAAGACGAACGTTCTTAGAAAAGCTTGCGCCATTTTCGTTCTGCTTCTTCACAAGAAATAAATTTATGGTACAATTCGAACTAATAAGGTAAAAGGGGTGTTGTTTTTAATGGACTATAAAGAGTTTGATCCTGAATTATGGCAAGCCGTTGAAAATGAATTTACGCGACAACAAAATAATTTGGAACTGGTCGCTTCTGAAAATATCGTTTCAGAAGGCGTGTTGGCTGCGCAAGGCAGTGTCTTGACTAATAAATACGCAGAAGGTTATCCAGGCAAACGTTATTATGGCGGTTGTGAATATATTGATGTGGTAGAAAACTTAGCGATCGATCGCGCAAAAGAATTATTTGGTGCGAAATTTGTGAATGTTCAACCTCATTCCGGTTCGCAAGCCAACACAGCGGCTTACATGGCCTTAGTTGAACCCGGCGATACCATCATGGGAATGGATTTGTCTGCCGGCGGACACTTGACTCATGGTTCACCAGTCAATTTCAGCGGAAAAACCTATCATTTCGTCAGCTATGGAGTTGATCCGACAACTGAAGTCATCGATTACAATGTAGTGCGGATCTTGGCTCGCAAACATCAGCCGAAACTGATCGTAGCCGGTGCCAGTGCCTATTCTCGGACGATCGACTTCGCTAAATTCCGTGAGATCGCAGATGAAGTCGGTGCGAAATTGATGGTAGACATGGCGCACATCGCTGGATTAGTAGCAGCTGGTCTGCATCCATCACCAGTACCTTACGCTGACATCACCACCACGACCACCCACAAAACATTGCGGGGACCTCGCGGAGGCATGATCTTGACCAATGATGAAGCATTGGCTAAAAAAATCAATAGTGCTGTTTTCCCAGGGATCCAAGGCGGACCATTAGAGCATGTGATTGCTGGTAAAGCTGTTGCTTTCAAAGAAGCATTGGCACCTGAATTCAAAGACTATTCACAACAAGTGATCGATAACGCGCAAGCAATGGCAAAAGTTTTCAATCAAGCACCAGAAGCCCGGTTGGTTTCCGGCGCTACGGATAATCATTTGCTGCTGATCGAAGTCAAAGGATTTGAAATGACTGGTAAAGAAGCAGAAGCTGTCTTGGACGGTGTAAATATTACTGTCAATAAAAATTCGATTCCTTTCGAATCTTTAAGTCCATTCCAAACCAGCGGAATCCGGATCGGTACACCTGCTATCACTAGCCGCGGTTTCACTGAAGAAGATTCTGTGGAAGTGGCGAAATTAGTGATTCGTGCATTGAAAGCAAAAGATGATGCCGCAGCATTACAACAGATCAAAGCAGAAGTAAAAAGTCTGACTGACAAACACCCGATTTATCAATAAGCAGAAAAATAAAAGGTGAGTTTCTCGTTGTCTTACAGCGTTTCTCACCTTTTTTGTGGGGATTTACAGCATTTCTCAGGAGAATTGTTGTTTCTTGCCATTATTTGCTTTAGAATAAAATAAAAACCAAAGGAGAATCATCAATGGGCAAATTTCAAGTAATCGACCATCCATTAATTCAACACAAATTAACTATCATCCGCGACAAAAACTGCGGTACGAAAGTTTTCCGAGAAGTAGTCAACGAAATCGCTATGTTGATGGCGTATGAAGTTTCACGGGATATGCCGTTAGAAGATACCGTGATCGAAACACCGATCATCGAAACGACACAAAAAACACTGACTGGTAAAAAAGTAGCCATCGTACCGATTTTGCGTGCCGGTATCGGCATGGTAGACGGGATCTTAGAGTTGATTCCAGCAGCAAAAGTGGGACATATCGGCTTGTATCGTGACGAAGAAACATTGGAACCACATGAATACTTCGCAAAATTGCCTGAAGATATTGATTCTCGTCAATTATTCGTTGTCGACCCAATGTTGGCAACAGGCGGTTCAGCGATCATGGCTATCGACGCGCTGAAAAAACGCGGCGGTTCAAACATCAAATTCGTTTGTTTAGTAGCGGCTCCAGAAGGTGTCAAAGCACTGCAAGATGCACATCCAGATATCGATATCTACACAGCAGCATTAGACGATCATTTGAATGAACATGGCTACATCGTTCCAGGTCTGGGAGATGCAGGGGATCGTTTATTTGGTACTAAATAATCAAAAACACAAAAAAGACGTTCAAGAAGAATCTTGAGCGTCTTTTTTTACAGAAAAAAATGGGATCGGAGCATGATCTATCCAGCAAGACTTAGTCGAACTGGCATTGTCTCACACTGTGATCTCAGGAATTAAATTTTTTTCATATGTTTGTAATTGATGATCAAAACACCATTGCTTTGAGTAATCAGTTGTTGATTATCAGGGGTTTCATCTAATTCAATTACTGCAGAATTTTTCAGCTGCTTTGTAACGGTACCGGTCTGCGATTTGCCGTAGATCGTAAATTTCACATGAGTGTCTACTTGAAATACCTGTCCTTCTTCTGAAGGAGTGATTGATGTATCGAACTTGCCAAACGTAGCCATTCACAAAACCTCCCTTATATACCTCTATTATAGCACAAATTGTGAAAATTTGCTGAAATCTTGCCGAATCAGAAAAATCTGGCTGTTTTCTCTTTACAAAACAGCTTTTTTTTCTTATAATTCTCTTTGGTATTACGCCAACTTAGCTCAGTTGGTAGAGCAACGCACTCGTAACGCGTAGGTCGTAGGTTCGATCCCTATAGTTGGCATCATTGAAAAAGCATCGGTCACACAGTTTATGCTGTCGGCTGATGCTTTTTGTCATTTTGGGAATGGGAGACGGCTAAATTTAAATTTTTTATGAATGAAGAAAAGGATGGCTTTCTTTTCTTACAGAAGACCTCTATAATGATAAGGTGTATCTTTGAGAGAAAAGAGAGGAACCATGGAAAAAAAACGATCTGTTTCGACCGACAACCGTATTGATTACGGTGTGATTTTGCCGGTCTTCCTATTATGTTTAGTGGGATTGGCTTCTTTATATGTGGCTCTCAGCCATGATCCCAATCATCCGCCTGTATTGCAGCGGATGGTCATGCAAAGCGTCTGGTATGTCATTGGCGGTTTAGCAATTATTATTATCATGCATCTCAAGTCCAAATGGATTTGGAAATTGACGCCATTTATTTATGGTGCCGGACTCGCTGTGATGCTGGCTCTATTAGAATTTTACGATAAAGGCCTCGCTGCCAGCACAGGGTCCAAAAACTGGTTTAAATTCGGCTCATTTACCTTTCAACCAGCTGAGTTGATGAAGATCGCCTTTATTTTGATGTTGGCGTTAGTCGTTACCTCTCACAATGTCAAATACCGTAATCGGAATTTATCGACTGACGGCTTTTTGATCGCGAAAATGGCGGCTGTCTCATTACCAGTCTTCGTCTTGGTGATGCTGCAAAAAGACTTTGGTACGATGCTGGTGTTTCTAGCGATCCTTGGCGGTGTTTTCTTGATGTCTGGGATCTCATGGCGAATCATCATCCCGGTAGTGGCGTTGTTCATAGTTGTCGGCGGCGGGACCATCTATTTGGTTACGACCGAAACCGGCCGACAATTACTATATAATATCGGATTTAAATCTTATCAATTTGCTCGGATCGATTCATGGCTCAATCCGTTCCATGATACGTCTGGTATGAGTTATCAGCCGGCGCAAGGTTTGCTGGCGATCGGCTCAGGCGGAATGTTCGGTAAGGGATTCAATATCAGTGATGTCTACGTGCCTGTTCGAGAATCAGATATGATCTTTACCGTTATCGGCGAAAATTTTGGTTTTATCGGCGGTGCTTTTGTGATCTTGCTTTATTTCATTTTGATCTATCGGATGATCCGCGTGTGTTTTGATACAAACAATGAATTCTACGCCTATATCGCCAGCGGGATCATCATGATGATCTTGTTCCACGTATTTGAAAATATCGGTGCGAATATCGGTTTGCTGCCGTTGACGGGGATTCCTTTGCCGTTCATCAGTCAAGGGGGATCATCGATCTTAGGGAATATGATCGGTATCGGATTGATCTTGTCGATGCGTTATCAAGCGGAAGCGCAACGAGACGGGAAGTGACAAATTGCTGACTTTTTATTGGTATCCTAAATGCAGTACTTGTAAGAAAGCGAAAGCTTGGCTGGACGCACGAGAAGTTTCTTATGAGTTGGTGGATATGATCCAGCATCCGCCTGCTGCGGAAACATTGGAAAACTGGATGACAGAAAGTGATCTGCCGATCCGCCGCTTTTTTAACACCAGCGGAATGAGATATCGTGAATTAGGACTAAAGGATCAAGTCGCTGATTTTACTTTCCAAGAAGCGAGCAGATTGCTGGCAACTGATGGTATGCTGATCAAACGGCCAATCTTAGAAAAAAACGGAAAGATCCAAGCGATTGGATTTAAAGAAAATGACTTTGAAGGAGCAATAAACGAATTATGAAAAAAACAGTTTTGAAGAAAAAAGATAATTTATGGGTGTTGTTCAACGGTAGCGAATATTGTGTCGGTCTAACAAAAGAAGCGCAAGGTGAACTTGGCAAGATCACATTTGCTTCTTTACCAAAAGAAGGCAAATCCTTGAAACAAGGAGATGGACTTTTAGAAGTAGAAGCAGAAAAAGCGGTAAATGAATTTTCTAGTCCTTTGTCAGGTGTGGTTTCTTCCGTTAATGAAAAAATCGCTGACAATGTCGATGTCTTGAATGATGAAGACGAATTGAACGCTTGGATACTGTCATTTAAAGACGTCGATGCTGACGAATTTGACAAACTTTAATATTTATTTGCATAAATCGATTGACACCTGAAAGAGACGTTGCTATAATTTCATCAATAATCGAAAGCTTTGAAAAGAAGAGTACATGTCACCGATGTTTACAGAGAGCCCGGATTGCTGGAAACGGGTAACGGAAATGAAATGGAAGATGGTCTTTGAGCAGATGAAGTGAGTCGAAAGACGAGCTTGATACGGGAGTGCCCGTTAACGCACAACGGTATGCGGTTGAACCAAGTACCGGTCAAGGTTATTGTTGCGAGACAATAGCGAAGTAAGGTGGTAACACGAAAGTCGACAACTTTCGTCCTTTGTATAGATGTGTACAAGGACGAAAGTTTTTTTGTTTCCAAAAAATAAGTTAAAAGAGGAGAAAACCATGGCGTTGATTCAATTGACACATGTCAAAAAAACATTTGAAGGCAAAAACGGCCGGATCGATGCAGTCAATGATGTCACTTTGTCGATTGAGCAGGGAGATATTTATGGCATTGTCGGCTATTCAGGTGCCGGCAAAAGTACGCTGGTCCGTTTGCTGAATGGTCTGGAATTGCCGACAGACGGTGAAGTGACTGTGAATGGACAATCGATCACTGCATTGAAAAACAAAGAATTACGTGATTTTCGACAAGGGATCGGGATGATCTTTCAACATTTCAATCTTTTATGGTCCCGCACCGTTCTCGAAAATATCGAGCTGCCTTTGGAATTGGCGGGGGTTGCTAAAGCCGCCCGCAAACAAAAAGCAGAAGAATTGTTGAAACTGGTGGGGCTGGACGGACGAGGCAGTGCCTATCCTTCACAACTTTCCGGTGGGCAGAAACAACGGGTAGGGATCGCTCGGGCATTAGCGAATGATCCTAAGATCTTGTTGTGTGATGAGGCCACTAGTGCTCTGGACCCGCAAACGACTGAAGAAGTCTTGGATCTATTGCAAGACATCAATCAAAAATTAGGATTGACGATCGTCTTGATCACTCATGAAATGAATGTTATCCGCAAAATCTGTAATCGTGTAGCGGTGATGGAATCAGGAAACGTGGTTGAAGAAGGATTGGTGGTAGATGTCTTCCGCAATCCTCAACAAGCAGTGACGAAACGTTTTGTCCAACAAGATTTCCAACCACGGGAAAATCCGGAAGAAGTCTTGTCAGAGTTTATCGCAGAAAATCCGGAAGGCCGTTTGGTGACATTGACATTTAAAGAAGACAATGTCAACGAACCAGTGATCTCGCAAGCGATCCGTCAATTCGATGTAGATATCAATGTCGTCTACGGAAATGTCCGGCAAGCCAAAGAAGGCTCTTTCGGTTCGTTGACGGTTCTGATCACCGGCGATGACCAAGCGATCGATCAAGCGATTCATTTCTTTACTGAACAACAAGTCAGCGTGGAGGTGATCCATCATGGATAAAGGATTTGTCGAAACGTATTTTAATATGGATATGATCGATTGGAACACAATGAGACAAGCATTGTATGATACGTTGTTTATGACAGCTGTTTCCACACTTCTTGTAGTGATCATCGGATTGTTGCTGGGGTTGGCGCTCTATTCGTTAGGACGTAAAAAACAGGCTTCCGCTCAGATCCTTTACAATATCGTGTCGATCATCAGTAATATTTTCCGTTCCACACCGTTCATGATCTTGATGGTCTTGATCATTCCATTTACGATCTTGCTTGTAGGATCGATGCTGGGAGCCAAAGCGGCGATCCCGGCGCTGGTATTATCCGCAGCACCGTTTTACGCACGATTAGTGGAGATCGCTTTTCGTGAAGTCAGCCCTGGTGTGTTAGAAGCGGCTGAAGCAATGGGTGCCAATTATTGGCAAGTAATCCGGAAAGTATTGATTCCAGAAAGTGTGCCTGCCTTGATCTCAGGTATCACTGTGACAACGATCTCTATGATCGGCTATACCGCGATGGCGGGAGCGATCGGCGCCGGTGGTTTAGGTGCGTTAGCTTGGCAAGAAGGGTTTCAACGTGGCAACTATTCAGTAACAATGGTAGCGACGATTATTATTTTGATTATTGTGTTCATTGTCCAAGGAATTGGTGATTTCTTGACGAAGAAAACCGATAAGCGTTAAAAAAAAGGGAGGAAACAGGATATGAAGAAATTTTTGGGATTAGCAGTAGTCGCATTGGCGACAGTAGGATTGGCAGCATGCGGAGGCGGTAATAATAGTACTGACGGCTCTTCAAGCAAAGAAACAACATTGACAGTAGGAGCGTCACCAACGCCTCATGCGGAGATTTTAGAAAAAGCCGCACCGATTTTGGAAAAAGAAGGCATCAAATTAGAAGTGAAAAAATTCGATGACTATATCTTGCCAAACAAAGCTTTGGAAAACAAAGATATTGACGCGAATTATTTCCAACACATTCCTTATTTGAATAAAGAAATCAAAGACAACGGTTATGACTTCGTCAATGCCGGCGCAGTCCACATTGAACCAATGGGCTTGTATTCAAAAACATTGAAAAATATCAGTGATTTGAAAGACGGCGCGACAGTCATCACATCAAACTCTGAATCTGACTGGGGCCGCATCTTGACGATCTTACAAGACGCTGATCTGATCAAACTGAAAGATGGCGTTGATCCTGAAACAGCAACATTTGACGATATCGCAGAAAATCCAAAGAACTTGAAGTTCAAACATGATATCAATCCAGAGCTTTTAGCTACGACTTATCAAAATGAAGATGTGGATCTTGTAGCTATCAATGCCAACTTTGCATATGGTATTGGCTTAAATCCGAAAAAAGACGCACTATTAGTGGAAAACGACAATTCTCCATACGTAAACGTGATCGCGGTTCGCAAAGGCGACGAAAACAAAGAAACCATCAAGAAATTGATCGAAGCATTGCACAGCGATGAAGTGAAGAAATTTGTTGACGAAAAATGGGAAGGTTCCGTAAAAATCGTCGATGCTGACGCAAAATAATATTTAGTAAAAAGAGGTCTTCTTTAGTGGAGGATCTCTTTTTGTCATTATTTAAGAAATCATTTTTAAATCATTGCGCTTTTTAGAAATATTCTTATAAAGAAATGCGGTATTCCATAAAATTATAAGAAAATTCAATAACTTTCAGATGGATGATTGAACTTCATTCTCAATTAGTCTAAAATGAGTGAGAATGAAAGATAAATGGAGGTAAGGGAATGTCTGTCTTAGAAATCAAAAATCTACACGTATCAATTGAAGATAAAGAAATACTCAAAGGAGTCAATTTAACCTTAAAAACCGGTGAGATCCATGCCATCATGGGACCAAACGGAACGGGGAAATCTACTTTGTCAGCAGCTATCATGGGTAATCCTAATTATGAAGTGACACAAGGGGAAGTCCTGTTTGACGGCAAAAATATTTTAGACTTGGAAGTTGACGAACGAGCTCGGTTAGGCTTGTTCTTGGCGATGCAATATCCTAGCGAGATTCCTGGGATCACCAATGCAGAATTCATGCGGGCAGCCATCAATGCCAAACGCGAAGAAGACAATAAAATGTCAGTCATGGAATTCTTGAAAAAACTAGATAAAAAAATGTCATTATTGAACATGCCGGAAGAAATGGCGGAACGTTACTTAAATGAAGGCTTTTCCGGTGGTGAAAAGAAACGCAACGAGATCCTGCAATTATTGATGTTGGAACCTTCTTTCGCTATTTTAGATGAAATCGATTCTGGTTTGGACATCGATGCATTGAAAGTCGTTGCCAAAGGGGTCAATGAAATGCGGGGCGAAAACTTCGGCGCATTGATCATCACTCACTACCAACGTCTGTTGAACTACATCACACCTGATGTAGTGCACATCATGATGGACGGACGAGTAGTATTGACAGGAAACGCTGACCTTGCTAAACGTCTGGAAGCAGAAGGTTACGCTGGCATCAGCAACGAATTAGGTATCGAATACCAAGAAGAAGCGTAGAGGAGGTCAAGATAAATGAAAAACTTAGCGAATTATCTTGATAACGTCAACGTTTTTTCCGCAACAAAAGAAGAACCGTCATGGATGTTGGAACTTAGACAAAAAGCTTTGGAACAAGTCGATGAATTGGCATTGCCAGTGATCGACCGAGTGAAATTCCAACGCTGGCCATTACTGGATATCAAAGAGGACGCTTTTAACGAACCAGAATTTTCCGGTTCTGTTCCGGTATTTGATGAGATGAAAGACAACCCGCTTTTGGTCCAAGTCGACGAACAATCCTCCTTTGAACAACTGCCTCAAGAATTAGCAGATCAAGGAGTCATCTTTACTGATTTGTTCACCGCGATGCAAGAGCATCCGGAGTTAGTAAAGGAATATTATATGACAAAAGCCGTACCGTTTTCAGAAGACAAACTGACAGCGGCTCATGCGGCATTTATGAACAGCGGCGCTTTTTTATATGTCCCTAAAAATGTCGTGATCGAAGAACCTATCGAAGCGATGTTTTACCAAACAAGCAGCCGCGCACACTTTTTCAAACACGTATTGATCGTGGCTGATGAACACAGCGAGTTCAGTTACTTGGAACGCTTTATTTCACAAGGCAGTGAAGAAGCAGTTTCTGCCAATATCGTGATCGAAGTGATCGCCAAAGCCGGTGCGAAGATCAAATATGCCGCAATCGATCAATTAGGTGAAAATGTAACGGCCTATATCAATCGTCGTGGTCATATCTTGCGAGACGCGATGGTAGACTGGGCGATCGGTGTGATGAATGACGGGGATGTCATTGCGGATTTTGATTCTGATCTAGTGGGCGACGGTGCCCATTCAGAAGTAAAAGCCGTAGCGATCTCTGCCGGCAGACAAACTCAAGGGATCGATACCCGGGTAACGAACAAAGCACCTCATTCTATCGGACACATTCTTCAACATGGAGTGATCCGAGAAAGAGGGACGCTGACCTTCAACGGGATCGGCCACATCATAAAAGGCGCGAAAGGCGCGGATGCCCAACAAGAAAGCCGGGTCATGATGCTTTCTGACCAAGCTCGCGGCGATGCCAACCCAATCTTATTGATCGATGAAAACGAAGTGACTGCCGGACATGCAGCCAGTGTCGGACGATTAGATCCAGAAGAAATGTATTATTTGATGAGTCGCGGTTTGCGTAAAGAAGATGCGGAACGTTTAGTGATCCGCGGATTCCTAGGATCAGTGATCACAGCGATCCCTGTCAAAGAAGTACGCAATGAATTGGTGGAAGTTATCGAAAGGAAGCTGAACGCATGATCGATCCACAAAAACTGCGTCAAGATTTTCCCATCTTGCAACAGGTGGTGAACGATGAACCCCTTGTATATTTGGATAATGCGGCCACCACTCAAAAACCGGAGCCTGTTCTAGAAACATTGACCAATTATTATCATCATGAAAATGCCAATGTCCATCGGGGAGTACACACTTTAGCAGAACGGGCAACGCATGCTTATGAAGGCGCACGGGAAAAGGTCCGCCGTTTCATCAATGCCAAAGAGACCGCGGAAGTGTTGTTCACCCGCGGCACCACTACCAGTTTAAACTGGGTAGCGCGAAGCTTTGGTGAAAAATTTGTTGAAGAAGGCGACGAGATCGTCATTTCTTATATGGAGCATCACTCCAACATCATTCCGTGGCAACAACTGGCAAAGCGCAAAAAAGCAAAGCTGGCTTACATTGAAATCACGCCAGACGGATTTTTGGATATGGAAGATGCTCAGCGCAAAATAACTGACAAAACAAAAATCGTCTCCATTGGACATGTTTCTAATGTCCTAGGAGGCATCAATCCTGTTGGGAAATTAGCAGAATTAGCTCATCAACATGGCGCAGTCATGGTAGTCGATGGGGCGCAGGCAGTTCCTCATATGCCTGTGGATGTCCAAGCATTGGACGCCGATTTTTATGCTTTTAGCGGACACAAGATGTGCGGCCCAACCGGTATTGGTGTTTTATATGGAAAACGTAAATGGCTGGATGCGATGGAACCGGTGGAATTCGGCGGTGAGATGATCGATTTTGTCGATCTGTATGACAGCAGCTGGAAGGAATTGCCGTGGAAATTCGAAGCCGGCACGCCGAATATCGCCGGCGGAATCGCATTGGGTGCGGCAGTCGATTATCTTTCAGCCATCGGGATGGATGAGATCCATGCGTACGAGACAGAACTTGTCGCATACGTTTTGCCAAAACTGCAAGCAATCGAAGGAGTCACCGTGTATGGACCGCAAGCCTGCGAAAAGCATACTGGAGTCCTTGCCTTCAATATCGATGGACTGCATCCTCATGATGTAGCTACTGCTTTGGATATGGAAGGCGTGGCAGTCAGAGCCGGCCATCACTGCGCGCAACCGTTATTGAAACATTTGGATGTACCTGCGACAGCCAGAGCAAGCTTTTATTTTTACAATACAAAAGCTGACGCAGATCGATTGATCGAAGCAATTCACGCAACAAAGGAGTTTTTCCAAAATGGCGCTTTCTAAATTAGATAATTTGTATCGACAAGTGATTTTAGATCATTCTAGCCATCCTCACCATCATGGAACACTGAATCAAGCGGATCAAGCAGTGGAATTGAACAATCCGACTTGCGGGGACGTGATCCATTTAGAGTTGGCTGTCAAAGATGGCAAGATCAACGATATCGCTTTTTCCGGCAGCGGCTGTTCCATCAGTACTGCCAGCGCATCCATGATGACAGATGCCGTCGTAGGGAAAAGTGTTGAAGAAGCACAAGAATTAGTCGACGTATTTTCAAAGCTGGTCCAAGGAAACGAGAGCGACAAGGACGAGGAATTAGGTGACGCGGCGATGCTTAGCGGCGTTGCGAAATTCCCAGCTCGAATCAAATGCGCGACACTTGCTTGGAAAGCATTGAGCCGAGCAATCAACGAATCAAATGGAGTAGCCGAAGCCGGTCATCTCCATCAATCAGAGGAGTGAAAACATGGGAGTTCCTGAATTAGAAGAATATAGATTTGGCTTTCATGATGATGTCGAACCAGTCTATAGTACTGGTAAAGGATTGACAGAAGACGTAGTTCGCGAAATCTCGCGGGTCAAAGGCGAACCTGAATGGATGCTGGAATTCCGCTTGAAATCATTGGCAGTCTATAACAAAATGCCGATGCAAAGCTGGGGTCCGGATTTATCCGACATCGATTTTGATGCCATCAAATATTATCAAAAACCAAGTGATAAACCAGCGCGGGATTGGGAAGATGTACCAGATAAAATCAAAGAAACGTTTGAAAGAATCGGTATCCCAGAAGCAGAACGAGCTTACTTAGCCGGTGCTTCTGCCCAATATGAATCAGAAGTTGTTTATCACAATATGAAAGAAGAATTCACAAAATTAGGGATCGTTTTTACCGACACAGATTCTGCGTTAAAAGAATATCCTGAACTGTTTAAAGAATACTTCTCTAAATTGGTTCCGCCGACTGACAACAAATTGGCGGCACTAAATTCTGCTGTTTGGTCTGGCGGGACCTTCATCTATGTACCAAAAGGGGTCAAAGTTGATGTGCCGATGCAGACGTATTTCCGGATCAACGCGGAAAACACCGGACAATTCGAACGGACATTGATCATTGTAGACGAAGGTGCTAGCGTCCATTACGTGGAAGGCTGTACCGCGCCAACGTATTCCAGCAATAATCTTCATGCGGCGATCGTAGAGATCTTTACACGCAAGGACGCTTATTGCCGCTATACAACGATCCAAAACTGGTCGGACAATGTCTACAACTTGGTAACAAAACGGGCAAAAGCCTATGAAGGTGCTACAGTCGAATGGATCGACGGCAACCTTGGAGCTAAAACGACCATGAAATATCCAAGTGTCTATCTGGACGGAAAAGGTGCTCGCGGAACGATGCTTTCTATCGCATTTGCCGGAGCCAACCAAATCCAAGATACCGGTGCTAAAATGATCCACAACGCGCCAAACACTTCCAGCTCGATCGTTTCCAAATCGATTTCTAAAGACGGCGGCGAAGTAAACTACCGCGGTCAAGTCACTTTTGGCAAGAAAAGTACCGGATCGATCTCTCACATCGAGTGCGATACGATCATCATGGATGAATTATCAAAATCCGATACCATTCCATTCAACGAGATCCACAACAGCCAAGTTTCATTGGAGCACGAAGCGAAAGTTTCAAAAATCTCCGAAGAACAACTGTTTTATCTCATGAGCCGCGGTCTTTCTGAAGCCGAAGCTACTGAAATGATCGTTATGGGATTTGTTGAACCATTCACCAAAGAACTGCCGATGGAATATGCGGTAGAACTGAACCGATTGATCAGTTATGAGATGGAAGGGTCTGTTGGATAACAACTAATTCATTGCTCGAAACGTTTATATTAAAGCGTTTCGAGCATTTTTTTATTTGCATTTTAATAGTTGGCTACGTTTTTGGCTACGTTTGGAATTATTCGCCCATAAATTTTGAAAATCGGTCACCTGTTTTCTTAATAGATTGTGGTGTGACATGAGCATAGATATTCATGGTAGTTTTAATATCTTTGTGACCTAATCGTTCTTGTACTTCTTTTATCGAAGCACCACTTTCAAACAATAAGCTACAGTGGGTATGCCTAAATCCATGTGGAGTAATTTGAGGCTCCATCGGTGTCTTTTTGTAAATCCAGTCTAACCAATCGTTTACTACTTGGGGGTAGTACAGCTTGTTTGTGTTTGTAGTGAAAAGAAACTGCTTTGGTGAATTCGTGTTATAGCCATATAAGATCATTATTTTCATTTGTTCTTGTTGCCAAATACGCAGTTGTTTAAGTGTAAAATCATCAAGCTGAATCGTTCTTGATGAATTTTTAGTTTTAGGTACTTGTAGAACTACTTGATTAAACTCGTCTTGAGCGATAGTTTTACCAATTGTTATTGTTTTATTGAAATAGTCTATATCTTCCCATTGAAGCGCCAATGTCTCGCTTTTACGCATTCCTGTATAAGCTAATAAACGGAAAAAAGTGTACAGTTTAACTGAATTATTTTCTTTAGTATTCTGTAAAAATAGTTGTAATTGATCTTTCGTATAAAACTTCAAGGGTTGTTCTTCTTCAATTTTTCTTGGAAGCAATGTTTTAGACATAGGATTATCTTTACAGACTTCCATTGCTACTCCAAATTTAAATATTTGAGCAGTTGTTTTTCTCAAGAAACCATATTGTTTTAATGTTTTGTGCCATTCATTAACCTGTTTTTGACAATAACTAACACTTATTTTATCCAATCGTAATTCCCCAAAAGCAGGTAATATATGGTTATTGCAAAAACGTTGAGCAACGGCAACGGAAGATGGTTTTAC
This sequence comes from Enterococcus mediterraneensis, assembly GCF_900604485.1. Taxonomy (NCBI): domain Bacteria; kingdom Bacillati; phylum Bacillota; class Bacilli; order Lactobacillales; family Enterococcaceae; genus Enterococcus; species Enterococcus mediterraneensis. The sequence continues at coordinate 1,692,316 of NZ_UWOP01000001.1, forward strand.
TCTCGTTCTGTAGTTATCAATCCATAATTCATATAACTCTTGAAAAGTTGTAACATTGATTTTAAACTCTTGTTTTTCTTTAAAGTCTACAAGTAGTCTATTAAGTGCTATTTGTGCCTCAGCTTTTGATTTGAATCTTCTACGCTTTGTACGTATATCTTTTCCAGTCTTGGGATCTTTTCCTAAATAAGTTTCAAATCCCCAATATTTTTCGCCATTTTGTAATTTATAACTAAAAAATGTGGCCATTTGATTCTCTCCTTACTTCATGATTGCAGGTAGAGAAGTTATTTGAAGAATCAATTGCTTTTAAATTTATCGTGATTATTAGTTAGAAATTTTGCGATTATACTATTTTTCTCATATGGGAAATTGTATTTTTTGCTAAGATCAGAAATAAATTTTTCTGTTTCAAATTGGTTTTTAGTAATTTTATAAAAGAAATCCTCGACAGATGAATACTGTGAAATATCTTGATAGGCTAAGTCCATTTCGTTTAATAGCTGTTTTGAAGAATCAATCAGTATTTCTTTTTCACCGTATTTGAAATCCCCATTTCTTATCTTATCTTGAAGTCTACTGTTGGCTCTTTTGAAAAATAGCTCTTTAGAGATAGAGTGTTTTTGACTAGCATACTCTTCGATAAGAGGATTGATATCATTAGCAAGTATCTCATTTAGATAAATTTCAAAATCTTTTGAGTAATATTTTGAAAATATATTTTTTATTATAGGATTCAATAACTCATAGTCTTTATCTAGCGAAAACGTATCACTATATCTTTCTTGAATATCATTAAAGACTTTGTGAGGTATCTCTGGGAAGTCCTTAATATATAGCTCATACCCTGAATCTATAAGGTATGAAGCTATGTATTCTTCCAAAGTTCCCCATTTAATCCAGTCTGCACTAGTGTTTCCAATATTTGCAATTGTTAAAAGCCTATTTTTATTGGGTAAAGACACACCTCTAAGCCAATTATTAACGGAACTTATTGGTGTGTCTCCAATTAAATCACCGAATCGTTCTAATGTCAGACCTTTGGATTCGATAATTTTTCTAATACGTTCACTAGTTAATGATAGATTAGGTTTCATAACTAAGCCTCCTTTTTCTGATTTATTGTAACATATATTGCTATCGTTTACTAAAATTTATTAAAAATGTTGACAATGGAATTTCTATAAGATATTATAAAATAGTAATTTTTAGTAATTATTTTTTGTTGCTCATTACTAAAAATTACTATTTAGGTAGAGAAGTTATAGAACAATCAAAAAGGAGAGGTTTTTGTGGAAGCAATAAAATTAATGATCTCAGAAGAGCAGGAGGAAATGTTTCTGAAGCAGTTTTATCAAATTGCTACAAAAGCTATTGAAAAGGCTCAAGAAAATGCTGGTATGACAAGGGAATATCTCAATCAAAAAGAAATGGCAGAATACTTAAATGTGAGCGAAAACTTTTTAAAAAATGCTGTAAGAAATGAGGGATTACCTGTGGTTGAATTGGGGGCAAGAAAATTTTATTCGAAAAAGGCAGTTAATGAGTTTATGTTTGCTCGAATGAAGAGAGGTGAAAGTTTTGAGAGAAGATGAAATAACAAATTTAGTATTGAAAAGAATTGAAAAATATATAAAAAAGAGTGCTCCCGATAGTTTGCAGACGAAGGAGAACACTCGATAATGAATAAAGTTCTAAGAAAACTTTATTTGACTACATTTTAACATACTTTAAAGATAGGGAGAAAGTATATGAGTGATGAACAAAAGATTCAAAGAAATTACTATGCTATCATCCCCGCTAATGTTAGATATGACCGAGACTTAATTACAAGTTCAAAGCTTTTGTATGGTGAAATCACTGCTTTATGCAATGAAAAAGGATTTTGCTGGGCGAAAACACAGTATTTTCAAGATTTATACGGCGTTAGTAGGGTATCTATTCAAAAATGGCTTAAATCTTTAGAAGCAAATGGCTACATTTCGAGAGAAGTTATATATAAAGACAATTCGAAGGAGGTAGATAAAAGAGTTATAAGAATTGTTAACACCCCTGACAAAGAAAAGTTAGCTACCCCGCTAACAAAAGTTAACACCCCTAGCAAAGAAAAGTTAACAGAGAATAATACATCTAATAATACAATTAATGAAGAAGAGGATATTAATATAAAAGAAATTTACACTAAGGTTAGTGTTCTTTATGAAGAAAATAATGACGATGGTCGAAAATTATTACAAGTGTATCACTATTTGAAAAACGCTAATGTATATATAGATGATATCAGAAAAATCATTGAATTTTTATATGAAAATACTCAGTATCTTAACGCTCAATGCATTATAACACAACATAAAGCATGTGTTTTTCAAGCGAAAACAGACGAAGGACTATTCGATTACGCAAAATTTTTTCTAAATGGACTTCAAATTAGATATAAAAATCAGCTTTTAGAAAATATAGAGACTACAGATCAATTCAATAAAGCATTCGGAATTAAAGAGTTACCTAAAATCCCTATGCATAATTGGTTAGAAGGAGAAAAAACATGATTAAAAATCGTCTAATAGATCAGATTTGGTGTCTTGATCAAAACACTGATACTCTCGAACTAATCGAGAGTATCTGCTTCAACACAGTAGTTCTCGATTTAAGAGCTGAAAATGACAATTGTGTACTCATGTCATAATTAATCAAAAAATAGATCAGCAGCTCTCTGAGAGTCTTAGAAAATGGGCTGAAGGGGAAAAACTATGAAAGCAATTAAAGAAAAAATCGTTAGTAGAAAAATAAACTGGTTAGCACTCAGTGTACTTGTTTTAATGATTAGCGTTGTTTTTACAAGTAATATTGTTGAAGCTAGCATTTTCAATTGGTTTGATGACACAAAAAGTCAAACAGAGTTTTTGAATAATTCTCTTTATAGACCTTACCTGAAAAAACACAATGGAGATTTCCTTAGTCAGTTTGGGTTTTGGCTTGGATGGGCTGTGGTAAAAGGTATGTTTACTGTGACTGATTCGATTCAAAATATGATTCCAGATGTGCTAGATTTGTTCAATTTTATTGAAAGTACAGGGCTAAATAACGTTTATCAATCAGTCATGAATACAATTGTCGTTGGATTAATGATCCTTTCATTGATGTTTGTTGGCTACAAGATGATTACTGGAAAAGGAACAATAGATTTAAAATCTGTTGCAATGAATATAGTGATGTCTGTAGCATTAATTCTTTTAATGCCAACGATGATTTCTAGCGGTATTCAATTTTCCAAAATATTTTACAATGATGCTACTACGATTACAAATTCAGATGACGGAGTCGCTTGGTCATTGATAAAACAAGGAGTAACAGATTTGGCATATATTAATAAAACAGATCAGTACTCAAGCATTGATAAAACGGAGGATCGGAATAAGTTAACACGAAAAAATTTTCAACAGACGGATCTCACACAAGTGTTGACGGATAAAGTGATTGATAAATTGGAAAAAGAAAATCCAGCTGCGGATAATCTTCGCTATGAATTAATTGAAAATTCTAATAATGAATTTGTTGCCACAAAGTTTTCTGATAACTTTTTATCAACATTTTCTGATAGCTTGAAATCAGGCTATTATCGCTATCAAGCAAATCTTTGGGGAATTTCGATTGGGTTGACAGCGTTGGCAATCGCATACGTGTTTAGCGCGTTTGTCATTATTACAGCAATACTAGAACTTGCATTTAAACGTGTGTTAGGTGTTCTTGTTTTTGCAACAGATATTGAGACAGGACAGCGTTCAAAAGTTGTTCTATCAGATATTCTACAATGTTACTTAACTGTTGGATTTCAAGGATTTGGACTATCCATGTTTGCTATGTTTATCAATTTTCTGAACTCAGGACAAGGTATCTCAACAAATATTTTTATAAAAACAATTGCTTATATCTGTGCCGTGTTCGTTCTAATAAAGGGTAGTGGAACAGTCATGCGTTACTTTGGCGTGGATATTGGTTTAAAAGAAGGCTATGGCCAGCTTGCTTCAGCATTTGGCATGGGCGCTATGCTGTTTAGAAAAGGATCAAATGGATTTAATCGAGCGAAAGGAAGTGGAAACGGAAATGGATCATACAGCAGGGAAGGAGAAGATCGAAAACCTGAAAAGAATTTCGGCGAAAGTTTATCAAAAAAGCTGGCAAAACTGGAAGATTTTTGGGATATGCCCATGAACGTGGAATATCAGCTTTAGCTTCAGATGGAGCTACAATGGCTAGTGAAAGAGCAACAAAACCATTTAAGAGTATGCGTAATATGGCTAATGATACCAAGAATAAGTTCAAAGAAGGTTTAGATGATGGTACCGTGTCCGCTATTAATAAAAATAGCAAACCTATGTTAGCTAAAAACAAAGAAGATGAAACTGGAAAATATGCTGATTCCATGCCAACACGTCTTTCGGATAGAAAAGATGGTGCTAAGGTTGAAAATGCCGATAGAATTATGTCTAGTTCTGAACGTATGCGTGAAGCAATGAAAAATAATGCTGAATCGAATAATAATCCTGTAAGTGCGATTCAGCAAAAAGTCCAACAAGATATTGAAGAACGTAAAAATGCTATGCACGGTCAAGCTAAGTCTGCTGAAGAATTAATTAATCAGAAGCGTCAGGAAGCGAAATACACGCCTGAAGCAATGAATCGTGAGGAAATGTTAAGGAAACGTGTAGAAGGGCGTACAGGCGCTAATATGGACGAAAAAGAAGCGTTGACCAAAGAAATAATCCAAGAAGCTAAAAATTCAAATACAGGATTAGAAAAATTAGTCAAAGAAAATCTACAAAATTCTACAAGTAGTCAAGGTGGCCGATCAGTAGATGTTCGAGAAAATATTCAAGGTTCATTGAATGGTCATGTCGGACGGAATGTTGATGTAAGAGAGAATTTACAAAGTTCTTCAAATGGTCAAGGTACTAAGACAATTGATGTTCGAGAAAATCTGCAAAGTAGCAGTACAAGTCAACCAAAAACAGTAGATGTCCGAGAAAATGTACAAAGTTCTACAAGTAGTCAAGGGTTCAAAACAGTAGATGTTCGGGAGAACGTTCAAAAAGATAGTGGAGAAATGAAAGAAAAAACACAAAAAATCAATATCGTTGAAGAAAGAAAGTCAGCGAAAAAATTTGATTCAAATCATGAAACAGTGATTATTGATAGTGAAATCCGTGAAAATGATAAGGGATCAAAACCAAGACGAAGATTCACTTATGAAGATAACGAGTTGTTCAGAGATACATTTAATGATCCTAATCCACTTTTCGATAGTCTATTAAAAAAATAAAGAGGTGATTGTCATGCAATTAATTCTGCAGATTAGTACGCATGATTTCTTAGAGCTTGACGAATTATGTGAATCAGTAAAGAACGCAACAAATGAAAAAATCACGGTCACTAATTATATTGAACTGATGATTCAAGAAGAATTGAAGATAAAACATGAGATAAAAAACAACCTGAAATATTGTTATCTAGAAAAAAGTTAAGAGAAAATCCATGAATTAAATGTTTTTTGAAAATTGTATTTGACATGGATTTATGATAAAGAATTATTGGGGATTAAGCTGTTATTCTCTTCCACTTCAGTGAAAGAATGGGTAAAAGAGTTAGAATATGTAGAGCAATATTGACAACATATAAAGGAGCTATTGTTTAAAATTGGAGTAACAAAAAAATAAAGAGAGGTTTACATCTGTCAGATTAAAAGTGATAGTATGCCCCATGAAACTTGCAAAAGAGTTGAACCGATATACACTAGGTTCAACTCTTTTTATTTGTAAATTGAAAAAATATCACCGAAGTGACGAATGAAACTGTGACCAAAGTAAACAAGAAAATAAATATTGTAAATAAAATAAAGTAGTATAAAAAGATATTGATGAAGCCAATCAAAATTTAGAATTTCAAACGCTAGATAATCAAATAGATAAAAAAATGAAATCAGTTCTATGCGTACGACTAATAAAAATAATAAATTTTCAATAGAAGAAAATGGAAATGAAATCAAGTAATTATGAAAAAAAACAAAGCACTTAGAGAAGTCTGCAAGCAAATTTGAGTAATCGAGATCCATTTTTTTTAAGGAAGTTTAGCAAAAATATGTAATTCTATTGTCACTATTAAAGAGAAAGTTGGAGCGGAATATAAAGAAAAGAGAAAAGCAATTAAACTCAAAAAAATGTAGAACTTAAAAAATATAAAGAGGAACAACCGTTAAAATTAGGAATGATGTAGTGTAAACATTATAATTGCTATGATATAAATGAAGTGTTAAAGAAAACAAATTTAAACCAATTTTGTGAATAGAAAAGAGAGTGGCAAGCTTTATCTTGCCACTCTTTTTTTGTGTGTAAAAGCCTTAGTCACTATGACCAAAATTACGGACGAAACTATGACCAAAAGTAGGTACTATATTATGACCGAAAATAGGTCCAAAATGGATTTTTTTGTGATATCAAAAAAATATGAAGTGATTTTGAAAGAAAACCAGTTGGCACAGCCAACTTAGCCACCTTCCTGTAGGAAGGTGCTATCAGTTTTCCCTTATGCTCTTTTCTTTCTTTTTTGTTTTATATGTCAAATACCATTTTGAAATGTACCATCTTAAGAAATTTATCCTTGAAAACAATTGCGTTATTGGATAAAAAGATGCTACATTATCTTAAAAAAGGAATCAAATATAATGAATTTAGTGGCCAGCATATCGCGTGATTAAGATACTTTATAGTGTAAGTTGAAGGAGAAAAAATGTTTAAAATATACTTCCCATTTCAGCGGGAAATAAAGGAATCTTGTTGTTTCTACTAGTAATGTATCTTTTTGGAAACTATGTAACGATGTAAGCAAGATTTTTTTCAGAAGAAAAAACGATAAAAGTTGTGATAAAAGATTAAAAAATAGGAGAAAATCTATCAAGCGTATAGTATGAAACGCACATTTAAAAAATATTCGACTAACTAAAAAAGTTTACAAAGCATGGTCGTGTATTACAAGTAATCTATGCACTGAAAAATGATAGAGAAAATCTGATACGTCCGCAACAATGAACGATTGAAAATGAAAGTGAGGAAATTGGGAGAATGTCTGATGAAAATAAAGTTGTTCCGCTTGAAACACTAGTGATAAATAAGGAAGAGTTTGAGCAACTTTTTCTTGATTTTTTTGTTCAATATGACAGGATTTATGATTTTAGTTCGTCACTAGATTTATTTGAATTAGAAGCAGAAATAATAGAAAACAGCCAAGAGGAAGATGGTAACATTATCATTTCAGTAGAAAAGTTCCTTGAATTGTTTTCGGAAATATTTGAAATAGATACAGACTATTATCAACCACAAGAAGTTTTTCGAGAGTTTAGAAATCAGATTATTCGCTCAGGTAAGACTGTAAACTGAAAAACAATAAAAGAAACGTTGAAAGAATGATTATTCCTTCAACGTTTCTTTTTTAGAATGTTTTAATGACCATATCAGCTTCAATTTCAGGTTTAGGTAATTCATGGAAGCTTGTGTTTATAGTGCTTAGTTGATCAACTAACCATGTTTTCCTTTTTGAATTGTAGACAAATCTAAAATTAATATCATTGTTCTCGTGTTGAAGAGGTTTCTCCAAATAAGCTGGTGAATATTCATAGTCAACGTAACCTGCTAATACAAAAGAGAGCAATCCATTATTTAGTGTCAGATTTAACGGATGGTCGTAAGCTTTAATTTTTTTTAACGTCATATTGTACATATCTTCAGCCATAAAAGTTGAGTTCATGATTTCATCTTGGGTTTCATTAAAAAAGTTATCCGAATAATCGCTTATTTTTAAAAAGTCTTTATTGGCACCAGCCTCAAAAAATTGTTCAACTTTTTCAGTATAAAGTTGTGCTAATGCTCCTTTTTCAATAGTTACTTTAATGTTCTCGTGCCAATCAATTTCTGTGCTGTTCAGTATGGGAAGATCGGCCTTGAGTTTTATATCCTCTTGATTTCTTTCAATTTCAATTGGCAAAATCTTTTCAGTAGGTTCAGTTTCTGATAAAGGGACATCTAGTTTTTTATCATGATAATAAGCTTCAAATCCATCTGGAACCGGAAAAAAATGTATAGGGTAATTCTTTTCTGAGGTTGTTGTACTAGTTTCCGTACTTGTAGAATTTGTGTCAGAAGTGGTACACCCGCTTATAGTTCCGATGAGTAAAGCGCAGGTTAGAATGATTGCAAATTTTTTCAAAGAAATTCCTCCTTAAAATTGAATATGGACTAATACTAGTCCCATTGTAGCATACCAAATCTTTAACATTAATAAGAAAAAGGACTAATTTTAGTCCAAAAGGTGTGCTATTCTTGAAAGAGGAAAAAATTATTGATAGAGAAAATGTAATCGGTAGCAATATTAGACGATTCCGAGTAGAAAAAGGAATCGGTCAAACCGAGCTAGTTAGAGACCTACAGCTTAGAAAAATCGCTATAACTAGGGAAACATTGGTTAAGATTGAAAGCGGCCGCCAACACATTAAGTTGGATCAATTGAGAGCTATTAGGGATGTTCTACAGGTGTCTTATGAAGACTTGCTTCAATAACTACTTGTAGTCTTTAGTATAAGAAGCTATTTTTACACCCTTATGTATCACAAAGAAATACTGGTATAATAATGAATGGGATATGTAACGATAGGGTATACTATATTCTCAACAGGTTATACTGAGAATCCAATTAAACGAAATCATTTGAAAGTATACAAAACGTTGTTGGATAAAGCATATGAATTTGTATTTTCAGAACACTTTAGATTCTTAGAAAACTATGATTTACCTAGTTCACTGGATGTTGGTATTGAACTATATGATGGAGTAGAAAAGAAAAATCTAAAGTTAAATTTATCAAAAGATTATAGCAAAAATAGTCCAGTGTTAAGAGAGCTAGAAATGCAATGAATCCAATGATAATTTATCTTAATGTAAATTGCTTAACTCTAATTGTTTCTCGTGATTATGATTTTGCTACTGATGTATATGTTGAAGAAAATAAAGGCTTGAAGTTAGAGCTTACTGGATATAATTTGTCGCAGCAATTGATACTATTAGTGGGGCGGTAAACTCTTTAGCAACCACATACTTCTGAATATAACTTTCAATCAATATCTGTAGGTGAAGATAATGTTGGACAATTGTAAGAGTCTTGTTATCGTTTAAGAAATTGAAGGAGGAATCTTGCTAATTGATGAAGTAGACGCAGGTCTTTTTCCAGCTGCACAAATTGAATTTTTTTATGTCTTAACCCAATTTTTTTAAGACTAGGGTATTCAGGTGATAATGACCCAATACTCTCCAACGATGATTAAAAAAGTTTTTATCCAAAGAGATATTAAAAACTATAAATAAACTATTTAACGAATACTTTTGGTAAAATTCAAGTGATGACAGATTAAAGCTGGATATATATGCAGATATGTATGTAAGGACAAAAAGTTGATGAAGATTTAATACTGCAAAAAATAAATATTTCAGGAGGTGTATTTTTTGCCAACAACCAACTCCCTTTTGAGGTATCTGGCAGGAAAAAGTCAATTGTATAAATTTGAAAAAAACAATAGACAAGAGTATTGGAGAATATGAAATTTATATCGAGATATCGAGCATTTTGCAGAGGGAGCCGGGGTGGCCCATTCAGCTATTAATTCAAAAGAATGTGAAAATGACTGCAATTAATAATTTAGATAAATCTATGCGTTCTTTATGGTATTCAATATTAAATTATCCCAACAAATTTATCAATCTGATTAACAAAACCATTGTAAACATTGAAGAATGGCCAAGACAGAAAGAAATTTGTAAAAAAGAGTTTAATCATCCTTTTTCTCTAGAGGAAGGGTTTGCGACCTTCTTCCTAAATATAACGAACGTAAGTGGTATTACTAGCGGTGGACAGATAGAGGGGACAAAACAAGAAAGTAAGTACAAGGTAGGTTGTTGCTTTAATAAGCAATCTTTAATAAAAAAATAAGGGATATTTCTTTACTAAAAGATTCAATTAACTAATATGGATGTTGAATCTTATACAGATGGTATTTCATTTAATTATCCAAAAGAGAAAATGTTCATTTTTTTGAGCCTCCATATTTTAATCAATGTAAAAAAATCTTTATTTGAATTTATTGATAAAGATAAGCATAGCATTAGGGATTATTACTTATGACAATCCAGATGAAATTTATTGAGATTTACAAAGAATTTCGCTAAAAATATAAGTATATGCTTAGATATTCTGTTAATAATAAGCGTAAAGAAAAAGCTTGGGAATATCGTTTTACTAGTTAAATTACAAAAATTGATAATTTTGCTAATGTAGAACCTTTGAAACTAATTGATAAGTAGCTTTTTACCAAAAGCACACCACGTAACTTGAATACGATTGAAAACTAATCATTAAAATTTATTATTAGCAAAGTGATTAATCCTATTCAAAAAGCACCTAGCTTCAATTATCGTCAATGAACTTAACTTCATAGCTGAAGAAAAATCTGAATAAAGAAACGATGGCTGAACCCTTGATAGATAAGGGTTCAGCTCTTTTTAGGAACTTATGTCATAGCCACTTTTTTACATAAATCAGCTAATTAGAGAACAAATTTTGTAATTTGAGATGATGAACTTCTAAAAGACGTTGATACAGATCAGTTTCAAAATCGCTGTAATGACAAAAATCAAGGACTGTATACTTAGAAGAATCAAGACCAGCAGGAATCAGTAGAGGTGAACCAAAGATGAAAAAGTCATATTCTTCAGTGATGGGAAGTGTGAGTAGCTCGATATCTACAAAGGGGATTTTCTTTCCTAAATTCAAGATTTCTTCGGAAATCAGATGTTCAGATACGTTAACAAACCCAACTTTCAATTTATAGTTTTCATCGATTTCTGAATAATACGGATAAAGTAAACTGGTTTGTAGAAAGGCTAATTCACTTACGCATGATTTCAGCCATGTATAGTTTTTTCGTTGTGCGATTTTTTTCCAAAAACCTTCGATTTTGATTGTCAAGATACGTAAAAGTGGGTATTTATCTTTAATATAAGAAGAGATAAATAGTGTGGTCAAAGGAATTTTTTGCTTGAACATGCTAAAATTACCAATTGATAGATAGAGATTCAAAAGCAAAGCTGGCTCTTTTTCAAACTGGAGTGTACCAATAAATGTCTGACAATGCTTCTGAAATTCCTCTAAGATATCTTTGACCTCATTGCTCGGTTGTTCATACGAATGATGAACGATCGGCACACGAATGTCTTGATTAGAGGTAAGAAGCGGCCAGTAATAGAATAAGTAAAACAAAGAGTTTACCTCTAAGATATCTAAACGAAGATTCGCAATTTTGAAGAAGTCGTAAAAAAAGTCAATGTTTGTTTCGCTTGGAATAAAGGAATCTCTTGATAATCTATAGATATCCGTAAAATGATTATTTTCGATCCTCAGCAAACAAATCAGGCAATGGAGGCTGGCTTGTTTTTTTCCTAAATCAAACTTATTCTTGTGTTGCGATCCTTCGTGCTTATAAATCAATGCACGAACTTCTTGGCTGTAAGGAATGCTATCCAGGCTTTCCCCTAATGAAACAAACCAAAAGAAATTGAAAAAGATGATGCGAATCAGCATTTCAGAACCAGATAAGGTAAGATTCGATAAATTCAAGTTGATATTGTATTCCTTCAAATATTCAGCCAATTTTTTTGTTTGCCGAAAACACGTTGAGCGGCTGATAAATTGGCGATTGCAAAAAGCTGCAAGATTTTCATCTTGTTCGGTCAGAAGACTGATCAATAATTTATAAGGAACACTTTCTGTTGATAGGTAATTTTGGTATTGGATATATTGAACAAGTTGTTCAGGAATGGATAACTTATTTTTATTATGTAACAGTTTAATATCAGTAAATTGTTCTAAATCATCTTGTATATCACATAGGATTTTTTTGAAACGAGTCGCACTGAAATAGAAATCTAAGTTTTCTCGTACATGATCTAAACTATATTCCCCCGGCCGTAAGGTCATCACCTTTCCATACACGCTTAATTTCATTCTCGCATGGTCATCTAAAAAAATTTTTTCAATCAATTCTTCACCTTCTTTTTATGTTTTTATTATTAATACCGTATTTATTTTTTCTTGTAAATACTTGTCTCGATTTTCTAAAAAAACTATACAGGATTTAGAAATATTTTTTTTTAATTTATCTCAAAATTACCACTTAATGAGTATATTTTTTGAGAGAAAAGAATAAATAACCTATTTTCAATAACTAATTATTAGATATATTTATTAATCTATCTCAAGTTTAATTTCCTTTAAAATAACTCTGATTGAATAGTTAGAGCCAAAAGAGAAGAGAACTAGAAAGATTAGTGAATTTTTTCTTTTTTTTATATTATCTAATTGAATATTAAATTTTTTCTAAGGAGGTATCCATAAATGAAGAAGCGAAATTATTTTATCGTTTTCTGTCTATTTTCTCTATTTTTCGTCACCTATTTCCATTTCCAAAAAGGGGAGACTGTGGCAGCCAATGAAGAATCAACCATAGAAGTATTAAATAATGAATACGGCAAAGTAAGTATTAGGAAAATAGATCATCAGCTAACGATCTTGTATCGATTAAATGCGCAAACGCAAGAAACCCGATTTTTATTCCAGCTACATTCAAAAGATGCACCTGAAACGAATCTGCTTTCCTCTTATGTTTCTCAGGAATATCAAGAATACACAGATGAACAACAACGAAAATGGCTAGCAGGTTATTTTTCTCAAACTATTGAAGAAAAAGAATGGACCATTGAGTTGCCGAGTACGAGCAAAGAATTTCAACTCAATATTCAGATAGAAGAAAAAACGGGTCAGTTACTTTTATCCGAACCTGTTTCCTTTTCATTTTCTATAGATAATAAGAATCAGGAAACTGCACAAACAAATGAAAAAACGTCTGAAACATCAACTTCTTATGAAAATCATGAGATATCGGATGATTCATCGTTAGATAAAGACGAATATCGTCCGTTTGAACAACCACAATTATTTAATGCACAGTTGAAACCTAAGGGGTTAGCTACGATTGAACCAGAATATACCACAGATGAGCAAGGAACATACCCTAAGGCAATGTGGCAACCGGATAATAGTCAATATGTGCGTAATCATCAGGGCAATCGCCAAGGACAACAGCAATGGGACGGGCTGAATGGGTGGGATGGCAATCCAACCAATCGCAACAATTCTTATATTGAATATGGTGGGGAAAAAGAGGATGCCGATTATGCCATCCGAAAATTTGCCAAAGAGACAGCGACTCCTGGATTGTTTGACTTGTATCTGAATGTTCGAGGAAATACTCAAAAAAATATCACTCCTCTTGATCTCGTATTGGTCGTAGACTGGTCTGGAAGTATGAACGACAATAATCGGATCGGTGAAGTAAAGATTGGTGTCGATCGTTTTGTCGATACTTTAGCAGATAGCGGTATCACAGACAAAATCAATATGGGATATGTCGGCTACTCAAGCGAAGGATATAGCTACAGTAACGGTGCAGTACAGATGGGTTCATTTGATTCAGTGAAAAATCAAGTAAAATCCATTACACCTTCATGGACAAATGGCGGTACTTTTACACAAAAAGGACTAAGAGATGCAGGAGACATGCTATCCGTTCCAAATGGACATAAAAAAGTGATCGTTTTGCTGACGGATGGTGTACCAACATTTTCCTATAAAGTACAGCGGGTACACGCACAATCAAGCAGCAATTATTACGGAACTCAGTTTTCTAATACGCAAGATCAGCCGGGAAATACTTCTCGAATTGCAAGAAGCTATGATGCACCTGACCAAAACAATCTATCCAGAAGAATCGACAGTACGTTTATCGCAACCATCGGAGAAGCGATGGCACTCAAAGAACGAGGAATCGAAATACATGGTCTTGGCATCCAACTTCAAAGCGATCCGGCAGCTGGTCTCTCAAAAGCAGAAGTAGAGTCTCGTATGCGACAAATGGTTTCATCAGATGAAAAAGGCGATCTTTACTATGAATCAGCTGATCATGCAACAGATATCTCTGAATACCTAGCCAAAAAAGCTGTACAGATCTCAGCAACTGTAAGTAATGGACAAATAAATGATCCAATCGCAGAACCATTTATTTATCAACCTGGTACACTTTCAGTCAAAAGCGTGGGAACAAACCCTACAACAGTTACTCCAACTATTTCTATAGACGGAAATACAATCAAGAGCAATCAGATTTATTTAGGAAAAGACCAAGAAATCCAAATTCATTACCAAGTGAGGATCCAGACAGAAAATGAGGACTTCCACCCGAATTTCTGGTATCAAATGAACGGTAGGACGACTTTCCAACCAAGTATTGACACTGACGAATTAGCTGAATTCGGTATACCATCTGCTAAAGCTCCCGGAGTCAATCTTCACATCAAAAAATTATGGGAAGAATTTGACAATAATCCAGCTAATCGTCCAGATCAAGTCACTTTTGAAATCCAACGGAACCATACAACAGATGCTGCAGCTTGGAAAAACGGATATATCCGCATCACTAAACCAGCTAAAGATACTACAAATTCGTGGGAACGTGCAGACGTCGACAAACTCTCTGCAAATAGTGGAGAAAGTTATCAAGAGATACTATCACTGCCTCAATATAATAATCAAGGTCAAGCATTCAGTTACCAAACAATCAAAGAACTACCTGTACCAGGATATGATTCTCAACAAATAGATGCACTGACATGGAAGAATACTAAACAATTCACACCGTTAGACTTAAAAATAACGAAAAATTCCTCTACAGGAGAAAAGGATCTCATTGGCGCTGTTTTCAAATTAACAGGAGATTCTATTGATACTTTACTAACTGATAATGGTGATGGGACCTATTCTCTTCCGGAAAATGTCAAATTGCAAAAAGAAATGACTTATACACTGACAGAAACAAAAGCTCCAGAAGGTCATGAATTAAGCAAGAAGACTACTTGGGAAATCAAGATTGCTTCTGAGGGTACGGTAACCATTGATGGAAAAACAGTCACTACTTCCGATGATACGATCCAGTTGGCCATTGAAAATCCTTTTGTTGAAATTCCTATAGCAGTACGTAAGTATGCGATGCAAGGGACGGACAAAGAGATAAATCTTAAAGGAGCAGCATTTTCCCTACAGAAAAAAGAAGCAAATGGTACTTATCAGCCAATGGACAGCCAAACAACGAATGAAAAAGGTCTTGCCAGTTTTGATTCACTCACACCTGGTAAATATCGAGTCGTTGAAACAGCTGGTCCTGCTGGATATGATACTTCGCCGGGAAATTATGAATTCCAAATCGATAAATATGGAAAAATCATTTACACGGGAAAAAATACCGAGATGACAAATAATGTATGGACGCTCACTCATCAAAATCGACTAAAAGCGTTTGATCTAACGGTACACAAAAAAGAAGACAACGGACAGACATTAAAAGGAGCAAAATTCAGACTGCAGGGACCAGAAATGGACTTAGAATTGCCAAAAGATGGACAAGAAACGGACACCTTTCTATTCGAAAATTTAAAACCTGGAACTTATAAGCTGACCGAAACCTTTACACCAGAAGGATACCAAGGACTAAAAGATCCAGTTACTATCATCATAAAAGAAGATGGGTCGATTCAAGTGGGTGGACAAGAGTATGAGTCTGTTCTTTCCCCAGGAGCCAAAAACAACCAGATTTCTTTAGACATCACGAATCAGGCAAAAGTACCATTACCTGAAACGGGAGGAATTGGCCGCTTAGGAATCTATCTAGTAGGGATGATTGGTTGTGCGTTTTCTATTTGGTATCTTTTTTTGAAAAAAGAAAGAGGGGGCTGCTAAATATGAAAAAACTTGGTTGGCTTAGTATGTGTCTCTTCTTGTTACTATTTAAACCAGCTTTTACTCAGGCAGCAACAGAAACAGAAACAGAAATGGTTCAGATTACTTTACACAAATTGCTTTTCCCAAACGGGCAACTGCCGAAAAATCATCCAAATGACGGACAAGAAAAAGCGTTATTACAAACGTATCGAGGATTAAATGGTGTCACATTCCAAGTTTATGATGTCACAGATTCTTTTTACCATCTACGGGAAAAGGGCAAAACGGTAGAAGAAGCACAAACAGAGATCGCAAAAAACGGTGCGTCTTCCGGTACGTTTACCGCAGAAGCAACAACTACAACTCTTAACAACGAAGATGGTATCGCTTCTTTTTCTCTGGCCGCTAAAGATCAAGAAAAAAGAGATAAAGCGTATCTTTTCATTGAATCCAAAGCACCAGAAGTCGTCAAAGAAAAGGCAGAGAATATGGTAGTTGTTCTTCCTGTACATGGACAAAACAATCAAAAACTTTCAACTATCCATTTGTATCCTAAAAATGAAGAAAACGACTACCCTGATCCACCTTTTGAGAAGGTATTAGAAGAAACGAGGGATAATTTTACGATTGGTGACAAAGTCACTTATTCCTTGCACACGACGATCCCTATGAATATCTTAGACTATCAAAAATTCGTATTATCAGATAGTGCGGATGGAGCATTAACGTTTTTACCTAATAGTTTAACGATTTCATCGAATGGAGAAAAGCTGACAGAAGGCTTTGTCATACACAAAAAACCTCACGGATTTGATGTTTTATTTTCGATCCCTTCGTTGGAAAAATATGCTGGAAAAAAACTGACCATTTCTTATCAGATGCAGCTAAGCAGTACAGCACAGGCGAACAAGGAAATCAACAACAACGGAACACTGGATTTTGGTTTTGGTATCAGTACAAAGAAAGTCTCTGTATATACAGGGAGTAAGCAATTTGTCAAAATCGAGACAAATAAACCAGATAAACGATTAGCTGGCGCAGTATTCCTTATTAAAAACAAAGCAGGAAATTACCTCCAGCAAACAGCCAACGGATACAAGTGGACAAAGAACGAATCAGATGCGCTTCACCTGATTTCCGATAAAAATGGCGCTTTTTCAATTTCCGGGTTGAAAACAGGAAGTTATCGATTAAAAGAGATCGAAGCACCTTCTGGTTATATTTTAAGTGAAACAGAAATTCCGTTTACCATTTCAACTTTTCTTTCTGAGGAGAAAGAGGCGGACAGTATATTGAAAGTAGTCAATAAAAAAGAAAATAGCCGTCCATTTCTTCCAAAAACAAACGAAACGAAAAATACACTTTTAGGCGTTGTTGGTATGGTATTCGCAAGCTTTGCAATCTGGTTGTTTATCAAAAAAAGAACAGGAGTGAAAAAATGAAAAATCATAAAAAAATAAACGTTATGTTAGGAGTACTTTTCCTTATTTTACCATTACTCACAAACAGCTTCGGCGCAAAAAAAGTGTTTGCAGAGGAGACAGCAGCTCAAGTCATTCTCCATAAAAAGAAAATGACTGATTTACCCGATCCTTTGATTCAAAACAGTGGGAAAGAAATGAGTGAATTCGATCAATACCAAGGATTAGCCGATATTTCATTTTCAGTTTATAACGTCACTCAAGAATTTTATGCGCAACGAGATAAAGGAGCGTCCGTGGATGCAGCAAAACAAGCAGTCCAGTCTTTGACTCCTGGTACACCAGTTGCTTCAGGAACGACAGATGCTGATGGAAATGTCACTTTATCTTTACCTAAAAAACAAAATGGGAAAGATGCAGTCTACACGATCAAAGAAGAACCAAAAGACGGAGTGTCAGCTGCCGCAAACATGGTTTTAGCTTTCCCTGTATATGAGATGATCAAACAAGCAGATGGCTCTTATAAATACGGAACAGAAGAACTAGATACTATCCATCTCTACCCTAAAAATACAGTCGGTAATGATGGAACGTTGAAAGTTACAAAAATCGGTACTGCCGAAAACGAAGCACTAAATGGAGCAGAATTTATTATTTCTAAAGAAGAAGGAACACCAAGCGTCAAAAAATACATCCAAAGTGTCACAGATGGATTGTACACTTGGACAACTGATCAAACCAAAGCCAAACATTTCATTACTGGTCATTCTTATGACATCGGCAACAATGACTTTGCCGAGGCATCTATTGAAAAAGGCCAGTTGATCGTTAATCATTTAGAAGTTGGAAAATATAATTTAGAAGAAGTAAAAGCTCCTGATAATGCGGAAATGATTGAAAAGCAAACAATCACGCCTTTTGAGATCCTGGCAAATAGCCAAACACCAGTAGAAAAGACCATCAAAAATGATACGTCTAAAGTTGATAAAACAACACCTCAATTGAATGGAAAAGATGTCGCAATCGGTGAAAAAATTCAATATGAGATTTCTGTCAATATCCCATTAGGTATCGCTGATAAAGAAGGAACGCAAAACAAGTACACAACATTCAAACTTATCGATACTCATGACGCTGCTTTAACATTTGATAATGATTCTTCAGGAACGTATGTTTATGCCTTATATGATGGAAATAAAGAAATCGACCCAGTAAATTATTCTGTCACTGAGCAAACAAACGGATTCACGGTTTCAGTTGATCCGAATTATATTCCTTCATTAACTCCTGGCGGTACATTGAAATTCGTTTACTATATGCATTTGAACGAAAAAGCAGATCCAACCAAAGGATTTTCTAACCAAGCAAATGTCGATAACGGGCATACAAATGATCAAACACCACCGTCAGTCGATGTCGTTACTGGGGGCAAACGATTTGTTAAAGTAGATGGTGACGTTACATCAGATCAAACACTTGCTGGAGCAGAATTCGTCGTTCGTGATCAAGATAGTGACACAGCGAAATATTTATCGATCGACCCATCCACAAAAGCCGTCAGCTGGGTATCGGCGAAAGAATCAGCAACGGTTTTTACAACCACAAGTAACGGTTTAATCGATGTGACAGGTCTAAAATATGGCACGTACTATCTGGAAGAAACGAAAGCGCCAGAAAAATATGTTCCATTAACAAACCGTGTAGCATTTACTATCGATGAACAATCTTATGTAACAGCAGGACAGTTGATTTCTCCTGAAAAAATACCAAATAAACACAAAGGTACACTTCCTTCAACAGGCGGTAAGGGAATCTATGTGTATATCGGTGCAGGAGTAGTCCTTCTATTGATTGCTGGACTGTACTTTGCTAGACGCAAGCACAGTCAGATTTAGTCTTTTTGCAAGAATTGGAAAAAGGAGCAGCGGATTACGCAAATGCTCCTTTTTCTTTTATTATCAAACAGTCATCACAAGGAGAACACAAATGAAACCAAAGAAAAGGAAACTTCTAGATCTGCTGATGATTCTTCTGCTTCTGTCAGGGATAGGCGTCTTGGCTTATCCATTCGTTAGCGATGCGCTGAATAACTACCTGGATCAGCAAATCATCTCTCATTATCAGCAACAAGCAGTAAAAGAAAATGAAGCAGTCATGGCCAAAATCCAAAAAGACATGACAAAGAAAAACCAGCAATTAGCAAAAAAAGGAGGAAATCCCGGTGTCGATCCCTTTACTAAGAAAAAGGAACCAGTGAAAACGGACAAAACCTATTTTGAAAAACATACGATCGGTATTTTGACGATCCCCAAAATCAATGTCAACTTACCGATTTTTGATCAAACAACGATGAAACTATTGGAAAAAGGAGCTTGTCTGCTCGAGGGAACCTCATACCCTATTGGAGGCAAATCGACACATGCGGTACTTTCTAGCCATAGAGGCTTGTCGCAAGCAAAATTGTTTACAAATTTACCTCAATTAAAAATAAAAGATCACTTTTATATTGAAATTAACGGACAGTATCTTGCGTATCAAGTCGATCAAATCAAAACCGTAGAACCCACAGAAACAGAAGCGCTGCAAATCCAAGAAGATCAAGATCTAGTCACACTGGTTACTTGTACTCCGTATATGATCAACAGTCACCGTTTACTGGTGCGTGGACACAGAATCGTTGTTGAACCAGAAGAAATAAAGGAATCCTTAGAAAAAGTGAAACAGGCAAAGTGTACTGCATTTTTACTTGTAAGCGGTTTGATCGGTGTGCTCTTGTTGCTATTTTTAGTGATCCTAATAAAATTTTTAAAAAAGTAAGTATATAGTTTACGTAAACAGAATATCTTTTGTGTATAGTGGAATCTCACGAATGAAACGGAGTGTAATAAGATGGAGATAGAATTTAGACGAAAGCACGAATTCATCAATTAAGTATTAAATACAGTTACACATGGAATCGCAGCGTTATTAAATTTGCTTTTCTTCTACATTATTTCATAGTCTAATTTTTATAAAGGTAAAGAAAGTTTTCCAAGTATTCGATCATTGTTCGATCTATCTATCTCTTGATCACTGGTACGTATACACATTTTTGTCTCTTAATAGTACATGGAAAACGACTGATTTGATCTTGCTTAGTGTCATTTGAATACTATCAATAATTGGGAGTGTTTACAAATCTTTGACGTTAACAAAAAATAAATAAGGTGTCGAAAGTTTCAATGATCATTTACAATGTGATGTTCAATCATCGTTGTCTTATCTAATCTCTATCAAAATATTAATTTAACTGAATCACTAATCTTAGTTGATGGAAGTAGCGCTGATGTTTTTAACTATCTATGTAAGTAATTGAGCGCTAAGAAATACGAATAAATTGGAGATGTGACATAAGTTAGTTACACTCTATAAAAAATAAGGAGCACTCGAAAATGGCTTATTTTTTCGAGTGCTCCTTATTTTTTATATTTATCTTCAATGTTTCCAGTATCTATTTTTGTCAATCCCATTGCGCTTAAATCATATTCTCTTGGACGACTAAATATAGGGAGAATTGATCTGAAGAGTTACACATGCTTCTTTTTTAGCGACTTATGTCACCGTTTCTTCTTTTTATAATATCTTGATGATAAAATCAACTTTATTTTCAGATTTAGATAATTCTTGCAAATATCTATTGTACTTAATCGATCAACTATCCATAATGGAATGGCAACACTTTTTTTGACAAAAATTATAAGGTGTTGTGAATGCTGCGGTGTTATGGCTCCGATTGCCCTTGACAATGAGCATCCTCGGATCTGATTTTCTCCGGCAGAAGCACAATCATTCAATTAGGCTGCCTCTCCAGAGGTATCAGATCCGCGCTCATTATCAAGGATTCGCTTCGCCAATCTCTGTTGTCGAATTTGGATCGGTGTTTCATACGCCAACGTGCCATGTAAGCGTAGATAGTTCCACCAATGCACATAATCAAACAATTCTAGACGTAGCTGTGCCAGTGTCTCAAATTGGTATTGATGCACGAATTCTACTTTGACAGATTTATAGGTTGATTCCGCAACGGAATTATCATACGGACAACCCTTCCTACTCAATGAACGAGTAATTCCAAAACCATTCAGAATCTCATGAATGGTTTGGTTATCAAATTCCTTTCCCCGGTCTGTATGAAAAAGCTTGACGTCTGTTAAAGAATACGGTATCCGTCCAAAGGCTTCTTTTACCAATGAGGCATCTTTCTTCTCACCACAGGAATAACCAATAATTTCTCGATTAAACAAATCAAGTATTAAGCAGATATAATGCCACTTTTTCCCCACGCGAACATAAGTAAGATCCGTAACGATGGCTTCCAATGGCTGTTCTTGTGTAAAGGTCCGATCTAATACATTCGCTGTTTTCGCTTCATTACAAGCTGTTCGTTGCCCTTTAAAATGAGCGATCGTATAGGTAGATGTCAATCCGCGGCGTTTCATGATTCGACCGATTCGGCGCCGACTGAGTTGAAGCCCACGCTTTGCTAAACACTTCTTCAATTTTCGGGTACCGTAAGCCTTTCGGTTTCGAATAAACTCTTCCTGAACGATCTCTTCTAAGTCGGACTCATTTTCGATCGGTTTCGCTTGATAATAGTAGGTTTGACGAGAAATATTTAGAATTTTGCACATCACTGATATGGAATATTTATGCTTGTTGGCATCAATTACTTGTCTTTTCGTCCGAATATCAGCGCCGCCTGCTTTAAAATATCATTCTCCATTTCGAGTTGCTTATTTTTCTTTCTTAGTGCGATCAATTCTGCTTGTTCTGGTGTTAAGTTGTCTCTTTCTTTGAATGAGCCCGTTGATTGTGCTTGCTTCATCCATTTATCGAAAGAAGAAGGCGTAAGCTCATACTCTCGAATAATTTCTGCGCGAGGCTTACCAGCGAGATAGAGATCGACGATTTGTTGTTTGAATTCTTTTGAATAGGTTCTTCGTTGACGTCTTGACATGAAAAATCCTCCAGTGTGTTTTTTATTATTCTACACACCTTATTTTTTCTGTCTAGTCTAGTGTAGCCGATTCATAACTTTATCTTTGAGTCGTAAATAAACATAAGATTATTGATATGGAAGAAATTCAAAAAGATATGAAACTAATCAGATAGGTAAGAAATATCTTAAGTTGTAATAAAGAGATACAATAACCCTTAATCAACAATTACTAAAGAGCTTAAAAAAATACGTGAATCATTTAGAAAAAAATCAATTATCTTCAATTATAGTAAATGAACTTAACTTCATAGCTGAAACAGAATAACTTGAATCCTCAAATAACTTCTCTACCTGCTGTTTTGGTTACGATATTGGCTACGTTCCCGATGATAATATCTGCTGCTATATACTGTCAGTCTATAGTAATTTGTTAAATGAAATATCTATACAAAGCTTATTCCTTTACTCTGATTCCCAAAAGAGTCATTGGAAGGGTCAGTGGGGTAATAAAATTTTTCTAGCCAGAAACGCCGACATTTAGCGTTTCTGGCTTTTTACTTTTCAAAAAATTCAGAGCTCCCAACCTCTCTTGAAAAGAAAACTTGATGCAGAAATGCAGAATCTTTCCCACAATCCCGCTCCCTACAATTTTTACATAAACACATATCCAACCCGACTTCTCCTTACAAAAACCTTTCAATACTGTTACCACAGTTTAGGTCTTAAGCCCGATTAGTTAAGATTTATATTTGTTAGTATAGTTATATATTCGAAAGGAGAGAGTTATGAAAACAATTGTAAAAGTAGTATTGTCAGTAGGGATTTTTATTTTGCTTCTATGTGGGGGTGCGTTGTTGTACACCAAGAATTCATCGGGAGAAGTGGCTGCCCTTTTTGATCAATTAAATCCGCTAATTCCAGAAAGTGAAGTCTATGTCAAAACACAGGCACCTGAATCAGTCAATGAACATGGTACAGCAATGTATAAACAAACAGCTGCATCTTCTGATGGTACGACAAGAACGATAGAATTTACTGGGATGCAGGAACTGAAAAAAGGCCATTACCTAAAATTGACCAATAAAGGCGCTCATGTTGAGACATACGAAGAGGTTCCTGAAAAAGATGTTCCACAAAAGGCACTAGAAAAAATCAAGTAACGTATATCGGTCAAGATTAAAAAACTGTGAAGGATCAATAAATCCTATATAGTGAACTTCTTGACAGTTACAAATCTTATATAACCATTTCTCAAATAAAAATGAAATCCCAAGTCAGAAATACTTTTAAACAGTATTTCTGGCTTTTTATTTTTAGAAAGAGAATTTATGTGATGAGGTGTTTGCAATTGATATTCCAACAAAATCAAATGATTCTTGAAAAGGCTATTTGATTGCTCAAGAGTACAATATTGGTTTTTTCTCTAATAAAAACACCTAAAAACGTACCAAAATGCTAAAAAAGATTGTCAGTGATTTTAGAAAGAGCTATCATTGGCTATAAGATAACTAATTTAGGGAGTTGGTAGCATGAGCGAGTATAAATATATCTTATCGCTATATCAGAAGCATCAGCAGTATAAAGGAAGATTGGCGTTGGTGTCTTTCGCATTGATCGTGGGTGTCAGTATTTTTGTGTGGTTGGATCTTATACGGATTAATCCATTTATTCTCTACGTTCTTGCCATGGCAGTGGCGCTTTATTACGCAGTTCGTTCACGTGTTGAAAGCAGAAATTACGATAAACTGATCAAATTTTTACAAGAACATGATCCTGAAACGTTGAAAAACAAAGAACTTGTCTTTTTCATCGACTATCAGTTGAGACATTATTTTGATCATGAGTCAGATGAACTGATCAAAATGCTGAATGATGCAGAAGACTGGAACGATGAAAAAGCGGCTGCTGATTTGCAAAGGATCACCACAGAGATAAAGAACTATCATGATTATTTATTGGATAGTCAATCATTGGAACAAGAGATGGAGATTTCTTTGAGTTGGTATAAAAAATCAATTGAACAGCGTAAGCAAGACTTAGTGTAGGCGGAGAGTGAAAAAGATGAAATTGAGACGGGAATTGTTAGGGATTATTTTAGCCTTTTCTGCAACAGGGATCGTAGCGACAACGACGAATGCGCAAGCGTATCAAACGACTTATGAGCAGCAGAACAAGCAGGAAGTAAAAATAAAAAAATTATTAGATTCTGAATTCATTTCAGAAGCAGATCAAAAACAGTTAAAGCAAGAAATGGCAACGATCGACAAAGCGGAGAAGAGTGCTACACGACGTACTCTTAGAGCCAAGATCGACCAGGAAAAGAAATACATAGCAGCGGCGCAGAAAAACATTGTTGCAAACGAGGCGCAAGCGGCACAGGATGAATTGGCACAACTGACGAATGATTTAAAAGTGATTGAAACAAAAAGTCAGGAAGCATTTATTTTAGATGATGATGTTCAACAAGTCGAAGAGCTGAAAGAAGAATTAACAGCACTAACTTCATCAAAAAAAGTTCAGCCGATTCGAGAGCTGGCGACAGAGGTAGACGAGTTAGCAACGGAAATGGAAGATAATCAGTCACAATTGATTGCTTTATCGAAAGATCTGAAAAAGCTGAATCAAACCTCAGAAGAACTGACTAAAAAAGATTATCTGACTTCAGAAGATAAGAAATTACTGGAAAAAGATCAAAAAGAAAACGCCAAGTATTTCGATGACGCTGTTGAACTTGCAGCTATTGAAAGTCGGAAAAGCGATTCACAAGATTTAGTAGACCTTCTGCAAAGTAAACAGGAAGAAAGCGAAAAAGACTTCAAAGAAAATAAAAAAGATGCAACAAAAATCATCCAATCAACTAAAACGCTGCTTTCTTCAGGAAATCTAACTTCAGAAGAAAAAGATGAATTAAACAAAGCCAGCAAAACATTGAATGCTTCTCTTGCCCTAAAAGATTATGAGCCGGGCGATTTAGCTGCTGACTATCAAGCTTTGCAAGAAAAATACGACGATTATTCCGATAACAGCAAACAACGGATCGCAGAAGCAAAGAAAAAAGCAGAGCAAGCAGAAAAAGCCGCGGCAGAAAAGGCAGCCGAGGCAGCAAAACAACAAGCCTCACAAGCCAATAATTCTTCTACAGCGGGCAAACCAACACTTTCAGGAGGCTGGTATCAAGCACCAGACGGATATAAATTCTTGAAAGTTTCGAGCGGTAAAACTTATGGACAAGTCAAAAATCCTAATAATTTCAGTCTGATCACAGTGGCAGAAGCCGCAAACTATAGTCCAGGACATGGGAATGGTTCTGCGAAGCAGTGATGGGGAATTCAGATTTACAGTTCATATTGATTATATCATTTTGAGGAAACGCCACAGCGTTTCCTCTTTTTTCACAAAACTCTAGGACTGACAGAAAATCCCCATCAGTCCTAGAACTCACAAACTTCTTTTGATTCTTTCAACAAATCCCTAATCCCTATACAACAACACTCTGCTGTTCGGATAAGTCGGGAAGCGGTTCATAGGAATCGACCAGTCTTGTTCAGGGATGATAAAGTGATGTTTGTTGACGAGCTGATCGCTGAAAACCCGCAAGCTGTGAAGGGTGATCCATTCACCGGCGCAACGATGCATCTTGCGGAAATCGCCGCCGCCTTGCGCCAACATTTCGTATTCTTCTTCATAAGAAATCTCTTTGGTACGTCCTTTATAACGGTCGACGACAAATGTAAAGGGCTCTTTGACAGAACGTGGGTCATGGTCTGTACCATAAAGGTCTAAAACGACCCAACTGTCTTTAGGAATACGATAGCCGTCGATCTCAACTTCTTTTAAGCTGATAGCAGGGATCATTGGGAAAAATGGATAATACCGCCGCATTTCTTGGATAAATGAATCTTGCAGCTCATCAAAATCTTCTTTTAATGCTTCATAAATATCAGAACGGCTGAACAGCGCATGCCCCATCAAGGCAGCCCAGACAGTTAGTGCTACAGTTGGGCGGATGATATTCAACAGATCAACTGCCGCAATCTCAAGAGGCAGTCGTTCGCCGTTTAAATCCGTGGCGTTGGCAAAAGCATACAACGCCACGTTTTCTTTGTTTTCAACAGGATGTTTGCGAGCAGTTTCGATCAGTTGTTGTGCCCAAAGTTCTGACTTTTTACGGTCGGCACGACTTTTGAGGTGTGTCACTGGTGAAGCTGCGGCACCGCTGATCATCGAGATTTGACAGCTGGCTAATTCGTCGATCTCTTGAGGAGAATAACTCCCTAAATTGATTCCTGACCATTCGCAGATGGCTTCGAAAAAGACGTTTTTGCTTAAATTGAACAATTCAAAGTGCCCATGTTGTTTTTCCAAGGCTTCTGACAATTTACGATCCAAGATTTGATGATACTCTTCCATCCGTTCAGGAGTCATTAAATCCATGAAAACCGCTTTGCGGTGACGATGGGCAGCACCGTCTAATGTTTGGACTCCACCTTGACCCATCAATGTTTTCAAGACGATTTCAGGCATCGCGCCTTTGCGTTTGAAGTTTTCAGAATCATAGAATTTTTTCGCGGCTTCTTGTCCGTAAACGACGATGATTTCCTTGTTGAAAAAGCTGGCTTTGACCACTGGTGCCGCGGCTTCTTCTCTCAATTCAGCAAGAGCGTCGTAGCCGGCTTGGTAGAGGGCTTTGATATCCGCTGCTTTTATTTTTATTTCTGGTATCTTTTTCATGTCCATTCCTCCTGTCTTTAATTCTAGCTTAATCCATTTTAAAAACACTGACAAAGAAAACACTTTCGTAAAAGCAGACCTTTTTAAAATCAGCGAAAGATTTTCAGACACATATAATAAAATATCAAGTTTGCGGTGAATAATTGGTAAAGCAATAAAGGACGGAAGACTGCTAAAAAGATAAATCTGTTTGTGAGAGAAAAAGAAAGGTGTATAATTTACCTATAATATAGAGAAAGTAGGCAAACGAATGATTACACCTAAAAGTTTAGAAGAGTTATCAACCTATGTAGAGAAAGGAAAAAATGTCTTTTTCTTCACGGCAGGTTGGTGCGGAGATTGTAATTTCATCAAACCATATATGCCTGAGATCGAAAAAGATTTTCCTGAATGGCAATTTATCGAAGTAGACCGTGACCGTTATATCGATGTAGCGGCGGAATGGAATATTTTTGGTATTCCTAGTTTTGTAGTGATCAAAGACGGCAAAGAACTGGGCCGGTTAGTAAATAAAGATCGTAAAACGAAAGAAGAAATCGAAAGCTTTTTATCCAGCATACAAGCATAATGGGAGGTAACTACTATGGAGTCACAAGCGTATAAAAACATTCTTGTCGGTATCGATGGTTCCGATCAGGCGAAAGAAGCATTTAAAAAGGCAGTAGAAGTCGCGCGTCGTAATGAAGGTAAGATCTACGTGGCGAATGTCATCGAGCAACAATTCTATGATATGATGGGCTATGGCGCTTTGAATCAAAATATCATCGAACAGGAAACAGAATCTGCTAAAGAAATGATCGAAGAATGCAAAGAATACGGTGCTTCTGTTCATTTCAAAGCGATCGAAGGAATCGTCGCTTACGGTTCACCAAAGGATACGATGGCACGACAACTGCCGGAAAAATACAATATCGACTTGATCATGGTGGGGCAATCCGGCTTGAATGCGGTGGAACGTTTTATGACCGGCAGTGTTGCCAGTCATATCATTCGACAAGCGCCATGTGACGTATTAGTTGTTACTGACGAAAAAGAAAGATAGGCTCTTCTTGATCGAAGAATTAAAAAAACAAAAAGATTTTTAAAGCTCTTTCTAAGAAGCTGCGATTTTTCATGACGAACTGACAATATTTTGTTATGATAAAACGCAGAGTAGATTTTAGGAGGAAGAACGAGTGATTTTTGCATACAATAAAGAACAAGTAGGCGATACACTGATGGTGATCACTGCTGATGATCATGGATCAGATCAGACTGCTGAACGCCGATCAAATGTGACGCGGATCCAAACTGTTGACGGAACCGTTGTCGGTTGGAACTTTTTTCATATTTCCAATTATTTGACGGTATCGGGCAATGGAGCGGTAGAATTGACAGATGAACAAGTCGATCAATTGAACCGTTTGATCAAAGAAGCAGGGTTTTCGGATGTGTTGGCATACGATCACGAACCAAAATTCGTGGTGGGCTATGTGAAGACTTGCGAAAAACATCCCGACAGCGATCATTTGTCTATCACTGAAACAGAAGTAGACGGTGGACAAACATTACAGATCGTTTGCGGCGCGCCGAATATCAAGGCGGGCTTAAAAGTAGTCGTTGCTAAACCAGGATCTATGATGCCCGATGGAATGATGATCTGGCCAGGCGTTTTGCGGGGCGTTGAAAGTTACGGAATGATCTGTTCAGCCCGTGAACTTCATCTGCCAAACGCGCCAACAAAAAAAGGAATTCTAGAATTGCCAGCTGACGCGGTTGTCGGTGAAGCTTTTACAATTGGAAAATAAAAAAGAACGGGATCGTATCCCGTTCTTTTTTTAGTTGTTTTGTGATTTTTGCAATGTTGACTGATCGATGGACAATTCAGCAGTGACTGTTTGTTCTTTAGATTCACGATAGAAAGTGATCTCGATGGAGTCACCGACTTTTTTCTTGTAAAGAGCTGCTTGCAAATCAGTAGTTGAAGTAACTTCTTTGCCATCGATCTTTGTGATAACGTCATATTGTTTTAGACCAGCTTTTTCAGCAGGTGTTGCGTTAACAACAGACAAGACAACGACACCATTTTTCAAAGAAGAAGGAACTTTTAGAATTTGTTCTTGTTGTTGCGAAGAGATGGTTGAAAGATCCCGCATAGTGATTCCTAGTGCTGGTCGAGTCACTTTGCCGTCTTTTTCTAATTGATTGATGATAGTGACAACATCATTACTTGGGATCGCAAAGCCCATACCTTCTACGCTGACATTGGAAGCAGAACTGCTGGTGCTGGCGATCTTACTTGAGTTGATCCCTATGACTTGACCTTCGATATTTACTAATGGACCGCCGGAATTCCCAGGATTGATAGCAGCGTCAGTTTGGATCGCATTGATATTGACTGCTTCACCGGATTCTGTTGTATTAGATACTTGACGATTCAATGATGAAACGATCCCTGAAGTGACAGAGTTGGCATATTGAGAACCTAATGGTGAACCGATAGCAATCGCAGGTTCGCCGACTTTCAATTCGCTGGAGTCGCCAAAGGTTGCGACAGTATCGACTTTATCTGATGAAATCTTTAATACAGCCAAGTCAGTATAAGCATCTGTTCCCACAAGTTCAGCAGTGACTTTTGTTCCGTCTTTCAAAACGACTTCTAATCCATCTTGCCCTTCGACAACGTGGTTATTAGTTACAACGTAAGCACTATTGCCGTCTTTTTTATAGATGACGCCGCTGCCTTCGCTGGATTCTTGCATTTCGCCGGAGTCGTCTGAGCCTTCAGAATTTTCCGTGCCTTCGTCTTGTCCAAACAAGCCGCCCCATGGTCCTAATTCAGAACTTTGAGATTGCTTTTGCAGATTGATGACCGACACTACCGCATCTTGGACTTTATCCACCGCTTCAGTGATATCACTGTCTGCATTGACTTTCACGTTGCTTACTACGGTTTCGCCTTTGTCATTGGTATTGCCTGCATTATTAGTAGGATTGCTTCCCGAACCATTCAAAAGATAAAATGCGCCTACTGTGATCAAAGCGCCCACGATACCACCAAGCACACCAATGGCAAACCGCTTTAAAAAACCTCCAGATGTTTTTTTTGAATCTGGATTTACTTCTTTTCTTTCCATGTATATTACCTCCTAAGTTTGACATCCATGAATATAGTATATTATTTATTGCTGAGTTTAGTCTAATGAATGAATTTGAAAAAAATATGAAAAAGTCACGATAAAAAAATTGTAAAATTAAGGAGATATTTTCCACAATTCGTGTGGAAAAAGTTAAAATAAGTAGTAGAAAAAAAGGGGATAGTACTTTCCACAGAAATGTGGATATAGTGAATAAAAAAGGACCTAAACATACGTTTGCATCAGAAATTCCTTTATAATAGGATTTATCTGGTTTATTTCTGTGGATAAACCTGTGATTAGTGTGCATAACTTTGTTCATATCTTTAAATAATAACAATAGCAGAACTCAAGGAGAAATTATGACAATCAAAATTATTTCAGTAGGAAAACTAAAAGAAAAATATCTAGTCCAAGGAATCGCTGAGTATGTCAAACGACTAGGCGCGTATACGAAGATCGAGTTAGTGGAGGTTCCCGATGAAAAAGCACCGGAACACCTCAGCGAAGCAGAGATGCTTCAGGTCAAAGAAAAAGAAGGCGAACGGATCTTGGCAAAAATCAAAGATTCGGAATATGTTTTCGCATTAGCAATCGAGGGCAAGAACCCTTCCAGCGAAGCCTTCGCCAAACAAATCGATCAATTAGGAACCCAAGGAAAAAGCCATCTAACTTTTGTGATCGGCGGCTCGTTAGGCTTAGCGACATCCGTCATCGATCGCAGCAATACCCAAATCTCGTTTGGCAAAATGACTTATCCTCACCAACTCATGCGGCTGATATTAGTAGAACAGATCTATCGGGCGTATCGGATAAATCGTGGGGAACCGTATCATAAATGATGATATTTTTGGAAAGGGAATATTGATATAGCAAGGTTTTCATTGGTGAATTGCAGGGGTATGGTATGGGGGAGTTGGGGTTTATCTGATATAATTATTGAATATGGATATTTAGCGTATGGAGAAGTTGGGACTGACAGTAAACTCCCTGAGTGAATGAATTTGAATATTAAGCTTGGATAATAATCTGACTTATTGGAAAAAATACTGAATGCATCCTGAGAGATAGAAGATTTAAAGATAATTATTTTAACTAAAGTTACGAAATGTGATAAGAAGTTGAGATATGATTATCTTTAAGTAAGCTTCTTTCATATTTAAAGAAGGATTTAACAGAAATTATAAATATATATTATACCCATGAAGGTCAATGACAATCACGTCATTGGCCTTTTCTTATACCCAAAAATAGAAAGGAGTAAGTTGACACATGTCTGAGAAGAATAAGAAACGCTATTTGACAAAAGGAATCAATGAAAAGTTACCCACTGAAGCGCAATTGTTATGCTGGTACTTGATCGATCTACGTATGAGATTGAAAAAACCAGTGGATTACTTACAGATCTTTGATTTTCAAGTCGACACCAATGGAAAACAAGTTTTGATCCACAGACAAGAAGTACCAGAGTATCAGTATATCTATTATCCAACTTTTGAACAACTGATCCGACAAAAGATCTGGATGATCGATGATGGGGATTATTACACCATGTTGCTACCAGAAGAGTACTAAGAGAGAGGAGTAGGATACATGCAAAACACGATCCCAAGTAAACGTGTAGACATCGTTAGTCTACAGCTTGTTAAAGAATCGTCTGTAATTTAGTTTATTGTCGATCGCTTGTCAGTGTAACCAATAGGTTTATTTGTTATGTAAAGCATAACGATAAACTTGATAATTCAAACATTTAATGTCATATTAAAGTATCATAATCTGTAGATTTACAGTTTAAAAGAATTATGGTGGAACACTTATGAAGTGAGGCATTTTCATGAAGAATGAAATAGTATCGGTTATTCAGGATAAAGCGATGTGGCGAAGGGCAAAAAAATATGCATTATTTAGCCTTGTGTTAATTACGTTGAGTTGTGTAGTAACATTTATTATACATCCAGATTTGAACAAGCTAGTTGATGGACTTGGTTCTACAATACAAAGAGGAAATAAAGAACAGGAAAATGAGTTTATAAGCTATTTGAAAAACAATGGATTTAAGGTACCAAGAGGAATGTTTCTTATGGGTTTGATCCCTGTACCATGGATTTATTTGCTAAATCTGATATTTTCTTCCATCGTATTAGGGATTGCATTGAGTATGCCTTTGATTGATTCGCATTTATCGTTTGTAAAAATACTTCTCACTGTGTTTACGTATGCGCCTTTTGAGATTTTTGCATATTGTATTTTTGCTGCGCTTATAAAGCCTATGAATAATGCAATTATCAAAAATTTGCTAAATCTAGTTAAGAAAGGTGAAAGAGTACCTTTTTTCATTAAATTAAAACGAGTTTTTATTGGATATCTCGTGTTAGTACTACCGTTAATTATTATTAGTGGTTTTATAGAAGCATATGTTGCAGATTTTCTATATAAGTTGTTTTAGGAACAATGATATTTAGACATTAGTTGGAATTTAACAAAAACGAGGTTTGGTGTTAAAGCATACTAATAACAATAACCTCATAGATACCGCGACTGGTTATTTTAGTTACTTGATGAGTTTTGTATGTTTCTGATTAATTCACTTATTTTCAGGAAGAATCAAAAAGGGCTATGTATTTAATTAGTAGCAATCAAAAAGATGTCTAGCTAACAAATACCTTACAAGTTTTCTATGGGATAGATATCGTATCTGCTTTGTAATGAAATCTTTATCGTTCTTCTGACTCTATCTTTCTTTCCTTGGAATGGATGTCTAATAAACGAGTAATGAAATTTTGGTTCCCTACTAAATATATTAAGTAGGGAACCAAAATTTTATTGACACTTATGCGTAAATCGCATAAAATGAATTTGTAACATAACTTAATTAATTTTTTGGATACGGTTTCTTTTGAGAAGTTAGATTTAGTAA
Source organism: Enterococcus mediterraneensis (assembly GCF_900604485.1). Taxonomy (NCBI): domain Bacteria; kingdom Bacillati; phylum Bacillota; class Bacilli; order Lactobacillales; family Enterococcaceae; genus Enterococcus; species Enterococcus mediterraneensis. The sequence goes on from NZ_UWOP01000001.1 coordinate 1,725,403, forward strand.
ATAATCAGTGCTTGTGGAATAATATTGTGCAAGTTTGATCAATGCTTCTGTAGGGATATCTAGTTTTCCTGTTTCATAACGGGAATACGTCGTCTGACTGACGTTTAAAACTTTAGCTAGTCGTTCTTGATTTAGATCTGCATCTTCCCGCAAAGCTCGAATTCTATAATACATAAAATCACCTCGATTTTATTTTATAGTATGCGTTTTTTGCATGTATAATTTTATGCGTTTTTAGCATAAAATTATAGTTTTTATGGATTTCCTATTAGATATCGTGTGATCAACCAGAAAATAGCTAAAGCAGCATCAAGTGGAGATTGAACTAGATTTGATACTTCTCATGCACAAACTGTTTAATTTGATAATGAAAGGAATGATTAAGTAAGAGACCAATCAAGTGATGCATTTATAATTTAAGGAGGTTCTGGGATGACAAAACATGAAGAATTATCTAAACGGATTTTAGAGAATATTGGTGGTAAAGACAATGTTGTTTCTTATACAAATTGTGTGACACGATTGAGAATACTTACAAAAGATAAAAGTTTGATCGATGTAAGAAAAATAGAAAAGTTCGAAGGTGTGCTAGGGACTAGGTTTGCTGGTGATCAATTTCAAGTCATTATTGGACAAGATGTTGCTAAAGTCGCTGAGAATTTTGGAAGGGCTATGAAAACAAATTCTGATATCTCGATGCAAGAACAACTGGTGATTTCTAAAGATAAATTTTCTGTTAAATCTTTCTTTACTGAGCAGTTGATCGGTAATCTATCTGCATGCGTTTTTCCCGTCTTACCTGTCTTTATGGGAGCTGGGATGCTCAAATTGATCGTCAATATTTTGGGACCAAGTTTACTTAAAGTGATGTCCGAACAAAGTGATCTTTTACGACTCCTAACATTAGTCGGTGATGCAGGATTTTACTTTATGCCGATCTTTATCGCTTGGTCTGCTGCTCGTCATTTTAAGACAAGTATACCCTTAGCCGTATTTTTAAGTTCAATTCTAGTACATCCAGAATTAATCAGAATCGTTGCTGAGGGTAACACTTTTTACGTATGCGGCATCCCCATGACGTTAGTTTCGTATATGAATCAACTTATTCCATCCATTCTTATTGTATGGATCATGTCTTATGTATATAAAAATACAGAAAAAGTGATCCCGACTTCTTTACGCTATGTGTTTGTTCCGTTGGTCACGACCCTTATAATGTTGCCGCTAATGTTATGTGTTATTGGTCCTATTGGCACATATGCTGGTATCGTGATTGCTAGTGTAGCAAATTGGCTTGCTACAGTCGGAGGTCCGCTAGCAGTTGGCTTGATTGGCGGTCTATGGTATATCCTTGTTGGTCTAGGTATGGATAAAGCTTTGTTACCAATCATCTTTAACCAATTTTCTACTCAAGGCTATGATGACTTGTTCTGGTTAAGTGCAGTACTTGGGACTTATGCGTTGATGGGCGTTTCATTAGTATACGTTATTCGAAGTAAGAAAGAAGAACGTGGTATGGGTATTTCGAATGCGGTTACTTTAATGTTAGGTGGGGTGAGTGAGCCAACATTATTTGGTGTGATTTTCCGTTTCAAAAAAGCGATTATTTGGCTTTTTACCGGAGGATTTGTAGGTGGTGCTTTAGCTTCCCTATTTAATGTGAAAGCTTATGCTTATGGTGCTAGTAATCTTCTATTTTTTACCGTGTTTGCTGGTGGCGATGGAAAGACATTTATTCCAGGGATCATCGCCTGTGCCGCAGCTTTTATAACTAGTTTCGCATTGGGGCTGATTTTTGGTCTTGGAGAAACTAAGTTGAATAATACTGAACCAGAGTTAGAAAAGAAATCCAATATTGAAATTACAACAAATGACCTTACAGAACATGAAATAATCTTATCACCTATCAAAGGAAAAGTCGTTCCATTGAAAAATGTGAACGATCCGGTTTTTTCAAATAATCTAATAGGAACTGGCTGTGCTATCTATCCATCGGAAGGAAAGGTTTTTGCTCCATTTGATGGGGAAGTGATCTCCATTTTACCAACAAGTCATGCTATCGGTTTAAAACGTTCGGATGGTCTTGAACTGATGATCCATGTCGGATTAGAAACTGTCAATGAAAACGGAAAAGGATTTGTTTCTCATGTAAAGTCTGGAGATCAAGTAACTAAAGGTGAGCTTATCTTAAGTTTTGATCTCGATTATCTGCTTAGCAAGGGCTATGATATGACAACGCCAATTATCGTAACATCTGAACAGAAGACTGTATCTTTGTTAGAAGAAAGCGTAGTTGGTGCAACTGATCAGCTATTAACATTGGATTTAGTAAAATAATGATAAAGGGGATAAAAAAAATGACAGAACGTTTATTGAGTGCGACCGCTTCACAGATTTTAAAAATGAGTACGGCAGAGTTAAAACAATCAATCAAGGCGAGTGAAGGAAGAATTATTATGGCCGAAAACATGGTTATCTACAAACCATTAGTAGATCAAATCACCAATGCTGAAATCCATGCTGGTTTTAGTGCGGATATGTTATTGATGAACTTTTTTGATCTGAATCGACCCTTTGTTAATGGTCTCGAGACTACAGATGATAATTTATTTGAAGTAATACCTAATGAGGAATCAATCAGGATTCTAAAACAGCTGACTGGAAGAGTTATTGGTTTGAATCTTGAACCGATTGATAAGGAAGCGGAGATGTTAGAAAAACGAAAAGATATTTCTACGGGACGAATTGCAACAACTGAGAATTTAAAAAAAGCGAACGACATGGGATTTGACTTCGTTTGTTTGACGGGGAACCCACGAACCGGAGTTGATAATAAGGAGATACTAGAAGCAATCAAGCTAGCTAAAGAAAGTTTCGAAGGATTAGTGATTGCTGGAAAGATGCATAGTGCAGGAGTCGATGAATCAATTATCGATATCCAGACAGTGGAGGCATTTATTGAAGCTGGGGCAGATATTATATTGGTGCCAGCCATAGGTACAGTTCCTGATCACGATGATGAAAAACAAAAAGCAATCGTTAAAAAAGCACATGATAAAGGAGCGTTAGTAATGTCATCAATTGGTACCAGTCAGGAAAGTTCATCTACGCATACTTTAGAAGACATAGGGATTCGAAATAAAATTTGTGGTGTCGATATCCAACATATCGGGGATTGTTCTTCTCCGGAAACAATCTATGCGTTGAGTGTAGCTATTCGAGGAACTCGTCATACTTTTAATCGTATGAGTTTGTCGGTAAATCGGTAAATATAGATTAACTTTTAGGTTGCTTTATCTTAAACCACGAGTATTTCATTTTGTTATATAATGTGAACAAAAAACTTGAGACGTATGATGTTCTCAAGTTTTTTGTTTTTGCTATTTTTTTATTATATTAATTGTCAAATTAAGTTAGACTAAACTATATTCCATAAGTAAAAGTTTGGATTTAACTAATTAAAGCCTTTTTGACTAACTATAAGCATATATTATGCGTGGTGCTAATTAGTAATAGTAAAAAAACTTAGCAAAAAAACTCAACATAATTAAACTCATAAGTGACTAAGCTTGAAAGAAGTCTATAATTTGAACAAAATCGTCACGAATTACAAGTTAGTTTCCCTTATTTCTATTACTTATGCTCAATTCTTTATTATCGATATTGTCAAACATTGGTTATGTGGAAAAAACTGTGATTAGAGTTTAAATAGCTTGGTTATACTTTATAGTCCCTTTATCGTTCAAATATGCAACATAATAAGGGGCACCTAAGGCGTTAAAGCTTAAGATTGAACCCTATTTTTCTATATTAGTTAGGGGGTTAGGGATCAAAATGAATTTAACACGCCGTGTCATTGCGTTTCAATTAAAAATTGAACTAGTAATCTTCATTTATAACTTAGACTTCTTCGACATTATAACGGATCAGCACCACGCATTAATGATATATCGTATTATTAATATTCACTAAAAATTGACGGAAATTCATTAAATTTCGGTCTTTTTTTGTGTTACAGTGTGGCTGAAACCATAACCTTTTCATAAATACCAACAATAAATAAAAATAGAGAGGGATAACAATGAAAGACGAACTATTAATGTATTTGGAAAACCAGACAGCTTTTATTGATCTTCACCATTTAAGTGAAGTTTTTACCGCACAAAAATTAGCGGAAATTTTTGCTGTTAAGCGTAATACTATTAGTCACTATTTAAATCAATTGAATGAAGCTGGTCTATTAGTAAAGATTAATTCTCGTCCGGTTTATTATTTCCATAAAGAAGCATTTGAAAAAGAGTTTTTTCTATTGCGGGATAGCTTTTATCAAAGTAAGGAGGAAATTTTAAAGGAGCAGCCTTTATTTGAGCAGCAAAAAGATTTATTTTCCCTTTTGATTGGTCATGATAAAAGCTTGAGTCGCGCGATAGAACAAATCAAAACCGCTCTGTATTATCCAGATAATGGGTTGCCTACTTTAATCACTGGTGAAAGCGGTACAGGTAAGAGCTTTTTGGTACGTTTGATTCATAAATATTGTCTGGAAAATGAGTTGATTAAAGAAGATGCACCTTTGATTACTTTAAATTGTGCCCAATACGCTAATAATCCTGAGCTTTTAACCAGCAATCTTTTTGGTCATGTTAAAGGTGCTTATACTGGGGCAGATAGTGACAAAATCGGGGCCTTTGAAGCAGCTGATGGTGGAATTTTATTTTTGGATGAGGTTCATCGTTTAAACGCTGAAGGCCAGGAAAAATTATTTACATATTTAGATCAAGGCATCATTTATCCTATGGGTGCTACTGATCATCCTATTAAAGTTAAAACACGATTGTTTTTTGCTACAACAGAAGATTTAGAAAGCGGCTTTTTAACGACGTTTATGCGTCGTATTCCGATTCAAGTGACATTACCGCCTATTAGTGCTCGTAGCCGCAATGAGCGATTGGAATTGATTTATTCTTTTTTCTTAAGCGAGGCACGAAAAATTAAACGGCCGCTGAGAGTCAGTGGTCAAGTATTGACCCTGTTAACGAGCAGCTACTTTAAAGGGAACATCGGTGAGCTGAAAAATACGGTTAAGGTATCAGTAGCAAAAGCCTTTGCGGAACAAAAGAATACTCCAGAAATTCAAGTAACGATCTATCAGTTGCCGGAAAAATTACTATCCTCTACTACCGGCAAACTATCAAGCGTGTTGCAAAAAGATATATTGATAACAGAAAATACAACAATTCTGCAACTATTAGAAAAAAATCATCCACAACAGCAACGGGTAATTACTACATTTGAACGTATAATTACTGAATTTTCCAAGCAGCAACATTTAGCAGTATGTGAAGAACAATTAAAACAAGAAGTAGAAAATTTATTTGATTTTTTACTTTTTGAGACGGATCGTCAGCAAAAACAAGAGATGTTGATTTATTTGACCCAATATATCCGCGATACTTTTAAACAGATGGAAAGTGCCTATCAAATTAAATTTAATGGAAATGCTGTGTACGCGATCAGTTACTATTTATTTCAAAGAGGAGCCGGTAAATGGTATCCAGAAGAAGCTAGCGTGTTAAGCTTGATAAGAATATTGGAACAGCAAGTCGCTACGGAATATGCTGCCAGCTACCAGTATGTTAAACGACTGTTGGAATTATGCCAACCCAAATTAGATTTGGAAATTTCTGAAATGGATTGTATTTTATTAACGATTTATTTAAATCGGACAGATTGGCAAAAGGAAGTAGGGATTCCAAGAGGGATCATCGTAGCCCATGGTTATGCAACAGCCAGCAGTATTGCCAATGTTGCTAATCGTTTTCTAGGTAAAGATATTTTTGCATCTTTTGACATGCCACTAGATGTAACACCTCAACAAATTGCAGAAGAAATTTTAGATTATAGTGAAAATCACGATGTCTCTAATGGTTTGGTGATTTTAGTAGATATGGGGTCATTAAAGGAGATTTATCAGTTCTTCCCTAAACAAATTACCACTCCTGTAGTTATTATGAATAACGTGACGACACCTTTAGCAATTGCCATCGGAGAAAATTTACAAAAAACATTGCCGCTACAAGAAATGATTGAAACAGCAGCTAAACAAGCGCGATTAGACTGGAAGATTATTTATCCGACTGAAAACAAAATGAAGGCTTTGATCACTACTTGTCTGACTGGTATTGGTACAGCTACTCATATCAGCCAATTATTAGAAAAAAGTTTGCCAGCTTCAGTGTCGTTAAAAATTTTTCCTTATGAATACGATGTGCTAAAAGAACAGAAACAAAACGAAACGATTTTTTCTATGTATGATGTTTTGGGGATTATTGGTACAGCGGATCCGATGATTCAAGGAGTTCCTTATTTATCTTTAGAAGAATTAATTTCCGGTGATGAGAATCAGCTCTTATCAGAATGGTTGAGCGCATGTTTAACTCCAGCTGAAAATGCAGCTTTCAATACTAATGTCATCCGTAATTTTTCGTTAGAAAAAGTAATCGACTCGGTCACGATTTTAGATACCGAGAAAGTAATGAGAGAAATTGAAGTTTTTATGCGGGAACTAGAAGCCTATAGTGGACTTATCATTACCAATGCCAAAAAATTAGCATTGTATGTTCATGTGAGCTGTCTAATTGAACGCTTAATCCGAAATATTCCTATCGATAACTATGCTGGCTACGAAGATTTGTACCAGTGTCAAAAGCAAGCATTAATACAAATAAAAAAGGCATTTAGTGTCATAGAAAGCGATTACAGTGTCAAAATACCCGATTCAGAAATTGCTTATATTTATGATATTGTCTATCAAAACGTTGATAATATACTAAAGGATGAGGAATTTTAATAAGAGCAAATTGTGTACCACTAAAGTTGGCACACAATTTGCTCTTATTTTTATGTAAGAAATGAGGTGAAGAAAATGGAACGCAAAATGATTTTAGCTTCGCACGGAAAATTTGCTTCGGGGATTTTGAGCTCATTAGAATTGATCTGTGGTAAGAATGATAATATTACCACATTAGATTGTTACATAACAGAAGACTTCGATTTGACCAAATCTGTGGACAAATTGATGCAGCAAAATAACGGCGCAGAAGTAGTAGTGGTGACAGATTTATTTGGTGGTAGCGTCAATAATGAATTCTTACGCTACATTAATCAGGAGCATTTTTATTTAGTAGCAGGGATGAATTTACCGTTTTTAATTGAGTTTACGACACAGTTTGCAATTGCAGCAGATTTGAAAGAAACGATTGCTACTGTTTTAGATAGCTCAAAAGAATCCATTCAGCTTTGTAACTTAACCTATAGCAACACTGTGATAGAAGAAGATTTTTAGAAAAGGGAGAGAAACATTATGATTATTTTAACTCGTGTAGACCATCGTCTCTTACATGGACAAGTCGCGTTTTCTTGGACACAAAGCTTAGGCGCAGATTGCATTTTAATTGCCAACGATGATGTACCAAACAATGAAGTTCGTAAAACAACAATTAAGCTCGCTAAACCACAAGGCGTTAAGTTGGTAATCAAAAATATTGAGGATTCTATTGCGGCATTAAAAAGTGGAGTTACTGATAAATACAAATTATTTATTGTCGTGGAATCAGTGGGAGATGCTTATAGATTAGCTGAAGCATACCCACAAATTAAAACTATCAATCTAGGTGGAACTAAAGTTAAGGAAGGTACTCGCAATATCGGCAAAGCCGTAAATGTTTTACCCGAGGAAGAAGAGCTTTTGAAAAAATTAGTGGATCAAGGTGTTGAGGTTGAAATTCGCCAAGTACCAAATGATAAAAAGGTGAATGTTACTGAGGTTTTATAAAGGAAAGGTAGTGAAAAAATGATTGTACAAGCAATCTTATTAGGCATCGTCGCTTTTATTGCGCAATCAGAATATGCATTAGGGACCTCCCTTTTGTCACGTCCTATTGTGACAGGTTTATTTACAGGAATCGTACTAGGTGATATAAAAACGGGTGTTATTATGGGAGCGACGCTTGAATTAGCCTTTATAGGTTCCTTCTCTGTAGGGGCTTCAATTCCACCAGATGTGGTGACTGGAGGGGTTTTAGGTACAGCTTTCGCAATTACCGCAGGGGCTGGTCCGGAAACGGCGTTATTACTTGGTTTGCCAATCGCAACTTTGACATTGATTTTGAAAAATATTTATTTAGGACTATTGATTCCAATTATGAACCATAAAGCCGATAAATTTGCCGCTGACGGTGATTATAAAGGTGTAGAACGGATGCATTTATTGGCCGGATTTGGTTTATCTTTGATGTTAGGTTTAATCGTGATGATTTCCTTTATGGTAGGAAGTAAGACCATTGGTAATTTACTTGCGATGATTCCAGAATTTGTTCAAAATGGATTATCTGTTGCAACGGGATTGATTCCAGCTCTTGGTTTTGCTATGTTAGCACGTTTATTAATTAATAAAACAGTGGCTCCGTATTTCTTCTTAGGTTTTGCGCTAGCCGCTTACTTGGAAATTCCGGTAACAGGAATTGCAATTTTTGGTGCTATTGTAGCAGTTGTTGTGGTCAATATTATGAATGTTCGTAGCAACCATGGCCCACAAGTACAAGCCACTACAGGGGAGGTAGTTGATGATGAAGACTTCTGATACGGAATTAAAGATCACTAAAAAAGATTTAAACAAAGTTTTTTGGCGCTCATTTCAGATGGAATTTTCTTGGAACTATGAACGACAAATGAACATGGCTTATGTCTATGCCATGATTCCAATTTTGAAAAAATTATATCATACCAAAGAACAAATGGCAGATGGTTTAAAACGTCATTTAGAGTTTTTCAATACAACGCCTCACATTGTAACACTTATCTTAGGTATTAATGCAGCAATGGAAGAAGAAAATATTAATGATCCAAACTTTGATACCTCTACGATCGACAGTATCAAAACCTCATTAATGGGACCGTTAGCAGGAATTGGCGATTCATTTTTCTGGGGTACGTTACGTTTAATTGCAACTGGTGTTGGAACTTCACTAGCATTGCAAGGAAATATCTTAGGCCCAATTTTATTCTTTTTGATTTTCAATATTCCACATATCTTGTTCCGTTATTTGGCAACTGGCTGGGGATATAAGTTAGGAACAGGTTTCTTAAAGAAAATTCAAGAGAACGGCATGATGGAAAGCTTAACTTTAGGTGCTTCTATTATTGGTTTGATGGTTGTTGGAGGCATGACAGCTACTATGATCGACATTAATTTACCAATGAAGATCGGTTCTGGAGAAAACGCTGTGACCGTTCAAAGCATTTTTGATGATATAGTACCGAAAATTTTATGTCTTGGAGTCTTTGGAGCTGTGTTTTACTTGTTGAAAAAAGAAGTAAAACCATTAACGATCCTTTTAGGTTTAGCAGTTGTGGGAATCTTAGGCTCATTAATTGGAATTTTCTAGGGGGCTGATTTATGGAAACGATGTTGGATTATATCAACGAAGAAGAAGCTACTTTAAAAGGTATCTTAGAAAAATTTACCTTAAAAGAAGCTAAAGAATTTAAGAATATCAATAATCTTTTGATTTTAGCTACAGGCTCTTCTTACAATGCTTGTTTGTCGGCAAAAGTAACATTAGAAAAATTTGCTGATATCTCGGTAACTATTGAAGAACCTTATAACTTTAATCATTATGGTCGAGTTTCAAATGCTGTAGATGCGGTCTTAGCTGTTTCTCAAAGTGGTAAAAGCGCCTCTACAATTGATGCGATTGCTAAATTGAAAAAAGAAGGTTTGTCTACTTTTGCTTTGACAAGCGATATAAACAGCCCAATTGCAAGAGCTGCTGATCAAGTGATTGATTTGGATATGGGAATTGAAAAAGTCGGATTTGTAACTAAGGGCTACGTTACGACAGTGTTGCAACTATTCTTATTAGGTTTAACAATTGGCCATACTAAGCGAACACTCTCGCAAGAACAGGCGGATTTTTATCAAAGTGAATTAGAAAAAGTCATCACCTATATTCCTGCAGCCATTGAAAAGACCGATGATTTCTTTACCACACATGAAGCAATCTTTAAACTAGGAACGCGTTTTATTGCCATTGGTTATGGACCAAACTGGGGTACAGCAAAAGAATTCGAAACGAAATTTACTGAAACAGTTCGCAAACCTTCCCAAGGGTTTGAACTAGAAGCTTATATGCATGGACCGTATTTGGAAGCTGACAGTGAACATATTTTATTCTTTATTGAAACAAGAAGTGTCAATGAAACTCGTTCACAAAGTCTAAAGGACTATATGACATCATATGTCGGTAAAACAATTACCGTGACAACCGAAGTAGCAAAAAATGCCGATGATTTAGGTTTAGCAGTGGATTGTGATGAACTGGTTTCATCCTTATTATTGGTGATTCCTTTCCAAATTTTATCCTATAAAATTGCTACATCAAAAGGAATTGATTTGAGTCAGCGTATTTTTGATGATTTTGATCACGTATTAAAAAGTAAAGTATAGAGGTGGAAAAATGTTAAAATTCAACGAACAACAACAAATTGATAACATTCAAGGAGCTTTAGAACTACGTCCAGAAGTCGAAAAGATTATGGACGGGGTATGGGAAAAAGGATTTGATAATATTTACTACTTAGGAATCGGTGGTACTTATGCTTCAGCTATGCAGGCTGTTACTTACATTAACGGAAAAAGCAACTTGCCTGTTTATGTGGAACATGCAGCTGAATATTACACAACTGGCAACAAACGTTTGACTAAAGATTCTATCGTTATCTTATCTTCTGTTACAGGTACAACACAAGAAGTTGTTAGAGCAGTAGATGAAATTAAAGAAGTTGGTGCAACATTGATTGGCTTTATAGATACTGTTGGCAGTCCATTAGCAGAAAAATGTGACCACGTCATTACTTATCCAGCGCCTGGAACAGAACAAATCAAATTCTTTATGGTAGCGGATCGCTTAATGAAAAATAATGGTGAATTTGATGACTACGAAGAATATTACCAAGAATTAGAAAAATATTTAGCTAAAGGATTAGTAGAAGCTGAAAAACAGGCAGATGCTTTTGGTTTAGAGTTCGCTGAGAAACACCGCCATGACGCAATGCATTACTTCATTGGTGCCGGTAATCAATGGGGGGCAGTTTACTCATATGCTATGTGTTACTGGGAAGAACAAAGCTGGCTACGTTCAAAATCAATTCATGCAGCTGAGTTTTTACATGGTACACTAGAAATTGTGGACGAAACAACACCAGTAACACTTTTCTTAGGAGAAGATGAACAACGGCCGTTAGCAGAACGTGTCAAAAATCTGTTGCCACGTATTTGTGCTAACTATACTTTCATTGATTCAAAAGATTATTCAGTAGAAGGAATCAGTGAAAAATATCGCGGTCGCGTATTGTCATTTCTATTGATGCATTGTGTTACACAACGAATCGATGCTCATGTCGAAAAACTAAATTGTCATCCACTAGAAATCCGTCGCTACTACCGACAATTCGATTATTAATAGCATGCTGATTAATGATGGGATAAACTAGTCTAAACACAAAAAGGATCTTCCAACATATTATACAAGGTGTGTTGGAAGATTCTTTATTAACATTAAAGAGAACATATCTTTTTTGGATAATTCAAAGATTGATAATTTCATATTTGTAGTGTTACTTTCCAGAAAAAAATTATCGTGGTAACTACTATTCGATATTTAGTATGAATTATTTATTAGCGACTCGAGTATATTGTTTTTATTGTAAGAACCTCTGTCTAGGGCGTATTGAACCCTTCATTCTTTGTATAGAGATTTTCCGATGATATATTATCTGAGGTACTACACTAATTCGTCTGCCAACTACTCAACAGATTAACCTGAATGATACAAACTTAGAATTATCATCTTAAAGTCCCCATCAAAGTTTTTCTTGGCATTGGTTATCTTAGACACACGTTTTGAGAAATAGATTTTATCAGAATGTGTCTAAAAATTATCCTAATGTTGAACATAGTTGTTGATTACCTATAAAAACTTAACCGAGGTTTTTTACTTGAAGAAATCGTGAGACAGCAGTATTATAATCTCGTTGGATTTTTGGGATATAGCCAAACTGGTAAGGCGCCTGACTCTGAATCAGGTAATTGTAGGTTCGAGACCTGCTATCCCAATCATGAAAGACCGCAGAACAAAACTCTGTGGTCTTTTTTTGTAGAAAAGGAGGAATTTGGTATGGCCAAACTAGATGAAGAATTTGCTTTTTTGGTGTTGTCGATCGTATCGGAGATTCCCAAAGGAAAAGTAGCTACTTATGGACAAATTGCCGAGTTGGCAGGATATCCTCGCAATTCCCGTTTAGTCGGTAAAGTATTGAGCCACGCCGAATATTATGGTCGCTATCCTTGTCAACGAGTAGTGAATAGTCAGGGAGAATGTGCCAAAGGCTGGCCAGAACAGCCGTTAATATTGCAAGAAGAGGGTATTATTTTTCGCGAGAATGGACAAGTGGATCTGAAACGCTGCCGTTGGGATGGGGACATATGAGCTGCAATGGACTTTCAATGAAGAAGTAAAGTTTCCATTTGTTCTATTCAAGTAGTGTACGGAATTTTACAATCATACATAATAAGATAAGGACAAATAACTTGAGCTTTAGAGAAAGCCCAGATTATTTGTCCTTATCTATAATTCACTGATTTTATGCTATTTGGCGTTAAAAAATCAATTCCTCTATCGTTTTTTTATTCCCTAATGAGTAGCAAGTACTCAACCCTGTATTTTCTCCTTGGTAGCTGAGTTGCAAAGGACCTTGTTCAAAGAAACGGCTTGTTGCCACTTCAGTCCCATTGTTTACAAAGATTTCCAGACTTGATCCATCAATGAACAACTGTAGATAGGAAAGATCCGTTAACAGCTTTACATGACGGTATTCCAAACATCCTGTTACCCAATTTTTTCTTGATAAGGAAAGGAGTCGAGTAGCTTTTTCATAAAAGATTTTTGTCTCTTTCTTTATTGTAAACTCAAAATCGGTGGCACCTTCTGGAAAGTCTAAAAGCACTTCATAAGCCAAATCAGCTGTTTCAAGCTGCCAGCTTTTTTTCAGTGAGAAGGTTTCTTTTGTTTGTCTCAATTTCTTTAACTCTGCTAACGGCTGTTGGATCAAACGATTTTTTTTGAATGATAGATTTCTTGGGATCGTCAAGCTGTGCATCCAGCCGAATTCATTTGTAGGTAATTTTTTTTCTGATTCTTCAGTCATGGGTCCGATCCAGCCAAAAAGAATCTTGCGGCCGTCGCTGGTTTCAAATGTTTGGGGTGCATAAAATTCGAAACCCCAATCCATTTCAATAAACTCTGGATCGACCAGCCGATATTTTTCATTATCTTTTTGAACTTTAAAATATCCTGTTTGATACAAGTTGTGAAAACGAAATCCTTCTGCTTCAAAGCCTTGGGGAGAGACGATCAAAAGCTCTTGTTCGTCCAACTCTATCAAGTCAGGACATTCCCACATATAGCCTCGTTGCGAGAGTTGAGAAAAGTCTTTATCTGAAAAAATACTTCCCAACGCATCCCATGTATACAAATCTTTTGACTGATACAAGAGGCAATCACCTGTATGATCAAGTTTTTGAGCACCTAAGACCATCAGATAGCGTTGCGTTTTTTCATCAAACCAGACCTTTGGATCACGGACATGACGAGTATAACCTTCAGGATGCTTTAAAACGGGACCGATTTTTTCGAAATGAAAACCATCTTTTGAGATAGCCAAACATTGGTAACTAGCTCTTGTTCCATCATCATTAATCACATTTCCGGTATAAAAAAGGTATAGTGTCTCTTCTTTTTCTATTGCAGAACCAGAGTAGATTCCATCTTTGTCATACCATTCAGAAGGTTCTAATGCTGGTGCCTGTCTTTTCCAATGAATCAAGTCTAACGATGTAAGATGTCCCCATGATTTATTTTTGTGGACTAAACCTGTTTGATTCCATTGATGAAACAAATGGAACGTCCCTTTGAATTCGCACAATCCATTGGGATCATTTAATAAACCGTGCGAGGGCATAACATGAAAAGACAGTGTGTAGGGATTTTCTATTGTTTGAAGCTTAAGCAACGTCCAAAATCTTTCTTTCTGCCGGAATTTCTTTATCCGCAGTAATCATTTCTTTTGTGATCCCAAAAAGGTATGTCAATACAAAGCCGGAGCCGATAGACAAAAGGTTTACAAACAGGTATGGAAGTAATTGACCATTTAGATAAAGCAAGGTTCCAGGAATCACTGTCACAGACATTCCTGTACCTGCAAGTTGCAGCAAGCTAGCGGCAAAACCGCCGATACCACCGCCGATCAACCCCATAATAAATGGACGAACATAGCGCAGATTTACTCCGAAAATAGCTGGTTCGGTAATACCAAGAAAGGCAGATAAAGCAGATGGAAAAGCTAAAGCTTTTAATTTTTTTGAATCTGTTTTTATACCTACCGCAAGTGTTGCTCCACCTTGAGCCGCAATCGCGCAAGTAATGATGGCGTTAAATGGATTGTTTCCTAAATTAGCTAACAGCTGAACTTCCAAAAAGTTGAAGATATGATGAACGCCTGTAACGACGATCAACTGATTCAAGAATCCTATGATCAGTCCCGCTAAGCCGAATGGCAGATCTAAGATGACCTCTGTAGCAGTTAGAACAACAGTTTCCAATGAATGGAAAATCGGTCCGATAGCAAGCAGAGACAGAATACTCATTACTAATAATGTCAAAAACGGTGTAAGTAATAAATCAAATGTGTCAGGGATCACTCTACGCAGTCTTTTTTCTAACTTAGCTCCCAGAATCCCTGCGATAAATGCAGGCAGAACTGTTCCTTGATACCCAACGATTGGGATAAAGCCAAAGAACATCAGCGGTACAGCATCTCCAGATGAGACAGCGTAAGCGTTAGGAAGAGCAGGGTTTACCAACATCAATCCTAAAACGATTCCGATAATCGGACTTCCTCCGAACACTTTAAAAGTTGACCAACAAACTAAAGCGGGTAAAAAGGCAAATGCTGTATCCGTCAATACCTGTGTGTACAATAAGAAATTAGGATCGATCGCTTCTGGTGTCGTTCCAAAGGCCGCTAAAATTTCCGGCTGTGTCAAAAGTCCTCGTAAGCCCATAAAAAGTCCAGTAGCGACTAAAACGGGGATGATCGGAACAAATACATCACCAAATGTTCTTAGCATACGCATAAATGAATTACCTGTTTGGTTTGCTTCAGCTTTCATGTTATCTTTAGAGCTTTCAGCTATTCCAAGATCAATCACTTCCGCGTAAATCTTATTGACTGTTCCAGTACCGAAGATAATCTGGTATTGGCCAGAATTGAAGAAAGTTCCTTTGACTTTTTCGATAGACTCGACTTTCGTTTTATCTATCCTTTGTTCATCATTGACCATGATTCTTAAACGCGTAGCACAATGGGCAACTTTTTGAATGTTTTCTTTACCGCCTACAGCTTGAATCACTTCTTTCGCAATTTCCCGGTTGTTCATTTTTATCCTCCTTTGCGAGACCGTTCCCACATACCTTTTAAAAAAGACCCACACTGATTAAAGGATATGTGGGAACGGTCTCATGTTATAAATTCAGCGTATCATGTAAGCGGATTTCTTGTCAATCATTTTTTTTAATAAGGCTATTTCTTATTAATACGGAAGTTTCAACTATCGTTTGTTGGGGGATTTCTTGTCCTTGTATTTTTTGATAAAGTCTGTCAGCTGCGGTTTCTCCTACTTCTTTATAATGAAAATCTACAGTCGTCAGACTTGGAAACAAGTATTCACCAAAGCCGTATCCGCCAAAACCAGTGATAGAGATCATTTCACCGACAGAGATATTCAATTCATGAGCTGCTTTGATCAAACCGAGAGCCATATTATCAGTAGCAGCGATATAAAGAGTTTCAGATGATTTTTTCAACAACTCAAGACCAAGAAGATAGGTGTCTTCTGAACGAAAAGATGAATAGATCGTTTTTACCGGGACACCAGCTTCACCAAGTGTATCTAGAACACCGTTTTTACGTTCTATTCCTACTGAAACATCTTTTTCCGAAACACCGATATATATAACATTTTTAGGACGGCTTGGTAAAACTGCTGCGGCAAGGTTTTTACCGGCTAAATAATTATCATGGTTGACAGAATAAACGGCTTCATTTGACTGTCCCACAAAAATGACCGGAACAGGGATCTTTTGGACAGTATCAATATGCTCTTGACTGATTTCTGTAGCGATCAAGATGATCCCGGCAACTTTGTTTTGCACTAGATTATTGAGACTTTCTATCTCTGATTCTTTTTCAAGGTTAGTGTTTGAAATCAAGATTTGATAGCCGGCTTCTCGTGCACGTTGATCGATTCCTTCTAACATAGCCATTACAGACAGTGAATCCAATCGAGGAATAATGACACCAATGAATTTACTTTTTTCAGCTTTGAGATTGCGGGCGAACTCATTTGGTGAAAAATTGTATTTATCAATTATCTTTTGGATTTTTTCAGCAGAAGCTTGGCTGACATATCCATTATTTAAGTAGCGGGAGACTGTACTTTTAGAAACGCCCGCTTCATTTGCGATTTGTTTGATAGTGATCATCTTTTTCTCCTAAATGTAATCTATTTCTTATTTTATCTAGTGTAACAGAAAATAATTTAGGGGACAAAATTTAAAAATTTATTTGCTTTAACAATAAACGATTTTTCATTGAAAAAAATCCATAGTAATTGTCATTCTCAGAGTACCTGTCTACTAAACCACCTTCAAAAATAGTAAAACCCCTACAAGTATGCTATAGTAAATTGCTAAAGAAAAACCAATAAGGTGGGAGATGTATGCGCGATCAAACAAGCGGGAAAATGATTCGTTTTTATTACACAAGTTTGCAATTTCTCTATTGGATGATGTTTTGTTCGGTCTATGGGTTTGCGACATTGTTTTTGATTTATTTCAAGATTGATCCAGCTAAAATCGGAGGGATCTTAGCATTGGTCAATATTGTTTCAACGGTGCTTCAGCCTTTTATCAGTCAAGTGATCATCAAGAAAAGAAAGATTCCACTGATCACCGTGTTGAAGACGATGACAGCAGGGGTAGGAGTGATTCTCTTAGCTGGGGTATTGCTTCCGAATTTGCCGATCATTACTTATATCTTGGGTGGGATTTTAGTAGTTTCTATGCAATCATTTCTCAATGCGCTGGCGTTTGAGTATTCAAATACCGGTTACAAAATCAACTTTGGATTTTCAAGAGCTGGCGGTTCATTTTCTTATGCTGTGACTTCTTTTTTACTGGGACAGTTGTTAGCGATTTATTCTGCCGCGATTTTGCCGATCTTGGTTATAGTTGAAGCAGTAGTGTTTTTCGTTATTTTGCATCTGCTGCCGGATGTAAAAAATCAAGAAGTTTTTCCTATGACAAAAGAACAGGATCGCTCAGTTTCTTTGAGAAAAAAATATCCTTTTCTGATTTTGTTGTTTTTAGGTTTCAGTTTTCTTTTTACTTTCCACACCATGATCAACAGCTTTTTGGCGCAGATCTTTGAAAACATCCACGGTGGCAGTAAAGAAGTCGGCATCGCATTGATGATCGCCGCTTTATGCGAATTACCGGGAATGATCTTTTTTGAACAGCTTGTCGAAAAGAAATCCAGCAAATTTTGGCTGTCTATTGCCAGTATTTCATTTGCTGTCAGAGGATTCATGATGCTGCTGGCCGGTTCGATCTTGATGATGGAAATGACGCATCTCCTGCAAGCCTTCAGTTTTGCTTTGTTTATTCCAGCTTCGGCTTATTTGTTCAATCAATTTCTGGCGGATGACGACCGTGTGTTTGGACAAACGATGATCATCATCGCCACAACTCTTGGTGGGGTGATAGGAAATGTCTTGGGCGGCAGTCTGCTGCAGCATTTCGGTGTATGGGAGATGCTGATTTTCGGTACTGGTTTTGCGGTGCTAGGTGCTTTATTAACTATTTTGGGCATTCGAAAAATACCGAAGTTAACTGAGGGTAACGGAGTCATTACTAAATAATTGGAAATACGCAAGATCATTTTATTGGATCTTTGTTTAAAGGAAGCGTCCCGACGCTTCCTTTTTCGTTTGTCTTTAAGGCATGATGGGTTCGATGTTGTCGTTCAATAAGCGCAAGAAGGTCAGCATTTTTTTCTTAGAGTATGCAAAATTGCTTTCTACCCAATGATTTAAAACGGAGAGGCACCCTTGGATATGGTAAATGGTGAAGTAACGCATTTCTTCTGTGATCACGGTTTTTTTGTCTTCTTGTAGCCAGATTTTTAAATAATTTTCTTCGATCAGATTATTTAATCTCTTTTGAAACTGGATATCTCCGTGGTTGATAACGAATAACTTGTATACGAACGTATTCGTATAGACATAGTCGATCAAATGAGCGTATAGATCCTCGTAGCTATGTGTCGTGTCGTAGGAAATGATTTCATCCAAGTCTTGGAAAAAACTATTTTCTAGCTTTTCATAAAGATCATAGATATCCGTATAATGTGTATAAAATGTCGAACGGTGAAGATCAGCAGTTTCGGTCAGTTCACGGATAGTGATGTTTTGAATTTTTTTATCTACTAGTAATTTTGATAATGCTTCTGCTAACGCTTTTTCTGTTTTTTTAACGCGGCGATCTTCTTTTTTCATTTTGCAGCCTCCTAATCAACATAATTAAGGAATTGTGTCGGTTATCCGACAATTTCATCGCTATCTGAACATAGATAACCGACACTTTGTCTATTATAATATAAGTATAGCATATCAATATTTAAAGAATAGGAGAATAAGTGATGGAATTAGCCTTTAAGCAACTAGAAAAGAAAGACTACAAAAAAGCCATTCAATTCGCGATTAAAGGTATGCACTTTGATTGGTATACCAAGAGCAAACTCCTTTTGAATCTTTATGGAAGATACTTTTGGTATCTGGAATTGAATCGCGCGACACAAATCATTGCTTTATATGCGGATGATGAGCTGGCAGGAGTTTTATTAGCGGACATCAAAGGAAAAACAAAAAAGCATCATTCATTTGGTCAAAAGTTATATGTTAAACTATTTGATTTCTTACAAAATGTATTTGTGAAAGACAGCAAAGGCGGGTATGACGCCACCAATGATGAATTGCTTTCAGACTATTTAAAAAAACATTCCCCAGACGGAGAAATTGTCTTTTTAGCTGCCAATCCTGATTTAAAGATCAAAGGAATCGGTAGTAAATTATTAAAAGAATTTGAACGCCGAGAGCAAGGAAAAGAAGTGTTTCTGTTCACGGATAGCGGCTGTACGTATCAATTTTATGAACGACGCGGTTTCGAACGGAAAAAAGAAAAAGATATCGTCATGAAGATCCTTAATAAAGAAGTAGATCTTCGCTGTATGTTATATAGTAAGGTCATTCAGTAATGTTTTACTATAAAAATGACGATACTTGCGATAAGTCACAAAAGACAGTGGCGAAGCGAATATTAGCTTCAGCGTATAGCCAAATCATAGTTTGTACAAAGTCGTAATCTAAGAAGCGTTCTGACGCTTCTTTTTTTCGTGTTACAGTCAAACAGACAATGTAAGAAAAATGTAAGAAATTTATAGAGAAAATGTAGAAAAGTTTTGTTAAAAGACAGGTATCTTAGTGATTAGTGAGCTAAGGAAATGATAAGCTATCGATTAGCATATGGTATACTGTGTTCGAGTATTTATAGAGGGGGAACTACAATGGGCGGCAAGATTTTATTGGTTGATGATGAGCAGGAAATCGCCGATCTGCTTGAAGTGTATTTGACCAATGATGGTTATGAGGTGAAAAAATTTTATTTAGGACAACCGGCATTGGATTGTCTAAAAGAAGAAGACTTCGATTTAGCGGTACTGGATGTGATGCTGCCAGATATCGATGGGTTTCAAATCGTTCAAAAGATTCGCGAACAGTATTTTTTTCCTGTCATTATGCTGACAGCTAAAATTGAGGATGTCGATAAGATCACAGGATTGACTTTAGGGGCAGATGACTATATCACCAAACCATTCAGTCCTCTTGAAGTGGTGGCGCGGATCAAAACCCAGCTTCGCCGTTTTATAAAGTATAATTCTCAATCAGAAAGTAATGGGACCAAGCATGAAGAATCAATAGATATCAATGGGCTGATCATTAACAAGACACTCCATACAACGACTTTATATGGAAAAGAGCTGTCGCTGACGCCGCTTGAATTTTCGATCCTTTGGTATTTAGCGGAACGTCGTGGAGAAGTAGTATCTGCTGAAAATCTTTTTGAAGCAGTCTGGGGCGAAAAGTATCTGCAAAACAGCAACAATACAGTGATGGCCCATATCGGACGTTTGAGGGAAAAACTCAAAGAACCTGCACGGAAACCTAAGTTTATCAAGACGGTCTGGGGAGTGGGATATAAAGTTGAATAAATCAAAAGAAAATCGCAGTTCAATGCTTAAAGCTCAATTGATCAAACGGCTGGCAATGAATTTGAGCGTATTTGTAGCCATTTATTTACTCTCTTGTGTTTTTATTTTTTTTGTAAGTTCCTTTTTATTTGGTTTGCGGGCTTGGCATTGGTCAGATCCATTGTATCAATTGGCTAAAAAAATAGAAAGCGTCTATCCTCTGCTGGCGGTTGTAGGTATTTTGATAGGTGTGTTCATCATTTTATTTCGGACGTGGCTAAGAAGCATCAGTCAGCTTGATGAAGTATTAGACGCTTCCCGCAAGTTATACAAAATGACAGAACAGCCGGTAGTACTTTCTTCAGATCTGCACGAATTCGAAGCGGAATTAAATCAGCTTCGCCAAGAGATCGAGTGGAGTCAACAGCAGGCAAAAGAAGCGGAACAGCGTAAAAATGATTTGATCGTTTATCTAGCTCATGATTTGAAAACACCATTGACTTCTGTTATCGGTTATCTGACGCTGCTTCGAGATGAACAGGAAATTTCAAAAACATTACGAGAAAAGTATATGACGATTTCTTTAGACAAAGCGGAACGATTAGAAGAGCTGATCAATGAATTTTTTGAGATCGCACGATTCAATCTTTCCAATATTGAGCTGGAACCATCAAAAGTTCATTTAACAATGATGCTGGAACAGTTGGGATTTGAATTTTTGCCTGTATTGAAGACGAAACAATTAACCCTTGAAAATCATCTTGAGGAAAATATCGAAACACGTTTTGATATTGATAAAATGCAGCGGGTTTTTGATAACCTGCTTCAAAATGCAGTGAATTATAGCTACGAAGGCTCAAAAATCCAGCTAGTGGCAAAAACTGATACAGAAGAAAAGAAAATCAGTATTTCATTTATCAATCAAGGGCCAACGATTCCACCAGAAAAACTGATGCGTATTTTTGAACAGTTTTTCCGCTTGGATACGTCTCGTCAAACAAATAGAGGCGGTGCCGGTCTTGGGCTGGCGATTGCAAAACAGATCGTAGAGCTGCACAATGGAAGTTTGACGGCTGAAAGTGTGGACGAAAAAACAACCTTTACTGTGACATTGCCGCTTTTGTAGGAAATTTGTAAGAAATTCTTGTCGAATAAAAGAAAATTGACTTTGCTTCCTTTGGTACACTCACCAATGTAAGCAAAGTTATTTTTTTGGAGGACAAGGGAAATGAAGATAAAACATACACTAGTATTGGGATTGATGGCTGTCGCAATGATCTTTGGAATGAATGGATTGATGAAAGGATCTAAAACAGATGTTCAGGCAAATGCTCAAGAGCAAACGGAGTGGAATCTGATCTTAGTAAATAAAAATCATTCGATTCCTGATAACTATGAGGTCGAGTTGCAAGAACTGCCAAATGGCCAAGCTGTTGATAAACGTATTTATCCAGAACTGCAAGAAATGTTTGATGCCGCGCGTTCTCAAGGGATTTACCCAGAGATCGGTTCAAGCTATCGGACGACTGAAACCCAACAAGCCATCATGGAAGAAAAAATCGCCACATTCCAAGGACAAGGATATTCTTATGAAGATGCAAAAAAAGAAGCGAAAAAATGGGTGGCTCTTCCTGGTACCAGTGAACATGAATTGGGGTTGGCGGTAGATATCAATGCAAAACCAAATGCTTCAACGGATAAAGCTGTTTATCGCTGGTTAGCTGACAATGCGTATCGTTATGGCTTCATTTTGCGTTATCCATCAGATAAAGTGGCTATTACCGGTGTGGATTATGAACCTTGGCATTATCGATATGTAGGGAAAAAAGCGGCGGAAAAAATATTTGAAGCAGATATCGCACTAGAGGAGTATCTAGGAGAAGGAGCATAGTTTGGCGTATCTGTCGTTGCTTTAAAGTTACAATCAGGTTTTTAAGAATCACCTTAAACAGGCCGTCCTGAATCACTAATGAACATCTATGATGAAGGAAAGTTGCTGATGCAGATGTTTTCGTAAAGTGATAAAAGTAAATAGCATTGATAAATGAGACGATACAAATCAGTTGAATAGTGATGACGATAGAGCCATGTCTATTATAGACACGGCTTTTTTAAACTTATTCAATTATAATGAATTTCAGGCACTTTGCAGTTCTTGCTGTTAGTAAAAATTCAAGAAAGACGCTGTTTTTTATCCGAAAATCAATTTGTTTTTTAGTTTCTCTACAGCTTGATTGGAAAATACTAAAAATAGCTGAAAATATAACAGAAATTGATTGATTATTTGGTAGAATAAGCACGTGTGAAAAGATCGAGGAGGAATTTTTGTGAAGAAAGTATTACTATCAGCAGGATTATTACTGTTGTTAACAGGGTGTGCTACGGCAAATGGCTCTACCCATGACGATGCAAAAGCAGCAAATTCAAGTACGACAAATACCAGCAATTCCAGCACAGCTGTATCAAGTACCAACACATCAAGCACAGTGGAGACAACAACTGTCACAACGAATGATACAAATGATGCGGCTGCTTCATCAGTACGCTCAGAAACGACAGAAAGCAGTCAAGTGACAACGGAAACTTCTTCAGAGAGCAGTGAATATGTACAAACATTGTGGGACGCCAATAAATCTGCGCAATTAGCAGAATTCATGGCTTCTTGGGGAAAAGAAATGGATCAACAATATAAAAGCTATAGCAATCAAACAAGCGTCGATTTATATGGTCTTCCACTACCGCAGGCCATTTTGAATGGGGAATGGACGGCTGCAATCGGCGAGATGCCTGTATCTATGGAATGGTCGAAAGATGGTACAGGACAAGCTGATTTTGAAATCGTAGCAGTTTATTCAGACGCGGAGACTGAGCCATACTTGAAAAAACATGTTTATCTTTTTGGTTTTCAACAAGGTCAACCTAAAGTATTGATCACGCAACAAAACCAAGGAAATGCAAACAACTATATTTATTTTAATGAAACTGCCAACAGCGAATTAAAAGCTGGTTTCAACCGTATCGTAAATGGATAATTTAATTAAAATCTAGCAGATATAGAAAAACAGCGGAACTCTGTTTCATCCTATTTTTGATTTGATGGATCGATCATTAGAAAAAACTAAAGCCTATGAATCGTTGAAGCAGCGTTCATAGGCTTTAGTTGTATAATCATCGCAAATTAGAAAATGCACCAAAAGCAGTCATTAATTTGTCAAAACCAGGGACTGTTTCAGAGCGAGCCCAGTCTCGTTGCCATTCACAGCCTAGTTGAGGGATTGTGATCAGTTGTGCACCGGCTTGTTGGACACGTTTCAAAGCAGTCTCGTGAGCTAGAGGCGAAGTGCCGCCGACTGCATCAACAACAGGGTATACTTCATATCCCTCTTTTAGCGCATCTAATGTTGGAAATGTCAAACAGGCTTCTGTCCAAAGAGCCATCATGATAATCTTTTTGCGTCCAGTGGCTTTTAGCGCCTCCTGATATTCTGCATCTTCCCACGCGTTGATAGAGGTTCGATCATAAGAAGGTACATCTGGACCAACTGCTTTTTTAACACAGGAATCGTATCAGCATCCCAGCCTTTTTTTACATTGACAGTGGATAACACGATGGGGACTTGGTAAAGATTAGCGAGCCTGATCACGATCTCGGCATTGCGGATCAATTCGGAATGGTTCATAGAATTGATAGAATTGATTTGTGTCGGCTGATAGTCAATAACCGTCAATACACTGTTTTCTGGAGACAGTAGATCATCTTCCGTTCTTTTTGCAAAACTTGTCATAGCACTCACTCCTTTTTTGAAACCGTTTCATCTAGCGGTTTGTTGAAATTATATACAAAAAGTACTATTTATAAAATTTTTTTGACTTGAGAGAGGGTATAAAAAATCTATTACTTAAAAGAGCCCCTTCTTTTTAAAGGTATAAGACAAAAAGCTTGCTATGGAATAAAAACGAAAGATTTTACTTTCGATACAATATGTGCTATTTCTAATTATGCATTATTTATATAGGAGGAGATAGTATGTTGAAGGAAAAATTAAAAGAAGTATTGGCTCATGAAGGGGTTGTGACCATCATTTCTGCCAATGGCGGAGATTATCATGTAGTCAATACTTGGAACAGCTATGTTCGGATGGACGGTGAACAACTGTTGATCCCAGCTGCTGGTATGCACAGTGTCGAGCAAGATATAGCGCAAAATGATCAAGTCCTATTAACTATGGGAAGCCGTGAAGTTGAAGGGTTGAAAGGTCCAGGAACTGGTTTCCACGTAAAAGGAACGGCGACGTTTTTGACTGAAGGAGAAAAAGTAGATCAGATGAAACAAGAATTTCCTTTTTTGACCCGTGTACTCGTTGTGACGATAACAGATATCCAACAAAAGATTTGATCTTCATTGGATGTGCGGCTTTCGATTGATGAAAGTCGCACATTTTTTATATATTTTTTTATATATTTTATTGACAGGATATATATCTGAGCGTATGATCAGAGTGTAAAATGTGAATTACAACACAATGATTATAGACGAACTGTTTCAGATAAATAGCGCATGATATCGGTTGCTTTTTCTTGTGTATCTGTTTCATGCAGATACTTCGTGAATGATTGTGTTAGATTTAACGCTCATGATAAGACTGCTTCCGAATTTGATGAGGAATATGAACAATCCGTTATGCTTGAAACTGTTATCTAACTTGGCACTATCGAGATTGAAAGAAGTGGAGAAATGAATACACAAACAATCCACCTAATGGGAACGACCATTGAACTGGCAATTGATAAGGAATCACCAAACCAAGTCCTGTCAGAGGCTGTCGATTTACTGAAGGTCTATGAGCAACGTTTTAGTGCAAACGATACCAATTCTGAATTGATGAAGGTCAATCATCAAGCGGGAAAACGAGCAGTTTCTGTTCATCCAGATTTATATCAATTGATCAAATTAGGGAAAAAACACAGCTGTGCACCTAACAGTCGGTTGAATATTGCTATTGGTCCTTTGGTGCAAAATTGGCGGATCGGTTTTTCAGATGCTCGCGTCCCATCACCGCAAGAAATTTGTCATTTATTGAAACAGACAGACCCGCAGCGAATCCGCTTAGATGACACCTCGCATTCTGTTTATTTAGAAGAACCGGGGATGCTGATCGACCTAGGGGCTTTGGCCAAAGGGTATATCGCTGATAAACTCCTGTTGTTTTTCCAACAACAGGGGGTACGCACTGCTTTATTGAATCTAGGCGGAAATGTTGTTGTTTTCGGACCTTCACCGCATGAAGATCATCAGTGGCGAATTGGTATTCAGGATCCTTTCCGTAAACGGAATCAGCCGCTGCTTGCTGTCAAAGTACAAAACCAATCAGTTGTCACCTCAGGTATTTACGAACGCTCTCTAAAAAAAGAAGATCAAGTCTACCATCACATTTTAGATCCTCAGACGGGTTATCCTATGGAGTCAGAAATAGCAAGTTTGACGATTCTCTCACAACATTCTGTAGATGGTGAGATCTGGACAACTCGTTTATTCGGCAAAAATGTTGAGACGATTCTTTCTGAACTGTCAACAGAAGGCATCGAAGGTATCATCATTACTACCTCGGGGGAAGTATTTGCGACACCTGCAGTTTCTCAACAACTCATTGATTTAGGGTAAACGGCACTTGCTCTGTTTATTAGTGCAT
This sequence comes from Enterococcus mediterraneensis, assembly GCF_900604485.1. Taxonomy (NCBI): domain Bacteria; kingdom Bacillati; phylum Bacillota; class Bacilli; order Lactobacillales; family Enterococcaceae; genus Enterococcus; species Enterococcus mediterraneensis. The sequence continues at coordinate 1,751,577 of NZ_UWOP01000001.1, forward strand.
GCCTTTGAACCAAAAAAGAAAGGGAGAAAAAAGATGAAAACATTTATTGGACTAGTTGGAACCAATTCAGAACAATCCACCAATCGCACATTATTACGTTTCATGCAAAAACATTTTTCAGATAAAGTCCGCATTGATTTAGTAGAGATCAAGGATATTCCTTTATTTAATAAGCCGGCAGACAAACAACTGCCAGAGATTGTTACCACGATCGCGGAAAAAATCGAAGCGGCTGACGGAGTGATCATCAGTACCCCTGAATACGATCATGCCGTGCCGGCTTCTTTGATCAACGCGTTGAATTGGCTTTCTTACGGGACTTTTCCGTTTGTCGACAAGCCAGTGATGATCACTGGGGCTTCCTATGGCACATTAGGTTCATCACGAGCTCAGGCTCATTTACGGCAAATTTTGGATGCGCCGGAATTAAAAGCACGAATCATGCCCAGCTCGGAATTTTTGTTAAGTCATTCCCTGCAGGCGTTTGACGAAGAAGACAACCTGCTGGATCCAGAGCAAACCAAAAAATTGGAAGAATTAGTTGAAGACTTTTTGACATTTGTGGCGATCACAGCACAGTTGAATCATAATCACGCCAGCCACAAAAAAGAAGCAGAAAACTTCAATTGGGAAGAAATTTAAAAGGAGAGTAATAGTTATGAAATTCGTTGGTATCGTTGGTTCCGCCGCAGAAGTTTCTTATAATCGATATCTGCTGCAATATATCAAAAAACAATTTAAACCGCTGTTTGATTTAGAAATTTTAGAGATCAAGGATATCCCTTTGTTCAACCAAAGCGATGATCAAACAAATACGCAAAAGATCCAGCGTTTGAACACGAAAATCAAAGGAGCAGACGGTGTGATCATTGCAACACCGGAACACAACCATACGATCCCCGCCGCATTGAAAAGTGTGCTGGAATGGCTTTCTTTCAAGATCCATCCTTTGGAAAACAAACCGGTGATGATCGTAGGGGCATCTTATTATGACCAAGGTTCTTCCCGTGCGCAGCTGCACTTGCGACAAATCCTTGATGCGCCAGGAGTCAATGCCTTAGTTTTTCCTGGAAATGAATTTTTATTGGGCAAGGTCAAAGAAGCCTTCGATGAAGAAAACAACTTGAAAGATCCTAGTACTGTACAGTTTTTAGGAAGTACTCTTGCGAAATTCGTCCAATTTGTCAAAGTCGTCAGTGTACTGGAAGGACCAAAACCACAAGCCGCTCCAGAGGATTTGTATGCTACTGGTACGATCGACACTACTATCGAAGGTGTCGATATGACTGCCGATGATTGGGTAGAGCAAGCCGCGGAAGCTGTCCATGCTGTCGAAGGTAAAGCCTATGTCAAACTGGATCGCGGGATCTTGACGGTAGATCAGTTGAATTACTTCTTGAAATCTATGCCGATGGAATTGACTTATGCAGACAGCAACAATCAATTTCTGTACTACAATAAAACCAAACCAGCAGAAGAAATGCTGGCGCCTCGTGTTCCTGGACAACCCGGCAACCCATTGGCAAAATGCCATCCGGAAAAATCCTACAAAAATGTCAGCTGGGTGATTTCTCAGCTGCGCTCTGGTGCACAGGATGTCGTTCGGGTACATGTACCAAAACATATGCCTGAAAAATACATCGTTCATAATTACCAAGCGATGCATGATGAAGAAGGAAACTATGTAGGGATCAATGAATACATTTTAGATTTCAAACCGATCGTTGAATGGTACTTGAACCAAACCGGTCAAAAATTAGTGGGTGATGTTGACGCGGTCTCCGGTGCGACTTCGAAACAAGAAAAAGTCGATGTGGTCTCTGGCGCTACTTCCAAACAAGAAGCTCCTGTCGATGCAGTTTCCAGCGCCTCTGTCAAAGGATAGTAAATGACTGTGAGATAAGTGCAAACTAAGATATCTGAACGAGATATGCAGCGTGTTTTAAGCGTGATGCAGTTCGTTCAGATATCTTTTTCTTACGGTGTCGTACTGTTATCTTGCTGATAGGGTGAGAAAATATTTTGACTAAAAAGCAATAATCAAACAGCCTGTTTCTATCAAGGAGCTTAGAGATAATTCGTGACGTTTGCTGTTAGGTGGCCACTATAGTAGAGTAATTGATAGAGAGACAATTGTTAGGAAGTTAAATACAAGGGAGGACCAGAATCACAATGAAAATCACGCAACTATCGATCGATACGTTAAAACGAGCGCAGGAACGATTGGAAGAGACATTGGAGCAGATGACTGCGGAAGAAGCGAATACCATGCCGGCGCCGTTGATCAAATCTGTTACTTGGTTGTTCTGGCATACTGCGCGCGAGCTTGACATGCAGATTTCCGATCTTAAAGGAACAGAATCTTTGTGGTTAACTGCTGGATGGAGTGAAAAATTTGATTTAGACCTGCCAGATGATACGGAAGAATGGCATCATACACCGGAAGAAGCTGCAAAAGTCGTCGTGAAAGACAAACAATTGTTGTCGGATTATTTGTCTGCCAGTGTAGATTTTACGATTGAGTATTTAGAAAACATGGACGAAGAAAGTCTTGATGAAGTGATCGATGAAAATTGGACACCGCCTGTTACCCGCCATGTCCGGATCGTTTCTGTGATCGATGATGCGGTGATGCATTCAGGTCAAGCGGTTTATACAAGAAGACTGGTTATTGGAAAATAACTAACCAACAGATGATTGATAGGACTCTTAAAATAAAGCAGAGGTGTTGCTAAGATGCCTCTGTTTTTTTAGATGCATTTGTTAGATTGAAAGTTGCTTTGGCTTGAGGAAATCATTAAAAAAATTTTATCAGTAATTTTGAAGGCAACAGTTTTTGTAAAAGAATGGAAAAGTCTTGTAGTAAAAGGATTTTCCAGCTATCATTCAGTGTGATAGTAGGACTAGCAAAAATACGTGAACTAGTGTGAAAGCAAAAACTCAAAAAGGGAGCAAAACCATGAGAAACATCAAATTGACTATCGAATACGATGGCAAAAGATATCTAGGCTGGCAACGGCTAGGGGATTCTGAGAAAACGATCCAAGGGAAAATCGAGAGTGTTTTAATGCAAATGACTGGCGAACAAATCGAGATCATCGGTTCTGGTCGCACAGACGGCGGGACTCACGCAAGAGGTCAAGTTGCTAATTTCAAAACAACTAATACGATGGAAACAGCACGGATGCTGGATTTTATGAATCATCATCTTCCCCGAGACATCGTCATCAAAAAAGTAGAGGAAGCGGGGGAAAGGTTTCACGCCCGCTATAATGCGACAGGAAAAAAATACAGCTATTACATTTGGAATGATCCGATTCCGACTGCATTGTATCGAAATTACAGCTTCCATTATCCACAAGAGCTGGACATGGAAAAAATGCAGACAGCTTGCGAAAAACTGATGGGAACACATGATTTTATCGGTTTTTCCGCTTTGAAAAAAAGCAAAAAATCAACTGTCCGTACGCTCAAGGAGCTTTCTATCCAGCAAGAAGGAAGTATGCTTCATTTTACATTTGTAGGCGACGGTTTCTTATACAAAATGGTGAGGATCATCATGGGAACCCTGTTGGATATTGGATCAGGAAAACTGCCTTTGGAAACTATTGACGAATTGTTTGAGAAAAAAGTTCGAAAAGCCGCGGGAGAAACGGTACCTGCCCAAGGATTGTTTCTTGATGAAGTATACTACCATTGAGTAAAAATAGAGTAAAAATAGTCTGGTGAAAACGGGCATAGTGTAGCAATGATTATTGAATCAAGCAGAAGAAAAAGTGACATACACGTATAAAAAAAGAGACTTTTGCAGCAGGTTTTGGCAGCTGATTTTTATTGGCTGTCGAAACTGTTATACAATAAGTCTCTTTTTAATAGGAAAAATCACTGGTGGGGTAAAAATTTTTAGGCAGTTTAGATGTCCGTCACCACTCAAAATCCTCTAGTGATTCTTCTAATTGAGCGATCTGATCTTGCAGTGATTGGATCTCTTCTTTGATTTCTTCAAGAGTCGCGCCGCTTGTACTGTAGCCTTTATAATAGGCGGTCATATAATCATTATCTTCCAGACGCTGCAGGCGGTCTCTTAATTGACCCAGTGTTTCCAAGTCGCGTTCGTAATTGATCTCGTCCATTTTAAAGCTCCTTTCTGAACTAAGCCAAGGCGTTGGGACTGGCTAGTTGAGGACCTTTGCCTTCACGAGCCAGTACCCAATCATCGTTGTCCCACATTTCAGTTTTGCGGCGGCCGTGGAAATAGTCCCAACGAGAGTCGATCTCCATTTCGATGAGTTTACCATTTGGACCTAAAGTTACCCAGTTGTAACTGCCGTTCGAATGACCAAACTTGATCCAAAGTACAGGAAATTGCTGGGTCCGTCCAGTATCATCCACAAATTCTCGTTGTTGTCTTTCGATACGGATGAATGATAATTGACGAGCATAACTGCGGTTAGTTTGGGAAAAGATTTTTTTCGCGATTTCTTTTGCGCGATCAGGCGCAAGAAGCTTGCCTTCAGGAACTTCAGTTAAATTCTTTAGGCTGACTAATGTGTCTTGCTGAAAGACGGCAATAATTCGCGGACCGTTATAAATGAACGCACCATCTTTTTGATATCGCAAAATCGTCACTGGCTGTTGGTTTCTGACTTCAGTGGTTTCTTCGGTTAACCGGTAATCTTCTGGAATTGTAATGATTCCTTTGATAAATGCTTCCTTGTTCATGGTCATTCTTCTTTCTTGTTTTAGTGTCCTAGTTTTTGGATACTTTTGATAAAAATCTCTTGTTCTTCTTGAGACAACGGAGCGAGAAATTCTTTGTGGACATCGGCTAAACAGTTCGCGATGATGGGATACATTTTTTCACCTTCTTCAGTTAGTGAAAGCAGGTGGCCTCGCCGATCTTCAGGATTTTCTTTTTTTGTCAAATAATGAAGGTCGATCAGTTTTTGGACAGCTCGCGTGACGTTGCTGGCGTTGATCCCAGTTAATTGGACGATCCGTTCTTGGGGCAGATCACCAAATTCATGGAGTTTGACGATGTAATAGTACAAGCTAGAGCTTAATTGGTAAGGTGCTAAGGCACGATCGATCAATTTGACATAATGCCGGCTGACCAGCGGGATTTTTTTTAATAAATCAATTTCAGTTACTGATGGTTCCATCAGTTCACCTCCGAATTTTATTTACTTGCGCAAGCAAATAATAACCGATATAATGAAACGCGTCAAATAAAAAGTTTTGTTGGAGGAATGAAAATGAAGGCAACGAACAAGTATTGGATGATCGCGGCGATTTATCTTGCTACGTTTATGACGGCCATCGAATCAACGATCGTGGTCACTGCTGTCCGTTCTATCGCAGACAGTTTAAACAGCGGGGAAGCCGTCTCGTTGATTTTTTCAGTCTATTTATTTTCTAGTGCCATCGCGACACCGATTTTTGGTCGGATCGCAGATCAATATGGAAAAAAACGCGTGTTTCAATGGGGTCTGCTGCTGTTTTTGATAGGTACGGTGCTGTGCGGTCTATCGACTTCAAGTGTCATGCTGATCCTATCTCGTATCATACAAGGGGTCGGCGCCGGCGGGATCATGCCGATGACTTTTGCGTTGATCGGCGAGCTGTTTGATTTGGAAACTCGGGGAAAAGTAATGGGGCTGAACAATTCCGCTTGGGGGATCGCTTCATTAGCAGCACCGCTGTTAGGTGGCTTATTGTTATCTGTACTTAGCTGGCATTGGATCTTTTTTATCAATGTTCCATTTGCTGTTGTGGTTTTAGCTATCGTCCAGTTTTTTTATCATGAGGAAACTGCAAAAAAAGCCGTCGATTCCAATGAGTTTCGTCAGCATATCCATTTTGCGACAGGTCTATTTGTTTTATTGGCGGGGATCCAGCTGACGGATACTTCTATCTTGTTGGGAGCAGCAGTTATTTTGTTGGGAATCAGTGACTTAATTGTTTTTTATCGAAAAGAACAGGGGGCAGCTTCTGCGATTTTACCCATCAAACCATTAGCAGACGGAACATTTCGACTTCTGATCCTTTGTGTGCTGCTGATCAACGGTGCATTGATCGGGTTCCAAGTGTATGTGCCTATTTGGGTCCAAACAGAGCTGGCGATGTCGCCGACTGCAGCTGGTCTGATCCTGCTGCCATCCTCGATCTTTTTTATTGGCGGTTCTTACTATTCAGGAAGTTTAGCAACTCAGCTGGGACAAAAACGACTTTTGCAATTTATTTTAGCAGTTTTGGTGATGAGTTTTATCGGATTAGGTCTCCTTCCAAAAGAAACGTCTTACATTGTATTGCTGATTCTCTCAAGTATTTTGGGAGTTAGTATCGGGATCGGAGTGACGATCAGTGTCATCACGGCGCAATCTTTTGCCTCCAAAGAAAATCTTAGTACTGTTTCCGGTTTTATCACTTTATGTCGGACGTTAGGGCAAAGCTTTATGATCACTTTTTTAGGAATGATCAATCAGAATTTTTATACCCTATCTCAAAAAACAATTGTCGGTTATCATGCAGTATTTTTTACAATCAGCGTGATCGTTGGGCTTTTATTTTTTATAGTCAACAATTCGGATCTTTTATCGAGATCCAGTAGAAAAATTTGATGACTTTAATTATTGGGAAGATGGTTGATGGTATACTTAATAAAAAGACCGGCAATTTTTGATAAATACACTGTTTTCAACGATTCAACGTACAGTTGAGGAGTATTTTTCCCGATTCAACAGAAGGCTGTTTGCCGTTTTAATATATGGGAGGGTATGCTGATGGTAGAAATTGGCAGTAAACTAAAGGAATTAAGAGCAGCGAAAAAGATGTCGCAAAAAGATTTAGCCAATCATTTGAATGTGACGCCCCAGACGATATCGAAATGGGAATTGAACAAGAGTTATCCAGATCTTGATACATTGGTGAAAATCAGTCAGTATTTTCAAGTATCGACAGATGAGATCCTTGGGACTGAGAAGCGTTCCTTTTTTGAGGCTCTTTTTTCTAAGAAGGGAAGAGGAAAGATGAACAAAGAAACAGTGACGACAAATAAACAGAAGGCGGTTAAATCTGCTGACAACACATTGCCTAAAGCGGTCAAAGTGACGAACATCGCAAATATCAACCACATCGAATTTGATAATGGCACTACTAAGTTTTTGAAAACTCATTACGTCAAGGATCTGACCGATGCACTTTCTCTCAGCAACGGTAAAGGAAAACGAGCAAATCTGCTGCTGCTTTCTCGCAATGTATGGGTGGGAACAGAAACGGAGATCAAATCGGACGGTACAGTCATTTTAAATGGTAAGGACATTTATACCCCAGAAGAGTTATGGTATGAAAGCGCCGATAGTATTCAAAAATTGTAAAAAAATAAAAGCGTTGTCTTGATGATTCGTCAAGCGACGCTTTTTTTATGAATTGTTTCGCATCCATATTCTTTTACAGAGCTTTTAGTGAAATGGTATCGTAGAGATAAGAAATACGAACAAGGATGGACGTTTTGTAAGGGATTTATTTAAAAGGAGGAGACTCATGAAGCAGATTTGGTTGTTCGGCGCGTTATGTCTCTTGTTGCTCAGCAGCTGTACGCCGGAAAATACGCCAAATGACCGTGGTACCGGAGAAACTTCAGAAACTGATCAAATGCAAAACAGTCAAGTCGAAAGCAGTGAAACTCAAACAAGCAGTGAACAAGTCTCCAGTGAACCGGAGATCGTCGCCGATCACTTGTCAGTTCCATGGTCCATTCAAAAAGACGGAGATATTTTTTATTTGTCCAGCCGTGAAGGCAAGGTTTTGAAAATCGAAGATGGACGGTCAGAGGAGCAGGAAGTCGCTTTGGAAGAGGAACTTTCCTCTGTTTCAGAAGCGGGTTTTCTTGGTTTTGTTCTAGCACCGGATTTTTCTGATACACAGGAAGCCTACGCTTATTACACCTATGAAGCTGATGATGGGCGGTTCAATCGCATTATTCGGCTGCACCTGCAAGGAAATGAATGGCAGGAAAGCGAAACCTTGTTGGATGAAATACCGAGTGGAAGTGTCCATCACGGCGGTCGTTTGGCGATCGGTCCAGATGATAAATTATATGCTACGACCGGAGATGCCACCTCACCAGAGACAGCCCAAGACAGAGATTTGCTGGCGGGAAAAATCTTGCGATTGAATCTGGACGGATCGATTCCGGATGACAACCCTTTTGATGATTCTTACGTTTACAGTTATGGTCATCGCAATTCCCAAGGGCTGACGTGGGGAGCAGATGATATTTTATATGCCAGTGAACACGGGAACAGCCAAAATGATGAGATCAACAAGATCGAAGCAGGAAAAAATTATGGCTGGCCAACCATCGAAGGAGAAAATACCGCAGAAGGCATGGAAGCACCATGGATCACCACAGGCAGTGAAAAAACGTGGGCACCATCAGGGATCGCCTACCATGAGGGCAAACTTTATGTCGCTGCTTTGCGGGGTACGGCGTTGCTAGCGATAGATACCGAAAGTAAAGAAACAACCGAATTATTCACTGATTTTGGCCGGATCCGAGATGTTTATATTGATGGAGAGGATCTTTATTTTATCACGAATAATACTGATGGTCGGGGCGAGCCTAGCGATGAAGATGATCGTTTGGTGAAGGTTCCGTTGTCAGTGGTTGAGGAGCAGTAAATCTTTAGTGGATCTGTGTCGTAATATTTCGTAGAAAAAATAAGAGAAGAATTGATAAAAGAAGTGACAGGGAAAACGACGGCAATGAGGCGAGAAAAGGAGGAGTTAACATGATTTCTTTTATTATATTGCTGCGAAACATGGGGCATATCATCAAGATCCTTTTCAAACAAGAAGAGCAAAAAGCGCTGATGATTGCTGTCTGTTTTCTGCTGGCATTGGGGACGGTTTTTTATCATAATATCGAAGGCATGAGTTATTTAGATGCCCTTTATTTTTCAGTGGTGACCTTGGCAACGATCGGGTACGGTGATTTATATCCAGTGACGACTCTTGGCAAGCTTTTTTCTATTTTATATGTGTTTTTGGGTGTAGGGCTCCTTGGCGCAATGATCGCAAACTGTAATCGGGCTTTTGCGGAGTATCATCGGCAGAAAAGAGAAAATTCAGTAAAAGAATCGGTGAAAAAAGAATGATTCTGAACTTGATCAGCGAGGTGAGGGGATGAGGTTTGATTTTGTTTTTTGGTTTTACAGCAGTGTCTTAGGATTTCTCGTAGGAGTCATTGCAGCGGCATTCTTACTATTGACGGATTTTTTTATTCGATTGATCTGGACGGAGATCCCGGCGATTCTTGATTTTCCTGCCTATCCGCTGATTATAGGTTTGATTGGTGGAATCTGTGTCGGACTTATTCAGAAATATTTGGGAGATTATCCGCCAACACTCCATGACACACTGAAAGAGTTTAAAGAAACCGGAGCAGTAAACTATAAAAGACAAATAGGAAAAACCTTTTTTGCAGCGGTAGTGGTCTTATCATTTGGCGCAAGTATCGGACCGGAAGCCGCTTTGGCAGGAATTTTAGGGGGATTGATCAGCTGGCTCGGAGATCAATTGAAACTGACGATTAAGAAAAAAAGCGAATTGCTGGAATTAGGATTAGGAGCGATGTTGGCGACGATTTTTTATGCGCCTTTTGCCGGGATCGGTATGGAGTTTGAAGAGCATCGGGAAAGTCTGAGATTTAAAAGCAGATGGATCAAAATTTTTTTGTACGGGACAACCGCTCTTTGGGGGATCGCAGGATTCAATGGACTGAATCATTTCTTTCCGCGAGAAGTGGTCTTTGCACTTCATTTTCCAGAAATCACGTGGGACAGCAAAGCTCTCTGGCTGGTTTTACCAGCAGTGGCAGTAGGGATTTTTTTTGGTTTGCTCTTTCTTTTTTTGGAAAGAGCTGCTGGAAAAATCGCTAAGAAAATTTCTCGGCCGATTTTGTTAGGGATTATTGGAGGATTATTTATAGGAGGCTTCAGCTTGTTGTCGCCGTATTTCTTATTTTCCGGGGAACATCAGCTGATAGGATTTTCTGAAATCGCGTTGGACCAGTCCGTGAATGAACTCTTATTACTAGGAATCGGAAAAGCGTTACTGACGGTTATTTGTTTTTCATTCGGCTGGAAGGGTGGAACGATTTTTCCGGCGATTTTTTCAAATACAGCGATCGGTTTTGCGCTAGCCAATACTTTTCCTTTTATGCCGGGATTGATCGTGGGTCTCGTTGTCGCCGCAAGTGTAACGATCATTCTGGACCAGCCTTATGTAACCGCCGCGATCCTACTGTTTCTTTTTCCTGTCCCATTTTTTCCAGCAATCCTGATGAGTTGTATAGCAGCTAAGAAATTGAAAAGCAGAATTTTATGATACTGGCTGTTTCTATACGTAAAGGAACAGTCATTTTTATGGAAAAAGATAGAAACTTTTTTAGTAGAATCTTTTTGAGGGAAAGATTTTTTGAGGGAAAGATAGGTTAGATTTTTTTAGAGTATATCGTTGATTATAGATTTCGCTATGACTTTACAAGATGCTTTCAGTTAAGTTTAATATTTAATGTTCGTGTTTTACTGGCATTTAATTTGATATTTACTTATCGTAAAGTTTATTATATGATTAAACACGTTGTTTAAATGAAAAATGAAACTTTTTTACGAACATTAAACGAAAAGGTTTTATTTAGGAGGTTATTTGATGAAAGAAAAAATTATTTCTTACTTCGAAATAGAAAAGTGGCATTCGACAGTCAAGCGGGAAATTTTGGCAGGTTTTACGACATTTATTTCTATGGCATATATATTATTTGTTAATCCTACAGTATTAGGCGCTTCTGGAATGGATGAAGGTGCTGTTTTTACAGCGACTGCGTTGGCTAGCGCGCTTGGTTGTATTTTGATGGGGGTCTTAGCTCGCTATCCTATTGCGACAGCACCAGCGTTAGGAATCAATGCCTTTTTTGCATATTCTGTCTGTGTGGGCATGGGAGTTCCATGGGAAACAGCCCTAGCCGGTGTTTTTGTAGCTTCATTGATCTTTATCTTGATTACAATTTTCAAATTACGGGAAATGATCATTGATGCGATACCTACGGATTTGAAATATGCGATTTCTGGCGGGATCGGTTTGTTTATCGCGTTTTTGGGATTGAGCGAAGGCGGTATTATTGTTGCGAATGATTCGACATTGGTTGGTCTGGGTTCACTAAGCACGGGAACAACATGGTTAACGATTTTTGGTTTGGTGATTACTGCGATTTTAATGGTTCGTCGTATACCTGGTGGGATTTTCATTGGAATGGTTGCTACTACCGTTTTAGGTTTAGTAACTGGATTGATCGCGATGCCTGAAAAGATCGTTTCCGGTGCGCCAAGTTTAGCACCGACTTTCTTAGTCGCAATCAAACATGTCAGTGATATCAATTCTCTGCAAATGTGGGTAGTCGTTCTGACTTTCTTGTTGGTGACTTTCTTTGACACTGCCGGGACATTGGTGGGACTTGCTAATCAAGCTGGGTTTATGAAAGATAATAAAATGCCGAGAGTCGGCAAAGCGTTGGCTTCTGATTCAACTGCTATGTTGGCAGGTTCTCTATTGGGGACTTCACCAGTTGGTGCGTATGTAGAATCATCAGCCGGTATTGCAGTAGGCGGTCGGACTGGATTAACTGCTGTAACGACAGGAATCTTCTTCATTTTCGGTTTATTCTTCTCACCATTGCTATCGGTTGTCACTTCTCAAGTCACTGCACCAGCATTGATTATTGTCGGTGTTCTAATGGCTCAATCATTGCGTCAAATCAAATGGCATGAAATGGAGATCGCGATTCCTTCATTTCTCATTTTGTTGGGTATGCCGTTGACATATAGTATCTCTGATGGGATCGCACTAGGGTTCATCTTTTATCCAATCACAATGATCGCAGCTAAAAGAGGAAAAGAAGTTTCACCGATCATGTATGTATTGTTCTTTGTCTTTATAGGATTTATGTGGATATTGAATGTTGGATAGTAACTAGGAAATTTGAATAAAAAAAGTCTTCAAGTTTTGGAAATAGAGAACTTGAAGACTTTTTTTGAAGTTTTTTAGTACAAAAAACTAAAATGGTGAAACGTTTTTATTTATATAATGAAAATCATTTTATAAATAGTTGGTAGAATAATATTTTTTTAGAAAAAATGCTTTTTAATAAAAGAAATAGAACAAAAATAGCAACTAAAAAAACTAGAAAACGCTTGCTTTATTATCGATGTGGTTGTATACTCCTTTTTGTAGAAACGTTTCACTAAAAATATTGGGAGGCTTCAACTATGAAACTATCGAAAAAGATCTTGTTACTTGGTTTGACATCAGTTTTATCGCTTGGAACTTTAGCGGCATGTGGCTCAGGTGGGGATAGTGAAGAAAAAAGTGATGTGTTAAATATCTGGGGAATGGGTGAAGAAGTTAAGCAATTATCAAAAATGACAGATAAATTCACAGATGAAACAGGTATCGAGGTGAAAATCCAGTCGATTCCATGGGCGAATGCACATGACAAATTATTGACAGCGGTCGCTTCAAAAAGTGGACCAGATGTTTTACAAATGGGAACAACTTGGATGGCAGAGTTCCAAAAAGCTGGTGCTTTAGCTGACATGACAAAATATATTGAAAAATATGACAGTTTAAAACCAGATAATTTTTACCATGGATCAGTTGAGACGACTCAGTTTGATGGAAAATCATACGGAATTCCGTGGGCAGCTGAAACACGCGTACTATTTTACCGAACAGATATTCTAGAATCAGTTGGCTATAAAGAAGCACCAAAAACATGGGATGAATTAGAAGATGCTGCGAAAAAACTATCAGAACGCGGCAAGGATAAATACGGTATCACGATTGATTCAAAAGAACAATCATTAGGTTTTATGTTTGCCCGACAAAATGGTTCCAAGCTTTTTGACGGCAATAAACCACTATTCAATGAAGCGCCATTTACAGGAGCTGTAGAATACTTGAATAATTTCATCCAAAAAGGCTATGCACCAAAAGAAGACCTAGGATTGGATGTTTCCCAAACGTTTTCTGGTGATGACGCGATGGTGCCAATGTTTATTAGCGGACCATGGATGGCTAAAACAATTAAAGATACTGTTCCTGATGTAGAAGGCAAATGGGCGATTGCGACATTGCCTGCCAAAGAAAACAACATCTCTTCTATGGGCGGTTCTAATTTGACTGTTTTTGAGTTCTCCAAACAAAAAGATAATGCAGCTAAATTTATTAACTTTATGGCACAACCAGAAAATCAATTGGAATGGATGGAGTTGACTGATGCTCTTCCAACTGCGACAAAAGCTTGGGAAGACAAAAAATTGAAAGACGATCCTATTTATAGTGTCTTCAATGAACAACTTAATAACTCTGAACCTATGCCGCTGATCCCAGAATTCGAAGAGATTGCTCAAAATTATTTAAAACATTTTGAACAAATCTATCTAGGTGGAAATGACGTTCAATCTGAAATGGATGCGTTGAATCAGGAGACAGAGAAACTGTTAAATAAATAACTACTTGGGAAAGAGATTATCTTTAAAGGTAGTCTCTTTCACCTTTTAATCAAGAAAGGGAGTATCAAAATTGAAGAAAAAAGCTACAAAAGCCCCCTATTTTTTTATTTCACCTGCGTTGATACTATTATTACTTTTTTCAATTATACCGATTTTTGTCGCCTTTTTTATTAGTTTTACTGATATGAGTCTTGTAGGACTCGCCGACTGGTCACAAATAAAGTTTATTTCTTTTGATAACTATAAAGACATCCTTACAGACCCTATTTTTTTGAAGAGTATTAAAAATACAATATTTTATGTGGTAATCGGAGTCCCAGTGGTAATCGTTTTATCCTTAGGTTTAGCGCTGATGATCAACTTTGGAAAAAATAAAATATTCTCGATTTTTCGGATGATTTTTTATACACCGGCAATCACGAACGTTGTCGCTGTAGCTGTGGTATTCAGTTACTTGTATAATCCGAGTTTCGGTTTCTTAAATTATATTCTTTCTTTGTTTCATATTTCAGCAGTTCCGTGGTTAACAAATCCGGTAATGGCAAAAGTTTCATTGATCATTTTAGGAGTATGGCGGGCAGTTGGAGCAAATATGCTGATCTTTTTAGCTGCACTGCAAGGAATCCCTAAAGAATATTATGAAGCAGCCTCTTTAGACGGAGCGACGAAACTGCAACAGGTACTATATATCACTATCCCGTCATTACGATTCTCAACCTTCTTTGTTACAGTGACCACGCTTATCGGTTGGTTGCAATTTTTTGAAGAACCTTTCGTAATGACAAACGGTGGTCCACTAGACAGCACAACTTCTGTTGCATTGTTTATTTATCGCAACGGGTTCCAATTCAGCAAGTTTGGTTATGCAGCTGCCGGATCATTTATTCTTTTTGCTGCAATTATTATTGTGACATTATTGCAATTTAGGATGCAGAAAAAAAACAATGAAAATCAACTATAAGAGGTGCTCCTATTATGAATAAAGAATTACAAGGCAACCGAAATATAAAGATCGCATTAGGAATTGCTTTAGCGTTTGGTGCAGTCTTGTGGGTACTCCCATTCGTTTGGATGATTTTGTCAGCGTTTAAAACGGATATGGAAATCATGCAATTTCCACCGAAGATTTTTCCCGAACAAGCAACATGGGATAATTTCAAAGAATTATTTAGCGCATTCGATTTCACCGTATATTTGAAAAATACACTGATCGTCGTAGCATTTTCTTTTCTGGGAATGTTTTTCAATGCGATGGCAGGATTTGGTTTTGCCAAATATAAATTTAAAGGGCGGGAACCACTATTTTACTTAGTGTTAGCTACCATGATGATCCCAGGTCAAGTGACCATGATTCCAGTGTATTTGATCATGAACTCTATGAAGCTCACCAATACGATGGCCGGGATTATTTTACCGGGTTTAGTGGGAGCATACGGAATATTTTTATTCCGTCAATTCATGTCAACTGTTTCAAACGAATTGCTGGAGGCGGCTCGCTTAGATGGAGCAAGCGAATGGTATATTTTTTCTCGAATCATTTTACCAATCTCAAAACCAGTATTAGCTGTGCAAGGAATCACGACGTTTATCGGCGGATGGAATTCATTCCTATGGCCATTGATCATGGCGAATGACGAAAAATACTACACGTTATCGGTAGGTCTCCAGTTGTTGAAAGGACAATATGCCAATAATTATTCCTTACAAATGGCCGGCTCGACATTTATGGTGGTACCAATTATCGTCATTTTCGTTTTCTTACAAAAATATATTTTAGAAGGATATAACGTATCTGGACACAAATAAAGGAGTCAGAAAAAATGAAGCAAGAAAATTTGAGTCAGCTGATAGAACAGATGACATTAGAAGAAAAAGTTGATCAATTACTCCAACTGTCGGCTGATTTTTATACAAAAGCGGCAGAGGAGCAGACAGGACCAATCAGCGAACTGGGATTGACCGATGAAAATATCCAAAACGCTGGTTCGATCCTTGGTCTTGCCGGTGCCAAAGAAGCGATCCAAGTTCAGAAAGAATATCTGGAAAAAAATCGGTTAGGCATCCCAACTTTAATGATGGCTGATATCGTTCATGGCTTTCAAACGATTTTTCCGATTCCATTAGCACTAGGAAGCAGCTGGGACTTGGAAGCAGCTGAAAAAATGGCCGAGATCTCAGCGAAAGAAGCTGCTGTATCAGGAGTACATGTTACTTTTTCACCGATGGTCGATCTTGTCAGAGATCCTCGTTGGGGAAGAGTCATGGAATCGACTGGGGAAGACCCTTACTTGAACAGCCGTTTTGCAGAAGCTTTTGTTAAAGGCTATCAAGGAACGGATTTGAAAAATGACTTTTTTAGAGTCGCCGCTTGTGTGAAGCACTTTGCCGCTTATGGTGCTGCTTTGGCTGGTCGCGATTACAATACAGTGGATATGTCAGAAAGAACATTAAGGGAAAGTTATTTGCCAAGCTATCAAGCCGCGTTGGAGGCTGGAGCGAAGTTAGTGATGACTTCCTTCAATACAGTAGATGGTATACCGGCAACGGGAAATAAAAAGCTGTTTCGTGATATCTTGCGAAAGGAATTCGGCTTTGACGGAGTGGTTATTTCGGACTGGGGAGCGGTCAAAGAATTGATTCCTCACGGTGTTGCGGAAGATGAAAAGGCCGCCGCTAAATTAGCAATCGAAGCCGGCGTTGACATCGAAATGATGACTACTTGCTATTCTCATTTTTTAGCGGAACTGATCAAAGAAAACAGTATTGACGAGCGATTGCTAGATGAAGCTGTATTACGGATTCTTGAACTGAAAAATGAACTGGGATTGTTTGAACACCCTCATCGCGGAGCAAGTGAAGAAAAAGAAGCGGTCATTTTATCAGAAGAGCATCGAAAACAAGCTTGCGAAATAGCAAAGAAATCAATCGTGCTATTGAAAAATGAAGCGATCTTACCTTTGAAGAAAGAAGAAAAAATAGCAATTATCGGTCCGGCAGCTGCTTCTCAGGATGTTTTAGGTGCATGGTCTTGGCAAGGAAAAATGGCTGATGCAATCTCATTAGTTACTGGGGCAAAAAAACAAGGAGATAATTTGTTATATGGATCAGAGTCCTTCGATTATTTCCATCCTAGTGATTCAGCGGTAGATGAGGCGATTCTTCTTGCGCAACAAGCTGACAAAGTCGTCTTGGCATTAGGAGAAACAGAATGGATGAGTGGAGAAGCAGCCAGCCGCAGTGATATTACATTACCATCGGCTCAAATCGAGTTGTTCAAAAAAATCAAAACAGTAAATGATCAAATCGTTGTTACTATTTATAGCGGAAGACCTCTTGATTTGCGAGGAATCGATGATGCTAAAGCCATTATAGAAGCATGGTTTCCTGGGACTGAAGCAGGCAATGCACTGGCTGCGATTCTTTGGGGAGAATACAACCCTAGCGGTCGTTTAAGTATGTCATTTCCTGAAAGTGTCGGACAAGTACCGATTTATTATAATTGCGACAGTACTGGCCGTCCGCTTGAAACGACAAACGATGAAAAATATGTCTCAAAATATTTGGATGTGTCGAACTATGCGAAATATCCTTTCGGCTTTGGATTAAGCTATAGTGATTTTCATTATGGCGCGTTGGAGTTAGATAAAGATACATTGACTCCTGACGATTTTCTTACGGTTTCCGTCACTGTGACAAATCACTCCGATATTTCAGGTACTGAAACAGTACAGTTATATGTACGAGATCTTGTAGGGGAAGTTATCCGTCCTGTGAAAGAATTAAAAGGATTCAAACAGATCAATCTAAAAGCCGGTGAGTCAAAAACGGTCCGCTTTACGATTGAGGAAGCTATGCTTCGATACGTACACAGAGATTTTCGTCGTCAAAGTGATCCGGGATCATTTGAAGTGATGGTCGGACCTAACAGCCGTGATTTGCAAAAAGCTGTTTTCAAGCTTATGAATTAAAGAGAGGGTGGGAAATTTCCAATGGAAAAGAAACAGTTTATCCAAAATGGAGTGAAAGCGACCTTTTTATCGACTGGCGATCTTTATGAGATCATTGCTCATGATAATATGGTCAATCAATTGAATGGTAACTTGATCGATGGTAGTTCTAATCAGATTTATTTAAGAATTTTTGATGGTGAGGAAATTTTTTTCACACCTTTGATCGGATCAAATAGTAAGAGTACTGTCTATTTTCAAAAAGAGGGAATCGTTTGGAAGGGCAGCTTTAAAGATGTTGCGTATCAAGTGACTTTTGTTTTGTCTGCTTTAGGCATCTGGTTTTGGACAGTCGAATTGAGTGGTGAAAAAACAGTCGATGTGATTTATGGACAAGATATCGGTAATGGCTTGAAAGGCACTGTCCAATCCAATGAAGCTTATGTTTCGCAGTACATCGATCATAAAGTCAGCAAGACTGACAGCGGATATGTGATAACATCAAGACAAAATCAACCGCAAAACGGCAAATTTCCAGTTGTTGAGCAAGGAAGTTTGTCAAAAACAGTTGGATTTTCTACAGATGGCTATCAATTTTTTGGTAGAGAGTACAAAAAAACTAATATACCTCAAGCTCTCAATAAAGAGAATTTAGATAATAATGTCTATCAATATGAATTTGCCTATGTCGCTTTGCAATCAGAAAAAATCCAGCTGATTGAAGATAAAAAAGAATCAATCATTTTTTATGCCGGTACCAAAGAGAATCAGAAAACAGCAGTGAAAGCGCCGGTTTTAGAGCGTGAGATTCTTGAAGAAGCTTACCAAAGCATTGTTTTTTCAGATTTAAAAGGTGCTGGTGCAACATTTTCTAAAAAAATTGGAGATACAGTTGCTGGTGAACCGTTAACGGATCAAGATATCGAAGAGCTTTTTCCGTCACGGACGTTGATGGAAAAAGGACATGATGGGAAGCTGCTATCCTTTTTCTCAGATAACTATCGCCATGTCGTCCTACAGGAAAAAGAAAGCCAGATGGAACGAGCTCACGGACATATTTTGTTAAGTGGAACAGATCTGTCAGTGGATCAGCCGCCATTAAGTACGACGCTATATATGTACGGGATTTTTAATTCGCAAGTTGTTTTAGGAAATACTTCTATGAACAAATTGCTGAGCAACAGTCGCAACTCTCTGAACACAGTCAAACGTTCTGGTCAGCGAATCTATCTTAAGAAGGAAGATTCGTGGCATTTGCTGACACTTCCTTCAGCATTTGAAATGGGATTGAATGAAGCGACATGGTATTATAAATTGCCAGATGATATGATAAAAATAACGACTTATACTGTTGCGGACGGAAGAGAAGTCCGAACGGTATTCAGTAGTGAAAATAAAAAATATACCATCGCTGTCAGCAATCACGTATTGATGAATGATGAAGAAACTCCTAAAGCCCAATTGGAAAAAAGCAATCGATTGATAACGGTCACTGGTACGGATAATTCCATCATCAAGACACAGTATCCTGAATTGATCTATTATCTCAATGTTGATCAGGATTACCAGCTGACTGATGAGCGCATTTTTGGCATTGATACAGATGAACCTGAACTGCAAATCTTGTTGCTTCCGCCTGTTTCAAACTTCCAGTTGACTATTCAAGGCAGCTTGTCGGGAGCAGATTTCAAAGAAATACACACTGATCAGCAAGAACAGGAACAGCTTTTTACCGCATTCATCGATGACTTACTGAATGGTTTTCAATTAAAACATGAAGCTGTGGAAGTGGAAAGTGTTAATGTTTTAGCTCGCTGGTACGCTCACAATATGCTGGTACATTATCTTTCTCCGCATGGATTGGAGCAATATGGTGGTGCGGCTTGGGGGACTCGAGACGTTTCCCAAGGACCAACGGAATTCTTTTTAGCCGTCAACCGTCCAGATGTTGTTCGCGATATTATTAAAAAAGTGTACGCAAATCAATTCAACGATGATGGTAATTGGCCGCAATGGTTTATGTTCGATCGCTATGAAACAGTAAAGGCAGAAGAAAGTCACGGTGATGTCATCGTTTGGCCAATGAAAATCATAGCGGACTATTTGGAAAAAACAGGGGATTTCGATCTTTTGAAAGAAGAGATTCCTTATACGGATCGTAAAACCTTCAAGAAAACGCCAACGACTTATCCATTGCTCCACCATTTGAAAAAGGAAATAACATATATTGAAGAAAATTTTCTGGAAGATACTTATCTTTCATGCTATGGTGATGGTGACTGGGATGATACGCTGCAACCTTACGATAACAAGCTGAAAAAACATATGGCAAGCAGCTGGACAGTGGCACTGACTTATCAGGTTATCAATAAGCTTAGCCATGTATTGAAAAATGAAGAACAAGAATTTGCGGGACATCTTACTGAGTTGAAGTTGGGAATCAAAGGAGATTTTGAAAAATATATCTTAGCTAACGATGTCATTCCTGGATTTGTTTATATGGAGGAGAAAGATCATCCTGAGTTGATGATTCATCCGACTGATATGAAGACAGGAATCCAATACAGACTCTTGCCGATGAATCGTAGTATGATCGCAGAACTTTTGACGACTGAACAGGTTGAGAAGCATCTAGCAATCATCAAAAAGCATCTGCAATTTCCAGATGGTGTTCGTTTGATGAATCGCCCGGCACATTATGACGGGGGTATCAGCACCAACTTTAAACGAGCAGAGCAAGCGGCTAATTTTGGACGTGAGATTGGTTTACAATATGTCCATGCCCATATCCGTTTCACTGAGGCAATGGCAAAAATCGGTAAGACCGAGGAAACATGGAAAGCACTTCAAACTATTAATCCGATTCAAATCAGTAAACGAGTGCCTAACGCTGAAATCAGACAATCGAATGTTTATTTCAGCAGTTCTGACGGCGACTTCAGTAACAGATATGAAGCAGAAAAAGACTTTGATAAACTCAAAGATGGAAGTGTTGGTGTAAAAGGTGGTTGGCGGATTTATTCTAGCGGACCAGGAATCTACATGAATCAGCTACTGACTAATGTTTTAGGAATTCGTGAAACCAGTGACTATGTGACGTTTGACCCAGTGCTGCCAGAAGAGCTGAATGGCTTAGTTATGGATTATCGTATCTTAGGAAAAGATAGTAAGATTATTTTCCACGGAGACCAATCAGAGAAAAAGGTAATAATCAACGGTACGGCTGTTGCTTATTCTATTGAAGAAAACCCTTATCGACAAGGCGGTTTAGTTGTTAAAATAGATGATGCAATTCGTTTGTTGAAAGAAACAAATACAGTAGAAGTTTTTTATTAGGAGATGTGATCGGGTGGTAGGGATCAAAGATATAGCAAAAGCAGCGGGCGTTTCTATTTCAACTGTTTCTTATGCATTGAATGGCAGCCCTAAAGTAACAGAAGAAACAAGAAAGAAAATAATGACTATTGCAAAAGAACTGAACTATGTTCCCAACATGGCAGCTCGAACACTAAAAAGACAAAAAACCAAAATCATTGGTGTATTCTTGGCGGATTATGGCGGTAGTTTTTACGGTGAATTATTGGAAGGGATAAAACGAGGTCTGGCAGTCTATGATTACGAGATGATCGTTTGCAGCGGACAGAAATCGCATCTTTTTATTCCTGAACGAATGATAGATGGGGCGATCATTCTTGATTGGACATTCAAATCCGAAGAAATTACTAATTTTGCAAAGCGAGGACATTCATTAGTTGTTCTCGACCGTGAAATCCAACATGAAAATATTCGTAAAGTCTTATTAGACAATAAGGGTGGTGCGACACTAGCGATTGAAAAAATAGCTGGTTCAGACAGCAAAAAAGTATTTATGCTAACAGGTCCATCAGGATACGATAGTGAAAAACGTTTGGAAGCCAGCGTCAAAGAATTAGAACGTTTTGGTATAGCATACGATATTCTAAAAGGCGATTTCACTGAATCTTCAGGATATCAAGCTGCCGAAGAAATTCTTCAAAAGAATCCTGAATTGCCAATTGATATTTTTTCTTTTAATGATGAAATGGCAGTAGGGCTGTATAAGTATTTTCAAAAAACAGATTTATCTATTGGCAAAGATGTCCGAATCATTGGTTTTGATAATATTGAGATTGGACAATTTTTACAACCTAAGTTAGCTACGATTTCTTACTCCAAACATCGATGGGGAATGGTAGCTGCCGAAAAGATTATCCAGTTGATCAACAATGAAGAAATAGAGGATGAACAGATCTATACGACGTTCATTGCTGGAAATTCATTTCCATAAAAATAAGTAGATACCCAACAAAAAAAGCATTTTCCAATCCGGTGTCATCCTCGGTTATGGGAAATGCTTTTTTATTGTTGCAAGTATCAGTCTTTGACGATTTGTATCGCTTGTTCTTTTGGTTCGGGAGAATAAGTTTTTACGATACTGGTTGTCTTTTTGAATTCAGAAAAATCTGTTTTAAAAGCTTCTTTTTTATTAGATAAATGATAATAGATGATCTCTGGCGGTACACGGAAACGAGCAGGAATAGACGAGGTGCCGATCCCAGTACTTACCGATAAAAGGGTATTTTTAGTTGGTAGGTAAAGATTTTCGATATAACGTTTGGCGCCAGTAACTTTTGCTTGATAAAAAGGCGGGAGGATCTGTCCGCCGTGGCTGTGTCCGGAAAGGATCAAATCATAAAGCTCCAGATTTTGGACTTGATCAATGTAATCAGGTTGATGCAAAAGCATCAAATGCCATTCCGCCAATGTACGTTCATAATTGTACTTTGGATGACCTGAAGAAGCATCATCGATCCCAACGATCGCTAGAGATACTTTTTCATCGGAACCAAAGACGGATTCATTGGTAAGTATAGTAAAACCGGCTTCTTTCAATACTTCCATTACGAAATACTTCCCACCGCTGCGATAATCATGATTGCCGAGAATCGCTATTTTTCCTAACGGGGCTTTTAAATTTGATAATTTTTCAATGAGTTTAGTCGTTTGTTTGACCGGCCAATGCTGATAATCTTCCAGCAAATCTCCGGTAAAAACGATCAAATCAGGTTTGGTTGTGAGGGTCGAACGAATGATTTTATTGATACGCCGCGGTTTGAACCAGCGGGAAAAGTGCAGATCACTAAGATGTGCGATGACGACATCTGATTCCAATGAAAACAAATCGTCAGCTTTGGAAATATCCAAGACACGTTTTTTATTTTTCCGAATAAGATAGTGCTTGACTTTCAAACGGCGCGGTTCAATGATGAACGCATAAAAAACGATCCCTAAAATCAACGCTAAAATCCCTAAAAGAATCAGCATGTATGGGTCTCCTTTATTGATTTGCTAAAGTATAGAATAGAGGATAACAGCAAAAAAAGCAATCGGACTTCTATTGAAATTTTTATCTGAAATACTTGAAAAAAACAGAGAATCATTTCTTTTTATGGTCATCTGTGGGCAGGCTTTTTGTGAAATAACAGGAATGAAAAAAAGATGAAATTTTTCTTTACGAAAAATCTCATCTAAACAATTAGTATTTCCAACGTTTCTTAAAAGGAACACTTTTTTTCTTTTTGGAAGGGACGAAAAACATCAGGCAATCATAAGGAACTATTAGTAAAGACCATGCTACCGAGCGGCCGTTGCCGTAATACTTGTACAGCCAAACCAATAAATAGTGGCTCCCGATGATGCCGACGCCGGTCAGTAAAGCCATTACCCAAAAGGAATCCCATGTTGTAAAGTGTTTGAATGCAGTTATCCCTAGCGGATACAGATAAAAAAAGCTGGCTGTCAGACCGAAACGCCAATTCCGAGTGATCTGCTTGATAGAGATCAAAAAGAACAGCGCTGATAAAATGATCCCTAAAGGCGGAAAAAGTCCCACTAAAAAGGAATAGATCGCACCATAGATCAGCATTGCCGGGCCTTTGATTATGGCCGCTAGACCCATCAATAAAAATAGAAGTAAAAGCTGTTGAGGAAATGAAGCGATAACCAACAGACCAAAAATACCTAATAATAACCAGTGCAGGCGAGATATATCAGATGATGTGGCATTACCATTAGCATGCTGCTGTTTTCGCAGCCAATCCGCCGCTTGGGGAAATTCCCGCTCAAAATGGTTCATATACGAGCCTCCTTCATTGTACAATCAATAGTATACGCTCTGTTACGTTGAGAAACATCCAACTTTAGACGGATATTTTTTGTTCATTGGCATGCTCAATTAAAAGCAATAGTATCTCCAGTTTTTTCCTATTAGTATTTTGTTGAGAGAGGTCATGAAATTCTATTGCAATCTTAAGGTAAAATTATTGGAGTCACGTATAATGTACGAGTGTGCCGTATGTTTATTTTTTTCAAAATATGCTAAAGTTAAGAAAAAGGAGGAGTCGAGATGATTTTTGATTCTCATACTCATTTGAATGCAGAACAATTTAATGATGATATTCCTGAAACGATCGCCCGTGCCAAAGAACTAGGTGTAACAGAAATGGCGGTAGTTGGATTTGACACACCGACGATCGAAAAAAGTTTGCAGCTCAGCAAGACCTATGATGATATTTACAGTATCATTGGCTGGCATCCCACTGAAGCTGGCAGCTATACGAAAGAAATCGAAGAAAAATTACAACAACAGCTGACGTTACCAAAAGTGGTGGCGTTAGGGGAGATCGGACTGGATTATTATTGGATGGAAGATCCAAAAGAAGTCCAAGCTAAAGTTTTCCGTCGTCAGATCGCGATCGCCAAAGAAATGAATCTGCCTATCAGCATCCATATGCGAGACGCGATCGAAGATACTTATCAAATTTTAAAGGAAGAAGATGTCCGGGATATCGGCGGGATCATGCACAGTTACAGCGGTGACTGGGAATGGGCACAGCGCTTTTTGGATCTAGGGATGCATATTTCCTTCAGTGGTGTCGTGACCTTTAAAAAAGCTGCTGATGTTCAAGATGTTGCGACTCATGTACCGTTGGATAAATTATTAGTAGAAACAGACGCACCATATCTAGCACCGGTCCCTTATCGCGGCAAACGCAATGAGCCTGGCTATACCCGCTATGTCGTAGAAAAAATTGCCGACTTGCGGCAACTGCCGTTTGAAACGATCGCGGAACAAACGCGAGAAAACGCCCATCGGCTCTTTAGGATCGAACAATGAGCAAATTGAAGATTGAAGAAATCATCGTCGTTGAAGGCAAAGATGACACCCGCAGAATCCAAGAAGTTGTTGAGGCCGATACGATCGAAACGATCGGTTCAGCGATCAATGAAGATATCTTGGAACAAATCGAATTAGCGCAGGAAACAAGAGGTGTGATCGTTTTTACTGATCCCGATTTTTCAGGAGAAAAGATCCGAAAGAAAATCATGGAATATGTTCCTGACGCGAAACACGCCTTTCTGCCGCGAAAACAAGCGGCTCCCCAAAAAAGAGGCTCAAGCTTAGGGGTAGAACATGCGAGCGATGAAGCAATCCTGCAAGCATTAGCGAAAGTCGTAACACCGGTAAGAGAAGATACCCCGAAAATCAGTAGACAACTGCTGATGGAATATGGTTTAATAGCGGGAGCCAACGCCAAAACTAAGCGGGAAAAGCTGGGAGACGAATTGCGGATCGGCTACACCAACAGCAAGCAATTAGAAAAGCGCTTGGCGATGTTCCGCATTACAGAAGAAGAATTCATCGCAGCGATGGAAAAAATCGAGCTGCCGCTGTCCGAATCTCTTCACTATGACAGTGTTCAAAAAGAAAGGTAGGAAGAATCTTTGTGAAAGATACTCGAGATATTGCGACTCCTTCAAAAACCAAAGAGATTTTAGCCAAGCATGGCTTTACATTCAAAAAAAGTTTAGGACAAAACTTTTTGACTGAACCGAATATTTTACGAAAAATCGTGGAAACTGCTGAAATCGATCAAGACACCAATGTGATCGAGGTGGGACCGGGGATCGGTGCTTTGACAGAACAGTTGGCGCAGCACGCGGCCGAAGTATTAGCCTTTGAGATCGATGACCGCCTGATCCCGGTCTTGCAAGATACTTTGCAAGATTATTCCAATATTGAAATCGTCCATCAAGATGTCTTAAAGGCGGACTTGAAGAAAACCGTTGCGCAGCATTTTAAGCAAGAACGCCCGTTGAAAGTCGTAGCGAACTTGCCTTATTACATTACGACTCCGATCATGATGCACTTTTTAGAATCTGATCTGCCGGTAGCGGAAATGGTAGTCATGATGCAAAAAGAAGTCGCTGACCGGATCTCCGCAAAACCAGGGACCAAAGCGTATGGTTCATTGTCCATTGCGGTCCAATATTTTATGGAAGCAAAATTAGCCTTTATCGTACCGAAGACGGTCTTTGTTCCTCAACCGAATGTCGATTCGGCGATTTTGAAGCTGACTCGGCGTGAAGTTCCTGCTGTTACGGTTTCAAATGAAAAAGAATTTTTCAAATTGACCCGAGCGGCTTTTCAATTGCGCCGGAAAACATTATGGAACAATCTGCTCCACAGTTATGGCAAAGATGAAGCGACGCGTCAATGGCTGAATGACAGCTTGAAAGAAGCAGAAATCGATCCAAAACGCCGTGGAGAAACGCTGTCATTAGAGGAATTCGCCCGTTTAAGCAACGCGATGGAAAACTATCGGGTTGCGGGTGAATAAGCTCCTGAGAGCAGTTGAAGTATGAATGTAGCAAAATATCCCAACGTTTGCGAGTTTGCCAATTATGGCAGGTTCTTATTGCATATCACAATAAGGCTTGTTCGCTGACGAGGGGATATTTTTTGTCTATTTTTGTAACTTTTCAAGCCTCATGTTACTCTATAATCAAACGGATAGAAAGAGGAATCATGATGCGTATTGTTATTGTTGGAGCTTCATTTGCCGGGATCCATACGGCGTTTCAAATCAGAAGAAAAGATCCGCAGGCGGAGATTCTTCTAATTGAAAAAGACGAAGTGGGTTTCATACCAGGAAGTGTGAGTCTGCTGCTGCAAGAAAAAGCAACATCATTGACAGAAGTGAATTGGATCGACCCCAAACAATTAGAAGAAAACGATATCCGCTTGATCTGCGGCTTTTGTACCGGTATGACAGGAGAACAGGAAATAAAATTAGCCGACGGGCAAACGATCACTTTTGACAAGTTAGTGGTCGCTACCGGGTCGGGACAGTCTTCTCGTTATCTCAAAGAAAAACCCACACAGGTTTATTCTATCAAATCAAGAAAAGACGCGGATGAATTGCTGAAGGCTCTGCCCCAGTTGCAAAAAATCGCGATCATTGGTGCCGGTCAAGTAGGTCTTGAATTGGCAGAAGGATTAGTTTTAAAACAAAAAGAAGTTCATCTTTTTGAAAGCCAGCCGTCGATTTTATATCGTTATTTAGATGAAGAGATGAGTTTACCGATAGTTGAAACAATGCAAAAACGTGGAGTCCATTTACATCTGAATACGATGATCACTGGGATAACAGAAGAGAAAAATGTCATCTTACACCAGGCTGATGGAGGAGCACACGAGTTTGACGCATTGATTTTGGCTAACAGTACGCGACCGGATAATCATATCTGGCAAGATACTTTGCGTTTGAATGATGATGATACCATCTGGGTGGATGAGCATTTGGAGACATCGGTCAAAGATGTTTATGCAGTGGGTGATGCTATTCAAGTCAGCTTCAAACCAACTGGCGAAAAAATGTATGTCTCATTAGTCAACAATGCGATGAGAACAGCGGAGATCGTCGCGGAAAACATTTTAGGAAATACCACAAAAGATAAAGGGACCCTCCGAACCATCGGCAATCAGATTTTTGGGTATTATATCGGTAGTACTGGTCTGACAGAAACTGAAGGAATCTTTTATCCTGGAAGTTTCTACACAGTGGTTGTAGAAGCACCGCTGACTGCGATCCGTCCTTCTGTAAAACTAAAGGCCAAGTTGCTGTTTGATCAGGATACAGATCAGATCATCGGTGCGCAATTACTATCACAGGGCTCTGTGTTTGATTGGCTCAATGGCTGTTCGCAAGCAATCACTGGTAAGTTGACGAGAACACAGTTATCCACTCAGGAACTCTTTTTCCATCCAGAATTCCGATTCCCGGAAACGATCTTTACAAAGTTAGGCGAGCAATTATGAAAATAGAACAATTACTTGAAAAACGTGAACAGATTCAGCTAGAGATTTTAAAGCAGTTAATACTGAACAATGGCCGCTTGTCTATTACTGGGTTGTGCAACCATGTAGAATTGGCGAGACCATCTTTCAATCAATATATCGGTGAGCTGAACGAGCAGGCAAAATCGTTAGAAAAAAATTTACGAGTGTTCATTGAAGGGGAAGAATTGGTACTGGAAATGGCGGCAGACCTTAACCTTTTCGAGATCATTAGTACTTTCTTGCAAGAAAGTCTGAAATTCCAATTATTGGAATTTTTGCTGGTCCATCGTAAGTTTTCCATCGTGCAGTTAGCGAATCAATTTGCTACCAGTGAATCTTCTATTTTTCGCAAGATCAAAGAATTGAATACTTCATTGAAAGAGTTTGATCTGCAAATCAAAAACGGTCGCTTTCAAGGAGAAGAACTGCAGGTACGTTACTTTTATTACCAGTTATACTCATTTTTCGCTGATCGGCAATTACCGGATTACTTGAAGATCACTACTGAAACAGAAGGCTTCATCAGAGCATTGGAACGAGTTATCCAAACGAAAGTCACAAAAGCAGGTAAGAAAAAGATCGCCTGCTGGTTGGGAATCACGAAAAAAAGGTTGTTAGCAGAAAAAACAAAATATTCTCGGACGAAAATAATCTATATGTCTTTCAAAGACGATCCGCTTTACAAAAAAGCGGCGCATTTGATCACTTTTTATTTCAGCCGTACATCAGTAGAGACGAATCAATATGAGCCGCTGATGTTTTACAGTTTCTTAGTTTCTTTTTCCGTTTTAAATGAAGAAACCTTCTATCACTATGATTTAACTCGCAGTAAAAAATTGCCGCCAGCCCTGCTGGATGTCTACATTCGTGAAACGATGCTGCTGCATTATCGCCCGCGCCGCTTGTCGATCGAAGAAGAAAAGTCTGTCGGTTATCAATTAGCGCTGATCGATAATAAACTGTACTTTTATCAGGGCAAAATCGAATTTTATGATCGTCAGCAACTATTGGAACAACAAAAGAAATTGTTGAGCCCAACGTTATATATCCTGGCAAAAGAATTGCAGCATATTGGTTTGCGGCAGTTGGGAGAAGTGTATGCTCCTGAAAATACCTTGCATGACTATTTGCTGATAAATTACATGAGTATCTTAGCAATGATCGATTTTTATATCGCAAAAACAGTATCTGTCGGTATTGATTTACGCAGTCTGCCAGTGTATCGGATTCCTTTTCAACAGTTTTTATTGACTGAGCTACAAGGAATCAGTGGTGTTCACGTAGAAATATACCAAGAAGAAAGGCCCTATGATCTGATCATCCGTGCGGCAAACAGCGCAGATGAAACGGATGAGAAGATGTATTATTTATCAGAATTCGAAACTGAGTATGATGTTCGAGAACTTAGAAAAATCATCGAAAAAATGAAAAAAGAAAAAAATTAAAACGGATAAGAAGCTTGTTCTTATCCGTTTTAATTGAAAAACTGTCAAAAATGACAGCTCTTACAAAACTTTTTGACGGTTCTTTGTCGAAAAAAATAGTACAATGGAATTATAAAAAGAAAGCGATTACTTAAGGAGGCAAATGGAATGAAAGAAAGTAAGTTTATTATGGCCATCGATCAGGGGACGACCAGCTCGCGTGCGATTATCTTTGATAAAAAAGGACAGCACGTTGGCAGTTCTCAAAAAGAATTCACTCAGTATTTTCCGCAAGACGGGTGGGTGGAACATGATGCCAACGAAATTTGGAATTCCGTGCAATCAGTGATAGCCGGAGCGTTTATCGAATCAGGGATCAAACCTGATCAGATTGAAGGGATCGGGATCACCAACCAACGTGAAACAACCATCGTCTGGGAGAAAGATACTGGACGGCCAATTTATCATGCAGTGGTTTGGCAATCAAGACAATCGGCTGCGATCGCGGATCAATTGAAAGAAGACGGTTATGAAGAATTCTTTCATACCAAGACCGGTTTAGTGATCGATGCTTATTTTTCTGCCACGAAGATTCGTTGGATCTTGGATCATGTAGAAGGTGCACAAGAACGGGCAGAAAAAGGCGAATTGCTTTTCGGGACGATCGATACGTGGTTAGTTTGGAAATTGACAGACGGCCAAGCCCACGTGACAGATTATTCCAATGCCAGTCGGACGATGCTCTTTAATATCAACGAACTGGATTGGGACGACGAGATCTTGAAATTATTGAATATTCCTCGGGCGATGTTGCCGAAAGTCGCTTCAAACTCGGAAGTTTACGGCTACACTCAAGGCTATCATTTCTATGGCAGCGAAGTACCGATCTCTGGAATGGCAGGAGACCAGCAAGCAGCTTTATTCGGTCAAATGGCCTTTGAACCAGGTATGGTAAAAAATACGTATGGTACCGGTTCATTTATCGTCATGAATACAGGTGAAAAACCACAGATCTCTAAAAACAACCTATTGACCACCATTGGGTATGGAATCAACGGCAAAATCTATTACGCGTTGGAAGGCTCGATCTTTGTAGCCGGCTCTTCTATTCAATGGTTGCGAGACGGTTTGCAGATGTTGGAAAAATCCAGTGATTCTGAAGATGCGGCTCGCCGTTCTACAAATGATGATGAAGTTTACGTGGTACCGGCTTTCGTAGGTCTGGGTGCACCATATTGGGATCAAAAAGCAAGAGGTGCAATGTTTGGTCTGACACGCGGCACCACAAAAGAAGATATCATCAAAGCTACCTTGCAATCCATCGCTTATCAAGTAAGAGATATCGTTGATACGATGCAAGATGATACCGGTATTAAGATTCCTGTTTTGAAAGTTGATGGCGGTGCGGCAAACAATGAATACCTGATGCAATTCCAATCAGATATCTTGAATGTACCGATCCAACGAGCAGAGAATCTAGAAACGACCGCATTAGGCGCAGCCTTTTTAGCAGGCTTAGCAGTCGGCTATTGGAAAGATACTGATGAAATCAGAGAATTCTATGAAGCCGGCAAGATGTTTGAAGCGAAAATGGAAGACGAACAACGAGAAAAACTGTATAACGGCTGGAAAAAAGCGGTCAAAGCGACACAAATGTTTGAATAAGGGGAGAGCATAATGGCATTTTCAAAACAAACACGTCAAGAAATGATTCAAAATCTACAAAAGGATCTGGATCTATTGATCATCGGCGGCGGGATCACCGGCGCTGGGGTAGCAGTCCAAGCCGCAGCTTCAGGAATAAAAACCGGTTTGATCGAAATGCAGGATTTTGCTGAAGGAACATCTTCACGCTCTACGAAATTAGTCCATGGCGGGATCCGATATCTCAAAACCTTTGATGTCGAAGTAGTAGCGGATACTGTTGGCGAACGGGCAGTGGTTCAACAAATCGCTCCGCATATCCCTAAACCGGATCCGATGCTGCTGCCGATCTATAACGATGAAGGACCGACTACCTTTACGATGTTTTCCGTTAAGGTTGCCATGGATCTTTATGACCAACTGGCAAAAGTAAAAGGAACAAAATTCGAAAATTACACCCTGACGCCTGAAGAAGTTATCGCCCGCGAACCTCATATCAAAAAAGAAGGTTTGCAAGGAGCCGGTGTTTATCTGGATTTTCGCAATAACGATGCGAGACTGGTGATCGATAATATCAAAAAAGCAGTAGCAGACGGCGCCAGTGCTGTCAGCAAAATAAAAGCAGTCGGCTTCTTATACGAAGGGGATAAAATCGTTGGTGTAAAAGCCCGCGACTTATTGACTGGCGAAACCATCGAGATCAAAGCAAAATTAGTGATCAATACCAGCGGTCCATGGGTGGATAAAGTTCGTAATTTGAATTTCAAACGGGCTGTAGTTCCTAAAATGCGCCCTACAAAAGGGATCCATCTGGTAGTAGACGCGAAAAAATTATCTGTACCGCAACCAACATATTTTGATACTGGCAAACACGATGGCCGGATGGTCTTCGCAATCCCAAGAGAAAACAAAACGTACTTTGGCACAACGGATACAGATTTCCAAGGAGATTTTACTGATCCAAAAGTGACTCAAGAAGATGTCGATTACTTATTAGAAGTCATCAACCATCGTTATCCAGATGCCCACATCACATTAGATGACATTGAAGCCAGCTGGGCTGGTTTGCGTCCACTGTTGGTAGGAAACGCCGGTTCAGATTACAACGGCGGCGATAATGGGACGATCTCTGATGAAAGCTTCAAAAAAGTCATTGAAACAGTCAGTGAATACAAAGAAAACAAAGTATCTCGTGAACAAGTAGAAGATGTACTGAACCATTTGGAAACCAGTCGCGGAGAAAAAGAACTTTCTCCTTCACAAGTTTCCCGAGGAAGCTCATTGGTCCGTGAAGAAGACGGCTTGATCACACTTTCTGGCGGGAAAATCACCGACTATCGCAAGATGGCAGAAGGCGCATTGAAATTGATCCGTCAATTGCTAGCAGACGAATACCAAATGACAGTCAAGGAAATCGATTCTAAAACTTATTCGATTTCCGGTGGTGACTTTGACCCGACAAAAGTCGAAGAAACTGTGGAAAAAAATGCTCAGATCGGGATCGAAGCCGGACTGACAAAAGAAGAAGCTGCGTATATCGCGGACTTTTATGGAACCAATTCATTGAAGATATTCGAATTGGCGAAAACGATCGAAGCTTACCCAGGTTTATCATTGGCTGAATCTGCCCGTTTGCGTTATGGGTTAGAAGAAGAAATGGTTTTGACGCCTGCTGATTACCTTGTCCGCCGCACGAATCATATGTTGTTCGAACGAGACAGTCTGGATCAAATCAAACAGCCGGTACTTGATGCAATCGCTGATTATTTCGACTGGTCAGAAGAAGAAAAAGCGAAACAAGCGAGTGAATTGGAAGAAGTCATTGCAGAATCAGATTTAAAAAATTTAAAAGAGGAGGCACGATGATATGAGCGGTGATATGACCCAGATTGCTGGGGAGTTTATTGGAACGTTGATTTTGATTTTATTAGGGGACGGTGTTTGTGCTGCTGTCAATCTAAATAAGAGTAAAGCACAAGCATCCGGTTGGATCGTGATCGCGCTTGGTTGGGCGATGGCCGTGACAATGGGGGTTTATATCTCTGGATTTATGGGACCCGCTCATTTGAATCCGGCAGTGACCATCGCGATGGCGATGACTGGGGCAATCAGCGGCAGTCTAGTGGTTCCATTTATTTTAGCTCAAATGCTGGGAGCCATCGTCGGTGCAGTCTTGGTATGGTTAGCGTATCTTCCTCATTGGGCAGCCACTGAAGATGATGGTGCGATCTTAGGAACATTTGCGACAGGTCCAGCGATTCGCAACTATACAGCCAATTTGGTCACTGAAGCAATCGGTACTTTTGTCTTGGTTTTAGGGTTATTAGCATTTACTCAAAACGATTTTGCGGCTGGCACAAACGTTTTTGCAGTCGGTGCATTGATCTTGGCTATTGGTCTTTCATTAGGAGGTCCTACCGGATATGCTATCAACCCTGCCCGTGACTTAGGTCCGCGGATCGCTCACGCCATTTTACCGATCGCTAATAAAGGCGGTTCTGATTGGGCATATTCTTGGGTACCAGTTGTAGGACCTATCATCGGCGGAATCATTGCTGTAGGTGTCTATAATTTGATGGTCTGATCATTTATAATTTTGAATAATAAAAGATATCTGAATGCTGGATGCTATCCTTTCTGCTATTTGCAGTAAGCACAAGTGTCCAAGCATTTGGATATCTTTTTTTGTCGTTGTTTGCAGCTCAGAGTTTTAGATTTTTTTAGAATAAAGTGCAAACAGCTAGCGTCAAAAGGACAGCGAATAATCGGTACAGAAAAAACGTTGGATGAAATATTTCATTCGATTTTCAATTTATCGAAATAAGTGTCTTGACACATACAAGGATTCCCATTACAATAAATGCAACTTAGGTGTCTTGACACTAATTTTGACACCTTCTAGGAGGAAAATAATGAAAAAGAATTCTGTACGTCAGCTGACAATTAGTGCATTGTTGATTGGGTTGGGAATCATTATCCCGATGGTAATGCCGAAAATCGTGATCGGACCCGCTTCATTTACATTAGCAAGTCATGTGCCCTTATTTATCGCAATGTTCTTTTCACCAGGTATGGCAGTTGCCGTGGCGTTAGGTACAACGTTTGGTTTTTTGGTCACCGGTCTTCCAGTAGTGATCGCGCTGCGTGCATTCAGCCATTTGATCTTTGCGGTGATTGGAGCAATGTATTTACAAAGACATCCCGGTTTAGTTTTGCAAAACGGCAAGTTTACTTTATTCAATTTGCGTTTCCAAACATTTAATTTCCTGATTGGAGTATTACATGCAGTCGTTGAAATGCTGGTAGTAATGGCCTTCAATTTTGTAGGCAATGTACCAGCAAGCTCGATTGAAGGAGGAGCGTTTTATTTCTTCTTTGTCTTGTTAGGTGTAGGCGGATTGATACACAGTTTGGTAGACTACTCTATCGCCTATTTTGTAGCCGGTACGCTCAGCAAACATTTCGAATTGCCTGTTTTTGTGAAAGCCAAACAAGAAAAAACGATCTCTGGAGCTCCAAGAACGGCGGCTTAAAGAAGAAAGTAATTTCTATAAAACCACTTCAACATTTTTATAGAAGGGGAGAATGCCTTGAAATCCAATTGGTTTTAAGGTATTCTTTTTTTTAACCAAAAAAGGGAAATAGAAGGTTCGTTGGTAAAATGTAAGTGAGGAAGATGATGATCCTGAAAAAAAATAGTTTGGTTTTAGCGCTGATAGGAGGCGTCTTGCTGTTTTTGATGTTTATGCTCGTATTAGCTCAGCCGAATTTAGATGAGAATGATCAGCCGCCACAAGATACCAGCTCTTCTAAAGCGGCAAAACCGGAGAAGAAGATACAAAATGTACGGATGGACGTTCCTTTAGAAAACCAATTTGATGAACCGGCATTAGGAAATGGGTGTGAAGTTACCGCGCTTTCGATGCTGTTGCGTTATTATGGTTATGATACGACCAAGAATCAATTGGCGGAAAAACTGGATTATGTACCGGTGTACGTTGATAATACATATCACGGCAATCCTCATGATGGTTTCGTTGGTGAGATAGCCGGCGGTGACTGGGCGATGGGCGTTGCCGTCGAACCTATCGCAAAAGTCGCGAAACAAATAGCCGTAGATTACCAAGTCGAGGCAAGTACCAAGCGAACATTTGATGAGGTATTGGCTGTCGTATCTAAAAAGACACCGGTATGGATCAAAGCAACGGTTGAATTGGAAGTGCCGACAGACGAAGACTTTATGGTGTGGGAAACTACTTCTGGACCAGTTGAGGTCAGTCCTATTAATCACGCGGTTGTCATTACTGGTATCAAAGGAGATACGATCTATGTCAACGATCCTTATGGTCATAAAGACCGGGAGATCGCAAAAGAAGATCTGCAAAAAATTTACGAAAGAATGGGCAGTCAATCCTTGTATTTGAAAAAGAAATCTTAGATGTATCATCGTTTTCGTGAAATTTTCAATAAATTTGAAAAAATGCAAGGGATAACAATTGTTTTAAATTTAGTTACATGCTATATTGTCGATAGGCAAATGCCTAAATAAAAAA
Source organism: Enterococcus mediterraneensis (assembly GCF_900604485.1). Taxonomy (NCBI): domain Bacteria; kingdom Bacillati; phylum Bacillota; class Bacilli; order Lactobacillales; family Enterococcaceae; genus Enterococcus; species Enterococcus mediterraneensis. The sequence goes on from NZ_UWOP01000001.1 coordinate 1,786,917, forward strand.
CAGAGTAGAAAATAAAGCGTTAAGTGCTGAAAGGATGGGATGTTGCCTTTCGGACGAAGGACAAATTGTTCGCGGTTTTATTTTCGCATTCGCTGCATATTTTTTGTGTAGCAACTCTATAAAGGAGATGCTAGTTATGAAAAGAAAAGTCGACGCACGTATGATCGCTATTATGGGGCTTTTGGTCGCAATGATGGTTGTTTTGACACGGTTTTTGGGTATTGAGACCCAATTTGTCAGAATCACTTTTGCATTCGTACCGGAAGTAGTAATGGCGATGTTTTTTGGTCCATTTTGGACAGCGATCGGTGCTTCATTAGCCGATCTGATAGGGATGGCGTTGTTTCCGAAGGGTGCGTTTTTCATTGGTTTCACGATCAATGCATTTGTAGGCGGTCTGGTTTACGGATATTTCTTTTATAAAAAGGAAGTCACTTGGCTTAATTCGTTTTTAAGCACATTGACCAATACTATCGTGATCAGTCTTATTTTGACACCGATTTGGTTGTCGATCATGTACAATGTACCATTGACCAGTTGGGCGATTTGGTCCGTTCGTTTGGTTAAAGTCGTGATCATGCTGCCGATCCAAACGACATTGCTTTATATCGTTGGGCGGGCAGTACCTTTCAAACGTATGATAAAACAATTTATTTAAAAGCCTTCATCTCCATCCCAAGATGAATAACAACTAACCGACAGACAAACCGGCTTTCCGCCTGTTTGTCTGTTTTTTGCTGTAATTTTCTGGAGAAAGACAAAATAAAAGAAAATATGCCATAATAGCTGTAATGAAAGAATGGAGGAAAAGGAATGAGACGAGTATTACTCATGTTAGGTATCGGAATCATTTTAGTGGGGGGCGGCTATCTGATTTGGCAAAATTTTGGAAAAACAAATAATACGAAAAATAATGCTTCTGAATCTACAAAAACGTCAGAAACAACAGGAACTATCGATTCGACGTCAGAGTCTTCCACGGCGGAAGAGGCAGAAGATCCGGCTGAAAAAATTCTGAAAACAATGACGTTGGAAGAGAAAGTCGGACAATTGTTTCTGGCTCGTGTACCGGAAACCAATCAGATAGAAGATATCCAGACGTATCATTTAGGCGGCTATTTATTATTCGGCCGAGATACTGAAAATGAAACAGCGGACAGCTTGAAAGCGACAATCAAGAGCTATCAAGAAGCAAGCAAACTGCCTTTGTTGATCGCAGCAGATGAAGAAGGCGGGACGGTAACCCGGATCAGCCGTAACAGCAATCTAGTAGCTGCACCTTTTCCATCGCCCCAAGAGCTTTATGCTCAAGGCGGTTGGCAGGCTGTCACCGAAGATGTTCAAAATAAAGCAGCGATTTTCAAAGAGTACGGTATCCAAACCGGATTATATCCTATAGCGGACGTCTCAACAGATCCTCAATCATTTATTTACGATCGGACGATCGGGATGGACGCAGAAGGTACCAGCCGCTATGTAACGACAGCGGTAACTGCAATGAAAGAGGCAAAGATCGGCTCCACCCTCAAACATTTTCCCGGTTATGGCGACAATCGTGATTCACACGTGGAGATCGTTACCGATGATCGGCCGTTGCAGGAGTTGCGGGGCAATGATTTTAAACCATTTATTGCCGGGATAAAAGCAGGTGCAGACAGTATTTTGGTCTCTCATAATATCGTAACCAGTATCGATTCTGAGATGCCGGCATCGATTTCAAAACCGGTCCATGATCTTTTGCGGAATGAATTGCATTTTCAAGGAGTCGTCATGACAGATGATATGGATATGGCTGGATTGGCTGATTTTATTTCTCAAGAAGAAGCGGGACTGGCGGCGTTGCAGGCGGGCAATGATTTGGTACTGTCCTCAACGTATCAGCAGCAGATTCCTTATGTTCTTCAAGCAATCAAAGTTGGAAACTATTCTGAAGAAGCGTTAGATCAATCCGTTAAGCGAGTCTTGGATTGGAAGATCCATTTAGGTTTATTGGAAGAGTAAAAAAGATATGAAATAAATGACTCTCCCACGAAAAATAGTTATAAAATAAAATGATCCCAACGATACTTGACACTCCTAAGTGCTATCGTTGGGATCAATTTTTATCAGATTATAGACAGGATAGATAATGTCTATTCTTCGAATTGTGCGTGATAAAGCTGAGCATAATAGCCTTCTTGAGCTAATAACTCATCGTGCGTTCCTTGTTCGACGATTTTTCCAGCATCCATCACGAGGATATGATCCGCAGAACGGATCGTTGACAAACGATGAGCGATCACGAAACTAGTCCGGCCTTCCATCATGGAAAGAAACGCCTGTTGGATATTTTTTTCGGTCAATGTATCAACAGAACTGGTAGCTTCATCAAGGATCAGCATCGCCGGCTCGCTGATCATCGTACGGGCGATCGTCAGGAGTTGTCGTTGTCCATCAGACAGTTTGATGCCGGCTTCGCCGATAGGGGTTTCCAATTTTTGCGGCAGGCGCATTACGTATTCGTACATGTATGTTTTTTTCAAAGCGGTGTAGATCTCTTCATCAGTGGCGTTTTCATTGCCGTATTGCAGGTTTTCCCGCAGAGTACTATCGAAAAGCCAAGTATCTTGTAAAACCATTCCGAAACTTTTGCGGAGGCTGTCTCGTTTGATATGACGGATATCGATCCCGTCAATAGTGATCTTGCCGCTGTTCACTTCGTAAAAACGCATCAGCAGGTTGACTAAAGTCGATTTGCCGGCGCCGGTTTTGCCTACGATGGCGATCGTCTCGCCGGGAGCCGCAGTAAAGCTGAAATCTTCGATCAAAGGGCGTCGCGGATCATAGCTGAAGCTGACCTGATCAAAAGCGACAGCGCCTTTAACAGTAGTAAGCGGAACAGCGTTTGGCGCGTCAGGTGTTTCCGGTAATTGATCGATCAGTTGAAAAGCGCGGGCAAGACCTGACATGGCCGTTTGGATCTGAGTGGTGATCCCGGAGATCTCAATAAATGGTTTCGTAAACTGGCTGGAATAGATGGTAAAACTGGAGATCATACCGACAGTGATCTGCTGATCGCCGGTCAAGATCAGCCAGCCGCCTACAAAACCCACAGCCAAATACGCCAAGTGATCGACAAACCGAGAGATCGGATTGGTCAAAGAAGAAGAAAACTGCGCTTTTTGACCTTGGATGTTTAATTCTTGGTTGATGGTCTCAAAGCGTTCCTGATTGACTGCTTCTCGCTGAAAAGCTTTGACGATTTTCTGATTACCGATCATTTCAGAGACAAATCCTGAAATCTCCCCTACAATAGTTTGCTGTTGCGCAAAATTATGCTGGGAACTGCGGGTGACGAAATAATTGACCAGAAAAATGATCGGTGTCGCGATCAAGACCACCAATGTCAATGAAAGACTCAGATTGAGCATCACCACAAAAGCGACGACAACGATCGCCAATCCGGAAAACAACTGATTGAAGACCGCAGCGATAGCGACGGATACGGTATCCATATCATTGGTAAAACGGCTGACGACATCGCCATGGGGTGTCTGATCATAAAAACGCAGCGGCAGTGTGTTCAATTTGGCAAACGCATCTTTGCGCAATTGTGCAACGGAAAGATAGGCCACACGATTGCCTAAGCGCTGGATCAGCCATTGACTGATAACAGTCAGTGCTACCACACTAGCAAAAAGCATCAAGATTCTATAAAAATCAGAAAAATCCACAGCATTTTTGCCAATCAGACGATCGACTGCCGCTCCGATTTGATAAGTCATATAAACAGTGGTCGTGCCGGCTACGATCCCTAATAAAGCGGCGAGTACTAATTCGACAGGATAATGCAGCAAATAAGGGAGAAAACGGCGGATCGCCGACCAGTTGAATCTATTCATGGGTATTTTCCTCCTGTGAATGAACGATTTCTTGATACTCTTTGGACTGTTCCAATAAGGCTTCGTGGGTTCCTTTAGCCAATAGATGTCCTTGATCAAAAACAAGGATCTGATCCGCTGATTGGATGGAACGGATTCGTTGGGAGATGATCAAGACGGTACTTTTGCGTTCTTTTTTTAAGGCTTGTCGAAGATTGAGGTCTGTTTGGTAATCTAACGCGCTCAATGAATCATCTAAAATCAGGATATCTGGTTCAGCGATCAATGCCCGGGCAATGGTCAAGCGTTGTTTTTGTCCGCCGGAAAAGTTTTGCCCGCCTTCGAAAATAGGCGTATCCAGCTGATCCGGCAATGCTTCGACAAATTCTCGGCATTGAGCGATCGTGAGTGCCCGCCAACAATCTTCATCGGTGGCGTTTTCTTTTCCCCATTGCAGGTTTTCCCGGATCGTTCCAGAAAATAGGACTGCCGTTTGAGGAACTAATGCGATTTTTTTGCGTAACGCAGACAACTGCCACTCTCTGACATCGATCCCGTCAACTTTGACTGCTCCGGCGGCGACATCATAAAAACGCGGGATCAACTGCGTAACGGCCGACTTTCCGCTGCCAGTAGGGCCGGTGATCCCAATAGTAGTGCCGGCAGGGATTGAAAATGAAATATCCTGCAATGCCAAACCAAAAGAATCGGCAAAACGAAAATCTACCTGTTCAAAATCGATGGATGCCGGTGCTCCGGCAGTCCCCGTCCAACCGCTTTGATCTTGGATCACCGCATCAGTTGCTAAAACTTCATTGATCCGCTCGGCTGAGGCGGCTGCCCGAGTAAAGATCACCACCAGATTCGAAACAACGATCAATGCCAAAAGCATTTGATTCATGTAATTGACCAGCGCCAGAACTTCCCCTTGCGCTAGACGTCCTGTATCGACTTTGAAACCACCAATGTAGAAAACCAGCAGGATACCAAGATTCATGATCAGCGTGGTAGCCGGCGTCAAAAGAGCGGAAAGATTGGTGACTTTAACGGAAATACGAGCCTGTTCATCAGCAGATCGATCGAAACGGTCGGTTTCTTTTTTTGTTTGAACGAACGCCCGGATCACACGGATACCACTGAGATTTTGCGCGATCCATTCATTCAGCTGGTCGACCTTTTTTTGGACCTGTTGATACAAAGGAACTGTTTTTCTGATGATCCAAAAAAGAACCAGACAAAACAGCGGCAGTGTGAATAAAAAGATCATCCCGATCTGCCAGTCGATGACAAACGCCATAATGACAGCGCCAATGCTGAGAAACGGTGCCCGAACTACCAGACGGATGAGCATCGCCAAAGCCAGCTGCATCTGATTGATATCGTTGGTCATACGAGTGATCAATGTATCGGTGCCAAAGCGATTTAGTTCGCTGTGGGAAAGGCTGTTGATTTTTTTCATCATCTGATTGCGAAGTTCGGTCCCGAACCCTTGGGAGGCGATCGAAGCGTAGTATTGGCAGATCACTGCGCAAATCAATCCGATGACTGACATCAAGATCATCCAGCCGGTCATGGACCAAACTGTCTGTCGATCATTCATTCGGATCCCGCGATCTACTAAAGCTGCCATCAGTAAAGGAAGGATCAGTTCAAAGACCGCTTCTAAAAATTTGAAAAATGGCCCTAAGATGATTTGTTTGCGATATTTTTTCGCATAATAAAGTAATTGGATCATGACATTCTCCTTCTATCTGTAAACTATTATTTATTGTAGCCTAAGAAGAAACGCAAAGAAAGTCTTTGGATCGCGGAAAGTCCTTGATCGATCTTCATAGTAAAAAACATTCTAGGAAAAAATATCAAAATAAATATGGAAAACAAAAAACTACTTGAAGGACCGCTTGGCAAAATGCGTCTGCTGGTCATTCAAGTAGTTTTTTTAGATTTGGTCAGCGATCGGATCAATCCATCAGGCAGTATAGTGGTAGATGATATCGTGGATCAGAGCGACTGAATCACGGCTGGTACGATCATTGTAATAGCTGGCAAAACGTTCATCAGCTACATACATATCCGCTAAGTTGCGGTGGTATTCTGCGTTGTAGAAAGGTGCGGCGATGGTCAGCCATTTTTTGTGAGACTCGAATACTTTTTTTGCCGTTTCGCTGTCAAGATCGACGCTATCTTGTGCAAGTAATTCTCCCAACGCTGTAAACATCGTTTTTTCTGCTTCTTGTAATTCCGCAAATTGTTCTTGGGACATGTGCGCCCATTGTTCATTAGAACGATCGATTACCTCGTCACCGTATTTTTCTCGGATTTCATGCCCATATTTTGCTTCATTTTCTTGGATTTTTTCTTGTTTGAATGCTTCAAATTTTTCTTTGTCTGTCATGATTTCTTCTCCTTTGTAATATTTTAGGGTACGGTCCAATGTGTCCAGGAGGTTCTCCAATTCCATTTTCTGAATCAGTAATTTTTGATATTGATCCTGCAACAAATTGGTGACATCATAATCCGGCTGTTCCAAAAGCTTTTTGATCGATTCCAGCCGTACGCCGAATTTTTTCAAGAATAAGATTTGCTGCAGGCGATCAACTTCTTCTTTCCCATAGACCCGATAGTTCGAGGAAGAGATCCGTTTGGGCTTTAATAATTCGATCTCGTCATAATAACGCAATGTTCGGCTGCTGACCCCAGAGATTTTTGCTAATTGATTGATGCTGTATTCCATGTTGATTCCTCCTGACAATATTAAGATAAACCTTGACGCAGCGAGAAGGTCAAGAAAAAAACACTTGAAATTAAAAATGTGAGCGACAATGTGGTATACTAATTATGTAAAATAACCACAGGAGTTAAATGAAATAACCGAAACAGCGTGTCATTATCGCTTTTGAGCGGTGTTTGGGCGTGGCAAGACAATCCTTTGCCGTTGTTGGCAAAACGTCGTTGTATATCAATAAAATAAAGCAAAGAAAGGAAATGATCTATGAAATTAATCGAAACTCCAGTCAACAAAAACTTGAATCTTGAAAATCTATACCCGAATATTACAAATTATGTATTTGATAATCGCGCTATCAAATATTATAAACTATATACGCTCGATCGCATCCATGTCATCTACGCCGATACGTTTGATAAGGTTCTAGTCATTTTGATCGACAGTAAGAAAAAAATCAAGCGTGAAGAAGTAGACACAGTGTTGCACCGCTTGTTGAAAGTGGAACGCAAAGATGTCAAGATCAACGTTAATGTAAAAAAAGAGATGGAAGATGCCGGTATTAAATTCACCAAACCCCGTAAAGACATCATCGTCATCGAATTAGATCAAAAAGAATAATCATTGCGCCATGTTTCTTAAAGGTTATCTCGAAGAAAATAAGTGATGCAAAAAGCTGGGACTTAAACAGGTTCCAGCTTTTTTATTGTTTCAAAAAACAAGAATACCGTCTCATTTTTCAGCAATTTATGGGCTTCTAGACATAAAAACAGGGAAAACCGGATTTTTTTGTTATAATAAGACACGAGATCAAAAAGCAGAGGGAGTAGAAATAATGCATAAACTTTATCAAGATGATAGTTTAACGCTTCACACGGACTTATATCAAATCAATATGATGCAGACTTATTGGGAATTGGGCAGAGCGGACCGCAAAGCAGTTTTTGAATGCTACTTTCGCGACATGCCGTTCAATCACGGCTATGCGATCTTTGCCGGATTAGAACGATTGGTTCATTATCTGGAAAATCTGACCTTCTCTGAATCAGACATCGCGTATTTGCGCGAAGTAGGCAATTATCCAGAAGGTTTTTTGAGCTACTTGGCAGACTTTAAATTCAGTTGTACTGTACGTTCTGCTCAAGAAGGGGATCTGGTCTTCAACAACGAGCCGATCGTTCAAGTAGAAGGGCCATTAGCACAAGCTCAGTTAGTGGAAACAGCGATTTTGAATATGGTGAATTTCCAAACGTTGATCGCAACAAAAGCTGCGCGGATCAAATCAGTCATTGGCGATCAACCGCTTTTGGAATTTGGTTCTCGGCGGGCACAGGAAGTCGATGCGGCGATCTGGGGAACTCGGGCGGCGTTTATCGGCGGTGCCGATGCCAGCAGCAATGTCCGTGCAGGCAAGATTTTTGGGATTCCTGTCAGCGGGACTCACGCTCATTCATTAGTCCAATCCTATGGCAATGACTATGATGCTTTTATGGCTTATGCCAAGACGCATAAAGACTGTGTATTTTTAGTTGATACGTATGATACGCTGAAATTGGGCGTACCGATGGCTATCAAGGTCGCAAAAGAAATGGGTGACAAGATCAACTTCTTGGGTGTTCGGATCGATAGCGGCGACATGGCCTATATCTCGAAAAAAGTACGGGAACAATTGGATGAAGCAGGATTTCCCGATGCCAAGATCTATGCTTCTAATGATTTAGATGAAAATACGATTTTGAGCTTGAAGATGCAAAAAGCGAAAATCGATGTGTGGGGCGTAGGGACCAAGTTGATCACCGCTTATGATCAACCGGCTTTAGGTGCGGTGTATAAATTGGTTTCTATTGAAGATGAAAATGGCGACATGGTCGACACCATCAAGCTGTCCAGCAATGCGGAAAAAGTGACGACTCCTGGGAAGAAACAAGTTTGGCGGATCACCCGCAATAAAGATGGCAAATCAGAAGGAGACTATATCACACTTTGGGATGAAGATCCGCGGGAAGAAAGTGAGATCTTCATGTTCCATCCTGTTCATACCTATATCAATAAAACGGTTCGCGATTTTGACGCGCGACCAATCTTGAAGGATATTTTTGTCGATGGGCAATTGGTGTATGAACTGCCTGATCTTGAACATATCAAAGCATATGCTCAAGAAGGGCTCGATGATTTATGGGAAGAATACAAACGGGATCTGAACCCGCAAAAATATCCAGTGGATCTTTCAACCGATTGTTGGCATCATAAAATGTCGATACTGGAAAAAATCCGCAAAAATATTGCAAATCTATCTACTGATGAAGGAGAGTTTTAAATGACACTGCAACAAGAAATCATCAAACAATTAGGTGTCCAACCAACGATCGACCCGGAAAAAGAGATCCGCAAAAGCGTTGATTTCTTAAAAGAGTATCTGCACAAATATCCTTTTTTGAAAACCCTGGTACTAGGGATCAGCGGCGGGCAAGACTCGACGTTAGCGGGACGATTGGCACAACTAGCAATGGAAGAAATGCGTCAAGAAACCGGCGATGATCAATATCGCTTCATCGCTGTGCGTTTGCCTTATGGAGAACAGGCGGATGAAGAAGATGCCAAATCAGCATTGCGTTTCATCAATGCGGATGTGGAATTAAAAGTAAATATCAAAGGTGCGGTGGATGCTCAAGTCAAAGCTTTGGAAGAAGCCGGCGTTTCTATCTCTGATTTTAACAAAGGCAATATCAAAGCTCGTCAACGTATGATCACACAATATGGGATCGCCGGCTCTTACAGCGGCGCGGTGATCGGAACAGACCATGCTGCTGAAAACATCACCGGCTTCTTTACAAAATTCGGTGATGGAGGCGCAGATATCCTGCCGCTGTTTCGTTTGAACAAACGCCAAGGGAAAATGCTGCTGAAAGCACTGGGAGCACCAGAAGCGCTGTATTTAAAAGTTCCAACAGCGGATCTAGAAGACGGAAAACCATTGATTGCCGATGAAGCGGCATTAGGTGTCAGCTACGAAGCTATCGATGATTATCTGGAAGGTAAAGAAGTGACATCGGAAGCACAAGCGACTATTGAAAATTGGTGGAAAAAAACAGAACATAAACGTCATCTTCCTATCAGTCTGCTGGATGATTTTTGGAAATAAACGTGCTTTATAAAAAATAAAAATAAGCTGAAACTTTGATTAATAACCACTCTTATTTTATAATAGAGTTAGAAGTTTTGGGGAAGACTTCGTCAATAACGTGTGAGGACGGGCTAAAATCGACTGATTTTAGCCCGTCCTTTTCTTTATATGGAAAAACTGCTGTTGTTTGTTTGAAGAATCTCTGAAGACGAACAGCACAGCTTTACTTTCAAATTTAGAACGACTAAAATACAAACTGACAGAGAAAAATTAGATAGGATTTGAACAAATGGATAAAAAAAAGCAGGTACTCAAAAAAGGAATGATCGGATTTGCGATCATATTGCTGATCATCATCAGTAATTTATATCTTCAATGGTGTCAAAATAATCTATCGCTTTCTCTAGCGTTGAAATTTGCTTTTTCATGGCATACGGAGAAATTTTTATTAGGCAGCTTGGTTTTGCTGGTCTTTTATGGAATGTTAGCCAGCCTAGCCGGTTCAGTGAAATTTTCAGCGTTTTTGTATAGTGTATTGATCGGGATTCTGGGGTATGCGGATCATTTGAAAATGGTCTATCGGCAAGAACCGATCTATCCCGATGATCTGAAAATGGTGACCCAATTCAATTTGTTAAGAGACATGGTGGGGACGGGACCGTTCATTTTTATCATGCTGCTTGTTTTAGCGGCACTAGCGGCTCTGGTCTGGAGCATATACCGCAGTCGGCTTTTGACCCGTAAAGCGCAAATCTGGCGTGGCAGTGTTTTGATATTCTGTCTGCTTTCGTTGTTTTATATCAGCCATTTCAACAGCGATAGTAATCTATTGCGCAAGGCCTATAACCGTACGGCATTGTGGATCCCTTATTCGCAAAAAATGAATTATTACAATACTGGCTTTATCGGCGGCTTTTTGTATAACTTGCGGGTAGATCCGATGGAAAAGCCGGCAGGGTATTCAAAATCGGCTATCCAAGAGATCACGAAAAAATATCAAGAAACTGCTGAGACGAAAAACGCACAGCGGACAGACGAAAAACCAAATATCGTTTATGTAATGAGCGAAAGCTTTTCTGATCCTAGCAATTTGAAAGGGATAACGGTCACAGGTGATCCGTTGAAAGACTATTACAAAGTCGCGGATCAAACGTACAGCGGCAAAATGTTATCGCAAAATTACGGCGGCGGAACCGCAAATATCGAATTTGAAGCGTTGACTGGATTTTCGATGGAACTGTTCAATCCGCAAATGACGACACCTTATACATTATTGGTGCCGAAATTATCTGAACTGCCATCTCTAGTCTCTTTCTTGAAACAAAAAGAGTATCAAGCAACGGCGATCCATCCTTACGATACCTCTATGTATAAACGAAAAGATGTTTATCAAACAATGGGCTTCGATGAATTTTTAGATCAAAGCACGATGAAACATACCAACAAGCTGCAGAATAATCCTTATATCTCTGATGAATCGGCGTATAAAGAAGTACTGGATCTGTTAGGGCAAGATCAGCCCCAATTCGTCCATTTGGTAACGATGCAAACCCATATGCCGTATGCGGGAAAATATGAAAATATTCCTTATTCAGCAAGCGGGAACGGCAACAATACATCTCTTGAGAATTATTTGCAGGATGTTGCTTACAGCAGTGAAGCATTGTCGGCGTTTCTAGCCAAATTATCTGAGTTGCCGCGGCGAACATTAGTGGTTTTCTGGGGAGATCATCTGCCGGGGATCTATTCGGAAGAGATCCAAAAGCAAAATGCAGGGACTGCTTTGCATGAAACGCAATTTTTGATGTACGATTCAAAAAACAAGTTGGAAAAAGCATCCGGAGAAGTCGTTACCAGTCCGTTTTATTTTGCGGCAAATCTACTAGAACGAACCAATCAGCCGACGACAGGTTTTTACGAGCTGTTGCTGGAGCTGGAAAAGATTTTGCCGGCGTTTGAAAAAGGCATGTATCAAGTAGACGGCACTTGGCAAAAAGAGCTCAAATTGACAAAGGAACAAAAGAAGATCTATCAAGAATATCAGCTGATCCAATACGATATCCTTGCTGGACAGCAATATAGCTTGAAGCAGACTTTTTTTGAATAGATATCCTAATTTATAAACAGAAAAACAACTAGATAGATGAGACACCTCAAAAACGCTGACTTTTCGAGGTGCCCAAAGTAAGCTCGTCGCACGACGAGCTTATTTTTGTGCCAGTTTAATTTTATAGATGGTTAAATAAAAATGTATCTATGTTACACTAAAAATAGAAGACAAGATAATGATTGAAAAAGATAGAGAGGGTCAACTATCTATCGATGCTTTACTCACTCTGAAAAGGTATTTGATTATTTAAAAAATCATAAGAAGCCTTTTCTAGAAGAAATTACGAAGCACTAACTTGGAAAAAAGTACATAAGAATGCGAGAAGTTTGCAGCAACGTCTAAATGCGAATACGCAAATATGATAATCAACGAACTGAAAGGAGGAACAGTCATCATATTTTGCTTATTTGATAGATAAGGTAAAAACTTAAAAGGTTACGGAGTATCAGTGTAAAACATAAATTTTGAGAGGTGAAAAGCATGTGTCGAGATATTAAAATTTTATCAGCAGCAATGTTGCCTAACTTAAGATTATATGTGGAATTCAATACGGGAGAGAATAAATACATTAAAAGTGATATGTTGAATTTCGCATTAGATGCCTCTAAAAAAGGAACGAGTCTTCAAAAATCGTTTGCCGCTTCCGCAGCACCATTAACATGGTTTAGCGATATCAAACTTCAAAATGATGGCAAAAATATTTTGTTAAATGGTCATTCCTTTTCAGCGGGGGAACTATACGAAAAAGGGACGGTTAGTTTATGATGGTAAGCAACAGCTCTGAAGGTTCTGTTGCACGTTCTTCTATCTAAAGAGTTGCTTTAACATCATTATCTATTTAGTTGGAATATCAGGGATCCTTTGATTTCAGTGTTTATTAATGAAGTTTCGCACGGAAAAGTTTCTATAACAACTGACAATCCAAGAAGCAGATCTGAAAACATGATTGATAATACTATTCTCGAAAAAAAGGTTTAAATAAGAATCAAAGGTAAATAGGATTTTACACATACAAAAGGCCTCTGGGAAGTGAATCCCATGTGGCCTTTTTGGATAACTAAGAAAGCTATGGTAATAGAATATTTCTTGCTGAATTTCATTCAGACACTTGCCAAGTACGATGTTCATCAAAGTAAGCCGCTTCTTGTTGAGCGTTTTTGACAACAGTCGTTGGATATTTCAAGATCTTCAAAAGTGCGATAGCGTTTCTGCGGGTAGCGGGACCTTCTTTTAGCAAATAATCAAAGGCGATCCCTGATTCTTCCGTGACTTGCTCTTCGAAATGAACGTTGTGGCATTTGTTTTTCAAAATCTCAGTCAGTTCGATATCGTGCGTGGCAACAAAGCCCAAACTTGGGAAACTGGTCAGCCAGCTGATGACACTGGAAGAAGCGGCGATCCGCTCAATGGTATTCGTACCCTTCAAGATCTCATCGATGAAGCAGTAACAGCGTTCGCCTTTTGCCACTTGATCCAACAAGCGTTTGATAGACTTGATCTCAGCTACAAAATAACTGTCGCCTTCAAACAAATCATCTTCCACCGCCATCGAGGTCAAGACATGTCCCTTTTGCAATGTGAAGGACTCTGCAATAGCAGTATTGACAGTTTGAGCCAAGATACAATTGATGGCGATACTTTTGACGTAGGTTGATTTACCGGAAGCATTGGAGCCGGTCACTAATGTCGTCTGTTGCCAATCGACAGGATTTGCGACAGCGCCATTGATCAATGGATGATAGCTGTTTTTGGCTTTGACGCCTCCCTCTGAAAACGCAGGTTGGCAGGTAAGCGGCATATAGGTCCGGAAATTCAATACGGCAGATGCAATCTCCAGTTTTCCTAATAGATTCCATAACTGGATCGCTTCGTTGGAATGAGTGCTGATGCGATCAATGACAATATTATACGCGATAAATGGGATCATAAAAATCATATTAAAGTAATCAAAAAGCAGTTCGGTCTCACTGGCTTCCTTTGAACGAAAAGAAAAGCCCCAATTTGCGATGATCTTCAACGGTTTTAGCAGGCGTTGGATCTCGGCTTGCAGCGGAGTATTCAGCCGACTGATCTTCTTAGCAGTAGAAATCGTTTGGACAAGATAACGCATACTGTTCAGCTGGGCCTCCAACTGATTTTTTTTCGTTAAATAAAAAACGGTGTTGAAGACTACTGATCCGATCAGTAAAAACACGCCAGCAGTTGAAATAAAGAAAGCCGAAAGCAGACTGATGATCGGCAGTAAACCTAAAGTGATATATAGCCAAGGCTGTCCCAATTTTTGATGTTGTCCATCAGCTAGATATTGTTTTGTAAAATTATTATCTTGTTTGCCTAACTGGGCAAAGTGATATTGCAATTTTTCCCGGATCTCAGGATTTTTTTGATAAAACGCGATCAGTGTTTCCAAATCATCTTGCTGAAAATCAAAATTTCGCAGACGTTGATAAAGAGCCTCAGAACCCACACTGGAATAAGTGGCGTTCAGCAGACTAAATACACGATACAGATCAAGGTCATACCAAGTGATATCATCGACTTCGCTGTCCCAGTGATGAAAATTTTTCTCGATCTGCCAAGCGGCTTTCAGACTTTCTTCTTTATCTAAACGGGTTTGATGAGGTTGTTTGCCCCAGTTTCTTTTAACTGTTTGTTTCAGTTTGATTTGAGAATAAATCGTAAGTCCTGTTAATAGGATGATCACAAAGAAAATGATGCTGATAATAAAAGTGGATTGAGTCATATTGATTATTCCAAGCCTTCTTGATTATTTTTTATGATTTCTTCTAGATATGCAGCTACTTCGATCAATCTTTTTCGGAAAACTGTTTTATGAGTCAAAAGATAGAAATCCCGCAAGTTATTATCTGTCAAAGGTTCCCAGATCACCGAATCACCGACGGACAGTTTAGAAACGATCGCTTTGCCGATACCTTGCCGCAACAATGCCAAAATGGCTTCGGAATTGTTGACATAGATCAAACGAGGGGACAGATTGTGTTTTTTGAGATAGACCTCATTGTAAAAACGCAAGGCGGAATCATTTTCCCGCAGGAGCCAATAGTTGGAATCTGATCTGCCGGCGAGCACCAGTTCATCTTTATAAATGGGAATCTGATTTAAAAATTCACTGCGTTCGGCTTTTTCGATAAAGCCAATATCAACTTTGTGCTGTTCCATTTGTAAGACGACATCATCAGAGTTCATCATCAGCAAACTAAAATCGATCAATGGGAAATGTTCCACCAGCTTTGGTAAAAAGCGGGGCAAAAAGTAAACGGCGCAAGTATGAGAACAAGCGATCACGCAACGTTCGCGAAAATTTTCGTGAGCCAATAAACGGTTCTCCGCATCTTGCCATTCTTCTAGGATCTGCAACACACGAGGGTAGAGGAATGTCGCTTCTTCGGTTGGTATGATCTCTTGTTTGCCGTTGCGTAAAAATAGGACGGTCCCTAAATGTTCTTCTAATTTTTTGATTTGCGAAGAAACTGTCGGCTGAGAGAGGAATAATTGTTCTGCGCTTTGTGTGAAATTTTTGGTTTCATAAACAGAAACAAATGTTTGCAGCAGTTGGAACATGCTCAATGCCTCCTATAAAATCTGTTAGATGATAAGCCGGCAGATGCGGGCTGTTGGTCCAAGCAGAGTGCTTGGTAAGTTAAACAATCAGTCAGTACTGTTTTTAAGAATAGTGTAGATCGTCTCAAGATCAGCTGATGTACCGCGAAGTTCATAGTCAGCTAAAAACGGAAAATCAAATTGTGCAGCGTATTGCTTGGCAGTCAAGCAATATTGACGATTGAAGTTTTTATTTCCGCTGCCGACAACACCTAGACATTTTCGGAAATTATCACCAAAAGCCAAATATTCCCGCATACTTTCAGTTAAAATTTCTTGATCGCCGTTATCTACACCGTTGCCGCCTTCTAGATATGTAGGGACAAAAACAAAAAAAGGATCCTGCTCTGTTTCCAATGGGAAGTTTTCGTGGATCTCTTTTAATTGGATAAGGGGATTTTGCGAATCGCTAGTGTGTTGTTGTTCTGCATATTCCTGCAGACGTTTCGCAAAGGAGCGGGTATTTCCTGAAATTGATATATATAAAATAGTCATAGTCATAAGTAAGTTCCTCCTTCTGTGATATTATAGCATGCACGAAGTAAAAAAAGCGGTCAGTCACTGGATTTTTCAAATATGCTTGGTTTTATAAAAAACAATCAGATAACAACAAGTTGAAAATAATGCAAGAATTCATTAAGAAGGGTAAACTGATTAGTAAGAGTTTTTAAATAAGAACGATTAAAAAGTTTATACAAAATAAAAAACGCAGTTTGCTATAATAGGTGTAAGCGTTAAACAAAATACGAGAGGATATTTAGTTTATGAAAGATAAAAAAACCAAGCAGCAAGGGATCACGTTACTGCCATTGATCTCTTTAGTGGTCGGTTCTGCGATCGGCGGCGGTATTTTTGGTATCATGGCGGATCTGTCAGGTTCAGCTGGAGCGCCTACGATTTTCAGCTGGCTGCTGGTAGGGGGCTCGATGCTGATGCTGGCATTGACTATCTATAATTTGAACACAAAAAGACCGGATCTTTCAAGCGGGATCTATAGCTACGCTGAAGCAGGATTCGGCCGTTTTTCAGGATTGATCAGCGGGTGGGGATATTGGCTGACGTCGTGGCTGGGCAATGTGGCGTTCGCTACGTTGCTGATGAGTGCGCTGGGTTACTTTTTTCCAATCCTTCACGGAGGACAAAATACAGCATCAGTCATTTTAAGTACTGTTTTTCTGTGGTTATATGCGTGGTTAGTGAACCGCGGAGTGGAAAGCGCGAGTATCGTCAATGCGATCGTGACGATCTGCAAATTGGTTCCATTGTTTATCTTCGTGGTCGTAGCGCTGTTTTCTTTCAAGATGGATATCTTTATAGAGAATTTTTCAAGTCTCAATATTTTGGACGCGACCGGAACACCGGTATCATTCAATAAACAAGTATTGACCTGTATCATGGTGATGCTATGGGTCTTTGTGGGGATCGAGGGAGCTTCGACAGTCGCTTCCAGAGCCCGTAAAAAATCAGATGTTGGTAAAGCAACAGTGATGGGATTGATCAGTTTATTGATCATTTATATGCTGATTTCTTTACTGCCTTATGGAATCTTGTCTACCGAACAACTAGCATCGATTCGCACCCAACCGGCGATGGGCTATCTTTTTGAGTTGATGGTAGGAAAATGGGGAGCAGTGTTGATCAACGGCGGATTGATAATTTCTCTGATCGGTGTATGGTTGTCTTGGACGATCCTGCCGGTAGAAACGATGCGAAACATGGCAAAAGACGGTCTGCTTCCAGCTGGCTGGCAAAAAGTCAATCGGAAGGGATCACCGACATTTGCGATCATTTTGACGACTGTCTGTACCAATCTTTTTCTGTTATCATTATTAGTAACAGATCAAGCTTATAACTTTGCCTATACATTGGGAACAGCGGCGATCTTTTTTACATGGCTGTATTCTGGTTTGTATCAGATGAAGCTGTCTTATCAGCGGAAAGAATGGGGACAACTGGCTGTCGGAGCGATCATCAGTGCTTTTCTCATTTGGGCGATCATTTTCGTGGCATTAAAAGAAGTGATGCTGGTAACCATTTTGTTTATCCCTGGTGTTTTCTGCTTTTTATACGCCCAAAAACAGCAAGGTATCAAAATATCAGAAAAAAGATTCGAGCATCTATTGGTGATCTTGGTTTCACTCGTGGGATTCATTTCTTTGACGCTGTTTGCTACTGGTGTTTTAGTGCTGTGATCAGCTTCTGAATTTGCATAGGTAAAAAAGCATCTGATCGAATATTGAATGAACAAAGAATAGGAAGGAACAATAATTATGATTCGTTTTGCAAAAAAAGAAGATGGTGAGGCGCTTGCCCGCTTGATATTAGTGATTTTAAAAGACATGGAACTGCCTTTTGTTACAGAATACGGGGAAGAGACTGCTTTGAATATTTTAGCCGAAGCAGTGGCATTGCCTGATTATCGTTACAGCTATCAGCGCGGTTTAGTGATGGAGATCGATGGAAAAGTTGCTGGTGGGGCTTTTGGTTACCCGGCCACAGAAGAAGAAGGAATCGATGAGCCGTTGATTCCTCTTTTGAAGAAATACGGGATCCCTGAAGACACACGATTATTTGTTGATATGGAAGCTTTTCCCGGCGAATGGTATTTAGATTCGATCTGTGTGTCAGAAGAATTCCGCGGACAAGGGATCGGTTCACAATTGTTGGATGCTCTGCCGAAATTAGTTTTACGAGATCAAGAAACTGTGATCGGATTGAGTGTCGATAAAGCAAATCCCAATGCCAAAAGGCTGTATGAACGAAAAGGATTCCAAGTAGTCGGTCAGCGAACCATCAGCGGACATCTGTATGACCATATGCAAAAGAAAATCGACGAAAATTAAAAAAATACAAAAACACCGGGTGCCGTCAGCGATTTTGCTGACAGCATCCGGTGTTATTCTTTGCGGTCAATTGGTTGGTGAGAACTTCAAAAACGAGCTGCGCTTTTGCGGTCTGTTGCGATTGTATAGCCAATAGTCCATGACTGCCGCGATGCAAATACAGATCGGCGCGTCTTCGTCATCTGTCACATCCAATACATAGTAATCCCCAGTCAAAAAACTCGCTTTATCCATTTTCATGATCCTGTGATTGAAATGATGGA
Source organism: Enterococcus mediterraneensis (assembly GCF_900604485.1). Lineage (NCBI taxonomy): Bacteria > Bacillati > Bacillota > Bacilli > Lactobacillales > Enterococcaceae > Enterococcus > Enterococcus mediterraneensis. Next base: position 1,805,463 of record NZ_UWOP01000001.1, read on the forward strand.
TAGCGTACTGATGATTGTAAATATCTCCTTGAACTGTCCAATGCAACTGCTGGATGTAGTAAAAATCACCAGGCCAATTGAAGATTTTTTGCAATGTGCCGACTTTTTGGAAATTGCGATAGATCTCAAAACGGGTACCAAATGTAAAACTAAGTTGTTTGATACTGGCGACTAATTCGCCATTCATGGCATATAAAGATAGAGCATCGCCTTTCGTACCCCAGCGGCCGACCAGCAAGAAGAGGGATTTTCCATTCTCATCTTTAACGATCGTTCGCGTGATTCGACTTAGTTGCTTGTCTTGAATAAAAAATTCAGACATGGCTGCTCCTCCTTCAATAAACGAATTACAGATTCTCGTCAATAGCGCGACGGATCGCCGTACCGACGCCTGATTCCAGATTCGTATCGGTCAGGTAACGGGCGTAATCTTTTAGTTCAAGCGCCGCATTGCCCATCGCGAAGCTGACGCCAGCCATTTGGATCATGCTGACATCATTCAGATTATCGCCGATCGTCATGACTTCAGCAAGATCGATGCCCCGCTCTTTTGCGACGTGGGCTACCGCGATCCCTTTTTGCGCGTCGCGATGATTGATCTCGATATTGTTTTCACCAGAAGACGTCACGACTACTTCACCAAAACCGTCGATTGCCGCGGCAACAGGACCTAACACTTCAGGACCTTTTGGATCGATACAAATGATTTTTAATACTTCCAGGGAATCTTTGTCTAAAAGTTCCGGAATATCCTCTACATAATTTACCGGTAAAAATTCTAATCTCGCAGAAGTCATAGCGATCGCCATCTTATTCGTTAAATGGGGCATCAATTCAGCAAGATGGGTGGCGAAATTCTCGATCCGCTGTGCCTGATTTTCAGAATAAAGCCCTTTGTTGGTGGCTACTTCGTAATAGATTTGATGTTCTTTTAATAAGTGGAGTATCGTTTTTGCTTTAGCCGTTTCAATAGGAACAGTAAACAAAGAATTTCCGTCTTTATCGAAAACTTGCGCTCCGTTCAAATTGATCATCGCACATTCGATACCGGCGGCTTCTAATGACGGCAGCGCTTCTTGGCGATTGCGTCCGGTGGCCACCATAAATTCGACTCCTTTTGAGATAGCATAGCGGATCGCTGAAGCATTTTCTTCAGAAATCTGCATTTGTGAATCTAAAAGTGTCCCGTCCATATCAGAAGCAATTAATTTGATCATTCTGCTGCACCTTCCTCTTTTGTTCTACTTCTTAGTTTACCACAAATCAGTCCAAATTAAATGAAGAAGCCAGACTTGTTTCTTTAAAACAGATACGCTAGAGTTAGAAGAAAAGGGGGAGTACGATGAAAACGATCATTCATAATAGCTGGCAGGAAATCTTGCAAAGCGAATTTGAAAAACCGTATTATCAAGAACTGCGGGAATTTTTAAAAAAGGAATATGCCACGCAGAAGATCCATCCAGACATGTATCATATTTTTGAAGCATTGGAACTGACACCTTATGAAGATGTCAAAGTCGTCATCTTGGGACAAGATCCGTATCATGGAATCAATCAAGCTCATGGATTGTCTTTTTCAGTACAACCAGGTGTCAAGATTCCGCCGTCATTACAAAATATCTACAAAGAGCTGCAAGCAGATCTGGGAATCCCGCCAGTACATCACGGATATTTGACAAGCTGGGCGAAACAAGGAGTGCTGCTTTTGAATACGGTCCTGACAGTTCGCGAAGGACAAGCGTATTCTCATCGGGGACATGGTTGGGAACGACTCACTGATACGATCATCGAAAAATTAAATGAGCGGACAGAACCCATTGTGTTTATCCTCTGGGGCAAACCGGCACAGGAAAAAGAAAAAATGATTGATACATCAAAACACATGATCATTAAATCACCACATCCAAGCCCATTATCAGCTCATCGCGGTTTTTTTGGATCCCGACCATTTTCCAAAACCAACGCGGCACTGGAAAGTTTTGGCGAAAAACCTATCGATTGGCGTCTGCCTGATACAGTGTAATAGAATAGCGCTTTCTGTTATATAATAAAAAAAGAGAATTCGTGAAAAAAGTAACGAATTTCGAGTTTTTTTATTAGTACAGCCAAAAGAACTGTTCTTTTTTTTCAAGATAGTGTATGATGAAAAGGAAGGAAAAACAGGAGGGAATCTATTCGTGGAATTATTTGATAGCTTAAAATTTAAAATCGTTCGTCGCAATATTAAAATCGTTTTCCCAGAAGCAACTGATCCTCGTATTTTAGGAGCAGCAGCCCGTTTGAAAGCGGAAGAATTAGTAGAACCAGTCTTGATCGGTTCAAAAGAAGAAATCACAAAAGCTGCCGCAGCCCGCGGAATCACTACGGAAAACTTTGAGATCATCGATCCTGATAATTTTGATCGCTGGGATGAAATGGTGGAATCATTCGTAGAACGCCGTAAAGGAAAAGCAACAAAAGAACAAGCAGAAAAAATCCTAAAAGATGTCAACTACTTCGGTACGATGTTGACTTATATGGGAATCACTGAAGGAATGGTTTCCGGTGCGATCCATTCTACTGGCGACACTGTACGTCCAGCATTGCAAATCATCAAAACCAAACCAGGCGTGAGCCGTACAAGCGGTGCCTTTTTGATGGTACGTGGTCGTGATCAAGAAAAATATCTATTCTCTGATTGTGCCATCAACGTAAATCCAACTGCACAAGAGTTAGCGGAAATCGCTGTGGATTCAGCAAAAACAGCAGAATTGTTCGATATCGAACCAAAAGTTGCATTGTTAAGCTTCTCAACAAAAGGTTCAGCGAAAGCACCTGAAGTTGATAAAGTAGCAGAAGCAACTGAGATCGCACGGAAATTAGCTCCTGAATATCAAATCGACGGCGAATTGCAATTTGACGCGGCCTACATTTCAGCAGTCGCACAATTGAAAGCGCCTGAATCAAAAGTAGCCGGCGAAGCGACAGTCTTTGTCTTCCCAGAATTGCAATCAGGAAACATCGGCTATAAGATTGCGCAACGTTTCGGTAACTTCGAAGCTATCGGACCTATCTTGCAAGGTTTGAACAAACCGGTTTCTGACCTTTCTCGCGGCGCGAATGAAGAAGATGTATACAAACTTTCTATCATCACAGCAGCTCAAACATTGATGGAAAAATAAGCTCACTAAACGTTAAGCCAAGATCTCGTTGAGGTTTTGGCTTTTTTTACGCGCAAATTTTGCATTCTGGAAAAAGGCGCGCTATACTCATACTCATAAACTTGAGAAAGGATTTTAAAAGATGATCACATTGAAAAATCCGGAAGCAACGGAAAAATTAGCAGCAATCATCGGCAAGACCGCTGAGCCCGGCGATAATCTGGTACTGACTGGCGATCTGGGTGCCGGTAAAACTACCATGACTAAAGGGATCGCTAAAGGTCTGGGGATCACTCAAATGGTAAAAAGTCCTACCTATACGATCATCCGGGAATATCAAGAAGGGCGCATCCCGTTATACCATATGGATGTTTATCGGGTAGAGTACGGCGCCAGTGATCTCGGTTTGGAAGAATACTTTGAAGGAGACGGCCTTTCCGTGATCGAATGGGGCAATCTTTTAGAAGATACGCTGCCGGAAGATTACTTGGAAGTGATTTTTACCAAAGATGAAACAGACTTAGAAAAAAGAACATTAGCTCTCAAAACTTTTGGCCCCCGTGCAGAAAAGTTTAAAGAACGTATTTTAAGCGAGTGGGAGCAAATCAATGAGTGAAACAGTAGATGTCACTATTCGGGAAAGTCGTCCGGAAGATGCTGAGGAATTATTAGCAGTCACTAAAAAGATTGGCAGTGAAACGGAATTTTTAGTGTTGGATGAATCTGGGATGTCGTTGACACCGGAACAGTTGGCAGTACAATTGGCTGCCTTTCAAGAAAGTCCTAATAATCTTTCTCTAGTAGCTCTTGTAGATGGACAGATCGTCGGATTAGGCTCGATTTTAGCAGAAAGCAATCGCCGTGTCAGTCATATCGGCGAATTAGGGATCTCCATCTTAAAAGAATACTGGGGCATGGGATTAGGCTCGGTCATGATGGAAGAGATGTTGGCTTGGGCAGAAGAGACGGAGATCTTGCGCCGCATAGAACTGACAGTCCAAGTGCGCAACCAGCGGGCAGTAGCTCTTTACAAACGGTTCGGATTTGCGATCGAAGCAACGATCCCCCGCGGTGCCCGAAGCGATGACGGTGAATTTTTAGATACTTATTTGATGAGTATAATGATCGATTAAAAAACTGCTTAAAAGTAAAACAATCTAATAGAATAGAAACAGCCAACTACATGCGTATCTACATGAGTTGGCTGATTTTTTATTTTACTAAGACTAATTTTTTTAAAGGCGCAGTACCAAAATGCTCTTCTTGATGAAGCAGGATCTTGGCGCAAGCGCGGCTGTCTTCCAGCGCGTCATGGTGATGTTCTAACGGGATATCCAGCTGTTGGCAGACTGTGTTCAATTTATGGTTAGGAAATTCCGGGTAGAGTTTGCGGCTGGTCCTTACCGTACATAAAGAAAGATAGTTGGGCTTTTCTAAATGATAATAATCCAGACATCCAGCCAGCACACCAGTATCAAAACCGGCATTATGAGCGACGATCAAACTATTCAAATTATAATATTGACTGATCTGCTGCCAAACTTCCGGAAATTTCGGCGCATCGGCCACGTCTTCTGGGTGAATACCGTGAATCTGGATATTGCGCCAGAAAAATGGTGTTTCCGGTTGGATCAATGTGTAATATTCTCCGACAATCTGACTGTTGCGCACCATCACCATCGCTAATGAACATGCGCTGTGGGGTTGATGATTAGCAGTCTCAAAGTCCATGGCAATAAAATTCATCCTTGCCACCTCCACATGTAATCTAACACAAGCAGTTTAAGACGAAAAGCTGCCTGAAAAAAATTTAAAAAACTTTCAATTTATGAAAAATTCAGATTCAATTCAATAGGGCAATGATCGCTGCCGATAATATCTGTATGGATCTTCGCGTCAGTCAAATGTTCTTTCAGATCTTCAGACACCAAGAAGTAATCAATACGCCAACCAGCATTGTTTTTACGAGCGTTGAAACGATAGCTCCACCAAGAATAGACGCCAGTTAATTCCGGGTAGAAGTAACGGAAGCTGTCGATATAGCCGTTAGAAAGCAAAACAGAAAATTTTTCCCGTTCTTGAGGAGTGAACCCGGCGCTTTTTTGATTGGTCTTCCAGTTTTTCAGATCGATTTCTTTATGAGCGACATTCAGATCCCCGCAAATGATCACGGATTTTTTTACTTTCAGCTGATTCAGATATTCGCGAAAAACATCTTCCCAAGCCATGCGATAGTCCAGCCGACGCAATTCGTTTTGTGAATTTGGCGTGTAGCAGGTAACTAAATAAAAATCGGGATATTCAAGAGTGATCACTCGTCCCTCATCATCATATTCTGGTATGCCGATGCCGTAAGCAGCACTCAACGCTGGTTCTTTGGCAAAAACAGCAGTTCCAGAGTAGCCTTTCTTTTCTGCATAATTCCAGTATTGATAATATCCGGGCAGCTCCAATTCAATTTGTCCGGCTTGCAGCTTGGTTTCTTGTAAACAAAAGAAATCAGCGTCCGAATCTTCAAAGACATCTAAAAAATTTTTTTTGACGATAGCCCGCAAGCCATTGACGTTCCAAGAAATAAATTTCACATTAACCCCTCCAGTTATTCTGTCCCCTATTTTAACTAAAAATGAGGTAAGATGAAAGTATCAGAAATGAAGGAAGTGATCTCCATGAAAATCGGTGTGATCGGCTTGGGAAATATTGCCCAAAAAGCCTACCTGCCCACTTATGTAAAACTACAGGATCAAGCGGATTTTTACTTTGCGACACGCAATCCCAAGGTCCAGCAAGAATTAAAAGCGAAATATCACCTCAATATGAACAGCACGATAGAAGAATTATTTGCCGCTGAAATCGATGCCTGTTTTATCCACAGTGCGACAACCAGCCATTATCAACTAGCCAAGACTTGTCTGGAAAAAGGCATCCATGTCTTTATGGATAAACCTGCCAGCGAAAAATTAGCGGAAGTCACAGAGTTGCAAAAACTGGCGGAGGAAAAACAGTTGCTGCTGATGATCGGATTTAATCGTCGGTTTGCGCCGATGGTCCAAGAACTGAAAAAGATTCCTGAAAAACGGATGATCCTATTGCAAAAAAATCGTGTAGCAGCAAAGGAAAAAACCGCGTTTGTCATTTATGATCTGTTCTTGCATCTGATCGATACAGCTGTCTATTTACTGGACGCACCGATTCAAAAAATCGACAGCCGGATTCGAGAAAAAGACGGCTATTTGGAAACAGCGATGCTGCGTTTGGAAACAGCAGCAGAAACAGCGCTGTTGACGATGGATCTTCGTAGCGGGGCAAACACAGAGACGTATCAGATCACAAGCCCAGAAGGTACGTATCTGCTCAATGATTTGGTCCATCTGCAAAAATTCAGCGCAGAACAGACCACTAATACTTTTGGCGACTGGGAAACGACCTTATACAAACGAGGATTTGAACAGATGGTGATCAATTTTATCGATGCGGTAAAAACCGGTGAACAACAGCAATTACAGCAGAGAGATGTCTTTTTGAGTCATAAACTCTGCCAAGCAATGCTGCAAGAACACGAACGCCATATTTTGTAGGGGTGGTCAGGCAATCTTTCCCGTGCTAAAATGAATAAGATGTTTTTAAAGAAGGGAAAATCTTTCGTGAATAAGGAAAAAATCGTTGGTGTGTTTCCAGAGATCACACTTTTAGTTGATGAACCATTGATGAATTACACATTTACCAAAACCGGCGGCCCGGCAGATGTTTTAGCTTTTCCAAAGACAGCAGCAGAAACGGAAAAATTGATCGCTTATTGCCGGGAAGAAGCGATCCCATGGCTTGTATTGGGAAATGCCAGTAACCTGATCGTACGAGACGGCGGTATCCGTGGTCTAGTCATTATGCTTTCTTTGATGAATCAAATCACTGTTACCGACACATTGGTGGAAGCCGATGCGGGCGCTAAATTGATCGATACTACCTATGCAGCATTGCAAGAATCGTTGACCGGTTTTGAATTTGCCTGCGGGATCCCCGGCAGTGTCGGCGGCGCGGTATTCATGAATGCCGGCGCTTATGGCGGTGAGATCAAAGATATTCTTGCCTCATGTGATGTATTGATGGCAGACGGCAAGATCCGCACCTTTACTAATGAAGAAATGGCCTTTTCTTACCGTCACAGCAAGATCCAAGAGATCAACGGAATCATTTTGAAAGCTCGTTTCCAATTAGCTGAAGGAAATCAAGAAAAAATCAAAGCCCGAATGGATGAGCTAACAGAATTGCGGCAATTGAAACAACCATTGGAATATCCGTCTTGCGGCAGTGTTTTCAAACGTCCGGAAGGTCATTTCACTGGAAAATTGATCCAAGATGCAGGATTGCAAGGATTGAAGTGGGGCGGCGCGCAGATTTCTGAAAAGCATGCCGGCTTCATCGTCAATATCGATCACGCCACAGCTACAGATTATGTAGAATTGATCGCTCATATCCAACAAGTGATCAAAGAAAAATTTGATGTGAACTTGGAAACAGAAGTCCGTATCATCGGAGAAGAAGTAAGATAAAAAAACACGCCTATTAAAGTCAGATTCTGCGAAGGAAGCAGAAACCTTTAATAGGCGTGTTTTTCATTAAAATCAATAAAGATCTGTACGATTTTTTTTCAACAAACGCAATAACACAGTGCCGACAGCGGCAGTTACGAGGGCCGCAACGATCGCTTCAGGCACGCCATTTGTTAAAATGACCCCTAAAATCGCAGTGTATACTGCAGAACCTGCTTCACCGATCAACTGACCATAAGCATTTTTAAATAAAAAGTAAATCAGATTCATAACCAAGATCGTATTCGTCATAGAACCGGCGACGCCTGCGACCATCAACGAAACGGTATTGGCTTTGTTTTTCAGCAGCTTGCGACAGCCTTTGTAAACGAAATAAGGAACGATACCGATCAAGATCCGCGGAACTAAAACAACGATCAACGCCCGCCAGCTTCCATGATCAGTGCCGATGATAGGGATAAACGGCGAAAAGACAAACGAAAGGGCGCTTGGACGAACGGTGGCATTGATCAAACTGATGATCCCAAATGAACCGCCAAGAAAGCCGCCTAGTTTAGGGCCTAATAAAATCGAACCAATGATCACAGGAATGTGCATTGTGGTCACATTCAACGGACCAATAGGAATGAAGCCTAAAAAGGGGATTGCACCCATGAAAATCAAAATACCTAGAAAAATCGCAGTCAATACCAAATCAAATGTACTCAAATTTTTTTTCATATCCTACTCCTTCGTTGCTAAAGCTGCTTCTGCTTGTTTGATGATCTCCTCTACAGTTGCTAATGCCCCGCGTCCAAAATCACCGCAAGCCAGCAAAGCTTCTCTTGGTTTTATTTCTTTATAACCGATGTTCTTTAAAGTTGCAAGATTTTTTTCTACGATAGGATTTTGATACATATACGTGTTCATTGCCGGAGCGATCAATTTTGGTACTTCGCTTTTCAGCGCGATAGCAACTGTCGTTACGATGTCGTCAGCGATCCCATTGGCTAGTTTACCGATGACATTAGCGGTAGCCGGCGCCATCAAGAAAAGATCCGCCGCCTTTGCCAATTCGATATGATTGATCGATTCCGGGATGCGCTCTTGCATCACATCAGTATGGACCATCCGCTTTGTCAGTGACTGCAATGTCAAAGGGGTGATAAATTTCGTGCTGCTTTGCGTCATCAATACATCCACCGCGTAACCGCGTTTTGTCAATTCGTTTGCGATATCGGCGGCTTTATAGGCGGAAATACTGCCAGATATGCCTAATAGAACATGCTTTTGTCTCATTTTCTTTCCTCCATCCGTTTCAATAAGGTCGATGCGATCATTTCCGCGATGGCTGGTTTTGTCTCGGCTTTTTGAGTATGGCCGTTTGCATCTACTAAATAACCGATATGCTGTGTGGCTGTGATGTTTTCCAGATCATTTGCCAATACATAATCGGCATGATTTTTTTTGATATTTTCTTGCGCCACTTGCAGCAATTCTTCTTTTGTAACGCCTACCAATAATTTAAATCCTACTAGTAACGTGTCCGGCTGGATCTTTTTGATCGTTTGAATGACTTTGGGTGTCTGTTTCAAGACCAAAAAAAGTTGTTCCGTTTGAGAAGAAATCTTTTTCTCCGTTGTCGCCAAATTTTGGAAGATTTGTTGTAATCGTTCTTTGTCCATCAATCTCTGCGGCTGTTTTTCCAATTCGTCGTTCAGTGCCGTAAGGAATACTTCCTGGGAGATACTGACTTCGGGCGTAAAGTCGCTGACAGCCATGCTGTGGATCACGGCATCATAAGTTTGTGTCTGCAGCAGATTTGTTAAAACCGATAGTAAATCAGCCGTCGAGGTGATGGTATGCAACATCAAATTCTCTGCGGTTGGCGGTTTTACCGCAGCTGCAGTAGTAACATAGTCGATCGTTACAGGATAGGAAAGAAAAGCCCGTGCGATCTCTGCGCCTAATTTTCCGCTGGAATGGTTGGTAATGGCGCGGACTTCATCGATTTTTTCAGAAGTTCCGCCAGCTGTGATCAAGATTCTCATTTTTTCACCTGCATATCGATAATCGTTCTGCCTTGGTGGGTACCGTCTAACAGCGACTGGATCGTATCAAGGACTTGTTCCAAGGAAATCTCATGGAAATTCAACCGAGAAGCGACATTTAAATCTGTTGCCAAACGTGCCCACATTTTTTTTCTTGGTTCCATCGGTACATTGACAGAATCGATGCCGATCAGTTGGATCCCCCGTAAAATAAATGGCAAGACAGTTGTTTCTAACTGTATTCCGCCAGCATTGCCGCATAAAGCAGCTGTGCCGCCGTAAGCAAGCTGCGGCAACAAGCCAGCCAATAAATCACCGCCGACTGTATCGATCAATGCATCGATCTGTTGTTTACCCAACGGTCTTTTTTTGTCAGGCAGCAGTTCTTCAGGAGCGACTACGCGACTAGCGCCTAATTCTTTCAGCCAAGAATGAGCATCCGGTTTGCGGGAAATCGCCACGATCTCTTGATAACCCAGTTGTTTGAGCATCGCGATACTGCAGCTGCCGACACCGCCGCTGGCTCCTGTGACGAAGATGCGGGCTGTTTTTTCTACGCCGTGCTGTTCCAAGGCTTGAACCGCCAGTCCAGCGGTAAAACCTGCGGTACCTAAGATCATCGCCTCTTTTTCTGATAATCCTTCAGGAAGAGGAACGAGCCATTCTCCCGGTACCCGTTGAAATTCGCTGAAGCCGCCGGGATGGGAAACTCCCAGACCATAGCCGGTCAGCAACACTTTTTCTCCCGGAGCATACTGCGGATGACTGCTTTCTACGACCTCTCCTGCAAGATCGATTCCGGGAGTCAATGGATATGAGCGCAACACACCGCTTTTAGCAACAGTTGCTAAAGCGTCCTTGTAATTGACATCAGAATAATTGATTTTGACTAAAACATCGCCTTCAGGAAGTGCTGAAAAAGTCTGAGAGACAAATTGGCTATGTACTTCCGGCTGGTCTTTGACGATGAGAGCTGTAAATTCTTTCAACGAAATGAAACTCCTTTCAAAATTTTCTTTTATCATACCACAATCTTGTCTTTCTTGCGTTTGTTTAATGTCTAAAAGACGGTTAGAAAGAACGTTTTCAGAAAAACAAAATTTTTACAAGAAAAACGAGTATTTACAGAGAAAATACTTGTCTTTTTAGAAAAAGTTCGTATACTTTATAAGGTGGTAGTAAACAGAGAGTTTACTATTAGCAAACTTGAACAGAAAATTTATCAGAAGATTTTTTGGAGGCAGTACCATGGAGATCGGCGAGAAACTGCGTAACTTGCGGGTGCAGAAAAACTTAACACAAGAAGAACTAGGTGAGCGGACAGATTTGTCGAAAGGCTATATTTCACAATTAGAACGTGATCTCAGCTCACCGTCGATGGAAACATTTTTTTCTATTCTAGAAGTTTTAGGTGTGACACCGGAAGAATTTTTTCGTCAAGATTTAGTCGATCAGCAGATCGTCTATACGAAAGAGGACAGTACGATTTATTACGATGAAGAAAACGGCTATGAATTGAAATGGCTGATCCCGGACTCCAATGAAAAAGAGATGGAGCCGGTCTTATTGACCTTCGATCAGGCGGGAGAATACAAAACTTTCGAGCCGTCGCTGTCAGAAACCTTTATTTATGTCCTTGATGGCCGTATCACATTGACGCTGGGCGAAAATGTTTATACAGCAAAAAAAGGGCAAGCCATCTACTATCAAGCCACCGAACCTCATCAGTTGAAAAATCAAGCCAACGGTAAAAGCCGGATCTTGATTGTTGCGACAGATTCTTATCTATAAATTAGGAGTGTGAAAAAGTGAAACCAATTATTTCATTCAAAAATGTAGTGAAACAATATGACGAAGATACGGTCTTGAAAAATGTCAGTTTTGAGATTGAAGAAGGAAAATTTTATACATTGTTAGGACCTTCCGGCTGTGGTAAAACCACAATCTTGCGGATCATCGCCGGATTTACAGAAGCAACACAAGGAGATGTCTTTTTTGATGGTGTGCGGATCAATGATGTGCCCGCCAACAAGCGTCAAGTCAATACTGTCTTTCAGGATTATGCGTTGTTTCCTCATATGAATGTTTTTGAAAATGTAGCATTTGGCCTGCGAATCAAAAAAATGCCTAAAGATCAGATCGCACAAAAAGTTTCGCAAGCGTTGCGAATGGTCCAATTGGAAGGCTACGAAAAACGCGAGATCAGTGAAATGTCTGGTGGACAGCGGCAACGTGTAGCGATCGCTCGGGCCATCGTTAACGAGCCGAAAGTCTTATTGCTGGATGAGCCGTTATCAGCATTGGATCTGAAGTTGCGGACCGACATGCAATATGAGCTGCGGGAATTGCAACAGCGCTTAGGGATCACATTTATTTTTGTTACTCACGATCAGGAAGAAGCTTTGGCGATGAGCGATGAAATCTTTGTCATGAACAAAGGGAAGATCGTTCAAAGCGGAACCCCGGTAGATATTTATGACGAACCTATCAATCATTTCGTGGCTGACTTTGTCGGTGAAAGCAATATCGTCGACGGTACGATGATCGAAGACAACTTGGTGGAATTTGTCGGCAAACGGTTTGAATGTGTGGACGGCGGGATGCGCCCTAATGAACCGGTGGAAGTTGTGATCCGTCCAGAAGACCTTTCGCTGACTTCTGCGGAAAAAGGCAAATTAGTGGTGAAAGTAGACACACAATTATTCCGAGGCGTCCATTACGAGATCATTTGTTACGATGAACAAGGCAATGAATGGATGGTCCATTCTACTCGTAAAGCCGTCGAAGGCAGCCGTATCGGATTATATTTTGAACCGGAAGACATCCATGTCATGCGTTTCAATGAATCAGAAAAAGATTTCGATGCCCGCTTAGAAAGCTATGAAGAGTAGGAGGGAATACAAATGACAAAAATGCGTCGGCTTTACTCTGTTCCTTACTTTATCTGGCTGCTGCTGTTTGTGATCGCGCCGGTCTTATTGATTATCTATCAATCATTTTTTGATACCAATGGGGCTTTCACATTGGCCAATTATCAGAACTATCTTACTTCCGGCAAGTATCTGACGATGACGTTGAATTCTGTATGGTATGCATTCTTAATTACTTTATTGACCTTATTGATCAGTTACCCGACAGCCTATTTTTTGACAAAATTGAAGCATAAAGATTTGTGGCTTTTGCTGATCATCTTGCCGACTTGGGTCAACTTATTGCTGAAAGCTTACGCGTTTATCGGGATCTTCGGCATCCACGGCGGGATCAATCAATTTATCGGATTGTTTGGTTTGGCACCGCAGCAGATCTTGTTTACTGATACCAGTTTCCTGATCGTTGCTATGTATATCGAGCTTCCGTTTATGATCATGCCGATCTTTAACGCATTGGAGGAAATGAATCCTTCCTTGATCAGTGCCAGTCGTGATCTTGGCGCCAATAACTTTGAAACATTCCGTCGGGTGATCTTTCCACTATCACTGAATGGCGTGAAAAGCGGTGTGCAGGCAGTCTTTATCCCGTCACTTTCTTTATTCATGCTGACACGTCTGATTGGCGGAAATCGCGTCATCACTTTAGGGACCGCTATTGAACAGCATTTCCTAGTCACTCAAAACTGGGGGATGGGTTCGACGATCGGTGTCGTATTGATCGTAGCGATGTTCCTTGTGATGATCCTGACCGGCGAAAAACGCAAAGGGGGGCATAAAAAATGAAAATCAAATGGTCGCATCTATACTTGGCGTTCGTCTTTTTGCTGCTGTATATCCCTATTTTTTATTTGATCTTTTATTCATTTAATGAAGGTGGAACCATGAATGCTTTCACTGGATTCACTTGGGAACACTATCAAGCAGTTTTCGCTGATACCCGTCTGATCATCATCGTGTTGAATACCTTTATGCTGGCGTTTTTATCCGCACTGATCGCAACGGTGATCGGTACATTCGGTGCGATGGGCATTTACTATACAAAGAAACGCTATCTGCGGACCGCATTGTTAAGTGCGAATAATATTTTGCTGGTTTCACCGGACGTTATCATCGGTGCCAGCTTTCTGATCTTCTTTACCATGATCGGCAGCGTCTTTCGCGGATTCAATCTGGGCTTTGGCAGCGTGCTGCTGTCTCATATCGCATTTAGTATTCCTATCGTTGTTCTGATGGTCTTGCCTAAGCTGCAAGAAATGAACGATTCGATGGTGGATGCCGCTCGCGATCTGGGAGCGAATAATCTGCAAGTAGTCAAAAGCATCATCTTGCCATTTTTATCACCAGGGATCATTGCCGGTTATTTTATGGCCTTTACCTATTCGCTGGATGATTTTGCCGTGACCTTTTTCGTTACCGGTAACGGATTCTCTACATTGTCCGTTGAGATCTATTCCCGCGCGCGGCAAGGAATCAGTTTGGAAATCAACGCATTAAGTACGTTGGTATTTCTTTTCTCACTGGTTCTCGTTGTAGGCTATTACTTTATCAGTAAAGAAAATCGCTCGCCGAAAATACGTAAAAACCGCAAAGTGGAGGTGCCGGAAATTCGATGAAAAAATTACAATCATTAGTCATTGGTATTCTGGCGATCATTCTCGTGCTGGTTTTTTCTGTCCGGCAATTAGAAAAATCTACTGGCATGGCAGGTGCCAAAGTCGTCAACATCTATAATTGGGGCGACTATATCGATCCAGAATTGATCAATAAGTTTGAAAAAGAATATGGTTACAAAGTCAATTACGATACCTTCGATTCCAACGAAGCAATGTTCACAAAGGTCCAACAAGGCGGTACCGCCTATGATATCGCGGTGCCAAGTGAATATATGATTGAAAAAATGATCGAGGAAAAGTTACTGCTGCCTCTTGATCATAAAAAGATCAAAGGCTTATCTGCTATCGATGAACGCTTTTTGAATCTTAGTTTCGATCCAGGCAATCAATACTCGATTCCATACTTCTGGGGGACATTGGGGATCGTTTATAACGATAAATTCGTCAAAGCCGACGAGATCACTTCTTGGAATGATCTATGGCGTCCGGAATTAAAAGACAAGATCATGGTGATCGACGGTGCTCGTGAATTTATCGGATTAGGTTTGAACTCGTTAGGTTATTCTTTAAACAGCAAGAACGATCAACAGCTGAAAGAAGCCTTTGAAAAACTGAAAAAAATGACACCGAATATCAAGGCCATTGTGGCAGATGAAATCAAAATGTATATGGCCAACGAAGAAAGTGCCGTAGCGGTGACCTTTTCCGGGGAAGCCGCGGACATGATGTGGGAGAATGAACATTTGCACTATGTTCTGCCTTCGGAAGGTTCAAATCTGTGGTTCGATAATATCGTTATCCCTAAAACCGCAAAAAATGTCCAAGGAGCATATGATTTCATCAACTTTATGCTGGAACCTGAAAATGCCGCCCAAAATGCGGAATATATCGGTTATTCTACACCGAACAAAGAAGCGAAGGCGCTTCTGCCAAAAGAAATCAGCAGTGATCCACAATTCTATCCTTCTGATGAAGAACTGACTCATATGGAGGTTTATGAAAATCTAGGGTCGAAATATCTGGAATATTATAATGATCTGTTTTTGGAATTGAAGATGTATCGTCGTTAATAATAACTACAAAAGTCCAAAAAAATACAAGAAATCCGAATGCTAAAAGACTCCTGATCGTCACATTGATTGGCTCCCCGTCAAGTGGACACGGAAATATAATAAAATTTTTAGAGAGCTGTTTGCTAATTTTGTGGCAAACAGTTCTTTTGTTTTTCATTGTTTAAACTTCAACTGCGCTCGGTTGACGTATCCCTTAGATGTACGAAATAAAGGACATTTCACACATCTAAGAGATACGATTATTAAGCTACCATTAAAAGCTGTTGGTGAACTTGTAATGGAGTTTTGGATTTCAAGCATCGTTGATAACGACCATTGTTATAGTAGTTGATGTAATCTTCGATCATCGATACGAGATCTTCGCGTCTTGTAAATTTACGACGATAGTATTTTTCACGTTTCAATGTTCCCCAGAATCCTTCCATTGGTCCATTATCAATACAATGGGCAACACGAGACATGCTTTGTTTCATCCCTTGATTTTTGATTTTAGTTCTCATGTTTTTACTGGTGTACTGAAACCCTCGATCGCTATGGAATAGCGGATGAGCCTCAGGCTCAAGTCGAATCGCTTCGTCAAAGGTATCAAAAACCAACTTATTATCATTTCTATCGCTAATGATGAAAGAGACAATACGCCGATCTGCTAAGTCTAGAATGGCACTAAGGTAAATTTTCTTTACTTGGTTTCCTAGAGTGTACTTGAATTCACTGACATCAGTTAGCCATTTTTCATTTGGTTTATCTGCATGGAAATTTCTATTTAGATAGTTCTTGGCAATATGATAAGGATTACTGGAAGCTTTAGTAATTCCGTTTGGATGGTGTTTGACGGTAGATTTAATTTGAAGACTACGACAAATCCGCAATACTCTTTTGTCATTGACGTGCAAACCAAAGTCTTGAACCAAATCGTCGCGGATTCTCCGATACCCCTTGTCGTTATCTGCTTCATAGATATATCTTACTAGGTCTGCCAGGTGCTCGTTAAAGATAGTTTGAGCTGATTTTGGTTGCTTTAACCAACGGTAATACGCTGATCTGGAGACGTGTAAAAAATCACACATTAATTTTATCGAATAATTTTTGAGATTATGAAGTTCCTTAATTGCTTGGTATTCAAAGATATGACGGATGAGGTCTAGTCCCACTTCCTTTCTAACTCCCTGACTTTTTTTAAGAGGTCATTTTCCATTTCTAACCGTTTGATTTTGCGTTCTTGTTCAGCCAGTTGATCACGCATTTCTTCTTCAGGTGTCCGACTGGGTTTTGTTCCAGCTCGATGTCCTCGGCGATCTTTTAGGCCGGCTTCGCCCATTTCCTCATATTTTAGTACCCAATTACGTACCTGTTGGTACGATACCTGATACTTGGTAGCCGTTTTGCCATAGTTATGATCATGCACAATACAATAATGGACAATTTCCACCCGTTTTTTGAAGGTTGTTTTTCTTGATTGACTCATTTGACTTCCACCGCTTCCTGTTTTGAAGTTTCCATGAGTATTATATATCTTTATCCAATCTCGTAGTTGTTTAGACTGTCTTAGTCCGTATTTCTTAGTAATTTCCGACAGACTCCCTAAACCATTTAGGTAATCATTTACAGCCTGAATCTTTGTTTCAATTGTATAGTGTGTATTCTTCCGTCTTGCTAATAAGCCAGTAGGACCCCCATTCTCATAAAGCATAATCCAGTTCCTTAAAGCAGCCCAACTAATGTCTGCAGTGCGAGCTAGGCTGGTCATACTGTCTTCACCATTCAAATAGCTCTCTACTAGTTCTACTCGTTTTTCTGGAGTGAGTTTCATCTTTCTTTTTGGCATACAAAATACCCCCTATACAGGACTTTTATATTTCAGTGTCCTATATAGGGGGAGCATATCACATATCGTGAAAATCAGTGGGCAGTCTTCTGGCGTTCGGATTTTTCTGTTGAGCTATTGATAATAGTATTTTTTTGCCCTGTTTATTTGATCAATTCATTTAATGGCGTATACGCAAGTTCCAAATCTTTAGCGACTGCCTGCAATGTCAGCTTGCCATCATAAGTATTGACGGCATTTGCTAATGCGGCATGGTTTTCAAACACCTCAAGAAGTGGTGAATCGGCTAATAAACGAGCGTAATAAATCGTCGCATTGCTAAGTGCATATGTAGCGGTTTGGGGAACTGATCCGGGCATATTAGCGACAGCATAATGAATGACATTTTCACGGATATAGGTAGGATCATCGTGGGTAGCTACTTGATCGCCGGTTTCAAAGATTCCTCCTTGATCGATAGCGATATCGACGATCACTGATTTTTCAGGCATTTTTTCTACCATATGTCGAGTTACTAAAGTAGGCGCCTTGTGACCTGGAAGCAGGACCGCTCCGATCACTAAATCAGCAGTCTGTAAACTTTCTTCGATATTCAGCGAGCTGGAAAAAAGGGTCTGGACTTGCCCTTGAAATTGCGCGTCAAGTTCTTTCAATCGTGACAGGTCAACATCTAAGATCGTAACTTGCGCTCCCAGACCCAATGCGATTTTTGCGGCATTCGTACCGGCAACACCGCCGCCGATAATTACTACATGTCCGCGTCTAACGCCCGGCACACCACCTAGCAAGATTCCTTTCCCGCCATTTGAACGTTCTAAAAGCTGTGCCCCGATTTGTGCTGCCATACGACCGGCAATTTCACTCATAGGGGCGAGAAGCGGTAATGAACCGTCGGATAGCTGGACATTCTCATAAGCGATCCCGGTAACACCTTTGGCTACCAGTTCCTGTGTCAGCTCTTTATTAGCGGCTAAATGCAAATAAGTGAATAAGATCAATCCGGGACGGAAATACTGATATTCTTCCGGCAGCGGTTCTTTGACTTTGATCACTAAGTCTGCTGCCCAAGCTTCTGATGCAGAGACCAGCTGGGCACCAACTGCTTGGTACTTTTCGTCAGGAATCCCTGAACCTTCTCCGGCGCCTTTTTCCACCAAGACTGTGTGACCGGCATGGATCAATTCATCCACTCCTGTTGGCGGCAAAGCAACACGGTTCTCGTTATTTTTGATTTCTTTTAAGATTCCTATTTTCATAGAACCCCCCCTTAACCGTTTTATTTTATTATACATTAATTAAAACGCTTTCCAAAGCAGAGACTCTGTTGTAAATTGAAAAATGAACGGTCGCGACAGAAAATTGAAGAATTGTCGCGATCGTTCATCTATTCGTTTTATTTGTTGGAAGTAAAGGAGCTGGTGTTGGCATCAATTCGTGAATGTCCAATAATGGATCGCTTGATTTTGGATTTCTTCCGTTGAAAAATTTTGTTTGAAATGATTTTTCTCAGGATCATCATTAGGATCAAGTACACGAATTTCTGTGCCTGTCATTCTAGCTAAAACCAAGATATGTCCACCATCGGTAAAATCTCCGGCAGTCACAGATGCGATAACGGGGATATCTTGTTCCAGATAACTTTGAGCTTTTTGAAAATCGTTGCCTAAATCATGGTAAGTCAGCTGATACTGGTTGGCGAAATCAGGAAAAATACTCCAAGCAGTTCCCGCACCTTCAACGAAGTACCGATTTTGTGCCCATGAAAAGATTTCCTGCGGATCGATGGTTGTTTGCCGCCAATGAGACAATACCATACTTAACGACAAAAGGGCGCAGCCGTTATGGGCAATATCATTTTCTTCACCGGTACCGTAAGCAAGATCTTTCCACCGTTCATCTGTTTGCAGCAGCAACGGTGTCTTGAATCCTTCATCATCTAAGTGCTGATTCGCGTTCTTACTGAAAGTTTCTTGGGAAATCTGAGAGAAGGAAAATGATTCTTGATGGCTGAACAAAAAGGCGCTCGCCAGTATAAGAAAGAACCCAATCAAAATCAAGAAAGGATGGCGCTGTTTGCGTTGTTTACGTTTAGCCATTCTTTATCACCTCATTTTTGTATTCATCTATCATTAAAACTCATATCATAAAAAATTACCTCGGTCTAAAGGTGGAAAGATGGTTAAAATGTAGATTGATAAAATAATTGTTTAAGTTAACAGGAGTGGAATGGTTGGTAAGCTTTAAGAACAATTATCTAAAAATAAAACAGCGCAATGCTAGTGGATCATTTCAAAAAAATCCAACATTGTGCTGTTTTTATTTATACTTGTTTTAGCATTCAACCATTTTTTAACATCAATCAATAACTGACGTGTAATCAGCTTTCTTCAATTTCTTCCAATTCCAAGCTGAAATCTTCCCATTGGGTCAAAAGCTCTTCCTGTTTTTGGCGGGCTTGTTCCAATTCAGTATTCATTTCATTCAATCGAACATGGTCATCCAATACTTCAGGAGAAGCCATCGCTTGTTCCAATTGAGCGATCTTTTCATCTAATTCAGCCATTTGTTCTTCAACTTCTGCAATCTTTCGTTTTAGGTTTCGCAGGAGTTTTTGACTTTCTTTGGTTTGCTGGAAGGAGCGCTTGCCGGTGGAAATACTTTTTTCAGCAGTTTCTTCTGCTAAAAGCGCGGCAATTTCGGCTTCTTCTTTTTTCTTTTCTAAATAATAATCATAATCTCCTAAAAACAGACGGCTGCCGTCTTTGGACAATTCGATGACTTTCGTAGCGATCCGATTGATGAAATAGCGGTCATGGGAAACAAAAAGCAAGGTACCTTCGTAATCAATCAGCGCATTTTCCAAGACTTCTTTGTTGTCGATATCCAAATGGTTGGTAGGTTCGTCCAAAATCAAGAAATTTTCACGGTTCATCGATAATTTGGCCAGCGCGACACGGGCTTTTTCACCGCCGCTCAATAATGCAATGGGTTTGTCCACGTCTTCTCCGGAAAATAAAAAGCCGCCTAAAACATTGCGGATCTCGACTTCCGGAGTAGTAGGATGTTCATCCCATAGTTCTTGCAAGATCGTTTTATTCGTATTCAGTTCAGCTTGCCCTTGGTCATAATAACCGATAGAAACATTCGCTCCTAAATGCGGCGTATCTTTAAGAAAAGGCAATTTACCGATCAGTGATTTCAATAATGTCGATTTGCCGATACCGTTCGGTCCTACTAATGCGATAGCATCTTTGCGGCGGACATCCAGATCGATCGGTGCTGCCAGTACTTCGCCGTCAGAATAACCGATGGCGGCGTCTTCCAACTGCAAGACCACATTGCCGGAAACTTTATCGATATCAAACAGAAAATGAGCAGATTTTTCTTTGCCTTGCGGGCGGTCCAACCGTTCCATTTTTTCCAGTTGTTTGCGTCGGCTTTGCGCGCGTTTTGTCGTTGATGCCCGTACTAGATTTTTAGCGACGAAATCTTCCAATTTATTGATTTCCTGCTGTTGTTTCTCGTAGGCTTTCCATTCGCTAGTCAGCTGTTCAGCTTTCAATTCAAGATAGCGGCTGTAATTTCCTTTATAATGGCGCATTTTTTGGCGGCTGAGTTCGTAGACTTCATTGGCGACTTTGTCTAAAAAATAACGGTCATGGGAAACAATCAGCAGCGCGCCGGAATACCCTTGCAAATAATTTTCCAGCCAAGCCAATGTATCGATATCTAAATGGTTCGTCGGTTCATCCAGGATCAAGATATCAGGATGCTGTAAAAGCATGCGGGCTAAAGCTAGTCGTGTTTTTTGACCGCCGGAGAGGGTAGCGATGGGCTGTGCATAAAAAGATTCGTCAAATTGAAATCCATGGAGGACAGAGCGAATCTCATTTTCATAGCCATAACCGTTTTTATCGGAAAATTCATGTTGCAGATGATCGTATTCTTTTAACAAACTGTCGTAACCGGCATCTTCAGGGGATGCTTGGCTGATATTGATCTCTAATTCACGCATACGGGCTTCCATTTGACGGACGGCGTCAAAGGCTTTCAGCATTTCGTTCCAAACTGTCTCATCAGAATCCAAACCAGTATCTTGAGCTAAATAACCCAATGTCGCGTTTTTATTCTTAGCGATCGTTCCTCGATCCGGTGCTTCGATTCCAGCCAAGATTTTCAATAGTGTGGATTTACCGGCACCGTTTCTGCCAACGAGAGCGATGCGAGAATGAGAGTCGATTTCTAGATGGATATTTTCAAATAAGACCTCCGCCCCAAATAGGCGAGCGATCTGATTAGCTTGTAGTAAAATCATAGGCTCCTCTTTCCTAACTTTGTATCAAAAACATTGTGAAAATGTTGATATGTCGTTATTTGTTTCATCATGTGCTAGTCTATCACATTTTAAAGTCCGGCGCGAGTAGGTCCAATTGTTAAAATCAGATAAAAATTCACAAATAGTGAGCACTTAAATTGCAATTACTTCATGGTTCCTGTTATGATGTGTTTCGTTAAAAGTGAAAAATTCACAAACGGAGGTCATATCGTGAAAGAACACAACATTCCTAAAGCTACTGCCAAACGGTTGCCATTATATTATCGCTATTTACGAATCTTAAATAATGCTGGAAAGAAAAAAGTTTCTTCTACAGAATTGAGTGAAGCAGTACAAGTCGACAGCGCAACGATTCGCCGTGATTTTTCTTACTTCGGTGAATTAGGAAAACGCGGATACGGCTACGATGTCGAAGATCTGATGAACTTCTTTGCCAGAACCCTTAATGACGACCACATGACGAATGTGGCATTAGTAGGTGTCGGAAATCTCGGCAGCGCGCTGTTGAAATACAAATTCCATCAAAGCAACAGTATCCGTGTAAGTGCGGCGTTTGACGTGAACGAAGAAATCGTCGGACGGATTGTAGACGGTATCCCCGTTTACCCAATGGAAGATATGGCGGAACAAATCAAGATCCAACAGATCGAGATCGCCATTTTGACAGTTCCAGCTGAACATTCTCAAAGTATTGTCAATCAATTAGTCGATTTCGGAATCAAAGGGATCTTGAACTTTACACCGGCGCGCTTGAACGCACCAAAAGATGTCTTGATCCAAAATGTTGATCTAACCAATGAGTTGCAGACATTGATCTATTTCCTTCATTCTGGTCATGTCATGGAAACCGATAGCGAAGAATAAGAACTTTTGCTTACAAATAAAAACACCGCAGATGTTTGTGCCGACTGCAAAATCAGATGAAATGATCTGGATTTTGCGGCAGGCTCAATTTTCTGCGGTATTTTTTATTTGAACAGTTCGTCATAATCGACCGTTCCGGAAATATTTGAATAGTTTTCCACAAGCTCTTCCAATTTATGGAAATCAATGAAGCGTGCTTCACGGTGGACTTCCTTTTGATCTACATAAAGCAAAACTGCTGGAGCGGTCAGTACTTGGAATTCGCCGGCGACTTCAGGTATCTCTGCAGCATCGGCGTGGATGATAGGGACTTTTGTATCGAATCGCTCTACCAATTGTGGTTTGACAGAAACACAGACACTGCAATTCGGCATAGAAATATAGACGATAGCAATCGATTCATCAGCGATTTTTTGGCGAACGTCTTCGATTGTTGCTGCGTGATACATGACAGCACCTCCTCCACCTAAAGATACGAGGGGAAAAATAAAAAGTCAATTTTTCTGTTTTCAAGCAAGGAAAAATAAAAATTCATAGCAGATTTTCATTCCCGCTTCTTAAAGAGATTGATAAATTTACAAATAGCGCTTGTTTCTGGAAATTTACAAGGGTATAGTAAAACGCGAAAATAAAAATAAGGAGGAAGTATATGTTTGATCATCTTCCTAATTCTGTTTTACAGATGAGCATGATTTTTTTATCCATCGTGATCGAAGCCTTTCCGTTCGTTCTGCTGGGCTGTATCATATCCGGCGCGCTGTTCGTCTTTTTGACACCGGAACGCGTCAATAAATTCTTACCTAAAAATAAATTTGCTTCTATTTTGGTTGGCTGTTTTTTAGGGGTATTTTTCCCATCTTGTGAGTGTGGGATCGTACCGATCGTCAACCAGTTCGTAAAAAAAGACGTTCCTGAGCATACAGCGTTTGCGTTTATGCTGACGGCGCCTATCGTGAATCCAATCGTGATTTTTTCAACATTTATCGCCTTTGGAAATTCTGCCCGTTATGCGTTTTTGCGAGTGATTGGCAGTATTTTTGTGGCGATCGTTATCGGAACCTGGCTGGCGTATATCAACAAAAAACCGATCTTGAAAGCTTCTGCTTTCCAAACAGATCATGACCATCACCATCAGGGCCATGAAGAACATGACGGTCCGCAGAAAAAACCTGCTTTTTTGCAGCAAGTCAAAAGTATGCTTTATCACAGTGTGGACGAGTTTTTTGATACCGGTCGTTACTTGATGATCGGCGGATTGTTGGCGGCATTGATGCAGACGTATCTGCCGACTGGCGTGATGTTGACATTAGGCAGCAATAAAATTTTAGCAGTCTTAGTGATGTTGGTATTGGCAGTGACGATGTCATTGTGCTCAGAAGCAGACGCTTTTATCGGCTCTTCATTGTTGAGCCTGTTTGGTGCCGGTCCAGTCGTTGGCTTTCTTGTTTTTGGGCCAATGGTAGATATTAAAAATCTTTTGATGATGAACCGCTATTTTAACGGCAGATTCATCGTATCGATGGTTGCCATCATCATGCTGTGCGTGACTGGCTACGCATTGTTGGTATAGGAGGGGACAGTATGCTGCGATTTTTGATTCTATCAGGATATTTTGAATTAATGATGTATTTGCAAGTCAGCGGCAAATTAGATCAATTCATCAATGTCCATTATCGTTATTTAGCAATCATCTCGATGATCTTATCTTTATTACTGGCATTAGTCCAATTGTTCCGCTGGGTAAAAAACGATCAAGAAGAGCACGATCATCATGGTGCAGATCATGACCACGGATTGAAAAAACCTCATCAGCGGGCGATCGCTTATATTTTACTGGCGCTGCCTATCATGGTAGGTCTGCTGTTTCCGACAGTCAGTCTGGATACGACGATCGTACAGGCAAAAGGATTTCAATTTCCCGTCAGTCAAGAATCCGTCGGGGATCCAGAGGTGCAGACACAATATCTACAGCCGAATACCAGTCTGTATTACAATAAATCAGATTATCAAAAGCAGATGGACAAACTGATGAAAAAATATAGCAAAGATGGTGTTTTGCAGATCACCGATGAAAATTATCTTGATGTCATGGAATTGATCTACAATTATCCAAGCGAATTTCTCGGTCGCAAGATCATTTATCAAGGTTTTATTTATCACGCGAAACAAGACGCAGCTGAAAACAATTTCGTCTTTCGCTTTGGCATCATCCACTGTGTCGCAGATTCCGGCGTCTTTGGTCTGTTGGTTCATTTACCAAAAGGCGTTACAGTAAAAAATGACGAGTGGGTCCGTGTCGAAGGGACGATCGGCACAGATTTTTATCAACCGCTAAAACGGGAGCTGCCAACCGTTGCTGCTGCAAAAGTAGTAAAAATCAGCGCACCAAAAAATCAATATGTCTATCACTCCTTTTAATATTCAGCCGCAAGTTTTTGTCTGCTGAAACAAAAAAAGAAGTATGCTATACTGAAAAAGTTGTAGTAAGGAAAAGGCAATATGTGAAAGAGGGAAGAATATGTGTGGAATCGTAGGCTTTATCAATCATGCCGATATTGAACAAAAGAATAAAACAATCAAAGAAATGATGGATACGATCATCCATCGCGGACCAAACAGTTCTGGACAGCATGTGGATGAAGGAGCTGCCTTAGGTTTTCGCCGTTTAAGTATCATCGATTTAGAAGGCGGAACACAACCGATCTATAACGAAGACGGAAAATTAGTGATCACTTTCAATGGTGAGATTTATAATTATCAAGCGATCAGAGAAGATTTGATCGCTAAAGGACATGTGTTTACCACACATGCCGATACGGAAGTATTGCTTCACGGATATGAAGAATATGGTGTTGAGCTGCTGCAAAAGATTCGCGGGATGTTCGCGTTCGTTATTTGGGACGCTGAAAAACAAGAATTATTCGGCGCGCGGGATCATTTTGGGATCAAACCCCTTTATTATACACAAATGAACGGAACATTCATGTACGGTTCAGAAATCAAGAGCTTTTTGAAACACCCTGATTTTGTTAAAGAATTGAACAAAGAAGCATTGAAACCTTATATGACTTTCCAATATTCAGCACTTGATGAAACATTTTTCAAAAATGTCTATCGTATCAAAGAAGGCCATTATTTTATTTATAAAGATGGAAAGTTGACGATCGAACAATATTGGGACGTAAAAGAAAAAGAAACCAATTTAACATTGGAAGAAACAGTGGATCTGATCGATGAAACCGTTGTGGAATCCATCAATGCCCACCGAATCGCTGATGTTGAAGTAGGTGCCTTTCTTTCATCCGGTGTCGATTCAAGTTACGTGACATCTGTCTTGCGTCCGGAACATTCTTATTCGATCGGTTTTGGTGACAAAACTTACAACGAATCAGTAGAAGCGAAAAAACTTACTGATATGATCGGATTGAACAACACTGCACGAGTGGTTACCGGGGAAGAAGCGTTTGAATATTTCCCGATCATCCAATATCATTTGGATGAACCAGATTCTAATCCTTCTTGTGTACCATTGTATTTCTTAGCAGAATTAGCCAGCCGGGATGTACGGGTGGTCTTGAGTGGTGAAGGCGCTGATGAATTATTTGCCGGCTATCAAGCTTATGGGATGAATAGTCATTCCAAAGTGGTCAAAGTCGTAGCTGAAGGATTGAAGAAGTTGCCAAAAGGAATGCGTTATAAATTGGCAAAAGGCTTTAAAGGAAAAACGTTCCATGGTGCGCTTCATCTATATACATCATTGGCACCAGCAGAAGAATTTTTCATCGGCCAAGCGAAAGTCTTTGAAGAATCTGAAGCGGTGGATATTTTGCAACCGACTTACCAAGGAAGTCCTTCTGTCAAAGAAATCGTCGATGTCCATTATCAAAAAGTCCAAGATATGTCTGAGATCAAAAAGATGCAATACTTGGATATGCACCAGTGGATGCCGAAAGATATCTTGTTGAAAGCCGATAAATTGTCGATGGCCAGTTCATTGGAATTACGGGTTCCTCTATTGGACAAAGAATTGATGAAAGTTTCTGAACAAGTCCCAACCAAATACTTGATCAATTCTAAAAATACGAAATATGCTTTCCGCCAAGCAGCAGCACGTCACTTACCAGAAGAATGGTACAATCGGGAAAAATTAGGTTTTCCAGTACCGATCAAAGACTGGTTGCGAGAAGAAAAATACTATAAATTGGTGCGTAATCTGTTTGAACAAGATTTCGTTTCTGAATTTTTCCAACAAGACGCGATCTTGAAAATGCTGGATGACAACTATACAGGAAAGAATGATGCTCGCCGCAAAATCTGGACGATCTTTACATTCCTGACTTGGTATGATGTCTACTTCCTGCATGACGGCAGCAAACCTGAAGTAAGAGAATTGGCAACAAGTACTATTTAATCTAAAAATCAAAGCCGTGAGATAAGTCACGCTGATATACCGCTATGTATGTCTGCAAAAACGACAAAATCATTTTTGCAGATACGGCCGTGTTGTAAGAACAACGGTGACATAGCTGAGTAGTTAGCTTGAAAGACGTATCTCACGGTCTTTTTTTATACAGCATTTTATCGGCAGTTATGGTTTAATGAAAGAGAGGGGGAAACGAGATGAAAGAACTTCGATTGCCACAAGGTTTTTATGCTGGTGGGATCCGCGGCGGATTGAAAGAAAAAAATCTGGATATCGGTTTTGTTTTTTCCCATGTTGTATGTCAAGCTGCGGGTGTTTTTACACAAAATCAACTAGCGGCGGCGCCAGTCCAGCTTTCTCGACAAGTGCTGCAAGATGGCCGCTTGCAAGGAATTATTGTAAATTCCGGCAATGCTAATGCCGTGACAGGACAGCAGGGAATCGCAGACGCGCAAAAGATGCAGCTGCTGTTTGCAAAGATTGCCGGAGTCTCGCCAGAGCTGATCGCTGTCAGTTCTACAGGAATCATAGGTCGTCAATTGCCGATGGAGAAAATTGAAAAGGCTATCATAAAATTAGATGTCCGCGAAAAAAATCTTGCGGATTTTGAGCAGGCGATCATGACTACCGATACCCAAAAGAAAGCTGCCAGCGCTACACTTCAAATCGATAATAAGCAGATCCAGATCACAGGGATTGTCAAAGGTTCTGGGATGATCCATCCAAATATGGGTACGATGTTAGCATTTATTCTGACGGATGCAGAGATTCCAGCGGATCGATTATCCTTCTTATTGAAACAAGCTGTCGATAACAGTTTTAATCAAGTGACCGTCGACGGTGAAGCTTCCACTAACGACAGCTGCTATTTGATGGCAAACGGTGCGTCAGGTGTCGTATTGGAACCGGATTCTGTGGAAGAACACCAGTTTTATGCGGCTCTTGAACAGATTATGATCCAAATGGCGAAGCAAGTCGCTCAAGATGGTGAAGGGGCTACAAAACTTTTAGAAGTCCAAATCTTAGGTGCTCCTTCCTTGCAAATGGCGCGTGTGATCGCTAAGGAAATTGCGGGATCAATGCTGGTAAAAACAGCGATGTTCGGTGCAGATCCCAACTGGGGGCGAATTATGTCTGCAGCAGGCAATGGAGGATTTCCGCTTGAATCCAAAAAAATCAACTTGAAAATCGGTGCGCACACTGTTTTAAAAGAAGGTACACTTAGCGTTTATGATGAAAACAAGCTGCGCCAATATCTGCAAGGTTCCATGGTCGTCATCACCGTCGATCTGCAAGATGGCCACGAACAAGCAACTGCTTGGGGCTGTGATCTAAGTTATGAGTATATAAAAATCAATGGACTTTACCATGCTTAGTTAGGAGGATGAACATGACTAATCTATTTCCGAATTATGCTCGCAAAGATTTTGAAATCGTTGAAGGTGTCGGCAGTTATTTGACAGACGACCAAGACCGACGCTATTTGGATTTTACCAGCGGGATCGGTGTCGTCAATTTGGGATACGGCAATGAGGCTGTGGAGGACGCCTTGATCAGACAGGCGAAACGTTTGATGCACACCCCGAATCTTTATCAAAATCAACTCCAAGAAACTGTTGCCCATGTTTTGGGAAAAGAAAATTATTCTGCCTATTTTTGTAATAGCGGTGCTGAAGCAATCGAAGCCGCGATCAAACTAGCTCGTAAAACTACCAATCGATCGAAAATCATTACCTTTGTTCAATCCTTTCACGGTCGAACTTATGGAGCCATGAGCGCCACAGGTCAAGCGGCGGTCCATCAAGGATTTGCTCCTCTTGTACCGGATTTTGTTTATGTGGATTACAACGATAGGGATGGGATCGACCAGCAGATGGATCAAAATACAGCCGCAGTCATAGTAGAAGTCATCCAAGGAGAAGGCGGGATCATTTTAGCGGAGAAAGAGTGGCTGCAAGAGATCGAAAAACGTTGCCGTGAAACCGGAAGTCTGCTGATCATAGACGAGATCCAAACTGGTATGGGACGGACTGGCAGTCTCTATGCTTTCCAACAAATGGATATTGAACCGGATATCTTTACTTTGGCGAAAGGTTTAGGCAATGGTTTTCCAGTCGGTGCGATGCTTGGCAAACAGGAACTAGGAAAACACTTTGGTCCCGGCAGTCACGGCACAACATTCGGCGGCAATAAAATGGCGATGGCAGTCGCGGCGGAAGTCGTTCGTCAAATCGATCAATCCGAATTTTTGGAAGACGTTCAGAAAAAAGGAACATATCTGTTAGAAGCATTGAAAAAGATCGATTCGTCAAAAATCAAAGAGGTCCGCGGCAGAGGACTGATGATCGGTATCGAATTGCAGCAAGAATTTTCTGTTGAAGATATTATAAAAGATTTGGAAAAAGCCGGCTTGCTGACTTTAAAAGCCGGGCAAAATGTGTTACGCTTATTGCCACCATTGACGATCTCAATGAAGGAAATCGATGAAGGAATCGAAAAAATTAAAAAAGTTTTTTAAATTGATTTTTCAAAATTTTTTCACAAAAAAAATTCACATTTTATGGTAGGATATAAATAAGAATATTTACAGCAAAAAAACATTTGTTTGTAGTTTCTATCCATATTTAGTAAAATAGCACTTGGATAGAGGCACATAGAAAGAGGTGTAGAAAATTGGGTTATACAGATGAAACGGTACGTTTTGATTTTGATGATAGCAGAAAAAAAGAAGTGAGCGAGACACTGGCGATCGTGTATCGTGCCTTGGAAGAAAAAGGGTACAATCCAATCAATCAAATCGTGGGTTATCTGCTTTCTGGAGACCCGGCCTACATTCCTCGTTATCGAGACGCCCGTAATTTGATTCGTCGCCATGAGCGCGATGAAATTTTAGAAGTATTGATTCGCTATTATCTAGGGAATCACGGGATCAGTTTATAATGAGAATCATGGGATTAGACGTCGGCTCCAAAACGGTTGGGATCGCTGTCAGCGACCCCATGGGCTGGACTGCACAGGGTGTAGAGATCATTCGGATCAATGAAGAAAATGGCGAGTTTGGTTTTGAACGTTTAGGTGAATTAGTCGCTGAATATGAGGTGACTCAATTTGTCGTCGGACTGCCAAAAAACATGAACAATTCGATCGGACCGCGGGCGGAAGCTTCGATGGCTTACGGCGCAAAGATCGCTGAATTGTTTGATCTTCCCGTTGCTTATCAGGATGAACGATTGACGACAGTACAAGCAGAACGAATGTTGGTAGAACAAGCTAACACTTCCAGAGCCAAGAGAAAAAAAGTTATCGACAAATTAGCGGCAGTGATGATCTTGCAAAATTATTTGGATGGCGCAAGCAAGAATCTGCTATAAATGCAAAGAAAAGAGGAATTTAAATGACTGAACATACCCACGATCACAACCATGATCATGACCACGAAGGACATGAACACATCACATTGGTAGACGATCAAGGCAATGAAACACTTTATGAGATCCTTTTGACCGTTGACGGCCAAGAAGAATTCGGACGTAATTACGTGCTGCTTTATCCAGCCGGCGCATCAGAAGATGAAGACGTTGAATTGCAAGCCTATGCCTATATCGAAAACGAAGACGGCACAGAAGGCGAATTGCAACAAATCGAAACCGAAGCTGAATGGGACATGATCGAAGAAGTTTTCAACACATTCATGGCGGAAGAAGAAGAATAGTCTTAAAATGATGGCTGAACCCTTGAGAATAAGGGTTCAGCTTTTTTTTCGTTGAATACGAGAAGGATCACGAACACTATCATCGGCTTTGCTGACTAAAAACGTAGGAACTATAGGATAGAGTGGGATAAATAAGAGAAGCCGCTGCAAGTTTATTTCTTTGCTTGCAGCGGCTTCTCTTAATAGATACATGTCATTCTCTCAAAAAATCAGGTCGTCCAGGAAACTGCTGTTTGTTTTTCCAATTGTTTTTTCAAGGTATCTAAAGAAATATCTTTGAAATTTTCATTTCTCATCCGTTTACGATAGTTTGTCGCCGTCTCTCCGGTACTTTTTTTGAACATACGGCTAAATACGACTAAACTGTTGAATCCTACTTGATAAGCAATGCTTTCTACAGAGTCATTAGTTAGAGAAAGGAGAAACGCTCCCCGGTTGATCCGTACACCGATCAAATATTCTTTGATGCTTGTTCCCATATAATTGCTGAACACACGTGATAAATGACTGCGGTTGACAGATAAGTGCTGGGCGATTTCTTCAACTGATAAGTTTTCCGCATAATGTTCTTCGATATATTTGACGGTTTCAACAGCTAAAGAGGAATGGACCTTTGGGATACCGCCGCTGATCTTGCCGCCATCTTTTAAAAGAACCGCTAAAAAACGATAGGTCAATGCAGTTAATTGCAGTTCACTTTCTAGATTCTCTTCGGTCTCTTTCATACATTCCACAATAATATCGACATATTTTTGTATATTAGAAGAAATCATCGTATATTGGTCTTCTTTGAAAAGTGAGCGCCGAATGATTTCTTCCGCAGCTGAGCCGCCAAAAGAAAGCCAGCAATACATCCACGGGTCTTCTCCGTCTGCCAAGTAAAAGTTTGAATCGCCAGGACGGATCAAGAACAGATCACCTTTTTTTAATTGGAATTGTTGGTTTTTTACATGATAAGAGCCTTTGCCTTCCATAACGATATGCAAAATATAGTTGTTTCGGATTGCAGGACCAAAAGAATGAAAGGGCATTGTTTTAGAGAACCCGCAAAAGTCAAAGTATAATTCTTTTTCCAATTGTTGCGGCTCTTTTTTTAAGAAAATCGATTGTTCCATATATATCACTCCTTCTTTAGTATAATGCAACAAAAAGTTAAATAAAAGTCACAGAAGGATATTAAAAAGAAAAGGACTTCTTGTTAAATTTAAGTCATTAAAAGATATGCGTTATTTATTGTAACCGTTTTATCATTTGTCATTTATTGAAGAGGGAAGGTATATAGATTATGAGAAACAAAATGATCCAACGTGTGTCCTACGCTTTAGGCGCTTTTGGGCACGATACATTCTATGTTACATTGAGCACTTATTTTATGGTATTCGTTACAAGTCAGATGTTTGCAGGTGCAGATAAAGCAACGAATGCTAGAATGATTGCCACAGTCACAAGTTTGGTAGTGGGTATCCGTTTAGTTGAAATTATTTTTGATCCTTTGATTGGCGGGATCATCGACAATACACGAACGAAATACGGTAAGTTCAAACCATGGTTAGTTATTGGCGGTGTGGTCAGTTCCGTACTTCTTGTAGCGATCTTTACTAATTTCTTTGGACTAGCTACTCACAACACGACTTTATTTATTGTATTATTTGCAATCGTTTTCGTATTATTAGACAGCTTTTATTCATTCAAAGATATTGCTTTTTGGTCCATGATTCCGGCATTGAGTACTGAAACAAAAGAACGCGAAAAATTCGCGACATTCGCTCGTTTTGGTTCATCTCTGGGAGCAAATGGTACTACTCTAGTGGTCGTACCTATCGTTACTTTCTTTACTTACCTTGTTACTCATAAACATATTGAAGGCGCTTCAGGCTGGTTTTGGTTTGGTGTGATCGCAGCGGTTATTTCAGGTGGTACTGCTATTATTACCGCTCTAGGTACAAAAGAAGTCGACACGGCGATTCGTCAGCAAAATGAAAAAGCTGGGATCAAAGATGTCTTCAAAGCAATCGCTCAAAATGATCAGTTGATGTGGCTTGCACTTGCTTATATCGCTTATGCGATCGCTAATGTGGCAACTACCGCTGTATTGTTCTACTTTTTCAAATACGTTCTTGGTCAACCAACTGAATTTTGGATCGTAGGTCTTGTTGCAGCTTTGCTTGGATTGATAGCGGTTCCGTTATTCCCTGTTCTTACGCGGGTCATTTCCCGCCGTTATGTATATCTTGGAGGAATCGCAATGATGACTTCCTCTTACTTGTTCTTTACGATCGCAGGTTCAAGTCTGCCAATCGTTATTGTAGGATTAGTCTTGTTTTACTTCCCACAACAGTTGATTTTCTTATCTGCTTTGATGACTATCACAGACTCTGTTGAATACGGACAATGGAAAAACGGCATCCGCAATGAAGCAGTCACTTTGTCGATCCGACCTTTACTGGATAAAATCGCCGGTGCTTTGTCTAATGGGATCGTAGGTTTTGTCGCTATTGCTTCTGGGATGACAGGTAATGCTACCGCTGCTGATATCACGGCTCACGGAGTAGAGACATTCAAGGCTTACGCATTCTACGCTCCAGCGGCTTTGATGATTTTTTCAGCAATCATTTTTGCTTGGAAGATTACATTGACAGAGAAAAAACATGCACAGATCGTGGAAGAATTAGAAAATAAATTGGCACCGGCTGATACAGCGGAAGATGAACTTCATGATGCAGTCGTTCCTTCACATTAAGAAAGGATCTTGAAAATGAAGATTACAGAAAAAGACTTTGGTCAAGGGTATCATTTGATAACCTTGGAAAACAAAAATAAACTGGTACTTTCTGTCTCTGATTTAGGTGCTAGGATCGTTAGTTTGAAATCAAATGATCAAGAATTGGTTTTGGGATTTGGTACCGCTGAAGAATATATCGAAAAAGATCCGTATATCGGCGCTTCTATCGGCCGTACAGCGGGAAGAATCGAAAATGGACGCTTTTCGCTTAATGACAGAAACTACCAATTAATGACAGATCCTGAAACAGGACATACTCTGCATGGCGGTTCTCCCGGATTTGAATTGAAGAAATGGTCTTATGTTATTTTGAATGGCGAAAACGAGTATTCTGTCATTTTTACTACTTCCAGTCACGACAATGAACACGGTTTTCCAGGTACATTGGATGTCGAAGTCCGCTATACATTAACACAAGATAATATTTGGCGAGTAACTACTCGTGGAATCAGTGATCGAGATACGTTGTTCAATCCGACAAACCACGTTTACTTCAACTTGAATGGCGATCCTTCGCAACCGATCGATCAGCATGAACTTTGGCTGAACAGTGAAGCTTACGCTCCTTTACGAGCAGACAGCATTCCTATCGGTGTAAAAGAAAACACGGCAGGAACGGCTTTTGACTTTCAAACGTCTAAAAAGATGGAAACGGTTTTTGCCAGTGATTTTGAACAAAAAGTGCTCGTCGATGGTATCGATCATCCATTTTTCTTAAAAGAAACTGGACTGGATAAACCAGCTTCCCGTCTAACCAGTCCAGATAAAAAAATCCAAATTGAGGTAGCCACAGATGCTTCCAGCGTTGTTGTTTTCACTGCGAATTTTGGAACAGAAACTCCCGAAATGCACGGTAGAAAGCTGGTTCATCACGGCGGTATCACATTTGAAACTCAAACAGCACCAGGGGCAGAGCAGTTTCCGGCATTTGGTTCGATTCATTTAAAAGCCGGCATACCTTTTGAAACGAAAACGGAATTCAAAATCAAAACAAGAGAGGAATAAAGCATCATGGAGATCAAAAAAAGTTTAAACACAAAATTTGCCGAAATCTTCGGTCCAAAACAAACCACGCAATACTTCTCGCCAGGCCGTATCAATTTGATCGGCGAACATACGGATTATAATGGCGGACACGTTTTCCCAGCATCTATCACTTACGGAACCCAAGGAGTGGCAGGTCCTCGAAAGGATGACAAAGTATTAGTTTACTCCACAAATTTTGAGGATGTCGGTGTTGTTAGCTTTACTCTAGATGAATTAGCCTACAATAAAAAAGCAAATTGGGCGAATTATGTAAAAGGAATGATTGTAAAATTAAAAGAAGCTGGTCATCCGATCAATCATGGATTTGAACTATTGGTTGAAGGAACGATTCCTAACGGCGCAGGGCTTTCCAGCAGTGCTTCTTTGGAATTATTAGTCGGTGTCGTATTAGAAGATCTGTTTGATTTAAACACGGATCGTTTAGAGTTGGTCCAAACTGGTAAAAAAGTAGAAAATGAATTTATCGGTGTCAATTCTGGTATTATGGATCAATTTGCTATCGGTTTTGGCGAGTTGGATCACGCAATTTTATTAGATACAAATACATTGAAATATGAAATGGTTCCTGTGAAATTAGATGGTTATGCTATTGTCATCATGAATACGAATAAACGGCGAGAATTAGCAGATTCAAAATACAACGAACGCCGCAGCGAATGTGAAGAGGCCTTAGCGCGTTTACAAAAAACACTAGACATTTCCTCTTTAGGAGATCTGGATGAAGAAGAATTTGAAGCAAATATCGCTCAAATCGGTGATGATACATTGATACGCAGAGCACGGCACGCTGTTTCTGAGAACCAACGGACGCTGAAGGCAAAAGCTGAATTGGAAGCGGGAAATCTGGAAGCGTTCGGACAACTGCTGAATGACTCCCACTACTCTCTGCGCTATGATTATGAAGTAACCGGCATCGAATTGGATACATTAGTGGACGCTGCCCAACAACAAGAAGGCGTCTTAGGCGCACGAATGACAGGTGCCGGATTTGGCGGCTGCGCGATCGCGCTTGTCAAAGAAGAAAACATCCCTGTCTTCAAAAACAATGTCTATGATGAATACATGAAAGTCGTAGGTTATGCTCCGGAATTTTACGTTGCGCATATCGGAAACGGAACTACAAAAATCGATCCGGAAACTGTTGGAGTTTAATAGGATATTACTGATTGCAGTAGATGTTAGAAGGGGAAAACAAAAGCAGCTATCAATTTCTTGGTTTATTAAAAAAATATTCCGAAAATTAAAAAACACCCATTGACAAAAGAAATTTATCGTTGTAAATTAATGTCAATCTAATAAATAAGACATCGAAAAGAAGAGTAATTATCAGAATGTTTTAAGAGAGTCTCTGGTTGGTGAGAAGAGGCAGCGGAAGATAATGAAACACATCTTAGAGTCGGCTTTCTGAAAAGAGTAAGAGAGTCCGGGCGGCCCGTTACAGCCTCGGTCATTGATAGATGACTTGATAAGGTCAGTTTTCCGCAAGGAGCTGATGAAAAAAGGTGGAACCACGTAAATTACGTCCTTTGGTCGATACGATCAAAGGACTTTTTTTACTTTCAATGACCGAATGAGGTCTATTTCGCGAGGAGTAGATAAATAGAGGTGGGATCACGCGTACACGTCCTCTGGCAAGTAATTGCCGGAGGGCTTTTTTTTATGAAAAAAGGAGAGTGGAGCAAATGGAAGTATCGACAGAAGTCTTGCGAGCAGAGGAGCGGATCGCTTTAAAATTGCGAAAAATCTATCAGGGAAGAGGGTATCGTTTTTTCCGATTGAGCAGTTTTGAGCGTTATGATTCTTATTTGGAGAATAAACGTTTTTTGACCGAGGATGAAGTCATCACCGTCAATGATACTCGCGGGACGATGGCTCTTAATCCGGATATCACTTTATCCATCGTAAAAAATACTCCTGCGCAAACGAGTCAAAAAGTGTATTACAACGAGAATATTTTTCGGAAGAATCGCAAGACTGGAGATTACCGTCAAATCAATCAAATCGGGTTGGAAGTGTTGGGGGCGGTCGATCTATCTACGGAGGTCGAAGTCTTATCGTTAGCAATGGAATCATTGGCCGTGATCGGCGTTTCGAAATTAGAGATCTCTGACAGTGAGCTGTTAAACGGGATCTTGGAATTATTTCCAGAAGATATGAGAAAAGATGTCTTACAGATTCTGAAAAATAAAAATCTGCAGGAATTGCAACAATTGGCGGCACGAACTGAATTGTCTCAAAAAACGTTAGAAGGTATTTATCGTTTGATGAGCTCATCAGAAGATATCATTCAGGATTTGACAGAAGGAATAAACGATCTGCAGGATTTTCCTAAAATCACGGAAGCTTTGGATCGGATTCGAGAGATCGTCACTGCCTGCTGGCAACATACTGACCTTTCTAACGTTACCCTCCAATTTGATCTGTCCATTGTCACTGATACGAATTATTACAGCGGGATCATTTTCCGGGGCTTTATTGAAAATACGCCCAATGCGGTCTTATTTGGCGGCCGTTATGACAAATTATTGACCTCTCTTGGCAAGGAGCAAGGGGCGATCGGTTTTGGGATCTATTTGGAAGAAGTCGAAACGGCGGCCACAGAGAAAATTTTTGTACAGGATGATTTTTTGAATATCGCTCTTCCAAAAGGACGGATGGGCAAGCA
The DNA here is from genome assembly GCF_900604485.1 of Enterococcus mediterraneensis. Lineage (NCBI taxonomy): Bacteria > Bacillati > Bacillota > Bacilli > Lactobacillales > Enterococcaceae > Enterococcus > Enterococcus mediterraneensis. The sequence continues at coordinate 1,842,453 of NZ_UWOP01000001.1, forward strand.
AGTACTTCAGATGTTTGATGACGCGGGCTTACTGTCGATCCCGATAGACGATGACAGCCGCAAATTATTTTTTGAGGATCCTAAATATCGTTGTCGATATTTTTGGGTCAAGCCTAGTGACATCGGCAGTTATGTGGAACATGGGGTAGCGGATTTGGGAGTGATCGGCAGAGATGTTTTATTGGAAACAGCGGCAGAGGTCGTTGATCTAGTGACATTATCTATTGGCCGCTGTCGTTTAGCGGTAGCGGGTAAACAAGGATTTGAGACGGATCGGACGCGACCGCTGAAAGTAGCGACAAAATATCCTGCGATCTCTCGAGATTATTACAGCAAGCGGAGTCAGCCGATCGAATTGATCCCGTTGCATGGTTCGATCGAATTAGCGCCGATCGTGGGTCTGGCGGATGTGATCGTGGACATCGTGGAAACCGGGAAGACTTTGGAGGAAAATGATTTAGTCGTTCTTGAGGAAATCACGACTTCCAGCGGTCATCTGGTCGCAAATAACGGAGCTTGGCGTTTTAAACGGGAACGGATCAATGAACTTGTGGAGAAAGTGAGGAATCGTGAATGATCAAGATCGTAAAAGCAGAAAATTTTTCAATCAAGGAATTAAGACAACGCAACGCTCAGACCACTGCGGAAGTCACCCAGCAAGTCAGTGAGATCATCGAGAAAGTGAGAACAGAAGGCGATAGGGCGCTGATGGAGTTTGCGGAGCGGTTTGACGGGATCGCACCGACTGCTTTTAAAGTCAGTCAAGAAGAGATCGACCGCGCTGTTCAACAAATCTCGCCGGAATTATTGGAAGCAATGAAATCTTCCTTAGCGAATATCCGTCGTTTCCATAAGCGTCAGCTGCAAGAAGGATTTATCGATGCGCAAGCAGGACGGGTCATGGGGCAGCGGGTGATCCCGCTGGAAAAAGTAGGTATCTATGTTCCCGGCGGTACCGCGGCTTATCCAAGTACCGTATTGATGAATGCCGTTCCGGCAAAACTGGCGGGAGTTGAGCAAATCATCATGGTGACCCCGCTGAATCAAAAAGGCGGGATCGCACCGGCTATCTTGGCAGCCGCGAAACTGGCGGGAGTTTCGGCGGTATATCAAATCGGCGGCGCTCAAGCGATCGCCGCGCTGGCATATGGGACTGAAACCATCCCGAAAGTGGACAAGATCGTTGGGCCGGGCAATATCTATGTTGCTACCGCCAAAAAACTTGTGTACGGCACCACGGCGATCGACATGATCGCAGGACCTAGTGATGTGCTGATCGTCGCTGATGAGAAGGCCCAAGGAAAATGGCTGGCGGCGGATCTGTTGGCACAAGCGGAACATGATGAAAACGCACAAGCCATCTTGGTCACGACAAGCAAAAAAATGGCTGATGAGACTCAGCGTGAGGTCCAAAAGCAGCTACAAGCATTGCCCCGCCAAGCAATTGCCGCGGCATCCATCGAAAACAACGGCAGGATCATTTTAGTAGACAGTCTGGAAGAAGCAATCGAGCTGGCGAATCTTATTGCTCCGGAGCATTTGGAATTAGCGGTCAATGAACCATTTATCTGGCTAGGCCGGGTCAAAAACGCTGGCAGTGTTTTTCTGGGCTACCACACGCCAGAGGTCTTGGGAGATTATTTTGCCGGTCCCAATCATACGTTGCCGACAGAAGGAACAGCACGTTTTTATTCGCCTCTATCGGTGGATGATTTTGTCAAACGCAGCAGTTATCTTTATTATTCAGCAGAAGAACTTGCTAAAGCCACCGATAAAGTCGCGGTATTTGCCGAAAGTGAAGGGTTGGCAGGTCACGCTCGTTCTATCTTGGTTCGAAAGGAGAAGAAGCAATGAATTTTTTAGCCCAACGTTATGCCAAATTAACTCCTTATGTTCCGGGAGAACAGCCGAAAGAAAAAGGGATCGTCAAGCTGAATACCAATGAAAGTCCCTTTCCACCCTCAAAAAAGGTTCTTCAAGTGCTTATGAAAGAGGCGGAAGAATTGGCTCGCTATCCTGATCCTGCCGGCAGTCTGCTGATCGCGGCGTTAGCTGAGGAATACCAAGTGTCCCCGGCGGAACTTTTTATCGGTAACGGAAGCGACGAGATCTTGGCGTTATGTTTTCAGGGATTCATGGAAAACGGCGTGATTTTCCCAGAAATAAGCTACGGCTTTTATCAAGTCTTCGCTCAGCTTTATCAACTCGAGACAGAAGCGGTCCCGCTGGCGGAGGATTTAAGCATTGATCTTGTTCCCTATAAACGTTCAGATAAAACTATCGTGATTGCCAATCCCAATGCTCCGACTGGTCTGGCTTTGACAAAGCAGCAGTTGGAGGAATTGGCAGCGGAAAAGCCGGAGCGGTTGGTGATCGTGGATGAAGCATATGTCGATTTTGGCGGAGAATCTGCGATCTCATTGACGAAACGCTATACCAACCTACTGATCGTCAGGACATTTTCCAAATCCAGACAGCTGGCAGGCGCACGATTGGGTTTTGCCATTGGTCATCCTGATATTATTGCGGATCTGAATCGGCTGAAATTTTCCTTTAATCCCTATAATGTCAATCGGCTGACATTAGCGTTAGGAACCGCGTCTTTGGCGGATCAGGAATACTTTGAGTTTTGTCGGAAAGAGATCATTGAAAATCGCGAAGCAGCGAAACAGGAATTTCGTGATCTTGGATTTGAAGTGACTGATAGTCAAGCAAATTTTATTTTTGGCAAACATCCCAACATTGATGGTGAAGATTTGTACTTAAGCTTGAAGGGAAAAAATATTTTTGTCCGCTGGTTCGATCAGCCTGAGATCCGCGATTATTTACGGATCACAGTTGGTTCCAAGGAGCAGATGGCAATTTTGATGGAAACAATAAAAAAGTTATTGGAGGAATCTGCATATGAGAACAGCAACTATCACACGTAAGACAAGTGAGACAGCGATCCAAGCAACTTTAGTCCTAGAAGGAACAGGCAAACAGGAGATCAGCACAGGTATCGGTTTTTTTGATCATATGCTGGAACTGTTTTGCCGGCATGGACGCTTTGACTTGCAGATCGTCTGTGAAGGAGACACTTATGTAGACGGACATCACACGGTAGAGGATGTGGCGATCGTTTTAGGGCGAGCTTTTTCCGAATCGTTGGGGAATCGCACCGGGATCAAACGTTACGGTACGGTCTGTCTGCCGATGGATGAAGCGTTGGTGTTATGCGGGATCGATATCAGCGGTCGCGGAATAGCGATGCCGGAATTTTCGATCCCTAGTCAGCAGGTAGGTGAGTTTGCTACTGAATTAGTGGAGGAATTTTTCATTGCCTTTGCCCGTGAATTGGGAGCGGCGATCCACTTTCAGCAATTTGCCGGGAAAAATAGTCACCATATCATTGAAGCCGGCTTTAAGGCATTTGGTCGGGCGTTAGCCGAAGCTGTCGCCATCAATGAACAAGCACCTAATGAGATTCCCTCCACCAAGGGAACGATTTTATAGAGGAGGAGAGGCAATGATCGCAGTCGTTGATTACGGAGTAGGAAATTTATTCAGTTTGCAAGGTGCCTTGACTTCCCTCAGGATCGAACATTGTGTGACAGACCAGCCGACTGTTGTGGAGAAGGCGGATCGGATCATATTTCCAGGTGTGGGTGCATTTGGCGATGCCAAAAAGAAATTAGCGGAAAAGGGTTTGGATCAGACATTGATCGAGATGGCAGGCAAAGGAACACCGATCTTAGGAATCTGTGTGGGAATGCAGCTGTTATTTGAAGAAAGCGAGGAATTTGGGACTCAGAAAGGATTCGGTTTGATCTCCGGTAAAGTCACGTCTTTGAAGGAACGCTTTTTATCAACTGAACAGCCGCTGAAAGTCCCGCATATGGGGTGGAATCAGCTGGTTTTTCAAAAGGATTGCCCGTTATTGCAGGGGATCCAAGACCAAGATTTCTTTTATTATGTCCACAGTTTCTATGCAGAAACAACCGAACCGGTAGTGGCGGCTTATAGCGAATACGGCGTCAAGATTCCTGGCATCGTTCAAAAGGGCAATCTTTTCGGGACCCAGTTCCATCCGGAAAAAAGCGGAAGGGCCGGATCAAAATTGCTACAAAATTTTGCGGAGGGAAGCTTATGAACATTTATCCAGCTATCGACTTGTTGGATCAGCAAGTCGTCCGCCTTTATCAAGGCGATTACCAAAAACAAAGCATATTCGGTTTAGACCCGCTGAGTTTTGCAAAATCATTTGAGACTGCCGGCGCGCGTTTTTTGCATCTGGTTGACTTGAATGGAGCAAAAACGGGGACAGGGCATCATTTCAATATGATACAGGGAATCGTTGAGAACACGTCATTAGCTGTAGAAGTCGGCGGCGGGATCCGCGAGGAAAAGACGATCGCTGCTTATTTAGATGCCGGAGTCCGACAGGTGATCTTAGGGACTGTCGCGCAGCGAGACCCGGATTTTACTAAAGAAATGCTGAAAAAATACCAAGAAAAAATCGTCATTGGTGTCGATGTCCGTGAAGGAAAAGTCGCGACGGAAGGCTGGCTGAATACTACGGAAACCTCTGCCGCTGTTTTTTGTCAATATTTGGCGGATTGGGGCTGCCGCCGAATCATCTATACGGATATCGCGAAAGACGGAACAGGCGCAGGGATCGACAGCAAATTGTATCAAGAGCTGGATCGATTACCATTGGAAATCACAGCTTCCGGCGGTGTAGCAACTTTGCAGGATATTGAAGAATTAAAAAATATCGGTATTGAAGGGGCGATCGTCGGCAAAGCGCTGTATCAAAATGATCTGGTGTTAGAGGATATCTTGAGCATTGCCGGCAGACAGGAGGAAAAGCGATGATTGCTAAACGTATTATCCCATGTTTGGATGTGAAAGACGGCAAGGTGGTCAAAGGAGTTCGTTTTTCTCAGCTGAGAGAAATCGAAGATCCGGTCCTTTTAGCTGATTTTTATAATCGGTCTGGCGCAGATGAGCTGGTCTTTTATGATATCACCGCTTCATATGAAAAACGGGAATTGTTTACAGAGGTTTTGAAAAAAGTTGCCTCAGTGATCTTTATCCCGTTGACCGTCGGCGGAGGAATCAATTCCCTGAATGATTTTTATCGGGTACTGCATGCCGGGGCAGATAAAGTCAGCGTGAATTCAGGTGCAATCAAAGAACCCCAGCTGATCCGTGAAGCGGCGCAGCGTTTCGGCAGTCAATGCGTGGTCCTTTCCGTGGATGTCAAACGCGTTGCGGGCGCCTTTCATGTTTTCGCAGAGGGCGGGCGCAAGGACACAGGGATCGACGCATTGGAATGGATCAAATACGGAGAAGATCTGGGAGCCGGTGAACTGGTCATCAACAGTATCGATACCGACGGAGTGAAAAACGGCTTTGATCTAGAGCTGTTGGATTTAGTGGCGGAACGAACCCAACTGCCTATCATCGCTTCTGGAGGTGCGGGAAAAAAAGCTGATTTTTTGGAGCTGTTTCAACATCCCAAAATAGATGCCGGATTAGCCGCTTCGATTTTTCATGATCGTTCCGTTGAGATTTCAGAATTGAAGAAATATTTGTTGGACAATCAGATTTTTGTTCGTCCAGTTTAAAAGAAATGGAGGAGTTTTAGATGGTTCGTTTTGATGAAAAAGGATTGATTCCGGTGATCGTGCAGGATTACTATACAAATCAAGTGCTGACATTGGCTTACCTGAATCAGGAAAGTCTGCAACAGACTTTGGAAAGCGGGAAGATGACTTATTTTTCCCGCAAGCGTCAAAAATTATGGGTAAAGGGCGAAACTAGCGGAAATTTTCAATATCTGCGATCTTTGACTGCCGATTGCGATGAAGATGCGCTGGTGGCCAGAGTAGTCAAGGATGGACCGGCTTGCCATACCGGAAGTGAGAGCTGTTTTACCAATGGATTGTACGGTGACGTTAGTGAGCTGTTTTCCTTGGAAGGATTGCAGGGTCTATTAAAGGAACGGAAAAAGGTCCCCCAAGCCGACAGCTATACCAGCTATCTTTTTGATAAAGGGCTGGAAAAAATATTGAAAAAAGTCGGCGAGGAATCCGCAGAAGTCATTATCGGCGGAATCAAAGAGGACAAGGAAGAGACGATCTATGAAATCGCGGATCTGGCGTATCACGTATTGGTGCTGATGACTGAAATGGATATCAGCGTTGCGGAAGTGAAAAAGGAATTGACAGGCCGGCATGTCATCGATCATAAATTAAAGCAAGAACGAATGAAATGAGGAATGATCATGGAGTATTTATCAAACGCTCATACTCACAGTACCTTTTGCGACGGGAAAGCCACGATAGAGGAAATGGTCCAGCAGGCACTTGCGCTAGGTTTCACGGATCTCGGTTTTTCCTCCCACTCTCCCGCACCCTTTGACCCAAGCTGTCCCGGTATCCAAGACGAGAAAGCCTATAAAAAAGCGGTGGAAGATTTGGCCCGGAAAAATGCAGGGAAGCTTGCGATCTCATTAGGTATCGAATGGGATTACTTTAGTGATTTGCAGGAAACTTATGACTATACCATTGGATCGGTCCACTATTTTTCACCCCGAAACGGAGAGTACCGCAGTGTCGATCAAAGCCCGGAACTTTTAGCGGAGACATTGCAGGAGTGGTTTCAAGGAGACGTTTTGGCGATGGTGCGGGATTACTATCAGCTTGTGATCCAGCATGTCCGTCAAAATCATCCTACGATCGTTGGTCATTTCGATCTGATCGCAAAGTTCAATGACCGGATCCATTATCTTGACGAAGTGGACGAGGAGTATCAGTCAATCGCCGCTGAGGCGCTGTTGTCAGTCGCACGGGAATTAAAAACTTACGGCGGAATGGTGGAAGTCAATACAGGCGGTGTCAGCCGCGGCTGGAAGCAGACCGCTTATCCGGATGATTTTTTACTCACGCTGCTGCAGCAAGAAAATATACCAATCATCCTATCCAGCGACAGCCACGAACCAGCAACATTGAATTTCGGCTTTAAAGAAGAACTGGAGCGTTTAAGAAAACTTGGCTTTAAAGAAGTCACGGTGTTGACGAACGGTAAATTTGAAAAGCGGAGGTTGGCTGAGAGCTGATCTGTGTATTCAAGAAAAATAGTGCTAGATTTCAATGTTTAGCGGAGTTGTTGGAACTTGAACGAGCAACTAATAATGATCTAAAAAATAAAAATGTGGCATGACTATCAGTGACGAAGTAGTTAAAATAGTCAAAAAACAAATACTGCAAGAAAACCGCAAAAGAAGTTTTGCTGAGTGGAAAGTAAAAGTCGCATCACCTAATGAGCGTAGAGACTCGCTTATTAGGTGGATGCGGCTTGTCATTTTTTAGTTCCTATTTAATACCTATAAACCCACATAATTCTCCATCGGTTTTTGATACTCGTCAGTCTGCCAAGCGGCGTTATTGAAATATTTCGCTAACAAATAACCGATATAAGGTCCTGTCGTGAGACCTGATGAACCAAGGCCGCTTGCTACAGCTAAGGAAGGTTCTTCTGGAAGGGGACCGAAAAACGGCGCGAAATCAGAAGTGTAGGCGCGGGTGCCGACACGGTAATTTTTGAATTGACGGAAAAGTTCATCCGGCATCTGTAAGAATTCTCGGCTGTTTTCTGTCAATTGTCTATAAGCTTCATCTGTCGGCTTCAAATCCCAGCTGGCCTCATTTTCGTGAGTAGCGCCTAATAAAATCTTACCGTCCATGAATGGAATCAAATCTGCTTCTCCGTCCAGCATAGCGACAGGCCATGCGCCGCTTTCTTTAAAAGAAGTCTCAAAAACTAAAAGCTGTCCTTTTTGCGGCCGAAGATCTGTTTGATAGCCGATTTCATTTAAGAGTTCTTTTAACCGTGGTCCGGGTGCCAAGGCTGCCAGATCAAAGTCCATAGTTTGGTTTGCTGTGATCATTTGCCAGCCATCAGCATTTTTCTTGATGCTTGCTTTTTCAGAAATGAAGCGAACGCCTTTATTTTCTGCGAGCTTTTTCAGATGTGCCAGATAAGCTTTGCCGTCCAGTTTTCCGCCGCCAGAGATCTTCAATGAAGGAGTTTTTTTCAATAAAGGCAACGCCTGCTGGGTCTGTTCAGCGGTCAATTGTTGGATGGTGCCGATCTCTGGAGCGTCCGCTTTGCGTTTTTCAGCCAATTCCGCAAGTTCAGTCAGTTCGCTGGCATCCCGCAAAATCAAAGTACCAGTTTGCTGATAGATATCGTCTGTCAGTGCCATATCTTGAATCAGTTTTGGAAAAAACGCCGCGCCATCTTGAGCGAGACGATACCATTTTTTGTTTCGTCGTTTGGATAACCATGGGGAAATGATCCCCGCGCTGGCACCGGTAGCTTGCCCAGTTGTTTCATCAAAAACAGTGACAGTGAATTTATTCGTATCTAAATAATTTGCCAGCGTCAAACCAATAATACCGCCGCCAATAATTGCGATTTTTTTCAATTTGCATTCCTCCTGCTGTATTCCTTTTGTATTCTGACATAGCCAGCAGATAATTTCAATGATCACATTATAGTACAACAGAAATAACTGTTATAGTAAAAAAGATTTTTATACTCGTATGATGATAATGTCGATGGAACAAGCGATTTTAACGACTGAAACAGGTGTGTATCGCTTGTTATATATATTGTTTTATGCTATTAATAACGAAAGGAGTGATAACGATGAAAGACGGGACTTATTGGGCAGAAAAATTAGCAGCAAATCAGATCAGTTTTGAAGAGCTAACGGCCGCAATCGAACAGAAGGTACAAGAAAATAAAGAGCTTAATGCGTTGATCACATTTGACAGACAGCAAGCTATTACAGAATTTTATGAAAAAAAGAGAACGGATACATTGTTTGCCGGTTTACCGATACCATTAAAAATGTTGGGACAAGAAAAAGCAGGTTGGCTGGCTAATTCAGCTTCAAGGGTTTTGAAGGAGCGTCGTGCCAGACATACAGATTCCTTTGTCGCACAGATGGAACGTTGTGGATTGATTCCATTGGGGCAGACCAATGCACCGGAATTTGGGTTTAAGAATGTTACGGATCCTGAAATCTATGGTCCAACACGGAATCCATGGGCGTTGGAGCACACACCTGGCGGATCTAGCGGGGGCGCGGCAGCGGCTGTCGCATCGGGGATTTTTCCAATGGCAGGAGCCAGCGATGGCGGTGGCTCGATCCGCATCCCGGCTTCTTTTTGCGGATTGATCGGTTTGAAACCAAGTCGAGGTGCAATGCCTGTCGGACCGGGTAATTGGCGGGGCTGGCAAGGAGCGGCGGTCCATTTTGCGTTGACAGTCTCCATGCGGGATACAGAAAAGCTGTTTTACGGTATGCGGGACGGGATCGACAAAGCGGCGCCTTATCAAGCTGTTCGTGAAGAATGGCAGCATCATCAAGCGGCAAATAAAAAACGACTGACCATTGCTTTTACGACGGAATCACCGATCGGAACACCGATTTCTGAGGATGCAAAAGCGGCGGTCAGAGAAGCGGCAGCTTTTCTGGCTGATCAAGGGCATGATGTGACAGAGATTTCTTATCCATTAAATGGCCGTCCTTTGATCGAATGTTATTACTTGATGAATGGCGGCGAGACGGCGGCGATGTTTGATGAGATCGCCGAGGGACTTGGACGCAAAGTCACACGTTCAGATATGGAATTGATGACTTGGGGAATCTATCAATACGGTAGGAAGATCGAAGCCGCAGAATTCATTCGTGGGCTTCATCAATGGGATGGAGCTGCATATCAAATGGAACAGTTATTCGATACCTATGATCTGTTTTTGACACCGTCAACAGCATTTCCTGCTCCTAGGATCGATGCTGAATTGCAAAGTGAAGCGATATTTCAACAGTTAGGCCAAGCAGAAGAGCTGTCGAAAAAAGAACTGGAAACATTAGTAGCAGACATGTTCGAAAAAAGTTTGCGCTTGACGCCTTATACCCAGCTGGCTAATCTTACTGGACAGCCGGCGATCAGCTTGCCGACAAAGATCACCGACTCTGGCTTGCCATTAGGGATTCAATTTATGGCATCAAAAGGGCGGGAAGATCTGTTGCTGCAAGCAGGATATCTTTTTGAAGAAAATCAATTGTTCCAATTACCGAAAGCTTATCGAAACTAGGAGGAAGAAAAGTGAAAAAGTGGACCGTAGGATTATTAGGAATGGCAGTTTTATTATTGGGCGCATGCGGCACTCAATCGAAAGAAAGCTCTGGAGACGACAGTTGGAAAAAAGTCGCGGATGAAAAGCAATTGACAGTGGCGACTTCAGGCACGTTATTTCCTTCTTCCTATTACAATGACGATAATAAATTAGTAGGCTATGATGTGGATGTCGCAAAAGAAGTGGCAAAACGTTTGAATGTGAAGATCGAATTCAAAGAATACAATGTTGACGGGCAGATCTCTTCTGTCAATCGCAATGAAGCAGACTTTGCAGCCAATGACTTTGGTTTGTCGGGAGATCGCGGGAAGAAATTCGTTCTTTCAGAACCGATCAAATATTCCTTTGACAGTATGATCGTGCGCAAAAGCGACGATTCAGGGATCGCTTCATTGAAAGATCTGAAAGGCAAGAAAGCCGCCGGAGAGCCAAACACCAGCTACATGAAGATCGCTGAAAAATACGGCGCAGAACCGGTGACTTATGATAATGCTACGAACGACCAATATTTGACAGATGTCGCTAACGGTCGGACGGATGTGATCTTGAACGATTACTATTTACAAAAGATGTCGATAGCGGCGCTGCCTGATATCCCCGTGAAGATCTTAGAAAATGTCTATTTCAACGCAAATCATACCGGCTTTTTATTTGATAAGAAGGATGAAGCATTGAAAGAAAAAATTGACGGCGCCATTAAAGAAATGAAGAAGGACGGTACCATGAAAAGAATCGCGGAAAGTTACTTCCAGACTGATGTTTCCGTAGAGCCAAAAGAAAAAATCACAGAAACGGTATCTCCTGACTAATGTATATTCCAACACTAGATATCAAACTGATGATCGATTCACTGCCCTTTGTATTGCAAGGATTGAGCTATACGTTGGGAATCGGCGTGCTTTCATTTCTTTTGGGGAACATTTTAGGCTTGGTGTTGACAATTCTAGGGATGATTCCTTCTAAGATCTTGCAAAGTCTGGTACGATTTTATCTATCTTTCTTGCGGGGTGTCCCGGCACTAGTCCTGTTGTTTTTGCTTTATTTCGGATTGCCTTATCAGTTGAGCGCGTTGACTGCTACGATCATTTGTTTCAGTTTGACCAGCAGCGCGTTTATCGGGGAAATCTATCGCGGTTCCATCAACGGCGTGGATCGTGGTCAATGGGATGCGGCCTATGCGTTAGGATTGCCGTTTTTCAAAGTGATGCGTCTGGTTATTTTACCTCAGGCCTTTCGGATCTCGATCCCGGCGTTGAGCAATGTCGCAATGGATCTTGTCAAAGGGACCTCGTTAGCGGCCATGATCACGATCCCGGATATTTTCCAGAAAGCCAAGATCGTTGGCGGGCGGACGTTTGATTATATGTCCATGTACGTGTTGGTCGCGATCATCTATTGGCTGCTTTGTATCGGTATCGAATGGGTTCAAAAAAGATTGGAAAATGTTTATTTGCGACGCTTGCATTTAGAGGATTAGGATACAATCGAATAAAACAAAAAACCAACATTTGAGAATGCTCCTTGCTCTACGGCTAAGAGGGTCTCGAATGTTGGGCTTTTTGTAATGGCAGCCACGATTTTTAGTTGGAAATCAGCGGGCGGCGATTTTTTCTGCTTTTACGGTATTGGCAAAGTGAAGCTTCGCGTAATCACCCAGTAAAGCGATCCCGCCTTTTTTTAAGATTTTGGCGGCGGCTTCGTCGGATTTGGTGCCGGCACCGGAAGGCAAGTGGATACCGACTTCTGAAGAAGCTTTCTCTAGTGCTTCCAGAAAGGCGGCACGACATAAGATCGAAGCCGCTGCGACGGCTAAATGATATTGTTCTCCTTTGGTAATGAAAAACAGATTTTCAGTCACTTGATTTTTTTCTGACCGCAGATACTTGCGATAATTGGCTTCACTGGTGAATTGATCGATCAGGATGCCTTCTGGTTTTTGCGGTGCGATTTTTTTCTGTAATAGGTAGATGGCTTGATTATGAAGCGCGACTTTCATCCGCACGGCATTATAGGCGGGCTGGATCTCGTTATATTTTCTCGGTTCCACGATCAGTTGCTGATAAGGGACCAATGCCTTGATTTGCGGTGCCAGCTGACGGATCTGCGGGTCGGTCAACATTTTGGAATCTTTGACACCGAGTTTTTTCAGCGCTGGCAGTTTTTCCGTCTCAGCATATACGGCGCAGACCACTAATGGACCAAAGTAACTGCCATTGCCTACTTCGTCACTGCCGATGATACTTCTTTGGGAAAAATTCGGCGGCAGACTTGTTTTTGCCGCGGTAGATTGTGGGCTCTTCGTGTCAGTGGCATCTCCCCAAAGCGCGGCTTCTTTTTCTGCATCATTGCCTTGAAACATCACTTTGCCGGATGTATAGGCTGTGATGGTGATGCCGTTTTTCTTAGCGATAAATTCCGTATAAGGTACGGATTTATTCAGAAGATAGCGCTGGTAGGCGTGTTTCATTTCTGTAATCTTTGTTTTTGCGAGTTTTAAAACAACATGGCTCATTCTTTTCATCCTGACTTTTTTCTTTGTTAAAGATTTTAACACAGAACGGAAAATCATGAGGGATTATTTTGGTTTGACATGGAAATTATTCGTTTTTTCGCATATAATAGATAGGAGTTTGCGAAAAGAAAAAATTAATATCTCCGTGCTATAATAAGAACGTTGGTAAAAAACAGGAGGGAATTGATTCGTATGGCAACAGAAAAGAAACGCTATAAAGCGGTTATTGCCAACCAAACATATACCATCATCGGACGCGAAAGCAATCGCCATATGGATATTGTCACAAAATTAGTCAATGAACAACTCAATGAGATCAAAGCCCTATCTCCGCAGATCGATACGGAACAAGCGGCTATTTTATTAGCGATCAACGCGATTTCTGATCAGTTGAAAAAACAAGAAGAATTGTTGAAGTTGCAGAAAAAGCAAGGTGAATTACATAAGCAAGCGATCAAAGCGACGGAATTGGAAAACCGCATCAAACGGATCGAAGCTATTGAAGCGGAAGCGCGGGCTGTATTGGATCGGACGGGACGACAAGATGTGGAGATCCACAATCACGTGGAGGCTCAGCAGATCCTAAATGAACAGCGGAAACGAGATATTCAAGAAAAGGCTACGCAAGAATAGCAGAAAGGACCTGAGAATGATTGGATTGATCATCCTTCTTATCTTAATAAGTGCATTTTATGTAGGCGGCCGACGTGGTACGCCTTTACAGATCGTCTCGACGATCGGTTTTGGTTTTTCGCTTTTTGTGGCTGAGATGCTGTATGAAGACCTTGCGAAAAAATTGGAATTGTATATTCCCTATCCATCGGTGACAGAAGATTCAAAAATGGTCTTTTTTGATCTGACCACCGCTCTTGATTTGGATAAAGCTTACTATGCCGCGATTTCCTTTCTTTTGGTATTGTTCGGAGGCTGGTTAGTAACCAAATTAGTATTGATTTTCTTCAATAATCTGCGTTTCAAACGATTGTTGAAAAACTATGATTGGCTGCTTGGCGGACTGTTGAATGTAGTCATCGCGTATACGGTGATCTTTTTACTGCTATACGTATTGTCCATGGTGCCTTTAGCAATCATTCAAAATGTTTTTCGAGATAGTTCCATCGCGCGGATGGTTGTTGAAGATACTCCGATTTTATCTGAATTGTTCCATAAATTATGGGTGACGAATATTTTAGCGTAAGAGGACAAGATTGAGTCAGCAACCTGATCTGTCCTTTTTTGTCCTTTTTAATGAATGAAAAGTAGGTGAAAAAATGAATCATCGAATACTTAATATATTAGACTTTAGTAAAGTCAAACAAATGATCGCGCAATATCTGACGACCGCTCAAGGTACAGAAGAATTGTCGCAATTACAACCCGTCAGCGATGAAACGACGATTTCTTCTTGGTTGCAGGAAACAGAAGACGGCATCAAAGTCCAACGATTGCGGGGCGGGATCCCGATTCCTAAAATCGAAACGATCCGTCCGCAAATGAAACGGATCGAGATCGGTGCAGATCTGAATGGCATCGAATTGGCCCAAGTTTCTCGGGTGTTATCCACTACCAGCGAGATCAAACGTTTCATCAATGATTTGGAAGACAGTGAGATCGAATTTTCCCGATTGTACTTCTGGAACGAGCAATTAGTCACGATCCCGGAATTGAGTCAGCAGTTAAAAAGAGCCATTGACGAGGACGGCTATGTCACAGACGATGCTTCGCCGGAATTACATTCTATTCGGCAAAACATCCGCCGCAGTGAACAAACGATCCGTGAACAGCTGGATGGCATCGTTCGCGGAAAAAATGCCCGCTATCTAAGCGACACCATCGTGACGATGCGTAATGATCGTTACGTGATCCCGGTCAAACAAGAATATCGCGGAATCTTTGGCGGTGTGGTCCATGACCAAAGTTCTTCCGGTCAAACACTATTTATCGAACCAAAACAGATCGTTGAAGCAAATAATCGTCTGCGGCAACATCAAATCGCGGAACGAACAGAGATCGAACGGATCTTAGCAGAGCTTTCCGCTGCTTTGGTTCCTTATCGTAAAGAGATTTTGCACAACGCCTATGTGATCGGTAAATTTGATTTCATGAATGCCAAAGCACGGTTTGCCAAAGAAGTCCAAGCGATCGTACCGGCCATCAGCGCTGAAAATCATGTCTATTTCAAACAAGCTCGCCATCCGTTGATCGATGGGGAAAAAGTCGTTGCTAATGACATCATGATCGGTAAAGACTACCAAGCAGTCGTGATCACCGGACCGAATACCGGCGGGAAGACGATCACATTGAAAACACTAGGACTGCTGCAACTGATGGGACAATCAGGATTGCCGATCCCAGCCGGGGAAGAAAGTCAGATGGGGATCTTTAAAGAGATCTTTGCGGACATTGGTGACGAACAGTCCATCGAACAAAGTCTGTCTACCTTCTCTTCTCATATGACAACGATCGTGGAAGTCTTGGATAAAGTAGATGACCAGAGTCTAGTCCTATTCGATGAATTGGGAGCCGGGACCGACCCGCAAGAAGGCGCGGCGTTAGCTATCGCGATCTTAGATGAATTAGGCGCCAGATCCGCTTATGTCATGGCAACTACTCACTATCCGGAATTGAAAGTCTATGGCTACAATCGGGCAAACACGATCAATGCCAGCATGGAATTTGATGTGGATACGTTAAGTCCGACGTATCGATTACTGATTGGAGTGCCTGGACGCAGTAACGCTTTTGAGATTTCTAAACGATTAGGATTATCAGAACATATCATTCAAGAAGCCAAACAAATCATGGATGGTGAAAGCCAAGATCTGAATGAAATGATCGCTGATCTGGAAAACCGCCGCAAGATGACAGAGACGGAATATCTTGAAGTCCGACATTATGTAGATGAAGCTCAGAAACTTCATGGCGATCTGAAAGAAGCCTACACGTATTTCTTTGAAGAGCGGGAAAAAGAATTGGCGAAAGCACGAGAAAAAGCCAATCAAATCGTCGATAAAGCCAAAGAAGAAGCGGAAGGAATCATTTCTGATCTGCGAAAAATGCAGTTAGCCGGCGGCCAAACCAAAGTCAAAGAGCACGAATTGATCGATGCCAAGACAAAATTGAGTAATCTGCGTCAAGAAGAACAGCTGCAAAAAAACAAAGTATTGCAAAAAGCCAAACAAGCGAAAAAATTAAAAGCCGGTGATGAAGTCCTAGTCACTTCATATGGTCAGCGGGGTACACTGATCAAAAAAATCGGTGACCAGTGGCAAGTACAGCTGGGTATCTTGAAGATGACATTGCCGGAAGCTGACCTGCAAAGTGTGGCTCCAGTCAAAGAACCGGTACAGCGGATCGTCAATACCGTCCGTTCATCAGGAAATGATCCGGTACCAAACCAATTGGATCTTCGGGGCAAACGTTATGAAGAAGCGTTGAATGAAGTGGATCAATATTTAGATGCGGCGATCTTGGCGGGCTATCCGCAAATCACGATCGTTCACGGCAAAGGGACCGGCGCATTGCGTCAAGGGATCACCGAATATCTGAAAAACCACCGAAGTGTGAAAAAATTTGAATTTGCACCGGCAAATCAAGGCGGAAACGGTGCTACGATCGTTACCTTTAAGTAGTCTTACTAAATGTAAGCAAAAAATTAGCAACAAAAAAAATCTGATGCTATAATAGGAACAGAAATTAAGAGGAGGCCAAACAATGGCAAAAGCAATTACAGATAAAACGTTTAAAGAAGAAACAGATAACGGATTAGTGTTGATTGATTTCTGGGCAACTTGGTGTGGACCTTGTCGCATGCAAGCACCGATCTTAGAACAATTAGCTGACGAATATGACGAAGACGAATTGAAGATCGTTAAAATGGATGTGGATGAAAACCCAGAAACACCTGCATCATTTGGTATCATGAGTATCCCAACATTGGTCTTGAAAAAAGACGGCCAAGTTGTTGAAAAAGTGATCGGCGTTCATACAAAAGATCAATTAAAACAATTGATTACCGCTCACGCGTAATCTCATCGATCAAAAGCCCAGGAGAGAACTCCTGGGCTTTTTTCATGTTCAAGTGAGGTCTATGGTAAAATAAAGCGATTAAAATAATGTAGTAGGAGAGGAGCGTATTTTTATGGATACGAAGCAACTAACGATACGTCAGGAAGGATTCGATGATCACGAAGCAGTCGAGTTTCTCACATTTAGAAGTTTTGTCGATCTTGATATTCCGGGAATGCCCAAAAGAAAGATACCAACTGAGCATTATCTCGTCAGTTTATTAAGAAAAGACCCTGATTTTATTCCTGAACTGGATTTTGTCGCAGTTTACAATAATGAAATCATTGGCAGTATCTTTTATAGTCGAAGCAAAGTTATCCGACCCAATGGCGCAGTAGTTGAAACAGTGACGTTTGGTCCGGTAGCTGTGAAGACAGAATTACAAGGCTGGGGAATCAGTTCGGCACTTATTCAGCACAGTCTGAAAAAAGCGAGAGAACTAGGCTATAAATCTCTTTTGATCATGGGACATGAAGCATATTATCCTCGTTTTGGCTTTGTTCCTGCTAGCCGATTCGGGATCACGTTAGAAGATGGTTCTTCTCCTGCTGCATTGATGGCGTTGGAACTTTCCGAAGGTGCTTTAGGAACGACTGGCGGAAAGTGGCTATATGCTGACGCATACACGCAAAGTGAAGATCAAAAAGCGCTAGAAGCGTACCATGAGCGTTTTTTGAAAAAATTTGAAAAACGGTTAAAAGGAGAAAAAATGACTAAAAATATCTATGATTCTCAGCAATTTTTTGATGAATATGCTGAGATGGACAGAAGCAAAGAAGGTTTGAAAGGCGCAGGGGAATGGGGGCAATTTCAAGAGCTGTTCCCGGATTTGACGAATCTAAAAGTTTTAGATATTGGCTGCGGATATGGCTGGCACAGCAAGTATGCAGCAGATAACGGTGCAAAATCCGTTTTTGCTTTTGACGGCAGTGTCAAAATGATTGAGAGGGCAAAAAAGCTGAATTCAGATCCGAAAATCACCTATCAAGTCCAAGATCTTGAGACGTATGCGTTCCCAGCGGAGACTTTCGATTTGGTTATTTCAAATCTTGTTCTTCATTACATCGAGGATTTAGAGGAGATCTATAAAAAAATCAATCGTACGTTGACTCCTGGCGGTATTTTTTTACTTAATATCGAACACCCGATCTATACATCTGGTGTCAATCAAGAGTGGACATATGGAGAAAATGGTGAAATCCTAAACTGGCCGATCGATAACTATTTTTATACCGGACAACGGGAAACCATATTTTTAGGACAACACGTGACCAAACAGCATCATACGCTGACCCAGATTTTGAATGGCTTGCTTTCAACTGGTTTTGTATTGGAAACTGTAGAAGAAGCGAGACCGCCTCAAGATATGCTGGATCTGCCGGGAATGAAAGATGAATTGCGGCGGCCGATGATGTTGCTGATCCGGGCGAAAAAAGTCTAGATAATAGATGCTTTGAGGAGAATCTCTCTTTTAGTAAAAGAGGTAAGATAATATTTATTGAGGTGTGCATTGATTTATTTGGAAGTATCTGGAATGTGGTTATCGTTTGTAGAGAATAAAAACCTCGTGTTATAATTAGATGAATTATTAATTAAAAAGAGGTGAGGTAGAATGAAAAAAGGGTTGCTGATTTTTTGCGCGAGTATCTTACTGACCACCTTCTATCCAATAGCCGGACATGCAGAAACGATGGTCGGAGAAGACCTGACGGAATCTACAACAGCGCCGCTGACTACAACTGCTGAAACTGTTTCTACGACCAGTACAACCGAAGAAAGCACTGTATCTTCTGAACCGATAGAACAGGAAACTGAAATCGACCAAAGTACAATACCGGAAGCGACATCTGCACCTGAAATGACGCTCAATGAACAAACCTCAAGTTCTACTCAAGAAACCTCGACTTCCAGTGAAGAAAAACCAAAACTCGAAATCTCCGCTCAAAAAACCGATCGGCAATATGTAAAAATCAATCGCGCCGCTGTTCTATACACATTGCAGGGAAGCGAACTGATCCCGACAAAAACGTTAGCGGCCTCCAGCCAGCTATTTAAAACAACAAAAAAAGCACAGGCAGCAGATGGTGAATTTTTAGCGATCTCTGACCAAAAAAACCAAGCACTAGGTTGGGTCAAAAAAGCTGAAGTGACAGTGCTGAAAGGCAGCTATGAAACAGTCAATCGATATGTCACTATCACGAAAAAAGGATATTCTTTTTGGCAAGATCCGAGTTTTGCAAAAGAAAATCTGAAAAGTGCTCCCTATTATCAGAAAACACTGCGAGTCGCTGAAGTGTTCCACCATACTAACGGTTCTGATTATTTAGCTATTTATCGCAATAATGGACAGTTTGTCGGTTATATCAATGCTAGCGGAACAGCCGCTGCACCAGGGCAACAAGGGATCTTTTTAAGCGACAACCAATACGCAACGATCACCAGCAAAAATTACACGATCTGGAATAATTTTAACTGGCAGAAAAAAGGGACCAGTGCCGCTTACGCCGGCAAAACAGTCAAAATAAAAGGTCGTTACGAGCATTACAACGGATCACGATATTATTCTTTATACGATTCAAAAGGCAAATGGCTGGGCTATATGAATGCCACTGGTCTGAAAGCTACTAAAAATCCGCAAGGTACTTATCAAAATTACGGCAAGTACGTAACGATCACGAAAAAAAACTATACGATCTGGGGCAGTTTCAACTGGAAAGTAAAGAAAAATACTACCACCAAAGTTTCCGGACAGACCTTCTTGGCAAAAGGAAAATACGGCCATTACAACGGCTCTACTTATTATTCACTATACAATAATAAAGGCAAATGGGTAGGATATCTCAATGCAAAGGCCGCCTCAGTCGCTAAAAATGCTGGCGGAATCTGGCAAAAAGAAACGAAAAAAGTCCGTGTCGTTAAAAAAAATTATACTCTTTGGCAGAATTTCAGTTGGCAGAAGCGTGGGAATACTACCAGCTATCATAACCAGATCCTGCAAGTAAAAGGCAAATATCGTCATTTTAACGGTTCAACGTATTATTCATTGTATACAACAAACGGCAAATGGTTAGGCTATGGTAATTCCGGTGCTTTTGGTACACCGAATGTCGTTTATTCACAAAAAACGATCAATCGTTTTGTAAAACTGACGAATGGTTCTGGAAACTTTCTGGCAAATCCTGATCCTTATAGCCGTGCTTTAGGAAAAAAATCTACTTATAAAGGGTATATGGCTCGAGCTATCAAGGAAGCGAAAACCAACAACGGAACTTTTCTATATCTAGTGATGCCAGGCGGAAATCTCGGCTGGGTCAAATCCAATCAAACGACTAGTGTACAGTCTAATTATTGGATGCATACCACTGGCGGCCGTTATCCTTCTTTGAAGGTGAAGAATCTGAATATCCAAGTTTCCGTCAGCAAACAGCGGGTCTATATCCGTTCCGGTTCTAAAACAATCTATACGATGATCTGTTCGACTGGCCTTTGGAATTATCCGACTCCTTACGGTAATTTCCGAATACAAGGAGAAAAAGGATTGTCCTTCTGGTACGGCGGTTCAGGCGGGGCATATTATCGTTCTTATCATCAGCATGGTGTGTACTTGTTCCACACAGTACCGATCGCTTATCCGGGAACTACGAATGCCTTTAATGCAAGAGAAGGGGCAAAATTAGGGATGCGGGCATCTCATGGCTGTATCCGTTTATCCGTGCCGGATGCAAAATGGTTCTACTATAATATTCCGTATAATACACCGGTCAAGATCTATCATTGATTTATGAACTGCTGATTTAAAACCAAGGCATGCATATACGCTGTCTTGGTTTTTTGTCTTGACAAAGATTGACAAACACTTTTACAGCGCTTACTATATCGTTATGTGATATATCGCTTGTTGACATATATTTTGGAGGTGGAAAGCAATGGAAGAAGCGTTGACAGATTCGACGTATTTGATATTACTCGCATTGCTCAAACCGCAGCACGGATATGCAATCATGAAAGAGATCAGCAAACTGACCCACGGAGCTTTTGAGATTGGGCCGGCAAGTATGTACACGATTTTGAAAAGATTGCAGGCACATGAAATGATTCAACTGGAAGAAAGCAATGATCGAAAAAAAATTTATCGTATCACGCAAAAAGGAAGAAATACTCTGGTCCGAGAAATTGAACGACGACGATTATTTTATAAGGCGGGAGCTGACTTGATGTCAGAAATCGAAGGGCAAGAAAAAGGAGTATCTACAAAACAGCAAATGGATCACTGATCTATTGCAGCTAATCATATTATGTAGTGATGGTCAGAAGGAGGAGCAACATGTTAGAAGCAAAGCATTTAGTCAAGACATTCGGCAGTTATACCGCTGTCGACGATCTGTCGTTTAACATTCAGGACGGGCAGATCATGGGATTGATCGGACAAAACGGAGCAGGAAAAACCACAACGTTTCGTTTGATTTTAGATTTCCTTAAAGCTGAACACGGCGAAGTATTATGGAACGGCAAGCCATTAAGTGCAAAAGAATACAATATCATCGGCTATTTACCGGAAGAAAGAGGACTGTATCCAAAGTCGTCGATTCAAGAACAATTGATCTACTTTGCTCGTCTACGAGGAAAGTCCAAACAAGAGATCGAGCCGAAGATCGATGAATGGATGGAAAAATTCCAAGTCAAAGGCAAGAAAACGGATAAAGTCAAATCGTTGTCTAAAGGGAATCAGCAAAAGGTCCAGCTGATCGCTACACTGATCCACGAACCGAAATTAGTAATCTTAGACGAACCTTTCAGCGGATTGGATCCGGTAAACGCGGAATTGTTGAAAAACGGTATTCTGGAGTTGAAAGAGAAAGGATCTTGCGTCATTTTTTCCAGTCATAATATGGATAATGTGGAAAAAATCTGCGACCATCTGATCATGCTGAAAAATGGACAAACAGTCCTTAACGGGAAAGTCCATGAGATTCGAGAATCTTTCGGTCGAACGAAAGTCTTTTTAGAATCCGATTTATCGAAAGAAAATGTTCAAGAGATCGCAGGGGTGCGTGACGTGAAGCAAAGAGAAGACGGCAGTTTGGAGATCACTTTGGAAGATCCGGATGCCGGAAAAGAAATATTTGCACAGGCGACAAAATCCGGCTATATCCCAATGTTCAACCAACAACCGCCAACACTGGAAGAGATCTTCAAATGGAAAGCAGGTGCCGTTCATGGATAAATTTTGGATCATCGCTAGCGATGTTTATAAAAAGAATGTCAAATCGATCTCTTTTCTGATCATGATCTTGATCCCGTTCATCGCGTTGGGTGTGTTTTATCTGGCCGGGATCTTTGCCGGAAATTCTTCGGAGATCAAAACGATCGGTGTCTACTCGCAACAAACACAATTAGCCAAAGCATTAGCTGAAAGTGATAACGATGATTATCATTTTAAAGCGCTGGATTCTGAAAAAAATGCACAAGAACAGTTGAAAGATGAAAAAATCGATGCATATATCGTGTTGGATGCTGAGACTGACAATGTCAAAGGGACGCTTTACAGCGAATCTTCCCTCGGGCAAACAACCGAAACTCTTATCCAGCAGATATTAACCAATCTGCAAAGCACCGCGCGGGCACAATCCCTTGGTCTGAATTCAGAACAGGTAGCCAGTTTAGTTCAACCGGCTGATTTTACGAAACAAAAAGTCAGCTTTGCCGAAGACGGACAAATGGAAGTTGGGGAAGACAATAGCACCACTCAATATATCGTAAGTTATGTCGGGACTATCGTGTTGTTTATGTTTATCATCACCTATGCCCAGATCATTGCCCAAGAGATCGCTTCTGAAAAAGGAACCAGAATCATGGAAGTTATTCTTTCAAGTACAAAAGCGCAGACCCATTTTTACGGCAAGCTGACCGGTGTTCTGCTAGTCGCACTGACACAAATCGGGTTGTATGGACTGATCTTTGGCGTAAGCTATTCAAGGATCAAAGAAATGGAATTTGCCAAACCATTGTTGGAAAACCTTTCTTTAGATAATATTTTTGGCCCCTTCTTGTACTTTACTATCATCTTTATCATATTAGGTGTATTGATTTATTCTGTTTTGGCTGCCCTTTGCGGATCATTAGTGAACAAAGCGGAAGACACCGCCAAAGCCATCATGCCGGTGACCTATCTTTCATTGGCAGGGTATATGCTGGGCTTGATTTTAGGTGCGGCGGATCCTACCAATGTGATCATTCGCGTGACGTCTTATATTCCGTTCATCTCTTCTTATATCATGCCGATTCGTTTGGCGAATGACACAGTATCAGTCGGCGGTGCGGCGATCTCTGTTGTGATTTTAGCAGTTGCGACGATCGTTTTGATGCTGGCTTCTGCACGGATGTATAAATCTAACGTCTTGATCTACAATGAAAATGGCGTCTGGTCCGCATTGAAACAATCTTTCTCATTGATGAAAAATGAAAAATAGTTTCCCAAAAAGCTTCTTAGTTTATTGATGCTGGGGGTTCATTTACTTAAAAGTACCAACTGAAATGTGAATAAAAAACTCCCAACGAGAGTATGATACCGGCATATCAAGCCGTGCATACACTATCGTTGGGAGTTTTTTTATGTGTTTGTTTTGATAATTCGTTAAAATTCATGAACAAAAAAATCAAAAATACTTTGTTCGCTAGGGATCACGGCATGAGCCAATTCTGGATGCCATTGGATACCCATGATTTTTTTCGCGGTGCTCTCGATGCCTTCGATGATTCCGTCAGGAGCAGAGGCAGTCACGACAAAGCCGTCTGCCAATTGATCAATCGCCTGATGATGGAATGAATTGACGCTGTAATTAGTACCAACGATTTTTGCCAACCGACTTTCAGGGGCGACTTGGATCGTATGGGTAGGGATCTGAAAAGGTGTCGGCAGCTGATCATGTTTTATCGCATGCTCTTTTAGTGAAAGGTCTTGCAGCAATGTACCCCCGAAAGCGACATTTAACAACTGCATACCGCGACAGACACCAAAAATAGGTTTGTCCTGCTTCAACGCTTCTTGGATCAAAGCAATCTCGAAGCGGTCTCTAGCAGGATAGACAGCTCCCAGTTTTTGATGAGGCGCTTGGTGATAAAACTCTGGCGCCACATCCTGACCGCCAGTCAATAATAATTTATCGATACTGGAAATATAGTATTGGATCGTTTCTGGATCTTCTGTAATGGGCAAGATCACTGCGATACCCCCTGCTTGCTGGATACCGTCAACAAAACTTTTTGGCGTGTAAGCAGTCCAATGGGCGTCCGGTACGCTCATAAAATGATCGTTGCCGCCAATTCCGACAACAGGTTTCATAACCAACGCTCCTAAAATTTATTTTTCTCGAATCACTTCGATTTTATACCCGTCTGGATCTACTACAAAATAGTAAGAAGGAGCAGTTCCTGGCAAGCCTTTTAGATCAGTGACTTCAAGTCCTTTTGATTTATGTTCTTCATGAAGTTTTTCCAAATCAGAAGTTGCGATAGCGATATGACCGTAGCCGTCCCCTAAATCATAGGCTTCATGATCGTAATTATAGGTTAGTTCTAATTCGTAAGAATCATTTGGTAATGTCAAATAAACAAGGGTGAATTTATTTTCAGGGAAATCACGGCGGCGGTTTTCTTCAAAACCAAACGCTTGCTGATAGAAATTTAATGATTCCTCCAAATTTTTTACGCGAACACAAGTATGTGCCATTTTCATAATAATCATCCTTTCGATACATTTTCTTCATCTTATCATAGTCCAAGAGTGTTGATAAGGATTACGCCTAAAATCCAAGGGTGTGAATATTCTGATAAATTTCTTGTGAAATATTTCTATATTGAGTAGAATAGGAGGTATTCAAAGTCATGGAGGGGAATCGATGGAACATCCAGTTTTTGGAAAAAAGGAAGAAAAAGAGTATACAGCACGCTATGGCGCTTATATCGTGATTGGCAGAAAGAACAATGAGGAGATCATATTGGTACAAGCACCAAACGGAGCATTTTTCTTGCCTGGTGGAGAAATCGAAAAAGGCGAGACCCATGAAATGGCTATTGATCGTGAAATGCTGGAAGAATTGGGGTTTAAGGTGGAAATCGGCGCGTACTTGGGAGAAGCGGTGGAATATTTTTATTCCAGTCATCGCGACACTTATTATTATCATCCCGGATATTTTTATTGTGCCGCGCGTTGGGAAAAAATCGCAGAACCGACGGAAACGACCAATCATATCTCTTGGCACAGTATCGATGACGCCATGCTGCTGTTAAAACGGGGCAGTCATCGCTGGGCAGTCCAACAGTGGTTGAAGCAGGAGAACAAATAGAGAAAAAAACAGCTCCAGCAGTCAAATGATTGCTGAAGCTGTTTTTGTGATGATTTCAGTAACAGTTTAAACAAAGTCGCTAAATTACTTTTGTTTTTTTAGTGTTGATTCATAGCTCTGTGTTTTTAATACTTTTAAAGCACAAATTTGCGAAATGCTTCAGCAACGCCGTCTTCGTCATTGGTGCCGATCGTTACATAATCAGCGGCGTTTTTGACTAATGGGATCGCATTTTTCATGGCGACACCAACACCGGCGTATTCGATCATCGTCAAATCATTTTCGTTATCACCGATCGCCATGATTTCATCCTGTTCTAGACCCAAATGTTCAGCAAGGCTTGCCAATGCCGCACCTTTGCTGGCTTTTTTATTCAGCACTTCTAAATAAAAAGGCGCACTTTTGACAACGGTGTATTTTTCCCGGAAAGATTGAGGAAGTTTCGCGATCGCGGCGTCTAAGATCTCTTGTTCATCGATCATCATGATTTTAATCATTTCGATATCTTCTTGCATCTCTTCTTGTGTTCGGTATTTTACCGGCATGTTGACTAAAAAGGATTCATAAATCGTATAAGGACTAAGGTCGCGATTGGCAGTATAAATCGCGTCTTTGCCGGAAACATGCAGGTGGACGCCTAATTTGCGGGCCATTACTTCGATCTCTAAATAATCTTCATAGGTCAATTCATAAGCAGAAATCACTTCTTCGGATGCTACTGATTGAACGAGTGAGCCATTATAAGTAATGACATAATCATCTTTGCCAGTCAGTTGGAGAAGCTCTAGTTCAGGCTGTACGCCCGGCAATGGTCGGCCGGTACACAACACGACTTTGACTCCGTTTCGATGAGCTTCTTGTAAAGCTTTTTTCACATTTTCGGTCAATTCCCGTTTGCTGTTGACCAAAGTACCATCGATATCGATGGCGACTAATTTGATTGACATAATTTCCTCCTAAAATGTGGATTCTACTAAAGCGCCATTATGAATATGGCTGGCGAATTCTCGGTAAGTATCGCTAAACAAATCATAATTGTCTTGCGTGGAAGGGTCAACCATTTCTTTTGGAAAGTAAAACCGCTGATCGATCTGTTCTTGTCCGGCGAGTGCAGAGACTAATTGGCTGACCTTGGAAAGTTCCAACAGACTGCCGTCTTTTTGCTGCAATTCGATCTGGGTCCGATGTTTGCCTAATTCAGGGCGATAAAAATCATAAGGCAAATCATAGCTTGAGTTGATCGCCGTATAATATTTTGGATTGAAACCGACACGTTCTACCAGATCCCGCAATTTTTCAATCAGCGGCAACTGATTTTCACCAGTGAAGGATGCGGATTTCAACGGTTTGCGATTTAGCCAGCGTTTTGCCAAGTCGCTCAGCACTACATCACTTTCTTCGCTCCATTGGATGAAATAGGTCGTTAGAACGCCATCGTCCAATTTCAGGTAATCTTCCAATGTGAATTGCTGCTTCAAAAATGGCAGCATCAGTTGCGAATGATGTTCAAAAATTTCCGGTGTTTCTTGGAAAAGTTCATGAGCACGATTCAAAAGATGTTCCAACAGGACTTCCATACTCCGGGAAACCGCATGGAAATATACTTGTACATACATTTGATAGCGGCTGACAATATAATCTTCTACCGCATGCATCCCGTTCATGGAAAATGCGATCCCGCCTTCATAGGGACGGATCACCCGCAAAATACGAGTTAGATCGAACGTTCCATACTCAGTACCAGTGTAATAGGCATCTCTTAACAGATAATCCATCCGATCCGCATCGATCTGGCTGGAGATCATTTGGACGACTTGAGGATTGGGATATGTTTTCGTGATCACACTGGCAACTTTTTCAGGAAAGCCTTCTTCGACCCGATTCAAGATTTGATAGACTTCTGTTTGCGGCGACGTGATGATCTCCACCGTGATGGCTTCATGATTGGTTTGAAAAATGTGCTCAAAGGTATGGGAAAACGCGCCATGTCCCACATCATGCAATAATGCTGCACAAAGCGTCACCAGACGTTCTTGGTCATCCCAACCGCCAGCACCGATTTTTTCGCGGGAAAAGTTCCGCTGGAAAATATCGCAGATGCGTCGGGAAATCTCATAAACTCCTAACGAATGGGAGAAACGGCTGTGTTCCGCGCCGTGAAATGTATAAGAAGTCGTGCCTAGTTGTTTGATTCGACGTAAGCGTTGGACTTCTTTTGAATTGATCAGATCTAAAATCACTTGGTGTTGGACATGGATATAATTATGGACTGGATCGCGGAAAACTTTTTCGATCGGCAGCAGCTGGTATTTATAAGGTATCGTCATCAATAAGCTCCTTTATTACTTGATTTCTTTGGATCATGCGGTTCAGTTTTTCTATATAGATGGCAGATAGATCTTCGTTTTTGATCCATTTTTGTGAATCAAGAGGGGCGTCTGTGATCTCCAAGGCATCTAAAAAACGCTGTTTCATTTCCTCAACAGTGATATTCTGATCCAAACATGCGGCGACAGTGGTCATACTTTCGGGACGGACAGGGGGATAGCCGTTTGTGCCGAATGTCGTTGGCAGGCTCTGCCGGTAAAATTCCCGTACGACTTTTCCGCGTTGAATCTGATCACCGTTGACACTTAGATACATCATTACAGCCACACCATCTTTGATCCGACGCTGGGCAGTTCCCGCGATTTTTTGTCCATTCACACTGAAATCATATTTTCCGGGACAATAGGAATCTGAAACCTCATAGGCTTCGATCGAAAGTTCAGGTAAAGCTTTTTTCGTAAAAGCAAGCATTTGTTCGTAAGCCTGGTCTGTGGTCCATTTTTTATCAGGATTTGGCAGAACAAGCGAGATATTCAAAATGCCGCTGTCGGCAATCACACCCAGACCGCCGGAATTACGAACAACTGGCGGGTAGTCAGCTTGCACCAGATGCGCTACACCTGCTGGAAGATCTTCGACTCGTGTATCCTTCATCCCTAAAATCATTGTGTGTTCCAATTGCCAAAAATGGAGGAAGGACTGCTGCTTGCGATCCGCGTTGTCGATCAACAGATCAGTCAAAGCAAATGGACTATAAGCCTGCTTATATGTATAAGGTGCTTGATCAATCAAAATTGGCTGCATAAAAAAACTCCTTTTCTTTATCCTCTTCATTATATACGAAAACAGTCAAAAAGCAGTACTCACTAAGCTTTTTGACCGCAACGTTTGACAAATGATCGAAAACTGTGAACAATAAGCATAAACAGATGATAAAGGAGCAAAAAAAAATGGATATAACAAACGGATTGCCGATTTCTATAAAATTAGCTACAAAAGTTCGGCAACACGGGGAAACGCAAGATTTTATTTTTGATCTGCAAGGACAAATCGTCAAAATGGGGGACACACTATATATCCGTTATAAAGAGGTCCAAGAAGATGGCGAAGTGCCGGTAACGATCAAATTGCTGCCTGATGGGACAGTTCATCTGACGCGTGCAGGAGATATGCGGATGCGTTTGAAGTTTGTTTATCAAGAAAAAATGGAAACTTCCTATAAAACGCCTTATGGCATGATGTTTTTCAGTACGTTTACTAAAAATCTCCACGTGAGTTTGAAAGAACGACCAACCGCAGGCAGCCTTTATATTGACTATGATCTTTATATGATGGATGAACGAATTGGCGAGTATCAAATTTCTTTGGATTTTACGGCATGATTTTTAAAGAAAAAATTGCATTTTAAACGACATTTTTGTATGATAAGGGGTAGACTGTGAAAGGACGTGTCCTAATTGGAAATTAATGTTTTTGAAGGTGTCAATAGAAGCGAATTATCCATGATCGAAGTAGCTCATGCGATTTTAGAACAACGCAGCGATGTGATGGAATTTTCAGATTTGGTCAATCAGATCCAAACCTACTTAGGAAAATCAGATAGCGAAATCCGCGATTCTTTGGCACAATTTTATACTGACTTGAATATTGACGGCAGTTTTATTTCTCTAGGTGATAATCGTTGGGGCTTACGTTCGTGGTACGCGATCGACTCGATCGATGAGGAAGTCAATCATGGCATCGACGAAGAAGACGAAGATACACCACGCAAACGCAAACGTAAAAAAGTCAATGCCTTCATCAGTGACGACGAAGATGCGATCGACTATAACGATGATGATCCGGAAGATACCGATTTAGTAGATGACGATGATGATAAAGAATTGTATGATGACGATGATGACGAAGACGAAGAAATCGCGGCATACAACTCAGACTTGCAAGAAATCGGCGCTGACGATGATACCGATGATGAGGAAGTAGTTCCTGGAAACATCGAAGAAGATTTGACGATCATCGACGACGAAGATGATGATTTTGATGATGATGAAGAGGAAGAATAGCGCAAGCTATTCTTTTTTTTGGAGAAATGTTGGTTTGTAAACATAGTATTTCATGACAAAAAAAGAGAAGCGCGAACGCTTCTCTTAACTATCAGTCCTATTTGAGTTGTTTAGCGGCAAGATGATGTAAACCGCTTTAAAACAAGACTTTGCAACGCTTTGAAATTTAAAGTATAATCAGAACAGTTGCTAGAACGCGTCCTGAGGGAATCGAACCCCCGTCTCAAGAACCGGAATCTTACGTGATATCCACTACACTAAGGACGCATCAACGAATACTAGTTTAGCGAATTTTAAGATAAATTACAAGGGGAAAAACGATGAAATTTGAACAAAGTTTTTCACAAAAGCAAAAACAGACACAAAAATTGGCTATGACGCAGAAATTGCAGCAGTCGATCCAAGTGTTGCAATTCTCGATGGATGAATTAGTTGAATTTGTAGAAACAGAAGCACTAGCCAATCCATTGATTGAAATCTCGGAGCCTAATTACACATTGAATTATTCCAAGCCGCGCTCCTCTTCTGGAAAAGAGATGGAATATTTAAGTCAAATCCCTGATAACACCGTGTCGCTGTTTGAATATCTGATCGACCAGATCCATCTTAATTATCGAGATACATATTTGAGAACATTGGTATTGTTTTTGGTGGAATACATTGATTTAAACGGTTATTTGAAGATCTCGTTAGAAGAGGCTAGCGAAACGACCGGAGCTACGATGGTCCAAATGCTAGATGCATTGACATTGATCCAACAGTTAGATCCAGCAGGTGTGGGCGCCCGTGATCTGAGAGAAAGTTTGATGCTGCAAACGGAAAGAGATGATTTTGCTCCGGTGCTGACCTATATCATCTTGGAAGAAACTTTTGAAGAGCTGGTCCAGCGAAAATGGGATCTGATCGCTAAAAGATTCAACATCACGTTGCACGAGATCCAGCAAGTATTCGACTATATCCAAACATTGACACCAACTCCTGGAGCAGTATTCGGTTCTACGGAAGGACTGTATATCATTCCTGATTTGACGGTAAGGATCAGTGAGGGACAGATCCATTTGACCTCCAATCGCCAAGGTGTGCCGGAAATAAAATTTCAGCATCATTACTTCGAACAGATGGCACAAGCCAAAGATCCTGAAGTACTGAAATATTTAAAAGAGAAGCAGCAAGATTTTGAATGGCTTGAAAAAACGATCCAGCAACGCGGCGACACGATCTTGCGAGTGGGTGAAGCGATCATCCGCCACCAGCAAGACTTTTTCTTTGATAAAGCACGGCCTATAAAGCCTCTCATTTTAAAAGAAGTGGCAGAAGAGTTAGGAATCCATGAATCTACTGTCAGCCGGGCCGTCAATGGAAAATATCTGGAGACCGACTTTGGCGTGTTTGAATTAAAGACATTCTTTAGTCAGAAAATAGCCAGTCGTACAGAAGACGGCGAAGATCTATCGACTGATTCTGTAAAAAAACGATTGAAGGAATTGGTGGATCAAGAAGACAAACGCAAGCCGTTGTCAGATCAAAAGCTGGTAGAACTGCTGAAAAAAGAAGCAATCGACATTTCTCGACGGACCGTCGCCAAGTATCGTGATGCTTTGAAAATACCAAGTTCATCCAAACGGAAAAGATTTGATTGATTTTTTTCAGAAAATGATTTACTATACACCACGGAGCTGAAAAAATAGTTTTCGTGGTGTTTCTTTTTTGAAACAAATTGCGTAAGTTTATCAGTTGCATAAAACGTTCCAAAGTGATACTATACCACTGTGAGGCTAAGTCAAAGATCCAATTTTTTTTATAGTAGATGGGTCGGTTTAAGTCTATGACGGACAAAAAAAGTCCCACGGAGGAGTTTACCATGCTTGATGAATTGAAATTGATTGAAGCAGTTGCTCCAGATATCCTTTCAGTATTACAAGAGCGCTTCAAGATCTTGCGTAATATTTACTGGATGCAGCCGATCGGACGGCGTAATTTAGCCGAAAGTCTAGGCATGACGGAACGCGTTTTGCGTACCGAAACTGATTTACTGAAAAGACTCCAATTGATCGATTCGTCAAAAAGCGGAATGGCATTGACAAAAAAAGGCCAGGAAGTTTATGACGCGTTGAATAAAGTAATGGATCAGCTTTTCGGCATGCATCAAATCGAAAAAAAATTGACGGATTACTTTGGCAACGAACGCTGTTTAGTCGCTGCCGGCGATAGCGATCAGCAAAGCAAAGTCGTTGATAAATTTGGCGCTATTCTTAATGAATCGCTGGATCTGCTGCTTCCTGAAGGTGAAAATATCATCGCTGTGATGGGCGGCACAACAATGGCGACAGTAGCTGAGAACTTGACTAATCTGGAAAGCAAGCGACGTCACAACTTATTCGTTCCTGCGCGAGGCGGGATCGGCGAGGCAGTGACCGTGCAAGCAAATTCAGTCAGTGCAGTTATGGCGATGCGGACAAACGGCGATCATCGGGCACTTTATGTTCCCGAACAATTAAGCTCTGCAACCTATGATTCACTTCTTCGAGAACCCTTGATCATTGAGGTGTTAAACTTGATAAGTGAAGCTAATTGTGTTATTCATAGTATTGGACGTGCTTTACACATGGCGGCTCGAAGAAAGATGTCTGAGAGCGAGATTTTGATGTTAAAGCAGAACAATGCGGTAGGGGAATCATTCGGCTACTTTTTCGATGAAACTGGAAAAGTTGTCTACAAAGTTCCGCGGATCGGTTTGCAGTTGAAAGATCTGCAACACATCCCTATAATTCTGGCAGTCGCTGGCGGGAAATCTAAAGCCAAAGCGATTCACGCCTATATGAAAAATGCTCCAAAACAAACGTGGCTCATCACTGATGAAGCTGCTGCTAATGAGATTTTAAAAGGGGCAACCCTTTAAAATAAAAATTTTTTTGATTTTCATAAGGAGGAAATCTTAAATGACAGTTAAAGTAGGTATTAATGGATTCGGACGTATCGGACGCTTAGCATTCCGTCGTATCCAAGATGTAGAAGGAATCGAAGTAGTAGCGATCAACGACTTAACAGACGCTAACATGTTAGCTCACTTGTTAAAATATGATACAACTCAAGGTCGTTTCAACGGTACTGTAGAAGTTCACGAAGGTTCATTCAACGTTAACGGAAAAGAAGTTAAAGTTTTAGCTAACCGTAACCCTGAAGAATTACCTTGGGGCGAACTAGGTGTTGAAATCGTTCTTGAATGTACAGGTTTCTTCACATCTAAAGAAAAAGCTGAATTACACTTAAAAGCTGGTGCTAAACGTGTAGTTATCTCAGCTCCTGGTGGTAACGATGTACCAACAATCGTTTACAACACAAACCATGAAACTCTAACTGGTGAAGAAACAGTTATTTCTGGTGCTTCATGTACTACAAACTGTTTAGCTCCTATGGCAAAAACATTGAACGACAAATTCGGTATCGTTGAAGGGTTAATGACAACAATCCACGCTTACACAGGTGACCAAATGACTCTTGACGGACCTCATCCTAAAGGCGACTTCCGTCGTGCACGCGCTGCAGCAGCAAACATCGTGCCTAACACAACTGGTGCTGCTAAAGCTATCGGCTTAGTTATCCCAGAATTGAACGGTAAATTAGACGGAGCTGCTCAACGTGTTCCTGTTGCAACTGGTTCATTAACTGAATTAGTTACTGTTCTTGACAAAGAAGTAACAGCTGACGAAGTAAATGCAGCAATGAAAGAAGCTTCAAACGAATCATTCGGTTACAATACAGACGCTATCGTTTCTTCTGATATCGTAGGTATGACATATGGTTCATTGTTTGACGAAACTCAAACAAAAGTTCTTACAGTTGGCGGCAAACAACTTGTTAAAACAGTTGCTTGGTATGACAACGAAATGTCTTACACTGCTCAATTAGTACGTACCTTAGAATACTTCGCAAAATTATAAGATTCACGTACAACTGTAGAACAAAACATTGCACGATGAAAGCGGGGAAGCGACGCGCTTCTCCGCTTTTTTTTCAAGAATGATGTATTTTTACTATTAGGAGGAAATCTGTCATGGCAAAAAAAACCGTTCAAGATATCGATTTAAAAGATAAAAAAGTCCTTGTCCGTGTTGACTTCAATGTTCCTTTGAAAGACGGCGTGATCGGTGACGATACACGTATCAAAGCTGCATTGCCAACAATCAACTACGTTTTAGAACAAGGCGGCAAAGCGATTTTGTTTTCACACTTAGGTCGTGTAAAAACAGAAGAAGATAAAGCCGGCAAATCATTAGCACCTGTTGCAAAATGCTTAGGCGAATTATTAGGAAAAGAAGTAACCTTCGTTCCTGAAACTCGCGGCGCAGAATTAGAAAAAGCAGTTGCTGACATGAAAGCAGGCGACGTTGTTGTCTTCGAAAATACTCGTTTTGAAGATGTAGACGGTAAAAAAGAAAGCAAAAATGATCCTGAGCTAGGCAAATACTGGGCTTCATTAGGCGATGTGTTCGTTAACGACGCATTCGGTACAGCTCACCGCGCCCATGCTTCAAACGTAGGAATCGCTTCAACTGGTATCCCAACAGTTGCTGGATTCTTGATGGAAAAAGAAATCAAATTCATCGGCGAAGCCGTTGAAAATCCTAAACGTCCAATGATCGCGATCCTTGGTGGCGCGAAAGTTTCTGACAAAATCGGCGTAATCGAAAACTTGATCCCTAAAGCAGACAAGATTTTGATCGGCGGCGGTATGACATATACTTTCTACGCAGCAAAAGGAATCAGCATCGGTAAATCATTAGTTGAATCAGACAAAATCGAATTAGCGAAAAGCTTGATTGAAAAAGCTGGCGACAAATTGGTATTACCAATCGACAACGTATGTGCACCAGAATTTTCAAACGATGCAGAAACAAAAGTCATCGAAGGCGATATTCCAGAAGACTTGATGGCATTAGATATCGGACCTGCTTCTGTTAAATTGTTTGCTGATACATTGGCAGGCGCTAAAACAGTTGTTTGGAACGGACCAATGGGCGTATTTGAAATGTCCAACTTTGCAAAAGGTACGATCGGCGTTTGTGAAGCAATCGCTAACCTTGAAGGCGCAACAACAATCATCGGCGGTGGCGATTCAGCTGCAGCTGCTGAACAATTAGGCTTTGCTGATAAATTCACGCATATCTCTACAGGTGGCGGTGCCAGCTTAGAATTGCTTGAAGGTAAAGAATTGCCTGGACTTGCAGCTATCAACGATAAATAAAAAAATTTTGGAACTGGCGTTCAGCTAGTGCAACAGTGAAATGTCCGAGCTATATATAGATTGTCCCTGCTGTTTAGTAGGTACGCCGAATGAGTTGTCATGAAACGGTTTGATCGATGAATAGTTCGGGGATTTTTCACTTGTTGCCGACTTTGTTCCGATTTTGTGTAAAAAAATTAAAAGGAGTGTCGCTATCATGCGCAAACCAATCATTGCCGGTAACTGGAAAATGAATAAAACTGCAGCAGAAGCAAAAGAATTTGCTGAAGCAGTCAAAACAAAAATCCCTGGAAACGACAAAGTGGATTCAGTTATTGGTTCACCAGCGTTATTCTTACAAACATTAGTAGAAGCAGCAAAAGGAACAGATTTGCAAATTTCTGCTCAAAACAGCTTCTGGGAAAACGAAGGCGCCTATACAGGTGAAACTTCACCTGCAGCATTAGCTGATCTAGGTGTTCAATATGTGATCATCGGTCACTCAGAACGCCGTGAATATTTCCACGAAACAGACGAAGAAATCAACAAAAAAGCAAAAGCAATCTTCGCAAACGGTATGACTCCTATCCTTTGCTGTGGTGAAACTTTGGAAACTTATGAAGCAGGTAAAACTGCTGAATGGATCGAAGGACAAATCACTGCTGGTTTAGCTGACCTGTCTGCTGAACAAGTTTCAAGCATGGTTATCGCTTACGAACCAATCTGGGCAATCGGTACTGGTAAATCTGCTGATGCAACGATCGCTAATGATATTTGTGGTGTTGTTCGTCAAACAGTTGAAAAACTTTATGGCAAAGAAGTTGCTGACAAAGTACGTATCCAATACGGCGGTTCAGTAAAACCTGAAAATATTGCTGAGTATATGGCAAAAGAAAACGTTGACGGTGCTTTAGTCGGCGGTGCCAGCTTACAACCTGACTCTTTCTTAGCATTGTTAGATGCTGTAAAATAGTTTGAATTCTTTCATGTAAAGAAATTTCTATTTGCAGAAACAAGAAAAGTCAACTAAAATTGTTCCTAAGGGAGATTCCCTTTAGATAAACCAAACTCAAAGGAGAGAAACAAACATGTCAATTATTACTGATGTTTACGCACGCGAAGTCCTTGATTCACGTGGTAACCCAACAATCGAAGTAGAAGTTTATACTGAATCAGGCGCATTCGGACGCGGAATGGTTCCTTCAGGTGCTTCAACTGGGGAATACGAAGCTGTTGAATTGCGTGACGGCGACAAAGCTCGTTATGGCGGTAAAGGTGTAAGCAAAGCTGTTGACAACGTAAACAACATCATCGCTGAAGCTATCGTCGGCTACGATGTTCGTGACCAAATGGCTATCGACAAAGCAATGATCGCTTTAGATGGTACTCCTAACAAAGGTAAATTAGGCGCAAACGCTATTCTTGGTGTTTCTATCGCTGTTGCTCGTGCAGCTGCTGACTATTTAGAAGTGCCTCTATATCACTACTTAGGCGGATTCAATACAAAAGTTTTACCAACACCAATGATGAACATCATCAACGGCGGATCACATGCCGATAACTCAATCGACTTCCAAGAATTCATGATCATGCCTGTTGGCGCACCAACATTCAAAGAAGCTCTACGTATGGGTGCTGAAGTATTCCACGCATTGGCTTCTATCTTAAAAGGCAAAGGCTTAGCTACTTCAGTTGGTGACGAAGGTGGTTTCGCTCCTAACTTAGGTTCAAACGAAGAAGGTTTCGAAGTAATCATCGAAGCTATCGAAAAAGCTGGCTATGTTCCTGGTAAAGATGTTGTTCTTGCTATGGATGCTGCTTCTTCAGAATTCTACGACAAAGAAAAAGGTGTTTACGTTTTAGCTGACTCAGGCGAAGGCGAAAAAACAACTGACGAAATGATCGCATTCTACGAAGAATTAGTTTCTAAATACCCAATCATCTCAATCGAAGACGGATTAGACGAAAACGACTGGGAAGGTACTAAGAAATTAACTGATCGTCTAGGCGACAAAGTTCAATTAGTTGGTGACGACTTGTTCGTAACAAACACTGCAAAATTATCAAAAGCTATCGAAAAAGGCGTAGCTAACTCTATCCTTATCAAAGTTAACCAAATCGGTACTTTGACAGAAACATTCGAAGCAATCGAAATGGCTAAAGAAGCTGGCTACACTGCAGTTGTATCTCACCGTTCAGGTGAAACAGAAGATTCAACAATCTCTGACATCGCAGTTGCTACAAACGCTGGCCAAATCAAAACAGGTTCTCTATCACGTACTGACCGTATTGCTAAATACAACCAATTACTACGTATCGAAGACCAATTAGGTGAAGTTGCAGAATACAAAGGAATCAAATCTTTCTACAACATCAAAAACAACCCATTCGCTGGTAAATAATCCATCGATGACTAAGCACTTTCTGTGAAAACAGGAAGTGCTTTTTTTGTGGAATACCTGCAAAAAAACTCTTTTGACTGATCACTGGGATCGTGTCAAAAGAGTTTTTGTTATTACAGATCAGAGACATTTTTAAGAAAAAGTGTAGGGTGGTATTCAAGCTCGCCATAATCCACATCTTCTTTTAAAAAGCGTTGCGCCCAATTTATCGGCTGGTAGAATTCTTTGATTTCAGATGGAATCGGAACGCTAGGTTTTTTCAAAAAGTTTGGCAGCTGATCTAAAGGATCTTTTCCTACAACAAAGATGTTATCTGGATGATAAAAACGATAGTGCTCGATGACAGGGTTATTTGTTACTAGTTTGATAGGCCAATAGATAGTTTCTAAACTGCGCAATGTCAATCCTGTTTGACCAGGGCGCATCAGTTCGACAGTCGCCTGTGCTTCCAGTGTCTTTTCCAAATATTCATGATAAGGCATGAAACCTGCCTGACGGTGGCCGCCGATTCCAGATAAAAAGTGGAAATAGTAGCTAAGCTGCATATCATCAAAAGCCTGCTGTAGAAAGTCAGCTTCTTTTTTGCGACCGCTGTTGGTAGCGCCTAAAAACAGATCGTATTTTTTTTCGATAGTATCAGGATCAAGATCTGGTTTACGATAAAAGGAAGAGTTATGTTTCAGATTGTATTGTTGTGCTTCTAACGCATCAAAATGGTAGATATCGTCGATTGCGGCGCTTTTTTGGGCTTCTCGGAGTAACTCTAGGTGAGTTTCCGTCAAGTGATTCCAGAAAAATAAAATGATTTTAGCCGGTGTATAGCCGCGTAATTTTTCCGCCATCGCTACTTTGAAACCATAATCCAAAAAGACCACCAACTCAAGCTGCGCTAACTGAGAAATGTTTTCTTTATAATACTCATTGGTCAACAGGCGAGAACTGCTGACGACAGTAAATTCGGAACAAGCGGGGAAAAAATATAAGTTTTCATCATTGACTACAAGTAAAATTTGTTCTTTCATGTGACACCTCCTACTTATGAATCATAACATTAGTTGAAATCGCTTAACAAAAAATTTGCTTAGGAGTTGATGATTGCAGTCGGTATAAAGATAACAACATTATGGAAACGAACAATAACAGAAAAAATATTTAATAACAAAAAATTTATTTTATATACAGGGAACGGTTGAGGTGAATAGAGTAAATTTCTATTTAATTTTTCTCTAAATGACGAATATTCTGCAATTAAAAGAACTTAATCATTAAAAAGTGATTGAAAAATAGAGCGCTTTAGCATAAACTGAGAAAGTGAGAGTGATAATCATTCTCAATTAAAAAAGTAAAGGAATGCGCTATGAAAAAAATCAGTATTATCGTGTTATTCCTTCTAATCATTGGTTCTATTTTCGTTGGCCTTCATGATGTGACGTTATCAGGGATTTTATCAGGTGATCCATTGGCGTGGCTATTGCTGTCACAGACACGATTGCCAAGAACCATCAGTCTGGTTTTAGCCGGAGGAATATTGGGTGTTTGCGGTATGATCATGCAGCATATGATGCAAAATCGCTTCGTATCGGCGAACACCATCGGAATGATGGACAGTGCCCGATTAGGTATTTTACTGGTCATGCTGTTTTTACCTGATAGCTCGATCTTATTGCGGTCAGGAGTCGCTTTTTTGTTTGCGTATGCTGGTGTTCTGCTGTTTTTGCATTTAAGTCGCTGGCTGCCTAAAAAAGATCCAATGATCCTACCGCTGACAGGTGTCATGTTCGGGAATATTGTCGGGTCTCTCGCTTCATTTTTCGCGTATCAGTTTCAATTGGTTCAAAATGTTTCTTCTTGGCTGCAAGGCAATTTTTCCACTGTTATGCAAGGAAGATACGAGCTATTGTATATTACGGTTCCGGTATTTTTTCTTTTATACTACCTTGCTTACCAAATCACAATCGCTGGTTTGGGAGAAACAATGGCGAAAAATTTAGGTGTGGAGTATGGTCGTCTGCAACTGGTCGTCTTTGCTTTAGTTGCCTTAGCAAGCAGTTCGGTACTGATCATGGTAGGAAATCTGCCCTTCTTGGGTGTTGTTGTTCCTAACTTGGTTTCATTGTTTTACGGTGATCATTTAAAAGATACATTAGGGATGACGGCGATCATTGGAAGTATTTTTTTATTGACTTGCGACATTATCGCCCGTTTGGTGATCGCGCCTTATGAATTGCCGGTCAGCGTTGTAGTAGGCGTACTTGGGGGAGCTTGTTTCTTATTTTTATTGATAAGGAGGAACGTGCGATGATCCGTAGACTTGTTTCTCAAAAACTGCTTTGGCTCTTTTTGATCATGGTGGGGCTGATGATCGGCTACCTTACATTCAATACATATGGCAATTGGGAATTCGCATTGCAGCTGCGTGGGAAAAAGATCGCTGCCTTTTTATTGGTGGCTCTTGTTTCTTCCATCGGCACCATCAGTTTCCAAACGCTGACGAAAAATCAATTTCTGACCCCCGGTATCTTGGGATTGGATAATCTATATGTAATGATCCAAACACTGCTATTCTTTTTTGCAGGAGGGATCACGATGCTGGGTCAGGAAAGCACAGGTTTGTTTTTGCTGAATGTAGGGATCATGGCATTATTGAGCGTTTTATTTATCGGGGTCTTTTTAAACAAACATTCCCATGAATTATTTTTGTTATTGATGGTGGGAATGATCGCCGGTACATTTTTTTCCAGTATCAGCAGTTTCCTGCAAGTATTGATGGACCCGAATGAATACGATCTTTTGCAAGGACGGCTTTTTGCTAGTTTCGGCAATATCAACACCGCGCATTTAGTAACTGCTGCCGGATTGGTGCTGTTTTGCAGTGTTTTCTTTTGGCTGGCGACTCCGGAGTTGGATGTACTGCATTTAGGCAAAGATCATGCCATCAATTTAGGGATCAAGCTGTCAGCCTTCCAGAAATGGAGTCTGTTGGGGATCTCTGTAATGACCGGGACTGCGACGGCGTTGGTGGGTCCGACGATCTTCTTAGGTTTTATCGTTGCGACTATCAGTTATCAGATCTTTGATACGTATCGTCATCGAGAACTGTTTCTAGGCGGTTTTTTTATCGGCGCGATCTTATTGATCGGTGGTCAGTTTTTAGTCGAACAAATTTTTCAGCTGACGACGACCATTAGTACGATCATTCAATTTATCGGCGGAATCTTTTTTGTTGGTAAAATTTTCTCAGAAAGGAAACGGATATGATCTCTGCAAAGGAAATTTCAAAATTTTATCAAGAAAAGCCTGTCTTAGATCATGTGGATCTGGATATTCCCCAAGGCAAACTGGTAGCGTTTATTGGACCGAATGGAGCGGGAAAAAGCACCTTTTTATCTTTAGTCAGCCGTCTTCAATCTCAATCTAGCGGTGAGATTTATTTGGATCATGAGGAAGTCCGCACATGGAAATCAAAAGCATTGGCGAAAAAATTAGCGATCTTAAAGCAAAGCAACGGTATCCAGTTAAACATCACAGTAAGGGAATTAGTCGCTTTTGGCCGTTATCCGTACAGCCGCGGCCGATTGTCAGCCGAAGATGAAACGATAATCGATGACGCGCTGATCCAGATGGAATTGTCAGAGATGGCTGAGCGATCTATCCATACCCTATCTGGCGGACAACTGCAGCGAGTTTATATCGCAATGATCCTAGCACAAGATACCGATTATATTTTGTTAGATGAACCATTGAATAATCTGGACATGAATCATGCCAATCAAATGATGCATTTACTGCAAAAACTCGTGCGGGAAAAACAGAAGACTATCGTGATCGTTTTGCATGACATCAATTTTGCGGCAGGATTTGCTGATCATATCGTGGCAATGAAAGATGGCAAAGTATTTGCCGATGGATCCACAGAAGAAATCATTCAGCCGGAAATCATCAATCGGCTTTATGGGATGAATATAAAAATATGTGAAATCGATGGAAAACGATTTTGCATGTATTTTCAATAGGAGGAAGAGATGAAAAAAATCACTGTAGGAATTTTATGTTTTGTTTCGTTTTTTGTATTGACAGCTTGCGGTAATCAACAAGCAGCAACATCGGCTGAAGAAGGGACTTCAGCAAAAGAAATAATAGTCGCAGCGGCAGAAGGAGAAGCCACAGTACCTTTAGATCCTCAAAAGGTCGTGGTTTTTGACAACAGTGCATTAGATACAATGGATGCGTTAGGTGTGGGTGATCGGGTGATCGGCGCTGCTACAGCAAATCTGCCTGAATACTTGAAAGAATATGACAAGGTAGAATCAGCCGGCGGGATCAAAGAACCGGACTTGGAAAAAATCAATCAAATGAAGCCGGATTTGATCATTATCTCTGGGCGCCAACGGGATTTTGAAAAAGAATTGTCCGCTATTGCGCCAACGTTGTTTTTAAGTGTGGATACGACAAGAACTTGGGAGTCGATCCAAGAAAATATAACAACAATAGGAAAAATATTTGAGAAAGAAAAAGATGCGGAAGAAAAAATAGCAGCTCTTTCAGAAAAAATCACTGCTGTAAAAGAACAAGCAGAAAAATCTCAACAAAAAGCGTTGGTGGTTTTAGCAAACGAAGGCAACCTTTCGGCGTATGGTCCGGGTTCCCGTTTCAGTATCATCCATGATACATTCGGTTTCTTACCAGCAGATGAAACGATCGAAGCTTCCACCCATGGACAAAGTATTTCCTATGAGTATATTTTGGAGAAAAATCCGGATATTCTTTTCGTAATCGATCGGACAAAAGCGGTAGGCGGAGATGACAGCAAGAACCAAGTCGCTGACAATGCGCTGGTGCAACAAACGACTGCCGGTAAAAACAACCAAGTCATTTCTTTAGATTCGCAAGTCTGGTATCTAGCCGGAAGCGGCTTGGAATCGCTGGAAATCATGTTGGACAATGTGAATCAAGCACTAAAATAAATAGTTTACTAAATAAACATATCCGAATGGCAAGATCGAGTTTTCGATTTTATCATCCGGATATGTTTTTATTATTTTATTGACGGAATTCTAACGGTTTTGAGTTGCTTAGCGAAGCAATTCAGTCAGGCTAGGCATATTCGTTACTTCATACCGTTCTTTGAATTTGTTGATTTGTTCCTCAGAGAATTTTTCGGGATCTAGTTCCATTGCTTCCACTGGTAATGGGCGTTCATCAGCAATCTTCACATCGATCACGACAGGACGATCTGATTTTTTAGCCGCTTCAAATGCATATTCTAATTGATCGTAAGAAGTGACAGTAAAGCCTTTGGCACCTAACGCTTCACCGACTTTTCCGTAATCTGCATCTTGCAGTAACACACCGAAGTAGGCTTTATTAGTATCTTCTTGTTCAGCTTCAATGAAACCGAAAGAATCATTCGTCAAAACGATATTGATGATCGGTAAATTGTATTTGACTTGAGTGATGATATCTTGCATATTCATTGCAAATCCGCCATCACCGGAGATCGTAAAGACTTGTCGATCAGGATAGCTCAATTTCGCAGCGATCCCGCCAGGAACAGCATAACCCATGGTAGCGAACCAACCGGAAGTAGTGAATGCTTGTTTGCCGTTCATTTCTAAATGACGGATCGAACTTAATGTTACATTACCGACATCCACAACATAAATCGCGTCATCTTCAGCGATGCGATTGATTTCCTTGAAGATTGGTTCGGGACGTAAAGGTGCGCGGTCATCGTCGTAAAAGCTGTGACGCCATTCATGCCAATTCTTGATGTTTTCTTGGTTTGCACGATACCAATGATCTGCTGGGCGAGCATCACCTAATTCAACTAAACGATCAAGTGCGGTGATGGCATCTCCTAAAACGGCGACATCTACTGCGTGGCGGCGGCCGAATTTCGAGGCATCGATATCGATTTGCACAAATTTGGCATTAGGATTGAAGAAGATGCTGCCAAATGGAAAATTGCTTCCGACAAATAAAATCAAATCGGCGACTGCCAATGCTTCGTTGGCTGGTTTGGTAGCAACACGAGCCGCAAAACCTAAGAAGTTTTCATAATCGTCAGGAATGATCCCTTTTGCTAAAACAGCGGCCGCAACTGGCATGCTGAAATGTTCAGTGAATTTTTTGATCGTATCAAAACCACCGCGGACTCCTTGCCCAATATAAAGTACCGGTTGTTTTGCTTCTTGAATCAACGGTAATACTTTTTCCAATTGACTTTCTTGTGGTAGAGGCAACACTTTTTGATGAGTGTTGGCAGAAGAAACAAACGTATCTTCGATTTCTGCAAAGCCGTAATCAACTGGGATCGTAACTACTGCGACACCTTTTTGTTCGTAAGCGGCTTTGATTGCTTCATCTATTACGTGAGGCAGACTTTCAGAATTCATCACTGTACGGTTGTAGACGCTGACATCTGCGAACATTGGATTTTCATTCAATTCTTGAAAGGCATTATAGTTCATAGAAGTTGAAGGAACTTGTCCCAACAAAGCTAATACCGGCACACTGTCCATTTGTGCGTCATAAAGGCCATTGATCAAATGACTTGCCCCAGGGCCGGCAGAACCGAAGACAGCGCCGATTTTACCTGTTAATTTGGCATCAGCTGCTGCAGCCAGTGCGCCCGCTTCTTCGTGGCGTACTTGAATATATTTTACTTCTTCTCGTTCTTCATAAAGCGCATCCATCGTAGAGTTGAAGGAACCGCCGGGAATCCCGTAGATATGATCGATTCCCCAATCTGCCATGACTTTTACCATTGCTACACTTGCATTGATTTTTGACATAGATGACCACTTCTTTCATGATTTTTTATAGTGTTATTGTATTCCTGAACGATTTTTTTATCAAACATTCTTACTCAAAGTAAGTAGGAAGCTAGATCCTGAATTTCTACAGCAGAAAAATACTGGAAATACAATCTTAATTATAGTATACCGAAACTTTGAAAAATTAACTTATTTCAAACATTGCTTTGATGAATTGCTGAAAGCACCGCTAAAATGCTACACTTGAAATGGTAAAAGC
Organism: Enterococcus mediterraneensis; assembly: GCF_900604485.1. Taxonomy (NCBI): domain Bacteria; kingdom Bacillati; phylum Bacillota; class Bacilli; order Lactobacillales; family Enterococcaceae; genus Enterococcus; species Enterococcus mediterraneensis. The sequence goes on from NZ_UWOP01000001.1 coordinate 1,886,630, forward strand.
GAAGGGAAGAAAGCTTATGTTGAAATTTATCGGAATCCTATTGATCATAATTATTCTGCTTATAGCAGCAGGCTATTTATATTTGCGTCATTGGGCGTATTTTTTTGTCGATGCGGTTTTGCAAAGGGATAATCTTTGGTACGAAGAAGATGGACGACAAATGTTGAATCCTGGCTGGAAAAAGCAGGAAGTCATTCAAACAAATGAAACTTTTTGGCAAACAAAACAGACATGGCGGCTGGCTACTGCAGATGGGCTGCGATTACAGGCTGCCTTCTTTGATGGAGGTTCACACAACTGGGTGGTTTGTTTCCACAGTTATCGCAGTGATGGCGCTCGTGATATGGCAAGGATTGCCGAGCATTATTATCAAGCTGGATACAATGTATTGGTGCCGGATCTGCGGGCTCATGGAGAAAGCCAAGGAGAGATCATTGGGCTTGGTTGGCTGGATCGGTTGGATGTGATCGCGTGGGTGCAAAAAATAGTTGAACACGATGCCGATGCAAAAATTATTTTGCAAGGTGAATCTATCGGTGCTGCGGCAATTTTGATGGCTAGCGGTGAAAAACTGCCGTCAAATGTCAAGCTGTTGATTTCTGACAGCAGTTATACATCGGTCTACAGTGAGTTTCATTGGATGCTACGGAAACTGACAAAATATCCCATCAATCGCTTTATGAAATTAGCTAATAAATATGCCAAGAAAAAGCTCGGCTATTCTTTACGTCATGCTTCTGTGACACGTCAATTAGGCAGCAATCATTTGCCGGTATTGTTTTTACATGGTCGGAAAGACCAGTTTATTCCAGTCAAAGAAACCGCCACATTGATGGAAGCGACAGCCGGGGAGAAACAGTTGAAGATTTTTGACGGAGCGGATCATCTGCAAGCAAAAGTAACGAATACCGATGAGTATTGGCAAACGATATCTGACTTCATCAAGAAATACTTTTAATAGCCGGTTCACAAATCTTCTTTTAGGTAACAAATAACGGGGGGATTATTTAAGTTAAGGATAGTCGGATGGAGAAACTCACAAACACACTGCTTACAGAACTCCTCGCAAAACTATAAAATTGAATGGAGAAATGTAAAATGGGAAAATCATTATTTGAGCAAATGGGCGGCACATATCACGAAGAAAGCGACTATCTTATTCCTAACCTTGCGTTACCCGCCGAAGAAGAAAAGTCTATCGGTGTTTGGGGGCGGCGGCATTTGCGGTATCTGAAAGAGTATCGCAGGGTTACATACGCAAATCTTCTAACAAGCGGTAAGTTGAATGTTTATCTTGCGGATATAGATAAGCAGGCACAGGAACGCTTTCAAATGTTCATAGAGCAGATGAAACAGGTACAGGATATAACCGAGCAGCTAAAGGACGAAAAGCCTATGGAATGGGTACAGAGAATGAATAACGTACGGGCGTGTGCTATGGAGATTGTTAATAAGGAAATCATATATGCATAACAGAACGGTGGCAGAGTGTGAAATCTCTGCCGCTGTTTTTTTCAGAAAGTTTTGTTAAACGAGTACACATCTCTTGCTCGTGGAAAAGATAACTCCTATGATAGGATATTACAGTTCATCTGCTCTTTCAATTTTAGACTACCGGCTTGACAAGCGAACAGTTAGTAGCTATAATATAAAGGAGAACAAATGGTAGCTAAATTGTATTGAGAGAGGTGTCTTGAATGAAGCGTAATACAAAAGAGGATATTTTAATAGAGTCACTCCGGCTCTTTGCTCACTCTGGATATGACGGTGTGACAATGAGGGATATCTCAGGAAAAGTCGGAATCAGACAAAGTTCGCTGTATAAACATTTTGTTGGAAAGCAAGAAATTTTCGATAGTATCGTTGGACGCATGGATGCCAACTATAAAGAACAGTTGGATAAAATGACATTGGTATCCGGTAACAGCAACAAGCGAGCTGAGCAATATACCGAAAAAACGCTCAATAATATGGCGGATATAGGCGAGGCTCTATTTCTATATTGGACACAGGATGAATATGCAGCACTGTTTCGTAAAATGCTGATTATAGAACAGTATCGCAATTCAAAACTTGCGGTTCTCTATAATAAGTATTTTCTGTCGGGAGTCATTGATTTCCAAGAAGCGATTGTCAGCCGTTTAATTGAGGATGGCTTTTTCAAGCAAGGAAACCCTCATTTATTGGCGATGGAGTTTTATGGTCCGATTTTCTTGATGATAGCTGCATACGATACTGAGAAAAACGGTACTACTTTCAATGAATTAATTCGGGAACACGTAAAAAATTTTGGAAAATTACACGCTGTTAATGTAATGGAGGAATAGATATGGAAAAGGATAATCGTTTAATATATAAAGTTTGTGGTATTTCGTCGATAGCCGTTGCGATATTCGCAGTGTTATTTATTGTCCTCTTGGCATTTACCTTTGATTTTGCAGAATGGAAAGGAATTGTCAACTATCAAAATGCCTTTCATCCTATTCAGATGCTTACAGTAGTGCCATCTATGTTACTTGCCATTTCCTATGTGGTTTTTGTTAGCGGCTTACATATTTACGCTTCTGGCAATAAAAAAATATGGAATCAGTTGGCACTGAGTTTTGGATTGCTCTATGCAGGAATATCCATCGCAAATTATCTGATACAACTCGTCACGGTAATACCAAGTGTTCAAAATGGGATGACCGAAGGGCTTACTTTGCTTGTTAGTGGGTATTCCAACTCAATATTTTATGCACTAATGGCATCATACTTCTTGATGTGTATTTCTCTTTTCTTTGCGGCTTTTGTGTTTTCAAAGGAAGATAAAAACTATAAATGGATACGTAGGCTATTTGTATGCTCTGCTTTAGCAATTCCTTTGTTTCTTGTGGGAGTTGCTTTTGATATAGCGATTATTATGATGCTTGGAGCAATGGCTTGGTTAATTGGAGCAACGGTTGGGATGTTCGCTTTAGGTGCTTGCTTTCATAGGGAAACACACAGCTTAGGCATTAATAAAGGTGAAATGCATGGGTAAGACGGAATGGATATGCTGTCCTGTTTGTGGCAATAAAACTCGTGATAGAGTTAGAGAAGATACCATTTTAAAAATTTTTCCTCTTTACTGCCCGAAATGCAAACAGGAAAGTTTGATTGAAGCAAAAAGCTTACAAATAACCGTTATCAAAGAGCCGAATGATAAGGGTCTTGATTTATGAAAATAAATCAGAAGTTGTGGAGGAAGTGAAGAATGACTAAAGAAGCATTACATAATTTGATTAAAAAAGAACAACCAAATATTTGTCAGATTGTTGCATATAAAGACAACAAAAAAATATACAGTGATGAATGGAATCATTATAAAGCGGACGATTGCACGCATATTATGTCCGCTACAAAAAGCGTGGTTGCATTGCTCATTGGCATCGCGTTGGATCATGGGTTAATTAAAAGTGTAGATGATAAGGTGCTTGACTATTTTCCCGATTATACGGTGAAACGCGGCGAAAAGACCATCTATGCAATAACGATTAAACATTTGCTTACCATGCGAGCACCCTACAAATGCAAAGGTGACCCGTGGACAAAAATATGCACCAGCGCAGATTGGACGAAAACATCGCTGGACTTTTTAGGCGGAAGAAAAGGCTTAACAAATGAGTTTCAATATCAAACCGTGTGCCTACATATCTTAACAGGGTTGTTGCATCAAGTCTGTAACATGAAAACCGTTGATTATGCAAATAAGTATTTGTTTGCACCGATAGGCGTCAAAAACCATATCAATTTTTATGCCGAGACGGCAGATGAACACAAGCATTTTACAATGTGTAAAGAGCCGAAAGAAGATGTATGGTTTTGTGATCCAATGCAAATAGCAACTCCGGGATACGGACTGTGTTTGTCTGCTGAAGATATGGCGAAAATAGGGTTGCTGTGTTTGAACAAAGGGAGTTTTGATGGTAAGCAAATTGTATCGTCTAAATGGATTGATGAAATGACTGCTCCTGCCTTAGTAGAAAGCGACCAATTTAGAAACATGATGTACGGCTACCTCTGGTGGATTATCGATAAAGATAAAAAAGTATATGCCGCCATTGGGAACAGCGGGAATGTAATCTATATTGATCCCCAAAACGACATTGTGATTGCGGTCACTTCTTATTTTAAACCAACAGTTTTTGACAGAGTTGATTTTATAGAGGAAGTAATTAAACCATCTATTTTAGAGAAATTATAGATAAATTCTGTTTTGTTAAAATCCAAAGTGTAACAAGAAAATTTAATGAGGAATTGCTAATGTATGATGTGATAGTAATTGGTGCAGGCCCGGCAGGATGTATTGCCGCAAAAACACTCTCCCAAAATGGATACAGAGTGTTGTTGATTGAAAAATTTGAATTACCACGTTACAAATCTTGTTCTGGAGTTTTAATAAAAAAGACTATGGATTTGGTTTGGCAATACTTCAATGAGGACGTTCCTGCCCTATCAATGTGTGAACCAATTCAAAACAAAGGAATGATTTTCACAGATGATAAAGGCAAAGAATATCGCTTTGAACAAGAAGGGTTTAATGTTTGGAGAAGCTCTTTTGATAACTGGCTTGTTGATAAAGCAAAAGAAAGTGGTGCAGAAATAAGGGATTGTACTACTGCGATATCTTGTGTAAAAGATGATCAAACGGTAACTGTCACTATGCTTAGCGACCAAAAAACATATACAAAAAAGCACACTACATTATTGATTGCGAGGGAGTTGTTGGAACATTTAAACGAAAACTCGGTTATGATGATGCCCGATAGATCACGACTTTTCAAACCTTTAATCAGGGAACTATTGACTTAGACCCTCATTATTTCTACGCATATCTACAACCTGAACTTTCAGAGTATGATGCTTGGTTTAATGTGAAAGATAATCTTTTGGTCTTGGGAGTTTCGGTTAAAGACACAAGCAAGATTAGCTTTTACTATGATGCGTTCACCACTTACAAAAAAACACATAGCTTTCTTTGATTTTTATCAAGAAGAAAATTAGAATGCTATTTCAGGAGGAATATAGAATGAACAACTTAAGTTCTAAAAGGGATTCCACAATCCATTCTTGAGATTGGATGGCAATGGGGTTAGTTGTTTCTTTTCGCATGGCCTGCTCCTTTCAAAAAAGCGCAAGATTTAAGGGAGTAGTGTAGCACTTACAGCCAGATAATTAACCATAATATGTTCATAGTATATACTAAAATCAGACAAAACGCTACATGTGTAGCACATTTAGGAGCGATAAAAAAATGGATGCGATTGTATTTATGCTGTGCGTATCACTTCACAATATTGAAGAAGCCCTTTGGCTTATGGAATGGCAACAAAAAGAAATGCCCAATAGCCGGAGAAACATAAAAAAGAATTATTTTATATTTGCGGTTATTGGCATTACTGTTTTGTTACATTTAGTTTCTGGATTATATCTCTTGTTTCCCAATAATACGATATTCAATTATGGATTTGTTGGTTGTGTTGGAGTGATGTTGATAAATGCCATAGTACCACATTTGGCACTTTTTATTAAAACAAGAAAATACTGCCCCGGTATATTAACAGGTAGCTTTCTTTTAATCCCGCTCAATAGCATTATTTTATACAAAAAAATATCTGTACATTTGACAATAGGGGAGGTGGTTTTTTCAACTCTTATTATGGGATTGCTACTTATTTTGGCAATTCTACTACTGAAAAAAATAGCCAAACGTGCGCTTAGCTTTTTGGAATAATAAATGCTGCAATTTTAGCTAATAGTATACCGCCCCAACGGAAATAAAAAAAACCGTTGTTGCGGCGGCTGAATAGCTGTGTCCAAAACATATAGATAGTAGCTTAACGGCGGTTTTGATTTTCTCAAAACCGCCGTTCTCTATTTTCGGAGGGCTTGGTAAACTGCGCCCATTTTTAGCAACACGGCGGTACTTTAGGAGGTATCGCCGTGTTTTCACGCCTATTGTATTCCCTGTTTTGCGTTGTGCCGCTATGGCAACATAGTGGCCGGGTTTAGCCAGAGGACAACAAAGTCTATCGCCACTTCGGGCCAACTTGGCCCGAGGTTAGGGCCGGGCCGCTAAAGCACAGCGGCCCCGGTTGTCGTTCCCCTCCCTCCATTCTGGATTTTCTCAAAAAATTCAGATTGGAGGAAAACAATATGGCTTACAACAAAGCCAAAGAAGAACGGAAATGGCGGCTCTGGAAAGAAGCTGAGGAACAAATAATGCGTGAGTGTGGTGTTGATGAAAGCACCATTGAAGAAATTCGCATTTATGACAGAGCAGATTTTAATTCCAACAGGCGGTTTTACAGACGCTTGAACGATATAGGCGAATACATCGAGGAAACCGCAGAAAAGGAACACAGTACAGAGGTCAACACAGTAGCAGATTTGCTGAATGAGATTGAAAACGAAAGTCTGTATCATGCGTTGCTTACAGTAGACAAGCGTACTCTGCTGATTGTTCTGCTGAAAATGCAGGGATATTCCGCAAAGGAGATTGCACCGATTGTTCATATAACAACGGGAGCTATCTATGCAAGATTAGACCATTTGCGGAAGAAGCTGCAAAAGGTTTTATAGTATCTAATAAAGTTCGCTTTCCTATGGGCTATTGGGTGAGAGGCTAAAAAACCTCTCACTCAATTTTCTTCTGAAAAAGTCTGTATAATTTTCTGGAATTGCGGTCATACTAAAAAGTTTGTGCAAAATCTTGACAATCCCATATTCTATGTGTTAATATGAAATACTCAATTTTGAGTTTAACTGAATACATACTGTTACCCATATAATTTTCTGTGAGTGAAAAGGTTTTGAATCTCAAAGCCGTTACATAGCATTGCGAAATTAGAACGAGAGAAATCTCCCGTCTATCCGCAATGTCGTGTAGCGGCTTTTTTGTTTGCCCGAAATAAAGGAAATCATATCCAAAAGGTCGGTGATAAAACATAAGGATTTTCTTTTCAGCAAGCAAAGACAAAAATGAATATCAGCTACACGAAAATACCCCTGCGGCTCTGTCCACAGGAATAGCGAGCATCGGATTGTGGCAGCCACAATCCAAATCCACACCCTAAAGGGATGTGGACTTTACTCAGGGAACACCCCTGAATACCCCGTTAAAGGTGAAATTTAAGACTGGAGGAATGAAGAATGAGCGAAGAAAAAGTAAGAGTTGGCTTGCACTTGACTGAGGAGGAAAGCGAAAATCTCAAACGTTATGCTACCGATTGCGGCTTGTCTGTATCGGAATTTATGCGGCAACTATGTAGAGGAAACTACCCAAAGCCTGTGCCGCCTAAAGCGTTTTGGGAACTGTTGAACGCACTATATGAGGTTCATAACGGCTTCAAAGAATGTTCCAAATATGAGCCGTCAGCATTGGAAATCTGCAAAGATATTGAGGAGTTCATTGTAGATTTGCAAAAGAAATTTACTGTTGGGGAGGCAGTTTAGAGTGGCTACTACAAGCCTATGGCACATCAAAGGGCGATTAAAAGACCTCATTGACTATGTTGAAAATCCCGATAAGACCACACCCACCGAGGATATGAAAGACTTCTTTCAAGTGTTTTCCTATGCCGCTAATCCTGCCAAAACCAATGAGGGCGAATATGTTTCCGCTATCAATTGCCTGAAAGAAACAGCCTTGCAGCAGATGATTTTAACAAAGCAGCAGTATGGAAAAACGGGAAAATATATTGCGTGGCACGGTTATCAGAGCTTTAAGCCTGACGAGCTAACACCTAAACAATGCCACGAAATTGGCTTGAAACTCGCCCAAGAAATGTGGGGAGATAGATATCAGATAATCGTCACTACCCACCTTGACAAAGAGCATTTGCATAATCATTTCTGTTTCAATTCCGTATCCTACCTTGATGGCGGCAAATACAACTACTCAAAAACGGAACAGAAAAGACTGCGTGATGTGTTCGACAGACTATGCAGGGATTATGGATTATCGGTCATAAACCGCCCGAAAAAAACACCGTCAAGACCGCTTTACCTTGATGAAAAAAGCGGCAAGCCCACCCGATATAATGTCTATCGTGAGGACTTAGCTGAAGCAATCAGCGGCAGCCGCACCATAGAATATATGGCGAAATATCTTATCCGCAAAGGCTATGAGGTAAATTTTTCGGGCAAGCATTGGAAAATGAAGCTGCCGCAGTATCAGTATTTCACAAGATTAGATACGCTTGACGAGCGACTGACCCCCGATTTTATTCGTAGTTATTTAGGTTCACAAACACGATACGGAAACCGCCTCGCCAAAGTAACCTACTCCCCGTATATGCCCGAAGAATACAAAAATGCGTGGAAACCAAAGAAGAAAACCACAGGCATTTTGGCTTTGTATTATTACTGGTGCTATCAGTTGGGGATATTTCCGAAAGGCACAGACTACAAGCCTACCAGTCCGTTTATGAAAGAGGAATTGCGAAAGATAGACGAAATTTCGGCACAGGTGCGGTATATGACAACGAACAACATCTCCACTCTCTCTGATTTGCACGCTGACAGGGATAAAAATCAATCGGAAATGGATAATCTCATTGACTATCGAAAGCGTTTGCAGAACAAAATCCGCAGGGCATCACCTGCTGAAAAAGAAATACTGCGAGCCAAGAAAACAGGCATTACTGAGCAAATCACAGACCTTCGCAAGAAATTAAAATATGCCAAAGGTATTGAGGAACGCTCTATCCGCATTGACGAGCGTATGAATGCTTTATATGAAAATGAGCAACAGGCAAAGGAAAATCACCGCCCGAAAAAGAAAAAGGAGGAGCGTGAGAGATGATTAAAAAGCTGTTTGACCGAATGATAACTCAACAAATCAAGCCAAAGGATGAGGACATTGCCACAGGTAACCTTATCGAGAATGACGGCAAAACCTATTTTGTTTCAGGTAAAAATGTTGTCTGCCTGACCGAGCATTTTCCCGACACAAAGGCAACGGTAACCGATTTGATTGAAAGCACGATACAATATGAGGGCAAAAGCTCCGAGAAAGCTGTAAATTAACAAACCCGATATGGAAATACGGTATGATTTATGCATATAATATGCTCGTAAACAGTGTGTTATAGCGTGAGTTGTTTCCGAGAAAAGGAGGATAATTTGAAACAACAAATCTATAACGCAGCACTCTATTGCAGGCTTTCTCGTGATGATGAGCTTCATTCGGAGAGTTCAAGCATAGGCACACAGCGAAAAATACTCAAAGATTACGCTGTGGAACAGGGCTTTCACATTGTTGACGAGTATATCGACGACGGATGGTCTGGCACGAATTTTGACAGACCGAGCTTTCAGAGAATGATAGACGATATTGAGGACGGTAAGGTAAATTGTGTTATCACAAAGGATTTATCCCGACTTGGCAGAAACTATATTCTCACAGGGCAGTACACCGAGATTTATTTTCCGTCAAAGGGTGTGCGGTATATTGCCATCAGCGACAGCGTGGATTCCAAAGACGGTGAAAGCGACATTGCTCCGTTCCGCAACATTCTCAATGAGATGGTGGCGAGAGATACCAGCAAAAAGGTCAAATCGGCTATGCGGGTGAAGTTCAACAATGGCGAATATATCGCTCCTGTTACGCCCATCGGTTATATCATCGACCCGAACAACAAAAACAAGCTCATTATTGATGAGGAAACACGATGGATTCCCGAAAGGATTTTTGACCTTGCAGCACACGGTAAGGGTGCGGGAGCAATCGCAAGAATACTGAAAGCCGAAAAAATTCCTACCCCTACTTGGTTTCGGTATGTACGTTACGGAGAACGAGCCAAACGCTTTGAGGGACAGCCTGAAGAAGTCAAATACCGATGGAATATTGTTACAGTACAGCATTTAATGGATAACGAATGCTTTATCGGGAACACCGTTCATTACAAGTTGGTTAAGACCTCATTCAAGAGCAAGAAAAACCGTGTCACCTCCGAAGATGAATGGCTGCGGGTAGAAAATACGCACGAGCCGATTATCTCAAAGGAAATCTGGGATTTAGCCCACGCTCATATGGATTCCAGAAAGAGGGAAGCCAAACGGGGCGAGGACAACATCTTTGCAAGGCTGGTCTACTGCGGAGAATGCGGATGATCGCTCAGTAGTGCAAGCAAAAAGAAACAGAGCAAGTATTTTCGCTGCACAAAGTATAGTCAGCAAGGCAAAGACGAATGCTCCCTGCATTTCATCACCTACAATCTGCTTTACGGTGTGGTGCTTGCATGATTGCAGTATTGGCTGCAAGAGGTACACACCAACAGCGACAAGCTGCTTGACAGGCTTTTGAAGTCGGGCGATAAGCAGCGTAACACCGAGCGAAGGCACGATGAAAAGGAACTCAAGAAAGCCCGCAAACGCAAAGCAGAGGTCGACGCACTATTCGCAAAGATGTATGAGGATAGCATAAGCGGCAGGCTTGACGAGGACAATTTCAAAATGCTGACCGCAAAATACCGCACAGAGCAGCTAAAGCTATCCGAGCAGATAGAGCAAAGGGAAACACGGCTTTCACAGTCCGAAGCCGATGTAAACAACACACAGAAATGGATTGATTTAATTGGTAAGTATTCTGCAATAGATGAGCTTACCGCACCGCTTCTGAACGAGTTAATTGACAAAATCCTTGTTCACGAAGCACGACGGGACGAAAACGGCAAAAAGATATGGGATATTGAAATCTATTATCGTTTCGTCGGTATGATTGAGTAAATTACAGGATTGAGCCTGTCTCATTTACGGGCAGGTTCGTACATACTATCCTTAACTAATATAAGGCGGAATATAATTAGTTGCCAGTAACTGACGATACTGCTAGAATGTAGAAAAATATTTATGCTGTGGCATTGCCTCCAGGATAAAAAAGTTACTTGAAGGGATGGAAAATAGATGGAGATCAAAGAAGAAAAAAACCGTTTTGCATTGTATAATGATGAAGGAACGGAAATCGGCGAAATGACTTGGGTCGATGCTGGGGAAGATATCATGGTCATTGACCATACGTTTGTCGATCCAACGTATCGCGGACAAAAATTAGCAGAAAAATTAGTTCGCAGCGGCGTGGAAAAAGCGCGACGGGATGGTGTCAAAATCGTTCCTTTATGCCCGTATGCCAAAAAAGAATTTGATGAAAAAAGCGAATACCAAGATGTTTTGCGTAAATAGCTTTTATTGAACTTTAGAGTGATCAAAGAATCGGCGGCGAAAACAGTCTTCTGTTTAGCGCCGATTCTTTAATTATTTCATTTCCTATATAATAGTATGGAATAGATCTTTTTATGGAAAAAAAAGCTGAGGTATGCTACATTATAAGAGATGATTTCTAATAACTGAGGAGGATAGCCTAGTGTATAATTTGATTGTCGGAATCGTAATTGTTTTATCTATCTTAATGATCATTGCTATCATGATGCAGCCTAGCAAACAAAACAGTGCGGCCAGCGCATTTACTGGTGGTGCCGATCAATTGTTCGGAAAACAAAAAGCGCGGGGATTTGAAGCGGTAATGCAACGCGCAACAGCGATCATGGCTGCTGTATGGTTGATTTTACTTTTTGTATTGGTGTATCTGTCTTCACACTAATCAGTCCATCAGCCTGAAGTTTTTTCAATAGAAGATGAATAGGTGAAACACGGTTCAAGAAGATTGACAGGTGTTTCGCTTTTTTTATGTCAAAATTTCAATGAATTTGTGGATCTGATAGAACAGGTGCTTTGAGGAAAGTATGTTAAAATTGGTGGTGTGAGGTGAAACGAATGGCAGCAAAAATTAAGATGCCAAAAACGCTTTTTAGTGAACAGGGGCAACGCGCAGTGATCCTGCTTCATGCATATTCAGGAAGTCCAAACGATGTACGTATGCTGCATCGCTTTTTGGAAAAACACAACTATACGGTGTATTCACCGATGTTTACGGGACATGGGACGATGGAGCCTTTAGACATATTAGAAGAATCGACAATAGTTTGGGAGCAGGACGTACAGGATGCACTCAGATTTTTGAAAGAAAAAGGATATCGCAAGATCGCTGTTTTCGGATTATCGATGGGAGGCATCTTCGCGGCACATACGTTGACTCTGGCAGATCAAGAAATCATTGGAGGCGGTGTATTCTGCTCGCCAATTTATCCAACTAAAAATCAAGTGCCGGAAAACTTCGTTAAGTATGCGCAACAAGTATATCGTTATAGCACAGTCGCCGGGGAACAATTAGCAACCAATTTGGCAAAAGTCCAGCAGGGTGTGCAACAGCAGCTGCAAGATATCGAAGAACTTGGCCGCACAACCAGTGAAAATTTAGCGAAGATCCAAGTGCCTGTATTTTTAGCGCAAGCTGGGAAAGATGAAATGATCGATCCCAAAACGGTTTTTCGCACCGCGCAAGGAATCACACAGGTACCATTTACATTGAAATGGTACCCTGAAAGCCAGCATGTGATCACCGTTGATCCTGTGCATAAAGACTTTGAGCGAGATGTACTGGATTTTATTGAGGGACTCGCTTGGAATGAGGGAGAAGAGTGAAGAATATTAAAGAACAGATATTGTTGTTTATTGAAGAAAGTAGTAAAAAAAGCTTTTCGGCAGAAGAAATCGCAGAAGGGTTAGGACTGAAAAAAAGTGCGGATTTTAAAGCGCTGGTCCAAACGATCGCTCAGATGGAACGAGAAGGAACCGTTATCTTCAATAAAAAAGGCAAAATAAAATTGCCGCCGAAATTAGTATTGGTGGAAGGAACTTTTCGCGCTAATGAACGTGGCTTCGGTTTTGTGACCGTCGATCCGGAAGAAGATGATATTTATATACCGAAAGAATTTACGGGATATGCAATGGACGGCGATATTGTCGCAATCGATATTTTGAAACCTTCCAGTCCTTTTGGCGATCGAGGAGCAGAAGGAAAAGTCGTAGAAATAAGAAAACGGGGAATCAGCCAGATCGTCGGTGAATTTACACTGTTTTCTGAAGAAGAAATCAAAGAAACAGATCTATACGGTGTCGTCGTACCTAAAGATAAAAAAATGGGCGAATTGAAAATCTACATCGCGGCGGAAGGAATCCGACCGGTGGATGGCAATATCGTTATCGTAGAGATCACCCATTATCCGGAAAAAGGATATGCTACAAGCTTGGAAGGAATTGTTAAAAAAGTTATCGGTCACAAAAATGATCCTGGAATGGATATTTTGTCGATCGTAGTAGCCAATGGGATACCGACACAGTTTCCAGAAGATGTCTTAGCGCAAGCTGATGCGGTACCTGATACGATCGATCCGGAAAAATTTCCAGAACGTCGTGATTTAAGAAACCAGCAGATCGTCACGATCGACGGTGAGGACGCAAAAGATTTGGATGATGCGGTAACTGTTCGCAAGCTGGACAACGGCAATTACTTTTTAGGGGTGCATATCGCTGATGTTTCTTATTATGTAACAGAAGATAGCAAGTTAGACGGCGAAGCATTTGAACGAGGAACAAGTGTTTATTTGACTGACCGAGTGATCCCGATGCTTCCGCAACGGCTTTCTAACGGAATCTGTTCGTTAAATCCCAAGGTGCCTCGCTTGACGATGAGTTGCGAGATGGAGATTGACAAAAACGGACAGGTAGTTTCCTATGATATTTTTCAAAGTGTGATCCAAACAACAGAACGGATGACTTATACCGCGGTCAATAAGATTTTAGACGGCGATGAAGAGACCCGTCGTCGTTATCACGAGTTAGTGAAGATGTTTGAAGAAATGGCGGAACTCCATGACATTCTAGAAAAAATGCGTATCCAGCGCGGTGCGGTTTCTTTTGAAGATCGGGAAGCAAAAGTGTTGGTAGATCCTAAAGGCCATCCAATGGATATCGTTTTGCGCGAACGTGGTGTTGGGGAACGGTTGATCGAATCGTTTATGCTGGCGGCCAATGAGACAGTGGCGCAGCATTTTGCCAAACAAAAACTGCCGTTTATCTATCGGATTCATGAAGAACCGAAAGAGGACAAATTACGGCGTTTCTTTGATTTTGCATCGGCGATCGGAATTCTTGTCAAACAGACTAAAGGCAGTATTACACCGAAAGATCTGCAGCAAGTGGTGTTAGATGTTGCGGACAAACCGGAATCGATGGTCATCAATACGATGCTTTTACGAAGCATGCAGCAAGCCAAATATTCAGAGGTCAATTACGGTCACTATGGTTTGGCGGCGGAATATTATACGCACTTTACTTCGCCGATCCGTCGTTATCCTGATTTGATCGTTCACCGTCTGATCCGTTCTTATACAGAAGACAAGTCAGAAGAAAATCAAGCGCTTTGGGCAGGAAAACTGCCGGATATCGCGGTCCACAGTTCACAGATGGAACGACGTGCTGTCGATGCGGAACGTGAAGTAGATGCTATGAAAAAAGCGGAATTTATGGCGGATCATATTGACGAAGAATTTGACGGTATCATCAGTTCTGTTGTGAAATTCGGGATATTTGTGGAACTGCCAAATACCATCGAAGGAATGATCCATATCAGTGCATTGAAAAATGATTACTTCCATTTCTTGGAAAATCACTTGGCACTGGTGGGTGAACGCACAGGATTGACCTATAAGATCGGACAAAAAGTCCGGGTCAAAGTTGTCAAGGCCGATCCAACGACTCGAGAGATTGATTTTGAACTGCTCTCAGCCGAAGAAGTTGAACCAATCAAACAAGACAAAAAAAATAAACCGGCCGGACGACGCGGAAAAAGAGAAGACAAACGTCCGAAAAATCAAAAAGCCACACAAGGCAGAGGAAAAAGCAAAAATAAAAATAAGAAAAATAAAAAACCTTTTTATAAAGGAATCAAGAAAAAAGGTAAATAGCTGGAGGTGGCTTTATGCCCAAAGGTGAAGGAAAGCTGATCGCACAAAACAAAAAAGCACGGCATGATTATACGATCGTCGACACGATGGAAGCGGGCATCGTGCTGCAAGGAACCGAAATCAAATCGATCCGCAACAGTCGGATCAATTTGAAAGACGGTTTCGTACGGGTGCGAAACGGCGAGGCCTTTTTATACAATGTACACATCAGTCCTTACGAACAGGGAAATATCTTCAATCATGATCCATTGAGGACACGGAAGTTATTACTCCATAAAAAACAAATCGCTCGTTTGATCGGTGAGACCCAAAGTAATGGAATGACCATCGTGCCGTTGAAGGTATATATCAAAGACGGATATGCCAAGGTACTGATCGGTATTGCGAAAGGGAAAAAGCAATACGACAAGCGGGAAACCTTGAAACGAAAAGACCAAGAACGTCAGATCAAACGAGCACTTAAAAATTTCTCATAATATTCTTAAATTGCTTGGGAGATTCCAATAGTTATCGCTTCCTAAAGTTGCGGATTTTTGATAGCATTTAAACAAAAGATGTCGCTATATCAATGTTCGATTTCATAAAACTGGTTTCATTGGCTTTCCTTATTGAAGATATTTGAAAATCCTATTATGCAAAGTGGGAAAAATGTCTAATTTTAGCTGAAAATGTTTTGAAATTTTTCAATGGTGGTGGTATGATACCGATTGTTATCGAACTTATGGCATCATAGCAATTATTAAACAGATTTTACTTGGAAATCGTGGGAAAAGAGGTGAGAATATTGGAAGACAAATCACTAATGTTTCACATTGGTCCGATTTGGTTTGACGGCACTGTCACTTTGATGACGGCGATCACCTGTATCATTGTCTTTGCTCTTGTTTTCGTTTGTACCAGAAACTTGCAAATGAAGCCAAAAGGAAAGCAAAACTTTATTGAATGGATCATTGATTTCATCAAGGGAATTCTTTCCGAAAACTTGCCTAGCAAGGAGATCAATAATTTTCATTTGCTGTCAGTAACATTGTTTCTATTTGTCTTTGTTGCCAACGAAATTGGATTGGTCACTAAGATAGTGACCCGTAATGAGATCACATTTTGGAAGAGTCCGACTGCTGATCCATTCGTGACATTGACCTTAGCACTGATGATGATCGCACTGACGCATTATTTTGGTGTGAAAACATTTGGGTTAAAAGGCTACATTAAGAATTCTTATTTTAAACCGGTCAGCTTTTTACTGCCGATTAAAATTATTGAAGAATTCACCAACGTAATCACATTAGGGTTGCGTCTTTACGGTAATATCTTTGCGGGAGAAGTTCTTTTAGGACTGATCGCAAATATGATGAACCAAATCGGATGGCTATCATTACCATTAGTTATCCCATTGGAAATGGTTTGGATCGGTTTCTCATTATTTATTGGGGCTATCCAAGCATACGTATTCGTTACTTTATCTATGGTCTT
The DNA here is from genome assembly GCF_900604485.1 of Enterococcus mediterraneensis. Classification (NCBI taxonomy): domain Bacteria; kingdom Bacillati; phylum Bacillota; class Bacilli; order Lactobacillales; family Enterococcaceae; genus Enterococcus; species Enterococcus mediterraneensis. Next base: position 1,902,991 of record NZ_UWOP01000001.1, read on the forward strand.
CATGAGCCATAAGATTGAGGCAGAACACTAAAAAATCTTGATATAAATCTTAGGAGGAAAAAAATTATGAACTTTATCGCAGCGGGTATCGCAATTGTCGGAGCAGCAATCGGAGCAGGTTATGGTAACGGACAAGTTATCTCAAAAACAATCGAATCTATGGCACGTCAACCAGAATTGTCTGGTCAATTACGTTCGACAATGTTTATCGGTGTAGCGCTAGTTGAAGCTGTTCCTATTCTAGGTGTGGTTATTGCTTTACTTCTAGTCTTCCGTTAATCAAGAAGAGAAGCAGAACTGTTCGATACGGGTGTTCTGCTTTTTTGCATGAACTATTGGACAGTTAGATTACAAGTAAAGGAGATACACTTATGCTAAATCATCTGGTAGTTGCGGAAGTGCAAAATACGATGCTCGGCAATATGATCGTCGTAAGTGGTGCTTTCGTCATCTTGTTGATATTACTGAAACACTTCGCATGGGGTGCAGTATCCGACATGATGAAAAAAAGAGAAAATAAGATCGCCAATGATTTAGATTCTGCAGAAGAATCGCGCGTCAACGCAGCAAAATTAGAGAAACAACGTCAAGAACAATTGATGAATTCTCGTTCAGAAGCTGCAGACATCATCAAAAGCGCGAAAGATAGCGGAGAGTTAAGCCGACAAAATATTTTGAACGAAACCAAAGAAGAAGTGAGCCGTATGAAAGAAAAAGCTCATTCTGATATCTCTTTGGAAAAAGAAGCTGCATTGAGCGATGTCAAAGATGATGTCGCAGCAATCTCATTGCAGATCGCGGAAAAAATATTGAATAAAGAGCTTTCTCCCGAAATGCATGAATCTTTAATCAATCAATACATCGAAGGTCTAGGATCAAATAATGAAACTAGATAAATATACAGTTGGTAAACGCTACGGCAAGGCGCTGTTCGAACTGGCGGTCGAAGAACAGCAGACCGAAGCGGTTTATCAAGATTTATTGACTTTGCGCAAGATTTTTCAAGAAATCCCTGATCTTGGTAATATGCTAAGTGATGTTCGTTTAGATTCAGATAAAAAACGCAAGATCATGGATAAAATCGTTAAAGGACACAATGAAATCGTTGAGAATTTCTTAGAAGTTGCCTATCGTTATAATCGCCTTGATGATTTATTGTTTATCATCGACGAATACGAGCGCAGATATAATGAAGCAAAAAAAGTGATCTTGGGAACTGTAACGACTGCCGTAAAACTGACTGAAGATCAAAAGCTGCAATTGACGAAAAAAATTGCGCAACGTCTTGGTTATGAAAAAGCGGAGTTGACAGAACAAGTTGATCCAGAAATATTGGGCGGCGTCATCATCGAAGCAAATCATCAAGTGCTCGATGGCAGTGTTAAAAGCCGTCTAGAAAATCTGCGCAATCAGCTACGCAGATAAACAGACATGTAAAGAGGTGAATCGAATGGCTATTAAAGCTGAAGAAATCAGTGCCTTGATCAAAGAACAAATCAAAAATTATCAAAGCGAATTAACAGTTGAAGAAATCGGTACAGTTACTTACGTTGGTGACGGTATCGCACGTGCCCATGGACTTGAAAACGCAATGAGCGGTGAGCTTCTTGAATTTTCAAACGGTTCATTCGGTATGGCGCAAAACTTGGAAACAAATGATGTAGGGATCATTATCTTAGGAGATTTTGAAACCATTCGTGAAGGAGATAAAGTTAAACGTACCGGTAAAATCATGGAAGTTCCTGTTGGAGAAGCCATGATCGGACGGGTAGTCAATCCTTTAGGACAACCAATCGATGGCTTAGGTCCAATCGATACAGATAAAACACGCCCTGTAGAAGCTGCGGCACCAGGCGTTATGCAACGGAAATCCGTTTCAGAACCAATGCAAACAGGTTTAAAAGCAATCGATGCACTTGTACCGATCGGCCGCGGACAACGGGAATTAGTTATCGGGGACCGCAAAACCGGGAAAACATCTATCGCAGTCGATACGATCATCAACCAAAAAGGTCAAAACATGATCTGTATCTATGTTGCGATCGGACAAAAAGACTCTACAGTTCGGACACAAGTAGAAACATTGCGTAAATATGGCGCAATGGACTATACGATCGTTGTAGCAGCCGGTGCTTCTCAACCAGCGCCATTGCTATACATCGCACCTTATGCCGGCGCTGCTATGGGTGAAGAATTCATGTACAACGGCAAACATGTTTTGATCGTCTTTGATGACTTATCAAAACAAGCGGTCGCTTATCGTGAACTTTCCTTGCTGCTTCGTCGTCCACCAGGTCGTGAAGCTTATCCAGGGGATGTTTTCTACTTGCATTCACGTTTATTGGAACGTGCTGCAAAATTGAGTGATGAACTAGGCGGCGGTTCAATGACTGCATTGCCATTTGTTGAAACACAAGCCGGTGATATCTCCGCTTATATCCCAACCAACGTTATCTCCATCACTGATGGACAAATCTTCTTGGAAAGCGACTTGTTCTATTCCGGTGTTCGTCCGGCGGTTGCTGCTGGATTATCTGTTTCTCGTGTTGGTGGTTCAGCTCAAATCAAAGCGATGAAGAAAGTCGCTGGGACATTGCGTCTTGACCTTGCCAGCTATCGTGAATTAGAAGCCTTCACACAATTTGGTTCTGATTTGGATGCGGCAACGCAAGCAAAATTGAATCGTGGTCGTCGTACCGTTGAAATCTTAAAACAAAAACTGCATGCACCACTTCCAGTTGAAAAACAAGTTGTGATCTTGTATGCATTGACACACGGCTTTATCGACAGTATTCCTGTTGACAGCATTTTAGACTTTGAAGAAGCATTATTTGAATATCTTGATGCAAATCATGCTGATCTGTTTGAAACGATCCGTGAAACAAAAGACTTGCCTGCAGAAGAAGCATTGGATGCAGCAATCAAAGAAGCAAAAGATATTTTCATGGCATCTAAGCCAAATACTTCTTCTGCCCAAGAAAAATTATCAACAATCGAACATTCGTAAAGAGGTGAATAAACATGGGTGCTTCTCTAAATGAAATCAAGCAACGAATTGCTTCTACTAAGAAGACCAGTCAAATCACCAACGCTATGCAGATGGTTTCTGCCGCAAAACTGACGAAATCAGAAGCTCACTCGAAACAATTTCAAGTGTATGCTTCAAAAGTTCGGGAAGTTGTTACACATTTAACCGCCAGCCAATTAAATGATATCTATACAGGTTCTGAATCAAAAGGAATCAATTATAACAGTATGCTGGTCAGCCGACCAGTTAAAAAGACCGGCTACATCGTCATCACTTCTGATGGCGGTCTAGTTGGCGGTTATAATAGTTCCATCTTAAAACAAATGATGACGATGCTGACAGAAGATCATAAAGCTCCGGATGAATATGTAATGATCGCGATCGGCGGAACAGGCGCCGACTTTTTCAAAACAAGAGGAATCGACTTAGCTTACGAACTTCGTAACCTTTCTGATCAACCTAGTTTTGAAGAAGTTCGTAAGATCGTGACGATGGCGACAACGATGTATCAAAACGAAGTGTTCGATGAATTATATGTTTGTTACAACCATCATATCAATTCATTGACAAGCCAATTTCGTGTTGAAAAAATGTTGCCGATCACGGACTTAGATCCTGAAGAAGCTGAAAGCTACCAACAAGAATATCTTTTTGAACCATCAAAAGAAGATATTTTGGAGCAGCTGCTTCCTCAATATGCAGAAAGCTTGATTTATGGAGCAATCGTTGATGCCAAGACAGCAGAACACGCTGCTGGTATGACAGCGATGAAAACTGCAACAGATAATGCGAAAAATATTATTGATGATTTGACGATTTCTTATAATCGGGCACGTCAAGGGGCAATTACCCAAGAAATTACCGAAATTGTTGCCGGAGCTTCGGCTTTAGAATAATTTCGAGAATGAAATGGAGGAAAACAAATGAGTTCAGGCAAGATTGTTCAAGTAATCGGTCCCGTTGTTGACGTGGAATTCTCATTAGATCAATCCTTACCAGATATTAACAACGCGCTGGTCGTTTATAAAAACGATGAGCAAAAAACAAAAGTTGTTTTAGAAGCCGCCTTAGAACTTGGTGATGGTGTTATCCGCACGATCGCTATGGAATCAACAGATGGTCTGCAACGTGGAATGGAAGTAATTGATACAGGCAATTCAATCTCTGTTCCGGTGGGGAGAGAAACATTGGGACGTGTCTTTAACGTATTGGGAGACACTATCGATTTACAAGAACCATTCCCAGAAAATGCAGATCGCAGCGGTATCCACAAAAAAGCGCCTAGCTTTGACGAGTTAAGCACAAGTACAGAAATCTTAGAAACAGGGATCAAAGTTATCGACTTATTAGCACCTTACTTAAAAGGTGGTAAAGTCGGACTATTCGGTGGTGCCGGTGTTGGTAAAACCGTATTGATCCAAGAATTGATCCATAATATCGCTCAAGAACACGGCGGTATCTCCGTATTTACCGGTGTTGGTGAACGTACTCGTGAAGGGAACGACCTTTACTTTGAAATGAAAGAATCCGGCGTTATCGAAAAAACAGCCATGGTATTCGGACAAATGAACGAGCCACCTGGTGCGCGGATGCGTGTTGCCTTGACTGGCTTGACAATTGCTGAATATTTCCGTGATGTTGAAGGACAAGATGTATTGCTGTTTATCGACAACATCTTCCGTTTCACGCAAGCCGGTTCAGAAGTTTCTGCCTTGCTTGGACGGATGCCGTCAGCCGTTGGTTACCAACCAACATTGGCGACTGAAATGGGACAATTGCAAGAACGGATCACTTCTACGAAGAAAGGTTCTATCACTTCGATCCAAGCGATCTACGTTCCTGCCGATGACTATACTGACCCAGCGCCAGCAACAGCTTTCGCCCATTTGGATGCTACGACCAACTTGGAACGTAAATTGACAGAACAAGGGATCTATCCTGCCGTTGACCCATTGGCTTCTTCTTCAAGTGCGTTGGCACCTGAAATCGTAGGGGAAGATCACTATGAAGTAGCGACAGAAGTCCAACATGTCTTGCAACGTTATCGTGAATTACAAGATATCATCGCCATCTTAGGGATGGATGAATTATCAGATGAAGAAAAAATATTGGTAGCCCGTGCGCGGAGAATTCAATTCTTCTTATCACAAAACTTCCACGTAGCTGAAGAATTTACTGGTCTGCCTGGTTCTTATGTACCAGTTGCTGATACAATCAGAGGCTTTAGAGAAATTTTGGATGGTAAACACGACGATCTTCCTGAAGAAGCCTTCCGTAATGTCGGCCGAATCGAAGAAGCAGTCGAAAAAGCTAAAACTTTAGGTTACTAGAAAGGGGTGCCCCATGGATAACTATTTAACAGTTAATGTGGTAACTCCAGCTGGAATCGTGTATGATCACCACGCAAAAATCGTGGTGGCTAATACAACGAACGGTGAACTAGGGATCTTGCCAAAACACATGCCAATCATCGCTCCTCTGAGAATCGATGAAGTACGGGTAAAACGTACCGACTCTGATACTCATGTGGACTGGATTGCCGTGAATGGCGGGATCATGGAAGTTCGTGACAACGTTGTTTCAATCATCGCTGACAGTGCGGAACGTGAACGAGACATCGATGTATCTCGGGCGGAGCGAGCAAAACAACGAGCAGAACGAATGATCGAAGAAGCCAAACAAACGGAAAACATCGATCAGCTTCGTCGTGCGACAGTTGCATTGCACCGTGCCGTAAACCGGATCAATGTATCAAAACACAGATAATTCCAAAGTATGAGATAAAAAACCATGAAGCAGGTGAATGATTGGCTCCCCGTCAAGTGGACACGGAAATATAATAAAATTTTTAGAGAGCTGTTTGCTAATTTTGTGGCAAACAGTTCTTTTGTTTTTCATTGTTTAAACTTCAACTGCGCTCGGTTGACGTATCCCTTAGATGTACGAAATAAAGGACATTTCACACATCTAAGAGATACGATTATTAAGCTACCATTAAAAGCTGTTGGTGAACTTGTAATGGAGTTTTGGATTTCAAGCATCGTTGATAACGACCATTGTTATAGTAGTTGATGTAATCTTCGATCATCGATACGAGATCTTCGCGTCTTGTAAATTTACGACGATAGTATTTTTCACGTTTCAATGTTCCCCAGAATCCTTCCATTGGTCCATTATCAATACAATGGGCAACACGAGACATGCTTTGTTTCATCCCTTGATTTTTGATTTTAGTTCTCATGTTTTTACTGGTGTACTGAAACCCTCGATCGCTATGGAATAGCGGATGAGCCTCAGGCTCAAGTCGAATCGCTTCGTCAAAGGTATCAAAAACCAACTTATTATCATTTCTATCGCTAATGATGAAAGAGACAATACGCCGATCTGCTAAGTCTAGAATGGCACTAAGGTAAATTTTCTTTACTTGGTTTCCTAGAGTGTACTTGAATTCACTGACATCAGTTAGCCATTTTTCATTTGGTTTATCTGCATGGAAATTTCTATTTAGATAGTTCTTGGCAATATGATAAGGATTACTGGAAGCTTTAGTAATTCCGTTTGGATGGTGTTTGACGGTAGATTTAATTTGAAGACTACGACAAATCCGCAATACTCTTTTGTCATTGACGTGCAAACCAAAGTCTTGAACCAAATCGTCGCGGATTCTCCGATACCCCTTGTCGTTATCTGCTTCATAGATATATCTTACTAGGTCTGCCAGGTGCTCGTTAAAGATAGTTTGAGCTGATTTTGGTTGCTTTAACCAACGGTAATACGCTGATCTGGAGACGTGTAAAAAATCACACATTAATTTTATCGAATAATTTTTGAGATTATGAAGTTCCTTAATTGCTTGGTATTCAAAGATATGACGGATGAGGTCTAGTCCCACTTCCTTTCTAACTCCCTGACTTTTTTTAAGAGGTCATTTTCCATTTCTAACCGTTTGATTTTGCGTTCTTGTTCAGCCAGTTGATCACGCATTTCTTCTTCAGGTGTCCGACTGGGTTTTGTTCCAGCTCGATGTCCTCGGCGATCTTTTAGGCCGGCTTCGCCCATTTCCTCATATTTTAGTACCCAATTACGTACCTGTTGGTACGATACCTGATACTTGGTAGCCGTTTTGCCATAGTTATGATCATGCACAATACAATAATGGACAATTTCCACCCGTTTTTTGAAGGTTGTTTTTCTTGATTGACTCATTTGACTTCCACCGCTTCCTGTTTTGAAGTTTCCATGAGTATTATATATCTTTATCCAATCTCGTAGTTGTTTAGACTGTCTTAGTCCGTATTTCTTAGTAATTTCCGACAGACTCCCTAAACCATTTAGGTAATCATTTACAGCCTGAATCTTTGTTTCAATTGTATAGTGTGTATTCTTCCGTCTTGCTAATAAGCCAGTAGGACCCCCATTCTCATAAAGCATAATCCAGTTCCTTAAAGCAGCCCAACTAATGTCTGCAGTGCGAGCTAGGCTGGTCATACTGTCTTCACCATTCAAATAGCTCTCTACTAGTTCTACTCGTTTTTCTGGAGTGAGTTTCATCTTTCTTTTTGGCATACAAAATACCCCCTATACAGGACTTTTATATTTCAGTGTCCTATATAGGGGGAGCATATCAGAATACTGCTCCATGGTTTTTTTGTCATGTCATAATTGCTTCAGCAAACTGTATATCTGTACTATATAGGAAGTTTTTTTTCTACCCGGCAGCTCTCGAGATTCACGGGGAATAAGAGAGCCCATTTTATACAGTTTCAATAGTTTCGTCTGATGGTATTTATGTTACCGTCTTTTTTATAGTTAAAAGGCGGGTTTCATCAATTGACAGCTTGATTATAATTTTTGATAGAGACCATCTAATTCGGCTAGAAAAGCGGCGATTTTTTTCTCGGCGTCAATGATATCCCCAGCAGGTAATTGGACCCCTAACTGAAAGGTAGTAGCGCCTATTTGCTGGCGAAACGCTGCTTGGATCTCTGGATTTTCCAGATAATCGGCAAGTGGCAGATGTTCTGCAAGTTCTGATTCCTCGTTACTCCAGATAACATAGTTTGCAGGATCAACAGTGAGACTCCATTCAGGAAGCCGGTCTAAAAGGTTGTTATATTCTTTTTTTGATAAATAGCGCTCGTCGCTTTTATAATGCTGATACATCAAATAAATTTGCAAATTCTTCTTATTTAAAAGAACGGCGAGACAGGCGGCTTGTTCTTTGCGGGACGTACTGCGCAAGGCACACCAAAAGTGATTACGCAGGTTCCAGCCATTGGTCCAGCTTTCTACTTTTGGTTTTGCCAAATCATTTGTCGGCAATAAGCTGTAACTCGCTGTATTGATCGCTTTCCATTTATCCCAAACCGTTTTGTAGGACTGTTTTAATTGTTCGATTTCTTCTTCGCTGCAATTTTGTTTAAGTTGTTTGAAAGAAAATACTTCCCGCTGAAACAACTCAAAATCTTGTTTATTAAATTCCATTGATTCATTCCTTTCTGAATGTTCAGCTTCTATTATAGTCGTTTCACGAAAAATCTTTCGAGAAAAACATTAAAAAGTTTTAAAAAACGGATGGTTTTTCAGAAAGAAATGTAAGGGAGCTTGCTAACTATGTTTTGAAACCGCATAATAACAACATTTTTCATCAAATAACTAGAGATAAGTTTTTTAAAAGACGGCTTAAAAACTGTTTCGGTAAAAAGTGTTTTGGTAAATTTCAGTTTTGTGGTATGATTTGATTATCGTAAATTTTATGAAAAGGAGAAGAAAATGCAAGTTTATGGAATCGATGCAATCGTTCGGATCGTCAGCCACCTCGCATTTATTTATCTCGCTTTTTGGTCCTTGCGTTCATTAAGGATAGAAACATTTTTCAAACCGTTACATACGCCGCAAATACGGATGGTGATCATACTCCTTGCTATTGCATTAGGATATGGAACAAGTTCCTTCTTTTTAGAAATAATGGCACTTGTCAGAAATTTCGTTTTGTCGGTAGGTTAGGCGGATAAAAAAAGTACTTTTCATCAATGATTGTGGTATAATAAAAAAGATTTTGAGTGAAATAATTCGCTCAGAGTATATTCTGGAGGGAATTTTAATGGAAGAGATTATCGTTCAAGGTGGTAATCAATTACAAGGAACTGTGAAAATTGAAGGCGCAAAGAACGCCGTTTTACCTATCTTAGCTGCAACGTTGTTAGCGGAAGAAGGCGTGACAACTTTAAATAATGTACCTATTCTATCTGATGTTCTAACGATGAACGAAGTGATTCATCATTTGAACGCAGACGTTTTTTTTGATGAAGAAAAAAATCAGGTCACTGTTGATGCCTCAAGAGATTTAAGTGTTGAAGCACCTTATGAATTGGTTAGTCAAATGCGCGCATCGATCGTTGTGATGGGGCCGCTTTTAGCTCGTAACGGACATGCAAAAGTTGCTATGCCCGGAGGATGCGCGATCGGCAAACGTCCGATCGATCTTCATTTGAAAGGGTTCCAAGCCTTAGGTGCAAAAATCATCCAAAGAGACGGCTATATCGAAGCGATCGCTGACGAATTAGTTGGTAACGTGATCTATCTGGACTTCCCAAGTGTCGGCGCTACCCAAAATATCATGATGGCGGCTGTCAAAGCTAAAGGGACAACAGTCATTGAAAACGTGGCTCGTGAACCTGAAATCGTAGACTTGGCGAATATTTTGAATAAAATGGGCGCACAAGTATACGGGGCTGGTACAGAAAAAATGCGTATCGAAGGTGTTGATCATCTTCATTCAGTGACTCATTCAATCGTTCAAGATCGGATCGAAGCTGGTACATTTATGGTAGCGGCAGCGATGACAGGCGGAAATGTCTTGATCCAAGACGGAATCTCTGAACACAACCGTCCGTTGATCTCTAAATTAACTGAAATGGGCGCACAAATCATTGAAGAAGAAAATGGTATCCGTGTGATCGGTCCTAAACATGTCAAACCGACAGACGTCAAGACGATGCCTCATCCAGGATTCCCAACGGATATGCAAGCACAAATGACGGCTATCCAAATGATAGCAGAAGGAACCAGTATCGTAGCGGAAACTGTCTTTGAAAATCGCTTCCAGCATTTAGAAGAAATGCGTCGAATGAATGCCCATGTCAAGATCGACGGCAATATCGCAGTGATCGAAGGCGGACATCCTTTACAAGGAGCATTGGTATATGCAACGGATCTGCGTGCAGCAGCAGCTTTGATTTTATTAGGACTGCGTTCAGAAGGCATCACTCGAGTACGCAACTTGAAATATTTGGATCGCGGCTATTATAAGTTCCATGAAAAACTACAAAAACTTGGTGCCGACGTCGAACGTGTGACTGTGGCAGGCAACTCTGCTAAAGAAACTGTAGCCAACGCTTAAAGGATGTGCGGATCATGAAGATAAATCGTTATACCGTAACTACACTGATCAAAATCCTAGTAGTCATTGTATTAGCAATGATACTATTTATCGTAGGTACGATGATCGGTTACGGCGTCATAGGCGATGGAATGCCGTTGAAAGTCTTTGATCCAGGATTATGGACACATATTCTTGATTTTATGAAATAAACTATTTGATCTGTTTTTATCTATAGTAAATAAAAGGACTGCGACATAAGTTTATCAAGCTGGGGGAAGTATTTTATACCGGCATTGACTTATGTCACAGCCTTTTTTTGTTTTGAATCATTGTCTTATTTGTAAAATACGTGTAATATTGTCTGATTTTATAGGGATATTCAGTGTTTTCGGTAAGAAATTTCACAAAAAGCAAAGTTTCCGTCATCATTTGAAAGAAACAGCAGACTTATAAATTTCTAATTTTTATTTTGTAGTCCTTGTTATCATGGTGTTTTGTGATAGTTTGTTTCTAATTTTCATGAAATTTTTCTTAAAATATTTCTTTTGTAACAAAGATATCGGTGTTCTGCCGGTTATGTCAATGAGGTTTAACGTCCTCGTAACCTATCCTCGTTTTTCTCATGCTAAGATACAACTCGTATGAAATTAGGAGGAATATTACCAAAGATGAAAACTCATTTGATTCCAGTTATTATGACAGCAATGGTAATGGCGGCAGGAAATCTATTGCCCGCATATGCAGCTGAAACAGCAAACGAAACCAAACCGATTGAAACAGAGATCATTTCTGATGATACAGCAAAAGAATTATCCAGTTCACTTTTAGCATTGACAGCAAACGGTGAAGCAGTGCAAGCCGTAAAAGCAGATGTCATCGCTAAAGAGAAGGCTGCTGAAAAAGCGGCAAAAGAAAAGGCCGCTAAAGAAACAGCAGCGGCAGAGAGAGCAGCCAAAGAAAAAGCGGCAAAGGAAAAAGCTGCTAAAGAAAAAGCAGAAGCAGAAAAAGCCGCTTCACAAAAAGCCGAAGCCAAAGAAAACCAACCAAGCGGTGAGACGCTGACGATGGAATCCACAGCCTATAGTTCTGATCCTGCTGACGCACTAGGCGGCGGAACAGTTACAGCTACTGGTCAAAACCTCTTGGAAAATCCCATCGCTGTCGCAGTCGATCCAAGTGTGATCCCGCTAGGCACACATTTATATGTGGAAGGCTACGGTGAAGCCTATGCGGTCGATACCGGCTCAGCCATCAAAGGAAACATCATTGATGTCCATTTCCCAACAGCAGCAGAATGTATCTCTTGGGGACGTCGACAAGTAAAAGTAACGATCATAGGCTGATTTTCCAATCCTGAAATGAAGCAAACGATAATATCCGAACACAGATGATGAACGTTTTCGTTGCGAATCACAACGAAAAGCTCCTAGATTTACAGGAACGGTCACACTGCTGTTCGGATTTTTGATTTTAAAAATTTTCGAGATGATACCTTTTATTGGTAGATTTAACATAGTTTAGACTTGTTTCTCATTTGAAAACAGGTTATAGTTTTTTTGAAAGAAGGAAAAAGAATGACGCGTTTTTTGATTTTTTTGGTACGGGGATACCAACGTTTTATCTCCCCATTATTCCCTCCCAGCTGTCGTTACTATCCAACTTGTTCCGGGTATACATTGCAAGCTTTGAAGGTCCACGGTGCATTCAAAGGCAGTCTGATGGGAATCGCACGGATTTTGCGCTGTCATCCGTTTGTCAAAGGCGGGATCGATTATGTACCCAGAAATTTCAGTCTAAAACGTAATACAGTGGATAAAGTACAGCCAACTTATACCTATAGGAGAGAAAAATGATCAGAAATCTTGATCCAAAAGCTGAGCTGCCATGGGATCTATTGCTGGAAGCAGATCCTAACCGCCAACTGGTGACTTCGTATATCGATGATAGTCAACTGTTGGTATATGAAGAAGAGACGATCGTAGGGGTCATCGCTTTTCAAGAAAGAGAAGACGAATGGGAGATCATGAATCTGGCAGTGGCTGAAGATCAGCGAGGCAAAGGAATCGCCGGTCAGTTATTAGACGCAAGTTTTGCTAAAATGAACCGGCAAGCCCCCAAAAAGAAGAGCGTAATCAAGACGGGTGATCTGCCATCGCCGGCATTGCATTTATACATGAAAAAAGGTTTCCAGCCGACAGCATTAATAGAAAATTATTTTGTAACGCATTATCCAGAACCAATCTATGAGAATGGTCAACAATTACGGAATCAATTGATTTTAACAAAAAATTTTTGATTTATATTGAATAGTAATCGCTTACTAAAAAGCGACGGAGAGGAAGAGTACACATGGGAATATTAGTATTTGATTTTGGCGGTTCAGCAGTAAAATATGGGTATTGGACAGGAGAAAAATTGGAACATACCAGTCAATTTCCAACACCGAAAACTTGGACTGAGATGAAGCAAGCCCTCAAAGAAGTCCAAGAAGGTATGACAGAAACGATTGCCGGAGTTGGAATCTCTGCGCCAGGAGTAGTGGATGTCGATAAACGGCAGATCAACGGCATCAGCGCCATCCCTTATATCCATAATTTTAATATCTTTGACGAATTAGAAGAATTGTTCCGATTGCCGGTAACTATCGAAAATGATGCCAACTGTGCAGGAATGGCGGAATTTTATAATGGTGCAGGAAAAGATTATCAAAATGTCGCTTTTGTCGTTATCGGCACAGGTGTAGGCGGCGCTTTGTTCACAAAAGGACAGATCACTAAAGGAGCTCATCTATATGGCGGCGAATTTGGATTGATGTTTTTAGATCAGGGAAAAACCTTCTCGCAATTAGGAACAGCGGTTCAAATGGCTTGGCGCTACTGTGACCGTATGGGTCTGGATCGTTCCGCTAAAAGCGGGAAAGACGTGTTTGCTTTAGCTGAACAAGGAGATAAAGTCGCCAAAGAAGAAACAGAACGATTCTATGACTATTTGACACAAGGATTATTCAGTATCCAATTTGCTTTTGATCCTGAAGTGATTATTTTAGGCGGCGGTATCAGTGCAAAAGAAGGATTGGTAGATGAGATCAATCGCCGGATGCTGGAAAAACTCCAAGCCCAAGATTTGAAAGATTTTGTCCCTCAGATTTTGCTATGTGATTATCGAAATGATGCGAATTTAGTGGGTGCTGCTGCAAACTTCCATGCACGGCAACAAGGTGAAGCTTAAAAGTGTCACTAAGCAAATCATTTCTGATCAGGCAGTATTTGATGGGATAAATTTGTGATAAGTGCCCCTGATGGATAACCATCTGGATAAAAGCAGAGATATGAGTTTTTAGAAGAAATGCTTTGTTGAGCGGATCGTTCTTCTGAAAGTAAAAAGAAGTCTGTTATAGGCTTCTTTTTTTTACTCTAAATCACACGTAATAAATCTGCTAATTCAGAAAAGATAAAATATTCTGAAAATTATTTGACTTTTTAGAAATAGTTCAGTATATTGAGTAACATATCCAAGAGAGATAAAGGGGGATGCAGGATGAAAAAGAAATTGGTTTTTTTAGCCGCTGCATTTTTATTGAGTGCTTGCAGCGCAGCACCTAAAGCAGATAATAATACAACTGGCGCAGATGGCGGTAATAAGCAAGAAGGTGAAACCATCAAGATCGGAGCGAACTTGGAATTGTCAGGTTCAGTTGCTGCTTACGGCAACGCAGAAAAACAAGGAATCGACCTTGCTGTAGAAACGATCAACAAAGACGGCGGTGTGTTAGGTAAGAAACTAGAAATCGTTGAGAAAGATAATAAGTCAGATAACAATGAAGCAGGAACGGTAGCTGCCAATTTGACGACCAACAGCAAAGTAGTCGCTATGATCGGTCCAGCGACTTCTGGAGCTACCAAAGCGGCATTACCAAGCGCGACAGAAGCGCAAGTGCCGTTGATCACTCCTTCTGGAACGGATGATTCCATTACATTGTCCGGCAACGGCGTGCAGCAATTTGCTTTCCGCTCTTGTTTCCAAGACAGTTTTCAAGGGAAGATCTTAGCTAAATATGCCGATGATACATTGAAAGCAAGAAAAGCGGTGATCTTGGGAGATAACTCCAGCGATTACGCTACTGGATTGTCTAAGGCATTTAAAGATGAATATCAAGGTGATGTCGTCATGGAAGAAAACTTCACTGCCGGCGACAAAGATTTCCAAGCGGTACTGACAAAAATCAAAAAAGCGGACTTTGATGTGCTGTTTGTACCTGGGTATTATGCAGAGGCTGGGCTGATCGTCAAACAAGCAAGAGAAATGGGGATCACACAACCAATCATCGGCGCAGATGGATTTGGCGATGCTAAATTGGTAGAGATCGCCGGTGCAAAAAATGTTTCCGATGTATACTATACAGCGCATTTTTCAACAAAAGCGCCAGCGACAGATAAAGTGGAACCATTCATCAAAGCTTTCAAAGAAAAATACAATGAAGAACCTTCACAATTTTCTGCTTTGGCATATGACGCAGTATATATGTTGAAACAAGCGATAGAAGATCAAGACTCTGCTGATTCAGTAAAAATCGCTGCCGGGTTGTCTGAATTGAAAGATTTTGTCGGTGTAACCGGTGAAATCACGATCGACAAAAATCATAATCCTGAAAAAGCGGCGGTTGTTTTAGGCTTGACAGAAGGCAAAGAAACTTCAGCAGAAGCAGTTGCATTAGATGACTAGACGATACTAACTAACAAAAAGACTGTGTCACAAGTCAACGCTAAGTAAAATACCAGACTATATAAAGCCTGTCCGCAAATATCATTTGCAGGATTGATCGTATGAAGCGCTGTATATAGTAGGATATCTGTTAGCTTACGACTTGTGTCACGGTCTCTTTTAAAAAAGATGGGGTGGATGTGATGAGATGGAAACGATGATCCAACAGTTGATCAATGGCTTGTTTCTAGGAAGTATATACGCGTTATTGGCTTTAGGATACACGATGGTTTATGGCATTATCAAATTGATCAATTTTGCCCATGGTGAAGTGTACATGATTGGGAGTTTTATCGGCTATTTTTTGATCAATCAAGCAAATATCGGCTTTTTCCCGGCTTTGTTGATTTCAATGGCTGTCTGTGCCGTGTTGGGTGTGGTGATCGAGTTTCTGGCTTATCGACCTTTGAGAAAATCAACGCGGATCTCAGCATTGATCACAGCAATCGGTGTTTCGTTCTTGCTGCAAAATATTATGACATATTTCTTTTCCGCGAATACCAGATCATTTCCGCAAGTCATTGAACGAAAAACTTATCAGATAGGGTTTATTGAAGTCAGCAATATCCAAGTACTGATTCTTGCTGTTTCACTGATTCTGATGCTGTTGCTGCAACTGATCGTGAAAAAAACGCGGATGGGTAAAGCCATGCGGGCAGTCAGTGTCGATGCGGACGCGGCGCAATTGATGGGGATCAATGTCAATCGCACGATCTCATTTACATTTGCGTTAGGTTCAGCGCTGGCAGCGGCTGGAGGGATGCTGATCGGGCTTTACTATAATTCCATCGATCCTTTGATGGGTGTCGTGCCTGGGTTGAAATCCTTCGTAGCGGCTGTTTTAGGCGGTATCGGGATCATCCCGGGGGCTGCTTTGGGCGGCTTTGTGATCGGGCTATTAGAGACCTTGGCGACAGCTCTGGGCTTTTCTGATTTTAAAGATGCGATCGTTTATATCGTACTGATTTTGATCTTATTGATTCGTCCGGCAGGGATTTTAGGAAAAAATCTTAAAGAGAAAGTGTAGGTGGCAGCCATGAAAAAAAATCTAAAATACAATTTAGGCTGGTTGGCGATCGCATTGATCATTTATGGCGTACTGCTGGCTTTATATAATGGCGGTGTGATCACACTGTTCACCAATCGAATCATTATCAATATCGGGATCAATATTATTTTAGCAGTAGGCTTGAATTTGATCATCGGTTTTTCCGGACAATTCTCATTGGGACATGCGGGATTTATGGCGATCGGTGCGTATTCCGGCGCGATCATTGCCATCAATACACCGACGTATATGGGCTTTTTTGCAGGTATGCTGTTAGGGATGGCACTCTCAGGGATCGTAGCATTAGTAGTAGGAATCCCGACACTGCGTTTGAAGGGCGACTATTTGGCAATCGCGACTTTGGGGGTATCGGAGATCATTCGGTTATTGATCATCAATATGCCTGAAGTAACGAATGGGGCTGCAGGGATCTTTGGTATCTTGCAGTTCACCAGCTGGGAGATGGTCTATCTCTTTACTGTTTTAACGGTGATCGTTGTTGCTAATTTTATCAATAGTGGGCATGGTCGGGGAACTTTGGCGATCCGTGAAGATGAGATTGCCGCTGAATCGATGGGAGTCAATACGACAAAAGTCAAAGTGACGGCTTTTGTATTAGGAGCTGTGACTGCCAGCATCGCGGGAACCTTGTTTGCTGGTTTTCAACAATCAGTTTTTCCAAAGGACTATGGCTTCATGAAGTCGATCGATGTCTTGATCATCGTCGTTTTCGGCGGTATGGGCAGTATTACTGGATCGATCGTATCGGCTGTGGTATTAGGGATTTTGAACATGTATCTCCAAGATTTCGGTGTGTTGCGAATGATCATCTACGCATTGGCATTGATCGTGATCATGATCTTCAAGCCTGGCGGATTACTGGGCACATGGGAATTTTCTGTCAAAAAACTGACTGAAAAAATCTGGAAAAAGGGGGATGATTCAAATGCCTCTATTGGACGTTAAAGATCTGACTAAAAATTTCGGCGGTTTGGCAGCCGTCTCTCATGTCACCATGAATTTGGAGACCAACGAGCTGGTAGGCTTGATCGGACCCAATGGCGCTGGAAAAACGACGCTTTTCAATTTGCTGACCGGCGTTTACGTGCCCAGCGAAGGGGATGTCATCTTTGAAAGTCAAGGAAAGACAGAACGCTTGAACGGCGTCAAACCTTATAAGATCGCAGACAAAGGGATCAGCCGAACATTTCAAAATATCCGTTTATTCAAAGATCTTACAGTGATGGAGAACGTTTTGATCGCGATGAACGGCAAGCATCAGGTTTCTTTAGTCACGAGTATTCTGCGGCTGCCTAAATTTTATAAGACTGAAGCGAAATTAAAAGCAAAAGCCTATGAATTGCTGGCAATCTTTAAGTTGGAAGAAAAAGCTGATGTATTGGCGAAAAATCTTCCTTATGGCGAACAGCGGCGTCTGGAGATCGTGCGGGCACTTGCGACGGAACCGAAGCTGTTGTTTCTCGATGAGCCGGCAGCCGGGATGAACCCACAGGAAACCGCGGAATTGACCGAATTGATCCGCAAGATCCAAAAGGAGTTCCAGCTGACGATCTTATTGATCGAACATGACATGAGTCTGGTGATGGAAGTGTGTGAACGAATCTACGTTTTAGAATATGGACAGATCATCGCAGAAGGCGATCCAGAGATGATCAAAACGAATCCGCGAGTGATCGAGGCTTATTTGGGAGGGGAAATGTGATGCTGAAAGTTGAAAACCTATCTGTCCATTATGGATTGATCCAAGCGGTCCATGATGTCTCCTTTGAAGTAAAAAAAGGATCGATCGTTTCGCTGATTGGAGCCAATGGAGCTGGAAAAACCACGATTTTACGGACGATTTCCGGGCTGATACGTCCATCAAACGGTTCGATCACTTTTATGGATAAAGCGATCACGAAAGAGGCGCCGCAAAAAATCGTTGCTGGCGGTTTGTCACAGGTTCCTGAAGGACGGCATGTTTTTCCAGGTCTGACGGTGCAGGAAAATTTGGAAATGGGCGCTTTTTTACGCAAAGACGGCGAAATCAAAAAAGATTATCAACAGGTGTTCGAAAAATTTCCGGTTCTGAAAGAAAGAAGAAGTCAAGACGCTGCGACACTCTCTGGAGGCGAGCAGCAGATGCTTGCGATCGGCCGCGCGCTGATGTCTAAGCCGAAATTACTATTGCTGGATGAACCGTCAATGGGTCTGGCGCCGATCTTCATCAAAGAGATTTTTTCGATCGTCCAAGAAATCAATCAGCAGGGGACCACGATCCTACTGATCGAGCAAAACGCGAAGATGGCGTTGTCGATCGCTGATCAAGGGTATGTTCTTGAGACCGGGAAAGTTGTTTTGTCAGGTACTGGCCAAGAGTTATTAGCCAGTGAAGAAGTGAAAAAAGCCTATCTAGGAGGATGAAACATGAGTGTAAAAGATTTTATGACCAAAAATCTAGTCGTCGTCCATCCGGAAACACCGATTTTTGACGCGGTTGATTTAATGAAACGCCACGACATTCATCGGCTGCCGGTTTTGCAGGATGAACAGCTGGTAGGTTTGATCACTGAAGGAATCATTTCAGCGGCGATGCCCTCACAAGCGACAAGCCTCAGCGTTTATGAAATCAATTATCTATTGAACAAAACGACTGTTGGAGATGTGATGGAGAAAAAAGTGTTGACCATCGATCCAGACGCGCTGTTAGAAGACGCGATTTATGAGATGCGGAAAAACAATGTCGGGGTGCTCCCGGTGATCGAGGACGAACGTTTAGTTGGGATCATTACCAACAATGATATTTTTGATGCGTTCTTAAAAATCACCGGTTATCATGATGGCGGGACAAGGGTGACAGTCCAGATCACTGACGATCATAAAGGGATCTTGGCGGAGCTGACAAATGTTTTGGCTGAACATGATCTAAGTATTTTAACGATCGTTGTGAATCGCATGGAGCTTGCTACCATCGTAGAAATCCAAGTAGAAACGCGAGAATCAGAAAAAGTCAGAGAATTTTTGACAGAGGCTGGGTATCATGTGGTCTCGGCAGTTGTAACAAAACCGCAAAAAGACGCAGAATAATGAAAAACGGCCGACTCTTGCAGACGGTCGTTTTTCTTTGGGTCAAATCCTGTTAATTTTGCAGAAATATGATAAAATAGGCAACGTACCTTCTGTCAGCTGGATCAGCGAGAAGAAAACAGCCGGCAAGGCAAAATGAGGTGAAAACATGGCAAAGAATAAAGATATCGAAGTACGTTTGGAAGAAACGAAAAAAACGATCAAAGGCAAGACCTATGAAGTAGCACAATTGATCATTGGCAAAAAAGTGATCGGCGAAGTGCTGACTGTCGGCGCAAAAGAATTTGAAGCTTTTTTAGGAGAGACCGATCTGGGCTCATATAAAAATTTTGACGCTGCTGTTGAAGCGATCATTTCACAACACAATCTTCACGACTAAAAAAAGCGAAAAAAATTTAAAATTACCACTTGCAAATTCATGGAAATTTTTGTATTATAACGTAGTCAGGTTTTTTAATACAGCTTTGGAGGAGTAGCGAAGTGGCTAAACGCGACGGACTGTAAATCCGTTCCTTCGGGTTCAGTGGTTCGAATCCACTCTCCTCCACCATTGGGGTATAGCCAAGCGGTAAGGCAACGGACTTTGACTCCGTCATGCGTTGGTTCGAATCCAGCTACCCCAGTAGACGAAAACGAAACTCATTTTGAGTTTCGTTTTTTTTTATAAAAAAACATTTATTGATAACCCGACAGGAATTGACGAGAGCAAATAAGATGTCTATACTAAAAATGAAAAGGCTTTATTTAAACTTCAGTTAGGATGGTGTCACAATGGTCAATGTACAAAAATTAGAAAATGAAAATTATGGAACATATTATTTGATTGAAAACAAAAATAATGTGCGGCTAGCGGTCAGTCCCCAAGGCGCAC
This sequence comes from Enterococcus mediterraneensis, assembly GCF_900604485.1. Classification (NCBI taxonomy): domain Bacteria; kingdom Bacillati; phylum Bacillota; class Bacilli; order Lactobacillales; family Enterococcaceae; genus Enterococcus; species Enterococcus mediterraneensis. The sequence continues at coordinate 1,923,170 of NZ_UWOP01000001.1, forward strand.
GAGCGTTGGACTGGATCATACCGGTAGACGGAGAGGATCGGGATCTTTTAGTCGGCTTCAAGACGATCGCAGAACATAAAAAAGCCCGCTATTACGCAGCAACGATCGGACCGGTAGCCGGACGGATCACAGGGGCCAGCTACAACATCGACGGCACAGAATATCAAACTCAAGACAATGACGGCGGCAACACTCTTCATGGCGGTTTTGAAGGCTATGATACAAAAGACTGGGCAGCGGAAGTCTTTGAAGAAGGAGACAAAGCCGGTGTGATCTTCACGTTGGAACATCCAGATGGAGAAAACGGCTTTCCGGGAAATGTCGTTTCCAAAGTAAAATACAGCTTGGATGATGACAATAATTACCAAATCGAATACACAGCAACAACGGATAAACCAACACTTTATAATCCGACAAACCACGGTTATTACAACTTGACGGGATCTCCTGTCAACAGTATCAATGAGCATACATTGAAAGTAGGCGCGAAACAAGTAGCGGAAACCAATCCCGATGTGACCACCACTGGAAACAAAGTCGATGTGGCGGGAACGAAATTTGATTTCGTCGAAGGTCGAAAAATCAGCGATACGTACTTGGATGACCCATTTATTTTAGACCATGAACAAACACCGGATCTTGTTTTGACGAGCCCTGATGAAAAAGTTCGGCTGGAGATCGAAACGACAGCGCCTGCAGTCGTTATTTACACAACGGGAGCTTCAGAAGCAGGTATGCAGATGAAATATGGTGAGATGGCAGACCACGGCGGAATCGCTATCGAGCCTCAAGGTATTCCAGGCACGGAAAAATATTCTCAATTTGGGGATATCATTTTACGTCCAGAAAACCCATTCCACTCCAAAACAACCTATCATGTAGAATTTTGATTTACAAATAAAAGAATAGACTGCGACATAAATCGATCAAGCAGAGGCTTAACTATGACTGCATAGTTGGGTCATCTGTGGAACATCGATTTTTGTCGCAGTCTTTTTTTGAACAAAAGTAGTTGACAGCTTACGTTTACAAGTGTAAACTTTGAAATGAAAGATCGATTACAACTGTAAACAAGGAGGCTTTATATGCAGACAATCCATGAACCAATCAAGATCAGCGATTCAGAATGGGAGATCATGCGGGTACTTTGGACACTTGGCAAAGCTTCTGCGCAAGAAATCGATGAGCTGCTTTCTGAAACGATGAACTGGAAACTAGCGACTGTCAAAACATTGTTAGGACGTTTGGTAAAAAAAGAAGTCGTTCGCACTGAAACAGAGGGGAAAAAATTTATTTACTTCCCTATTGTCGGTGAAGCAGAGACCGTCCGCAGCGCTACGGAAACCTTGTTTTCCCATATCTGTGCGAAAAGAGTCGGGACGACGATCGCTGATTTGATCGCTGAAGCGGATCTCACGCAAGAAGATATCGAAAAGATCCAAAAAGTTTTATCACAAAAGGAACCAGTCGCAACTATCGTGTGCAACTGTATTCCAGGACAATGTAATTGTAAAAGATAATATAAATCAGGAGGAAATTATAATGAAACAAACATTTTCAATCAAAGGTATGAGCTGTGAACATTGTGTCGCTAGAGTAGAAAACGGGATCAATGAATTACCCGGTATCCAAAAAGTAAAAATCCAACTGAAGAAAAACAATGGTGTCGTGAAATTTGATGAGAACCTAGTCTCAAGTCAGCAAATCGCCGATAAGATCACTGAAGTTGGGTATGAAGCAGAGGTGCTGTAAATGAGTGATACTAAAGTCCAAAATTTCGTCATTACGGGAATGACTTGTGCAAACTGTTCCGCTCGTGTTGAAAAGGAACTTAAACAACAGCCCGGAGTCCAAAAGGCAACGGTCAATTTAGCCACTGAAAAAGCAACCGTTCAATTTGACGATACGACGGCAGATCGATTGATCGCAAGTGTTGAAAATATCGGTTATGGGGCTATTTTGGATGATGAAGCTCATCGTCAGCAAGTTGCCGCTGAGAAAAAACGCTACATCACCAATATGAAAAGAGACGTTATCATCAGTTTGATCTTGGTAGCACCTCTAATGATCTCTATGATCGCGATGGTAGCGGGGAGTCATCAAGATTGGGTGATGTTTTTCCATCGTCCGATCGTTCAGTTGATTTTAGTCACACCGATCCAGTTTGTGATCGGAGCTCGTTTTTATAAAGGTGCCTATCATGCGTTGAAGACCAAAGCACCCAATATGGATGTCCTTGTTGCGATGGGGACGACAGCGGCCTACGTATTAAGCGTGTACAACGGTTTTTTTGCGGATAATGTCCATGAACTGTATTTTGAAAGCAGCGGCATGATTATTGCCTTGATCCTGTTAGGCAAATATTTAGAAGCCGCAGCGAAAAACCGGACGGGTAAAGCGATCCGGCAGCTGATGAGCTTACAAGCCAAAATCGCTCGTGTCCTGCAAGACGGTCAAGAGATCGAGTTGCCGATCGAAGCCATCGAAATGGAAATGGAGATTCTAGTACGCCCCGGCGAACAGATCCCAGTAGATGGTCTGGTATTGGAAGGTGCAACGGCAGTAGATGAAAGTATGCTGACGGGAGAAAGCCTGCCTGTTGAAAAAGTAGAAGGTGCGACAGTTTTTGGCGGTACAGTCAATACCACAGGGACATTAAGGATCAAAGCCCTGAAAGTCGGCAATGAAACGGTCTTGGCACGGATCATCCAGATGGTGGAAGACGCGCAGGGATCTAAAGCACCGATCCAACAGATCGCCGATCGTATTTCCGGTATTTTTGTGCCCGTAGTTTTAATAGTAGCATTGTTCACTTTACTGCTGACAGGTATTTTAACCGGTGATTGGCAGCAAGCAGTGATCCATAGCGTATCTGTCCTTGTGATCGCCTGCCCTTGCGCATTAGGATTAGCGACACCGACTGCCATCATGGTAGGTACCGGTCTAGGAGCTAAAAACGGCATATTGATCAAAGGCGGGGAAGCGTTGGAGACCGCCTCGCATATCACTAGCGTAATTTTGGATAAAACTGGTACGATAACAGTAGGACAACCAACAGTAACTGATTTTCTAACAGAAGACGAAGAAGCAAAAAGGTTGTTGGCAAGTTTAGAAGCGCACTCAGAACATCCATTAGCCAAAGCGATCGTCCACTATGCAGAAGATCTTCCTTTATTAGAAGTAGAAGATTTTCAAGTATTGCCTGGAAAAGGGATCGAAGGCCTGATCCAAGGGAAAAAGTATCAAGTAGGGACGCAACGATTTTTAACGCAAAAGATGTCGGATTCGTTGCAACAAGCGGCTGATCTGTGGACCAGTCAAGGAAAAACCATCATGTTTTTAGCGAACGAACAGCAGGTACTCGCAGGAGTCGCCGTTGCCGATGAAATCAAACCTACATCTAAAGACGCGATCGCAGCGTTGCAAAACAGCGGCGTCAATGTCTATATGCTGACAGGTGATAACCAGCAAGCTGCACGTCATATCGGTAAACAAGTAGGGATCCCAGAGGAAAATATCTTTGCTGAAGTGATGCCGGAAGACAAATCTGAAAAAGTCGCTTTATTGAAAAAAGACGGTGAAATTGTCGGCATGGTAGGCGATGGGATCAATGATGCTCCAGCTCTTGCATTGGCAGATGTAGGGATCGCCATGGGCAGCGGTACTGATATCGCGATGGAAACTGCCGATGTGACTTTGATCCACAGCGATTTAGCTTATTTGGAAAAAATGCTCAAGCTGTCGAAAGCGACGATCCGCAAAATCAAACAAAATCTTTTCTGGGCGTTTGTTTATAATACGATTGGTATCCCATTTGCAGCATTAGGATTCTTAAATCCAATCGTTGCTGGCGGCGCTATGGCTTTCAGTTCTGTGAGTGTGTTATTGAATTCATTGAGTTTGAACCGTACAAAAATTTAACGACCAAATTTAATGATCAAGTGAAAGAAGGGGTAGAAGTGAAGGAGGAAACATCGAAACAAGTACAACATGATCCAGAGGTAGAGAAAAAGCATCCGCAGATGGATCACATGAAAGAAATGAACGAAGAACATGACCATCATTCACACGAAATGTCTCACGAGATGCATCACGATCATGAGATGCACCAAAAAGAAATGAAGGAGGACCATTCATCCCATCATTCAGATCATGATGCTCATATGCATCACATGGACCATGGCGACATGGGTCATGATATGGGCGGCATGGATCATTCCATGCATATGGGGAATTTCAAGCAGAAATTCTGGCTTTCATTGGTTTTGGCTATCCCGATCATTGTTCTATCACCAATGATGGGATTAGAGTTGCCATTTCAATTTACTTTTCCCGGATCTGATTGGGTCGTATTGATCTTAGCCACGATCTTGTTCATCTATGGGGGACAGCCGTTTTTAAGCGGAGCAAAAATGGAACTGAAACAAAAAAATCCAGCCATGATGACCTTGATCGCAATGGGGATCTCTGTCGCGTATATCTACAGTCTTTACGCATTTATCGCCAATCATTTTCTGCATGGCGAGCATGTCATGGATTTCTTTTGGGAACTTGCAACGCTGATCGTGATCATGTTATTGGGGCACTGGATCGAGATGAATGCAGTCTCTAATGCCGGCAACGCCTTGAAAAAACTGGCGGAACTGTTGCCGGATACAGTCACACGATTGACAAAAGATGGAGAAGAAAAAGTTTCTTTACAAGAAGTCAAAGTGGACGATCTGCTGATCGTTCGTGCCGGAGATAAAATGCCTACAGACGGAATCATTGAAAAAGGTTCTACGACAGTCGATGAATCCGCGGTGACCGGCGAATCTCGGGGCGTTGCCAAAGAAGTCGGTGCAAAAGTCATCGGCGGATCAGTCAATGGCAACGGCACGATTCAAGTCAAAGTAACCGGAACAGGCGAAAGCGGCTATCTTGCAAAAGTGATGGAGATGGTCCGCAAAGCTCAATCAGAGAAATCCAAGTTAGAAGCTCTTTCGGATAAAGTAGCGAAATGGCTGTTTTATGTCGCATTAGCTGTAGGTTTACTGGCCTTCGTTATTTGGTTGTTTGTCTCAGACCTGCCTACTGCACTGGACCGGATGGTGACCGTCTTTGTCATCGCCTGTCCTCACGCTTTAGGATTGGCAGTTCCGTTGGTAGTAGCTCGTTCCACATCTATCGCGGCTAAAAACGGCTTACTGTTGAAAAATCGGAACGCTTTGGAACAAGCCCATGACTTGGATATGATCTTGCTGGATAAAACCGGTACATTGACGCAAGGAGATTTTTCAGTAACTGGTTTTGAAGTGATCGATTCACAATACGAACAAAAAGAACTACTGAAATATGTCGGTGCCTTGGAAGCTTCCGCCAATCATCCGATCGCGATCGGGATCATGAAATATCTTGAGAAACAGAATGTGACGGCGTATTCCGCAGAAGATGTGAAAAACATCTCCGGTGTTGGACTAGAAGGTACTGTAGAGAATAAAAAAGTAAAGATCATCAATGAAAAAGCACTGAAGAAAACAGATAGTGTCGATCCTAAGATCATCCAAAAATATCAAGAACAGGGCAATACTATCAGTTATCTTTTGATCGATGATCATTTGGCAGGGTTGATCGCGTTAGGAGATCAAATCAAACCGGAAGCCAAAACTTTTATCAAGACATTGAAAGAACGCGGAATCGAACCAGTGATGCTGACAGGGGATAATCATGAAGCAGCTGCAGCAGTCGCTGAATATTTAGGCATCGATAAATTCCATGGTGAATTGCTTCCTGAAGACAAGGAAAAAATCGTTCAAGAATCAGCCAAAGATCATCGTGTCGCTATGGTAGGTGACGGGATCAATGATGCACCGAGTCTGGCTCGTGCAACTGTCGGGATCGCGATCGGTGCAGGAACGGATGTTGCCATCGATTCAGCGGATGTTGTATTGACCAATAGCAATCCGGAAGATATCTTGCATTTTCTTGATCTGGCCAAACAAACCCGTAAAAAAATGATCCAAAACCTTTGGTGGGGGGCAGGCTACAATATTTTAGCCATCCCGTTAGCAGCAGGGATCCTAGCGCCGATTGGGATCATCTTGAATCCTGCAGTGGGAGCATTGCTGATGTCATTGAGTACCATCATCGTAGCGATCAATGCAATGACATTGAAGATCAAGTAAAGCCCGCTATTTACTGAGGACCTTCAAAAAAGATGTTCAATAAAAAATAACCGAAAGATAGTGTTACGTTCTTCACAGGAACGACTGTCTTTCGGTTTTTTTATCTGGCAATTCTCCCACAGCTTGTCCCTTTCGAACATCCTTAATGAAAAAAGAAATAAACGAAAATAACGCTGATCAGGAAAAATTCGCCTGTTCGCTTGCTGTTCACCGGTGCAGTTATGCTATAATGTGAACGTTGAGACAAGGAGGGAGAATTATGGAACTGAAAAAGTTAGAGGTTCCCACTACTTCGATAACTGAGGTTAAAAAATCTCCAATGGATGTATTTAATCAAGCACGGGAAGCTGGTACAGCAGTGTATGTTTTTAACCGTGAAAAAGTAGCTGGAGTCATGTTGACACAAGAACAATATGAAACTTTGTTGCAGGAATTAAACAAGCGCCCGGAACAACCAGAAGCTGATCTGCCAACAGTGGATGGGTTGGATGATTTCTTAGGTATGATGCACAATACATTGATCACAGGATCGACTATCACTGCCAAGAATCTTGATGAACGAATGGTAGCTTTCGGCTTCATCACGCGGAAAACCGGATTTGGAGGTGTCGTTGATATGATCAACGAACTGAAAGAAAGCGGTAAGATCGCGTATCGTTTGCGGAAAAAACACAACGACAAAACCGTGATAGCAGAAGTGATCGGCGAACAAGACAGTACATCTACTTTATTTGATAAATTGATCATCAAAAAAATCTATTTAAAAGAAATCGAAGAATGATCCATCAGCAATCATACATGATTTATTTGTAACCAAAAAGACGGTATACCATACGTTTCTAAAGCCAGACACCTGTCTGCTTTTAAAGATGTATGGTATACCATTTTTTTTATGCTTTGTTGGAAACATCGTTGGATCAGTATATTTACTCCTTAGATGAAGCTTTAAGAAAAGTGGCCCAAAAGATCCCGATAAGCTGCGGGATCACGTAAAGTCCAGACAATCCTAATACCAGCAATGTTGGATGGAAGGGCTGATAAATAAATTGCCAATCCGGATGTTTGCTTTGTAACACCAGCGATAAAATCGTACTTACTACGTTACCTAAAGTCCACCATTTGAGCTGGTTAGTCGCTTTTGAATAAAAGCCGATCGCTAAACATACGAACAACAAAGCCATAAAACCAAAACTTGAATGGTAGAGCGTATCTAAAACCAACGAAATATAAACAAAGGGCATACAGAACAATAAGATAGGAAGCCGAACGATTTTGCCGGTCATGTACTCCACCTCCGAGTTTTGTTATAATAACCTACTTTTATTTTAGAAATAAAAAAATGAATTATCAAACCTTTTGTAAAGGTTTACATTTTAAATGATAAAACTCTAAGGAGTCTATAGTCAGAATAAAAGAATACTCAAGTTTTTTATTAAAGGAATGTTTATTATAAACAGATAAAAAAACATCCTCTAAAAAGGATGTTTAAAATATAGTGTTTTTGCTGGAACCTGAGGAGATTCAAGCGGAGGTTGCCCAGTAGGTTTTTCCGTCTTTCGTCCGCTTTAAAAAACCATACTCGATCAGGTAGCGACGAATCGTCACATAGTCTTCGATAAAACGTTTGATGATCTCATTGACGGCGGATTCTGAATAATTCTTTTGGGGATCGAACTGACGAGCGATCTCTGTAAGCACAATGATCTTGCGCTTTTCTTTGCTTGGGAATTGTTTGATTCGTCCTTCGTCATCCAAATAAGTAGCAAGTACTTTGCTTTTTTCAGCTTCTGTGATTTGGTAACGGTCGTCCACCATTGTTGCTCCGGTGTGAGGGATTAAATACTCATCCGACTGCAAAAGCGACATAATGCTTAAAAATACATACGACTGCCGCTGTTTTTCTTTCAATTTAAAGCGATGGTTGCGTACTGTCGAAGTGGAGATCCCTAATCGTTGGGCGATCACGGCATCCGGCAACTGCTGTGCGAATAAAGTCAGGATCTCTTGTTGAATCTCTGTCAATCCGCTGATTTCTTTTGATTGGCTTAAAAGCGCTGATAAAGGACCGTGATGCACGGTGTCCAAATGCTTTTTCATTGCTTTTACAGCAGTCATCGGCTGATCTATCGTATAAATCAGACCTTCTTCATAACTTTGATCGCAATATAAACAATGATAATAGTCGTTTTCCTGAAAATATCCTTGAGTATAATCTGTCAATTGATAAACTTTTTCCGATTTCATCTAATCATCTCCAAACGTTTTATATTAATATCTATTTATAAACTAACATATCGTTATTTCGTTTGCAAGTGTTTAGACGGAGAGTTAATTTGTTTGCAAGTATAAATGCTGTTAAATATTTCTTGGTTTTGTGGTAGGATAATAGACAATAAAGAGGAGCTGAGTTATTTGAATAAGTTAAGTCAACGTTTTAACAAACAAGTAGGTAAAATCCAGGTTTCACTGATCCGTCAATTTGATGAAAAAGTTTCCCAGATTCCTGATATTTTAAAATTGACGCTGGGGGAACCTGATTTCAATACACCAGAACATGTAAAAACAGCGGGGATTTCCGCGATTCAGCAAAATTTCAGCCACTATACAGGGATGTCCGGTTTAGTGGATGTCCGACAAGCAGCGGCATATTTTTTAAAAGAGAAATATGGATTGTCCTATGATCCGTTATCAGAAATTTTGGTTACGATCGGAGCGACAGAAGCGATATCCGCTTCGTTATTAGCGATTTTGAATGAAGGAGATAAAGTTCTGCTTCCGGCACCGATCTATCCTGGGTATGAGCCGGTGATCACGTTGGCAGGTGCTCAACCCGTTTATATGGATACAAGCGATAACGGTTTTGTATTGGCTCCTGAAGTTTTAGAATCGGCTTTGCAAGAACATGGTGATGATGTCAAAGCAGTGATTCTCAACTATCCAAGCAATCCTACAGGAGTAACTTATTCTCGGGATGAAGTCAAAGCTTTGGCGGAAGTGTTGGAAAAATATCCAGTATTTGTATTGAGTGATGAAGTGTATAGTGAGTTGACCTATGACGGCAGCCACGTTTCTATCGCGGAATTTTTGCCGGAGCAAACGATTTTGATCAATGGATTATCCAAGTCTCACGCGATGACGGGATGGCGGATCGGCTTTATTTTCGCTCCTAAAGAATTGACTGCAGAGATCATTAAAGTCCACCAGTACTTGGTGACAGCGGCATCTACTATTTCGCAAAAAGCGGCTATCGACGCTTTAGTACAAGGAATAAATGATACCGTAGCGATGCGGGAACAATATCTGGCACGTCGGGATTTCCTTTTTGAAAAAATGACAGGGTATGGTTTTGAAGTAGCGAAACCTTCTGGGGCGTTTTATATTTTCGCGAAGATCCCGGCCGGTTTGGAACAAGACTCAATGGCGTTTTGTATCGATTTGGCAGAGAAAAATCAGCTGGCCTTGATTCCGGGAATCGCATTCGGACCTGAAGCGGAAGGCTATGTTCGTTTGAGCTATGCTGCCAGCATGGAATCTCTTGAAGAAGCCATGGTTCGATTAGGTGCTTATTTAGATACAGCTTCTAAAAAAGACTAATACTATGGTGGAAAGTTTAAAAAAAGACAAACAGCTGGGCTGTTTGTCTTTTTTATTGTTGGAATCTTTCTTTGAGAAAAGCAGCTACGTCTTGCAATTGTTGTGAGCGCTCCTTGCGATGAGTCAGCAAATACAGTGAACGGTTTTCTAAATCATCTAGTGGACGCCAAGGGATATCTTCTGTAATGGCTAGACAGGAGATGATCGATTTGCCGATTCCTTGTCTAAGCATAGAAACGACCATTTCGTTATTATTGACTTCGATGATTTTGGGAGTGAGATTGTGAGCTTTTAAGTATGCGTCATTGAACACTCGCAATCCAGAAGTCTGTTCCCGTTGGATCCAAAATTCAGAGTCAGGATCGCCGGCCAGTACCAACTGATCTTTCATCAGCAATTCGCGATGAAGGATCGGTGTCTGCTGATGTTTTTCGATCAGACCGATATCTGCTTTGTTTTGTTCCAATTGATGGACGACTTCTTCTGAATTCATCATACTGAATTGAAAATCGACTCTAGGGAATCGTTCGATCAAATCGGGGATCGATTCTGGCAGCAGATGGATCGCACAAGTATTGGAGGCTGCGATATGACAATGTTCGCGAAAATTTTCTTTTTGGGAAACTCGTTCAGAAGATTCCTGCCATTCTTTCAAGATAGAGAGATACCGAGGATAAAGAAAATCCGCCTCCGGAGTCGGGATGATCTCATGCTTGGATTTACGCAAAAACAGCTCTACGCCCAACAACGACTCTAACTTTTTAATTTGCGAAGAAACAGTCGGTTGCGCCAGATATAGCGATTCGGCAGCGTGAGTAAAGTTTTTGGTTTCGTAAACAGCAATAAAGGTTTTAATAAGCGAGAACATTAGTTACCTCCTGATTTTTAATTATGTATCGTAATAATAAATATCATAAACATTTATTTCCATAATGATAAAAAACAAGCTATACTTTAGAAAAAGAAAAAAAGGAGAAAATATATGAGTAACTTTCTGAAAACAATTCCGGTTCCAATCTGTGGACTGATATTAGGCTTAGTTTCATTAGGAAATCTGTTGAAGGATCAACACTTGGTCCTTTTAGGAAATAGCATCGGAGCAATCGGTATCTTATTGATGGTCTTCATTTTAGCAAAAGTCTTTTTCTTATTTAAACATACGACACAAGGATTGAAAGATCCTATCGTCGCTTCGGTATCACCGACCTTTACAATGGCTTTGATGGTGATCTGTACTTATTTTGTACAATTCCAAGCGATCGCAGGACTTGTCAGATATGTGTGGTTGTTGGCAGTTGTTGTACATTTCGTATTGATGGGCTATTTCATCTATCATCACTTAGCTAAACCGCAAGTCAAGATCCATGATGTTTACCCAAGCTGGTTTATCGTATTTGTTGGGATTGGCGTGATCTCAGTAACAGCTGGAAAATTTTATCCTAGTCTTGGACAAGTGATTTTCTGGGTAGCATTGGTGCTTTACCTTGCATTGCTGCCGATCGTCTTAAAACGCGTATTGAAAGTAGAAATGGCTGAACCAACATTGCCGTTGATCACGATCATTGCCGCACCAGGTTCCCTTTGCCTGACTGGCTATATGAAATCATTTACCGGTCAATCCATGTTATTAGTAGTAGGCTTACTGATTTTATCACAAATCTTGTATTTAGGGGTTCTGGGACGCGTGATCAAACTGTTGAAATTACCATTCTACCCAAGTTATGCCGCATTTACATTCCCGTTGGTGATCACAGCGACAGCATTGACATCAGTAAATGGATTTTTAACAGCAGCCGGTTATCACTATGTCTTACTGGATGCATTAGAAATCATCGAATGTGCAGGAGCTTTCTTGATGGTATTATACGTCTTGATCCGCTATATCGGCTTTTTGATCAACATCAACCGAACAGTTGTGGTCACTGCTAAATAAGCAATTTCTATAAAAACTCATGCAATCATTTTAAAACAGATTGCATGAGTTTTTTTGTGAAAAGGGCTAAAATTAAGGTCATCAGCTGTTCTGATTTTATCTGGCGGCACATTTGTTTTTTTAGATGACAGACAGTTGTCATCTTTTGTATCGTATACTCTGTATGTACAAAAATAAAAAAGAGGTGTATCAAATGAGCTTTACATTGAAAAACTTAAACGCTATGACGATCACAGGGGTCTCAACGACTCTAGAGGTACCTAACAGCCAAGACGGCTTTCGCAAACTAACAGAAGATAAACAAGTTTTGCGGAAAAAATTCTTATCTGAAAAAGACACACTTGAAAAAAACGCTCAAGACGATCAAATCTATGGTGTGAATTTCAATAACGAACAGCAAAACTATTTAGTTGGTGTCCAAGCTTCTTCTGATTCATTTACAACCTTTGAGATCAAGGCTGGAACATATGCATTCTTTGAAGCCGAAGAAATCGCCGAAGAACAAATCGATGCTTTCATCGGTCAATCTTACGGAGAAATCGGTGCTTCTGAAAAAGTTGCGATTGCTGGGAATTTTAATTTAGAAATCTTAACAGGGTTGTTCACAGGAAAAAATACATTTGCTATCTACATTCCTGTGGTTGAAAAATAACGTAGAATTTTAAGCGGACAGCTGAGTAATGAACAAAAAAATCAGGACCCGAAAACAGTCTATGCTGTTTTTGAGTCCTGTTTTTTAGTTATTTAAGTAATCGAATAATCCGCCGACTGTCTTTTCTTTCAGAGATAGTTCGTTGCCCTCCAGCAACACTTTGACAATCGTGTAATTGTCTTGCAGATCTGGGACTTCTTTGTATTGAGCTGCGACAAAATCGCTGGCTTTTTCGTATGTCTTTACATATTCTGCGTTATTGTTGACGGTGTAATGGATTTCTAACATATAGATCATTCCTTTATCTATGAATTGTTTCAAGTGTACCACTATTTTTCATAAAACGTTACTGATGTGTTTTTTGAAACGGCTTTTACACAAAATTTACATAACTTCACTGAAACTTTACACCAACTCAATGGTAGGTTTACAACCGCTTGATAAACTAAAAATGTAATCAAGAGAGGAGAGAACACATTGAAAAAGCTTAGCTTTATTTTAGCATTGACAGGGATCACGGGGATCATCTTAGCAGGTTGCGGCAGCAATACAGATGGATCATCAGCAAATGAATCAAAATCAGATACAGAAATCGTCGCTGTAGGGTCAACAGCCTTGCAGCCGTTAGTAGAAGCAGCTCAACAAAGTTTTACAGAAAAAAATCCTGAATATAGTATCACGGTACAAGGAGGCGGCAGTGGGACCGGTCTGAGCCAAGTAGCGGCTGGAGCAGTCACTATCGGTAATTCCGATGTGTTTGCAGAACAAAGAGACGGTATTCCTGCTGACGAATTAGTGGATCATAAAGTCGCTGTTGTGGGGATGGCCCCAGTGGCTAACAAAGATGTCGGTGTGAACGATCTGACCAAAGAGCAATTGATCGATATCTTTACCGGTGAGATCACCAACTGGAAAGAAGTCGGCGGAAAAGATCAGGAGATCGCGGTAATCAACCGAGCTTCCGGCAGCGGTACACGGTCAACCTTTGAAAAATGGGGATTAGATGACGCGAAGACTGTTCAAGCACAGGAACAAGATTCTTCCGGAACTGTCCGCAAGATCGTCGCGGAAACACCAGGAGCCATCAGTTACTTAGCACTGTCATATTTAGATGACTCATTAGAAGTATTGTCAGTTAACGGCGTAGAACCGACTGTGGAAAATATCAGTACCAACAAATGGGAAATCTGGTCTTACGAGCATATGTATACAAAAGGCGAACCAGAGCCGGCTGTCAAGAAATTCTTAGATTATATGCTGGAAGATGAAGTCCAAAAAGGGCCAGTGAAGGAATTAGGCTATCTGCCTATGAGTATCATGAAGGTGGAACGATCAGCAGACGGAACAGTTACGGAATTGAATTGATCCGAATAACCAAACAGGAAAACGATCCGAATGATCATAGAGACAAACGTCAGATGACGGAAGATCTCTTCGATCGTTCGGATCGTTTTTTGTATTTATTATTTATTGTAGAGTTGAGTGAGATCTTGCAAATAGTCCTGAAATTCTGTCAAAAAAGTTCCTTCACTTTTAATGATTTTCGCGTGTTTGCCGAGGGATAAAATGAAACGAAAGGCATTTTCTGTTTTGGGAAGGCGCAGATCGATCAAAAATGAATTTTCATTGATAGGAGTGATCTCGGCGGCGCCAAAGCGTTCGATCATGACATCCCGGATCAAATGATCTGCCTGCAAAGTAACCTTAGCGAACTCTGGATACAGATCCGTCGGCAATCCCATTGGTTTAGGTTCGAAACTGCGGGGCTCAAAGGTTTCTTTTTTGATTTGGATATCTGCCATTCGAGACAAACGAAAGGTGCGGAAATCTTGACGTTCCAAACTGAAAGCCTGTAGATACCAGCGACTGCCTTTGTACAACAAATGATAAGGTTCGACGGTCCTTCTACTAGGGAGCCCTTTACGATCAAAATAATCAAAGTCAACGTAGTGATGTTCAGAGATCGCTTGATTCAAGCGATTCGCTAAATCTTTTAACTCCGCCGTCCCCAGCCAGTTTCCATATTGGATCGATAAGGTGTCGCTGTTAGGCTGATCTTCTTGCATGGCTTTGATTTTGGTAATCGTGGCTTTTATTTCTGTGCTTTCGATCAGCTGATCGACACCTTTTAGCGCCACCAGCAGATTTTGGATATCTTTTGCTGTCAATAATTTTTTATCGACTTTGTAATTGGGCAGTAGTCCGATCCCGCCATTGCGTCCTCGCTGAGCATAAATCGGGATGTTCGCAAGGCTTAAAGCTTCCACATCTCGCAGGACCGTCCGGGTAGATACCCCGAAGATCTCGGCAAACTCCTTCGTAGAAACCATCTCTTTACGGAGTAAAATCATTATCATACTGATCAATCGTTCGATTCGCATTATTTTTTTTCCTTTTCATTAAAGGTGACAATAAGATGTCAACTTTTTTTAGTTATAGTATACTCATAGTAAAAGAAAGAAGGCAAACAAATGACAAACTATGAAATTCGAGTGTTTAAAGAAACAGTTATTACTGGCTATGCAGCCAATCTGCCGCTGCCAACGATGGAAAATATCAAAGAAGTTTCCGACAAGAAAACCAGTCACTTTTCTTCATTAGCTCAAAGCGGCAAGTTCGGCAAGCTGATGGCAGAAAGCAGAGACCGGATCGGCTACGCGCTGAGTACGACGGAAAAAGATCATCTGGAATATTTTGCTGGTGCCAATACGACAGCAGGCGACGAAGAAGCGGAAGAACGGATCATACCAGCCGGAGAATATGTCGTATTAACCGCACAAGGCGGACCAAGTCGGCTATTATTCGACCAGTTGATCGGCGAGTTTTTCGGTAAGATTTTACCAGAACATCCAGAGCTTTATCAAGAAGATACCTTTGTGGTAGAAGCTTTATTAAATGGCAACCCGATGGACGCTGAAGTAGAATTACGGATCCCATTAGCCAAAAAATAAGCGACCGCTTTTGCTGAAAAGCCTTTTCTTTGACGGCGATTTTTTTCTTCGGTACCCTGAAATAAAAGGGGGCATTTCCATGTGCGGAAGATATTTGATCAATAGGACAGCGCCAGTGATCAAGCAGTTGCTGACACGTTTGGAAGAACAGGGATTTTCAGTGAAGACGGGTGAGATTTTTCCTTCAAATGAAGTGCCAGTCATGATTTTAGGAGAAAATGAGGAAGTAGATGCAGCGGATATGACGTGGGGCTTCCACGGATTTCGCAAAGGACAACTGATCATCAATGCACGGAGTGAGACGGTGATGGAAAAGAAAATGTTCGCCAAGGCTTTTCGAGAAACCCGCTGTGTCTTTCCGACATCGGGATTTTACGAATGGGATGAACAGAAAGAAAAATTTTTATTGAAAGAAGACGATGTGGTTTATTTAGCCGGTTTCTACAAAAAATTTGAAGATGGTTTCCGCTGTATCATCTTGACCACTGCCGCAAATGAATCCGTTGCGCCGATCCATGATCGAATGCCAGTTGTTTTAAATCAAGAAGAGCTGCTTCCTTGGTTGAAAGACCTGCAGTTCGCTGAAGAAATATTGGAAAAAGAAATGCCTGAATTGACTAGTGTGAAAATAGAAAAATAAACGCATAAAAATAAAAAACAGCCAAACGAGAAATAGATGTCTCGTTTGGCTGTTAGTCATTTTATCAGTTTTGGCAGACTCACTTGGAAAGTCGAGCCAACACCTAGATGGCTTTCTACTGTGACAGTCCCTTGTAAGCGCTGGGTGTAGTCTTTGACGATCGCCAAACCTAATCCGGTACCTCCGGAATGACGGCTGCGAGCTTTATCTACACGATAGAAGCGTTCAAAGATCCGCTGCTGATCATCAGGATCGATACCGATCCCTTGATCGCTGACAGTGATAGTCAATGTATTGGTCGTTTGATACCGGATAGTGATGCTGCTTTCAGCAGGTGAATATTGGATCGCGTTTTCCACCAGATTTTTGATGATGGGATAGAAAAGCTCCAGCTTTGTCGGCCACTCTGCTTGCGGATTTCCTTCGATGACGATCGTCAGATTTTTGTCATCGATATAAGTTTGATAGGCCGCGATCAATTGCTTGATCAAAGGATATAATTGAATAGTTTCGATAGCGTAATGGGTATCTTGTTCGCCTCGGGAAAGCTGGATGATCTCCTGGATCAAGCGCTCCAAGCGTTTGGCTTCTTTTTGCATAATCGTTAAAAACTCCGTCAATGTCTCAGGATCGTCTTTGGCGCCCTCCAACAACGTTTCAGTGAAGCCGATCAACGAGGTCACCGGTGTTTTCAATTCATGAGAAACGTTGCCGACAAAATCCTGCTGTACTTTTTCTAATTGACGGATCCTTGTCAAATCGTAAGAGATCCCCAAGATTTGGCGTTGTTCATTGAAGATCCGCAAATTAATATCTAAAACCCGTTCGATAGGTTCACGGATCGTGACTTCTTCATGGATGAAAGGCGTCTGTTCATTGACGTGATAAATCAACTGGATCAACTGAGTATCTTTGATCTGTTCGGCAAAATTGCGGTTCAGCTCCGGCTCCTGAAAAATCCCCAATTGTTCTTGCATCGCATGGTTCATCATGACTAATCGATGCTGTTCATCAATGATAAAAACACCGATCATCAGTTCATTCAACAATGTGTACAATTGTTCTTCAGTCGCTGTATAAGCTCGATAGGTCTGGCTCATTTGTTCGCTTAGCTGATTGACTGTCTGATACAATTCTTCCCATTGCGGCGAAGTTTGTAAGATCATTTCTGATTGTTTCGGATTAGCTACGACCTTTTTTAAGACAGGCAAGACTGTTTCGATGGGGCGATTTTTTTGCCGTAAAAAATACATAAGTAGCAGGATGATCAAGAGACAAAGCAGCAGATAAACAAACAAAATCGATCGTTTGACGGCCTCCGCGTGAGCTAAGAAACCGGCTGTCGCTTCAGCGATCCGCAAAATCCCGGTCCGCTGATTCTTTACCGTTAGAGGTAATGCTACATACAGCAACTCTTGGTCTAGCGTGCGGCTGTACCGAACTGAAAAACCAAGCTTGCTGCCGGAAAGGACCGCTTGGACTTCGGGGCGGTCAGAACGCGTGCCTGAAAGATCAGAATCAAAGGTATCGAAAATGATCTCTCCGTCACTATTCAGCAATGTCACCCGTTCATCGGAATTTTCTACATAGTTTTCTGCTAAACGCATCAGTTCGGTTTGATCGGCGCCGTTTTTTGATAGGCGGATCAACAAGTCGGCTTTTTTTTCTAAATACTGCTCTTGCTGGCTTAAAACCTGTTGTTGGTAAAAATTACTGATCAAGCGCCAGGCACCAAAAAAAATCGCTGATAATAAGAGGATCCAAGCGAACGTTTCAAACCAGCGCTTTTTCATTTTTCCGGCTCCTGAAATTTATACCCAAAACCGCGGATCGTTAGTAAATATTCAGGATTTTTAGGGTCTTTTTCGATTTTTTCCCGCAAATGGCTGATATGGACATCCACGATCCGGCTTTGGCCTGTGAAGTCAAAATTCCAGATTCGATCCAATAATGTATCCCGATCGATCACTCGGTCTTTACGCTTCATGAAATAAACCAACAGCTCGAATTCTTTTGGTGTCAGGAAGATTTTTTCATTTCGGACGGTCACTTGATAATTCGCCAGGTCGGCTTGAATCTCGCCGACTTGTAATAGTTGATTGTCGACAGGCGCCGCTGTTTCAGAAACACGAGGCTGCAGTCGGCGGAAGATCGCCTTCATACGAGCAATCACTTCACGGGGACTAAAAGGTTTCGTCAGATAATCATCGGCGCCGATCTCAAGTCCCAAGATCCGATCAATGGTGTCATCTTTTGCAGTCAATAGCAGGATCGGGGTATCGATTTTTTCCTGCCGCAATTTTTTTGTGACTTCCATACCGTCCATCGACGGCAGCATTACATCTAAGATGATAAAGTCGAAAATACCGGTCACAGCCTGCTCAAAAGCAGTCTCTCCATCAAGGGCAGAAGTCACCTGATAGCCTTCTTTTTCTAAATTGAAAGTCAAAAGCCGAATGATAGAAGGTTCATCATCGACGATCAATACGTTTTTCATAGGAAACTCCTTCAAATTCTCTGGATTTGTATTCTTATTTTAGCATACTATTGTGATTAGGTACTATTGTCTTTGTGGATTAAATGCTATAATAAGCATTGGTCTGACAAACAATGAATGAAGGTGTTTTTTCATGATCGGTATCAGCGCATGTTTAGGCGGTACTTACTGTCGATATGACGGCGAAACGCAACAAATCCCAGCACTCATAGAACTGGTCCAAAAAGGTCAGGCACAAATGGTCTGTCCAGAGGTCCTCGGCGGTTTGCCGACCCCTCGTGACCCGGCTGAGATCGTGGGCGGCAACGGCTTTGATGTTTGGAATGGAACGGCACGAGTCGTCACTGATCATGGAGAAGATGTCACGGAAGCATTTAAAACAGGTGCGAAGATCGCCTATGAAAAATTACAAGCGTCAGGCATCACTCAATTGGTTTTAAAAGAACGCAGCCCTTCTTGCGGGAGCCGAGTGATTTATGACGGTACCTTTTCAGGTGCGAAGAAAGATGGCGTAGGTGTAGCGACGGCCTATTTTCTTGCACAAGGTATGGACGTTTACTCTGAAGAAAATTGGCAGGAATTAATGGAGGTAGTTGATGGAAATCGAAAAAACAAATCGCATGAACGCCCTCTTTGAATTTTATTCGACGTTACTGACGGAAAAACAAATGAATTACATGGAGCTGTATTATGCAGATGATTTTTCATTAGGAGAGATCGCGGAAGAATACGCGGTCAGCCGGCAGGCAGTCTATGATAATATCAAACGTACGGAAAAAATCTTAGAAGATTACGAAAAAAAGCTGCATTTATTTTCCGATTATATTGTCCGCGGGGAAATATTGGATCGACTGACACAATATGTGACAGAGCATTATCCTAAAGATGAGACCTTGGCGGATCTTATCAAACAAATCCAAGAAATCGATGAATAAAGGAATGAACAACTATGGCATTTGAAAATTTAACAGAGCGATTGCAGCAAGCAATGAGCAAGCTGCGTCGTAAAGGAAAGATCACTGAAACAGACGTAAAAGAGATGATGCGGGAGATCCGTCTGGCATTATTGGAAGCCGACGTAAACTTGCAAGTCGTCAAAGAATTTACGAAAAATGTACGGGAACGTGCAGTTGGTTCAGAAGTATTGGAGAGCTTGTCTCCAGCGCAACAAATCGTTAAGATCGTCGACGAAGAATTGACCAAAACATTAGGTTCGGAAACAGTCGGTATTGAGAAATCACCGAAGATCCCGACGGTTATCATGATGGCTGGTTTGCAAGGGGCCGGGAAAACGACTTTTGCCGGTAAATTGGCGAACCATTTGATCAAAACAGAAAAAGCCCGACCATTGATGATCGCAGGAGACGTGTATCGTCCAGCCGCTATCGACCAATTGAAAGTATTGGGCGAGCAGTTAGACGTACCGGTTTTTGATATGGGAACCGATGTCAGCCCTGTGGAGATCGTGCGTCAAGGGATGGCTGTCGCTCGTGAAAAGAAAAATGACTATGTCTTGATCGATACGGCCGGTCGTCTGCACATCGATGAAGCATTGATGGAAGAATTGCAACAAATCAAAGAAGTCGCTCAACCGAACGAAATCTTATTAGTCGTTGACGCGATGACCGGGCAAGACGCGGTCAATGTTGCTGAAAGTTTCAATCAACAATTAGGCATCACCGGGGTCATCATCACAAAACTAGATGGGGATACCCGTGGCGGGGCGGCGTTATCGATCCGCCAAGTGACTGGTGCGCCGATCAAATTCACTGGTACTGGCGAAAAACTGACAGACCTTGAAGTTTTCCACCCAGATCGAATGGCCAGCCGTATCCTAGGTATGGGTGACATGCTGACGCTGATCGAAAAAGCCCAACAGGACTATGACGAAAAGAAAGCGGAAGAACTTGCCCGCAAAATGAAGGAAAATTCTTTCGACTTCAACGATTTTATCGAACAATTGGATCAAGTGATGGGCATGGGTCCGTTAGAAGATCTGCTGAAAATGATCCCTGGAATGAATCAAGTACCGGGCATCGAAAATGTCAAAGTCGATCCAAAAGATGTCGCGCGTAAAAAAGCGATGGTCTTTTCAATGACTCCAGCGGAACGGGAAAATCCTGACTTGCTGAATCCAAGCCGTCGTCGTCGGATCGCCGCCGGTTCAGGAAACAGCGTGGTGGAAGTCAACCGGATGATCAAACAATTCAAAGAAGCCCGTACCATGATGCAAAAAATGTCGAAAGGCGATATGAATATCCCTGGTATGGATCAAATGTTCGGCAGCGGCGTTAAAGGCAAGCTGGGCAAGATGGCGATGAACCGCATGATGAAGAAAAACAAGAAGAAAAAGAAAAAACGCAAATAAGCGTATCAATAAAAATAATAGTTGTGAAAAATAAGGAATCCTTCTTTTTCACAACTTTTTTTGAAAGGAGAAATAGATGAGTATCACGGTAAATATCCTGTACACAGGAACAGACGGCAATGCCCGCAAATTTGCGGAAGAGATGATGGAACGCAAGATCGTTGAAGGGGTCCGCACGCAACCCGGTAATGAGTCCTACGCTTATTTTTTCCCGGCAGAAGATCCTGAATCCGTACTTTTGATCGATCGCTGGGAGAATGAAGAAGCCATCGATCGTCATCATAAATCAGAATGGATGCCGCAGATCGCGGCTCTTAGGGAGAAGTACCGATTGCGAATGAAGGTGGAACGATTCCAAGATTGGCCAGAAGACTAAAAAATTGCTTCTTATTCCATGCTTTCCAATAAATTTGGAAAAGCGGTAGAATAAGAAGCAATTTTCATTTTTTAGATATTTTCGCTGACAAGTTTGCTGTCGTCGTTTAAGGTGTCACGATCCAATTCTTTGATGGAAGCACTTGTCACTAAACCGGCAACCATGCTGTCGCTGACATTCAATGCTGTCCGAGCCATGTCGATCAATGGTTCTACGGAGATCACCAAACCAACGATCGCAACAGGCAAGTTCAATGAACCTAAAACGATCAATGAAGCAAAGGTCGCGCCGCCGCCGACACCGGCAACACCGAAGGAACTGATTGTCACGACTGCGATCAATGTCAAAACAAATTCAAGACTGAAAACATCGATCCCGACAGTTGGTGCGGCGATCGTTGCCAACATTGCCGGATAGATTCCGGCACAGCCGTTTTGTCCGATCGACAGACCAAAACTGCCGGCAAAGTTTGCGGAAGCTTCATCTACACCTAACGCTTTGTGCTGTGTTTCGATGTTCAATGGTAAAGCACCAGCACTGGAGCGGGATGAAAAGGCGAAACTCAATACTGGGAAAGCTTTTTTGATATAGACAAACGGATTGACCTTCACGAATGAAAGAATCAACAAATGGATCAGGAACATCACGATGATCGCAGCATAAGAAGAGATCACGAATTTTCCAAGGTTGATAATGGCAGTGAAATTGCTGGTAGCCATCACATTGGTCATCAATGCAAGGATTCCATAAGGTGTCAGACGTAAAACCAAAGTAACGATACGCATGATGATTTTATATAAGCTGTCGATCAGATTTGCGAAGAAAGCCGCTTCTTCTGGCGCTTTGCGTTTCACACCGAGATAAGCGATCCCGACAAATGCGGAAAAGATTACTACGCCGATGGTACTTGTTGGACGAGTGCCGGCAAAATCCGCAAATACATTTTTAGGAATAAAGGAGATGATCTGTTCTGGGATCGATAAGTTGGCGACTGCGTCTTGTCGTGTCGCAAGTTCAGCGATCCGAGCGGTTTCTGCTGCTCCTTCAGAGAATTTCGCGCCTTGCAACCCGAATAAAATCGTTGACCCATATCCGATAAAAGCGGCGACAGCGGTAGTTCCTAAAAGGGTAACTAAAATCGTCGAGCTGATTTTTCCTATTTTTTCAGAAACTTTCATTTTTACGAAGGCACCAACGATAGAGATGAAGACTAAAGGCACTACCAACATTTGCAAGAATGCGATATAGCCGCTGCCGACGATGTTGATCCATGACATAGCAGAAGTGATGCTCTTGTCGCCATTACCTAGAATCAGTTGAAGGATCCCGCCGAAGATGATCCCGATCCCTAGTCCGATAAAGACGCGGTTTGAAAATTTAACGTGTCGTTTGCTGAGCCGAGTCAAAAAGAACAATAACCCAACGAAAAGTAAAATAATTAAAAGTGTAATAAATAATTCCATTTTTCTCCTCCTGTTTTTTCAATCCTTATTGATATTCATTATCAATATATATCGGATTCTATCACAGGAATAGGTGATTATCAGCATAAACAGCCGCTTTTCGCGATACTAAAAACAGCGTTGTGATAATGAAGACTTATCACAACGCTGTATTTTTTATCGATGATTTGCAATGAAAAGAACCAAAAACAAGCTGATAAATAATATGGTGCAAACAGTAGCAAGTATCAGAAGTATAGGTTCAGTTTTTTTCTTTAACAGTTTTTTCAATAACCAAAAGATGAAAAGTCCAGCGATTCCGCCTGCCGTATTCAGCAAAAGATCAGTAACGTCGGTGGCGCCGATTCCTAGGATGTATTGCATTACTTCATAAAACAGACTGATTCCGGCGATAATCAAACTGTTTTTTAGAAAGCGTGAGCCGAAAAGCAGCGACAAATAGATCCCAACAGGAACAAAAATCAGAAAATTGTAGATCTGTTCAGTTTGGTTGACTTTGCCATTGATGATCGCCGGATCAGCAAATGGGATCATATTGATCATTCGATAGTGTCCTAAAGGAGGAATCCTTAACGACATTTTGAAAAGAATGATCCAAGTAAGCAGTACAAGATAGATCACTGCCAAAGACCAAAGCCATTTTTTCATTATTTTCTCCATAGATTAAAGTTTTAGATAGTTCTGCAAAAATCAAGCATTTATTTTAGCGCCAGTTTGCGTTCTTTGCGTAATCGAAACCAAGTCTTGATACTGGAAAAGTAAACGATAGTAAAACAGATCCCAGCAACGATTAATAAACCCAGTAAGCTATGGATAAGCGGTGAAAAAATCGACATTTTGTCTTTTTCTAAAAGACTATAAAAATAAGCACTCCAGCTGCTGAAGAAAGTATTTTGGATGAAAAAGACAAACAGAGTCATGAATAAAAAGACTGGAAAACGAGAATGCGCGTGCAATAGATAATCTCCATCATGTTCTAACGATAATTTTCGGAAATTGCGATATGTCCAGAGTAAAAATAGAACGCTAAGAAGAATCATCAGTACGCCCATGTACCAACGACCGCTGTTTTTACCAATTTCGTAAGCAAAAAGTTGCTCACTTAAATTAGATAGAATGTCATGGTCATTGCCTCGAGCTAGGTTTATCAAATATCGGTAATGATCAATAGTTTGCGGTATCAAGGTAGTATAACCGATAAACACCAACCATGTAAGAGGGCCAAAAATAAGATTGCCTACCATTGAGCCGATAAAGATACTTGAAGAAAAAGCCAAAACGATCAAACTGAAATTATTTGCGGCAGAAAAGAGCAGCCGAGTCAGATCTACATTCATATAAGGCTGAGGGATCCCAAAATAGAAAATGAAAGTGTAAAGCAGCTGCCCGCAGATAACTGAAGCCAGAAGCGGCAAAGCTACGTGAGTCATTTTTTTCAGGAACAGTTCTTTACGACTGACAGGTAACGAGAATAAAAAGCGGTTAAAAGCTGTTTTTTCATCTACAAAAAAGAGCAAGAAACCAGCAAGTGCGACGAAAAGGATCACGAATCGAGAAAACCCACCGCTTAAAATACGACTGTATATTTCATTATTATTATAATCATGACTTTTTTCTTGATCAGAAAGTACCTCACCAGAATCATTTACAGATCGATAAACATACAGTTGTTGAGCTATATATTCCTCATAAGAAGGAAATGGGATATCTTTTTGTTCCTTATCATCCCAGTAGGTATATTCTTCCGTATTTTTTATATAATCGCTTTTGGTTTTTTCAGATTGATAATAGTCATTCGTTCTGTGCCACGAAGTTACATTATTGTAGCCATCCAGTGCATAACAGCCAATGATCAGCAGCATGAAGCCAATCAAAATCTTGCCATAGCGTTTTTGATAAATCGTTGTAAGCATCAATCGTTCCTCCTATCGGTAAAGTTCTTCCTTGTTTAGATTTGCTTCAAATAGATCTTCTAGTGACAATGGTAATTCTTCAAAGAGTATCGGCTGTTCTGCTGAGATCTTGGCAGCCAGTTCCGGAGTATACTGTTCAAAAACGACCACTACTACACGGCCTTGATAAGCGATCAGTTTTGAATGATCTTTGACGATTTGCGGTACTTTTTTTGTTTTGAAGACCATTTGGAATTTTTTCGCCGTTTCCCGCATCGTTTCCAGACGATAATCTTTAACGATCGTTTGTCCTTTGATCAATAGCGCACGGTCGATGATCCCTTCTAATTCTTGCAGGTTATGTGACGCGATGATCGCAGTACGCTGCCCGTCAGCGACATACTCCAATAACAACCTGATCACTTTTTTGCGAACGATGACGTCCAAGCCATCAAAAGGTTCGTCTAATAATAAATAAGACGCATTGGAACTGATGGCTAAGATCATTTGGAATAATCCTTGCATTCCTTTTGACATCCGACGATAGGAAAGATGCAGCGGCAGCTGGTGTTCATTTGTCAACGCGAGAAAGCGATCTTGATCAAAAGTGGGATAAGCTGCTCGATAAAATTCATTGATTTTTTTCAAGGAGTAGGCTTTTAAAAAATTATCCGCCTCGTCGATATAAAAGATCTGGGCTTTTAACGCAGGTTCTTGTTGTAACGGCTTATTGTCGATGGTGATCGAACCAGTGTCTTGCAAATAGTGACCCGCGATGGTGCGGAATAATGTCGTTTTTCCCGACCCGTTTCTGCCCACCAGTCCTACGATCTCATTTGGAGCAAGGTCAAAATCGATGTTTTCCAAAATTTGTTTTTGTCCGATTTTTTTTGATAGATTCGTAATTTTCATGCTACTGTCCTCCTAACTTTTCTTCGGCTTCTTTGACCCAAGTGATCAATTCCTCTTGCGTGATCTGCAGATGCAAGGCTTCGATCACTATTTCTTTGAGTTGTTCTTTCAACTGTAAGATCCGGATTTCATCTCTAGGTGAATCTGTCATCTGTTTGACGAAAGTCCCTTTGCCTTTGACAGTGACTAATACTTGTTCGGTTTCTAAAACTTTATAGGCTTTACTGACTGTATTAGGGTTCATCAGCAATTGCTTGGCCATTTCCCGGACCGAAGGCAGTTGGTCACCAGGTTTCAATACGCCATGTAAAATATCTTCTTTGATTCCCAGCACTAGTTGCTCATAGTAGGGCTTGCTGCTGCCTTTGTTGATTAAAACCATCTGAAAAACTCCTTTCTGCAAAGTGTATCTACGTGTACTAGTATACATAGTACAGTTTGAAAAGCAATCTTTTTTTTCGATTTTTTGATAAACTGGCTTTGATAAAAGTAAATAGCAAAAAGGGAGGGATCGGATGCAACGATGTCCTTGGTCGGAATCCAATGAAAAAATGCAGGCCTATCATGATGAAGTTTGGGGAGTACCGGAGTTTGGTGATCAACAGCTTTTTCGTAAGCTCGTTCTAGATATGAATCAAGCCGGTCTAAGCTGGAATACGATTTTGAATAAAATGGAAAATTTTGATGTCGCCTATGAAGGATTTGTTATTGAAACAGTCGCGGCGTTTGATGAGGAGAAAGTCGAAACATTGATGCAAGACAGCGGGATCATCCGCAATCGCCGAAAAATCGAAGCCGCGATCACGAATGCTCAGTGTGTGTTAGAGATCCAAAAGGAATTTGGCAGTTTTTCTGATTATCTTTGGAAATTTGTCGATTTTCAGCCTATTGAGAATCAGTTTTCGACAGTCACGGAAGTTCCAACAAAGACACCATTGTCTGATGAGATTTCTAAAGATCTCAAAAAGAGAGGTTTCAAATTCGTTGGCACAACGATCATCTATGCCTTTATGGAGGCGGTAGGGATGGTCAATGATCATTTGCTGACTTGTCCCTGTCATGAAAAGGTAAAAGATACCAGAGTTACAAAAAAGGAGGAGAACCATGCGTAAAATCGCTTTTTACGGAGCAATCAGTTTAGACGGCTATTTGGCAGAAAGCAACGACAGTCTACAATGGCTTTTTGATACCCCTACAGGCGAAACCACCTATGCCGCTTTTGATCAGCAGTTCGACACGATGGTGATGGGCCGCAAGACATACGAAGAAGCAAAAAAATTGTCGGAAGGAACGCCTTTCTACCCAGAGAAAGAAGTGATCGTTTTTTCCCGCAAGCTGAAACAGCTTCCCGAGGCAAAAGTGGTCTCAGAAGATCCTGTAGATTATTTGAAACAGCTGCAAAAGCAAGAAGGAAAAATGATTTGGATCGTAGGCGGCGGGAATCTGTTGAAACCATTGATCGAAGCGGACTTGATCGATGAATGGTGGATCCAAATCGCTCCTGTGCTATTGGGAGAAGGCAAGCGGCTGTTTGAAGAAGGGGATTACCATCAACGTCTTGAATTAGTTGACACAACACAAATGGAACAGCTTTATGAGCTGCATTACCGCAAAATTTCCGATAAAAAAAGCACGCCATCCTAAGATCGCGTGCCGTAAAGATTAAAGGTTGAGTGATCCTCAGCCTTTTAATTTTTCAAAGAATTCGATATATTTTGTTGTGATCAATTGGAAGAAGTCGACAGTGCTGGTCAAGATCTCACCATTTGCGTCCAACAGATTAGCAATGTTTCCGATATATGCTTCTGGTTGTTGCAGTGTCGGCATATTCAAGAAGACAAGGGATTGACGTAAGTGATGGTTTGCGCCAAAACCGGAGATCGCACCAGGCGAAACACTGACGATTAATGCAGGTTTGCCATCCCAAGAGCTTTGTCCATAAGGGCGGGAACCGACATCCAGCGCATTTTTCAAAGCACCGGGTACGGAACGGTTGTATTCAGGAGTAAAGAAGTAAATGCCGTCGACACTTTGAAGCTCTTGACGGAAACGAGTCCAGCTTTCAGGAACTTTTCCTTCTACTTCAAGGTCTTCATTGTAAAAAGGCAGGTCACTAAAATCAATAAATTTGGCTTCATAGCCGTCTGGTAAAAGTTCAGCAAATTTCTGTGCCACAAGTTTGTTGTAGGAACCTTCTCGCAAGCTTCCTACTAAAATACCGATTGTTTTTGTCATTATAGCAATTCCTCCTTTATTATTCTTATTTAATCTTAACGACAAAAATCATTTTTGACAAAAGATATGTTTAAAGAAAAAAATTTATACTGTAAAGAAAAAACTCTTTACACCTTAGACAAAAGCTGTTAAACTATCATTTGTGATTAAGACTAATGGAGGTGTAATCGTAATGGCAGTAAAAATTCGTTTAAAACGCATGGGTTCTAAAAAGAGTCCTTTTTACCGTATCGTAGTAGCAGATTCACGTTCTCCTCGTGACGGACGTTTCATCGAAACTGTAGGTACTTATAATCCTTTGAAAGACCCTGCAGAAGTAACTCTTAAAGAAGATCTAGTTCTAGATTGGTTATCAAAAGGGGCACAACCTTCTGATACAGTTCGTAACATCCTTTCAAAAGAAGGCGTTATGAAAAAACATCACGAAGCTAAATTCACTAAGAAATAAGGTGCAAGACAATGACAGATTTGAAAGATTTAGTCTTAACGATCGTCCGTCCTTTAGTTACCTATCCTGATCAAGTCACTTTAGATGTGGTTGAATCAGATGATTTCTATGAATACAACTTATCAGTAGCTCCGGAAGATATCGGTCGTATCATCGGAAAACAAGGTCGTGTTGCAAAAGCGATCCGCACCATCGTTTATGGTGTACGTACCCAAGGACCGAAAAAAGTCCGCTTGAATATCTTAGATGGCAAAGAATAAGAGTAGATTCCAACGATTTTTGATCGTTGGAATTTTTTTTCTAAAAAAACATAATGATCACTCAACTCCGACTCAAGTCGCATGCAAAAACAAGACAAATCAGCGATAATAAAAAGAGGAGGGAAGACAAATGACACAAATAATCGTATGGCTCATTGTTATACTGCTTATTTATTTAATAGTTAAAATCAGTTCATTCATTTGGCGTCTCGTTGGCTTTTTAGTCATCGTTTTTCTGCTTTGGACTTTTCGAGATACAATCTTTACGGGGGTACAACATTGGGTCTCTGATTTTGATATGAGCCAATTGCCTCACTACTTTGAACAAGCAAAAGATTTCGTTGTGGAAAAATCCCAACAGTTTGTTGATTGGTTCCAACAACTTTTAAAGTAACAACAGTTCGAATTAATTGTCTTTTTTTTCTGAAAACGTTACCCTTGAGATAAAGGAGGGAACGTTATGAAAAAATTCTGGATCTCTATCGGTCTGCTTGTTGTATTAGCCGGCTGTGGTCAAGGGCAAGAGTCCTCCAGTGAAACGTCTAGTACTGGAAGTGATGCAGAAAGTTCTTTAACAAGTTCATCTGCTCAAACCAGTACTGATCAATCGAAGAGCTCAACCAAAGAAACCACAACTGAACAAAAAGAATCTGCGGAAACATCTCAACCTGTTTCTTCATCGGAAGAAACGGCAGATGCTAGTAAGGAATTGGCAAAACAATTCCCACAAACTGAATTTCCTTCCGAGATTCCTCATGAGAATAACCAAGCATTGAACATCGCCAGCGATGGCAATAATCAAAAACTGTCTGTTCTTTATTATAGTATGGATGAACCATTGGCATTGAATCATAATCGTTTGAATCAGGAACAGCCGATCGCAAGCTATCGCAAAGAAACCTTCAAAACCAAGCAGGCAGCTAAAGAAGCCGTAAATGCAGTGTATGACAAAGGCGGACAAAAAGTCGACCTAGGTCACGATATCACTGGGTACAAGCAAGGTGCCGCCGGTTCTTCTTATCTGAATTGGCAAGAAGGGAATTGGGCACTTGTAGTTCGCGCAAGCAATGTAGAAGGACAATCACCGGATGAGACCGCCAAAGATGTTGTAGAATATCTAGAAAAAGCGTTTCTGCCGGCACCAAAAGATACAGGACAAGTGACGATCGATTTAAACACGCAAGATTATCGCGCTGCCCAAGTCGTCTGGCAAGAAGACAATGTGGTATATACAGTAACACATCAAGATTATTTATCCGCATTGGAAATGGCAGTTTCAATGGCTGATTGATACAAACAATAAATCAAGTAGAGATCCCTCGAGGCTGTTTTTCGACTAGCTTCGGGGGATCTTTTAGGAAAATAAAAGAGTTGCAGATAGGAGAATTCTTTTGAAGGATGGAAAGATTTCTCCAATCCTAGAATTCAACCAGCAACCATGCTAAAATGGGTCAAGAAAACTAAATTAAAGTGAGGATATATCGTGACGGAATATTTAAATGTAGGAAAGATCGTCAATACTCAAGGGATCCGCGGGGAAGTTCGTGTGATCTCACAAACCGACTTTCCGGAAGAACGTTATCAAAAAGGCAATCAGCTAGTACTTTTTCGTGAAAAACAAGCACCATTGACATTAACGATCGCGTCCCATCGCAAGCACAAAAATTTTGACCTGTTGTCGTTTGAAGGTTATCCTTCCATCAACGACGTGGAAAAATTCCGCGACGGCATTTTGAAAATATCTAAAGACGAGCTCTCTGATTTGGAAGAAGACGCGTTTTATTATTATGAGATCATCGGTCTGGAAGTCGTGGATGAGACAGGCGAAACACTTGGCAAAGTCAAAGAAATCTTATCTCCAGGAGCCAATGATGTGTGGGTGGTCCAACGAAAAGGCAAGAAGGACGCGCTGATCCCATATATCGAATCGGTAGTCAAAGAAATCGATCTTGAAAATGGTGTTATCCAAGTTGAGATTCCAGAAGGGTTGTTGGACGATGAGGATTGATGTATTGACTCTTTTCCCACGGATGTTTGAAGGTCCGATGGGAGAATCGATCATTGGCAAAGCCAGAGAGAAAAATCTGTTGGAGATCAATTTTTCTAATTTTCGGGAATACTCCGATAATAAGCACAAAACAGTTGATGACTATCCTTACGGCGGCGGCGCAGGAATGCTGCTGAAAGTCCAACCGATTTACGACAATTTAAAGGCGATCGAAGAAGAGACCCAAACAAAAAAACGAATCATTTTGATGGATCCTGCCGGCAAGCCTTTCAACCAAAAAATGGCAGAGGAATTTTCGCAGGAAGAACATCTGATTTTTATTTGCGGACATTACGAAGGATATGACGAACGGATCCGTACATTGGTGACGGATGAAGTTTCTTTAGGAGATTACGTACTGACTGGCGGCGAGCTGGGAGCGATGGTGATGATCGATGCTACCGTCCGCTTGTTGCCGGAAGTTTTAGGAAACCAGACATCAGCGCAAACCGATTCTCATTCCAGCGGATTGCTGGAACATCCACAATATACGCGACCAGCGGAATTTGCCGGTATGAAAGTGCCGGAAGTTTTGACTAACGGCAACCACCGTTTGATCGAACAATGGCAGTTGAAGGAATCTTTGCGGAGAACCTATTTGCGCCGCCCGGATTTGTTGGAAAAATATCCTTTGACGGATGAAATGAAAAAAATGCTGTCAGAGATCGAGCGGGAAGAAAAAAATCAAGAGAAAAGTTAGATGACAAGAATTTTATCTTTACAGCAAGTGTTTAGATATGTTAATATATTTTGGTGAGTGCAGAGCTCATCTATTACGATATTCCGCTGAGACAGGGTTCTTAAGAATATTTGGGAATAAGGAGAATGATAAATATGAATCCATTGATTCAAGAATTGACACAAGAACAATTGCGTACAGACATCCCAGCTTTCCGCCCTGGTGACACGATCCGTGTTCATGCGAAAGTTGTCGAAGGTACGCGGGAACGTATCCAGCTTTTTGAAGGTGTTGTAATCAAACGCCGCGGCGCAGGTATCAGCGAAACTTATACAGTACGTAAAGTTTCTAACGGTGTCGGTGTTGAACGTACTTTCCCATTACACACACCACGTGTTGCACAAATCGAAGTTGTTCGTTACGGTAAAGTTCGTCGTGCGAAATTGTACTACCTACGTGCATTACACGGAAAAGCAGCTCGTATCAAAGAAATTAGAAGATAATAACGGAAGAAATCCTAAAATCTCTAAAATCTGTGAAAAGTCCTTGTATATCAAGGGCTTTTTCTTTTTTCTCTATCACAGTTTTAAGCCTGAATTGGCTGTTTTGGACCATTTTTTACTTATATTCCCCCAGAATGTCCTAGATTGTCCGATATTGACTAACAGTATCGTCAAAATAGGGCAAAATTTAGTAGTCAGTCTGACGACAAATTTAATACGAAAAATACCAAAACATTTACCGAATTTATCATATTTTTAACCCCTTAGGATAAAAAGGTACCAGTTTTCAAAAAAAGGCAAAACATATACTTTGGTGATAAAAAGTTAGTGTGATAGATATTCTCTAAATATTTTTAGGAGATTTTTTAATGGATAAGATCGATGGTCGAATTATTTGGAAGAATCAAAGTGACTTAAAATTGATTTTAACAATTAATAATTTTATCGAAAAATACGGAATTACATCTACGAGACAATATCAGAAAAAGTTAGCAGAATATCCCAATGAATCACCAAGTATTTGGTTCATCAATCAGAAATATGGGTCATGGGAGAACTTGCTAGAGAGTATTGGCCTTGAAAAAAATGATTATGGAAAATGGGCTAAGATGCCAGAAGACAAATTGATGGAAATAGTAGAAAGCTTTATAAGTGATGAAAAAATTCGTTCACAGCGAAATTACGAAACAAAATCAGTTGGTAGAGATGTTCCTTCTTTAAGTACGTTGAAAAAAATAGTTGGTGATGTACGGCCACTGTTTAGAAAAAGGGAACAGAAAAATTTATTAACTGACTTTCAATTATTGATGGAGCTGAGAGAAGAAATTATTCGATTAGGGCTTGAAGAAGACTTATCAATGACAAAATTCCGTAAGCTATCAAGGTCAGATAAACTTCCGTCAGCGATCACAATATTGAGAAGAACAAACAAATCTTGGGAGGAATTAATGGAAGAAATAGGATTTGATTATCGAAGAATCAAAATCTATAAACAAAGAAATAACTTATCTCAAACAAAGAAAACTAAATAGTAACTCGATAGATTAGACGTTCAAAACTACAAATTTGAACGTCTTTTTTTATTACCCAAAAACGAAAGGAGATTTTATTTTATGAAAAAGCCAAGATTTAAAAATTGGCGATTATTTGCGACTTTAGCTCTGTTGGGTCAAACCATTGGCGGAGCGATTGGTCCTACGATTGCCTTTGCCGATGAGATTACTCATCCGCAAACGGTTACCGTGCATAGTGATCAGTCCCATCTTTATTCTGTTGAGGGAACTTTTAGTGAT
Source organism: Enterococcus mediterraneensis (assembly GCF_900604485.1). NCBI lineage: Bacteria > Bacillati > Bacillota > Bacilli > Lactobacillales > Enterococcaceae > Enterococcus > Enterococcus mediterraneensis. Next base: position 1,956,076 of record NZ_UWOP01000001.1, read on the forward strand.
GGTCGAACATTATCTGAGGTAACTGTTCCTCATTATGCTATCTATAATGGGGAGAAACAAGATATTTTCTGTATTGAACCAGGAGTGCCAATTTACAATGAGTTCACTCCTGGTTATGAGAAAAATCCATTGCCTGATATGCCGGAGAAAGCCAAATTAGTTTCAGTTTTATGGCAAAATGCCGGTACAGACATTGATACACAAATGGTTGCTCAAAAGATGATCTGGCAAGAGGCCAATGGGTATACACTTCACTCTATGAATCATCCAGATGGCAGTGCTGTAAATATCGCAGCCATTGAGGCAAAAATTAATCAAGCTATTTCCGATTATCAGAAGAAACCAAGTTTCCACAATAGCACGGCTAAAACTGTGTTAGGTCAATCGACTACTGTAACGGATACGAATAATTTGAACTTGTCAGAGTTCGATGAAGTTGTGGAGAATACCGCAAATATTGATTATCGTGTCAATGGCAATCAATTGGTCATCACCCCAAATGCTAATTCTAAAGAAAGTGGTGTGTTGACGCTTAAGAAATCTGCTGGAATTGGAACACCGGTTGCCTATAAAATGGCCGGTCAACAAACCCTGATGGCTGGGGCGATTGATAAACCGAACACTTACACAGTCAAAATTGATGTGGAAACGGAGGGAGTTTTAAAAATCAAAAAAGTTGATAAAGAATCAGGTGCTATTGTACCAGGGACGGTTTTCCATTTAGATTTTGGAAAATCTTTACCTGCAAAAGACGTGACTACTGACAAAGAAGGCGTTGCTTTCTTAGATGGGATTCCTCACGGTACAAAGGTAACTATTACTGAAAAATCAGTGCCAGCGCCTTATACGATTGATACTACCCCCATGACTGCCACGATTAAAGCAGGCGAAACCATTTCTGTGACTTCAAAAAACACGCGAGAAAAAGGTCAAATCATTCTGGATAAAACCGGAGTTGAAACAGGGAGTGATCTTTGGAATGACAATTACTCATTAGCTGGTAATACGTTTGCCATTCGCAAAGACAGTCCCACTGGTGAAATCGTTCAAAAAATGATCACGGATGAAAACGGTCATGCAGAAACACCAAAAGAGATTGCCAATGCGTTGGAATTGGGAACTTACTACGTGACCGAAACCAAAGCATCTAATGGCTTTGTGAATACCTTTAAACCAGTAAAAGTCGAATTGAAGTATGCCAATCAAACCGTAGCCCTTGTTACCAATAATGTCAAAAGGCAAAACCAAGAAATTACTGGTGAAACCACTTTGACGAAAGAAGACAAAGATACCGGTAATGAAACTCAAGGGAAAGCTAAGTTTAAAGGAGCTGAATATACTCTCTTTACTGCAAAAGATGGTCAAGCGGTTAAATGGAGTGAGGCTTTTAAACCAGAATTCGTGAAAGGAACGAAAGCTTCTGATGAAACCGTAACTTTGACTTTAGATGAAAAGAATCAAGTTGCCGTTAAACATTTAGCCATTAATGAGTATTACTGGCAAGAAACCAAGGCTTCTGAAGGATATACCTTGGATGAAACGAAGTATCCTGTATCCATCAAAAAGGTGGATGATAGCGAAAAAAATGCTGTGATTACCCGAGATGTTACGGCAAAAGAACAAGTGATTCGCTTTGGTTTTGATTTCTTTAAATTTGCTGGATCAGCTGCGGGCACTGCCGAAACTGGCTTTAATGATCTGACCTTTAAAGTGTCGCCATTAGAAGGAACCAATGAAATTACAGGCGCTGAAGATGAAGCGACCACAGCTTATAACGAGCAACTAGGTTTTGATGGCTATGGCAAGTTTGAAAATCTTCCTTATGGGGATTATTTACTTGAAGAAGTAGAAGCCCCAGAAGGATTTCAAAAGATTACGCCATTAGAAATCCGTTCTACTTTTAAAGAAAATAAAGAAGACTTTGTGAAGAGTGAGTATGTCTTTACCATTACCGAACAAGGTCAAAAACAACCGATTAAGACGGTGATCGTTCCTTACGAGAAGCTGACGAACAAAGCATTTTCGGTTAGTTTGAACCGTTTGATGCTCTATGATTTGCCTGAGGAAGAAGATAGTTTGACTTCCCTTGCGACTTGGAAAGACGGGGACAAAGAATTGACTACCCTTGATTCTACCGAGCTAATTGATAAGTTGAGCTATAACTTGCATGAAATCAAAGAAGACTGGTATGTGGTAGCACAAGCCATTGATGTGGAAACGACAAAAGTTGCCCAAGAAAAAGATGAAAAAGCCAAACCAGTGGTAATTGCCGAAACGACGGCCACCTTGGCGAACAAAGAAAAAACAGGAACTTGGGAAATTCTGCATAAATTAACCGCCGAACAAGTTTTGGATAAAACCATTGTTTTGTTCAACTATGTCTATGAAAACAAGGAAGCCTTTGAAGCAGGCGATGAGCCAGTAGCAAAGGATGCTAGTTTGAATAACCAAGCCCAAACTGTTAATTGTACGGTGGAACGCCATGTTTCCATCCAAACAAAAGCGCACCTAGAAGACGGTTCTCAGACCTTTACTCATGGTGATGTGGTGGATATGTTTGATGATGTATCCATTACCCATGATGTACTGGATGGCTCAAAAGAAGCCTTCGAAACAATTCTGTATGCACTACTACCAGATGGCACGACCAAAGAAATTTGGAATTCTGGAAAAATTGATTACGAAGTGAATAACAAAGAATTCACCAAAAACGTGCCTGCTGAAAAAGTAGATACCGGAAAGTATCCAGAAGGAACCAAGTTTACTTTTGCGGAAATCAATTATGATAAAGATGGAAACATCAATGGGAAACACAATGAAGATTTGAAAGAAAAATCTCAAACCTTAACACCAAAAGAAGTGCCAACCACACCAAGTACGCCGGAACAACCGGAAACACCAACCGTTCCAAGTGGCTCTCAAGAATCTAGTCCTACAGTGAAGACATTCCCTCAAACTGGGGAGAAAAATTCTAATGTGTTACTGTTCATTGGCTTTACATTGATCTTTGCGACGGCAGGCTATTATTTCTGGAATCGCCGAAACTAAGGTGATGAGATGAAACAACTAAATAGGAAGAACCAACGTGCGCGACCGCCTCCTAAAAAAGTGGTCGCGCTATTTTTGTATTCAAAACTAACAATGAAAAGAGGAAAAAAAGATGGAATTGAAATTTGTTGTGCCAGATATGGTCGAAACCTTTGGAAAGATCAGTTATGCCGGAGAAGGCGAAGTTTTAACAGAAGGATATGGTCGAAATACTACGGTGATTGGCCACAGTTATCATTTGTATTCCAGTAAACAACGGGCTGATGATATTGAAGTGGTGGTAGCTGCGGAAGCCGGCGAAAAGGATTTTGACCAAGATCAACCGCTAAAAGCCGTGAATCCCCACTTGGTTGCCAAAGGTTATGAGATTGAGAATCGTGGGTTTACCGACTACGTGTTGTATGTTGATGATTTAGTGAAAGCTTAGGAGGAAAAAAGATGAGATTAACAGAAGGTATTGTCGTAGATTCAGGATTAACGTTTGGGAAGTTGCGCTTTTCTGCATTACGTCGAGAAGTACGGAAACAAAACGAGGATGGGACGATTAGTAACGAGGTAAAAGAACGGACCTATAATTTGAAATCCTCCGCGCAAGGTCGAATGATCCAAGTTAGTATCCCAGCAAATGTGCCCTTACGCGAGTTTGCCTATGATGCAGAGGTAGAGTTGGTCAATCCAATCGTGGATACGGTCGCCAATTATGTTTTCCGAGAAGGAACTACTGTCAATTGGTTCATTAAGGCAGATGATTTAGTCTTGAAACGACAACCAAATCAGGGAAATCCTGCGAACCAAAATGAAGGAAAGAAATAGGTGAAGATTATGGAAATTAATGTTGAACATATTTTAGATTGTCTCGATCAATATGGCAAAGGTGAACTAACGGAGGAACAACTCACTAACGCATTAACCTATGATGAAAAAATGTTTCTGATTATGCATCAAGGGTTACTGGAAGTAGGTAACGATGCCAAAGAAGACTTTGATGTACTGAATTGGTTAGGGGAAGAAGCGTCCTTCTTTATGGTTGTCGAAGTAAATGAAACCTTATGTCGCCAAGCAGAATCAGTCTTAGAAGAAATCGGTGTGGAAATGCCGGACGCCATTGAAAGCTTTTTAAAACAATTAGTTGAAACAGAGCAACTCCCCGTAGCAGTAAATGACTAGCTTAACTTTTTGAAATTACCCAATAAAATCCTATTGGGCAATTTTTATTGGAGGTGGAAATCATCAAAATGTACAAAGGGCATCGCATAAGGGCAGGAGATCAGCACTTGGTTTATCACTTTATTCTTGGGTGGCTAATCATTTTATTCATCGGTTGGATGGGTGTCTTTTATTTTCAAGAGCTTAGACAATTTGATATTTCTAAGCTATCACTTTCCACTAGTGAAATTGATTGGTCCATAAAAGAGTTAATCTGCTTACTAGGAAGTCTCACTCTTTCAGGAGCTATGATGTTACTTTATATTCACTTTTTTCAGGATCATTGGCGAAGTTTGTGGCATCGACAAAAGCTAGCCCGGATGATTCTAGAAAACCATTGGTATGAAGTAAAGCAAACTCAAAGTGAAGGCTTTTTCAAAGATTTGAATAGTAGTCGGACCAAAGAGAGTATCAGTTACTTCCCCAAAATTTATTATCGAATGAAGGATGGCTTACTGTCTATTCGCGTTCAAATTTCACTGGGAAAATATCAAGATCAACTCTTGAAATTGGAAAAGAAGTTAGAAAGTGGGTTGTATTGTGAGTTAGTAGAAAAAGAACTCAAAGACTCTTATGTGGAATACACCTTGTTATACGATATGATTGCCAATCGAATTGGAATTGAAGAAGTAGTGGCAGAAAATGGTGCTTTGCGATTGATGAAAAATCAAGTATGGGCGTATGATTCCTTGCCCCACATGTTAATTGCTGGTGGGACAGGTGGTGGGAAGACCTATTTCCTCCTCACCATTATCGAAGCACTATTGAAGTCAGATGCAGAATTGTTTATCCTCGATCCCAAAAATGCAGATTTAGCTGATTTAGGTACGGTAATGCCTCATGTTTATTCTCAAAAGGAAGAAATTTCTGATTGTGTGGAAGATTTTTATGAACGCATGATGGCTCGTAGCAAGGCAATGAAAGAAATGCCCAACTACAAAACAGGAGAGAATTATGCGTATCTTGGACTTCCGCCCAACTTTTTAATCTTTGATGAATACGTGGCTTATATGGAAATGTTAACGACAAAAGAAAGTGCGGTGATTTTGAATAAGCTTAAACAAATCGTGATGTTAGGTCGTCAATCTGGTTTCTTTCTGATTCTAGCTTGTCAAAGACCAGATGCGAAATACTTGGGAGACGGAATTCGGGATCAATTCAACTTTCGTGTAGCTTTAGGACGTATGAGTGAACTCGGGTATTCCATGATGTTTGGCGAAGTTGATAAAAATTTCTTTATGAAACGCATCAAAGGTCGAGGATATGTGGATACTGGAGGGAGTGTGATTAGTGAATTTTATACGCCTCTTGTGCCAAAAGGGCATGATTTCTTAAAGGAAATTAGAAACATCGCTGGATTAACCGTTCATATGGAAAGAAAAAAATAATAGGATGTAGCCTAGAATATCAATAATCCTAGGCTTTTTTGTTGAGGTGATTTATGAGATTTTTAGATTTATTCGCCGGAATTGGCGGCTTTCGCTTAGGTATGGAACAAGCGGGTCACCAGTGTATTGGCTTTTGTGAAATTGATGAATTTGCTCGAAGGAGTTATAAGGCAATCCATGATACAAGTAAGGAGGTGGAAATGTATGACATCACAAGTGTATCAGACAAGTTTGTTCAATCCCTCGGACCAGTGGACATCCTTTGCGGCGGATTTCTGTGCCAAGCTTTTTCAATTGCGGGAAAGCGGCAAGGATTTTCCGATACTCGAGGTACTTTATTCTTTGAAATCGCTCGATTCGCCACTCTTCTCCAACCTAAGCTTCTATTCCTTGAGAACATCCGGGGATTGCTTAATCACGAAGGAGGGGCTACGTTCGAGACGATCCTCCGAACACTGGATGGATTGGGGTATGATGTGGAATGGCAAGTGCTTAACTCAAAGGCCTACGTTCCCCAAAGCCGTGAGCGGGTCTTCCTTATCGGACATTCTCGAGACGCATGTACCGAACAAGTATTTCCTATCATTGGATCGGCTCCAACATCTGATCAAAACATCAGAAACTTGGTAAATATCAATCCTTCCAATCGAGGCATGGGTGGACAAGTCTATGGTTCAGATGGTGTAGCGCCCACCTTAACTGGTGATGAAGGAATCAAAATCGCACTACCGGTAAAGGATGGTATTTCTGTAGCGGGTATGTTACCGGGAAATTTTGAACAAGGCAATCGGGTATACGAAGTAACCGGAACAGCTCCCACTTTGTCAACGAAACAAGGGGGAACAAAGATTATGATTCGGAAAAATGAAACAGAATATCAAGAGGTGAAGCCAGGGGACAGTGTGAACCTGGCTTTTCCTAATTCCACAAGTCGCCGAGGCCGTCTCGGGAAACAAAGTGTGCATACTTTGCTAACGGGAGACCAACAAGCGGTAGTCACGGATCAGTACCAGATTCGAAAGTTAACACCTAGAGAGTGTTGGCGACTTCAAGGATTTCCCGATTGGGCTTTTGACCGAGCTTCTCAAGTCAATTCAGATAGTCAGTTGTATAAGCAAGCCGGAAACTCAGTAACAGTTCCGGTCATTTTTGATATTGCCAGAAGATTAAAGGAGGTAAAAATAGATGATTTATGATGAGTTGATTGGAGAAATCTACTGGGTGATTGGCAAGATTCAGTCAGATCCGGAATTGGAAGAAGAACTATACCGGCTCAATTTTGATATTCGAAAAAATGGGGTGAAAGTCCCTGGTGATTCATATGTAATGGACGAGGAAACCGATACTCGAATTGAACTAAATCAAGTAATCACGGAACTTGAACGGATTGCGGACCTTGCGAAAGAACCGGATATCCGTCAATACTTGTTCGAGATAAAAGCAGAACTAGAAATTGAGGGGATTACCGCGGAATAACAGGTAAATAAACCACTGATAGGCGCTGACCGCGGGGGATTTGCGAAGCAGAAATCCTCCGTGGTGCTGTGCCTGTTCATGGACGGCGCCAGCCGGCCATGATGTCTCACCCCCCGTATCTAACAGGGGGGTACAAAAACACAAAAAAATAAGCAAGCAACGATTGAGAATTGCTGGTGTATCAAGGAAATTAACGATTTGATTCAGTGTGAAGTATTCGTCAATTACTTCACACTTTTGCTTTAGGAGGTGATTATTTGGCGAAAAGAAATTTAAGCAAGGAATTGCTGAAAGAAAAGCGTAAGGATTACAAGATTTCGCAGAACAAATTAGCTGTCGCATGTAATTTGACTAGAGAATATATCAATAAGATTGAATCAGGTCTACTTACACCATCAGAAAAAACCATGAGGAAAATTTTTGACCAACTGGAAAGTTTCAATCCCGATTTGCCTTTGACGTTACTGTTTGACTATGTAAGGATTCGTTTCCCCACAACGGATGTACGGAAAATTATTCAAGAAATTCTCCATTTGAAATTTGAGTATATGCTTCATGAGGATTACGCCTTTTACTCTTATCAGGAACAATATGTCATGGGCGATATTGTGATGATGTTGTCTCATGAAGAAGATAAGGGCGTTCTTTTGGAATTAAAGGGGCGAGGTTGTCGGCAATTTGAAACTTTTTTACTTGCTCAAAAGCGTAGCTGGTACGACTTTTTCGGAGATTGTCTAAAAGCCGGTGGCGTGATGAAACGCATAGACTTGGCAATCAATGATCGAGTGGGGCTATTGAATATTCCTGATTTAACGAAAAAATGTCAGGAGGAAGAATGTATCTCCTTGTTTCGTACCTTCAAAAGTTACCGTTCCGGGGAACTGTTGAAAGCTGATGAAAAGGATGGTATGGGCAATACCTTATATATCGGTAGTCTTAAAAGTGAAGTTTATTTTTGTTTGTACGAGAAAGATTATGAGCAGTATATCAAGTTAGGGATTCCATTAGACCAAACTGAAACGAAGAACCGGTTTGAAATTCGGTTGAAAAACGATCGTGCCTATCATGCGATTCAAGATTTGTTAAAAGGTCGTAGCATTGAAAGTACCACGTTTTCCATTATCAACCGTTATTTGCGATTTGCGGATAAAGTAGAAGGCAAAAGGCGAACCAACTGGCCCTTAAATGAACGATGGGGTCGCTTTATTGGGCGGAATCGCAAGGAAATCCAATTAACCTCTGAGCCGAAACCTTATACTATCGAACGAACCTTGAATTGGCTTGGACGTCAAGTCGCCCCTACGTGGAAGATGGCTAAGGAGTTGGATCGGTTGAATCAGACCACTTATATCCAGGATATGGTACAGAATGCGCGACTCTCGGACCGACACAAAAAGATTTTGGAGCAACAAAGTGTGGCAATTGAAAACCTGATTATATGAAAAGAGGAATAGTTATGGGAATTATAAAAGATATTTTACTGGTATTTGGTGGCAGTCTACTTGGTGTCACTGTGATGTGCTTGATGAATGCAAGTGCAGCGGCGGACTGAGCAATGGAAAAGAAAGGAAAGTGACGAGATGAATTTCGGACAAAATTTGTATCAATGGTTTTTAACCAATGCGCAATCTTTAGTTTTACTGGCAATTGTGGTCATTGGTTTGTTTTTAGGATTTAAGCGAGAGTTTTCCAAACTGATTGGCTTTTTGGTGATTGCCTTGATTGCGGTAGGTCTGGTCTTTAATGCTTCTGGTGTGAAAGATGTCTTACTCAATTTGTTTAACCGAATTGTCGGGGCTTAGGGGGAATCACAATGGAACAGATGCGTGTTTATATTGCGAACCTTGGAAAATACAATGAAGGTGAGTTGGTGGGGGCATGGTTTACCCCACCTGTCGATTTTGATGAAGTGAAAGAACGGATTGGATTAAATAATGAATATGAGGAATATGCAATTCATGATTATGAACTACCTTTTGAGATTGATGAATATACGCCAATTGAAGAGATTAATCGGTTGTGTGGTTTAGCAGAAGAACTTGAAGGAACGCCAATTGGTGAGGTTGCTTTAGAGATTCAACATGCTTTCTTTAATTCTTTTGAGGAAATGGTAGAGCATGTGGATGATATTGTCTATTATCCGGACTGTGATGATATGAGTGATGTGGCGTATTATTTGATTGTGGAAGCTGGTGATTTTGGCGAAGTACCAGAACACTTGAAGACGTATATTGATTTTGATGCGTGTGGTCGAGATTTGGAGATTGGAGGGAATTATCTGGTTACTAGTCGAGGAATATTTGAATATGTTGGTTAATACAAAGTAGACTTGACTACTGATAAATCAGAAGGCTATGATTGATTTAATGATAAACATAAGTAGGAAGTGACAATATGACCCAAGTAACAAAAGGTAAATCAAGCTCTCAGATAATTATCCCACGGTTATATAAAGCGCTAAGCACTTCGGAGAACGGCGGGAGATTTAGAAAAACGCTATTTCATATTCATACTCCTGCATCATATGATTACAAATTAATAGATGAAGAGACACAAAACTTGCTCAAAATTCAAAAAAATAATAATTGGAAAACTTTTACAGAAAATGATCTTATGAAAATATGGAATTATCTAGAAATCTCTGTATTTAAAGATCACTCAAGTGAAGAAATATGCAAGATAATGCCTGAAATTTTTTGTGACATTAAAGAATTTTTGGCTTATTTGATAGTTGGGCATACTATCCTCATGGAAAAAATTGAATTTTGTTTAGTAACGGATCACAATACTATTGCGGGATTTGAAAAATTGGAAGAAGCAATTGGTATCCTACTTCATGAACGCAAGGATTATCCAGTTAAAACTAGACTAGAACTTGGAATTGAAATATCATGTTCAGATAAAAACCATATAGTAGTAATCCTAGATAGAAGGAAGAACAATCAGATTAGAAATCTTGCAAATTGGCTTGAAAAAAATATTATATCTAGTAAAGACGGTACTATCCGTACCTCATTAGACGTCTTTAATGAGATTAATAAAATTAATGCCATCGGCTATATTGCACATATCAACACATCAAATATTTTTAATAAAGATTACTTGAGTGGAACGTATAAGAAACAACTATTTAATTCAGGATTGTTCAATATAATTGGGGTTACAGATATTAAACAAATTGCTGGGACGACTGAAAGATTGTTCAATCTCACACATCAAAAGTTCAATTTTGTAATAGATAATGATTCACATCATATTAACCAACTGAAGCAGAATTTTTTCTATATAAAAGGGGATAAATTAAATTTCTCAACCTTACAAGCAGCTTTTCGTGATTTTTCTTTGTCAGTGTGCTATGAATTACCCAGATTACCCGATCAGTATATCAAGGCAATTTACGTAGAGGGTAAAGAATTTCTGAAGGGTAAAGATGGGGGCTATTTAATTTTAAAGTTTTCTAGCATGATGAACGCATTTATTGGAGGTAGAGGTACTGGAAAAAGTACACTTCTAAATATATTAGGATTTGCAATTTCTCAATATTGTGAGACACCTCAGGATTTAAGAAAAATTTTGTTACAGGGTACTTGCGCTGTGGTTTATCATTATCATGGGCAAGATTTCTATATTCTTTCCCATTCAAGTGATCAAGAAAACAATGAAATTTTCATCCATAATTATTTTAATGAAACAAAAAATTCATTACGAAATACAGAGGAAGATGAAGAAAATACTCGAAAAATAGCTATCAATGATAGAGTTCAAGTATTCACTTATGATGGTAAAAATGTGGAAATTTACCGGAGGCAAAATGAAATTCTAAAAAAATTATTGACAAGAAAATTTACAGTGAACGATTTAGTGAGGGTTGCTAGTAGTGATTACGAGATTACTGATTTTGTCGACAAGATTCTTTTTGAAAATAAAGATATAAGAAACAGAAGTAATTTTTATAATATTGGGAAAGAATTTAAAGGTTTATTCAACAAATTCGATAAGAGAGTGAATATTCTAGAAAGAAGGAAGGATAATGTTGGGCATCTCTTGGATTCCTATAATGAATCACAAAAAGGTAAATTGAGAATTTTATTTTCCCAAGAAGAAATTGATGACCAGCATTTTAACTGGTTTGATGCACTTGGTGTAACTAGTTATCGTAGTTCTGAATATTTTAAAAAATATGCAATCACTTATGATGATCTTACTAGTTATCTTAGCTGGAGGTCAGAACAGGTTGGAGGAAGTATTGAGCTGCTTCGGATTTTTTATAATAAAGATTACGAAATTCTAGTTAGTGATGATACATCTTCAAAATTCTTTGTTGATACATCCAACAAGACAACGGATCTTGAGTTGAAGTTCTTGAAAAATAAAGAGGATATTTTAGAGTTTCACAAATATTTGAGACAGAGGCTAATTACTCCAAGTTGTGAGCAGTATGCAAAGAGATTTTTGAAGAATTACTTCAATCATTGTGAACAATTCACTTTGGAATTCAATATTAATAACAAAGAAACAACTGACACAAGAGGAATTAACTATCAAAATATCAATACATTATCAATGGGACAGAAAGTAGTTGCGATTCTGTCATTCTTACTATCATATAGTCAATATATTGGAGACTATTCACCTTTCATTATCGATCAGCCTGAAGATAACTTAGATAATCAGTATATTTATAAGAATTTAGTAGCAGATTTAAGAGACCTCAAACAATATCGTCAAGTTATATTAGCAACTCACAATTCAACTATAGTTATGAATAGCGGCTGTGAACAAGTACTAGTCATGAGTTCTGATAATCAGAAAGGTTGGTGTGAAATTTCTGGTTATTTTTCAAATCCACAAATTGTAAATCAAGTGATTAATATTCTTGAAGGAGGTAAGCCTGCATTTACGGATAAAATGTTTTTGTATAATGAGAAGCTTCCAAAAAATGTTAGTAATACTATTTCAGAAAATATTAAAGAATTGTCGAAAAAGAACTCAATAGTTGATGAAATTGTATTAAAACTAGATGGATTTATATCAGATAACAACATGGAAGCAATACAGCATTTTATAAATTTAGAATAAATTCTGGGCAGTCATTTTACTATATTTTGGATGACTGCCTTATTTTTCGAAAGGAGAAAACATGAAAAAAATAAAAAGCTATACCAGTATCTGGGCAGTTGAAAAAGTCATTTACGCAATTAATGACTTTCAGCTGCCTTTTCCTGTGACCTTTAACCAGATGGCTTGGTTTGTTTTATCCTTGCTGTTTGTCATCGTATTTGCCCATGTGCCTCCGCTGTCTATGATAGAGGGGGCATTTCTAAAATACTTAGGTATACCGGTGGCGGTTACTTGGTTCATGTCGCAAAAGACCTTTGACGGCAAGAAACCATTAGGATTTTTACGATCTTTTATCAGCTATCACTTACGGTTTAAGGTCACTTTCGCAGGAAAGAAAGTCAAAGAACAAAAGAAACGATGGGACGAACCCATTACTCTTGTAAGGAGTGTGAACTATGTACCCGATTAAGTATATCGAAAACAATCTTGTCTTTAACCAAGAAGGCGAGTGTTTTGCCTACTATGAATTAGTGCCCTATAACTATTCCTTTTTATCGCCTGAACAGAAGTATCAAGTACATGATAACTTTCGCCAATTAATTGCACAGAATCGTGAAGGGAAGATCCATGCCTTACAAATTGCGACAGAAAGCAGTATTCGCGTCACACAAGAGCGCTCGAAAAAGGAAATTATCGGTAGACTCAAAGAAGTAGCGAAACAAAGAGTTGACCTACAAACAGATGCATTAGTATCCATGATTGGCGATAGTCAGATTGATTATCGCTTTTTTATTGGCTTTAAACTAATTGTGACAGATGAAGAGGTTAATCTAAAAAGCCTCAAGAAATCTTTCTTTTCTGGGTTTCAAGAATTTGTCTATGGAGTGAATCATCATTTGATGGGTGATTTTGTTTCCTTATCTAATGAAGAAATTCGCCGATATACCAAGCTAGAAAGGTTAATGGAGAGTAAATTAGCTCGGAGATTTAAAGTCAGACGTGTCACACCGAGTGATCTGACGTATTTGATTGAACATATCTATGGTGAAAAAGGCACACCGTTTGAAGAATATGAATTCCAACTACCAAAGAAAAAGCTGAAATCAGAAACGCTGGTGAAACGTTACGACTTATTACGTCCCACTCGTTGTCTGATTGAAGAAAAGCCCCGTTACTTACGAATTGAACATGAAAATCATGAGTCTTATGTAGCGTATCTGACAATCAATACGATTGTAGGGGAAATGGAGTTTCCTTCCTCAGAACTTTTCTATTACCAGCAACAACAATTTACTTTTCCTATTGATACTTCAATGAATGTGGAAATCGTGACGAATAAAAAGGCCCTAGCTACTGTTCGCAATAAGAAAAAAGAACTGAAAGATTTAGACAACCATGCTTACCAATCCGATAATGAAACGAATTCCAATGTACTAGATGCGTTGGATTCCGTGGATGAGTTGGAAACCACCTTGGACCAGTCAAAAGAATCCATGTACAAATTGAGTTATGTGGTTCGAGTGAGTGCAGAGTCTGTAGATGAACTAAAGCGCCGCTGTGATGAAGTGTTCGATTTTTATGATGATACCAATGTAAAACTAGTCCGGCCCTTTGGCGATATGATGGGGCTACATGAAGAATTCTTACCTTCTAGTAAGCGATATATGAATGACTATATCCAATATGTTACTTCTGACTTTTTGGCGGGACTTGGATTTGGAGCTACACAGATGCTAGGAGAATTGGAAGGAATTTACTTTGGCTACAATGTAGATACGGGTCGTAATGTTTATCTCAAGCCGGCTTTGGCTTCACAAGGAGTCAAGGGTTCAGTTACCAATGCGCTAGCTGCCGCTTTCCTTGGTTCACTAGGTGGTGGGAAATCCTTTAGTAATAATCTCCTAGTTTACTATGCTGTTTTGTTCGGTGGGCAAGCTGTGATTGTCGATCCAAAAGGCGAACGAGGTGGTTGGAAAGAAACCTTGCCAGAAATTGCGGAGGAAATCAATATTCTCAACTTGACCAGTAAGCCAGAAAATCAGGGCTTACTTGATCCTTATGTGATTATGAAGAAAAAGAAGGACTCGGAAAGTTTAGCAATTGATATCCTGACTTTTTTAACAGGGATTTCTAGTCGAGATGGGGAGAAGTTTCCAGTGTTGCGCAAAGCCATTCGAACCGTTACCCAAAGTGAGCAACGAGGATTATTACAAGTAATCGTTGAATTGCGTAAAGAGGGTTCGTCAGTCGCGGAAAATATCGCCGATCACATCGAGTCCTTTACCGATTATGATTTTGCCCATTTGCTTTTCTCAGATGGTTCGATTACCCAATCGATCAGTTTAGACAAGCAGTTGAATATCATTCAAGTGGCGGATCTGGTTTTACCGGATGCGGAAACGACTTTTGAAGAATATACCACCATGGAATTGCTTAGTGTTTCGATGTTAATCGTCATTTCGACTTTTGCCTTGGACTTTATCCATAGCAACCGAGAAATTTTTAAGATTGTGGACTTGGATGAGGCGTGGAGTTTTCTTCAAGTGGCACAAGGGAAAACATTATCGAATAAGCTTGTTCGTGCTGGGCGGGCTATGAATGCCGGGGTTTACTTTGTCACGCAAAATAGTGACGATTTACTGGATGAACGCTTGAAGAATAATATCGGATTGAAGTTTGCGTTTCGTAGTACCGATATTCATGAAATTAAGAAGACTTTGGAATTTTTTGGATTGAATCAAGAAGATGAAAGCAATCAAAAACGCCTACGAGATTTGGAAAACGGCCAATGCTTGATGCAAGATTTGTATGGAAGAGTTGGCGTAGTTCAAGTTCACCCTGTCTTTGAAGAACTCTTCCATGCCTTTGATACCCGTCCACCTGTTCAAGAGAGAATGGAGTGAGGAGATGAGAAAGAAACTTTTTTGGATTGCAGGAATAATCGCAATCAGTCTCTGTGTCATGTTACTTCTTCTCAGTCTGATTGGAACGGTGGCCGAGGCAACGGGTCTGGTTGATGATACAGTTGAAGCCGGAAATCTTTATTCTCAATATTCACTGAACAACTATCAACTAGATTTCTTTGTGGATAGCTCTTGGGATTGGCTGCCTTGGAATTGGGGTGATGGTCTAGGCAAGAGCGTGATGTATGGTCTTTATGCCATTACGAATTTCATTTGGACCGTGAGCTTGTATTTATCAAACGCCACAGGCTACGTTGTTCAAGAAGCTTATAAGTTGGATTTCATTTCGGATACGGCTGAGAGTATTGGGAAAAACATTCAAACCTTAGCTGGCATTACCGAAAATGGACTCCAGACCACGGGCTTTTACTTTGGGTTTCTACTATTGATGATTTTAGCTCTAGGGGGGTATGTGGCGTATACAGGTCTACTCAAACGAGAAACTACCAAAGCAGTTCGAGCCGTATTAAATTTTATGATGATCTTTCTACTTTCGGGTTCATTCATTGCGTATGCGCCCACCTATATCACAAAAATCAATGACTTTAGTTCAGATGTTAGTGAAGCGGCTCTTAGCCTTGGAACCGAGATTGTTGTACCCAATTCGGAAAGCCAAGGAAAAGATAGTGTGGATTTGATTCGAGATAGCTTGTTTTCGATTCAAGTCCAACAACCCTGGTTACTCTTACAATTTGATGATTCTAATATAGAAGAAATTGGCGAAGATCGGGTCAATAAGATTCTATCCGTGAGTCCGGATGAAAATAAGGGCAATGATCGGGAAGAAGCGGTCAAAGCCGAGATTGAAGACAATGACAATGCGAATCTCAGTATTACCAAGACCATGAACCGCTTAGGGACCGTGGTCTTTTTGGTGTTGTTCAATATCGGGATTTCCTTCTTTGTTTTTCTTCTAACTGGGATTATGTTGTTTTCGCAAATTCTCTTCATTATCTTTGCGATGTTTCTTCCTATCAGTTTCTTATTGTCCATGTTGCCGACTTATGAGAGTTTGGGCAAGAAGGCGATTATTCGCTTATTCAATACGATTATGATGCGAGCGGGAGTCACGCTGGTAATCACAACGGCTTTTAGTATTTCTACGATGTTTTTCAATATTTCGGCTAACTATCCATTTTTCATGGTTGCTTTTCTGCAAATTGTGACCTTTTCCGGCATCTATTTCAAATTGGGCGATATTATGAGCATGTTCAACCTTCAAAGTAGTGATAGTCAGTCAATGGGAAGACGTGTTATGCGAAAACCGCAAATGTTAATGAACCGAAAGCTACGGCAACTTAATCGAAATGTGGGACGTACTTTGGCTTTTGGTGGTGGTGCAGCAGTCGGAAATAAGTTGGCAAAGGAACAATCAAAATCCAAATTTAAGCCATCCGGTTCTTCTCTACGAAAGAATTCACGATTAGCTAACGATTACGAGGTAGCATCTGACTCGACTAAGGAAAATCCAATCTCAAAAAATAAGAAACAGTCCCGAATGAACTTGGCTGGGAGAAAAATCGGCAAGGTTTTGGATACTCAAGCTTTGGTGAAAGATAAGACTAAACAAGTAAGGGATCAGATACAGAAAACACCAACCAATTTGAAATACAACCTCCATAAAGGAACTGAGAAAACTAAAACAGCCCCTGAAGAATTTAAGCGTGGTCTGGTCCAAGAAAAAACAAATCGAGCAGAGTTGCGAGAAAAACAACGACACCGAAGAGATGAAAAAATGGCTGAAAAGCGCAAAGCATTGAACGAAACAGGAAATCGTCATGGGAAAAGAAGGGGGAATGTTCCGATAAAAACAGAACTCCAACCTCAAAAGGATAGAGCAACAAAAAAAGAAGCACCAAAGCGGATTGTGAAGGGAAATCCGAATCCTGAAATCAAACGGAAGCTTGCTAGTCAGGAAGTCATTTTAAAAGAGAAAAACCAATCACTCAGTAAGAAAAATTCTTTCCAGCAAGTAAAACAGAGGTCTACTCTGCCCAAGCAAACTAATCAAAAAGTACAAAAAGGAATGAACCCACGTCCAAAATCAAGGTCGGGTGAGAAAAAATGAACTTTAAGAAAGTAAGTGTCATTTCGTTAGCCTTCCTGACAATCTCCTTTATGGGCATCTTGATGTGTGTGGGTTTATTGTTTGGCGAGGACAGTGAAGGAAGTGGTAGTTCTGGAACTTCTCCTGGAGATAGTAGTGTCTCAGAAGAAGTTTTGCAACACCGTGTAATGGTGGAAAAATATGCCAAAGAATCAAACATCTCAGAATATGTCCCGATTCTTTTGGCGATTATTCAAGTCGAATCTGGTGGCACAATGGAAGACGTTATGCAAAGTTCTGAGTCAGCAGGGTTACCACCGAATTCATTAAGTACAGAGGCATCCATCAAACAAGGGTGCCTCTATTTTGCGTCTTTGGTTAAGCGTTCCAAAGAATTAGGATGCGATCAGTATAGTATTATTCAAGCTTATAACTATGGTGACGGGTATCTAGATTATGTCGCGAAAAACGGGAAGAAGCACAGTTTTGCTTTAGCCGAATCTTTTTCGAAGGAAAAATCGGGCGGTCAAAAAGTTGATTACCCCAATCCTATCGCGATTAAGGAAAATGGTGGGTGGCGGTATAACTATGGCAATATGTTTTATTGCTTATTAGTGAAGCAATACCTGACCACGACACAGTTTGATGATAAGACGGTCCAAGGGATTTTTGACGAGGCGTTTAAGTATGAAGGTACTGCTTATGTCTTTGGTGGATCAAGTCCAGAAACGGGGTTTGATTGTAGTGGTTTGACTCAATGGTGTTATGCCAAAGTTGGTCTGAAACTTCCTCGGGTGGCTCAGGATCAATATGATGCCATGACCCATATTGATTTAAAAGATGCCAAACCAGGAGATTTGGTTTTCTTTCATTCGACTTATGATGCCGGTACTTATGTAACTCATGTGGGCATTTATGCAGGAGACAATCGAATGTTCCATGCAGGAGACCCAGTTGGTTGGACGAATCTCACCGATAGCTATTGGCAGCAGCATCTTATTGGAGCCGGGCGATATAAACAATAGAAAAGAGGAATGGAAAATGAAGATAAAAATTGAACGGAATCAAAAGGAGAAGACTCCCAAAAAGAAGAAAGAACGGGTTGTTTCAGTGGGTAAGAATCGGAAAATGGTGCTTGCCCTTTGGTTTTTACTGTTTTGTAGTCTCGCTTTTGGAATCTATAAAAACTTTACGGCCATTGATCAGCATACAACTCATGAAAAAGTGGTCGTGAAAGAGAAAATAGTGAATACCTCTGGAGTAGAAAATTTTACTGTAGATTTTGTGAAAGAATACTTTTCATGGAAGAATGACAAGGAAGTAATTGAAAAGAGAATGACTAATCTTGAACAGTATCTTACGGAAGAAGGATTGTCCTTAAGCCAAGATATGGTTCGAGCAGATATTCCTACTAGTTCACAAGTTCAATCAGTAAAAATTCTAGATGTTGAAAAGCACTCGGAAGAATTTGTTGTTTCATTGATGGTAGATCAAAAGGTTACAGAAGGGGAAAAATCACAGCAAGTTTCTTCTGCGTATCGAGTGACTATTTTTGAAGATGAAAAAGGAAATTATGTTGTAACCAGTTTGCCTACAATGATTGCAAAATCAGAAAAGGCGAAGCATGAAGAAAAACAAGTAGAAAGTGATTCAGGGATTGATGCCAAAACAACGGAAGAAATCACCGAGTTTTTAGAGACGTTTTTCAGGCTTTATCCAGCAGCATCAGAAAAGGAACTAGAATACTATGTTGAAAATGATGCGATGCGACCAATTAATATAAATCTGAAATTTGTGGAATTGGTGAATCCAGTTTATGAACAAGATGGAAAAATTGTTCAAGTTAAAGTTGGAGTAAAATATCTTGATGATTTATCAAAAACAACTAGTTACTTTCAGTATGAATTAGGATTACAAAAAGATAGAAACTGGAAAATTATTGAATCTGATTAACATGTATTAAGATAAAGTTAAAAAAATCTATTTGTTGTTAGGAACGAATTCACATAAGAAATCGGGGTTAATCATAAGGGAGAGTATCATAATGATGAAACTTTAAAAATTTTTAGTTGGTATAACACATATTCTAATGGGAGGACGGAAAATTGCTGGGGATAATACAGAGATTTGGTATTGATATGAAGTAGTTTCTCATAGTTCTTTGTGTTAACTCAATCTGCAGGCGTGATTTTACTAGGTCCTCCTAATTACTATTAGTGAATTATCATTTCAAGAAAGCCTATCAAATTTGTTGTTTAAATTAATATTTAGATTTTTCGCTATATTTTATTTCATCAGAACTATCTCTAATCATAATTAATTATATTGAGTTGTTTATGTTGTTTGAACTCTAAAAAAACGTATTTATGAATACTATTTTCTATGATGGTATGCTGAAGTAAAAATAAATGATGAAATAAGTCAACTAAACTTATCTATCAGATTTAACTGATAAGAAAAGGGATTAGATCAAATAATATTTTGATGTGGGAAATATGGGAGTCATCAAAAAAAGTAGAAATTACCATCCTCTATATCGATGATACTGGGCGTGACGTTCTTTACTACAATATTTTCCATCTTACAATACCTATGAGTTCAGCTTGGTCGGCAGAAAATATTGTTCGAATTGCTTTTATTTCAATATTACTTAGATGAATTAATTGATTCATAGATACATATCATGAGTCCTATGTCATTTGTTTTGAGCCAATTTGTTTTTTATTATTGTCAGTAATGCTTGAGTAGTTTCCGAAAAAAATTGGTACTTCTTCCAAATTAAACTTACGCTTGTTGCAAACTCTGGTTTCAGTGGGAGACAAACTAAATTTGTTGAATGGTAGTCAACTAGGTCATCAAATACTAAGGCAATACCTAGCCCACTTTCGACAAGCTTTTTAGCACTAAGATACATACCAAATGTACCAGTAATGTTTAACTCACTTTCTTCTCGGTGAAACCATTCTGGTAAGGAATTATCATCTAACGAATTTTGATAGAGAATTAATGGTTGATCGGCAAGATCGTCGGGTGTCAGGATAGACTTTTCTGCCAATGGATGATTTTTTTGCATTAATGCACCAAAAAGATTTGGCGTCTTCAACTCGATATGATTGAAGATATTCTGATCAATTGCACCAAAATAAAGGCCCATGTCAACTAAACCACTGTTTACCATATGTAATACGGACTCATTATCTCCATTGCGTAATTTGAGTGTGACTTTAGGATGCAGACTAATTAATTGACTGGTGCATTGACCAATAAAACGGATAGCGTCTGTTTCACTGACTCCTAATAAAATATCCCCAGATAAATCATTATGATCTGTTGTCAATTCATTCGTTGTTTTAGCAACTAGATTAGTAATTTCAGAAGCTCTTTTACGTAAGAGCATTCCATCTTTAGTTAGCGTTATTTTTTTTGATTCACGAATTAGCAGTGTTTTACCCAGTTCATCTTCTAAAGCCTTAATTTGTCGAGAAAGGGCCGGCTGTGAAAGATGTAAATAATTAGCAGCATGAGTAATATTTTCTTCTTGAGCAATGATTAAAAAATTTTGCAATTGCTGTAAATCCATGTTAAGTACCTCCAATTTGACATGCAAATATGCGTTATGAACACCGCTCTACGATTATTACGACAAATATCGTCTTATCTCGATGGGGTGAATTGTTTCAAAGCCCAGAAATCGCGGCAGCGATCCTTGACCGACTGGTTCATCATGTCAAAGTGTTCAAGATTACCGGCAAGTCTTATCGTATGAGAAATAAAATCTAAACTGGCGATTGCCGACAATTCCTATTGCCGAAAACCTACATTTTTATTCTGCCCAAAACCAAAGGTGATAAACGTTTCATCTGTAAATAGTGGGTCTTTGATCTCAAAATAACCGTCTTTTTTGGTGCTTTGTTTTAAAGCACTTGCGTAGGCTAATGCCTGGCTTGGTTTTTCAGCTAAAATAACCGTACTCATTAACTATCCCTCTTTTCTTTGTTTTTTCTTTGATCTACTGTCACGTTATATCTTGCTCGATACCTTCTAAACGTTCGGCGATTGATTCAGTTTTGTGAAGAGTACAAATTGGTGAAATAAGGCTGGTTACATTCATCAACAAAAATAACTTATCTGTTTTGGAGGAAAATACTGTGTTAAAAACAATTAAACCCCGCGCACTAGCGATGGTGATTTTGGGGAGTACAATCTTATCTTTTGGCTTATTTAATATCCATTCCTTCAGTGGTGTGACTGAAGGTGGTGGTCTGGGGCTGACCCTGTTACTAGATCATTGGTTTCATTTGTCACCAGCAATCACTGGGTTCATCTTCAATATGTTATGTTATGCGGCTGGCTGGAAAATATTAGGGCGAGAGTTCATATTTTATTCCATTGTCGCTTCTGTGGGTTTTTCTGCTAGCTATAGTCTTTTTGAAGCAATCGGACCTTTTTGGCCCCATATCGGTGATACGCCCCTTTTGGCAGCAGTAGTAGGAGCTATCTTTGTCGGGGTTGGCTGTGGGCTTTGTGTTCGAGCAGGTGGTGCCCCGGGTGGAGATGATGCTATGGCCATGAGTATTGCCAAAGTTTTTAAAATGAAAATTCAGTGGGCCTACCTTGCTAGTGATTTGGTCGTCTTGGTATTGTCTTTGAGCTATATTCCCTTGAATCGCATTGGTTTTTCATTGCTGACAGTCATACTTTCAGGACAACTCATCGGTATCGTACAAGAATTTCATTTGCCAGCTTGGATGCATCAGGAAAAGCCGGCTAAGGTGGAGTAATCAACTTTTCTAGCAAGCTTAAATACAAAAGCGTAAAGGCAAGCAACCTTGAAAGAGGGCTTGCCTTTTTTTAGACTTGGTATTATAAAGTTTTCACAAGTGGAAACTCCATAATACCAAGTCTACAATCCGGCTGATTCTCCGGTAGCAAGGCAATCTTGTTTTCTAATTAATAGGAGGGGATGAAGGTAGCTGTGGGAGTAGCGCATTTCTTTAAAAAAACTGAAAAAAAGATACGTGAAAGCGGTTGACATTTAAAAAAGGTTGCGCTATTCTTTAATAGAGTTAGTTAGTTAAACTAAACAACCTATTTGATGGAGGGATTCTCAATGAGTTATTTTCCAAGTATCGACAAGATTCAATATGAAGGCACAGACACAAAAAATATGTTTGCATTCCGCCACTACAATCCAGATGAAGTAGTGATGGGCAAAAAAATGAAGGATCATCTTCGTTTTGCCATTGCTTATTGGCATACAATGACTCAAGATGGTTCGGATCCATTTGGTAATCCAGTCAACCAACGCCCTTGGTTTGGTGAAACGCCAATGGAAACTGCCAAAAATCGGGTAGAAGCCTTCTTTGAAATTTGCGAAAAATTAGGCGCAGAATACTTCTGTTTCCATGATGTAGATATCGCACCAGAAGGCGATAGCTTAGAAGAATTCTTTGCAAATGTTGATGAAATTACTGACTTGATCAAAGAAAAAATGGATCAAACAGGGATTAAATTGCTTTGGAACACTGCCAACATGTTTTCTAATCCACGTTTTGTTAACGGCGCGGCTTCAACAAATAACGCTGAAGTTTATGCGATTGCTGCAGCACAAGTGAAAAAAGGCTTAGACATCTCCAAAAAACTTGGCGGTGAAAACTATGTCTTCTGGGGTGGCCGTGAAGGATACGAAACTTTACTGAATACCAACATGAAACTTGAACAAGACAATATAGCTCGTCTTTTCAAAATGGCGATTGCTTATGGTGAAAAAATTGGTCACAAACCACAGTTCTTGTTGGAACCAAAACCAAAAGAACCTTCAAAACATCAATATGACTTTGATGCAGCGACTACGATGGCCTTTATCCAACGTTACGGTTTAGAAGGCGACTTCAAGTTGAACTTGGAAGCGAACCATGCTACTTTAGCTGGTCATACATTTGAACACGAAATTGCAGTGGCACGTTGCTACGATTCATTGGGTTCATTGGATGCCAACCAAGGGGATGTTTTGTTAGGTTGGGATACGGATGAATTCCCTACCAATGTCATGGACGTGACTTTGGCGATGTACGAAGTCTTGGAAAATGGCGGTATCGCTCCTGGTGGGATCAACTTTGACTCCAAAGTACGTCGTTCCGCTTTCGAACCAGAAGACTTGTTCTTGGCTCATATTGCTGGGATGGATACTTTCGCTCGCGGTTTGAAAAATGCAGCGAAATTAAAAGAAGATCGTTTCTTCGATGATTTGAAAGAAGAACGCTATGCTTCCTTTAACGAAGGCCTCGGCGAAAAAATCATGAAGGATGAAGAAGACTTGGAAAGCTTATACGATTATGCTGTTAGCCATGAAGATCCAGTCCTGAAATCTAGCCATATCGAATATGTGAAAAATATCTTGAACGATTATTTATAAGCCGTTTAAATGATGAGGGGTCTTCTTAGGCCCCTTTTCTTGTACGAAAAATTAATGAAGGTTAGGTGGACTGATGACTCGCGATTTATGTTGGTTACGAAAAGTAGCCAGTCATTATTTTCAACATTTCTCATTGCCTGCGGATGATTTAGTGGCAAGAAGTATTCGCCGAGAAGTAGGCACATTACTGAATTTGACAAAAGAAGTAGCAAGTGAAGGGGACTTGGCCTTTTCACTTGTAACAGAAGAGTGTTTGGGAAGGGAAGGCTATCGAGTAAAAGGGGAGCAAAATCATGTTGCTATTCAGAGTAATACGACAAAAGGCTTACTCTATGGCTTATTTGCCTTGTATGAAAAATTGATATTGGGAGAAGCTTTCACTTCTTTTACAAGTGTGCCAGACCAAGCGCTACGGATGATTAATCACTGGGATAATATGGATGGAACAATTGAACGAGGCTATGCCGGAGATTCCATTTTCTTTAAAGACAATGAATTTCGTAAGGATTACCAACTGATTGAGTCCTACGCTCGTCTTTTAGCATCTGTGGGAATTAATGCTATCTCAATTAATAACGTGAATGTTCGTGGTGCAGCCAAAGCCCTCATTTGCGAGGAGCATTTTGGCGAATTGCGACTTATTGATGAAATTTTGGGCTCTTACGGAATTAAGCTATACCTTAGTGTGAACTTTGCCGCCCCTAAAGCGATTGGTGGTTTGGAAACAGCGGATCCTCTTGCTAAAGAAGTCATCGCTTTCTGGCAAGAAAAAATTGATGCTTTATATCGTTATATTCCTGATTTTGGGGGCTTTGTAGTGAAAGCGGATTCGGAAGGGGAACCAGGGCCTTTTGCTTATGGTCGTGGGCATGATGATGGGGCCAATATGTTTGGCAGGCTATTGCAACCTCATGGTGGACATTTGGTATGGCGTTGTTTTGTTTATAATCATCAGCAAAACTGGCGGGACCGTAGCATTGACCGTGCCAAAGCAGCGTATGATCATTTTATGCCTTTGGATGGGAAATTTGTTGAAAATGTTAGCCTACAAATTAAGCTTGGCCCACTGAATTTCCAAGTGCGAGAGCCCACTTCTCCTTTGTTGAGTGGGTTGCGAAAGACCAATCATATCATTGAGTTTCAATTGACTCAGGAATATACGGGGCATCAAAAAGCCGTTTATTATCAATTGCCCGTGTGGAAAGAAGCATTGGATTTTGATTGTCGCAATGAAGACGTACCAGGCCAAGTGAAGGAATTATTGAAAAGCACTTCACCACAACCAGCTTACAGTGGTATTTGTGCCGTAGGAGTGGTGGGCATGTCAGAAAACTGGACTGGCCATAAGCTGATGCAAATCAATCTCTATGGTTATGGCAAACTGTGTTGGAACAATCAGCTGACCACCCAAGACTGTGCCCAACGTTGGATTGGCTTAACTTTCGATTTAGCTGAGGATCAAACGAAAAAGTTGGCAGATCTTTTGGTGACTTCTCGGGAAACCTATGGCATGTATACAGCCCCTCGAGGTGTCGGTTTTATGGTGACGCCAGGATCCCACGATGGGCCCAATATCGATGGTTATGAATATGATCGGTGGGGAACGTATCATTTTTCTGACCATCTGGGTATTGGCAATGATCGAACAACTTCAGGAACGGATTACGTGTCACAATATGCGCCAGCTATCCGAGATTACTTTAATGACTTAACAACTTGTCCCGATGAGTTGTTGTTATGGTTTCACCATGTACCTTACACGCATCGACTACACAATAGCAAAACCCTGATTCAAGACATCTATGATACGCATTTTGAAGGTGTTAAACGAGTTGAGGACTATCAAGCTGTTTGGGAAGAAATCGGTCCTCATGTTGACCAGAATTCTTATCAAAATGTCAAAGAGTTGCTGCAATGGCAACGAGAACTGGCAGTGGAGTGGCGAGATCAAATCAATACTTATTTCTGGCGAAAATCGGGTATTGCCGATCAAGCAGGGCGTAAAGTATATCCATAAAGTTACGCTTATAAAGGGTTCTACGCTTTCAAGCCTTGAAAAATAAATACGAGGCCATCTGACGCGGGATATACGAAGGTTTTGAGGTAAAAAAGAACTTTAGTCTTTAGAAAATAGTATGACGGTAGCTAAACTAGCCCTGTCAAAAGAAAAACGAATTTTTTGTCTGTCGGTTTCGCTATAACCTGATGAAGTTGTTGGGGGGCGAGACCGACTTTTTTTTAGGAGTAAAGGGTTCGTGCATAGTTGTTCATTAGTGGTTAATAGACGGATAGTGGTGTAGCAAAAAAAACAAAAAAATTGTTCTGTAAGCGGTTGACTTGTGCCAAGAGGTGTTTTATCATTTAGAAAGTTAGTAAAGCATACAAACTGAACTAGCTGACTCATTTTAATAGCGCCTTATTTCAGGGATGCTAGCTGGTGTCCCTCTTCCTTAGCAATTAAAAATGAGAAACGAGGCTAACCATGAATACTTTTACTAATCCAGTTTTGAAAGGCTTTTCTCCAGATCCAAGCGTTTGCGGGGTAGGAGAAGATTTCTATTTAGTGACCTCAACGTTTGCTTATTTTCCAGGCGTTCCCATTTATCACAGCAAAGATTTGGTAAATTGGACACAAATTGGCAATGTCTTAGAGCGGGATAGCCAGTTGCCTTTAGACCAGGCGGGGCATTCCCAAGGGATATTTGCACCTTGTCTTCGTTACCATGAAGGAACTTTCTATATGATTACCACCAATGTTACCCATGGTGGCAACTTTGTGGTGACAGCAACCGATCCCAAGGGGCCGTGGTCTGATCCCTATTATTTAGAAGATGCTCCAGGTATTGATCCCAGTCTATTCTTTGATGAAGATGGACGTTGTTATTATGTAGGCACGCGCCCGAATCCAAAAGGCGTCACTTACAATGGTGATTGGGAAGTATGGTTGCAAGAACTTGATCTAAATACCATGCGTCTGATTGGTGTGAGTACTTCTTTGTGGAAAGGTGCTATGCGAGATGTAGTTTGGCCTGAGGGACCACATCTTTATAAAAAAGACGGCTATTATTATCTGATGATTGCGGAAGGGGGAACTGGCTTTAACCATTGTGTGACGATTGCTCGAAGTCAACAAGTGGCAGGGCCTTATTTGGGAAATCCCAATAACCCTATTTTGACTCATCGACATTTGGGTAAAGATTTTCCTGTTTGCAATGTCGGGCATGGGGATTTAGTAGAAACGACAACAGGCAAGTGGTATATGACTTGTTTGGCTAGTCGAAACTATGAAGGTTACAGCAATCTTGGACGTGAAACGTTTCTCGCTGAAGTTGTCTGGGAAGACGGCTGGCCGGTAGTCAATCCAGGTCATGGGCAGCTGTTAGACGTCCAAGAACATGCACTGCCCCTCAGTCCAGTCCCAGAAACAAGCCAGTTTTCATTGGCTGAAGAAAACGTTGCCTTTGTCTATTTGCGTAATCCGCATCCTGCTGATTACAATCGGGCTGTTCGTCCAGGCTGGTTGCGATTGACACCCGGGAAAGCGACTTTATCAGATGTGGCTTCACCCACTTATATTGGGTTACGACAAAAAGCGATGAATTACCATTTTCGTGTCGATATCCAACCATCCTTGGCCAAAGGGGAAGCATGTGGCTTGGCGTTGATTCAAAGCAATGACTACCATGTACGTTTGGAAATTACCGAAACAGAAAATGGCTATCTAGCCCAGCTCATCCGTACTCTAGCTGGCGTAGAAGAAACACTAGGGAGGACGACCTTTACCGGTGATCGTTTCGTATTGCAATTTACCGGTGCGTTGCAACAATTGACAGCCAAGGTAATTGTAGCTGAAGAAGAACATCTTGTCGCAGAAGCGGTGGCTATTCATTATTTAAGTACAGAAATTGCTGGTGGTTTTGTAGGCTGTACAATGGGTCTATATGCTACCAGAACAGCACCACAGGCTACAGGATATGTGGATGCTTATCAAATTGAACACCAGGTCAATTAAGAGAAGGGAATAATCGCTATGAAACAAATTTTAGGCTTAGATCTCGGAACGAGCGCGTTAAAAGGACTCCTTTTTGATGAGGGCGGGAACCTGCTAGCATCAGCAGATAGTGCTTATCCTTTAGATACACCACAAGCTGGTTACAGTGAACAAAATCCGAATCATTGGCAAAAAGCAGCGGAAATTGTGATGACAAAACTGTTGGATTTGCGTCCAGATATGAAGGATGCGTTGGTGGGGATTAGTTTTTCCGGTCAAATGCATAGTTTGGTGTTATTAGACGATGCCAACCAAGTTATTCGTCCAGCAATTTTGTGGAATGACGTACGAACAACCAAAGAATGTCAAGAAATCATGGCAACTTTTGGGGACCAATTGTTAGCCATTACGAAAAACGTGGCTCTCGAAGGATTTACCTTGCCTAAAATTCGTTGGGTTCAAAAAAATGAACCAGCCAACTGGGAAAAAGTGGCTCATGTGATGTTGCCAAAGGATTATTTGGCGTTTTGGCTGACAGGCCGATATTCGATGGACTACTCTGATGCAGCCGGTACATTGTTATTGGATGTAGAAGAAAAAGTTTGGTCAGCGGCTATTTTGAAACAGTTTGATATCGATGAAGCGGTCTTACCAACACTACATGAATCAGCTGGATTAGTCGGCAAGATAGTACCAGAATTGCAATTGAAATTTGGTTTTACCCAAGAAGTAGCGATTTTTGCTGGTGGGGCAGATAATGCCTGTGCTGCATTGGGAGCTGGGATTATTAAAGAAGGCTTAGCGATGGCCTCTATCGGAACAAGCGGCGTCTTCTTGTCTTATGAAGCAGATGAAACAGTGGATTATCAAGGAAAACTCCATCTCTTTAATCATAGCGTCAAAGACAAATTGTATGGGATGGGCGTGACTTTGGCCGCCGGAAATTCATTGAGCTGGTTTCGGGATACCTTTGCGCCAGAAGAAGATTTTGCGACCTTATTAGCGGATGTGGGGACTGTGGCAGCTGGCTCAGATGGGCTGTTGTTCACTCCTTATATCGTAGGGGAACGGACACCTTATAGTGATGCCAAGATTCGTGGCAGTTTTATTGGCATTGACACTCATCATCGATTGCGCCATTTTGGCCGTGCAGTTTTGGAGGGCATCACTTTTTCTTTAAAGGATTCTCAACAAATCATGGCAGATACGACGGGGCGCCATTTTAAACAGATTGTCTCCGTTGGTGGTGGGGCGAAAAACTCTGATTGGCTGCAAATGCAAGCAGATATTTTCGATGCTGAAATCTTAACGTTGACTACCGAACAAGGTCCAGGCATGGGAGCTGCCATGTTAGCAGCTATCGGAGCGGGATTATTCCCAGATGCTGAAAGTTGTGCCGAGGTTTTTGTGCACTATGACAAACACATCATGCCTGATCCACAACAAGTAGCGAAATATGCGAAAATTTATGAGATTTATCAAGATGTTTATCCCCAAACTGCACCAATCTGTCATCGTTTACTGACAGAAGAGTAAAAAAATGCCTCATTGCCTTGAAAGGTAAATAAGCCATCGGATAATCAGCAAGTCGGCTGATTACTCGATGGCTTTCTTTAAAAAAACGATGGAACCGTATTCGTTTGCCCTGGATAGCGGAAGTTTCATGATGAATGGTAGCTAGTAAGCTTGGGACAAAAAGACTTATAGCCACTTAACATCGTAAAAATTGCTCATGGGTTTCGCCATGAGCAATTGGAAGAAGCCTACTTTTTAAGCATTCCTAGTCTTAAGTTTTGGATTTTTAAAAAGTGGGAAGTAGCCTGGGCAATGCCACCGTATAGCGGGGCATGATCCCCTAACAGGCTCGTCTGAATGGTGATACTTTGCGTAAAACGAGAGACCATTTTTCGACGTATCCGGGGAAGAAGATCGGGAATTTTACGATAGACAGAGCTATTGACGATCAATAACTCAGGATCTTCTGCCACGATGATATTGTTTAGGCCGATACTTAAATAGTCAACATTTTCTAGGGCTAGACGGATGGCATCCACATCACCGGCATTATAGGCGGCTGCAAAAATATCAGAATTAACAAAATCCAAGTCTTTTAATTTGGCAAAAGTATCAAATAACACTCTGTTGGAGGCATATTGTTCGAGACAGCCCTTATTACCACAAGGACAGGATTTGCCATTAGGGAAAAGCGTGCTGTGTCCTAATTCTCCAGAGAAGCCATGGGAGCCAGATTGTAAAGAACCATTGGCTACTGTGCCAGCGCCAATTCCGCTATGAATACTCAGACTGATAATTTTTTGGTAGTCGCCAGTTGTCATAAAGCAGTATTCCCCGACAGCATTAAGGTTGGCTTCGTTTTCTACAAAGACCGGCACACTGAAAAGTTGCTCTAGGGGTTCTTTGATATCCAAGCCAGACAAATCGTAGTAAGGAGTAAAGGTGATGCGGTTATCGTTGACAATCCCGTGGATGGCCAATGAAATCCCCACTAGACCATGGGGCGTCACTGGGGCCTGACTTAAAAAATTGGTGATAATGCTTTGAACAGTGGGCAAGATATTTTCGCTATTGATTGGGGTATTTTTTCTTTCTTCGAGGCGAATCACTTCCCCATCGAGATAAGCCAACATCCCTGCCACATAGTTATAGCCCACATCAAAAGCAAGCGCCAAACCGCAGCGTCCATTAAAGTGCAGCTGAATCGGTTTTCGCCCCCCCATCGAACTAGCGTTACCGATACCAACTTCTTCTACGATATCGTTTTCAATTAGGTTTTTGATAATTTGCGAAACCGAGGCCTTATTTAGTTTGGTTAAAGTGGAGATGTTGGCTCGGGAAATATTTTTATTTTCAATAATCGCTTTTAGTACAGTCGCTTCATTTTGCTCACGAATGTCAAGTTTATTAATAATCATGGACAATCCCCTTTTTAAAGTACGTCTTAGAGTTAGTATACTGTGCAAATTAACTGATTACAACTGAAAAAAGGGGGATTCATAAGGTTTTGTAACAAATGTTAGCCAATTATAGTTAAAACCACTAGCCAAAATGGTTGTTTTTTTAACTAACTATTACGAGGAGAAGAAAAAATGGAAACTATTCAATTGACAAAAAATATGACAGTTAGCTCATTTCACAATTTTGCGGATGATTGTATTGGTACTGGCCGGATGGGCTTGGCTCTACAGCGGCAATACCAAGAACAATTACGTCTCGTACAAGAAAAAATTGGGTTCAAGTATATTCGCGGTCATGGCTTATTTAGCGATGACATGGCAATCTACCAAGAATACGAAGACGAAACGGGAAAAAAAGTCGCGGAATATAATTTTACCTACTTGGACATAGTGATGGATTTTTATCAAGAAGTGGGTATAAAACCCTATTTAGAGTTGGGCTTCATGCCACAAAAACTAGCTTCTGGGGATCAGACGGTCTTTTATTGGCAGGGAAACGTGACCCCGCCTCGCTCATACGAAGGTTGGTGCCAATTAGTCCAAGCGACCTTACAACACTTAATCACACGCTATGGTCGGGCTGAGGTAGTGACTTGGCCGGTGGAAGTTTGGAATGAGCCGAATTTGCCAGGTTTTTGGCAAGATGCTGATATGACCGAATACTTTAAGTTATTCAAAGAAACTTTTTTGGCGGTGAAAGCTGTCGATGACCAATTCAAAGTTGGGGGACCAGCGATTTGTGGGGTAGATGATATCAATTGGCTACAACAGTTTATGGCCTTTTGTCACGAGGAACAATTGGCGATTGATACGGTGACCCGCCATTTTTACACCATTTCTGATCCAGAGACCGCCGGACATTATAGCTATGTGACTTTGCGAGAAGCACAGGAATCCCTGACTGAGTTGGATATTTCCCGTAGTATTATCGATGACTATCCAGAATATCGTGGCTTGCCGATGCATATTACGGAGTTCAATACGTCTTATCGGCCGGATAGCCCTTTGCATGATACGAATTTGAACGCAGCCTATATCGCTCAGTTGCTTTCAAGATTAGGAGAAACCAGTGCCTCGTATTCTTATTGGACGTTTGGGGATATCTTTGAAGAAATGGGGGTTCCCTTCACACCGTTTCATGGAGGTTTTGGGCTAGTCGCCAATGGCAATATTCCTAAACCAACTTTTTGGACCTTTGCTTTTTATAAAAAACTACAAAAGAACTGTCTTTATAAAGGGGAACACGGCATAGTAACTTCAGATGGCAAGGAGCGCTTTGCTGGCGTTTTTTGGAATTTAACAGCTGAAGCGATGTCTTTCCAACTAGATTTCCCAGAAGAGGTTGAAAAATGGTGTATCACTTCAGAAGTGGTGGATCAACAAACAACCAACCCATTGCAAAGTTGGCATGATTTGGGAGAGCCAGCCAATTTGAGTGCTGAACAAAGAGCGCTTTTGCAGCAAATTGCTCAGCCAAAAGTGACTACCACGGTCACGTCTAACAGCTATTCATATACTGTACAGCCTCATGGAGTTCATTATTTCGAGGCGCGGCCAAGAAAGCAAACACCCGATCGAGGCTATGATTATCAACGAGTCTTGGCTGGTAGATAAGAAAATTTGTTTATTTGGATTTGATGGGTTTGAAAATTGGTGTGTGGACCACTAATCAAACTACTCGCAATTATTATATTTAGGAGGCTATTATGAGTTATCAATTATTGAATTATCAACGAGAAGCTAAAGAAACAGAGCTTTATGATACTCGGCTGGGATTGGCGATGCATTTAGCATTGGCAGATGAATCAGGAGTGTTTCAGCCATTAAATCAAAACTTTGGGGTCTTGTTTGCCAAAGCACATTCTTTACCAGATGGGTTTTTAGTAGCAAAAGCCCTTAAAAAAACTTGGATTTGTCAGGGAAAAGAGAAATTTTACATCATCGGGATTCGGGTAAATGCCGATGGAACGTTGGATGAAACCAGTGTGGGTAGCATTTTAGTTTTTGAAACGGAAAACTTTATTCAGTATCAAGAACTACCTTTGCTCCACCTAAGTGAAATGCCTCTGATGGATGTTCAATTGGCTTATACGGATGAAGGGTATCAAATCCGGTGGTTAGATAGCTGTGATCAGGCTTATCAAGTGACGACCCCAAGCTTAGATCATGTGGATGAGACTAAAAAGGTTGCCATTCAGTGGCAACCACTTTTGGAAGTAGCAACGGATATTGAAGGGGCAATTCCGAGGAATAGTTTGACCATTAGTGAGGAACAAGGAGACTATTTACAAAAAAAATTGATAACACCCCATCATATCGCTGTGGACTTACCGGATGAAGTCGTTGTTGAAAACATGGAAGAACTTACCACGATGAAAGCAACCTTGCGCTATAGTGATGGCTCGAGTCGCCAAGCCGGAATTGATTGGTTTGATTTACCAGCAAGTGCTACTGAAAAAGCTTTTGTAGCAAAGGGTCAAGTGCATCAGGAACATTTTTCTTTCCCGATTGCGACTTATCGCGCGGATCCTTGTATCGGCAAATGGCAAGGGGAATACTACTTTATTGCCACGAATGATTATGATGATAACCGTAGCCTCTATATCCGTAAAGCCAAGACGATTGCTGAGTTAGTTACTGCCCAAGAGATGAAGATTTTGGATAGCGAGATGTACCCTGAAATTGCCAATCTCTTGTGGGCACCAGAATTTCATATTATTAATGATCGTTTGTATATTTTCCACGGGGCAACACCAGGTCCTTTTGAAGAGGAACAATCCCACGTAATGGCTTTGAAAGAAGGCGGCAATCCCTTGGTGCTAGCTGATTGGCAGCGACCGCAAAAAGTCGTAAAAGCAGATGGATCGCCTTTGATTACAGGAGGCATCACTTTGGATATGACGGTGATTAAAGATAGTGGCCGAATCTATGCCGCTTGGTCGCAACGTCAGTTTTTCCCAGTGGACTTAGGTGCGTGGATTTATTTTGCGGAGCTCAATCCTGATCAACCGTGGCAATTATTGACAGAACCAGTAGTCTTAGCAAAACCAGATTATGGATGGGACAATAATCATACCTTTGTCGATGAAGGTCCCTATGCCTTGTATCGAGGAGAAGACATCTATTTAACCATTTCCGGCGCAGCTGTCGACAGTAGCTATTGTGTGGGGTATCTAAAAGCCAAAGTTGGCAGTGACTTGCTCAATCCAGCGGTCTGGGAAAAATCAAATTACCCATTGTTGACTTCTATGAATGTTCCAGGAGAATTTGGACCTGGACACAATGCTTATGTAGAAGATGAAGAAGGCAATATCTGGAACACTTATCATGCACGTCCAGGTATCGATGCTCCCCGTTCTTCAGGTATCCGGCGGGTACATTTTGATGTAGATGGACAGCCAATTTTGGGAATGACGGAAGCAATGGATGTCAATCCTGAGTTATCTTTGGTGCAAGTAAAAGTAAAGGTAAAATAAAGCGTAAAAACAGCCTGTGAAACTAAATACTCACGGGCTGTTTTTTTGAATCACGGGTTGCAAAGGATCAATCAAAATCAGATTGTTAAAGGTTTTGTTGTTGAAATTGACGAGGAGTCAGCTCAAATTCCTTTTTAAAGGCTTTAATAAAATGAGAATAATTAGTAAAACCAGCATCGTTGCAGGCAATCGTAATTGTGGCCCCTTCTAATAAACGCTCTTTGGCATAGAGCAGTTTCCGTTTTTGGATGTAGGCATGGGGACTAAAGCCGGTATGACGCTTAAATTCCCTAGTAAGGTGTTCGCGGCTAATAAACTGGGCTTTGGCTAGGGTCTCGACTTTGACGGGCTCTGATAAATGGTCTTGGATATAGTGAATGGCGTGGCGAACAACATGATTTTCTTTACTATTCGTCAAGGGAGTATTTTCTTTTTGCAAAGCTAAAAAGCGTTGATTGAGAAAAAGCAGAAACTCGTTAAAACATTGGGTATAGCGCAAGTCACTACCATATTCTTCAGAGGCACTATGTTTTTGTAAATCTTGAATAAAAGGTCGAACTTCGGTTAAACTTGTAGGCAAAAAATGACTTTGGCGGTTATTGATACGGGAAAAGCATAACGTCAAATCTGTTTTAGCGGAAGAATAACGGTGTAAATAAGATTCGTCAAAATAACAGAAAACGCGCTCATAACGGGCAGAAGGTAAGGTTAGCATCATGTGATGGATATCATGATGATGAATTAACAGGATATTTCTTGGTTGCATATGATAGACACGATCTTCCACGTAGTAATCCACTTCCCCATCTAATAGACAATAGATCTCATGAAAATCATGGTAGTGGTACTCTGGTAAAAATGTGATGGGGGTTTCGAAACAGGAATCTTTATAATAAAAATCGAAATCTTTTGAATGAAGATGATCTTGAATCGTTGCTACTGGTTTCGTCGGGGGTCACTCCTTTTTCGCAAGTTTCTCTGATGATATCACATCTAGCATGAAATGGGTCACATTATAGCGTTTTTATTGTTTAAAAATGTACGTATAATAGCCGTAACAAAACAAGAAAGAAGGTTCATTTAATGAACAACTTCACCATCACCGGTTTCGCAGATGAAATCGCAAGTGACTTAGATACACAAATCAAAGGACTGAAAGAAAACGGCATTGCCCATATCGAAGTCCGAGGCATCAATGGCGTCAATGTCAGTGAATTGACGCTGGATCAAGTACTTACTTACAAAGAAACACTCCATGAAAACGGGATCAAGATTTCTTCCATCGGCTCTCCCATCGGTAAAATCAGTATTGAGGATCCTTTTGAAGAGCATTTAGCGTTATTCAAACATGTTCTTGATGTAGCAGTAGCTTTTGAAAGTCCCTATGTCCGGATGTTTAGTTTCTTCATTCCAGAAGGCAAACCTGCCGACGACTTTCACGAAGAAGTGGTGAAGCGATGGAACCAATTTTTAGAGGTAGCCAAAGATTATCCTCAAATTACCTTGCTTCATGAAAATGAAAAAGACATTTACGGAGATATTCCAGAACGTTGTGCCAAACTTTTGACCGAACTGAACAATCCACAAGTCAAAGCGGCCTTTGATCCGGCCAACTTTGTCCAATGTGATGTGGAAGTCTATCCCCATGCCTATGAATTATTAAAAGATGAAATTGGCTATATGCACATTAAAGATGCCCATTTCGCAGATCATAAAGTCACACCGGCTGGACTTGGCGATGGGCAAGTGGAAGCTGTCTTGCGGGCACTTGTGGCAAACGGCTTTACAGGCTTTGCTTCCTTGGAACCCCATTTGTCAATTTTTGATGGCTTTGCGGCGTTGGAAAAAGAGGGCGTCTCCATTGAAGAAACAAAATCCGATGGTGAAAAACTGTTCACTGTCGCTAGTAATGCATTGAAAAAAATCCTTGTGGAAAACATGGGTCAGGAGTGGAACTAACATGGAAACAGTAAAAATCGGTATCGTCGGCGTCGGTAATATCGGCTCCTTTCATATGCGCAATGTCTTAGGTGGTGAATTAAAAAACGCTGAATTGGTGGCATTGTGTGATAGCAATCCAGAAAAATTGGACCGTATCCATGAACAATACGGGGATCAATACAAATTATATGATGATGTGGATAACTTGTTGGCAGATCCAGAAGTGGACGCAATCATTATCTCTACGCCCCACTATGATCATCCTGTGATTGCCATTAAAGGTTTGCAAGTAGGCAAACATGTCTTAGTAGAAAAACCGGCTGGGGTGTATACGAAAAAAGTTCGGGAAATGATTGAAGAATCAGAAAAACATCCAGAACTGTCCTTGTCTTTGGTGTATAACCAACGGATGAACCCGACTTATCAAAAGGCGAAAGAACTCGTAGAATCCGGTCAAATCGGTGAATTGCGTCGGACCAACTGGATCATCACCAACTGGTATCGGTCCCAAAGCTATTACAATTCTGGCGGCTGGCGGGCCACTTGGAAAGGGGAAGGTGGCGGTGTCCTCTTAAACCAAGATCCCCATCAATTGGACTTGTGGCAATGGATTTGTGGCATGCCGGAACGGATTTTCTCCTTTGCCTATTATGGCAAACGTCGGGATGTGGAAGTGGAAACAGAAGTAACGGCCTATTGTGAATACGCAAATGGGGCCACTGGGGTCTTTGTGACAACCACTACGGAAACGCCTGGGACCAATCGTTTTGAAATCGTGGGTTCTCAAGGAATAATCATGATTGAAGATGAACAGTTGAAATTCTGGCGGACCGTTACCGATGAAAAAGAATGGAACGATACTTACACCGGCGGCTTTGGCGAACCGGAAGTTTGGGAAATCAAGATTCCTGTTGAATTTGACAGCAGCACCGGCCATTTGCGAGTGACGCAAAACTTTGTCAACAATATTCTCTTTGGCGAAAAACTGGTGGCACCAGCGACAGATGGGATTTATGGCTTGTCCATTTCTAACGCCATTCACCTCTCTTCTTGGTTAGGCCAATGGGTTGAGTTGCCGATTGACGAGGAGTTGTTCTTGGAAGAGTTAAACAAGAAAATTGCGGGCTCAAAAGACAAAGATGTGAAAGAAAAAGTCTTGGATACTGAAAATACTTACTAAAAAGAGTGTGAAAAAATGATACGATTCGGAATTGTGGGCTGTGGCAATATCTCCGGTACCCATGCAGAAGCCCTTCAGAAAATTCAAGAAGCCCAGTTGACGGCTTTTTGCGACATAGATGAAGTAAAAGGGCGACGCTTTGGGGAAAAACATGGCTGTAGTTTTTATGGGAATTACCTAGACATGCTAAAAAATGGTGAGATTGACGCAGTAATCATCGCTACGCCGCATTATCTCCATGGCCAAATGACCCTGCAAGCTTTTGAAGCCGGGAAACATGTCCTATGTGAAAAACCGATGGCCATAACGGTCCAAGAAGCTGAACAGGTTTTAGCCAAATGGGCGGAACAGCCAGACTTGCATTATGCCGTGTGTTATCAAAATCGCTTCAACCCTTCCTATGCCCAACTGAAAACGATGATTTCCCAACAAGCTTTCGGGCAGTTAAAAGGAATCAAATGCGAGCTAACCTGGCATCGGGATAAAGGGTATTATGAGGCGGCATCATGGAAAGGTACTTGGAAAAAAGAAGGTGGGGGTACCTTGATCAATCAAGCCATCCATACCTTAGATGTGGTGACTTGGATGATTGAGTTACCAGAGAAAATCAAAGGCAAGATAATGACTACGCTTTTGGAGGAAACCATCGAAGTAGAAGACGCGGCGATGGCGACAGCAGTGCTTCCAGATGACGTGCCGGTGGTCATTCATGCCTCCAACAACTACTCTTCAGATCCCGCCCCATCCGTCACCTTTGATTTTGAAGAAGCCAGAGTGGTGTTGACCGCTGACAAACTGGTAGTCAATGACGTAGCGGCACCTCTTGAAGAAGGCGTGGTAAGCGAGGTAGCTAAAGCCTACTGGGGGGCAGGGCATCTGCGTTTTGTGCGGGCCTTTGTCAATCAGTTATTCGGCTTGCCAGATCCTTATGCAGAGTACCTCGCCGCCGCGGATGCGTTGGATTCTTTGAAGATGGTTTGTGGGATTTATGAGTCGGATCGTAGTGGGCAGTGGGTTCAACTGAATAAATAGTAAAAAACCATGGCGACTAGTTGGACTAGTGCTTCATGGTTTTTTGCTGAGGTGCATTCAATTTACTACAACAATTGTTGATAGTAGAGATTGTCAAAGCGAATCAATGTCGGCTCTTTTCGTCCGCTGTGGGCATTTTTCCGATAATCTTTAGGGGTGTGACCAATTTTCTGCAAAAAATTACGATTGAAGGTTCGCGTGTTTTGAAAACCAGATAAGCTAGCGACTTCTGTTATAGAATAATCGGAGTTTGCTAGTAAATAGCAAGCTTGATTGATGCGGTACTGGTTGATTAGTTTTGGAAAGGTGGACTCAAGTTTTTGGGTAATGACCTTGGATACGTAATCTTTACTATAGCCGATATCTTCACTAAGCTGACCCAAAGTAACTTCATTTTGAAAATGAGAAGAGACCCACAATAGAATTAATTCTAAAATATTCTCTTTGCCTCGTGTTTTGACTAGCTTGGTATGTTGCTCATATAGATATAAGATTTCATATAAAGCGGCTTTGTGTCTAAAAAATGAGTTGCTCTCAAATAAAGAATCGTAGAGCTGATTAGATTTAGTGCGTTCCACCGGAATAACAGGATTTAAGAAGGATTTCCCTTTAATTAATGGAAGATAGTCTTCTAGATACTCGGGAGAAAAAATCCAAATATGACCAGAGTTTTCCATTTCAGCTTCTACTTGATGGGTTTGATAGGGGAGAATTAGGGCGATATCGCCAGCTTTTAAGGTGTGAATTTCAGAATCGATTGTCAATAGAAATTCGCCAGTTTCACCAAACCATAATTCGAAACTCCGATGAAGATGCTCAGGATAGCTGAGATTCTCCGGATGATATTCCACGTGGGAAATTTTTTCCCCAAAGTGATAGGATTCCAATTCAGTCATTTTTAACCCTCCCATTTAAGAAATCATAGTCAACTGATTACGTCTATTAGTGTACTGAAATTGTCTTGTTTTTGCAAGCGTTTTATAGTAAATTTGAATCAAGGAAGAGAAGTAAGCGCTATTAATTTATTTGAGTCAGGGTTTAGAAGTAGGTTGTGTCACAAGGTTTTTTTATGCATCAACGTTTGTTCTTTAAACATACCAACGGAGGGGAAACACATGAAAAAGTTTGGAAAAGTTGCAGTGACAGCAATGGCACTAGCTTTATTGGCTGGGTGCGGTAGTGGAAATGGTAAAGGAGACAAAGATGGTGGCACGCAAGCCACAGATAGTGATGGCAATAAAAAATATACAGCCTTTATGGCGGTACCTGGTTCTGAAGTTCCCGATGATTCTCGTTTAAACAATGTTTTTGCAGAAGAATTTGGTTGGCGAGTGAAAGTTAGCTGGCTGACGGGTCAAACTGCAAAAGAACGGATTGGGGTTATGATATCTGGTGGCGAGTATCCAGATATCGTGGATGCTTCCGATGGTCGTTCAGCGATGATTGATGCTGGAGCTTATGTTCCGTTAGAGGATAAGCTAGATGACTATCCGAATTTGAAAGCCACATTAAGTGATATTCAATGGGAAAAAATTAAAGCTGATAATAATGGCCATATTTATACGATTCCACAATTTGCTCAAAAAGATGGTACCGTGGATACGGCAACTAGTTATGGTGGCGAAGCTTTCTGGATTCAAAAACGTGTCCTTAAATGGGCGAACTATCCAGAAATTAATACTGTCGAACAGTATTTTGATTTGATCAATAAGTATTTAGCTGAAAATCCTGATACTGATGGTCAAAAAAATATCGGTTTTGAAATCTTATCTGATGACTGGCGTTACTTCTGTTTGGAAAACCCACCGCAATTCTTAGCGGGATATCCAAATGATGGCGCAGCTATTGTCGATCCAGACACAATGAAAGCAAAAGTATATGACAAAATTCCAGAAGCCAAAGAATACTACAAGATTTTGTCTGAACAATTTGAAAAAGGAACGATTGACCCTGAAACCTTTACTGCTAAATATGACCAGTATATTGCAAAATTATCTTCTGGTCGAGTGTTGGGGATGATCGACCAAGGCTGGAACTTCCAATCTGCAAGAGATTCATTGGTTTCTCAAGGGAAAGATGAATTAACTTGGGTACCTCTTGATTTGACTTTGGATGAAAATGTTCAACCACAATACCGAGAAGGTGGCGTCTTGTCTACTCAAGGTGGGGTTGGGATTACCACTAGCAGTAAAGATGTTGATGGCATATTGCAAATGTGGGATGACATGGTTTCTGAAAAAGGGATGATCCTACGCAACTGGGGCGAAAAAGGCGTTGACTATGAAGTTGACGACGACGGCATGTTCTACCGCACTGACGAACAATGGGCAAATTGGAAAGATACCGATTATGTTCAAAAGAATAGTGTAGCGTTTGGTTATATGCCTGGTTACCGTGGTTACTTGCCAGATGGAAAAAATACAGTTTTGCCTTCTGAACAAATCTCTGAATTCCGCAAAACATTGTCTGATATCGATAAAGAAGTGTTGGATGCTTATAAAGTAGACAACTGGACTCAAATGGTACGCTTGCAAGATCCTGTTTATCCATGGTTCCCAATCTATACAGAACGGAACAAATGGACTTCTTCTGATCCAGCTGGGATTGCTAGTCAAAACATGCAAGAAGTGAAAATGCAATGGTTACCAAAAGTCATCATGGGCGGACCAGCAGCTTTCGAACAAAACTGGGAAGATTATATGACTGCTTATGATAGTCAAATCGATTACAAAGCCTATGAAGATACATTGACTAAAGAAGTGAAACGTCGGGTAGAAATCGAAAAAGAACTAGAAGCAAAAGTTGACAAATAGTCTGCTGTAGCGAGGTGATGGGAGTTGTGAAATTAACAACTCCCACAATCTTGCTTTGCTACATACTCGAAGATTTGGGGGAATAAGAAATGAGCGGAAATTCAACGATGTTAGATTCAAACGAGGGTATTCCAAAAGCAAAACGAGAAACATTTTGGGAACGTGTCTGGGCTCAAAAAGATCTGTGTTTACTTTGTCTGCCATTTGTCATTTACATTCTTTTCTTTAATTATGCACCGTTATCTGGCTGGTTGATGGCTTTCCAAAAATACCGTCCTGGTACTGGTCTTTTTGATCAAGAATGGATTGGACTTGAAAATTTCCGAATGTTGTTTGCTGATCCAAACTTTTTACGGGTTGTCCGCAATACTTTGGCAATGAGTTTAATCAATTTGACTTTGGGTTTTGTTTTCTCGATTGGCTTTGCGGTCTTATTGAATGAAGTCAAAAATAAACATTTAAAGAAAATCATGCAAACTGTCTCTTATCTGCCTTACTTTTTATCATGGATTATTGTAACAGGGATCGTGTTGGATGTGCTGAGTCCTGAAACGG
Source organism: Enterococcus mediterraneensis (assembly GCF_900604485.1). NCBI lineage: Bacteria > Bacillati > Bacillota > Bacilli > Lactobacillales > Enterococcaceae > Enterococcus > Enterococcus mediterraneensis. Next base: position 1,997,643 of record NZ_UWOP01000001.1, read on the forward strand.
GGATTATTAACCAACTACTGATGCAATTTAACTTTGTAGACAAGCCGATTAGTTTCCTTTCCGAACCGAAATATTTCTGGTGGATTGTTGGTTTCTCTAATGTTTGGAAAAGTACTGGTTGGGGAAGTATCATCTACCTTTCTGCGATGTCAGCTATCAACGAAGAACTGTATGAATCCGCCGAAATGGATGGTGCCAGCCGCTTGCGGAAAATCTGGCATATCACTTTACCAGGAATTAAACCAACAATCTTTATCCTCTTATTAATCAATATCGGAAATATCCTAAATGCTGGGTTTGAAGTGCAATACTTGTTAGGGAATGGCTTAGTTCAACAAGTTTCCCAAACTATTGATATTTTCGTGTTGAAATATGGGATTAGCTTGAACAACTACTCCTTTGCCACAGCAGCCGGGATTTTCAATGGTGTGATCAGTATCATCTTGATTACATTAGGTAATAAACTTGCCAAAGTTGCTGGCGAAGAAAGTTTGTTCTAATCAGAGGAGGAAAAAAAGATGAAACGAGTTGCGATTTCAGATCGACTATTCGATATATTTAAGTGGATTTTTCTAATTTTATTCACGTTGGCAACCCTGTATCCAATCTTAAACACCTTAGCAGTCGCCTTTAACGACGGACTAGATGCTTTGCGTGGAGGGATTTATCTGTGGCCACGAACTTTTACCTTGGATAATTTCAAAGCTGTTTTAGCCAAACAATCGTTACTAAACGCAGCTTTTATCTCGGTGGCTCGAACGGTGATTGCTACTTTATCACAATTGTTTTTAACATCATTGTTGGCTTATATCCTTAGCCGAAAAGAATTTATCTTTCGGACACCGGTTACTTTATTGTTCATCTTCACCATGTATTTGAATGCTGGGATAATTCCTAATTACATGTGGTTGAATAAAATCGGTTTGACGAATACATTTTGGGTTTATATCTTGCCGGGGATGATCAGTGCTTTTAACTTATTGGTTATCCGGACTTATATCCATGGAATCCCTGAAAGTTTAGTCGAAAGTGCCAAAATCGATGGGGCCAGTCATATCCGGATTTTCTGGAGCATTATCTTGCCATTGTGTAAACCAGTGTTGGCAACCGTTGCTTTATTTATCGCTGTTGGTCAATGGAACTCTTGGTTTGATGCGATGTTGTACAACGGCTTTAATGAAAAACTTAGTACGTTGCAATACGAATTGATGAAACTCTTGTCTTCTGTAACAAGTCAAGGGGCCAACGCCAATGATATGCAAAATGCCGCTCAAGCAGGTGGTGGCGGCATGGTGACCCCAACTTCGGTACGGGCAGCTACGACAATCGTCACAGCCTTGCCAATCGTCTGCCTGTATCCATTCTTGCAAAAATACTTTATCAGTGGTCTGACTATTGGTGGGGTTAAGGGTTAATTTAAGGCTTAAAAGAAAGGTTTTAAAAGGTGTTTATTATGAGAAAATCTGGAAATAGTCAAGCGATTATGGACAAGTTGAGTTTGGTAGCCGATTACTTATTGGTAGGCGTGCTCTGGCTACTTTGCTCAGTACCGCTTGTTACGACGGGGGCAGCAACTAGTGCCATGTATCGCACGGTTTATCAATGCATGTTCCAAAAAGAAGGCTATGTCTTAGGGACTTTTTTCAAGGCATTTAAACAGTCCTTTTTCCAAAGTTCATTGATTTGGACGGGGTATCTGGTGTTGGCAAGTTCTTTTCTGCTAAATCGTCAACAACTTGCTGGGAGTTATTCCTTGCTTTCAGATGCTATCCAAATTGTTTTAGGGATTTGTTTGTTGGTTCTCTTGCCCTTGGTGGCGTTGGTATTGGCTTATATTGCTCGTTTTGAAGATCCTTTAAAAATAATTTTACGCAATTGCGGTCTTTTAGCGCTAACCCATCTTGGAAAAATGATCCAAATGCTCGTCTTGTATACCGTAGTGATCGTAGGGATTTGGCTATTACCAGTTTTTGCTCTGGTGTTATTACCTGTTGTAGTGAAAAAAACAGTACCCATTTGTGAAAGCTTATTTGGATTTTGTACCATTGAAAATGCATCATAAGGATTAATTATCAAGATATATCACATTCAGAAACACGGGAATATTCGAGCTAAATACATTGTAATGCCACTGTTTCCAGAAGCTGTCCGGTAAATCCTACAGGCTGTAGCAGCAATGCCAATTTAGTTCGGATATTTTTCTTGCAGAAACGACTACTCTTCTTGTTTGATCAGCTGCATGATTTTGTAGTATATCCCAGTTGATCGTAGCAGAGTATTGTCGGATTGTTTCTTATTGTAAAGTTGAAAGAATGTTGGAGGAAAAAACATGATTACCCATTCAGAGGCAAAAGTTGAAGCACAAAAAATTGTGGCACAAATGACCATAGACGAAAAAATTGGTCAAATCAATTTCCGCGCCCCAGCCATCCAACGCTTGGGCATTACGGATTATAACTATTGGAATGAAGCCCTTCATGGCGTGGCGCGGGCGGGGGTTGCCACCGTCTTTCCGCAAGCGATTGGCTTAGCAGCAATCTTTGATGATCAGTTGATGGAAGAAATTGCTGGGGTGATTGCTGAAGAAGGCCGTGCAAAATACAACCAGTACCACGCAGAAGGAGACAATGATATCTACAAAGGGTTGACATATTGGTCGCCTAATATCAACATTTTTCGGGATCCACGTTGGGGTCGCGGGCAAGAGACTTATGGCGAAGATCCTTATTTGACGTCTCGACTTGGTGTGGCTTTTATCAAAGGCTTGCAAGGGGACGGCCCTTATCTGAAATTAGCGGCCTGCGCCAAGCATTTTGCGGTTCATAGTGGACCAGAAGCGGATCGCCATTCTTTCGACGCGGTAGTGAATGATAAAGATTTGTATGAAACTTATCTACCTGCTTTTGAAGCTGCTGTAAAAGAAGCCGATGTGGAAAGTTTCATGGGAGCCTACAATGCAGTAAACGGGATTCCAGCATGTGTGCACCCCGAATTGTTACAAGATATTTTACGTGGTAAATGGGCGTTTGAAGGGCATGTTGTCTCAGACTTTGGCGCTTTGGAAGATGTTCATGAGCACCATCACTATACTGAAAATGCGGCGCAAACCATGGCCTTGGCGATGAAGATTGGTTGCAATCTATGTGCAGGGAATGTTTCTGATAGCTTGCATCAAGCGTTAGCAGAAGGCTTGGTGACAGAAGCAGAAATTACGCAAGCAGTAGTAGAACTTTACACAACTCGCGTTCGTTTGGGCATGTTTGATGAGACCAATCCTTATAATGCTATTCCTTATGAAGCCAATGATAGTAAGGAGCATATGGCACTATCTTTGAAGGCTGCCGAAAAAGCTTTAGTTTTGTTGAAAAATGACGGCATCTTACCGATTAAAAAAGAAAGCGTAAAAAATGTGGCAGTCATTGGCCCAAATGCTCGTAGTATCGAAGCATTGCAAGGCAATTATTTTGGTGTTGCTTCGCGAAATGTGACTTTCTTAGATGGCATTCAAGACTATCTGGAAAATGATGCACGGGTGTATTATGCGCCAGGTTGTCACTTGTTCCAAGAATATGCAGAATCGACCTTGTCTCGTCCTCATGAGCGAGCATCAGAAGCAATCATCGCTGCCAAACATGCTGATACCGTGGTGATGTGCCTTGGTTTGGATCCGACAATCGAAGGAGAACAGGGAGATTCCGGTAATGTCTACGGTTCTGGTGACAAAGAGACGTTGGGCTTGCCGGCAGAACAGATTCGCTTGTTAGATCAAATTTTAGCATTGGATAAACCAGTGATTTTGGTAGTGGCAGCTGGTTCAGCAATTTCTCTGTATGGTCGAGAAGAGCATCCAAATCTTCATGCCATCCTTCATGCTTGGTATCCTGGTAGCCAGGGTGGAAAAGCGTTAGCGAAAGTCTTGTTTGGCGAAATTAGCCCAAGTGGTAAATTACCAGTGACATTCTATCGGACCACTGACAATCTACCGGATTTCAAAGATTACGGCATGAAAAATCGGACTTATCGTTACTTGGAGGAAAGTCCCTTGTATCCATTTGGTTACGGTTTGACGTATGGCCAAATTGCTTTGGCTGATCTGCAAGTAGAGACGCAAGAAAAAGACTACTTGATCAAGGGAACCATTACCAATACCAGCGATTGCGCTATGGAAGAAGTACTACAAGTTTACGGTAAAACCGATTCGAAACATGAAACGTTAAATGGTAAACTCGTGGCCTATAAACGGGTAGCATTGGCACCCGGAGAAACAAAAACGGTGACGGTACCTGTTGCCAAAATCAATCTTACTGTGGTTAATGAAGCGGGGGAACGATTATTTGATGGCGAACAAATTACCTTTACGTTAGGGACAACCGCGCCATGTTCACGGGCTCAAGAATTAGGCCAACCGGCACCACTTGTGGCAACAGTCCCACTTGTGGAAACCGTAGTAATTTAGTAGGAGAAACGGATGAAAACATATACGAATCTTTTTAAAACATATGGTTATGATGAAAATGAAATCCAAGACCGTTTAACGCAAATCTGGGAAGAAATTTTTGTCGGACCGGATAAGGTTTATTTTGAAACAGCAGATGCAGGTTATCTAGTGGATACCGGAAACGATGATGTACGGACAGAGGGCATGAGTTACGGCATGTTGATGGCGGTTCAGTACGACAAAAAGGAAGTCTTTGACCGGCTTTGGCGCTGGGTGATGACTTATATGTATATGGATAGCGGGGAACATGCCCATTATTTCGCTTGGTCGGTCGCTCCTTCTGGTCAGAAAAATGCTTATGGACCCGCTCCGGATGGGGAAGAATTCTTTGCCTTGGCGCTGTTTTTTGCAGCCAATCGCTGGGGGGATGGAGAAGGGATATTCAATTACTCTCATCATGCCCGAGAATTGTTGAACTATTGTATTCATAAAGGGACTGAATTTCCTGGCATGCCTATGTGGAACAATGAAAATAAATTAATCAAGTTCATCCCAGAAGTAGAATTTACCGATCCTTCTTATCATGTACCGCATTTTTATGAACAATTTGCTCTTTATACAGAACCTAGCGACCGGCCGTTTTGGAAAGAGGCGGCGAGGGCTAGTCGAAGGTATTTGAAAAAGGCCATTCATCCAGAAACTGGGTTGAATCCAGAATACAGTTGGTACGATGGCAGTCCACAATTGGAAAGTGAACATCCGCATTTCTTTAGTGATGCCTATCGGACAGCCATGAATGTGGCGCTTGATATGCAGTGGTATGGTGAAGATGTTGTACTCAAAGATCGGTTGGCTCATTTGCAACAATTTTTTCATGCACTACCAGCTGGGGCAGAAAATTACATTTATACTGTGGAAGGGGAAAATACTGGAGAAGAAATCTTACATCCAGTAGGCTTGCTAGCAACCTTAGCCGCGGCCTCCCTTGCAAATCCTGAAACAGAAATCGCCCGAGAATTTGTGACACGTTTCTGGCAAACGCCCCTTCGTAAAGGCGTGCGCCGATATTATGATAATTTTTTGTATGCTTTTGCCTTTATGGCTTTGAGTGGTAACTATCGTATTTACTAATTTTTTGACTGGTCAGCAGAGGTATTGAGGAAAATCTCAGACTAGGCTGACCAGTTTTTTACATAGGGAATTTCATTTAGGAGGAATAAATGGTGTGTGGCAACGAATTTGGGAATATCAGGAACAGGATTACCGCAGTGCTCCTTGCGAGATTGAACAACAAGTACAAGTAGTGCGAATTCGGTTAAATCATTATGGGGATCAATGGCGTGTATTGTTTTCTAACCTTTATGGTAGAGGGCCGTTAGTGTTTGATAAGGTGACTGCACAGGTGAAATCGGCAGAGCTCATTGCACGCACACCGGTAGTTCCCCTGACTCTTCATGGAAAGTCGGAAATACAGCTAGCCCCTGGTTGTGAGCAGTTGGCAAGTGATCCTATTTTATTATCAGCTGCACCAGGAGAAGTGTTAGAAATCACTACTTATCTAGCCAAACCGGTGCAACTGACTAGTTTTCTAGTGAGTTATGCTCGTTTGCAACAGGAAGTGCTGAATTATCGTTGGGTTGAGAATTTCTGGACCCATCCCTTGGATAATTATCAGCTCTTTCAAAATGCGTTGTGGAATCCACGAATGTACGTTATCTATGGTATTTCGGGCCTACAATTGCAAGGAAACAGTCAGACCCTGATAGCTTTTGGGGATTCGTTGACACAACAGGGATTTTGGACGGATCATTTCAAACAGCGCCTGGTGACAGAGGGCTTTTCACAAGTGGCACTCGTAAATCGTGGCATTGGGGGAAACCGGGTATTGCTAGATACAGATGCTACAGCCGATGACTTTAGCCGTCATGGGCGAGCTGGGGTGAAGCGGTTTTTGTCAGACGTTTTTGCGGATGGGCCAGTTAGTGGCTTGATCCTTTTTCATGGTATTAATGATTGTTTGACGATTGGCGAGAGACCTGTCGCTGAGGGATTAGCCGAATTAACCGCGGCTTTTCGGTTTATGATTGAGGAAGCCCATTTGCGGCAAGTACCAGTGATTGGAGTGACACTTCTTCCTTTTAATCAATCAGCCTTTTACAGTGAAAAGGCCGAAAGTTTGCGTCAAGGATTGAATCATTGGCTGCGTAATAAAGCGCCAATTGAGGCACTATGGGACTTTGATCAAGTCGCCGGAGATCCTCAAGATTCTCAAAAACTCTACCAATTATTTTATAGTGGCGACGGGTTGCATATTTCCAGTGTAGGTGGGAATCATTTGGCGGCTGCGGTTGATTTCCAGCAGTTGGCTACGTTACTTGGTATTGATTAAGCGAAAAATGGAGGGGTTCAAATGAAAGTCTTTACTACGTTACTATATGACAACAAACCCAATGTATCCTATACAAGTTATCTTCATGAAGGCTCAGAGGAAATTGATAAAGACCGGCAATTTCCGGCCATGATTATTTGTGGTGGGGGAGCATATCTAGGGATTTCTGATCGCGAAAAAGAACCGGTGGCCTTGCATTATCTGCAAGCCGGTTTTCAAGTCTTTGTATTGGATTATCAAACAGAAGCCACTGGTAATGCGCAATATCCGAATCCACTTTTAGATTTGGCGATGTTGATGAAACAAATTCGCCTGCAAGGGGAAACGTGGCAGATTGATAACGATAAAATTGCCATTATCGGCTTTTCAGCAGGAGCCAATCTTTGTGCTCAATTAGCAACCCATTGGCACAATCGTTGGCTAGCAGAAGGGGTTGGAACCGGCGATAATCAGCTTCTGAAACCCAATGCTGTTATTCTCGCTTATCCGTTATTGGACTTCATTGTCCAAGAAAAATATGCCAATCTAGATCCTCGGATTGACCTAAGTCTCAGCTATACCGATACCACGAAGCGAGATTTTATGCATCATGCCAATAAAGTCTTTTTAGGCAAAGAGTATACAGAAAATCGGATGAAAGAGGCGAGCCCTTATTATTTCTTATCAGGAAAAACACCGCCTACATTCCTTTGGACAACAGCCCAAGATGATCTTGTCTACCCGCAACAATGTTTGCGTTATGCTAATAAAATGATGGAACTAGGTGTGCCAGTAGAGTTGCATTTATTTGAAGAAGGGCAGCATGGCCTCTCGTTGGGAACCTACCAAGCATCTGGTGATCCCGCGTTGCAAAATGCTGATGTCGCTCAGTGGCAAAATTTAGCTTTACGTTTTTTACACCGGCGTTTCGGTGAATTTTAAAAGAATGAGGAAAACAGATGAAGAAAAGCCTTGAAACAATTCAGAATCCGATTATTCCCTTGGATTATCCAGATCCAGACGTCATTCGGGTGGAAGATACGTATTATATGGTCACCACTACGATGCACTTTATGCCTGGCTGTGAAATTTTACGTTCTTACGATTTATTGCACTGGGAACATGCGGCATTTGTCTATGAGCGCTTGGATAGTACGGCAGGCCAGCGCTTAGCAGAGGGGAAAGACAGTTATGGCAAAGGAATGTGGGCGGCCTGTTTACGATATCATGAAGGACGTTTTTATGTCTTTTTTGTCGCCAATGATACCGGCTTGACCTATTGTTATACTGCTGAAAAAATTGAGGGACCTTGGGATAAGAAAATCATTGAAGGTTTCTATCATGATTGTTCCGTGTTGTTTGAAAAGGAACGTGTTTTTATCGTCTATGGAAACAGTAATGTCTGGTTGACGGAATTGAAACCCGATCTCAGTGGCCCGAAAGCTGGGGGCATCCATCGTGTGATTGTCTCAGAAAAAAATCCTCGGTTAGGCTATGAAGGAGCTCATTTTTATCAAATCAATGGCAAGTATTACATTTTCTTGATTCACTCAGATCCAAAGGTTTGGCGACGGATTGAGGCTTGCTTTGTGGCGGAGGATTTGGAAGGTGAATTTGTCGGCGGTGATGTCTTTAATGATGATAACGGGTATTGCAATCAAGGCATTGCCCAAGGTGGTATCGTGGATACGCCAAAGGGAGACTGGTACGCGATCTTGTTTCAAGATTATGGTGCAGTAGGACGGTTACCCATACTTTTACCAGTAACTTGGCAAGACGATTTTCCAGTTTTTGGTGAAGAAGAAAAGACGCCACAGCAATTTTTTATTACCGACAATCGACCGGAATATGTGTATTCGCCTCTTGTAGGGAGTGATGATTTTAAAACGTTAGCCAAAACGCCTTACCGACTAAAACCGCAATGGCAATTTAATCACGAACCGGATTTGTCTGGCTTCTTATTGGATCCAAAACGTGGCTGTGTGGAATTAACGACGACACGGCTTGCACAATCTGTGACAACGACGCCTAACGTCTTAACACAGCGGATGCGCTATCCAAAATGTGCAGCCACCGTGACAATCGATGGGACAAAAATGAAAGATGGGGATTGTGCCGGATTAGCTGCCTTTCAATCCGCTTATGGTTTTATTGGTTTATCCAAAGAGGAAGGCCAGTATTATCTTGTCATGGAGACCCGTGAACTAGATGATTCCAGTTTGCAAGCAATGCCTAAAGAGGCAACTAACGGTAAATCCACTCGTATTTTGTGGGAAAGTGGAAAAGTCACGCTAAAGGTAGCCGCTGATTTTCATGAAATGACGGATTTGACCCGGTTTTATTACCAAAACGAAGGGACTTTTTTGCAATTAGGAGAGGCACATCCGGTGGCATTTAAAATGGATCATTTTAGCGGCTGTCGTTTCGGGCTATTTATCTATAATAGGAAAACCATTGGAGGCACCGCGTCGTTTCAGTCTTTTGATTACCAAGTTTAAGAAGCGGGATTTGTTAGAAAAGCTCTAGGCCAATTGCTGTTTTGGTGGAAATATGTTATACTGTGTCTTACACGAAAGATATTGTTACGCGAGAAATACAAGGATATTTTTAAGAAATTTGATCCAACTGGCGCAGCTTCAGGGCTGCAAGGGTGTGTTAGTAGGTTATGGGAACACACTGTTTAAATGAGAAATACTTGATTTTAAGTAATAGTCTGATCCAACTTTAGAGTAAAGATATTGAGTAGTTAGATGGCCTTCTTCCGTTTGGGAGAGGGCCATCGTCCATTTTGGGGATGGCATCATCATAAATGCCGAGTAAAAGAAGCTGATCTGTGTTAGAGAGCAAGGGGGAAAAATAAAGTCCGTCTAGGTGTTAACGGCAACGATAAAATGTAGGAAAATGGCAATTTAAAATTGTTGGTTTTCCTACATTTTTGTATGCTCTTCTTATCCCAAATGAAACGGAGGTTCAGGGATGAGAAAAGATATACGCGAAGGAGTGATGATCTACGTGATCAACGAAATCAAACCGAACTATGCCGCATTAGCCAAACAATATGACTGTGATTATCGAACAGTCAAAAATGCATACGAAGAAGCTAAGGGTGAAACGTCCACACCTACCCCGCGCAAGAAACGTCCAAGCAAGTTGGATCCATATAAAGAAATTATCCAAGACAAAGTCAAGGGGCATTGTAGTGCCTACAGTATCTTCAAATTTATCGAACGCAAAGGATTTGACGGGAGCTACAGCCTAGTAAAAGCTTACTGTCGCGAGTTCAAACAAGAAAAAGTGCAAAAGGCCACCATTCGTGTCGAGCATAACCCGGGACTTTCCGCCCAGGTTGATTGGAAGGAAGATATGCGCTTAATCAGTAATCAAGGAGAAGTTTTTGAATTTAATATCTTCTTATACGTCCTTCCTTACTCGAAGAAAAAATTCATTACTTTAACCTTTGACCGTAAGCAAGATACCCTGTTTGAATGTCTGGATGATGCCTTCTATCACACCGGTGGTGTGCCAAAAGAAATCTGGTTCGACAATATGAAGACGGTGGTTGATCATTCTCGCAGTCAGTTTTCAAAAGCGCATTTCAACGAACGCTTTTATGCCTTCAGTAAAGACGCCAGCTTCACGCCAATTGCCTGTCGTCCCTTTCGACCACAAACAAAAGGATGTGTAGAAGCGTTAGCCAGAACTGTTGATCGACTGAAGGTCTATAACCATGAATTTTATGATACCGTAGAGCTATGTCATCTAGTGAATGACCTATGTTCTGAGTTAAATAGTGAAGTCTCCCAGGCAACGGACCAGACGCCAGATGAGCGTTGGTGGACAAACGAAAAAGAGCACCTACATGAATTACCGAAAAACCTTTTGAATCCTTATTTTGAGGACTTTATTAGCCGTAAAGTCACGAAGGAAGCCATGGTTGTTTTCCGTAAATGCAGGTACTCTGTAGATCCTCGCTATATCGGTAAAGAGGTTGAAATCGAGCTCTCCGACAAGGAAGACCAAGTACAAATTCATTATAACGGAGAACTGATCCGGTCGCATCCCTTAACGAAAAAACAATTGAACTATCATGAGGAGGACTATTTCCAAATCCTAAAGTCAGATGTCATGAGCCATAAAGAGGACGATGACATCAGAGCTTATACTCGCGAAAGTCTAAAACAATATGATTTGGTGGAGATTGCTGATGAAGAATAGCCATTATCAAGAACTGATGACCAACCTAGAAACGCTCGGTTTGAATCACATGCGGGAGTATGTTCCCAATTATATCGAGGTTGCCAATCGAGAGGAGCTTTCCTTGACGGAAGCTCTTCTGGAATTAACGCGAAAGGAAGTCAATCATCAACATAACCAGAAAATGAATCGCGTGATAGAGCGAGCGCGCTTTCCTAAACGGACCAGTCTAGAGGAATTTGATTTTACCTTCCAGCCAAGTATTAATAAACGTGAACTGCTGGATTTAAAGCACATGGGTTTCGTAGAAAAGCATGAGAACCTGGTCTTTATTGGGAGCCCAGGAGTTGGGAAAACGCATCTAACGATTGCCTTAGGAATTGAAGCCTGCCATCAAGGGTACCGGACTTTATTCATCCCTTGTCATGAGCTTCTTTTACGCTTACGAGCTGCCTATGAGAAAGGCACGCTTGAGCGAGTACTAAACCGATATGCACGATATGATGTGTTGATTATTGATGAGATTGGCTATCTACCGATACAAAAACAAGACGCCGATTTGTTCTTCCAGCTTCTGGCCATGCGTTATGAACACCGCTCTACGATTATTACGACAAATATCGTCTTATCTCGATGGGGTGAATTGTTTCAAAGCCCAGAAATCGCGGCAGCGATCCTTGACCGACTGGTTCATCATGTCAAAGTGTTCAAGATTACCGGCAAGTCTTATCGTATGAGAAATAAAATCTAAACTGGCGATTGCCGACAATTCCTATTGCCGAAAACCTACATTTCTAAGTTGCCCTTGACATGGATTATGTCTTTATATATTTTAGTGAACTTCAATTGCATTTTCCTGTCAAAAAAGAAAAATTAATGAAAGAAGCACAATGGCATGATTTGATGGATAGTCTAAAAGAAAAGCAAAATCGTGTAAACACCTTAAAAATACAAAGAAACGATAAAGATCTATCTTATAACTTTCGCTACCTCACAGAAGTCACTACTTCTGATGTATCGGTTTTGCTGATTAAGTTTTGGTGCATTTGCTTTTGTTTAACCATCTATTGGATTGCTTTAGTTGCTTTATTTTTGCCGGTCTTATTACCAGCTGGTCAAAAAGTATTTATCTTATTACTATTGATAATTAATGGTGGATACAGTTGGTTCCTTTCACTGTCGAATAAGAGGAGACGTGATGCATTACTCGGGTCACCGGCTTTGAGTGAACCATTTCCTACATTCCAAATTCAAAATGGTTTCGCTGTTAATCAGTTAAAAGGCAAAGCCGGGAAATTTACTCTGTCAAAAATCAAACTTGTGAATGAACGAGCTGCCAATGTTTTTTCAATGAAACTGGGGAAAATTTATTTTTACGGTATTGATTTCCCCGCGAAACTTTCGTGGGGAGATTCTAGGTGGAAAATCACACATAAAAAGGGATACCTCTTTCATAATAAAAAAATTATTCTGATTAATTGCTTATTGATAATCGTTTATTGTGTAATTTTTCAATTTATTTTGACACTATTTTAAATGGAGGGGTGAACATGAAAAAGGTTTTATTAGGTCTGTTGGCATTATGTTTTTTAGGTGGCTGTTCCACCAAGGCGGAGCCAAAGGAGGTGACCTATGACTGGACGCCACCTTTTGAAGAGGTTCATTGGAGTATGGGGGAAGATGAGGTCCTGGAAAAATTGGATTTGTATGAGGTGGATGCCCAGCGTAAGCAAAATAATGACAAACAGACGGTGTTGTCTTTTGCTACTGCTGTGGATACAGAAGTCGGCATGGCATCTCCGGATTTTATCTTTGAACCGGGCTTTGGCTTGGTTGGAGTGACGCTACATTATCTCCCGACGGAGGAGGAAGCCGTGAAGACTTTGGCAATGTTAGAAGATAACTATGGGAAAAGTGATGATGGTAAGTGGTCCGGGACGAAGCTTGAAGACTTGGGGCTTTCGGAAAGACAGATCACAGCTTTCAAGAAAGAAGACGAGGGAATCCGCGAGGGTGATTCAATTGTTACCATTCTATTAAATCAAAATCACCTAACGGGCAGTTACCAAAAATGTGTATTTGAAGGAAAAGCAGCGGCAATTCTTGAACACATATTACAGGAAAATTAGCTAGATAATCTTCTCAATCTACTTATTGTTGCCATTTAAATTAATGATTTATCATGAGCGTTTTTGTGAGGCGTATAGACAAATTTGTCTGTGCGCTTTTTTTTGGAAAAAATTTTAGTTTTTTCGAAAAATACTCGCTCCCAGATTGTAGTAATAATGGAAAGGGATAGAAGTAAAACGAGTTGAATGAATTTTTAGGAGGAGAATTTTATGGGCGACTCAGAAGAAACCCACATTCGACATGTGTTTGACAGTTTTTGTAAGAAAGTAGTCCGCAACGAAGCAATAAATATTCAAAAAAAATACGCTAGATTTCGCCAACGCCAGATCTCAATGGAAATATTAGAACAAAAAGGGTTAGGGACAAAGTTCAATTATTCGGAACCAAATTTGAATAGTAGTGGTAGTTTTATTGTCCTAGGTATAAAGATCTTTATTTCTAATGAGGAGTTGGCAAATGCAATCGCAGCATTATCTAGTCTAAGACAAGAAATCATTTTGATGTCCTTCTTCATCGGTCTCAATGATAGGGAAATTGGCGATATTATTGGGAAAAGTCTCGGCAGTGTTTGGTACCAACGACAAGTGGCCTTGGAAGAGTTAGGAAAGTATTTGGGTGGCAACTATGAAGCAAAATAAACGATATATACCGTTTATACCAGTAGCTACTATTGAAGCCGCCGTCTCTGGTGATTCAATTGCCATGTCCATCGTTCTGTCAAAATATCAAAATTATATATCACGATTAGCCATGAAACCAGTCTATGAAGAAGAAAAAGGAATGGTTATGTACGTAGATGAATATATGCGTAGACAACTGGAAACGAAATTGATTGAGAAGATACTTGAATTTGACACAACTCGTTAAAGTATTTGTTCCCTTTCCTTTTCATTCTATGGAAGTTTTCTATCAGTTTAAAATAAAGGATTTCCATAAGCTGAAAATAGCCTAACGCTCTTTGACAAGTGAATAGTAAATCTATCAGTACGTGTAGATTGCGATTTTCTAGTTACGCCATGACAAAGTTATTCTTTGAGCGACAAATTTAAATATGAAAATCATAACTACGATAATGATACTTCCGTAACCAAATTGGCCCGCCATAACTGGGGGGAGGTGAAATTCCTATGTGCTTTGGCAAAGCAGCTGATAGATCAGAAAAATTACTATTTTCATATTTCGATTTTTGTTGGCATATTTTTCATGCAAATTCTGTTTTTCTAGTCCGTTTTGATGGGGTACTGGAGTGGTTTTTTACAATTTCAAGGGGTACTGAGGTGGTCGTTTCTAATTTGATAGAGAAGGGTGATGGAGTTGGAAGTTAAAACAAATGTTAATTCTCTGGAAATAGAGTTCTATTCAATTTTACAAAAAAAATTGGAAGATTACACGGAAAAATTGCTTGCAGTTAGTCATTTACCTCTAGTATTAACAAATACTGATTTAAAGCGACTATTTCAGATAAGTGATAGTACACTGAACCGTTTAGTAAAACTTGGTGAGTTTCCTCCATGTTGGTACGGGATTCGAGGACACTATTTTCGTGATGATGTTTTAGAATGGATGAGAAAGAGTGATTCAAATGATTATCGTGAACAGCTTCGTATATTGCGTTCCTTATAATATTTCATTTCTTCTATACTTGCGGTACAATTCGTATATAGAGAATAAGAGATTTTATATTTTTCTGCTTAAGGGGTTCTTCTCTCAAGGGAGGAATCAATAAATGGAAAAAACAGATCGATTCAAGAAGCGAATCAGTTCTACTGGTAGGATCACATGGTACTTTCAAGCGTATCGAACAACAAGACGTGGCTTTAATTCAAAACGTGAGGCACAACTCGCTTATCTTGAAATGGAGAAACAACAAAGGCTTAAGAAAAAAATTGTTGCAAGCAATGACAAATTTAGTGTTGTAGGTGAGCAATGGTTTCAATATTACTGTTCGTTAAATGAGCAAAAGGAAACAACCTATGATAAGCGAGAAGAACAATTAAAAATTATTGATCGATGGATTGGTGATAAAAAATTGTCTGATTTGTCACCAGAGTGCCTTCAAGAACTGCTTTTTACTCTAAAGGAATGTGGCGTTAATGGAACAAATGTGGGCTATGCCAAAAACAGTTTACAATCACTTATTCAAGTTCTGAATATGGTTTTCAAATATTGTCAAAGAAAGAATTTAATAAGTGAAAACCCAATGAAGTCTGTGAGAATGCCAAAATATCAGTTAACGGTAAGTGATTTAAAAGAAGCCGTGAATAATATTGAGGACAAGTTTCTTACTGTCGATGAATTGAGAACTTTTTTGAATTATGGCATTGTTCATGAGGAATTACCGATGTCTGTCCTGTTCCATGTTCTATTTTATACTGGTTGCCGTGTCAGCGAGGCGCTTGCTTTACAGCCTGGAGATATAGATTTCAAAAGAAATGAAATTCTATTCTATAAGCAAACGGCAGTTAAAGGTAAGAGTAAGGAGTTTCGGATTGAAACTACTAAGACAGTTAGCTCTGCTAGACGAGTTCTAGTAACTCCTCTAGTCATGGAAAAACTACAACAGTTGATTAAGGCTTTGGATGAGATGAGGAAACATTACAGGTTTACTATAGAAGAAACATATTTGTTTGTGTATCTTGATTCTAGTAAACGTGGTGTTCCTTATCGTCGAGAGTATGTAAATGATCACGTCAAACGCTGTGTGAATCGCTCAGGAATTAATAAGCCATTTCATACTCATTTAGCTCGTCATACAATGGCAAGCTTAGTAGCGGAACACTGTAGCTGGGAAGTCTTGAAAGGTCGCTTAGGCCATACTGACCAAACAACTTCGAAAATTTATCGACACTTAACGTCAAATGAAAAGGTAAAACCTCTGATTGCTTTTAGTTCTTTAGAGAGTTAAAAAAGCGGAGAAAGCACTGGTATTACAGGATTTTTGAAAAACGATTTTTTAACAAAGTAGTCAATATGTAGTCAGAGGCAACAAAAATCTTTTTATATCAATACTTTAACGACTTTTCACAAGTATCAAAGAAATCCGTCGTTAATCATTCGTTATCGAATGTACGGAAAAGCCCTTGTTTCCAAGGGCTTTTTTCTTTTTGTTTTAAAACTATTATTCCGTCTAATTGTCCAACATTCGAAACTATCAACAGAGCTCTTTCCTTTATCAAAACCCAAATCTATTAGATAATATACGATAAATAGGGAGGGATTTTTGTGAAATTAGCGATCCGCAAACGGCACGTAGGAAATATTCCTGTACTGGAGGTAGTCGATGAGAACGCGATATACGACCCGTTGCCGTTATTGATTTATTATCATGGGTGGCAGACTACTAAAGAGCTTGTGCTGACGCAAGGAAGAAAATTAGCAAGAGCCGGTTTTCGTGTGATTTTGCCGGATGCGGCGAATCACGGAGAAAGAAAGACTCGGGTTTCGGAGATTCCTTCGCTGACTTTTTGGAACAGTATCCAGACAAATCTGTTTGAATTCGGCTATTTGGTGGATTATTTCGAAAATCTTGGTCTTTCTACAGGTGAGATCTATGTAGGCGGAGTTTCGATGGGCGGGATGACGACTTGCGCATTATTGACACAGCATCCGCAGATCAAAGCCGCAGCTTGTGTGATGGGTTCGCCTGCGCCGGTGGCTTATCGGCAGCGTATCACCACTCATGCGGAAGCGGCGGGTTTTTATCTGCCGCCGGATTATGAAAAATTACTTTCTTGGATCGAAGTTTACGATCTATCTTTGCATCCAGAATCATTGGCTCAGCGTCCGCTTTTATTTTGGCACGGAATTTCTGATATAAAAATTCCTATCAAGCAAGTGACGTCTTACGTCGAGAAAAATCCCAATGAACGGATCACACTGATCCAAGAAGACGAGGGACATCTAGTAAAAGGCGCTACGATGGACAGAGTAAGAGACTTCTTTGTGGCGGCTAGAGAAGAGTAGAATCTACCGCCAGTAAGAATGCACACAAAAAAATCCCCATGGTTACCGTTTTGAAGCTGAGATACAGTAAAAACCGCTAGTTTCTTTCACTATTTTAAGCTATAATTCCTAGCAAGAGGTGAAGAACATGAGTCAAGACAAACAAGCAGATTATGAACTGTTATTGATGCAGCAAGAAGGATTACTAGAAGCAGAGCAGGATTGGATCGCGACATTATCCAATTCATCAGCATTATTGAATGGATCATTGAAAGATACAGTATTTGCCGGATATTATCTTTTTAACGGCGAGGAGCTGGTCTTAGGACCATTTCAAGGAAAAGTATCCTGTACGCGTATCAAAATGGGTAAAGGAGTTTGCGGCGAAAGTGCAGAAAAGCGCGAGACAATGATCGTCGGCAATGTTAAAACACATAAAAATTATATTTCCTGCGATTCTGCGGCTATGTCAGAAATCGTAGTTCCTATGATAAAAGATGGACAGCTGATCGGTGTGCTGGATATCGATAGTGGGACAGTAGATACTTATGATGAGGTTGACCGCGAATTCTTAGAGAAATATGTCGACCTATTGCTGGAAAAGACAACGATGTAAAAAAGCTTTCGGACTATTGAAAAATGGTCTGAAAGCTTTTTTATTAAAATTAGAATTTAAAAATGAGTATTTTGCAATAAAAATCTATAAGAAAACGCTTTATTAGTTTTTGTATGAGATAAAAATAGTTTTCTATACTTATATTTAAACAATATAGTCTAATTTTTAGGTAGTAATGAAACTTCCGTAGAAAATTCGGAAAAACGCTAAGTATTCATTGAAACGCATAGGATAGCCTATTTTTTATTCTGTTTTAAATAAAAAAATATATTTTTTTGATGCTTTTTTCTTTTCTTTGTTAAAGATTAATGATATATTAATTTCAGATTAAAAATTAAAAAATGATTATAAAGGGGTTAATTATGAATAAAGAAAGTATTATGCTAGGACATGCTTATGAATGCCAACCAGTTGGATTACAACGTCGTGTTGTAGGAGAAGTCATAAAAAAAATGGAAAACTGTTTAGTACTAAGTGTTGATCGGTATGATATGATCGATCACGATGAAATACAGGAACGTTTTGGGAAAGTAGTCGTTAAATATTCCGAAGTATATGGAAAAGCGTTAGTAGATTGCTTCTTCAGCTGATAGATTTATCTGCTGAAGAGAAAAACAGGAACTCTAAAAGCAGAGAAATCACTAGACTTTTTGTTACAATAGATCATCAAATGAAATACAGCCGCTAAAAGCTCACGGACAAGTCGTGAGTAATAGCGACTGTATTTTTTATTTTTAGATGGCATTAGTAAATGCGGCTAAAAATTGCTATATCTGGTTATCCTACAGAGATATATTGGATCAGAAAAAAGGCGAAGACTGATTCTATTTAAATGAGAACCAGAACTTCGCTCTTTTTCATCTATTAAACTCGATCGTTTTCAGGCTGTCTTGATAGCATTGGAATGAACTTCAAGCAGTAAATAGCAGCAATACCTACTACTACGTAAATGATTTTCGCTAGGATCTCTGTTGATCCGCCAGCGATAGAAGCAACTAAATCATACTCAAAAAGTCCCACCAACAACCAATTGATTCCACCGATAATTAATAAAATCAGCATCGTAATATCCAAATATTTCATTATTTTTCCTCCTTTTTGACTGATTTCAGGGTACCATAGTGGATAAAAGCGTCATAATCATCTGCTTGTTCAAAGATTCTTTATATGGATATGCGCCTCAGCGTGAGAAAAAGTGAACTTTCAAATAGATGTTCTATAAAAAAGTAATCAATAAGATTTCCATCTGACTGAAAAGGATAGTACGCAAACACACCTTCCACTGACTTTTAATGGAAGGTGTGTTTTTGTGGAATACTGTTATCTTTGAGTGTTCAAAAAACTTTCTAAATTAGGGTCTTGTCTATATTTGATGGATGCAATTTTGTCTTTATCTATGATCACTTTTGCTAAATCGATTTGATTGATGCTTGCGATAGCCAGCGTGTAATGGACCACATCCGCCAATTCTTTTTCCAACGAGGTATCTCCGGTATTCATTTTCCGGCCGTCTAATTGATTGAGGGCTTCGGCGACTTCACCGATCTCTTCTACTAATTTCATGAAAAGGCTGGTTGTTTCAACTTTTCCTTCGTACTTTAATGATAAATATTTTTGCAGAATATCAAAGGTCAGTTCTGGTTTATTAGATCTATTTTGCATGGCGCACGTCCTTTTTTCTTTAGTATAACAAAAGAATTTTATTGTCGCCTAAGTTTCTTAGAGAGACTTACATTTTTGAATAGGGAACCTGTGATCATCATTTTATCCTATTAAAAATCATGTATCGCTAAAACTTCAAAAGTGACAAAATGTCACTCGTGCGCTATACTGTTTTTCGGTGACAAATTGTCACTCGTTAGCAATCAAAATCAAGGAGGAAAAAATAGATGTTTTTAGCAATGAAGGAAATCCGTTATTCAAAATTGCGTTACGGCTTGATTATCGGCATTATGTTTTTAGTTGCGTATGTCGTGTTCATGTTATCGGGTCTAGCCAACGGACTTGCAGAAGAATTCAAAAAAGCGATCGATGATTGGGACGGCGAAGAGATCGTTTTGTCGGAAGATGCCAATCAGGTATTTGCCGCTTCACAATTAATCAGAGGAGATATAGATCATATTGAAGGAAGCGAAAAAGCGCCGATCGGTTTATACAGCGGTGCTGTGAAAGGGAAAAATAAAGAAAATGTCACTGTGTTCGGCACGTATGACGATGCCTTTTTACTGCCTAAGCTGACAAAAGGACATCTCTTCAAAGAAAAAAATGAAATCATTATTTCACAAAATTTAGCCGATTCCGGGTATAAAATAGGCGATAAAATCAAGGTGGGAAGCTATAACGATTCTTTGAAGATCGTCGGGATCTTCCCTGAAACATATTACACCGTTTCACCGGTCATTTATACTGATCTGGATACGTGGACCGCTTTGAAGTATGGCAAACAGCCGTTTTCATCCAAAGACGAACAGCCGATCAATGCTATCGTTACGAAACATGAAGCCAAATTTACTAAAGATACTCCGTCTAAAGAACTGCAAAAATTGACGATCGATGAGTTTATCGAAAGTATCCCAGGCTATTCTGCTCAGAACATGACACTTAACGCTATGATTTATTTCTTGTTCTTAGTGGTGGCGGCAGTCGTCGGGATATTTATGTACGTGATCACATTACAAAAGACAGCGATCTTTGGTGTGATGAAAGCACAAGGTGTCCGCAACAGTTTTATTACAAAATCATTGGTAGCACAGTCATTTATCATAGGACTTGCAGGAGTGGTGCTCGCTGTTGTGTTTGCTTATTTGATCAGCTTGGTTTTACCAGCCGCAATGCCGTTTGCCGTATTTTGGTCGCAATGGTTATTGTATAGCGGGATCTTGATACTTGTAGCAATGATCGGCGGAGTCTTTTCTATTCGAACGATCGCTAAAGTCGATCCAATCACGGCAATAGGAGGTTAATGGAAAATGAAAAAAATATTGACAATGAATAAAATCGTTAAAACGTTTGGCTCCGGTCGGACAGAGGTGACTGCATTGAAAGGCATCGATTTTAGCGTCAAAGAGGGTGAGTTTATCAGCATCATTGGTCCTTCTGGTTCTGGAAAAAGCACTTTTCTGACAATTTCAGGTGGACTGCAGACGCCGACTTCCGGTGAGATCATGATCAATGGCCGTTCCTTTAATGGACTTTCAGAAAAGAAACGGGCAGATTTGCGGTTTGAAGAAATCGGCTTTATTCTTCAAAGTTCCAATCTGATCCCATTTTTAAAAGTAAGTGAACAATTTGAATTAGTCGATCGTGTCACACAGAAAAAAGAAAAATCTGAAAAAATCGATAGATTATTGCGTTCTTTGGATATCGAATCCTTAAAAAACAGCTATCCTAAAGATCTATCCGGCGGTGAAAGACAGCGTGTGGCGATCGCCCGTGCATTATACAATGACCCAAGTTTGATTTTAGCGGACGAACCGACGGCCAGTTTGGATACGGATCACGCCTATGAAGTCGTAAAACTTTTAGTAAAAGAAGCCCATGAAAAGCAAAAAGCGACTGTCATGGTCACCCATGATGCTCGAATGATCCAATGGAGCGATCGCGTTTATCGTATGGAAGACGGTTATTTAGTGGAAGCCGACAAGAAAGAGCTGATTCCTTCGTAAAGTGCCAAAATATTTCATGACAAGAAAGTTCATTGCACGTATAATCGGTAGAGGAGGGATGCAGATGCCAAAGGAAACCTTTTTGAATTTACCGAATGAAAAGAAACAGCGAATCAACGAACTATTATTGGAGACATTTTGCAAACAACATATCAGCCAAGTAAAAGTCGCCGAGATCGTTGAAAAAATGGGTATGTCGCGGGGCGCTTTTTATAAGTATTTTCAGGATCTTGAGGACGCGTACTTGTATACGATCCACAGCAGTTCTCAACTCATCCACCAAGATATTTTGACATTCGTTGATCAGAACAAGCATGATTTCTTTTTAGGTATCGAAAAATATTTGGCTTGGTGTTGTGATTTGGATCATAGCGATCCTTATTGGCAGAGGCTGTATTTGCTGACGAAGCGTAATGATCAACAAACAACAAAACGCAGACCCTTATCAGCTGATTCGAAAATGGTGCGTCAATGGCTTGATTTATTGAAAACCAATCACTTTAAAATACAATCACCGGAAGAGGCTGTGAGTTTCTTGTATTTTTCCATGAGTCTGGTAATGAATTCACTGGCTGATTTTATTACCAATGAATGGAGCAAAGAGGAACTATTAACAGATTTTCGTTATAAAGCGAATTGGCTCTCAGACGGTGTGAAAAAATGAAAAACGATACGCTGTATTCTCCAAGAAAGTTTTTGGGAGAAACAGGGTATCGTTTTTTAGACTATTATTCAGCAGGATCAGAACGATCGGGATAGATTCCAAACGATAATAAAATAGATTGCCGTCTATTATCTAAGAACCGTGATATTCTTTTAAAATGCCTTTTTGGATCAGTTCTTGTTTGTTCTTCAAGTTGCGGATGTTTTCGTCAAAGTGCTGTGCATACATGACGGAAAACAATGTATTCAGTACATAATCGAAAGCAATCTGGGAAGAGAAAGTCGCGACTTTCGCAAAATCATATTCTTGTTGGGTAACGACAAGAGACATGCTGGCATGTTTGGCCATTTCAGAATTTGGATTGCCTGTGAGCAGTAAAGTCGGTGTTCCCACATGTGCCAGATACATCATGATCCGCTCATAATGATGGATTCTTCCGCTGTAACTGATAAAGATGGCGCAGTCATCTGCAGTCAAGTTGGCGGCATTCCACGAAGAATCGCTGTATTCTTCCGCTAATACCAAAAACTTGTTCAACTTTACTAATTTGTTTTGAAATTTTCGGGCAGTGATCTGCGAATCGCCTTTGGCAAAAAGAAAGATCCGTTGGGCACTATTCAATACTTCGGCAATTTCTGCTAAGTTTTGCTGCTCGATCTGCAGTTGCGCTTTTTTGATCGATTGGATCGACAGATCAGCCATTTGTTTGGCGATCTGCTGGACACTGTCCTCACTTGAAAACGGGAAATTCGGATCGATGGTTTGGTTGAATTGAGCGATCAATTGATGGACCTCGCGCCCTAATTCAAAGCGGAATTCTTTAAAGCCGCTGAACCCCAGCTTTTTACACAAACGGATGATCGCAGAATGAGACGTGTAGGTTTCTTTGGCTAATTCTTCGATAGTCATATATACCGCGGTTTCGATATGTACACGGATATAATCGGCGATCCGTTTTTCAGTTGTGGTGAATGCGTCTTGTTGCGCTAGTTTTTCTTCAATAAGCATGATTTGACCTCCAGTTACTATCATACTGATAAAAAAGAAAATAGGCTAGATTCCTTTTTGATGTTTGAACATTATTTTCATTATCTTTGCGCGTAGAGACTGTTTTTTTGAACTTTCCTACCAGAATCATTGGTTATTGTTTCCATCAGTTTTTTATCCTATATACTGGAACTAGAAACGAAAAGGAGGAGCATGCATGCTGACAATCGCTTATCTGGGGAACGGAAAGAGTACGAACCGTTATCATTTGCCTTTTGCTAGAAAATTACCGGATAAAATCAAAATCAAAAAAATCTTTTCTCGCTCGAAACCATCGGAATGGGAAACATTTGATGATATCGAGTATACGAATCAATTGAATGACCTGTGGGAAGATCCTGAGATCCAATTGGTCGTTATCACGACACCTAGTCAATTTCATTATGAATATGGAAAAATGGCTTTGGAACACGGCAAGAATGTATTGGTGGAAAAACCTTTTGCAGAAAGTTCAAAACAAGCCAAAGAACTGTTTGCCTTGGCAAAAGAAAAAGGACTATTTATCCAATGCTATCAGAATCGCCGATATGATTCAGATTTCCTAACGGTCCAAAAAATCATCGAAAGCGGGAAGCTGGGGGATATCTTGGAAGTGGAGATGCATTATGACTATTTCCGACCGGAAGTTCCAGAAAATACTCATGAATTTTCTACTGTAAACAGTTATTTATATGGCCATGCTTGTCATACGGTGGATCAGGTGATTTCTTATTTTGGCGAACCGGATGATATCCGTTATGACGTGCGGCAGTTATTAGGAAAAGGTAGAATGAACGATTACTTTGATTTGGACTTTTTCTACGGCAATATGAAAATCTCCGTCAAGTCCAGCTATTTTCGGATCAAGGAACGGCCAAGTTTTGTTGTCTATGGAAAAAAAGGGATGTTCGTGAAACAGACGAAAGATCGCCAAGAAGAACACTTGAAGCTGTTTTATATGCCGAATCATGATGATTTTGGCATTGATTTGCCGGAACACTATGGCGTCTTGACGTATGTAGATGAACAAGGCGGCTACCATGAAGAAAAAGTCGTTTCTGAAGTTGGTGATTACAGCCGTGTTTATGAAGGAATCTATGAAACATTGATCAACGGCAAGGAAAAAATCGTCAAAGATGAAGAAACGATCCTGCAAATGAAGATCCTGGAAGAAGGAATCAGAGACATCCAAGAAGCAGAAAAACAATAAAACAAACAGTATTACAAACATCAAAGTCAGATTTGTCGTCTGACTTTGGTGTTTTTTTATTACTGGAATATTAGATAAAAAAACAGGGTGGAGTCAGTTGCTTCCACCCTTTCTTTAGGATCAATAGAGTCGATCAGTGTGTACTTCATAGTGTTTTATGCTAAAGCATACGCATAATGAGTTGTTTTATAGGTTTTTGGGGTAATACCGGTGACTTTTTTAAAAACTTGAATAAAGTGACTTTGGCTTGAAAAAGCGAGCAGGCTTGCGATCTCTTCAAAACTGTTGTCAGTGAACAACAGCAGATGCTTGGCTTCTTCGATTTTTCGTTCTTGAATATACGTATGGATCGTTTGGTTCATTTCCTTTTTAAACTGATTGGCGATGTGGGTGCGATGTTTGTTTGTGATACTGGTTAACTGCTCCATCGTGACTTTTTCATATAGATGATCATCAATATAATTGACGATGGTTTTCACCAATAATGATTTTTCCGCTAAAGGATAACTTTTCAAAAGATCCATAAAACGATAAGTAGCTTCCTTGATATAACGTAAGCATTCATCCACTGAATGGATGTTTACCAATCCTTGGATCAAAGAATCAGACAATCCGAATGCCTGGTTGATCGGCACCCCTTCATCAATGGTCATTCTGGTCACCACTGCGACAAAAGCGGAAAATTTCAATTTCAAGCCTTCTAATTGGAATGGCGAGAGGTCGACTTGGTAGGTCTCAGTCATTTTTTTGAAAACCCATGCCACTTTTTCAGGTTCATTGCGTTTGATGTATTCGATATAGCGTAATTCAAATTGATAGGAATCGAAGCTCGCTTCATTTGCCCGACGATCATACAGATTCTGTTCCAAATTGAATTCAGTTTTCACTTTTTGAGAAGTATCTTGATTTTGATAGGACCAATGGATCTTGTCTTTGTCTAAAACTTCATGTGTCAAGATAACATGCAGCAACGTAATAAATTCCTCAAAAGAATATTTATCCTCTTTAGAATAATGTACCTGATAATGGTATTCATGCCCAAGAAAGAAACAGGATTCCTCGGCAGTGCCGATCACTCCGCAAGGCCCGACGATCATAAAATATTGTTCTTCGTGATGGACAAAAGGCAGCAATCCAAACATATAGGTCCCCATGTGGTATAAGTTGATCTTGCTGCTGTCTATTTTATGAAGTTGTTTTCGAAGAGATTCCTTCGTTTGCCAGCTGGTGTTAGGGTTTTGGATCTCTCCTTCACTATTTAAAAGAATCATGGGAATCAAGTATTTACGATAGAGCAGATCCATCGTGGTGGTGATAGTCGTTAACATAAGCGGACCCTTCTTCTTTTCATTCTCTAAAAAATAGTCAGATTTCATTATAATTATAATAAAATCTGTTTAAAATACAATCATATTCTGATATAAACCCTTTTTTCCTGATATAAATAACTGTCATTACCACTTATAATCCAAAGTGTAAAACGGTTACAGAAAGGAAAGCAGATGGATAAGAAGAGATTAAAAAACTTGTTTCAGCAATTGACAGTTGACGAAAAGATTGCCCAGACAGTTCAGCTTAACGGCAGTCTGGTAGCTGAGTATGATGTTATGAATACTGGGCCGATGGAAAACTTAGGATTACCGGAAGATTTAAATATTTACGAAGTGGGTTCCATCTATAATGTGAACGACTTTCAAAAATTAAAAGAATTACAAGAAAAAGCGTTAGAATCCAGTCGTTTGAAGATCCCTATGCTCTTTATGTCGGATGTCATCTATGGTTTTCGCACCATATTCCCAATGCCGTTAGCTCAAGCCGGCTCTTTTGATTTTGACTTGATTAAGGAAGCGGCAGAAGTAACAGCAAAAGAAAGTTATTTGAATGGGCTGCATGTCCTTTTCTCACCAATGATAGATTTGGTTCGGGATCCTCGATGGGGGCGGGTAATGGAGTCTCCAGGAGAAGATGTCTATACGGCGAAACGATTTGCTAAAAGTGTTATTGACGGCTATCAAGGAGAAATCAGCGAAACGATCGATGAGGATCATGTGGCAGCCTGTATCAAACACTTTGCGGCATATGGGGCACCAGAGGGAGGACGTGAATACAATACCGTAGACATGTCTAATCAGAGATTGTTCAACGAATACCTGCAACCTTATCAAGCGGCGATCGAAGCAAATACGCGTTTAGTGATGACTGCATTCAATGTTTTAAATGGCGAACCGGCAAGCGGAAGCAAATGGCTGAATCGTGATATTTTGCGAAAACGTTATGGTTTTGACGGCGTTTTGGTGTCTGATCATGCGGCAATCAAAGAACTGATCCCTCATGGTTATGCCAAGGATACTCGCGATGCTGCCGTGAAAGGACTTGAAGCAGGTGTCGACTTTGACATGATGACTGCAATCTACGCCAAAGAGCTGCCTGAGTTGGTGAAAGAGCAGCACTTTATGGAACTATTAGATGAAGCAGTCTGGCGTATCTTGGAACTAAAAAATCAATTAGGACTGTTTGAAAATCCCTTTAGAGGGTTGGATCAAGCAAATACCGGCGAGATCTTAACAGAAAAATCCAAGGAAATCGCGACTGCTTTGGTTGAGAAAAGTTGCGTCTTGTTAAAAAATCAAGGAGCATTACCTTTGAAAAAAGACCAGAAGATCGCTGTGGTTGGACCATACGGAAACAGCCATTTAACTATTGGTTTTTGGGCTTCTGTCAGTGGAAACCCTAAAGATGCTGTTCCGTTGAAAGAGGGATTGCTGGCTGAATTGCCAGAAGAAAAACTTTGCTTTGCCAGAGGCTATAACATGTTCGACAGCTATGATGCATTTGGTCCTTTAAAAGCTGGGATCGAGTTGTTGAATGGACCGATCGAAGCAGAAGAAAAGCTGTTGACTGAAGCCAAAGAAGCGGCAGAAGAAGCAGACGTCATCGTCTTTACATTTGGCGAACAGTTTTTAGAAAGCGGAGAAGGAGCTTCCAAAGCGCATCTTGGCTTGCCTGAGAAACAAATTCGATTGCTTGACGAGTTGAAAACCTGTGGCAAACCGATCGTTGGTGTCTTATATACAGGACGACCACTTATTTTGACTGATATTGAAGATCATTTCGACAGTTTGTTGTTGGCGTGGTACCCAGGGACTATGGGAGGGAAAGGAATTGCCAATCTTCTAACAGGAAAAGCCAACCCTTCAGCCCGCTTAGCCATGACTTTTCCTCGCAGTGAAGGACAGATCCCAATCTACCATGCACAGCTTTCGACTGGCCGTCCATTGACCTCGGATCATTCAGATCGATTCATTTCAAAATACCGGGATGAAAGCAATGAGCCGCTGTTTACATTTGGTTCTGGATTAAGCTATGCAGATTTTGAAGGGACTTGGCAAACAGCTAAAGCTGAAAAAGAAGCGATCACCTTTGATTTTAAAGTAAAAAATCTCACGGAGATTGCTGGCGAGACGGTCGTCCATATCTATTTAAAACAAAGACCTGCATCCATCGTGCGACCAGTCCGTTCATTAGTAGCCAGCCAGATCGTATCACTAGGAGAACATGAAGAAAAAGAGTGTCGCGTACAACTGATGATAAAAGAATTGCAAGTTTACGATAACTATGGCAACACCATTGATTCATCAGGTGAGTATCAATTTGAATTAGATGTTTTAGGTAAAAAGGAAATTATTTCTATTACGCTATAAATCATAAGGAGTGAGAAAAAAATGGAGAAATTGGAAAACTTTTTGAGTAGTAAATTATTACCTATCTCACAAAAATTGCAACAAAATAAAGTGTTGGCTGCATTGATGGAAGGGTTCATTCGAACATCTCCGATTACATTGGGAATCGCGTTGATTACGATCGTTGGGAACTTCCCAGTACCAGGCTGGACAGATTACTTAACAAAAATCGGTATTTATCCTCATGTTGAGGCGATCACCAATGGAGCAACTGGTGTATTTTCCATCTATGTGGTGTACAGCTTAGCGTATTCTTATGCGAAACAGCTTGGGACAAATGAACGAAATGCAGCACTGATCTCCCTTGCCAGCTTTATCATGTTGATGCCTCAAACGATTTCGACTATCGTTGTGGAAAACGGTAAAAACGTCGATCAAGTAATCAGCGGACTGCGCCTTGATTATCTTGGCGGTCAAGGATTGTTTATCGGAATGATCACAGCACTGTTGGTGACTCGTTTCTATGCATTTTTAACCAAGAAAAATATCATGGTCAAATTACCTGACAGCGTACCACCAATGGTCACTCAGTCATTGGCACCTGCATTTGTAGTGACGATCATTTTTGTTCTAGTATTCATTCTGCGTGTATTATTTGGTTTGACCGCATCTGGTTCAGTGTTCCAATTCTTTATCGATGTCATCAATGCGCCGTTAAATTCATTGGTCGCTAGTCCATTATCTATCATTATTATTATGGAATTGTTGGCGGTTCTTTGGTTCTTCGGAATCCATAACGCTGTTTTGCAAGGACCTTTAGGAGCGATCAGTATGACGATGGTAGTTTCTAATATCGCAGCGTTCCAACAAGGACAAGCATTACCATATCTAGTTCCTTCTGTTATCTATATGGGGATGTATGCCTCTGGTTTCATGGGATTTGTTACCTTCTTTATGATTCGCAGCAAATCAGCGAAAATGAAACAACTAGGAAAACTATCATTTATTCCATCGATCTTTAATATTACCGAACCGATCATGTTTGGTATGCCGATCATCTTGAATCCGATTTTCTTTATCCCGCAAGTATTTACACAATTGATTGCTGGTTTTGTTACTTGGGGGCTTACAACAACGATTTTACCGGTGCACCTCAATCCAACGATGAGTCTGTTGCCATGGACGACACCGACATTTGTGAAGATGCCGTTTTCCGGCGGTCTGAACTATACGATCATTATGGTGATCTCAATGTTGATCGGTATCGTTATGTGGTATCCTTTCATTAAAATCGCTGATAAAAAAGAATACGAATTAGAGCTTGAAGCAGAAAAAGCAAAAAAACAAGCGACAGACAGCCAAGTTGTCCAAGCTGAGATCCAAGCATAAGGAGAACTGTCATGAACGTTTTAGGAATCGATATTGGCGGGACGAAAGTAAAAACAGGATTTGTTTCAAATGCGATCGTTTCTGAAAAAGCGGTATTCTCAACTCCTAAGACCCTTGAAGATTTTTCCGACTGGCTAAAAGACACGCTGGTTTCCTACGAAAAGAAGGAAGCATTTCAACATGTTGCTTTTTCAGTACCTGGTTCAGTCAATGAATCAGGTACTGTTTTCTATGGCGGAGCAGTACCTTACTTGAATGAAGTAAACCTGCCGTCATTTGTAGCTGGTCTTGGTTTAGAAAAGTCTTTAGAAGTCATAGTAGAAAATGATGCCAAAGCGGCAACGATCGGTGAGTTGACTTACGGTCATTTGAAAGGAATCACAAACGGAGCCGCCGTGATTTTAGGAACCGGTGTTGGTGTAGGTCTTTGTATCAATGGACAGCTTTTTAAAGGAAGTCGTTATCAATCCGGTGAGGTCAGCTTTATGATCCGAGACCGCGTGTTGCAAGACAAAGACTCTTTTGTAGGAATCGGTTTATCTTCTGTTGGCTTTATCAAGAAAATGGCGGATATTTTAGAAGTTGAGGATAATGGCCGGCTGGTTTTCCAAGCATTACAAAAAGTTGACAAGGATCATCCAGCGTATCAGATTTTCCAACAATATTGTTATGAAGCAGCAGTATTGTGTTTTGATATCCAATGTCTTTTAGATACGGAAAAAATCGTGATCGGCGGCGGCATCAGTCAACAGCCGCTGCTGTTGGAGATGATCCGTACAGGTTATAAAAAAATAATTGAAACAGCACCGATCATTGCGCAGACAATCCAGCCGATGGAAATCGATCTGGCGGCTTTTCAAGCCGACGCGAATTTGATCGGTGCAGCAAAGGAGTTTTTTTGATGAGTAAATTTCCAAAAGATTTTTTATGGGGCGCATCAACGAGTGCCTATCAGGTAGAGGGCGGTTGGAACGCTGACGGGAAAGAACCTTCCGTACAAGATGTAAAAGAGATACCTGAAGGAACGACTGATTTCAAAGATGCCGTTGATCATTACCACCGCTATGAAGAAGATGTAAAATTGTTCAAGGAATTAGGGATGAAGGCTTACCGTTTTTCGATCTCATGGAGCCGCGTGGTGCCAAATGGACAAGTGAATCCGGAAGGGATCGCCTTTTATCAGAAATTGATCGCATTGCTGTTAGAAAATGAGATCCAACCGATAGTTACCGTATTTCATTTTGATCTGCCGGTATCTATCGCTGAAAAAGGCGGCTGGGAAAATCGGGAAACGATCCAAGCATTTGCTGATTATTGCCAAGTGCTTTTCGATCATTTTGGTCAAGATGTTCCGTTATGGCAGACCATCAATGAACAAAATGTGATGGCACTGGCCGGTTCAGTTATTGGAACGAGTCAAAAAAGTATGAAAGAAAAATTCCAAGAAAATCACCACATGTTGGTCGCACAAGCATTGGTCACGAAACGTTACCATGAAGGCAATTATCCTGGAAAGATCGGTCCGGCGCCGAATATCGCCAGCGTCTATCCAGCTAGTGACAAACCAGAAGATCAGATGGCGGCCCTTTATATGAGTGCTCTGCGTAATTGGCTGTTCCTCGATGCAGCTGTCTATGGCAAATACAACCACAATGCATGGCATTTATTAGAAAAAATCGGTGCAGTACCAGAGATCACTGATGAAGATCAAGACATTTTATCCTCAGGAACCTGTGATTATATCGCATTCAATTATTACAACACGATGACTGTTTCTAATTACTATGAAAAAGAAGTCAAGATCGATCAACAATCCGGCTTCGGCATTCCAGGATTCTTCCAAGTCGTGGAAAACAAACATCTGCCCATGACCGAATTCGGCTGGCCGATCGATCCAGAAGGCTTCCGCTTTACATTAAACGAGATTTATTCCCGATATCGCTTGCCGGTTTTGATCACGGAAAATGGGATCGGCGGGAAAGATAATCTAGAGGACGGTAAAATACATGATGAATATCGGATCGATTATTTGAAACAGCACATTGAACAGATGGCTTTAGCGATCGAAGATGGTGTGGAAGTTTTAGGCTACTGTCCGTGGAGTGCGATCGATTTGATCAGTACACATGAAGGGATCACAAAACGCTACGGCTTCATTTATGTCAACCGCAACGAAGAAGATCTTTTAGATTTAAAACGTTACAAAAAAGATAGTTTCTATTG
Organism: Enterococcus mediterraneensis; assembly: GCF_900604485.1. Lineage (NCBI taxonomy): Bacteria > Bacillati > Bacillota > Bacilli > Lactobacillales > Enterococcaceae > Enterococcus > Enterococcus mediterraneensis. Next base: position 2,029,188 of record NZ_UWOP01000001.1, read on the forward strand.
GTATCAAAAGGTTATTCAACAAAATGGTTTAGAGTAGGAGAAAGACAAATGATCACGCACTCTTTGATATTTGATAAGGAAGAAAATGCAGGATTGACTGTTTATCTGCATGAAGCGTCACCGGAATATTCCCGCGTGTCTTCCCGCCCGTTTGTTTTAGTGATTCCTGGCGGCGGCTATTCTTTTTGCAGCGAACGAGAAGCTGAACCGATCGCTTTGAATTTCTTGGCACAGGGCTATCAAGCCGGCGTTCTCCGCTATCATGTAGGCGAAAATCGCAGTTTTGAAAAATCACTGGCAGATGCTGATCGCGCCCTTTTTGAAATACATCAGCACCAAAATGAATGGCTGATCGACAAAGACAAGATCGCAGTTATCGGTTTTTCAGCCGGAGGACATTTAGCGGCAGCCCTCTCCAACTTAGGCAAGATCAAACCCAGTCTTTGTATTCTTGGTTATCCTGCGATTCTTGCTTCTTTCAGCAAAGTCATGCAGATCAAAGCCCCCTCTTTAGAAAGCTGTGTCACCAAAGATACGCCGCCGACGTTTTTATTCTCAACGTTTGAAGACAATGTTGTTCCTATTGAAAATTCGTTGCTGTATCTACGCGCATTGGAAGAAAATGAAGTCCCGTTTGAAACTCATATTTTCCAAAAAGGACGTCATGGGCTTTCTTTAGCTACGAAATATTTTGGAAATAGCAGTGAAATAGTGGATCCGCGGTTTGGTAATTGGTTGAAAGAAGTTGTCGAATGGATGGAGCTCAATTGGCAGGAAAAAGAGCCGATGATTTTGGGAGAAGACTTGAGCACTTGGCCGATCAAAGTATTGATTCAGGAAGAGGAGAATAAAGCTGTTTTATTTTCGATTTTCCCTGATTGGCAAGAAGCCGGCTTTTATAAGATCATCAAGAATTTTAATCTGCAGCAGCTTGCCGGATTGGCACCAGAACGACTAACTCCGGAGATCATTACAAAATTGACTACAAGGTTTATCAAACCGAAAGGAGAATGACTATGAAGGTATATGTTGTACCTGAAAGCTATCGTCCCTCTACGAAAATGTTCCAAGCCGAACCAAATGAGGTTTCCACTTTTGCTTTTTACAAAAATAGTTGGGGCGCTTTTCAGCTGCTGCTTCATGACGGCAAGAAAAATCATTATAGTTTAGATGATGCTTTCTCCATTCCTGACGCGATCGAAATACCTATGTATCGTATTGCTATTGAAAGCAAACTGCCGGTGGAAGCACAATTTATTGATTATTACCTAGGAGGTCAAGACATCGGGTACGGAGATAAATTGTTGGAAGAAAAGGCAAAGACCTATACTGGCGATCGTTTTGCCCCAGTATATGTAAATATTCCTATCAGCCAGACTGTTGCTTCCGACAGTTATCCTGTGAAAATCAATATTTTTCGATCATTTATAAATCAAAAGGAACAGCTGATCTGCTCAAAAGACATTCTTTTTGAGGTGAAGGATTTTACTTTTGCAAATGAGATCACGAAAGAGTTTCATTTAGATATCTGGCAACAGCCGTCCAATCTGGCTCGTACTTATCATGTGCCAATGTGGAGTGACAGACATTTTGACTTGATCGCCGAAATGGCAGAGAAACTTGCAGCACTGGGACAAAAAGCGGTGACCGTGATTGCAGGAGAAATCCCTTGGAAGGGTTGGTTCAATTATATCGTAAAAGACTATCCGGCTAATCTGTACGAGTATTCTATGATCCAAGTAAAAAAAAGTGCCGGGACACTCACCTGTGATTTTCGCTATTTGGACCGTTATTTGGCAATCATGAAGTCAGCGGGCATTCATCAAGAGATCGATGTCTTTGGTTTATTGGGTGTGTGGCAACCGCCCTTTTTCCCGCAAGTCAAAGAATTGGAACATCCTGAAAAATTAGTGATTCGTTATTATGACGAGACAGAAGGTGTTTATAACTTCATCACAGACAAAAAAGAACTGAAAGATTACCTTGCTATTGTCTTTCAGCATTTTAAAGAATTAGGAATCTGGGAACAGGTCTACATTCTTTCTGATGAACCCAAGATCCATGAAGTCGAACAATTCAAACAAGCTTTGAAAATCTTAAAAGAAGTGGAACCAACCATCAAAGTGAAGGTGGCTTTTGATAAGGAGCCTGTTTTGCAACAACTTCTACCGGAAATCGACTACCCGGTCACTTCTTATTTTTGTACATGCAATAATATAGAAAAGCTGAACCAGACACATCCTGGTAAAACACAATATTACATTTGCAATTATCCAACAAAACCAAATACCTTTTTACACAGCCCGCTTTTGGAATCACGGGTGCAGGGGATCTTGGCATATCATTTTGGAACCAATGGATTATTGCGCTGGGCATTTAATTGTTGGCCGGAAAATATTCGGCAGGATGTTCGCTACAATGTCGCGGCTTTGCCGATCGGAGATCTTTGCTTAGTTTATCCGTCTTATTCAGGACACATCCTCTTGTCACTGCGCTATAAACAGCTTTTGAGAGGGATCGAAGATTTTTGGCTATTACACAAAGCAAGTTTGGAAAATGAAGAAAAAACAAAAGCTGTACTTGCGGAATTTTTAGGAAATCCAGATACGAAGGATTGGATGATCGACAGTCACCAAGCAAATCCTGACTATTTTCTGCAAACGGAAGAAGATTATCAGCAGCTTAGAGAACAACTTATTGGATTGATCCATTGAGAGAATAGTTTGTCGTTGATCTTTACTGGTGAACCTGTCAAAAATGTGTACATACATTTTGACAAGTGACCAGAGAAGATCAACGGCTTTTTTACAGCAGTTCAGCAGATACATATAGTCAGCTATTTCATATGTTAAAGGTCATATGGCTAGTTTATACCTCTCAACACACAATAATTTCAGTCTTCTATGCAATTATCGACCTTAGAAATCGTTATTTCTCCGTATACTTAAAGTAACGAAAGAATGATATGGGGGAATGACTATGAAATGGTATAAACAATCGATCGAAGATGTTTTAAATAGAACTGGTTCACAAATGACAGGTTTGACACAAGAAGAACGTCAAACCCGTTTAAAAGAGAATGGACCAAACAAAATGGAGGAAAAAGAGCAGGTTAAACTATGGCGTAAGATCGCCAAGCACTTTACGGATCTACTGATGATCGTGCTGATCTTGGCTTCTGTCTTGAAATTTGCGACCGGGGAAATAGCGGAAGGTGGGATCATTTTCTTAGTAGTGATCATCAACGGTTTTGTCGGATATTGGCAAGAGCGGAAGGCAGAAGAATCATTGGATGGTTTGAAGCAGATGATGGGTCAAGAAGCAACGGTTTTAAATGAAGGACAGATAATCAAATTAGCTTCCGAAGAACTCGTTCAAGGAGATATCGTGATTTTGAAAGCCGGGGATGTGATTCCAGCGGATTTGCGATTGATCGAAGTTTATGATTTGACCATCGAAGAATCGATCTTGACCGGTGAATCCGAAGCGGTAGAAAAGACAGCGGATGTGATCGCGCAAGAAGCATTGGCTGGAGATCAGTTGAACATGGCGTTTTCAGGAACCCTTGTCCAAACAGGTACGGCTCGCGGGATAGTTGTCGAAACAGGAGATGCCACAGAAATCGGAAAAATCAATCATGCCTTGCAGTCGATCCAAGGACAAACTACTCCGCTGGTTAAAAAAATGCATCAATTGAACAAGCAGATTCTTCGAGGGATTCTGGCACTGATCGTTTTCCTATTATTTTTCACAAGTTTCAGATATGGAATGGATTGGAATCTGTTGCTTTCTGCCAGTATCGCATTGATCGTTTCCATGATCCCGGAAGGCTTGCCGGCAGTCTTGACGATGATTCTTTCAATGGGTGTAAAGGAAATGGCTGACGAGAACGCGATCATCAAGGGCATGCCAGCAGTTGAAACATTAGGCTCCATGACGGTGATCTGTTCTGATAAAACCGGGACTCTTACAAAAAATGAAATGACTGTACAGGAAGTCATTTCAGAAGAACCGGCGATAGTAAAAGAGATCATGAATAATTGTCAGGAGTTAAAGACAAGCGATGATCAAAAGATCGAAGAGATCCACGGCAATCCCACAGAACTTGCACTGTTGAAGTATATCGCAGAAGAAGAACAGCAATTAAAACCAGTATTAGCAAAAATTCCTTTCAATTCCAGCTATAAATATATGGCGACAATGCACCCAGATGGCGAAAATCAAGTGATCTTCATCAAAGGTGCACCTGAAGTTTTATTGAAAAAATCCAACGTAACAAATGAAGAAAAGAAAAAATGGGAAAAGTACGGATTAGATTTAGCAAGTAAAGGCCAACGTATGCTGGGATTCGGCTATAAAAAAGTCTCCGCAACGGAATTGACACATGGGTCATTGGAAGGACTGACATTTGCTGGTCTGGCAGGTATCATCGATCCGCCGAAAGAAAGTGCCATTCGCGCCGTTGAACAGGCTCAGCAAGCAGGGATCTCCGTGAAGATGATCACCGGTGATCATAAAGTGACCGCCAAAGCGATCAGTGAACAGATCGGTTTGAAACACACATCAAAAATATTAGAAGGTACCGATATCGATGAGATGTCTGACGACGCATTGGCTGAGGCAGTCGGGCAAGTGGATGTCTTTGCTCGAACGACACCGGATCATAAACTAAGAATCGTTACCGCATTGCAGAAAAAAGAAGAAATCGTGGGAATGACCGGTGACGGCGTGAATGATGCGCCAGCCTTGAAACAGGCGGATATCGGCATCGCGATGGGGATCAAAGGCAGCGAAGTCAGCAAACAAGCCGCGGATATGGTGTTAGCGGACGATAATTTTTACACGATCGTCAAAGCCGTGAAAGAAGGACGCAGGATCTTTGATAATCTGCAAAAAACCATCAACTTCTTTTTACCTACCGCATTGGCGCAGGGGTTGATCGTGATCTTAGCATTGCTGGTCAATCGTCCGTTGCCATTGACACCGATCCAGATTTTGTGGGTCAACATGGTGACTACCATCACGTTGTCTTATGCGTTAGGATTTGAAAAAGCAAGCCGTGATACCATGAAGCGTCCACCAAGAGACACGAAAATGGGGATCTTATCAGGTTACAGTTTCTTTAGGATCGTGTACGTTTCCTTGTTGATCATGATCCCGTCATACTTCTTGTCGATGCAGTTTGAAGGTGCCGCTCTTCAACAGACGATCCTTTTACAGGGGATCGTTTTAGGGCAAGCAGTCTACATGATCAACTGCCGCGAGATGTTCGATCGGGCCATCAATCGACGCTTCTTTGAAAACAAATTCTTGTTCCTTTCACTAGGCATCCTTTTCGTCTTGCAGATGGGGGCGATCTACTTGCCAGTAGGACAACAGCTGATTAGAACAACAGCACTTACTCTGGAGCAACAAATATTAACATTAGGAAATGCTTTGCTATTGTTTTTGGTAGTTGAAATCGAAAAGAAGATCAGCAAAGAAATTTTCCAACGTAAAGAAAAAAAGGTCAGCCATTACCAAAATGACTAACCGTTTTGCTTATAGATAAGAATGAGAAGTGAACTCGGTCAATTGATCGAGTTCATTTTTTGTAGGGATGCTGGAAATATACGCTACTGGAAGCGGCGGCGAATTCAAAGGAATATTAGAAATGATCAAATCACCAGCTTGAAGCGTTTCTGATTGCAGTTGAGAAACCTCAAGAGGAATGAGCTTGATCCGTTTCCCTAGAAGGTCCGCTAATTCCTGCTGCAGAAATGTTTTCCAAGCAGGTTCACTTTGAAAAATAAAAAAGACGGTTTTCTTATAAGGACGAATCGTAAAAATCGCCTGTTGACTCAATAAGGAAAATAGATTGACAAAATAATCCATATCACCAACTGTGGAAAATTGCGGCAGACTTGAAAAAAGTTCTCTGCCTTTTTCAGTTAAAATAGTGTATTCTTCATTTTTTTTCAGCAGTAGTTCTTGGTATTCCAGTTGAAACTGTTTCGACAATGCAGGAGACTCTGCGTATTTCAGCAACAACAGCAGAAGATTCGTCGCGAGATTTGTCTGTAACAATAGTTGCAATCCCATTTCTTTGGCGATGTCTTCCACAGTTTGTTGTGCTTTTTCTTGCAGCAGCGGATAGTCTTCATTCAGTACAGTGCTGACTTTTTTTCCGAGAGGATGATTGTAGTTCCAGCTTTCTAAAAAGCAGAAAAAAGCAAAAAAGATCTCTTTATCTTTCAGATATACGCCTTCTTTTTCATATAGTTCCTGCAAAAGCGGGGCATAGAGAGAAAAAAGCGGATCCTCTGCGTCAAAATTGAAATCATCGATAGAACAGCCGGCTTTGATCCGAATGGTGTTGATAAAAAACCAGCAGATCCCAAAAATCTGTTCCGTATCCACTGATAAGTCTGTGGTGATTTTTTTGGTCAAAAAGTATAAATAGTGTTCCTCGTGTATCGAGTAATCCTCAAAAAAATAATTGTTATGAGTGAAAGGCAGTAATAGCCGATGAAAGAAGATCCGAATAGCACTCTCAGCGCCAACAAGTGAAGCTTGTGTAGTAGTCAAGCGGATCTTGATATGAAAAGGCTGCAACTGACGATTGATTTTTGTTCGGTGACGTTTGAGAGTTTCATAAGAGATACCCGTTTCTTCAAGAAAACGCGGCACATTTATCTCCTTGGCAAAAAATAATTTTTTGACCAACTGCAAACTGGCAGAATGAGGCAAGAAGGATTTCCAAATATCATTCGTCAATGAATTTTCCTGTAAATTTAAACGGATACCGTTTTTATCAGAATCTAAAGTCCAATACTCCGGCAGATAACCCCGAATCAGCTGCAGATCGGAAAAAACGGTGCGTTCTGTGGTGCCGATATTTTTTGCCAGCTCTTTAGCGGTTAGTTGTGAGTGATTGAGAAGCTGTTCCAAAAGCAAAATCTGACGATGGATGTCTTTTTCAGTAATGATTTTTTTCAGCATCGAGTACATACAGAAACCCTCCTTCCAATTAAGCATACGAAGAAAAAGAGGGAGGGTCAAGGGGAAGGTGGAGTATTGAATTAAAGAATTACGAAGTACTGAGATAGTTCTATGGAGCAGAACAAAAGTGTCTATTTTTAGAATACGTACTTATCTAATAATAGTTATTCTACTATGTCTGTGTAATATATGATTTCTTTGCTTAATGCTTTTGCATAAGCAATCTCACTTTCAGTGGTAGTTCCAATATAATTTCCAACATTTACTACCAAAATAGCATCAGAAATTTTGATTTTTTCTTTATGCATCTTACCAAGCATATCCTTTTCCGCTTCTGAATAAGCATGAAGATCAGATTTTGTTGGATAAGTAATGCCTAACATACAATTTCCTTGCAATGTCATTTTTTCGGTAATCTGCATTATTTCTTCTGTAAACTTCAAACTGCCGCATACCGTGATTATTTTCATCTGATAGTTCCTCTCGTTTTTTACTTGAAAAGAAGTTTTTTAATACAAAAATTGATTTTTCATTTTCTTACATAAAACAGTCATTTATCGCTTTTGATCGTTTCATAGCGTAATATCATTGAGTCTATCCTTCAGAGACAGCTAAACTGATATATTGAAAAATGATATAATAAAAAACTTGCCAACCCATTGATTTATCAACGGTTGGCAAGTTTACATTCTATGGAGCTGGCGGGAGTCGAACCCGCGTCCAAACACATCGCTACCTAAAAATCTACGCTCATAGTCGGTTCTATTGAAGTTTCGCTTTGTAAACTGCCGAACGACAGGCGATTTACATTGCTAGTCTGATGATCTCTTCTAAAACTTACAGACGGAAAGTTTTAGCGTATCCCACTTAGAATAGGACCCTGACCCGAGCACATGGGCGATGCCGGGAGGATCTACGCTAACTGTTTTTAGGCAGCTAAAGCGTAAGAGTTTTCGTTTTTAGCAGTTATATTTAACTGTAACGTTTTAACGTAGCCGTAACCTACGAAGCGCAATTCAGGCTCGAACTATGCCTGTCGAATCCGTAACAGCCCCCTAATTAGGGAGTCTTACAGAAAAGAGTATAACATAATTTGGACATTTTTTAAAGCGGCAAGTTTTGCTTATAACAAGTCAAAATGCTGCAAGGCATGGACGATGCCGCCATCGGTATTTTTCTTGGTAACAAAATCAGCGATCTCTTTTAAAGCAGGCACACCATTTTCCATCGCGATTTTGATGTCACAAGCTTCTAATAACGCCAGATCGTTTGGTCCGTCGCCGAAGCCGTATGTCGGGATATCAGGCAAGCCCATTTTTTCTTTTAAGATTTTTACTGCATTCCCTTTAGAAACCGTCTTTTTGACTGTATCTATGGAGTAAGGGGTGTTGCGATAAAAATTCAAGTCAGGAAATCGTTCTTCATAATACCCGTCATTATTTTTGCCTAAGACCAGCAGCATATTTATGGAATTATTTTCAAATGCTAGGGGTTCGATTGGCGGGATCGTGCTGTGGATAAAATTATAGGCGTTGATCAGCTCATCATTGTAGCCGGTACACCAGATATTGCTTTCATTATAGTAGGAAAGTTGATCCCCTTTTTCCAAGACAGCTTCGTATACTGCACGGCAGGTTTCTGTTGTGAATAGTTCGGAATGGATCGGTTCGCCGTTTACACGAATAAATGACCCGTTCATTACGATGTTCGATTCGATATTTGCGGCTTCCATGATATGTTTTATTTCGGTTTCTGTACGTCCTGTTGCGATGATCGGCAAGACACCGTTGTTTTTCAATTGCCGCATCGCTTCAGCGACTTCAGGTGTTACTTGTGATTTAGCATCTAATAAGGTGCCGTCTAGATCAAAAAATGTCAATGCACGATAATTCATAGTGATCCTCCTCGTTTTTTTTATCATAACAAATATTGAAAAAACAAGGAAGTATTTTAAAGAAAACGTGAAGTTGATGGGCACGACAGCTTTTTTCGAGTATACTAGAAAAAGAAAAGGAGTGTCGATATGATCTTTTTAGTTATTGGCATCGGCTTTACGCTGATCGGTCTGCTTTTTAGTATTTTTCCAGCAAAATATGATAATTTAGTCTATGGCTATCGTTCTTATTTGTCAAAAATGAACGAATTAAATTGGCGTTATGCGCAACGAATCAGCGGAATGTATTTTTTGCTTTTTGGTTTATTGATGGCTGTGATCGGCTTAGTATTGAAACTGACCGGCAACACGAACTTTTTCATTATTGAAATGATACTGATCCCATTTCCGATCGTTGTATCGTTCGGGTTGATAGAAGAAAGATTAAAGGCTTTTGATAGAAAAAACAGAGGTGAAGAAAATGAATATCTTGATGATTGAAGATAATGAGTCTGTGTCTGAAATGATGCAGATGTTTTTCTTGAATGAAGGTTGGGACGCTACCTTCAAATATGACGGTAAAGAAGGATTGGACGCGTTTTTGAGCGATCCTAATTCTTGGGATATGATCACGCTTGATTTGAACCTGCCGGGAATGGATGGAATGGCTGTTGCTCGGGAGATCCGCAAGGTTTCTGATACGGTGCCGATCATTATGTTGACGGCTCGTGATTCTGAAAGCGATCAAGTGATCGGTTTAGAAATGGGAGCAGATGACTATGTCACGAAGCCGTTTAGTCCGCTGACATTGATCGCGCGTATGAAGGCACTGCATCGCCGCAGCGAATTAGCAGAAAAAACGGTCGTCTCTGACAGTGATGAAAATACCTTCGATATCCAAACAGACCACTTCAAAATGAACACTAAGACACGAGAAGCTTATTTGGACGGGAAAACCATTGAGGGATTGACCCCGAAAGAATTCGATCTATTGTACACATTGGCGAAAAAACCCCGCCAAGTATTTTCAAGAGAACAACTATTGGAATTAGTGTGGGATTATCAATATTTCGGCGATGAACGGACAGTCGATGCTCACATCAAAAAACTGCGTCAGAAAATTGAGAAAGTCGGTCCGCAAGTCATTCAAACCGTGTGGGGCGTAGGGTATAAATTTGATGATTCAGGTGTTGCTTAATGCGATACCTTTACCAACAGTTAATGGCTTTTTGGGCAGTGATCGCGGTGATTTTGCTGACCGTGGGGATCTCATTTACCCAAATGACAAAACAAACGATCGAAGAAAACAACTATAAGCAGTTGTTCGGCTATGCGGAATCTGTTGAAAAGACGACACAGATCTTTAATGAATTCACGGATGCTACGGAAAAAATCCAGCGTTCGTTGATGGCCACTGAGCAGATCTTGAATCAGCAAGAAGTCAATTTTGTCTTTATCAATCGACAAGAGCAGGTATTGTACCCGCAGACGACAAAAGCAGGATTGAATTTTACGATTTCAGCGGACCAGTGGCAGGCACTAAAAAACGGCGAACGTCAGCAAGTAACATCGCCTACCAATGTGTTTGGTGAAAATGAAGCGACATCGTATGCGATGGTACCTTTTAATCTGGGAAATCAGTTCTACGGGGCGCTGGTGGTCACGCAGCCAGCCAAAAACATTCAAGATAGCGTTCAATCTATGACAGTAAATCTATTCAAAGGATTTATCATTTCCAGTATCTTTGCTTTGATTATCAGTTACTTCTACGCCAGTTTCCAAGTACGGCGGATCAACCGTATGAAAAAGGCAACGAAGGAAGTCGCAAATGGGAATTTCGATATTCAACTGCCTGTCCATAACAAAGATGAATTTGATGAATTGGCAGATGACTTCAATAAAATGACTGTTTCGTTGAAGGAATCGAATGAAGAGATCCAACGTCAAGAAGAGCGGCGCAAGCAATTTATGGCGGATGCTTCTCATGAGATGAGAACGCCTTTGACTACTATCAATGGACTTTTGGAAGGTTTACAATATCACGCGATTCCTGAGAACCAGAAGGAAAATGCTGTTCGATTGATGAAAAATGAAACAGAGCGTTTGATCCGTTTGATCAATGAAAATTTGGATTACGAAAAAATCCGTACCAATCAAATCTCTATTATTGTGAAAAAATTTGATGCAACCGAGACACTGCAGACATTACTGACCCAATTGCAAAGCAAAGCAGAAGCAGCCCATGACCGCTTGTTCTTGGATACAAAAGAGCCGGTGTTTGTTTATGCGGATTATGATCGGTTTGTTCAAATCATGGTCAACATCATTCAAAACGCGATCCAGTTCACGGAAGATGGCGAGATCCATGTGAACATACGCAAAGGGTATCTTGAGACCATCATTGAGATCAGTGATACCGGGATCGGTATGACGGAAGAACAATTGAAGAATATCTGGGATCGCTATTATAAAGTCGATCCTTCCCGTAAAAATAAAAAATTCGGTGAATCTGGACTAGGATTGCCTATCGTTCAACAACTGGTCCGTCTTCATAAAGGAAAGATCGATGTAAAAAGTGAGCTGGGGAAAGGAACAACTTTCAGCATCGCGTTTCCTGATGTAGAGATCACTGATGAATCAACAAATGAACAAAAATAAAAAATCGATGCCTGGCGACTATTTATCAAAACAGCTGCAGGCATCGATTTTTTAGATTGCTTTTCCATCTAATTTAGTAAGTGCTGGATCACTGGTATATATAGAAATACTTAGTTGTTCTTGTTGTGTGATCTGTTTGCAAAGAGCTAAGAATGCTTGCGTCTCAGTAACGGAAAAAGAGGCGCACACATCATCAAAAGCGATCTTCTTTTTGTGCAGAAGCAGTTCATGGAGAAACTGCAGCTTGACTGTTTCAAAGGGAGTAAGCTCTTCGTTTTTTTTCATGAAGGCTGTTTTTACATCAAATTGTTGATATAACGAGTCAAGGTATGCTGGATCAAAATGCTTTTTCTGTACACCTAAGAAAAGATTTTCTTTAGGAGAAAGATAAGGGATCGCTTGCCATTGAGTGGAGATCAGCTCCATTTTAGCGTCCGCACGAGTCTTCATAATAGCTGGGATAAACAACAGTGAACATTCGCGGGATTTATTCAAATGAGTGTCGATCATTATTTTTCCTCCTTTTATAAAAGTAAAGACTGAACAACGGCAGTAACAAACTATTGATAACTAGAAGATTCAAAAATGAAAGAAAGGCTCCTTGGATCAAAATCAAAGACCAGCTTCTTGTTGGCAGTTGGATGGAGTTGAATAACGCCGCACCGTTTGCCGGCAGTTTGATCAGCCATCTAGAGCGGTCAGCTGTATTTACCGCAAGTTGCAGATGGTCCATCCCAAAAAAGCTGATGACTTTTTGATGGATCGAAAGGATAACGGTTTGAAGAAAAGGCTGTAGTATCAAGAAAAGCAAAATAGTAAAAGCCAGCAGCAGCAAAGCCGGTAATAAAAATTCCAACCAGATTTGCAGAAACCATTGTTTCGTGATCCCCGAATTTCTGAAAATCAGAAAGTCTTGTCTTTTCTTTAGAAAATGCCAAAGAAAAAAAGCTGTGAAGAGCAACAGTAATCCGCTAGCGATCATGATCAGTACAAGATAAAAGCAATCGACTTTATTTATGTAGGCTTGCAGTTCATTTGAAAACAAACTGGTCTGACCATTACTTTGTTCTGATGAAAATAATTGAATGACCTGCTGATAAAAGAGAGCAAATGAATGTTTCAGACACCATAAAAAGCTGATCACTAAGGAAAAGACAAGTGATACCAACCAATAGGGTCTGATAGTTTGTTTATGGTACCGCAAACTGGCAAAAGCGAATCTCAACGCGTTCATTCTACTCACCTCGATTTTAAGTTAAGTATAGAAGAAGACTTTGAAAAAAATATGAATAAGTTTGTCAGAAAAAAAGAAAGACCGAGATCAATTGAATGATCTCGGTCTTAAAGTTAAGGAGAAATTTATTCACCTTTTTTTTCGTATTCTTGATAGGAATGTGTCTTATACATATCGACAGTTGATTTGTTGCCATTCAGTGAATAAGCACTTGTGGATTTGTCGCCTAGAGATTTTTCGATCTCAGTCAATCGACTTAGCGAATCCTTATAATCATAGTCGCTAGGATCTACCGGCTGTAACCCGCTGTTTGAATAGAATCGCAGCAAATCGCCGTTATTGATTTGATCAGATGTTCCTAATTGTTGCGCAACTTCATCTTTCCATTTATCGACTTGTTTTTTCAATGCTTCAGATGGTTCTGTGACAGGCTCGCCAGTCGCATTATCATATAATGTACTGTTGTAGAATGTATATTGCGGAGTCACGAAATCACCGTCTCGGAAAGCGACCAGTTGTTGATGTTGTTTAGAGAACATATCTTGTCCCAACTGGATATAATTTTTCGTATCGACACCCAGCAAGTGAAGCAATGTTGGTAATGCGTCCACTTGACCGCCGTAGGTATGATTGATACCGCCGTTTTCTTGGCCAGGGATATGGATCATGTAAGGGACACGTTGCATTTGGGCATTGTCGTAATCTGTCCAAGTGTCTTTGGTTTTTCCAACTAACTCTGCTAAGTTTCTGTTGCGAGAGTTAGAAACACCATAGTGGTCGCCGTAAAGCACGATCACAGAGTTTTCATAAAGACCGCTTGCTTTCAAGTAATTGAAAAATTCTTCGACAGCGCGATCCAAATAGTTAGCAGTTGCGAAGTAACCATTGATGGTTTCATCGGAAGTATTCGCCATTGGGAACCCAGCTTCGTCGTTTGTGAACTTCGAATAAGGATAGTGGTTAGAAACGGCGATGAATTTAGTATAAAACGGTTGTTGCAAACGTTCCAAGTATTGAACAGATTGTTGGAAGAACGGTTTATCATGCAAGCCATATTGGAAAGAGTTGTCAGCGTTGACGTCATAGTAGCTTGCATCGAAAAAGTTTTGATAACCTAATCGTTTGTACGTTTCATTACGGTTCCAGAAGTTGCCGGCATTTCCATGGAAGACAGCACTTGTATAACCGGCTTTTTGATCAAGGATCGCAGGAGCTGCTTCAAAAGTATTTTTACCGCCTAGTTGAGTAAACAGAGCACCTTGGTTCAATCCGAAGAGTGAGTTTTCCAACAACGTTTCCGCATCACTGGTCTTACCAGCTTTTACTTGGTGGAAAAAGTTGTCAAAGCTGAATGTGCTCTTGCTATGGTAAATACTGTTGATGAAAGGCATTACTTCATGTTCCACGCCATTTTCATCTTTTAATTTGTAATCGATCAAAAATTGTTGAGTACTTTCTAAATGGATATAGATAACATTCTTGCCTTTAGCGATGCCAAAGTAATTGCTGTTTGGTTCCGCGTAGTGTTCTTTGACGTAGTTTTCTACATTTTTCATATCGTTAGGACTTGCTTGGGCTCGGACTTGAGAAGCTTCGTAAGTCTGTACACCGTCATAAACGGTAAACGCGTTGATCCCTAGATATTTTACTAAATAGTCGCGGGAGAAAGTCCGTGTCAATAATTCTGGACGATCAGCTTCCGCAAGAAACAGATTTCCTGAGAAGATCATGACAGCTAGCGTAGAGATCGCAAAAGCCATGCGTGCGCGGACTGGTCGTTGTTCCATTTTTATTTTCTTAAAACCTAACAAACCGATCAGAACGATAAAATCAACGAAGTACAAAAAGTCATAGGGACGGAACAAACGCAATGCGCTTTCTCCAAGACCGGATGCTACTTTTCCTGCGCCCAGCATCGTATTGATGGTGATAAAGTCTGTAAATTCTCGATAATAAACCACGTTTGAGAACAACAGTAAGGTCATCAAAAAGTAGATGATCATCATCGTGATGTAGGATGCCTTCGTACGTCTCACGTATAGTGCGATCGATAGTAAGAAGATGGTTGTCGCAATTGGATTGATAAACAAGATAAAGTACTGGATAGGGCTCTCGATCCCTAAATTAAAGTCTATCATGTATGCGAAGATATTTTTTAGCCAAAGTAAAACGGCTAATAATGAAAAGAAGCCCAATCTCGAATTTAAGAATTCGGGTGTTTTAATCTTTTTCAATGGATTTTCCTTCCTTTTCTGAAAATAACTAGTATAGATGTAAGTCATTTTCAATTTTTCTACTATTACATTTCTTTTACATTTTACATAATACAACAAAAGAGTGTCAATTGAAAAAGCTAAGAAGCCCATTAATTAAATAATTCTTTACTTTCATTGAGGAGCTGAAAAAACATAAATTAAGCAGCTATGTACGTTTTTTACTCTCAACCAGTCAAAGACAAACAATCGGATTTTTGCTATACTTAGCCTTGATAAGACAAAGCAGGAGAAGATGACTCGATGAAAATAAAAGTAACAGATCAAGCCAAGAAAAAAATACGCGGAGGATATCCTCTCGTTCAACAAGAAGACCTGCTTCAAGAAAAATATTCTGATTCCTACGATCAATGGGTAGATTTTGTCGATCCCCAAGGTACCTTTTTAGCAAAGGGATATTTAGGCAAACAAAACAAAGGTATCGGCTGGATCGTTCGTTGGGAAGATCGTCCCATCGATAGTGATTTTTTTGTTCAGCTTTTTCAAGATGCGAAAGACAAGCGCTCTTTTTTTGAGCATGAAGAAGGTACGACAGCTTATCGGCTTTTTAATGGCGAAGGTGACGGCTTAGGCGGGATCACGATCGATCGCTACGATGCTTATGCGGTGTTTTCTTGGTACAATCAGACTCTTTACCGAAAACAAGAACAGCTGATCGCGGCATTTTCACGTGTTTTCCCTGAAATCAAAGGAATCTATGAGAAAATCCGCTTCGATGATCCCGAATTACCGGAAAGCCGCTTTGTCACTGGCGAAAAAGCACCGGAACCGTTGATGATCCAAGAAAATTTTGTTCGCTATGCAACCTATCTTGACGAAGGACTGATGACAGGGATCTTTTTGGATCAAAAAGAAGTGCGAGGAAAACTAGTGGATGGTCTAGCGACTGGGAAAAAAGTATTGAACATGTTCAGTTATACCGGCGCGTTTTCTGTAGCGGCAGCCTTGGGGGGCGCGATCCATACTACCAGTGTGGACTTGGCGAAACGCAGTCTTGCGAAAACCCAAGAACAATTTGCAGCAAACGGCATCGATCCGGCGACACAAGCGATCCATGTGATGGATGTGTTCAGCTATTTCAAATACGCCCGCAAAAAAGAATTGACTTTTGATCTGATCGTTTTAGATCCGCCGAGTTTTGCCCGCAATAAAAAGAAAGTCTTCAACGTTTCAAAAAATTACGGGGAACTAGTTGAAGACAGCTTGACGATCTTAGAAGATGACGGTATCTTGATCGCTTCCACGAATGCGGCCAATCTGTCTGCTAAAAAATTCAAGCAAATGATCGAAAAGGTATTAAATGAAAAAGCCGCGGGTTATCAACTGATCGACAGTTATCGTTTGCCTGCTGATTTTGCGGTGAACAAAGGATTCCCGGAAGGAAATTATTTGAAAGTATTCTTTTATAAGATAAAGAAATAGGCAGTGACTGGGGGAGCAATGATGGATTTAACGATTAAAAATGTGGTTTTTGACGAAGAACGTCCAAAAATCTGTGTACCGCTGACAGAAGCAACAGAAGAAGCGCTGCTCTTACAAGCAGAACAGGCGGAACAATCAGTCGCTGAGATCGTAGAATGGCGGGTGGATTTGTTCCAAGACGTTGAAGACACGGAGGCAGTTCTTGATGTACTTGCCAAACTGCGCAGTGTATTGAAGGAGAAATTGCTGCTTTTTACGTTTCGTTCGAAAGAAGAAGGCGGCGATCGTGAGTTTTCTTTAAAGAAGTACCAAACACTCTATGAAACTGCCGCAGCCAGCGGTCAGGCAGATCTGATCGACATCGAGCTTGCTCGAGCGGAGTTTTTAGGAAGACACTTTGTTCAGCAGATCAAAGATCAAAACCTCGCAGTTATCATGAGCAGCCACGATTTTGACAAGACACCTTCAGATGGCGCGTTAGTCATGAAGATTCGCATGATGGCACAATTTGGCGCAGACATCGGTAAAATCGCTGTGATGCCGCAAACGATTCAAGATGTATTGCGGCTGATGGGTTTATCCGTAAGAGTTCAAGCATTTGATACGTTACCGCTGGCATTGATCTCGATGGGAGAGCTGGGAAAAATCACCCGAGTCAGCGGCAGTCTGATCAAATCAGTTTTGACCTTTGGCGCGTTAGACAAAGGATCTGCACCGGGACAATTACCGGTGGAACAATTAGCGGAGATCTTAAAATGGCTGAATATCGAAAAAAGTGGAAGTGAAACAATTGGCTAAGAAAAAACTACCGAAAACCAATGCGATCCGTTTAGTCGAACAAAAACGGATCCCTTATAATGAGTATACTTATGAGTGGTCTGAAGATCATCTAGGTGCACAAACAGTTGCCCAACAACTGGGAGAAGATGAGAACCAAGTCTTTAAAACATTGGTGGCAGTGGGAAACAAAACCGGTGTGATCGTAGCGGTGATCCCTGGCAATCAATCGCTGGATCTGAAAAAATTAGCAAAAATCAGCGGGAATAAAAAAGTTGAGATGTTGCCGCTAAAAGAGTTGGAAACCACTACCGGTTATATTCGCGGCGGCTGTTCACCGATTGGGATGAAAAAATTATTTCCTACCTATATTCATGAATCCGCGCAAAGTTTCCCAACTATCATTGTTTCAGCAGGACAGAGAGGGTTGCAGCTGGAACTTGCAGCAGATGCTATGGCAGAACTAATCAGAGGAAAATTTGCCGACATCACTGAACAATTATCGAAATAAAAAGATCTGAACAACGGATCTCCTTCGCAACATGTGCGGAGGGGTCCAGCGTTCAGATCTTTTTTATCAGTAATGAAAATAAGAAGCGACTTCTGCCGCATGGGTCCCAGCGACATGTCCTGTACAAAAGCCGGCTGTAATATTGAAGCCGCCGGTATAACCGTTGATATCCAGCAATTCGCCGCCAAAAAACAGTCCATTGATTATTTTGCTTTCCATCGTTTTAGGAGAGACTTCCGTCAACTGGATCCCACCGCCGGTAACAAACGATTTCTCTAAAGGAAAAGTTTTCGTGATGGTAATAGGAAAGTGCTTGAAAAGTTTTGCCAAACGTTCCAGCTGTTCATCTGTCGCTTTTTCAGCAACTATTTGTTCCAACTCCGCTTGTTCCAGATAAAATTGCAAAAGACGATCCGGTAAAAAAGATTGCAAAGCGTTCTTCAGATTTTTCTTGGAACCTGCCGTTTGATCCTGCATCTCCGCTACCAATTGAGGTAGGGTCTTGTCAGGAAAACAATCCAACACCGCAGTGACGGTTTCTTGTTTTTCCAACAAACGATTAACAAAATAAGAACAGCGCAATGCCGCAGGTCCTGAAAGACCAAAGTGAGTAAACAGCAGATCCATCGTATGGGAAACGACGGCCTTGTTCTTTTCATCTACGATCGACAGCTCGACATCTTGTAAAGAGATCCCTTGCAATGTTTTTTCTTTAATAAAAGAATCTTCAGAAACAAGCGGGGATTCAGTCGCAAAAAGCGGTGTGATGGTATGTCCGACTCTTTTCACTAAACGATACCCATCGCCTGTCGCCCCTGTGGAAGGGTATGTTCGTCCGCCGGTAGTCAACACGACACAATGACTCTGAAAGTCTTCTATCTCTGTCCGCACACCAGTGATTGATTCCTCATCATGGAGCAGTTTTTTTACCACCGTATTCGTGAGCAGGGTCACATTCAACTCTTGAAGTTTATTTGCCAACGCGTCAACGATCGTTTTTGATTTATCCGTCACAGGAAACATCCGTCCGTGGTCTTCTTCTTTTAAGTGGACACCGTTGCTTTCAAAAAACTCCATGATATCCAGATTGTTCCATTGAGAAAAGGTACTGTATAAAAATTTTCCATTGCCCGGGATATGGGAGATCAGATCATCCACATCACGATTATTTGTGACATTGCAACGACCGCCACCAGTCAACAAAAGCTTGCGTCCTAATTTTTTATTTTTTTCGATCAATAATATCTCGGCACCAGCTTCGGCTGCGGCAATCGCCGCCATCATACCGCTGGGACCGGCACCAACGACGATCACGTCGAAGTTTTTTTTCATCATGCTCACCTCTTGAAAAGTGTATCATGTATGGGCAGTGCTTGAAAGAGTTTCATAGATTTGAAAAAAAATTCAGAAAATTTTAACTTAATAAGTAGAAGTTAGAAAATTTTTTGGTACAATGGGTAATAATCAAGGAGGATGATACAATGTCTGATGCAAAAAGTTATGTAAAAAAAATTCAAGAACAACTACACGAAAAAGATCCTAATCAAAAAGAATTTTTACAAGCAATCGATGAATTTTTACCAACGATGGTGCCGTTTTTAGAAAAGCACCCAGAATTTGAAGAAGCGAATCTTTTGGCTCTTGTTTCAGAACCTGAACGTTTGATCCAATTCCGTGTTCCTTGGCAAGATGACAAAGGAAACTGGCAAGTCAATCGCGGCTATCGGATCCAATTCAATTCCGCGTTAGGACCTTACAAAGGCGGCTTACGGTTCCATCCAAGTGTAAACTTGAGTATTTTGAAATTCTTGGCGTTTGAACAAATTTTCAAAAACAGTTTGACTGGTCTGCCGATCGGCGGCGGTAAAGGCGGCAGCGACTTTGATCCAAAAGGAAAATCAGATAGCGAGATTATGCGTTTTTGCCAAAGTTTCATGACAGAATTAGCTCGTCACATCGGTCCAGATCTTGATGTGCCAGCCGGAGATATCGGTGTCGGCGGTCGCGAAATCGGTTATCTATACGGCACATACAAACGTTTGAAACAATATGATGCAGGAGTTCTAACCGGAAAACCATTAGGATTCTGGGGAAGCAAAGTTCGTACAGAAGCTACCGGTTACGGTGCTGTTTATTTCGTTAAACATTTGCTGAACGATCTGAAAGATGATTTCAATGGAAAGAAAGTAATCGTCTCCGGAAGCGGAAATGTAGCTATCTATGCAGTAGAAAAATTGCAAGAATTAGGCGCTAACGTAGTAACTGTTTCTGATTCCAACGGTTTTATTTATGATGAAACAGGCATCGATGTTTCCTTATTAAAAGAAATCAAAGAAGTGAAACGCCAACGCTTGACTGCTTACGCAGAACAAAAAGAATCTGCACAATATTTTGCAGGACAATCTGTCTGGGATTTCGACACATCAGCTGATTTGGCATTCCCATGTGCGACTCAAAATGAGATCGATCTGGAACAAGCGAAATTGTTAGTGAAAAATGGTGTCAAGGTCGTTTCAGAAGGCGCAAATATGCCAAGCACATTAGAAGCTGCAGAATATTTCATTGAAAATGGCGTCCTATACTGTCCAGGGAAAGCCGCAAATGCTGGCGGTGTTACTGTTTCTGCTTTGGAAATGAGCCAAAATTCTCAACGCCTGCAATGGGAAAGCGAAGAAGTCGATCAAAAATTAGACGACATCATGAAAAATATTTACGAAGCTTGCCGAGATACAGCCAAAGAATACGGAGAAGAAAACAACTTCGTTTTAGGTGCGAATATTGCCGGCTTTGAAAAAGTTGCGAAAGCGATGTTGGCTCAAGGATTGGTCTAATGAAAAACGTGTGAATTTGCACGACTTTACTTGAAAAATTTTCATAAAAAACGTAAAGTAGTAGAGTAATGTATTGAAAAACTTTTCAAGGAGGACAATATAGATGTCACATATCAAATTTGACTACTCTAAAGTAGCACCATTTGTTCGCGATCATGAATTGGACTACATGCAAACACAAGTGACTGCAGCAGACAAAGCATTGCGGGAAGGAACAGGCCCAGGAAATGACTTTACTGGATGGATCGACCTGCCAAAAGACTATGACAAAGAAGAATTTGCCCGCATTAAAAAAGCGGCTGAAAAAATCCAATCAGATTCAGAAGTATTAGTTGTTATCGGGATCGGCGGTTCTTACCTAGGTGCCCGCGCAGCTATCGAATTTTTGAATCACACATTCTTCAACTTGTTGGATAAAGGCCAACGCAAAGCACCTCAAGTGTTCTTTGCCGGAAACTCAATCTCTTCTACTTATTTAGCTGATCTGATCGAAGTGATCGGTGACCGTGACTTCTCAGTCAACGTGATCTCTAAATCTGGTACAACTACTGAACCAGCGATCGCATTCCGTGTCTTCAAAGAATTATTGATCAAGAAATACGGAAAAGAAGAAGCAAACAAACGGATCTACGCAACAACAGATAAAGAAAAAGGTGCCGTAAAAGTCGAAGCTGACGCTGAAGGCTGGGAAACATTCGTGATTCCTGATGATGTTGGCGGACGTTTCACTGTATTGACACCAGTTGGTTTATTACCAATCGCTGTCAGCGGCGCGGATATCGACGCATTGATGCAAGGTGCTGCTGATGCCCGTGAAGCTTATTCAAATCCTGATTTGAAAGAAAATGAAGCATACCAATACGCTGCTTTGCGCAACATTTTGCACCGTAAAGGCAAAGCTATCGAAATCTTAGTCAACTATGAACCAGGAATGCAATACTTCTCTGAATGGTGGAAACAATTATACGGCGAATCAGAAGGAAAAGACCAAAAAGGAATCTATCCTTCAAGCGCGAACTTCTCAACTGACTTGCACTCTGTCGGACAAACTATCCAAGACGGTTCCCGCAATGTCTTTGAAACAGTTGTGAAAGTCGAAAACGCTCGTAAAGCAGTTGCGATCCCAGTTCAAGATGAAGATCTGGACGGTTTAGGCTACTTGGAAGGCAAAGATATTGATTTCGTCAATACAAAAGCTTTCGAAGGAACATTATTAGCTCATACCGACGGAAACGTACCAAACCTATTAGTAAAAATCCCAACAATGGATGCTTACACATTAGGACATTTGGTATACTTCTTTGAAATCGCAGTAGGTATCTCAGGTTACTTGAATGGCGTAAATCCATTTGACCAACCTGGTGTAGAAGCTTACAAGAAAAACATGTTCGCACTTCTAGGCAAACCAGGCTTTGAAGATCTTGCGAAAGAATTGAACGAACGTCTATAATTCAACATTTCTAAGATCAAAAATTCTTGTGGTACCAAACCTGCTTAATTGGTGGCACTACATGAGCCTAAATAGACAAAAAGACGACCTGATTCAGGTCGTCTTTTTGTAATTAAAAATATAATGGTCCTAATTCACTGGTGATATTTCTGAAAATAGCTATTAATACGAAAATATAGAGGATCAGAACCGCTATACCGATAATAAATCCGATCAAACCAGCGCGATCCCAAGTCTTTTGAACGGCAAGAAAGGTATCTACATCTTGATAGTCGCCTTTTTTCCACGCCCATTCATTTCCCTTGAAGCCGCACACGAAGACCCAAACAAGATTGAACAAGGGGATCAAACACAATAAGGGCAAATAGGTCTTGTTTCCAAAACCCCAAGTGATATTGAACATAAACGCGTCCCAGTTCCATTTTTTGATTTCCCAAGGGATATCTCTGATTTCTTCCATTTAAACCAATCCTTCACATTTTTTTTACTCAAAAATCATTATGCTGATCCGCCCGTCCATCTGTTAAATAAGCAAGCTGATTTATTTCAACACAGCGATTGCGAGAGCTTTTTGGACATCATTGATATGTTTATCTTTTCTGAATTGCAATGCTTCGGCCGGCTCGACAGCGCTGGAGATCCAAATTTTCAACTCGGCATCTAAATCAAAATGACCAGAAGTTTCTACATTGAAACGGGAGATGCTTTTGTAAGGATATGATTTATACGAAGTTTTTTTGGCAGTCATGCCTTGTTTGTCAACAATGATCAGCCGATAATCGGTAAACACGATCAAATCTCGAATCAGCTTGAATGCCAAATCAACATTTTCTCCCGGCATCAATACGGGTTCCAGTTCTCTTTGCACGCCTGATTGATTTACTTCTGAAGCATTGCCTAGTAATCCGCTAAATAAGCCCATCGATTTTCCTCCTGAATACGTATTTTTCTGCAAAAAAGTCTTTAGCTAATAATAGAACAATTACCAGCTAAAGACAAAAGTTTTTTTGCAAATAACGATAAATAAAAAAACATCCAAATGAAAGGATTATCAGGATGCAGATCCTTGGTACCGACCACTTAGATGTTTTTTTAATAACTATTATTCTTCGCTTCCCATGAAACGGCCAGCAAACGCTGCGAGGATCGCTCCAATGATTGGACCAACAACATAGACCCAATAGTGGGAAAGTGCTGTACCGCCAGCAAAAAGCGCTGGGCCAAAGCTGCGGGCTGGATTCAATGATCCGCCTGTCAGGTTCAACGCTGTAATGATCAAAACGCTGAGAGTCAGTCCGATCGCTAGTGGTGCCATCGTTGCATTGCCGAATTTTTTGCTTGTGACCATCAAAATGACGAAAATAAACAAGAAGGTGATCACTGCTTCGATAGTAAGTGCCAATCCAGCACCGACTGTTGTAAAATCAGTTTGTCCGAAGCTTTCTTTTGGAAGTTTGTTTCCTTGGATCAAGACTGATAAAAAGGCCGAAGCGACTGTTGCACCGATGAATTGGAATAAAATATAAAAAAGACCGTCTTTGATCGGCAGGCGATCATTGATCACCATCGCGATAGTAACAGCTGGATTAAAGTGACCTCCAGAAATCTTACCGACTGCATAAGCCATCAGTGTCACCGTCAATCCGAAAGCTAACCCGATGGTCAATGGATCGACTTGAGCAAGAACGACTGTTCCAGTACCGATAAAAACCAGCATGAAGGTTCCAATAAACTCACTGAGATATTGTCGTAAAAAAGTCATATATATCATCTCCTTTCTTAACTACAGTATAGTAGGTTATTAAAAATGGGTAAAGGAATTCGTTTTTTAGAAGACACAAAAAAAGGTCGTCTGTTAGTAGGATTTACTACAGACGACCTTATTGATTATCCGAATTTTCACATGTCATTCAAAGGATTCCCTTCTTATTGATTATCTGTGGAGATTACGAATAGCTTCTTCGATTGTTACGCCGTAAGCGATGTTGCTGTCATCCAACACATCAATGGCCATGAATCGGTTTGAAGCTGTATCAAAAGCAATTCGGTATTCGATATTTGTTTTTGTAAATGTCAAATTGATTTCCTCCTTTATTGTTTTATAGTAAGTTCTATTTATCACTTACTTAATCAGCATACCACTATTTTCAAAAAGTGCCAAAACATTCGTTCGCTATTTAAGAAAATATAAGAAAATCGGAATTATTTTATTAGTTAGACCAATAATTTGAAAGAATACAGGTAAGGGAACATAACAAATAGTTAAAAAACAAGTTTTATTCAAACATTTAAAATTTTTTAGCAGATAACTTGGATTTTTTTCAGAAAATAAGCGAAAATAATCCTGAAATAATAAGAAAACAAATAATATAAAGGTTAAAAAGCTATAAGAAAAGACGGAAATGAAATTTTAATAAAAAACGTATATTTAGATAAGGAATATTGTCAAATTAGTAAAAAAATTTGAAAAAATATTAATAATAGCGTTTTCAAAACTATTTTTTTCTGTTATTATATAGCTGAGCTAAATAATAACTGGAGGTGAGAGGAATGGATAGGATAGAAATCGGAAAAACTTATCTATGCAAACCTATTGGGATCAAAAGTGAAGTGATCGGGTTTGTCGAACATACATATACCAATACAGTTTTGATCACCGTGGAAAGCTGTCAATCAGAGGATCGCCCGAAAGTGATCGAGTGTCAAAATCGTATGCTGGTAAAATACGAAGATGTCTTCGAAGAAATGAACATAGCACAAGCGGTGTAGATTAGTTGGGTGAATCGTCTTTTTTCGTTATAATGAATGTAACAAAAAAAGATGAGGTGAAGAAGATGGCAAAGAAACGCACAACAGGAACCAATCAAGGAAGATTGG
Source organism: Enterococcus mediterraneensis (assembly GCF_900604485.1). NCBI lineage: Bacteria > Bacillati > Bacillota > Bacilli > Lactobacillales > Enterococcaceae > Enterococcus > Enterococcus mediterraneensis. Next base: position 2,054,075 of record NZ_UWOP01000001.1, read on the forward strand.
GTGTCTTTTTAGCAATCGTCTCAGCGATCCCAGCAGTTTTATCTATAATCAAAGCTATTCGTGAATCTCGAGAATCTCGCTGATTGAATAATTTATGAAAAAATCCCTGCAAACAGAAACGTATAGATTCTGCTTGCGGGGATTTTTTTATCCGAAGCCGATGACGAAGTTCAGCAGTTTATCTGAGTAGGTCATTGGTTTTTTGGCATCTTTGATCGCTTGATCAAGGTAATCCATACGATCTGTGATGATGCCGTCAACACCGTAGAAAATCATCCGACTCATACTTTCTTCGCTGTTAGGCGTCCAAACCATGACTTTTTTACCGTCTGCTTTTGCGGATTCGATAAAATTATGGTTGATAGTACTGTATTCCATCGTCAGAAAGTCAGCTTTCGTGATAGGAGAACCAACCAGATTGAAAGGTAAGATATAGCCGGTCTCGATAGCGGGTTCTTTCGTTTTGATCATTTCCACCACCGGATAAGACAAACTTTGGACCATGTGATGCTCTTCTAAGACGACATCACCATATTTTTTTAGGAAAAGGTCTACTAAACGCTGCGGATCTTTATCTTGGGTTTTGAGTTCGATCAATAATTTTTGATCCAATTCTTTCGCTTTTGCTAAATACGCATCGAAACTGGTCAAGTGATCTTCTTGATCATTTTCATTCAATGTCAATTCCAATAATTCTTTTAGAGTCAGATTGCCTGGTATTTCATTGAGGCCAGCCAATGTTTTCAAATTAAAGTCATGGATCACTACAAATTGATCATCTTTTGTCAGCTGGATGTCCATTTCCACATAGTCTGGATGATACTTGCTGGTCCTTTCCAATGCACTCAATGTATTTTGGACACCGTTGCGGTTGCTTACACCTCGATGAGACATCGTTAACGGGATCGTTGTCGTCGTCTTCGTAAGATAATCAGTGTTGTAGATCGCCACACCTATGCCAAATAAAACAGCACTCAGCAATAAAAAAGTATTGAAATTTCTTCTGGAACCTGTGGGTGCGTTCTCTTGCGGGAACCAATCCGGGATCTCCGGTAAAAAGCCTTCGTCATCCATGAAATCGACAATGATATAAAAGATCCCCACTGTTGAAAATACGATATTCAGCAGCAAGAAAAACTGTAAGAGAGTCATTGCAAAAACTGCACTAATAAATGCGTAATCAGAAAAATGGATTTCGATCAATGCCTGCAACACCAATACGATCACAAAACCGATCGTGGTAACGGCCAATGCACTTAGTCCAATAATGATAAATTGTCCGATGATTGCAAAAAAGCGTCGTTTCGTCGAATGAAGACTTTCTTTAATCGCTTCTTTAAAAGGCCGATCCCGCAAAATCATTTCCGGTAAAGCAAAAATCACTCGGATCCCGATATAAATCAAGATCAAATAACCTAGTAAAAAGCCGCTAACTACCCATAGCCGATTTGTGAATATAAAATCCTGTATAAAAGCAGGGATCTTGATCTTTGCCAACAAATCAGAATTGAAACTCAATCCGCCAAAAGGCACGATCAAAAAGAAATAAAATAGAAAGAATAAAAAGACACTTGGACGGAGCTTCCTGATCTGTAAAAAAGTCATCCGTAAAAGCTGACGCAGTGAGACAGGTTGTTTTTTCTTGATAAAATAGACGCTCAGAAGCAAAAAAGTAAATTCGAAAAAAACTACCAGCAGAATGATCAGCAAGATCATGATCAATGAGAAAGCTACCGCTGGATGTTCCAGAAAAATACTGCCTAAATTATCATAAGAGAGATAACTGATGTTTCCTTGTTTTAATATAAATTTTGTTGAGCTGCTTAATATCGGGATCACCATCAGCAGTATGACCCCGTGCATGACGAGTACGTCACGAAAATAATCTCGCGTAGAAGAGAGAAAATCCCAAGCATTCATCAAACTGTTTTTCAAATAGTTCATTTTCATCACCTACCGTTATTGTAAACTACTATCCATAAATAAAAAAATAATTGCCTAAAAAAATGTGCTGTTCGACAATTCTCTGACAAAACACAAGCGATTTGAACGTCTGCTTGCGAATTACTTGTGTCAGAGCCTTTTGACGAACAGCACAGCAATAAATCAGCCTAGCAAGTTGGCTAATAAAGTTGTTCCGTGTACCAATGCCATACTATATAGATAAATCGACAATGGTTTTGCAAATACAATGATCGTTGTGAATTTTTTCAAGGAGATGTTTGTCAAACCGGCCATCAGACATAGCGCATCATCAGGCGCGACCGGCAAGAAGATCGCCAGTGCAAAAAATCTGTCAAACCGTTTTTGATTATCTAGCCAGCGAACATATTTATTGTAAGTTTTATCACTGATCATGCTTAGAATGAAGGGTTTGCCGTAGCGTCTGCCTAAAAGAAAAATAATGATCGATCCGATGGTGATTCCGATATAATTATATAAGAAGCCGAGATAAGGACCGAAGATCAGTACACCGGCTGCACTAGAGATACCTCCAGGAATGATCGGGATAACTACTTGTAAAATCTGTAATAGGATAAAAAGGATCGGCCCCCAGATAGGAGAAGTGCCCACGAGGTTATGGAGCGCATTGATGTCTTTAAAGACCCCTAAGTTGATAAAATAAATTGTCAGGGCAATAGAAACGCCAATACCGACAAGAGAAATTATATTGATCAGTTTACGTGATGCGGCGATACTCATGCAGATCATCTCCTTTTCCTGTGCTTTTTTCCTATTATATACAAGTCGTTTGTCGTTTTAGGATCGAAGAAGCTAACGATAAACAAACAATTTTGTAAGATGCTCTCTCTTTACTACACTTTCATTATAAAAGAATCACAGGGAAATACTATCCAACTTAAGTCTGATTCTGAAGTACTTCCTAAATAAAGTTGAAAGATTAAAAATTCAACTGAAGAAAAGATGGTTTACAGAAAAACAAACAAGGAGTATACTCGTTACAAAAGTTATTTAGGTTACCCTAAAAAAATAATTATATGCAGCATAAAAGAAAGAGTGGTTAGATGACTGAAGAAAAGGAAAAGATAGTAGAATATGCGAACGGCCCCAGCTTAGAAGAAATCAATGCTACTGTTGATGTTCCCAAGAACGCGAGCTTTTTAAAGACATTGGCTGCTTACAGCGGACCGGGAGCTTTAGTGGCTGTGGGCTATATGGACCCGGGAAACTGGATTACTTCTATCGCAGGCGGCGCAGAATACAAGTACGCACTGCTAAGTGTGATTTTGCTTTCCAGCTTGATCGCGATGCTTTTACAAAGTATGGCAGCAAAATTAGGTATCGTTACTGGTAAGGATTTGGCGCAGGCGACCCGCGAACATACTAGTAAGGGAGTGGGATTCATTTTGTGGATCATCACGGAACTTGCGATCATGGCGACAGACATCGCTGAAGTGATCGGGGGAGCAGTCGCATTGCAGCTTTTGTTTGGAATTCCGCTTTTATTTGGTGTATTGATCACCACATTTGATGTTTTATTGCTGCTTTTATTGACTAAATTAGGATTTCGCAAGATCGAATCTATCGTAGCGGTCTTGATTTCGGTGATTTTTTTCGTCTTTGCTTATGAAGTGGCGCTATCAGATCCGAATATAGGAGAAGTTTTGCGAGGATTTATCCCTGATCCGCAGATCGCTTCCGATAAATCAATGTTGTTACTGGCGTTAGGGATCGTAGGTGCGACAGTGATGCCCCATAACTTATACTTGCATTCTTCTATCGCTCAAGCGCGGAAGTTCGATCGCGATGATGAAGCAGAAAAAGCCAAAGCGATCCGATTCACGACGTGGGATTCAAATATTCAACTAACTGTTGCTTTTATCGTGAACTGTCTTTTATTAGTTTTAGGAGGCGCACTGTTTTATGGAACGAACAGCGATCTGGGAAAATTCGTTGATTTATACGATGCATTGAAAGATCCAAGTATCGTTGGCGACATCGCCAGCCCGCTGTTGAGTATCTTGTTTGCGGTGGCATTGCTGGCTTCAGGTCAAAATTCAACGATCACTGGAACACTTTCTGGGCAAATCGTAATGGAAGGTTTCATTCATTTGAAATTACCATTGTGGCTGCGGCGTGTCGTTACTCGTCTTTTGGCGATCGTACCTGTGATCATCTGTGTCATTTTATATGGCGGTCAAGAAACAGCGGTAGAAGATCTTCTGCTTTATACACAAGTATTTCTTAGTATCGCGTTACCGATTTCGATTATTCCGCTAACGATCTATACAAGTGATAAAAAATTGATGGGCCGATTTGCTAATCCAAAATGGGTAAAAATTACAGCTTGGATCATCGCCTTGTTCCTGACAGTGCTCAACCTGTTTTTAGTTTATGGTACATTGACCGGCTTGAACAGCTAAGGAGATTCTAATAGAAAAGAAAAAAATCAGAGAAGACTGACTCGTCACTTCTCTGATTTTTTTTGCATGATATTTTTTACGATCGTCTCGATCAAACCGGTCATCATAAATCCACCAGCAATAGCTCCAGCCGTGATGATCACGATCTTCGCATTCTCAAAACCTAATGAAGACGTACCGATCACAAATTCCCGTACAGCTTTATAGGCAGGACCTCCTGGAACCAGCGGCACCAAGCTTGGAATATTGAAAATGATCATCGGCATTTTTTTCTTCCGAGAGAAAAAAATACTGGCACAGCCTACCGCAAAAGCAGCCGGGAAATTCGCGCTGCCAAGCCCCCAATGATTTTCCCGCAAGATCCAGAAAATCATCCATCCTAATGTGCCAGTCAACCCGCAAGCAATAAGAGAACGTCGGGGATTATTCGTGATCACCGCAAATGTGACGGTACTGATGAAACTGAATAGGAAATGAATAAGGTATTCCATCTTCTAAATACCTCCGCCAAAAAATGAAAAAACAGTCGCGATCCCGACACCGATCGCAGCAGCGGTGAAGATCGCTTCCGTTCCGCGAGCAGTTCCGCTGATCAGATCGCCAGCTAAAATATCCCGAAAAGAATTGGTGATCGCTACACCGGGAACTAGCGGCATCACTGCACCGATGATGATATTGTCGATATTTTTGGCAAGTCCAAGATCGACACTGAGGATTGCCAATATACCGATCAAAAACGCTGCAACGAACATATCAAAAAAGCGTAGCTGGAACCATTTTTTGACGTAGTGAGCGGCGATGAATCCAAGCGCCCCTACAAAAAAAGTGGCAAAAAAATCAGACCACCCGCCTCCGAAGATGTACATCAATGTACAACTGACCAGTCCAGCACTTAAAATCTGTAATGGAAAGGGGTAAGCCGGTGTTGTCTTGTTCACCAACAGTAATTCTTGATAGAGCTCTTCTAAAGTGATCTCGCAGTTTGCAAACCGCCGTGACAGCTGATTGACCGCGACGATTTTTTCTAAGTTGATGGTGCGGTCCTGTACATCTTCTACTTGCGCATAATGGCTTTTTCGCAGACCCATGAACAATCCCGTCGCCGTCACATAGCTGATGCTGTTTTCTTCACCGGCATTTGTGGCGATCCGGTTCATCGTATCTTCTACTCGATAGACCTCGGAGCCGTTTTCCATCATGATTTTTCCTGCTAACAAACAGGTATCTAAAAGTAATTCTTGTTTGGTCATTTTCTCACTCGATTCCTTTGAACGCTCAAATTATTTAAAATGTAAGAGCTTTGCGAAAGATCTTGATATTGATATGAGGTGCATCGTACAAGATTTCTGCATCATCGATCAGTGCACCCAATAAATGAAAATCCTCTTTGTCGGGATGGTAACTTCCCAGCAATTCAAAAGAATAATCTTCATAATTCAATTCGCGAGGAGCATTCAGTGCTTCTGTAAACTCCGATAGATTGGAGGGGGCAGTAGGACATTCTCCTTGGATCTCAATGAAAAAACCTTCTTTAGAGAATTCGATTCCGATTCGGATCTCCAAAATCTCATGGGAATAGAAATAATTCAGCAGTTCATCAATGATCTTTTTCGATACTTCATGTTCGATCATTCTTTTCTCCAATCTTTGTAAAAGTGTCAAGCAGCGGTACGATAAATCCCGCGACAAAACCGCTGGAAAATCCGTTGTTATATAGATTCAAGCCGCCATGGAGATAGGAGACATTATTGACTAGCGACATATGCAAAATGCCCACTAAAATGCCATAAACGCTGCCGTAATAGCCGCTGATAGGCGCTAAACTCGTACCGAAAATCGCCGCCATAACTGCTCCTGTTTGCTGTACATCATGAAAAGGAGCGATGAGAGAGGCAAGATACACCCCCAGCAAAACGGGAAAGCTGTTTTTTAAGTGATTTCCGAATGCGCTGAAGCCTACAGCAGACAAAATCGCGCCCACGATCGGTCCATTTAATTCAACTTGAATCAGCAAACAATACCCGGTCAACATCAAACCCATTAAGGCCATGTTGATCATCGTTGCGCCCACCCCTGCTATCATAACAAAATCGGTGATCAGTTTTCCACTGGTTTTGAATATTTTTTGCAAAGCTTCAAAGGCATTTCGTTCTAAGACCCACCCTACAAGCAAAAAGAGCAAAAATAAAATCAGGAGAAAAAGGAGCAGTTTTCCGTGAGCGTAAGCAATGATACTGCGTTCTTTAATAGTGTAATTGAACATCCGCAAGATGCCTGTCAAAATCATCGCAATCAGACCGGAACTGAATCCAACGTTATAAAGGGAAAAGCCGTGATGGAAGTGCAGCATCTGAGAAGCGACAGGCGGCAAAATAAAGCCAATCAAGATACCTGCCCCGTAACTGATAATAAATCCTTGCCATAAAGGAAGCTCCATCCCGAACGTGATATAACTGACAACAGGAGAAAGCGAACTGCCAAACAAACTGACCATAGCAAATTGGGAGTAAGGACGCCGGACATACCGGGCGTAAAGCTGAACACCTAAAATGATCGGGATAGAGTTGTACAGGTTTTTCCCAAAAAAAGAATATCCGGCTACTGTAAAAATCGCCGCGACCATTGGACCGGTCATATGTACATGATAAAGCCGCATCAGGAAAATACTGAGAAAAGTCAAGATTCCGCTGTTTACGAATGCGCTGCCAAGATTTCCCACAGCGACATAATCGGTGATCAGATTACTAGGGGATGTTACAATACGGGATAATCCTTGGAAAATCTCCGAAAAAGAATTTTGAGTGAGACCAGTGAGGATCAATAAGAAGCTGAAAGCCAACATGAGTAAATATTTTTGATTTTGAAGTGGATCTATTTTTTGTATCCGCTGAAAAGTAAGGACGTTATTGTCTTTCATTGTTTGCTCCCTTTTTCTTTTACTATAACTTTAATTTTAACATAGTGTCAATGTTCTTATCTAATTTTCATTTTTTAAAAAATACTGAGCCTTACGCGCCCAACTAACAAAAAACTGCCATTGTTCTTTAACTGTTTATTAAAAAATAAAAATATAACGAAAAAGTGAGTATATTGTTTCCCAAAATGATCATTATTGTATAAAATAGAAAGAGAAAAACTAGTTGTTATCGAAAGAAAGGAGTTTTCTCATGCGACGCAAAGTATATACAAAAGAGCATATCCTGAAAGCGGCCTATGAAGTTATTTCCAAGGAAGGCTTTAGTAAGTTTACTGCACGTAATATCGCTAAAAAAATGGGGATTTCTACCCAGCCGATTTATTTAGAATTCAAGAATATGCAAGATCTGAAAAATACACTGGTTGAAATGGTGATGAAAGATCTGCAGGAAAATGTATTTCCAGTGGAAAGAACAGGAAATACATTGGTGGATCTGGGGATCAACTATGTGAAATTTGCACAAGAAAACCGCAATCTATATGTCGCGCTATTTGTGGATGAATACGGCGGCGGACAATTGATGCATAATTTCTCATACGAATACTTCAAAGAATTAGTCAAAAAAGATCCGGAATACTCTGATTTATCAGAAGAGTATATCGAAGCGTTGCATGATGGTACGTGGATCGTAGTGACAGGGATCGCTTCATTGATGTCTTCTGGGATCATCCATCCGACCGATGAACAAATCGGTGCATTGATCCAACAATCCATCGACAGCATTTTGAAGATCGAAAATCCTAGCAAGTTGTATTAAGAACAGTAAAATACCGGTCCCTTCTCTAGTGGAGAAGCGGACCGGTATTTTTTCTGGACAGCGTAACGATTGAGTATGCTTTGATCAAAAGAATTTTAAACTAAAAAACAGACCCCTGATAAAAGTTGATTTATCAGGGGGTTTAAAAATAAAAATATTTTCTGAAATATACTTATAAGGAGAGTACAGGATATTTTTATATTGATATATCGGCTTTTTTATCTCCTTTGCCCAAAATGTGACCAAAATTTTCATCCGAAATTAGCTTGCCTAAAGCCGTGATTATTTGTTCATCTGTTTTTGCTTTGTACTCATCAATCAAATATGCGTAAACTTTTGCAGTGATTGTTATGTTATTATGACCTAGTCTTTTAGAGATAGCATAAATATCAATGCCGCTTGAAAGTAAATAAGCTACGTGAGTATGTCGGCAACTATGAAAATGAAATCCTTTGCGATCAATTGCCAATTCGGAAAGAGTCGCTTTTAAAAGTTTGTTGACTGCTGCTGACGTTGGAACAGATTGATGCCGATAAACAAATAGTCTGCCTCGTGGATCATCTTTTGGCAGCTCGTTTAAAACGTCGAGTAAAAAATCGTCCACTCGTATGATCCTGTTTGACGATTCATTTTTGAGAGGTTGAAAATCTTGAGATGTATCATTCCAAGATTTTTTGACAGTAATTGTTTTGAAATTAAAATTGATATTTTCCCAAGTAAGTCCAGCAATTTCTCCTGGACGCATACCAGTCAAAAGGGCAGTCAGAATCATATATTTTGTCGGAAAATTAGGATTCTTGGTTTCCATGATAAAATTAATGAGCTTTTTCGTTTCTTCGATGTTTAGATAGTCGATTTTCCGAGTAAGACTATCATTGTAGACCATTTTTGTACCCTGAATAAAATCGCGATAGATTAATTTGTCATAAACCGCATCCTTAACTGCTGCGTGATATAAGCTATTCATTTTTGACACAGTAGATTTTGAGTGGGTAGCTCCAAACTTATTTAAAAATCTTTGATAAATCTGACGATCCATGTCTTGTAGAAGAATGTCAGGTAGATATTTTTCTAGATTCATTTGAGCTTGCTTATAAGTCAGCTTGGTTCGCTCTCGAATCGTGGGCTCCTTATAAAGCTCATACCAGTCTTTAAAGTATTCGGTAAATAACTTTGGTCTAGTAGTTGTTAATTCACCTGTAATGGCTAATACTTCATTTTCATTAGCAAAAAGGAGAGCCTCTTTTTTTGTTTTAAAGCCTGATTTTGTTTTTGTTTTGTATTTGCCTTCTGGATTTTTATAGGAGATACGTGCCTCCCACGTTTTGCCGCGCTTTCTGATACTTGCCATGTTGAATCATCCTTTCCTGTCTGATACAATAGGCATGGCTAATAAGCCTATCGTTTATTGCTGACACGCCTGTCTGTGGAGGAGGGGCGTGTTTTTTTATACTATGTCGTAACCATCAATTAGAAATCGAGGGATGGTTTTTTCTACGCCTAAAGTATTGGTATATTCATAAACTCCAAGCCCGCGAACCCAAACTCTGATTTCATCGCCTTCAATAACTTTGTTTGTTATCTTCTCCTTACTGATTACTAAGGCTACTGTAAAAGATTTATCTGGAGAAGTTTGAATTGTTCCTAGATATTGTACCAAGTCGTCGGCTTCCATAACCTGGATAACTTTTGCAGCAAGAATCGTCTTTTTATCTTGAGAGCCTTCTGGATCACGTACGAATTCTTCAAAATCAATTCCGGTATTATACGTTGTAAAGTCTATTTTTTCTACTTGTTGTGTTGATGCGGAAGATTCTGAGAAAGCTGACGAAGAAGAACTTTCAGCCTTTTTGTTTTCAGATGCACAACCACCAAGAATTCCTAAAACAAGCAACGATAGCAACATTAACTTTTTCATTTAAATGCCCCGTTTCTTTGATATAATAAGTTGAAGTATTCTCAGAAATGAGAGCGAACCCTTAGCAGAGTTAGTGGCCCTGTTAAGGGTATTTTTTATCCAAAATTACTCATACTTTCGCGTACACAGCTTTCTAAGCTCCATGGAATCTTATAATATTCCATAAACTTGACTGTGTTTAGATACTCTTTTTCAATGCCATAATCATTAGCCCAAATGAATAACAAGATCTCTATGGCTATCTTATTTGCTTCATACTCCAACTTACGTCTACTATAATTAGTGGCATTGTAGTACGCCGTGAGCTCTTCATGTTTTTTAATACAGTGAGCTAGTTCATGGGATATTTCAAAGTCAGAGTTTTTGTCGAGTAATTTATTGTTTAAAAATATTGCCTTTTCATCGGCAAAGTAAATGCCAGACCTCGCCATGTTCACAAAATGTAACTCTAACCCCATATCGTTTACTAATCTCAACAAATGTCTATTGACCTCGTACACAAACATCACATCACTTTACTTTTTTTCAGAAGCACGTTTAGCAGCAAGCACTGACTTTAAAAATTCTACCTCCTCGTCCGTAACAGGTTCGCCATCAAAAGCGAAAACTCCGTGTTTTTCTGCTAGAGAGGTCTTTTCTTCGCGGCCTAACAAATAGTCGACAGATACGCCAAAATAATCGGCAACTTTGGACAAACCTTCAGAGTTTGGGGATACATTTTTCCATTTACCAAAATATCCATTCGAATATCCCAATCTTTTTTCTAATTCTCTTACCGAAATCCCGTTTTGCTTTGTCAATTCTTTAATTTTTTCATACGGATTCATTGTTATGCCAACCTTTCTGGATTGACAAGACTGTTTTTTTAGAATAGAACTCTATTTTATTGTTGACAAAATAGAGTTAAACCTCTATACTAGTCTTGTAAACAAATTTAACAACTAAACAGACAACAAAAATACCATTGATTAATAAACGCCAACCGCCAAGAAAGCTTTTAAAGTCAATTGTGTATGTCTTATTTAACTATGTTTAAAGTATAGAATAAGACTCTATTTTTGTCAACAAAGTTCAGAAAATAGTTGTTAAATTTGTTTACATTAATAAGAAAGGAGAGGAGAGAATGGCTAACATTCAAGACACCCGCCAAAAGATATTAGATCACTTCGAAAAAAATGGGTGGGATATTCCAGATGTAGCGAGTGCCTTAGGTATTACGGAGCAGTATCTCAGAAAAATTTTGAACAATCCCGAAAAACATCTAAAGCAAATGACCGACATTATTTCTTACTACAAAATCAGATAGGAGTGAAACTGCATGCCGCAGCAATTTGAAGTAGTGGTGCCTATTGAGTTACCGCCAAACTTAAAAATCGTGGATACGTCAATGCTCGGAGAAAATGAAACGCTACTAGGCAAAACATGGAATTATGCAGATCTCCGTGCTTGGTTAGGAAACAAATCAAAAGAGTGGATTGAAGATAATATCCTCTACAATCCCAAATACAGCCGAGAAATCAAGCAAATGATCGATAGTGGTTATATCGTACACAAAGGAGCAAAAGGAAGTCCTTGGAAATTTAAAGCGCGCGAAATGGCGTTGTTTCTAGATGAACACTGGACTGAGTTTAATTGGTGATCTGCTGAAAGGAGAACAAAATGAAATACCTATCAGAACTACAAACCGTACTATATCTCATCATGTTGGTATTGATCGCTAGCGTAAACCTTAAAGCGAGTTTGATCCTGATTGCTTTTGCGGGCGTGCTTGGAATCTTAGCAAAGCGGGGCACACAAAAAGCCAGCGAGGAGGCTGACTAGGTGGGAGCAAAAGAAGTGGTTATTTCCTTCGTAAAAACATTATTACAAATAGTGATTTGCTATTCGATTTGGGTATCGTTCGATAACCAAATAGCAAAAGTGATTGTAACGATTCTGGGTGCACTTACATTAAACGCTTTAATTATATCTATTTGTCAACTTTATGACTACTTGAAAAAATCGCTAATTAGATTTTGTAAAAAAGGTCTCCACGATAAATAAGCTGCGGAAAATATCCAGTAGATGAAGTTGACTAACTTAGCTGCAACACTATTTTCCTTTATTCCTAAGTATTGAACAATTTTTGAAGGCAGGAAAATGATTGCATTGATCCAGTAGTTGAAAGTTAGAACCTCTTTGTATTGAAGTTCGAAATAGTCTAAAAGGTTTTCTAGCGCATACAATTCCTTAGGTATCAATTGATTATGCAACGAGGGAAAGCTTGCTATCAAATCAACGTTTTCAGTTACTATCACGGCACTATTTCCTCTATGGACTTGTATTATTGACGATGATAATCCATAACGTTTTTCAAAAAGGAGAGCAAATTCAGCATTGTTTGGTTTTTTAGACTCCCCTTTAGATCCAAGCCAATCGTCAAATTCTTGCTTTAAGCGCTTAGCAGTTTGATAGTCTTTTTTAGCATTAGTCCATTGGAGTAGAAAGAATAGAAATACAATTATGAACAGCATAAGAAGGTAATTCAAAATGAGCACCACCAGTTTTTAACACATTATATCAAAGTGAAAGGATGAAATGAATGAATCAATTAGAAAAAACAATCACCAGTTTAGAAGTTGCGGAAATGGTAGGTAAGCAACACAAAGAAGTATTGCGAGATATTCGAAGAATTGCTGAACAACTAGCTGAGCGCAAAAGTGCGCTAAGTGAATTATTCCTTGAATCTACTTATGAAGATTCAACGGGACGTGAACTGCCTTGCTATTTGCTAACTAAAAAAGGCTGTGAGCTTTTTAGTACAAGAATGACTGGAGCAAAGGGAACTCAATTTGCATTAGCTTACATTGAACGTTTTAACGAGATGGAAACAGCGATCAAAGAACAGGCGCTCAAAATTCCTACAACGCCGCAAGAAGCCTTGGAACTTATGTTTGAATTCCAAAAAGATACGAAAGATAAAGTTGATAAAGTTGAAGAACGAGTTACGGATCTTGAAGAAAATACTGTACTCAGCGCAGGAGATTACAGCTACATCACACGCCGAATCAATCAGCGAGTAGCAGAAGTAGCGCGTGGGTTTGGGAAACTGACAAACAAGCAACGCGGAGAGCTGCATCGTGACATTAACAGCGGTGTCAAGGCTATCACAGGCGTGAGCACACGCACTCAGTTACGTCAGAAAAACTTTCAGCAAGTCTTGGATTACATCATCGACTGGGAACCGTCGACTGCAACAAAAACGATCGTGCGTCAAATGTCTTTGGATCTGGAGGATTGCGATGACTAGAGAAGAAGCGTTGAAAATCGGAAAAACCATCGCAGATCGTTGGTGGCGTGAAAATCAACGGCGCATCCGAACACGTCAAAATATCCAACGCATGAAAAAAGCGATTGACCGCCGGCAAGCATAGTCAATCGCACACGAAAATTAATTTACCTAAAAATACCACATGAAAGGACAGAAATCAATGGATAGCAAAACAGCAAACGCATTAGATCGATATTTAACCTGTCCGCCGGACGAGGAAGAGTATGTAGACGACACTCCTCGTGATTGGGAAGGCAACGAGATCCACAGCTATAACCAAGTTTACGAATTAACGTTTATGACGACCTACATTGATCATGTGACTAAGGCGCTTACCACATCCACAAAACTTGCAGTCGCAACGGACGAGAGCGGTAGTTTACCAGATTGTCTAACGGAGTACAGTATGGAAAACTTAGCAAATTTCCGGGCTTATAGTGGCGAGGAATGGCTTGCGGATTGGAGGAGAAACAATGAAAACTAGCGAACAAACAAGCGAAATATTTAAAGCGTTGGCACTCTTTAGAAAAGCTTTGAAACAGCCAATGAAAGATGCGTCAAATCCTTTTTTTAATTCAAAATATGTACCACTCGAAAATATTGTCGAAGTGGTGGACGAAGCAATAAAAGATACAGGCTTGTCCTATAGCCAAGAAGCAACCAGCGCTGGAAATAGCATTTCAGTTGCCACACATGTTTTCCATGAGTCAGGTCAATTCATTAGTTTTGATCCGTTAACACTTCCTGCAACAAAGGCTGACGCTCAGGGATTTGGGTCAGCGGTGACATATGCTAAGCGGTACTCGTTAGCGGCTGTGTTCGGCGTGACAAGCGATGAAGACGATGACGGAAACAAAGCTGTTGAAACGGCGCCTAAAAAAATCAGCAAAAAAGACCAGACAATTTTAACCGGTCTGATCACTAAATTTGGTAGTGCGTTTGATATGGATTTTGCGACAACGTGGAAAACAATACAAAAAAGAACAGGTATCTATGACGACATAGATCATTTGACAGAAGAACAGTCTGCAACGATCAAGATGTTTATTAACGAAAACAAGAAGTGATGGAAATGTACAACGAAAAATATTCCGGAGTCATAAAGAAACTAGATCAGCAACGCCTAACGGTTGATATCAACGAGGAATTAAACATAGAGCGTCTCAAGACTATGTACTTTAACTATGATGGCGAACGAGAAATTGAACTTCGATTCACTGATCCGCGTCGATTCACAGCGGAACAACGCCGATTTATATACGCGTTGCTGGGCGATATCTATGCTTTTACCGGCGAACCTATTGAGAGCCTTAAAGACTATTTTTACCACGTCTACGAGGCTCTCACAGGCTCAAAAATCAGTTTAGCAGATGCCTCAGCAAACACGATGACAGATGTGACACTACTTGCTGATATCATTCTCGATTTTGTGTTCGAGTGGGATATTCCGTTTAAAAAAGGCTATGAGATCTTGCCAGCGAACCAGGAATACTTTTTCTACAAGTCAATCGTTTGTCGAAAATGCTGTATCTGCGGTAAGCCTGCGGATATTTGCCATATCGATACTGTCGGGATGGGAAACAACAGGCGAAAGATAGATCACACAAAACACTATTTTTATGCCGGATGTCGTATCCATCACGGCGAAGAACATCGGATGGGAACGCAGAACTTTTTGAACAAATATCAGATTATCCCAACCAAACTGAACGAGGAAACAATCAAGCGGTTAGGGATTTAGGAGGGAGATAATTTGGCAGATAGAAAAAAATACTACTATCTCAAACTTAAAGATAACTTTTTCGATAGCGATGAGATGATCATTCTCGAAAGCATGCCAGATGGATATATTTACTCAAACATTTTATTGAAACTGTATCTTAGAAGTCTTAAGTATCAAGGGAGATTGATGTTTAATGACCGCATACCTTTTAATCCAACGATGCTAGCTCAAGTGACTCGTCACAGTGTCGGAAATGTTGAAAAAGCGGTCAAAGTTTTTCAAGAATTGAATTTGATTGAAGTTCTAGATAACGGAGCTATTTATCTATCTGATATTCAAAATTTTATCGGTGAATCATCAACGGAAGCTGATAGAAAAAGACTTTATAGGCAAAGAATTGAACATGAAAAACAAACGCTCTTGCCGAAAGGACAAATGTCGGACAAATGTCCGGACAAAGCTCCACCAGAGATAGAGATAGATATAGATATAAAGAAAGAGATAGAGATAGATAATATACCGCCTTCGAAAAAATCTCAGGCTAAACCCGTCCGCCACAAATACGGGGAATATAAAAATGTCCTTTTAACGGATCAAGACCTTGAAAAACTCAAAACAGAGTTTCCAAGTGACTGGCAAGAACGGATCGAACGGCTATCGGCATACATGGCATCAACAGGCAAGACTTACAAGAATCACCTAGCAACGATCCGGAATTGGGCTAGGAAAGATAAGGCACAGCCTAAGCCGCAGCAGAACTACGGGCAGCCGGTGAAGAGAGAAACACTTCCAGATTGGGAAGCACAGAAGGCAAATTTCAAAAGCGATCCTGAACGGAAAGCTTACATCGATCAGATGATGAACGAATATTTCAAGGAGGAATAGCAATGATCAACAATGTAACCTTGGTCGGCAGATTAGCTGCCGATCCAGATTTAAGATACACGTCACAAGGGACGGCGACAGCTTCGTTCAGATTAGCTGTGAACCGCAACTTCACTAACCAAAGCGGCGAACGTGAAGCGGACTTCATCAGTTGTGTGATTTGGCGCAAGGCGGCTGAAAATCTAGCCAATTACGCGAAGAAGGGTTCGCTGGTCGGTGTCACAGGACGTATTCAAACACGATTCTATGAGAACCAACAAGGGCAGCGTGTTTATGTGACTGAGGTTGTAGTCGAATCTTTTAGTTTGTTGGAAAGCAAGCGTGACGGTTCAAATAGTCAAACGTCAGGGCGTTCGCAAGGCGGAGAGGGTAATTATACCCGCAACAATCAAAGTAGTTACAGCGCAACGTCAGACCCGTTTTCTAACACGATTGACATCAGTAGTGATGACCTGCCGTTCTAACGAACGAGGGAAGACAAGAGGAGGACAGTATCGAATGCTTAAAATTTACTATAACAACCAATCAGCCATCGTCGCTGATGAAAAAAATCGAACATTCCGACACGCAAGCTTAGAGGAAGCACGTCTTTTAAAAGGACACAGCAGCTATCGTGCGGAATTGCATTATGTGGAGGAATATTTCTTGAACATTGGATATCGGGAGCCGGGGAAGGAAAAGG
This sequence comes from Enterococcus mediterraneensis, assembly GCF_900604485.1. NCBI lineage: Bacteria > Bacillati > Bacillota > Bacilli > Lactobacillales > Enterococcaceae > Enterococcus > Enterococcus mediterraneensis. The sequence goes on from NZ_UWOP01000001.1 coordinate 2,070,712, forward strand.
ATCTCTTAGAAATATTCTGGTCTAATGTCGACTGGCACCGGGAAAACAAAAAAATGACGTGGACTGAGTTGATCAGTGGGAATACGGTGCTGGCGAAAAATAAAAAGCTGAATGCAACGTTAAAGACGGTACAGGAGATCGCTAAGGCACTGGATATCGATGATTATGCGATTTTGTTTGAGGAAGTGTAGTCCGCTAACGGAAGAGATTACCAACTGAAAGGAAAAAAGAAAAATGGATGAAATGCTCAAAAACGAGCTTAATAAGTTCGAAGTAGTAGAAAGTCGGTGCGGTGGCGGTGAATTGGAATATGTTCTGATTAAAGATACAAAAGAACATAGAGAACAACTAAACTATTTACTTTGTGCAATCAATACGTGGGCTTATGTGCCAGAAAGATTTTCACCATCCATGTATGAGTTCCTTAATTTCTGCGCATGTGAGTGCGAAGGTTATCTGGATTTAGCACATCTGGTTTATAACTTCATTCAAAATGTAGATTTAGAAAAAATCGGATTTAACCAAAAGAATAAGCAATGGGAATTAGTCAACTAATGACAGAGATAGCGGAATTTCTATTTTTTACAACTTTCATACAATAAACGGTGAAATTTCACAACCGAAAGCAGATGTTTCCAAAATGGAAATAGCCGTTCGCTCGAAAGTGAGGAATGAATGTGAGTGAATTAACCACCAAAATAGCAGAAAGTTAAACCCGTCGGATCTGACGGGTTTGGAATAGGAGGAAGAGTGATGAGGTTTAACGATGGCTTAACATTATTTAATTTGTTGAATGGGGACAATAACGACGATAGGAATAACATTTTGAAGTCGCTTTATATATTAGAGGTGCATAAAGGGTCTGCAATATTTGAGTGTGAGCCATACGATTACGCATACAATACTAACAACATGGATAACACGCTTGAAAAAATTTGTAGAGTTATAGATAAACGCGAAAAGGTTATTTTAAAAAAAATACAAGCGAAATGTGGACAAGAAGTCGATTGTTTACTATTTACTTTTTACGATGATATGAGCGTTTATGCAGGCGGAACGAAGGTTATAGGTAAAAATATGACTATTAATTTTTAACAGGAGGAAGAGTGATGATAAAATTCAAGGAATTTTTAGCACCATCTATTGATGCTCAGATAACTGATTTTTTTAAAGATCAGGCAGAAAAAAATCCAGATGACGTTTTTGAATATTTAGATTTAGTGGCTATTAACAATGACCGAATAATGTTGATCTATCGTCAAACAAACAAAAGTGTATATCAGTTTCAGTCTTTAGTAAAAAGTTTGCAGTAATTCCGCAATCGTCAGCGATAGCAAACAGGAGGGATAAGATGGTACCAAAATATAGATGTTGGGATGAACCTAATAAAATTATGCGTTTCAACGATGAAATCGTCATATGGAATGATCAAGTCTATATAAACGAAAAGAAAGAATTGGATTCCAGAATTAAAGGATATTCATGCTTGTCTGAACACCTCATGCAATCCACTGGCTTAAAGGACAAGAGCGGCGTGGAAATCTATGAGGGAGATATCTTAGTATATACCTCAAAATCAATAAATTACGGAGACGCCTATTATCACAGCTATGTCGAAGTTTTTAGAAATCAAAGCGGGGCGTATAGAATTCGTGGGGAGCATATCTACGAGACGGAACTGTACAGCAATCGGAATAGCTTGACGGTAGTAGGGGACATTTATAGTTCACCAGAGCTGTTGAAAAAAGAAAGATTTATGACATCCACGGCAGATCCTGGATTGGAGGTCTCCGAATGAACAACAACGATATAGCAATCGACCGTCTGAAAGATTTAATCTTCACGTCCGTTAATCTGACGGAATGGCAAAAGGAGCAGATTCGGGAAGTGATTAAATTGTTGGGAGGTAACCGGGATGAACAACCGGCACAGACGAGTAGCACGGCTAAAAGCGCAATATATCCATCGAAAACAGCGGAAGTTAATTATAGCCTATAAATCGATGTCCGAACCATTTGAGAAGGCTATGAAACAAGTCAATGAATTAATGAGGCGCATTCGCAGGAAGTGGGAGGACGAGTGATGTATAGACCACAATATTTAGAAGAACCAGAATCAACATACGAGAAGTATTGGTATCACAATGGGTATTTGCCGGTGCAACACACAAGAATTATTTTATGGAGTGGATACAAGCGAAAGCAGAATCATGAAGTAGTACGATTCAGAGGGCGAAGAAAACCGAAAACCCCGAAGGTTGGGCATAGAGGTGGCAATTTATGGCTATGACAGTTGCAGTAGCGATTTTTCTCGCAGTCGTAGCGACAGTGGTTGCAAGTGTGATTTTTGGTAAGGAAGACAATAAGGAGGACGAGTAGAATGAGTTGGATGAAAACGACTGAAGAAGAAGCGGTATCTCAAATTAATGATTTGCAAAAACGACTAAGCATATATAAAAACCAAGGGGTAAGTTTTGATGATATGCCGCTTGTAATGGAAGCGCTAGAAGACGCGATTGTGTTTGCAAAAGTTTTGTTTTATGAGTATGTATTGGATAATCGTGAGTAGATGGTGGGAGGAAGAATGATTGAAAAAAGGCACATTCAGAATGTTAGAAAGTTTGATTGAGGACTATCCCACGATGGATAGATATATCAAACGTGTGGAATTAGAAATCGAATATCCGTGGCAGGAATCGGATGATAATATCGGCGGATCTCGCTCTGCCTCTGCTACTTCTGTGACGGAGCGGACAGGGCTGAAACTTGCAACAGACAAACATTTACGGCTATTGAGAGAGCGTAAGAAGGCTTTAGATAAGGTGATAAGCGAGGCTAAGCCCGAAACAATCGAGATCATCAGACTGTGGTATTGGACACGTCCACGGACTAAAACGTGGGACGGTATCGCAGAAGAGGTTCACTACTCCAAGCGCATGTGTCACCTTTTGAGAAATGAGTTTATTGACGAATTAGCGAAAGAGCTTGGAGAAATACATTAGTCATTGCACTTCTATTGCACTTTTGAGGTCTGTCAAGGTGCTAAAATAGTATTATCAAGAAACCAGCAAGCAGACAGAACACCAACGACATGACAGATTTCTCCTTACTTTAATGGCAGACGTATTGAAAATTAAACAAGCGTGTCTGGCTTGCTGGTTTGTCACTGTGGCGGAAGATTAGTGATAGGTCTGAGACAAAATAATAATAAAAGGAACATCGTTTTATTATTGTTTCACAATTAAGCTTCGATAGACAGCAACGGAAATATTAAGAATAAAGATGTGAACTCAGCTCCTTCTAAATTGTTCTTATTATCTATCATCCGTTGCTGTCTATTAATTTATGTATTGGAGGGAAAAGAAATGGCTATTTTAATCATAGACGAAGGAATTCAAGGAGAAAAATATGTTGATTTAACAACAGATGAAATGCGAAATGAAGTATTGAAAGTGTTGGATGATCGAATAATTCAGGTTGAAATATCAAAAACCCCGTTGCAGAAAAGCAACGAGGAGCGAATTTTATAGATGTTCTTGTAAATGTTGGCTACTACAAATCGTATTATACCATGCGGCAGCACCGGTAAGTTTTGCTACAAAAAGGCTGTCATCTTTATCCATTACGGATTTTAGATCGTCTCTAATTTCGGGGCATTTTTTATTACTTTTAAAAAACCAAACAGATTCATTAATCTTAGCCCATTTCGAGTAAGTTTTGATTTTTTTGATTAAATCATCGTAATTCTTGCCTGAATTATTTAAATCGTAACTTATGATAAAGCTGTCCATTAGGATTACCTCCATGTCATTATTTCAGCGGACCACTCGCTGATAACTAAAATTATACGCTTAGTATTTATTTTCACAATATTAATTTGTCACTGTGGCGGAAGAGGTAGACGCTAGTAAATAACATTGTCAAGGTGAATAAATCACCCGAAAAAATTGACAAGAATTGTTTAGATGGGCATTCATGCAAGGTTCGATTCCTTGCCAGTGACGTAGGTAGGATATTTGTTCGCACAAAGCTAGTGTGATACGCATCCTGCCTAATGCATGCTAGGAGGTAGCTCCTCCGAGTTGACGTGTAGCTCAGTTGGTAGAGCGGTAGACTTTTAATCTACAGGCGCAGGTTCGATCCCTGCCACGTCAGTTAGAAACAATCTTAAGATTGGCTGTGTTAAGTAGCGTGCTGCTGAAACAGTTTAAGGATTTGGATCACTCACTACGAGTGGTCTTTTTAATTTGTCTGGAAAGTGGGTGATGAACATGGCGATGACCGAAAAGCAAAAAAGATTTTGCGAATACTATATAGCATCGGGAAATGCGACGGAATCGGCGGTAAAAGCCGGATATAGCAAAAAGACAGCTAAAGAAACAGGGTATGAAAACCTCACGAAACCTCACATCAAGGAATATATCGATAAAAAGCTAGAAGAAATGGCTAGCGATCGCATAGCTGACGCGACGGAAGTCCTTGAAAGACTGACGCAGATCGCACGCCGAGAAGTCAAAGAAAACCAAGTAGTTACTCTCCGAACCAAACAGGAGAAATGGGTTCCTACTGGTGAAAATGGGCAGCTCAAAAAAATGGTTATTGAAACAGAAAAGGCCGAGGTAGTGGAAATGCCCGCTAAGCTTTCGGATGTTAACGGTGCTTTGAGAATGCTTGGTCAACGTTATGCGCTGTTCACAGACAAAGTTGACTTACAATCCGGTGACATCGTGATTAAGGTTGGTGAGTGGGATGACGACGAAACCGAAGATTAACATCGTCCTTCAATTCGACCAGCCGTCGAAAGTCTTCAACAAACATATTTACAACATCATTGACGACTACACTCGTTTTACCGAGATCCACTATGGCGGTGCTTCGTCTGGTAAATCACACGGTGTCGTGCAAAAAGTCGTGATGAAGGCCTGTAAAAAGTGGAAAAAACCTCGTAAGGTTCTTTTTCTACGAAAGGTTGGACGTTCAATACGTGACTCCATCTTTGCCGATGTGGTTGCCTGCTTAAGTGATTGGAACCTTTTAGATCGGTGCAAGGTCAACATGACTGACTTTCGGATTACGTTACCGAATGGCGCTGAATTTCTTTTCAAAGGGATGGATGATCCAGAAAAAATTAAATCCATCAAAGGCGTTTCGGATGTAGTGATGGAAGAGGCAACGGAATTTACGCTAGACGATTACACGCAGCTTACATTGCGCTTGCGTGATCGTGGACATAAGTTTCGACAAATATTTTTGATGTTCAACCCAGTGTCAAAACTGAATTGGGTTTATAAACAGTTTTTCGCAGAAGATGTAGTCAACGATCCAAAACGTGTGCGAATCTATCATACAAGCTATAAAAACAATCGCTTTTTGGATGAAGAGAACCGAAGGACGATTGAAGAATTGCAACTGCGGAACCCTGCTTACTATCGCATCTATGCGTTAGGCGAGTTTGCGACTTTGGACAAACTGGTCTTTCCGAAATACACAAAGCGACGACTAGATAAAACGAAACTAACGCATCTACCATCGATGTTTGGTCTGGACTTTGGTTACACGAATGACCCGTCAGCTTTTATCCATGTCAAAGTGGATCAAGAAAATAAGAAGATCTATTTCCTAGAAGAGTATGTCAAAAAAGGCATGCTGAATGACGAAATTGCTAAGTTTATCAGTGAGTTTGGCTATGGAAAGGAAGTAATCACAGCGGATTCGGCAGAACAGAAATCAATCAGCGAGATTAGAAATAAAGGCATCAGTCGTATTCGTCCGGCAAAGAAAGGCCCCGATTCCATTCGGCAAGGGATCAATTTCTTGCTGCAATACGAGTTCATCGTTGACGATCGCTGCGTAAAGTTGATTGAAGAATTAGAAAACTATACGTGGAAGAAAGATAAAAAGACAAACGAGTATTTGAATGAGCCTATTGACTCATACAACCACGTGATTGACGCGGTACGATACGCTGTCGAAGAAATCAACGGTAAAGGCAAAGGGAAGCTTAAAGGCTTTAAAGGGGGAATTTAGTTGAAACTAGCAGATTTTACACAAGGCTTTAAGCCGCCAACAATCATGACGTGGGATCCTGACGAAGAAATCACGGAAGAAGTCGTTGCGGAGTTTATCCGAATCCATCAGCAAGAGCTGCCGCGTTACAAATACTTGATGGATTGCTACAAAGGCCAGATGGAAATATTTGAATACAAGAAAAAAGACAGCTACAAGCCGGATAATCGTTTGGCGGTAAACTTTCCGAAGTTTATCACTGACACGTTTACCGGCTATTTTAATGGCATTCCTGTTAAAAAAGCGCACAAAGATAAAACGATCAATCAACTAATATCCAAATTTGACAATCTCAATGATATGGAAGACGAAGAGAGCGAATTAGCGAAAATGGCTTGTGTTTACGGACGCTGCTATGAGTTTGCGTATCAAAACGAAAATACAGAAACGTGCGTGATTTACAACAGTCCGGAAGATATGTTCATCGTGTACGACAACTCAGTAAAGCAATCGCCGCTCTTCGCCGTCCGCTATGGGATCGATGAAGACAATAAATTCGAAGGTGAGTTTTACGGGTTAGATCGCAACTACAAGCTGACTGGCTCTATTTCCGAGTTGACGTTTGGCGATGAGATCGATCATTACTATCCAGGCACACTGCCTGTGACGGAATTCTTTGTTAACGAGGAACGCATGAGCATCTTTGAGTCAGTCGTCAGTCTATTTAACGCTTATAACAAAGCGTTGTCTGAGAAAGCGAATGATGTGGATTATTTCAGCGATCAGTATCTAGTCTTTCTGGGGGCCGAAGTTGATAACGAGGATCTGATAACAGTACGCGATAACCGCACCATCAACTATTACGGGTCGGACGCAGATAAAGTCGATGTGAAGTTTTTAGATAAGCCAGACAGTGATGCACAAACGGAACACTTGCTAGACCGCCTGCAGAAATTGATCTTTCAAACATCTATGGTGGCTAATATCAGCGATGAAAATTTTGGGCAATCATCTGGAACGGCGTTGGCTTACAAACTCGAAGCGATGTCGAATTTGGCATTAGCGTTCCAACGGAAATTCCAGTCGTCAATGAACAAACGATACAAACTATTTTGCAGTCTAACCACGAACGTACCCGAGAACCAATCAGACGCTTGGAAAGATATCGAGTATACATTCACTCGCAATGAGCCGAGAAACGTCAAGGAAGAGGCTGAAACAGCCCAAATGCTGATGGGTATCACCTCCGAAGAAACGGCGCTTTCTGTGCTGTCTATCGTGTCGGATGTTAAAACAGAGGTAGATAAGATCAAGAAAGAAAAGCCTGATGCGCAGTATGACTTTGAGAAGGAGAATGATGAAGATGAAAGCACGAAAGAAACCGGTGGTCGTTGAGGTATTATTGGCGACAACAGATAATAGAGGCGAAATTAGAACGTTTGTAGGTGACGATGGGCTTGTCTTTGATCCTGCATCCGATACTTACTATATCAAAACTCTTGAAGGCAACATGAAAATCTCCGTGGGCGATTATATTATCAAAGGTGTAAATGGAGAGTTTTATCCATGTAAGCCGGATATCTTTGAAAAGACATACGAAATTATCAAGGAGTGATTAAATGAAATCCTCCGATTACTGGCGCAAACGTGAAGAAAAATGGATCAAACAGCAAATAAAAGAAGACGGTAAACAAGCGAAAGTAATCGCTGAAAAATATCAGAAGGCACTCGATCAAATCCAGAAGGAAATTGACGCAAATTGGGAGCGATTCGCTGGCAAAGAAGGTGTCACGCTTTCTGAAGCTAAGAAAATGGCATACGAGATGGATGTGAAGGCTTTTGCTAGAAAGGCGAAGCAGTACGTTAAAGACAAAGACTTTAGCAAGACAGCCAACGATGAGCTGAGACTTTACAACGTCACGATGCGAGTCAATCGATTGGAGCTGTTGAAATCGCAAATCGGACTTGAGTTGGTCGCTCTATCTAATGATCTGGATAAGTATACGGCAGAAACATTAACAAAAGCCGGACTAGCCGAAGCTAAACGGCAAGCAGGGATTTTAGGCGAGACTCTTTTTGAAAACTATCGAAGTTTCATTGATTCAGTAGCAAACGGTAGCTTTCAAGGAGCGACGTTCTCAGAACGTATCTGGGGCAACACAGGAGCGCTCAAAGCAGAGTTAGATCGTTTGCTTATTCGTGCACTTACTCAAGGCAGAAATCCACGAGAATTGGCAAGAGAGCTACGAAGCGTCTTTGAAAGTAGCAAGTATGAAGCGGAACGGCTGATGCGGACAGAAACAGCACGAGTGCAGTTGGAAGTACAAAAGAAATCGTATCAAGAATATGACATAACAGAATATGAATTTATTGCTGAACCGTCAGCGTGCGGGCTATGCAAACCGCTAAACGAGAAGGCGTTTGAGGTTAGTAAATTGAAAGTCGGTGTGAATGCTCCACCGATGCATCCAAACTGCCGTTGCTCAACGGTACCACATATTGACCGTGAAGCAATCGAATCTGATTTAAGAAAACGTGGACTATAAAGGAGGAACCCTCATGAACCAAGGAACTGGCAAACCATTACCACTTAAGCAAGTATTGCTGATGTTTTATGAGATGGGGCAGAAGTTGAAGAAACCTCCTGACGATACGACACGTACCAAAGAAAATTTACAAGGAGGGAACTAAATGGCAAATGAGAAGGTAGCTAAATTTATCATTGATGTGTCAGCAGAATCCAAACGGACATTTAACAGCTCAGTGAGATTTTTTAGCAAAGATCACCGAACAGCTAAATTTCTGATTCAAGCTGAAAAAGACAAAGTGGCTATTCCTAAAAGCTCTATCTCGCAAGTCGAGATACTATTCGAAAGTATTGACATGTCGCACTCACCAAATGGAAAAGTAATCTTTAATGACAACATGACTGTCGAATCTGACGGTCTTTTTTCATACGTTTTGCCGGATGAACTGTTAAATTACAGCGGACTGATGGCATTTGAAGTTTATATCTATTACACGAATGGCGATGAAACTGACAGCTCAAACCGTATTGTTTATGATCAACGCGTGTCTGCGATCGACAGAGTTGCCGGTCAAGTCGAGTTAGTCTACATCAAGGACATGGAGACCGCTAAGCGAGAGGTTGCTGAGAAAGCGGCAGAAGTCAAATTGGACATGGATCAGTACCAGTCAGGATTAGACGATTATCGTGATGGGAAGATTAGTCAAATGGACGGTTACACAACTGAGGTACAAGCAGCAGGCAACACAGCTTTGGAAACCATTAATCAGGAAGCTGGACGGTTAGGCGCACATGCTGATCAAAAGATTACGGAGTATGATCAGAAATTCCAACAGACTGAACAGAATATCGCTACGCTGGATCAGAATTACACCGAACTGAGAAACGGCATGAAGCTGTCCGAGGCTTGGGCGTGGAACAAAGAGGGGACTGACAGGTTTACTAAGGTTTATCCGCAGGAGAATGTGTGGTTATCATCCAACCATCAATTTCCGGTCTTCGGCTGGGATTACAGTAGTGATAATAAGTCATTTACCTATAAAGGCACTATCGGAGCTGTTGGAACTTTCTACCTCGATAAGGTTTTGGCTTATGCTTTTCCAGAAGATGAAGGTGTGGGTAGAACAATTACAGTAAGTTTTGATGTTGAAAGTAAAACTGAGGGATTGCAGTTTTCAAGTAATCAAATGTATATCAACAGCGGTCTTAGTGCTACGCGCAATAAACCAACATTAATTGTAGGCGAAAAAGTGCGTGTATATGGCACGTTTGTTTACAAGAAAGCTACAAATGGCACCACGATGTTGCACGTTTATGTTACTTCGCCGGAATCATTGAATGGTAACTTGGTAATTAGTGGGGTAAAAGTGGAACAAGGAGAAAACGCTAACCCTATCTACACTCCCGCACCATCAGAAGACTACGCCAACGCCTACCCGCAATATCGAGGATTAGCTTTAGTTCCAAGTGACCTTCCTGAAGATTACGCTTGGGAAGAATCAGCGGAACGGATCAAACAACTAGCACAGCAAGAAACAGACAAACTAAAAGGCGAAGTAGCTGACATCCAAAACTGGATAGCACAACAAGGAGGAACAGCATAATGAAAAAAACAATCTGGTCTATCGATTCAAAGAATATCGGATCAACAAAAGAGGTTGACGAAAGCTACGTGATCAACTCACTTTTTGAAACGGAAGTACCTATGCCGACGGGGATGTTGATCCCGGCGTGGGACAACAAAACTAACAGCTGGTACGATGCCGGCGCAAATGTTGACGATCAACTAAAACCTGTCATGGCGATGGTGTCGCAATTGATTAAACAAAACGCCGATTATGGTCAACGCCTTGCCAAATTAGAGTCATATCACAAACAAGACACGCCATTAGAAGGGAGCGCTGAGTAATGTTTCCATCAAAAGCAGACATCCAATTTTTCTATGACTTTGGATTATACGACGTTTCGGACATCGATTTCTTCTACAATCTCGGCTATCTAACGGAGGCGGAGCGAAGAGAAATTGTTGGTGAAGAAGAAAATAGCGAAGTAGAAGCCTAGCGATTGCTAGGTTTTTTATTATGCCTCCCAAGGCTGCTAAAACTATGTCTTTTTTTCGGACCGCAGACGTTAAAGAACGGTTCAGACGTTTCCCAAAACGTTAAATGCGAGATAGGTCTCCCAAGACCAAAAAAATGCGAGAAGAAAGGAAAAACACTATGAAAACACCATTTTTATTGCCAATGAATTTGCAATTTTTTGCTGAGCAAACAGACGAAACAGAAACCGCTGAAACTCATACAGAGGAAACCGCTGCAGAGGAGACTGAAACTGATGAGAAAGAGTTGGATTCCGAAAAAGTCGTTGAAAAACTGCAAAAAAGATTGGCGAGCAAGACTGCCGCTGAAAAGGAAACTAAGACGCAGCTTGAACAAGCATTAGCACGAATTGAAGAGCTTGAAAATGCTGGCAAAAAAGGTGTGAAAGAACTCTCCGATGAAGAGAAAGCGGCTAAAGAGCAACAGGAGAAAGACGCTGAAATCGCTAAATTAAAGGCTCAGATCAAGATTGCTGAATCCACCCAGCAGGCAGACGAAGTATTAAAAGAAGCTGGTTTAGCTGTCGGGAGAGATGTTTTGGCATTGGTAGTAGATGAGGATGATTCAAAAACGTTAGCCAATGTCAAAGCGTTGATTAACTACACGCAGGATCAGCAAAAGCAATGGGAAATAAAACGTAATACCGGCACTACGCCGAAGAAGACACCTGGAACGGTCGAAACTGATCCGTTTAAGACTGTTATAGACAAATACTAAAGAAAAGAGGAAATATAGATGGCTATTAAATATTACACAAAGCAATATGCAGGTATGTTGCCTAATTTATTTGCTAAAAAAGCAGCGTTCCTACGCTCTTTTGGTGGCACGTTACAAGTAAAAGACGGGATCTCTCAAAAAGACACGTTTATGGAAATGAAAACTACAGATACTGATGTAGTGATTCAAGAATATTCTACTGACCCAGATGTTGGATTTGGTGCGGGTACAGGCAATACAAGCCGTTTCGGCCCACGCAAAGAAGTGAAATCCGTTGATGTGGAAGTCGGCTATGAAGCTCCACTTGCAATCAACGAAGGGATCGATGATTTCACTGTCAACGATATCCCAGCACAAATCGTAGCAGAACGCTTGGCTTTGCATGGTGTCGCTTGGGCGCAACATGTGGATGGTATGTTAGGAAAAGCTATTTCTGACAACGCCAGCGAAACACTGACTGGCGAATTGACTGAAGCGGGGGTTACTAAGTTATTTGCTGACGCACACAAGAAATTCCTGAACAATGGCGTATCTGATGCGATCGCTCATGTAGCTTACGTAACCGCAGACGTATTGAATTTCTTGATCGATTCCGAGTTGGCCAAGGCGGATAAAAACTCGTCCGCAAATGTCGATGAACAAACCCTGTACAAATTCAAAGGATTTATCTTAATCGAATTGCCTGATGCTAAATTCCAAACTGGCGAAAATGCCTACTTCGTTGCTGATAACGTCGGCGTAGCTGGTGTAGGTATTCAAGTAGCCCGCACGATGGATTCGGAAGATTTTGCCGGAACTGCATTGCAAGCTGCCGCTAAATACGGGAAATATATCCCAGAAGCGAACAAAAAAGCGATCCTGAAAGCGAAATTGACTGCACCAACGCCAGAAGGCTAGGAGGATAAACAATGGCTAAGTTTAAAGTAAAAAAACAATTTCGTGACATCTACACGAAAGAAGTCTACGAAAAAGGCGCTACGATCGAAATGACAGTCAAGCGTGCAGACGAAGTCGAAAAGAACCTTGACGAAACATTCCTTGAGCGCGTAGACGAAAAAAAGAAATAGGTGATTAGATGGCTACGATCACAGAAGACATCAAGAAATTACTAAACGGAACGGTTGATGATCGCTTGGAAGTCGTTGAGCGCCGAACGAAAGAGCGCTTGATGGCTATTCTAGGCGTTGCAACAGTACCGGAACAGCTGGATCATATCAGCTACGAAGTCACGCTCAAACGGTTCAATCGTATCGGAAATGAAGGGATGCAGTCCTATTCGCAAGAAGGCTTATCCATGACGTTTCCTGATTCCGATTTTGATGAATACCAGGGCGAAATCGAGGACTGGAAAACTCAAAATGATTCGGACGGCAAGCGAGGGAGGTTTCGATTGTATTGAGATACGATACCGATGTGACGTTTATCAAAAACAGCGAAAATTCTCATCACGATCCGGATCTCGGCGAATGGATTGAAGATGAGCCGGACCGGACGACAGTAAGTGCGAATGTGACGGATCTCGGAACGAACCGCAGCGTTACGCTTTTCGGCTCTATCAAACAAGGGGCGAAAGTCATTCGAACACAGCCACTATTTGTGGTACCAAAATGGGATACGATCGAAATCAACGGCAAAACCTATCAGCTTACAACTGAGCGTCAGCCGCTTGAACGAGATACGCTGATTGTGGAAGAAGTGACGGTAGATGGGCAGAAGTAACATCAGTGTTAGGGGTGTACGAGAACTAGAAGCGAAGCTAAGAAGAAATGCAACGCTGTCTGACGTGAAGAAAATCGTTAAGTTGAACGGATCAGAGATGAACAAGAACGCTTCAAGAAAAGCGCCTGTGGACACGGGATTCCTCAGACGTTCAATCATTTTCCGTATCTCTGATGGTGGTTTTTCAGCTGGGTCTATTGCTCAAGCCGAGTATGCGCCTTACGTTGAATTCGGGACTCGGTTTATGTCAGCTCAACCGTTTATGTATCCGTCCTATTTAGCACAAAAGCAGAAATTTTTAGCTGATTTAGGGAGGCTGATGAAATGATCAAAACACGTGACCAGTCACTCTTTGACGAGATGTTTAAGCGTTGTACAGCTCTAGGCTATCAGGTCTATGACTACAAACCGATGAACGAAGTCGGCTATCCGTTTGTGGAATTTGAAGGAACGGAGACAATTCATAGCCCAAACAAAACAGCAATCAAAGGATCTGTTTCTCTCATCATTTCCGTTTGGGGATTGCAGAAAAAACGAAAGCAGGTGTCAGATATGGCATCTGCTATTTTTAATGCCGGATTGCGATTAGAAGCTACAGAAGGCTACCGCTGGGGGCTGAATATCCAAGGCAGCACGATCTCTATGAGAGATGATACAAGCACCAATACGCCTTTGAAACGGGCGATTATCACACTGGAATTTAGAAATCTTTAGGAGGAATCAATATGGCAGAATTAACAGCAGTACAGGGGATTGACGTAATCCTTTTGTTCCGCATTTTGAAAGAAGCGACAGAAAATCCCGCTACTAAATTGGCGTTCCAAACGGAGCATGAATTAACTGAAACGTCTGATACGGAATCAACAGCAACAAAAGACGGTCCAGTCAACGGCAACGGAACATCTGAAACCGAGATCAGCTGCACGTCTATTTTGGCGCGCGATGACGAAATGGTGAAAAAACTACGTCAAGCACGACGCGATGGCGACATTATCGAGATTTGGGAAGTTGATGTGAAAGACAAAGATACTCAAGGGAAATACGGCGCAACTTACTTCCGCGGAAAAGTGACTGAATTTAGCAAGAAACCAGCGGCAGAAGGACTGACTGAAGTATCGCTAACCTTTAAGATCGACGGTGAAGGTCAAGACGGGCGTGCTACGTTGACAGCAGAGCAAGAAGAAGTTGTGCAATATCAATTCGAAGACACCACAGTTAGAACCGTACCAGAAGGCTAAAGAGAGGGAATAACCCTCTCTTTTTATTTTGATTTGGAGGAGAACTTATGAAAATCACAATCAGCAAAAAAGACTACACGTTACACTTTGGCTTGGATTTTATCGAGCAGTTGGACAAAAACGATACTGTCGCTTACAACGGCAGTGAAATCGCCGTTGGCACAACGATGGTTATTGGGTTACTAGCAGATACTCGTAATCCTAAATACCTTGTACCGATTATCAAAGCGGCACTATGCACGGAAGAAAGCATCCCGGCTGATGCGGAAATCAAGCAATGGATCGAATCGCAAGAGAACATGAAAAACACGGTAGACGCTTTTTTATTGAATTTGCAAAAAGTCAACCTATTGCAAGAAATGGTGAACTGGAAAGCAGTGAAGGTCGCGAACAAGGAAGCGTTGAAGATGTTTCTCAGCTAACAATCGAAGATCTAAAGATAGACCTGATCCGCTACTATCCAAACCTTACGGATGAAAGAGAGCTTGGTCGAATCACGTTGAGACATTACACACGTTTGATGAAAGCTTATCGTTTGAGAAGTCTGGATCGTGAGTTTGAGATTCACCTTCTGGCATGGCAACGGCGTGAAGTCGAAGCGACGAAAGGAAAAGGCCGTTATGTGTTCACTGATTTTAGAAAATTCATGGACTTTAAAAAACGTGAGCGTGAGTTGTTAGGTCGAACTCCTCCAAAACCAAAGGGCAACAAATTACTTTATTTAATCGCAAAAGCCAATCAATCAAAAAGGGAGGGAGGATAATTGGCAGAACAATACTCAGTTGAAGCGATGCTCTCCGCACGTGATAACGGCTTTACCAGCACGATGAACTCTGCGGTAAAATCGCTAGGCAATATTGATGGGGGATCTCAAAAAGCGACTAAATCTATTGCAGCTATTGCAATCGGTATGGGCGCAGTACAAGTAGCGTCTAAAGTTTTCAGCGTGATGGCAAGCTCGATGGATGCGGCTATCAGTCGTTTTGATACCATGCAGCGTTTTCCAAAAGTCATGGAAACCTTTGGATACTCGGCAGAAGAATCCACAGTCAGCGTTAATAAATTGTCAGACGGGATCCAAGGCTTACCGACAAAGTTAGATGATGTTGTCAGCACTGCGCAACGGATGACGGCAATGACCGGCAATCTGGATAAGTCCACGGATGCTACTTTGGCGCTGAATAATGCGTTTTTAGCAAGCGGTGCATCTGCGATGGATGCCTCACGTGGTACGGATCAGTATTTACAAATGCTGGCAAAAGGCGATGTCGATCTGCAATCATGGCGGACGTTGCAAGAATCGATGGCTACTGGCTTGCAGATGGTCGCTAAGGAGATGGGTTTTACCGGCAAGGCGGCTACGACAGAGCTTTACGAGGCGCTGAAATCCGGAGATGTTACATTCCGTGAATTCCAAAATCATTTGATTGATTTAGGTACTGGAACTGGAACACTCGCAACTTTGGCCCGCAAAAACTCTGAAGGTATTGGCACATCCTTTAATAACCTACGAAATGCCGCTACGGTTGGTTTAGCAGGTGTGATTGAAAGTTTTGATAACCTATCAGAAGAGGTCAGCGGAAAGACGATTGCTCAAAATTTAGACGGTATGAAATCCGCTGTCAAGGGTACATTCAATGTCATTAACGGCACAATCAAAGCGTCTACACCAGTTATCAAAGCGGCTGGGGAAGCAATTGGATTTGTCGCAGATCAAGGAGATATTTTAATCCCTGTTTTAGGTGGTGTGGCCGCAGGTTATGGTGCACTAAAAGGCATACTTGCCGTTAATAAAATCATACAAGCAAATGACGATATCATGATTCAAGCCGCATTAAGTGGTCAAAAGTTAACGATTGCTACACAAGCAAATATGACTTCAACAGTAGCAGCTACAGCAGCTAAAAAAGGTCATACTGCGGCTGAAATTGAAGACATGACAGCGACCAAAGCGAGCGTGGCTTCGTTGTCGGCACAAAATGGCGTAATTAGTTTAAGTTCCGCATTAATAGCGGTAAAAACTGGAGCGGTGACTAAGCAAACGGCGGCAACGGCATTAATGACAACGATGACTGGAGCAAGCTCAACAGCAGTGAAAATTCAAGCAGCTGCAGTCGGTTTAGCGTCTGGAGCACTTAGTGTTAGTACGGTTGCTACTTGGGCTATGACAGCTGCGACTACAGCCTTTGGCACAGCGCTAAAAGTGATTATGGGCCCAATAGGTTGGGTAGTGGCTGGTGTAGGTGCTTTAGTGGGCGGAGGTATTGCGCTTTTTAAATGGTTAAACAAAGAAACCGAAGCATCTAAAAAGCTAAATAAAGAGCAATCTGCGTTAGCTGAAAGCACTAAAACGTTGGCAGATACATCGCAGAACAATGTCAAGCGCCGAAAAGAAGAACTTGGTGCGATTGAAACAAATAGTCAAGCGTATCAAGATCTAGGCGATAAAGTAACAGAACTTGCCGGAAAAGAAAAACTCTCCGCAGGCGAAAAGAAAATGTTGAAAGATTCCGTGGATCAACTGAACGGATCAGTAGCCGGTTTAAATCTCCAATACGATGAAGAAACCAAACAGCTGTCTATGAGCACAGAACAGTTGAAAGCTCGTATTGATGCTCAAAAAGAACAGGAAACAGCAAATCAAGCACAAGAAGACTTGTTGAATATCATGAAAGAGCAACACGAGATCGAGGCAAAACTATCCGAAACGAACGCTTTGCGAGAAGAATGGAATCAAAAGCTAGATGAAGGCTCTGTTAAGGCGAAAGAGCATCGCGAGGCAATCAAGGGGATTGATGAACAGGAACAATCCCTTAAAAACACGCAAAAGCAATTACAAGAAGAGCAAAAAAATACGCAGACTGTTTTAGAAGAAGCGAACAATGCGATCGCACAAGCTGTTGAAGACGGAACAATGCGACAGGTCCTAAGTTATGAATCTTTGTCGGAATCTCAAAAAGCCGCAGTTGATAGCATGAAATCGAAATGGCAGGAGTATCAAGATGCCGCTACGAACATGTTTGATGCATTATCTGACAAGCAAGAAATGTCAGTCGGAGAAATGCAAGCGAACCTCGAAGAAAATCAACGCGTGATCAGCACTTGGGCGGATAACATTGCCACTTTAGCAAAACGAGGCGTAGATGATGGCTTACTTGCGAAACTTCGTGATGCCGGTCCTGAATCTGCCGGATACGTTGCTGCGATGGCTGCCGCATCGGATACAGAGTTGCAGAAACTCTCTGACACGTATGCTAAAGGCGGAGAGACAGCAACTACAGCGTTTAATACCGCATTTGATACTGGAGCAAAAGGAATCAACGAGAATATCTCAGCGATGATCACGCAAACGAAAGGTACATTAACAGATGCGATCGCCGATGCCGACTTTAAATCTCTAGGAAACATGGTACCTAAGGGAGCGGCAGAAGGGGTCAAATCAGGTTCTAAAGATGTTGCGGACGCTTCTGGGAAAATGGCCAAAGATGCCAGCGATGCATTTGCAGAAGAAGCCGGAATTCATAGTCCCTCTCGTGTCTTTCATGAGCATGGTGAGAATGTGGATAAGGGGGCAGAAGAAGGGATCAAAGACGGCGGTTCGGCGGTAGTCAACGCCGTAACGGAATTGGCGGCTAAATTGCCAAATGAATTTGATAGCTTGCCATCGCAAATGCACAGCTCAGGCGTGAATGCAATGCAAGGCTTTGCGGACGGTATCAATTCAGGCAGTGGATCTGCATTAAGCGCAGCTCAGAGCATTGCAAACCAGGTGGCCTCTACGATCAATAAAGCGTTAGACATCCACAGTCCCTCTCGTGTGACTAAGAAATCCGGACAATACACTGCGGAAGGTTTGGAAATCGGGATGTTGGACCGTTTGCGGAATCTTGCCTTCACAGCTCAAAAAATGGCTAAAACGGTCGTTGATAACATGCAGATCCGGAGTCAACAACGGTTTGATTTAGGGTTTGCTAGTGCAGGTCTGTATGCGTCAGTTGATATGAGCAGTGTAGCAGAACAGCCGGAATTGCCACCAATCTATGTTGAGGCCACAGTTGAGTTAGACGGCAAGAAGGTTTCGAAAGAGATGGGTCCACAATTAGCTGTTGAATTGCAACGGAATCAAAATAAAGCCAATGGTGCCAGAGGAAGGAGAGGGTAGTGTGAGCTATATAGAGGATCTAAGACCTAAAGAACCATTCAAACCAACCAACAAAAAAAGTCTGTATACGTTCGTAGACACGAACCAAGCTCCTGCTGCTCTCCCTCTGCCTTCTGAGGCGATGAATTTCAACGGGGAGTTTTTAGAAAACCTGATTCCGGGGTATCGCACGTTGAACGTCACTGGACGTGAGCTGTTTGGAACCGAAATCCAAAGTTACCAACTTGGGATCAGAGACGGTGAACGACATGTCTACGCTAGAATACCGAAACGTCTATTGACCGTTAAATACAGCCTTGAAGCAGCGAACACCGCGGATTTTCGTGATCGCTTTAATAAGCTGAATGTCGCGCTATTTACGGAAAAAGATGTTGAAATCTGGTTTAATGATGAACCGGAAATGCTTTGGACGGGTAGTAAGTTAGATGCGGATATACCGCCGGAAGGCGTAAACACCGTAGTCAGCACCTTTACTATCGTGCTTTGCGATCCTTACAAATACACACGGTCAGATGCAACGTCGGTCACTTGGGGAAGTCGTGAAATCACTTTTCAAGCAAACTACTTGATGGGGAATACAGGCTCAGGAGCGGTCAATATGCCGATTATCATTGAAGGCGGCGCATACTGGGGATCAACGATGATCACCTTCCAACACCAAGGGTATTCAATGGGCGATGACGGAACAGAGATCAAACCAATCGAGATCTATCCAACCGTGGAAGGATTGAAAGTCAAACCAACGATTGTCCTGTCTGGTACCGGTCGAGGAGTTTGGATCAAAACGAGAAGTGATACGATCAATCTTGGGGATTTTGACAACTCTGAGATCGTGGTCGATACCAAAGATTTTAATATCACTAAGAACGGGAAGCCGATGATTCGGCCGATGAACGACTTTTATATCTATCCCAAGGAACCGCTATATGTACAAGCCAAGGATAGCGACTTCCGTCTGACGATCCGTTATCCAAATCGATTTTTATAGGAGGCTGATAACTTGTTAATGTCAATGGACTTAAAACGTGAGTATACAGCCGTTCTGGAAAATGCTTACGATGTAAGTTACGAAAAACTAGAAAATCAAATCGGCAGCATTGAGTTTTCGATGCCGCTAGATGATCCAAAAAATGAATTTTTGCAAGAAATGCTCTGGGTAGAGTTGACGGATAACGAAAATGAGTATATTGGCTTATATCGTGTGATGCCGTCAACGATCCAAAAAGACAAATCAACAAATACGATCACGTATACCGCCAATCACGCACTGGGTACCTTAATGGACTCGGTGCTTTTTGGTTACTACGAATTAGTCAACCGGACCACCACAGATGTGATTAATTGGCTGTTATCCAAACAGAAGACAAAACACTGGGTGTTGAAGAAATGTGAATTTACCCGTTATTTTAGCTACGCATGGGAGAACGAAAATGGATTGGCAGACGCATTATTTAGTATCCCCGCTCCGTTTGATGAGGACTATATATGGACGTGGAACACGCAAGTTTATCCATTCGAATTGTCGCTCGTTAAACCGCCGACAGAACCAGTGGCGCGTATTCAAGAAGGATATAACATGCAAGGATTCGAGATCAATAGAGATCCCAATAATCTTGTTAATCGAGTGTATCCGCTTGGTGCCGGCGAAGGCGTGAATCAATTAAACATTAAGTCTGTAAATGGCGGAAAAGAATACGTGGAAGATGCTGCGTCTATTAAAAAATATGGTTTGTCTGAATATGTCTGGGTCGATCAGCGGTTTACGATTGCTCAAAACTTAAAAGATAACGCATTAGCGATGTTGAAAAAATGGTCAGAGCCGATCGTCAGCTGGAATATATCAGCGGCAGATTTAATCAAATTGACAGATACGCCGTTAGAAATCGATAAATTGCGACTCGGATCTGTAGTCATGATCAACACGGATGACTTCGGCAGTGTCAATCTGCGAATCAAACGTGAGAGAAAAGCCGATGTGTTCGGCGCGCCACAAGATATTGAATTGGAGCTTGGAAATCTGAAGGGAGATATCAGCACAACAATGTCTGATCTTGCCAGAAAACAGCAAATCAACGAGACATATAGTCAAGGGGCAACGAATATTCTCAACTATTCCTACGCTGACAACTGCGAAAAAGACTATCCAGCGATCATTGAATTTTACTTAGATGAGGATGTTTTCCATATCAATACCGTAGAGCTGACGTTTAAAACGAGACGTTATCGGGGCTATACAAAGGCTGTCAAGGGCGGTGGGTCCACAGTGCGGTCAACGTCTGCCGGTGGAGCTACGACACAAACCAGCTCGTCTGGTGGTGGATCAACGCAGACATCGACAAGTGGTGGCGGAGGAACGCAAACCTCGTCAAGCGGCGGAGGCTATGCGAGTGGGTCTAGCACGTCAACTGGCGGCGGTTCAACGCAGACTTCAAGCGCTAATGGTAGCCATCGACATCGAATGTTTGCTAGAAACAATATCTCTGGACCTGTCAACTATTCTGGGCACAACTACGTTGCTTACGGTCAGGCTGCGGTAGAAATTCAAGGAACTAATTTCGTTGATCTGTACACGGAGCAAGCCGCTGACAATCATAGTCATACTGTTAGCGTGCCAAATCATAGCCACAATTTTAATATAAGTATTCCCAATCACAGCCACAGCGTTACCGTTCCGAATCACTCTCACAGAGTAACAATCCCGAACCACACGCACAGGATCACGATCCCAAACCATACGCACCAAATCACACTTCCGGATCATACACATCCATTGGAGTGGGGGATCTACGAAGCAGGTGAATCTGCGAACAGCGTGGATATCGTGATCGATGGAAAGACTATCAATGTGCATGATACGAGCGCAACACGTTTAAACATCGTGGAGCATCTTAAAAAGACAAGCGGCGGAAATATCACGCGTGGGGCACATACGATCCAAATTAAGCCAAACAAGCTAGCACGGATTGAAGCACAAGTGACTTGTCGAGTATTTATTCAATCTCAATTAGGAGGGCAATTTTAATGCAATTACATGTAAAGCTGATATCTGACATGGAAGAAATCATCATTAACGAAACAAGCGGTCGGACATTAGAAGATCTCTTTTTAGAACTAACTGACAACAGCACTGCATTTTTAATGCTAGGTAAACGAATTGTTCAAAAATCGTCTATTGAATACATCAATGCTGAATAGAGGAGTGAGAAGATGGCAGTAGAACATATCAACGAAACAGATACGCTCAATCAGGGGCGTATCAAAATCAATGCAGTTTTAGATCAATCAAATGCGTCTAGTGAAAAAGTAGATGCTTATAATACGCTTTTGGAACAAGGGATCAACGATGCAAAACAGATTGCTACTGATGCTGGCCAAGAGGCGATACAGATTGCTACTGATGCCACAGCAGGTATTGAAGCGACCGCCAATCAAGCTAACGCAAACAGCCAAACAGCGATCAATACCGCTGACAATGCAGTATCAACTGTCAATCAAAACAAGCAGGAGTTTGACCAGCTGAGAAATGACTTTGATGGTCTAGTAGCGGAAGCGGGAGATAGCAATCCGGAAATCGTGCAAGCGCGAACCGACACATCTGGAATCAAACAGGTAACATTGGCAAATCGTTTATCGGTGGATTTTGCTGACCGGATGACAAAAGCGGATGGTGTCGAAATGCTTTCGGGGCAAACGAATGTTAAAAAGATGATGGATTTTGGCGGGAAAACAGCTGGTAATACAGCGACTAATCCACACCAAGCGTATAGCGATTTTACAGCTAAATCTCTTAAAAAACCAAGCGATATTTGGAATGAGATTGGTCAAACAGATTACAACAAGCTGGCCAGCCGTGATGATTCCGGCATTTCTACAGGTTCTAGCGCCAATGGTGTGATTCCACAACAGCTTTACAAACTGAATGCTGTTGAGACTGTAAAAACACTGGCACCGCAACTTTTTGAGGGATTGAGTGCAACAGATGCTGTGAAATTCATCAAAGATAATTTTGTATCATTAGTATTAACAATTCGAGGTAAAGCAAGTTCACCAAACAATAAAAACCTCAAAGTCTCTACGTATGTTGCATCAGCTGATACATGGACTACACAGGTTCAAGGTGATGCAACAGAATACACAGATTTTACTACACAAATTAATGACGTGAATTATATTGGACCAGATGGTTTCGTTTACGCTCTTGCATACACCGATTTAACAAATGGTGTAACAGCATCCAATATTGATATTGATTATGTGGGTATGACAGTAGAAGTAACTCTAGAGGCAGAAGAAATCCTTGAAAAACAAGGATTCGCTAAAGCAGAAAATGTAGTTCAAAAAGCTGATTTTGTCGCTCATGAAAATGATACTGACAATCCGCATAGTGTGACAAAAAATCAGGTTGGGTTAGGCGATGTCCCCAATTATGCAGCTGCCACAGATGCGGAAGCAGTCGAGGGAGTATCCGACAACAAACTTGTAACTCCGAAGGGAATAAATTCATTTTACTTAAACCGGACCAAGATTCGTCGACAAAAATGGGATGAAGGACTCAATTGGATTGCTCATAGGGGAAATAATTCCACTTATCCTGAGAATTCAAAGTTAGCATTCATGACTGCCTATAACCATTGGGGGATCGAGACGGATATTCAAGTCACTTCTGATGGCCAATGGGTATGCATGCATGACCCTACTGTTGATCGAACTACTAATGGTACAGGAACTGTGGCAAGTAAAACTTTAGCACAGTTTAGAGCATTGCGAATTGATACTGGGGGGGCTGGAACTAACCTCCAAACAATGTCCGATGCTGATAAAGTTCCACCGACCTTTGATGAGTACTTACAAATCTGTAAGCAAATGAACAAAGTCCCAATCATTGAGATCAAAGACTATGCTTATACAGCTACTCATTACAACTTGTTAAAGGAAACGCTAAACAAATGGGGCTATGATGAGACGAATTGTGTCATTGCAACTTTCAGCTATACGATCTTAGCTAAAATCCGTGAAATGTATCCCAACATGGAATTACATTATTTCGTTAATGCGATTGATGCAAACATAATCAATCAATTGACTGCTTTAGGTGTGCCAGCAGTTTGTAGCTGCGCCTATAACAATGCAAGTGTAACAGAAAGCAATGTTAGGTTAGTTCATGCAGCAGGATTTAAGTTTGCCGTATGGACTGTTCCGGATGATTCCTTTGCAAAGATGATTGGTTTAGGTGTGGATTACATTACCACCAACTCAAAATCCGGGAACCTAAGATGGGAGAAACTGACTCTATTAAATGGTTTCACGGATAATAGAGACAGTGTCACTTACCAACGGATGAATTCAAATTTTGTTCAGGAAATGGGTGGAGGTATCATTCACCTAGAGTTTAACGTTTTAGAAGGTGTTAATACTCAAAATACTGCAATTGCCCGGTTTCCTGATTGGGCCAATCCAATGTATCGACAATGGAGCATCTGTACCATTCGGACTTCTTCCGGTGGTGCAATGGGAAGTTTCGATATCAATGGTAGAAACCTGCAAGGAGCTGGTTCTGGAGAAGTAGGAACTATCGCTGTAGGGTTGAACTGGTCAAGCAGATCAACATGGGCAACTGGTAGTACAACCTACAAAGTAAACTAAGAAAGCAACTGGCTTAATTACTAGTTGCTTTTTTTAATGGAGATGATGGAATTTGTTAAATGTAGGAGAGTTAGCAACGTGGGCGGGATGGTTCGCAACGATTGCAGGATTGATTTTATTAGTTATTCGTCCAATTTTGGCGAGCTTTACAAAAATATCGGAAAACCTGACAACTATTAGCCACAATCTCGATTTAATCAGTCGGGATTTAGAGGCGAGTAAATCTGATCGTGTATCTATCCACAATGAGTTGCAAAAACACGATGAGCGTCTTGACCGGCACAATGACCGGTTGATTGAGCACACGGAACAGATTAAAACTTTATTTAAAGAGAGTGGGGCAAAATTATGAAAATGACAAATGAAACGTATAACAAAATCAAATGGATCGTAATGATCCTATTACCAGCGCTGACAGCACTAGTTGCTGGTTTAGGTAAAGCATACGGATGGGATGGCACAGAGTTGGCGGTTACTACACTCACACTGTTTACTACATTTTTAGGTGCTATCACGGTGAACAGCTCTAGCAAGTATCACGCGGATAATATGGCCGATAAAGACGATCAAGAAAATAACCTTTAGGAGGAAAAAAATATGAGTATCCCAACACCAGTGATTTTAGATATCAGTGAGTGGCAGCCACCAGCTTCGATAAACTATGACAAGTTGGCCAAAGCGGTTGACGGCGTGATCATCCGTATCCAATATGGATCAAACTATATTGACAAACACTATAAGACCCATATTAATGAGTTTAAAAAAAGAGGTGTGCCGATTGCTGTCTACGCCTGGGTCCGAGGCTCCTCCTATTCTGACATGGAGACAGAAGCGAAAGACTTTTACAATCGTGCAAAAGCCTACAATCCAACCTTTTGGTGGCTTGATGTAGAAGAAAAATCGATGAGCGACATGCGTGGTGGCGTAGAGAAATATCGAGCTAAACTAAAATCCCTTGGGGCTAAAAAAGTCGGTGTGTATGTGGCTAATCATCTATATGCATCATTTAATTTAGATACTGCTAAATTTGATGGTATTTGGATTCCAACCTATGGGAGTAATAATGGGCAATACAACGGATCAAATCCAACTGCCACATCTAACTACGATATCCATCAATACACCTCAAATGGCAAATTGAATGGATATAATGGGCCGCTTGATTTAAACCGCATCGTTCGAAAAGGGTTCGACTATTTCTTCGGCGGAGCAAACTCTAGCGAGTCTAATTCAGGCAATAGCAATTCATCTTCATCCGGAGCAAAATATTCCACTTCAGGTAAAACCATTTACAAGATGGCTGAAGATGTAAAAAATGGAAAAGCCGGAAATGGAGATACACGCAAGAAAAATCTTGGGAACTACTATAACGGAGTGCAGGCGGTAGTTAACTATCATGCAGGTGGATCAAACAAGGCAGCTGCTATGAATGTACTAGCCAAAGAAACACTGGCCGGCAAATATGGAAACGGCGACGCTCGTAAGAAAGTCCTTGGCAACTACTATGACGAGGTGCAAGCTATCATCAACAAAGAATCTGCGCCTGCTAAAACCTATACTGTTAAATCCGGCGACACACTGAGCAGAATCGGAACTAAGCTTGGCGTTAACTGGAAGACTCTAGCTTCTAAGAACGGAATCAAAGGACCAGCTTACACAATTTATCCTGGTCAAAAAATTAAATACTAATAACAAAACCCTCTTACTCAGGATCGAGTAGGAGGGTTATTTTTGTTGAAATGCAAACTGATGTTTGGTATAATTGCTACATAATCCTCAATAGATTATATCTGCTATAGGAAGTCTTAGAAAACGCTTGTTTTTGAGGCTTCCTTTTGGTTTAATTTAGATAGCAGGTGTGAGAAGAGAGGATAATATATGGTTTTAAATCAAGAGTTTGAAAAAAGGGCAATTGCATTCGATGCTAATGGTAACTATATTCCAGGGATTCATCAAGTAACAATGCAAGAGTTTGAAGAGCTTTTTATAAAAAATATGCCGCAGTCATCAACTAGAAAAAGAAATTTAGATGGGTTGAGAAACTTTTTTGATAGTGATATCATGAATCATTGCCAACAAGCGATTACCAAAATTTGGATAGACGGAAGCTTTTGTACAAATAAAGAAAATCCTAATGATATTGACGGGGTCATTTTTTTGGATCCTCATCCATCAAAACTTGAAATTACCAATAATTTCTTAAGTCGCTTCAATGAGTGGCATTTTTTAGCACACGAAAAATTCTACTCAGACTTATACCCCATTTACGACGTAGGGGTAATCACTCCAAACATAGACGATTATTTGTCTATTATGCCTAGAGAGGATGTTCATGGACTTATTCAACAGTTTGACCATGACATGAAGTACTGGATGGGACAATTTTCTTTTGATAGGAATAGAAACCCCAAAGGAATTTTTGAGATAATAACTGATGGAGGTGTCCTAAGTTGAATCCAAAAACGAAAAAAACGGTCACTCAAATGTATTACGAATCTTCAAAATACATTGATGACGCAATAAATTATTTTGAAAAGCAAAAAAAAGACTTTAATAGGCCTATTATTAAAATAGAGACCGACTTAATTAGTGGGGCTATTGGTTTAGAGTCATTATCTACAATTATAGAAGGTCTTCAAAATACTTTTACTTCAGCAATTAACAACATAATGGGAAATGGATCTTCTGTTGGTAAGATACCTACTTACGTGAAAAATCTATCTAAGTTAGCCATATCTGAAGTGGAAGCAGGATCTTTTATTATAAAATTAGGAACTCAAGAACATCTAAAGGAAGAACCAATTCAATTGTCTTTTGTAGAGTCAGAAGAAGAAAAATTGCAGATTCTAGAAGAGTTAATATATAGAATCAGTTCAATTGAGGAAAATGATTTCGAAGAATTAAAAAATAAGTTTGGAAATAGAACTGTAATCAGTTCTAGAAAGTGGTTTGATCAATTAGCAAAAGATGAGGTTTCATTTAAATATAAAAAGCGTATGTCAAATGAAAAATACGAATTCAATCACAGCAAAATAGTAGATATTGCTAACAAACTTTCCAATGTAGTCTTAAAAGAAGAAAATGATACAATTCTTATTATGGGAAAATTAGTATCGTATCAACTAAATAATAATAAGATTAGTTTGGATACTGGCGAAGAAGAAATTACAATAAAAATATTAGATGACTCGCTTGAAAAGCATGAAGTAGTAGTAAATTCCTTCTATTCTTTAAGAGTAGATAGAAAGCAGGTAATAGATAATTTTGATCGAATTAACTATGAGTATTCCATTCCTACAATTGAAGAAACAGAATTAGTTAGCAAAGACAATCAAGGCTAAAATGAAAAAGACCCTAGCGAAAGCTAAGGTCTTTTTTTGGTCACGTGCTCACACTTGCATAGTATTTTTTATGGTATCGGTTACTGATTTTTTAAACACAACTTTTTTATAATATGTAAGTATACATTAAAATTTAATTATAAATAAACAACGATATTGAAAAATAATAGATAAAACTCTATTATATAAGAGTGGCTATGTCGCTTTTATATATGGAAGGAGAAAATTGAATAATGAAAAAGAAAAAATATGTAATCGGGACACTCATCGTTGTACTAACATTTATTGGTTTAACTGGTAAAAGTTATGCAGATAGCATTTTAAAATGGGGTGGGGAAGATCATATTTCTACCATCAATAGTAACTTAGACAAGTTGAGTAACTTACTATCAGTCAAGGAACAGAAAATCGCACAATTATCCAATGAATCAACTAGTACACAGAACCAATTAAATCAGCTTCAAAAAGATATTGACGGTTATCGGCAACAGTTAGAGAATTTAAAAAATGAAAATAATCAACTAGCTGGAGAAAAAACTAGTTTAGAATCTCAATTAAATAGTAAAAATGGAGAGTTACAATCTAAACAGCAAGAAATTGCGGACAAATTGAAAGAAATTGATCAAAAAAATCAAGAGATCAATCAGAAAAATCAAGAATGGAATTCTAAACTGCAAGAAGCATTAAATCAAGCGAATGATCTGCGAAATACCATTAATTCACTAAATAACCAAATCAACACATTAAACAGTGAAAAGAATTCTTTACAAGCAGAGCTCGATTCTACTAAACAGCAGTTAGCAAATGCAACTAAAGAAAATTCTGATTTAAAAGCGTATATTGATAAATTAAACAAAGCTAACCAAGATGTAAAAGACATAGCGAACAAGTCCCAACAATTAGTCGACCAACATAAATAAATTAAAAAAGATCTTAGCGTAGGTAGGCTAAGATCTTTTTTATTGCACATGTAAGCGTTACATTGTATAATAAAACCAATCCAAGAAAATCTTTATTTTCTGCAAGGAGCATTCGAGTAATCGGGAGCTCTTTTTGTGTTAAAATAGTATAATTCTTGTTGCTGAAACCGTTTTATGCTAAACTGACATTCAGAAACTATCCATTTCTACTCCCTTTTAGGGAGGGCAGGCACCCTGGCGATAGGTGCCTATTTTTTTATTGCGTTGAAACCTAAAAATGATAAACTACTAATTAGAGAGTAGTCCACTCTCGCTTTCTTTTGCCCACTCTTTATCCTACTAGAGAGTGGGTATTTATATTCTCATCATTTCAAACTCCATCATAATCTTCGTCATGCCTACCACTGCATATTTCTTCACTACAAACTGTTTCCTACTATTATATAGTCCCGAAATGACTATCTTAGTATTCTCCGCCACGTCCGCTAGAAACGAGAGGGAGTGTGCAGCAATCAGACAGTTGCAATCGTCTAACTTAAAATAGATGAGCGGTGTCTTGCTCGTCGTGTTTAGTATCTTGATTTTTGTTACGATTCCAGATTTTTTTAACATATAGATCACCTCAGCTTAAATCAGACCATTTCTTTTCCTCAAAAAATTCTACGCTACGTATCTCATCATAATCGACTTTTTGATCTCCGACAAATATCCCTAACTCATCAAAACCTTGAATTTTTCCGACAACATCAGGAGAGTAGAGGCCTTCCTGGTCAACTTCTTCCTTTTGGATAGCAACAGACTTGTTTTTCAGTTTTGCTTCATACAATACACGGTCGATCTCTTCTTTGGTCATGATCTCTTTCGCTGACCACATAACTTCACGTTCTGCTTGTTCTTTCGCAAGCGCTGCCGTGTGTTCGGAAACGAAAAATCCGCTGTCCCATTTTATGATTCCACGATCGCGATATTCTTCTTGACGCATACTAATCAAACTCCAATTCATCGATCGTATCGTTCAGCGATCCGTACATTTCTTTTTCTTCCATATATTTGTCCCAGGCTTCCTCGATATTGGCAGCATACACGGGAGCATCAGGCTTTACTTTGTTATAGACATTTTCTGCTAACTGTTTCCACATGCCTTCAACGGCTCGATTAACTTTTGCTTCGTCCCATCGCTTTTTAGGCGGTCTGTTCTTGTTTTTCTCATTCTGATATTCGGTTGCTTTTGTAATAAATAATTCGTAGCTTGATAATTTTTCTTCTAATAAAAGCTGGAATTCTTTGAATTTCATAATCATCACCTCAGTTAAAATTATACAAACATAAGTTCGTATTTTTAAAGCGAACAAAAGATTAAATTTCAAAACAGTATGCAGCTCTTTTGTTATCTTAAAAATAGTCTAAAAAAATTATTTGAAAGGTATCAAAAAAGTTCGAAGAAATGTCGATGACCAAAATTTGACCAAAACATTTTGGGCTTTTTATGGTTTCTTATGCTTTTTCAAAAAACAAACCCCTGATAAAAGTTGATTTATCAGGGGTTTTAAAAATAAAAATATTTTCTAAAATATACTTATAAGGAGAGTACAGGATTTGAACCTGCGCGCCGGTATTAGCCGGTTCGACGGATTTCGAGTCCGTTGCATTACCACTCTGCCAACTCTCCGTGTCCTTCTCTATTTTCTACTTTTTTGGTTATTTGTCAAGAAAAAATCAAAAAATAGCAGCAGGACAGACAGAAAGTGATCCAAAGAAGATCATGATACTGGCAGTCGTCAGGTTCAGTAGGGGAGCTTTTTAAAGTTATCGTCACAGATTATTTTCCTGATCATCCTTATCCAGTAAATTTTGTGATTGAGGTTTGTTGAATAAACGAAACATCAGAAATGTACATAAAAAAATCAAAAAAATTAATTGTAGGAAAGTTATCATCGTTCTCATCCTTTCAAGTAATTAGTATAAGAATAAGATACGAGACATAGCTAAAAGAAACCTTAAAGCAGGCGGAAATTCCATAAAAAAATCCGTAAGGGAACTTCTCTGCTAACTGCAGATTCTCTCTTACGGACCCGTGGTATTTTTTTAAATCGCTAAATGAGTTTCAAGATAATCAGCCAAACCATCATCATCATTGGTTTTTTCAGTTACATCATTGGAAATCGCTTTGGCAGCGTCTGTCCCGTTGGCCATTGCTACGCCCCAACCGGCATAATCCAACATTTCCAAATCGTTATGCTCATCACCAAATGCGATCACATCTTTTTGATCGATCCCCAGTGATTTTGCAACGATCGAAACCCCATGCGCTTTTTGGATGCCTTTTGCAACCACTTCTAAAATGGCGTTAGGACCACCCCAAGTTCGCACATCTACATAATCTGCAAATTGTTGGTTCAGACTTTGAGCCACTTCTGAGGCAAATTCATTTTTTGTTTGAATCAGCATAGAAGTAGGATTCGTTTTTAAATTACTCAGCAGATTTTTTTCAGTAGCTTTGTCAGTAGCGAAAAAATTCGGATTGAAGAAGTTTAAATCATCAATGTAGAAAGTCTCGCGATTTTCAGCGGCGACGAAATCCAGATTCAATCGTTGTTTTTGAGCCAAAATTTCAAAAACGATCTCACGGTTGATCAGCGTTTCTGATTCCTGAGCCCAGTTTTGATAAGGAAGATGGACCAATGCACCGTTAAAATTGACCATTGGCGTTTTCAAGGCCAACTGTTTGTAAAACATTTCGCTCATGCGGAACGGACGACCCGTTGCGATGCTGACGATGTGCCCAGCTTTTGTTGCTTTGCTTAAGACCTCTTGTGTACGTTGGGTGATTTGTGAAGCGGCATTTAATGTGGTTCCATCTAAATCGATTGCGATTAATTTCTTTTTCATAAAAACACTCCTTACAGTATGTACGCTTTTTAAGTGTATCACAGTTCGAAACTTTAACAAAACTCTTGGAATGAAAGGCAAAAAAATTTAAAATATTTTAGATAATAGGTAAAACACGAACAATGAAAAGTAATTTACTGTTTAATTTTAATAAAACGTTGTTTGTAGTGTACATTATACTTATAATCACTAATTGTAAAGACAAAAAGCGAAAGATATTCGGTTTTTGATGATAAAAATTAGGGAGTGGAAAAAGCTACATGGATAAGTTTTTCAAATTAAAGGAAAACAACACAACAGTTTCAACAGAAATAATGGCGGGGTTAACAACATTTTTCGCGATGAGTTACATTCTTTTCGTGAATCCGTCTATTTTATCCGCATCAGGGATGCCGTTTCAGGCAGTCTTTCTAGCAACGATCATCGCTTCAGTGATCGGGACATTAGTAATGGGACTTTTTGCAAATGTTCCTTACGCATTAGCACCAGGAATGGGATTGAATGCCTTTTTCACATTTACCGTAGTTTTTGGTCTGGGGTATACTTGGCAGCAAGCATTAGCGATGGTATTCATCTGTGGACTTATCAATATTTTTATTACAGTGACCAAAATCCGTAAATTGATCATTCATGCGATTCCTGAAAGCATGCAGCATGCGATCGGTGGCGGGATCGGGATCTTTGTCGCTTATGTAGGTTTGAAAAACGCGAATCTATTAAGCTTCAGCGCAGATTCAGGAACGATTTTGTCCAGCGTAGTAGAAGATGGCAAAGCGACAAATGTATCTATGAACGGCGGGATCGTTCCAGCGTTGGCGAATTTCAATAGCGCTCCGATTCTTTTGGCGGTCATCGCTCTTGTATTGACGACGATTTTAGTCGTTAAAAACGTTCGCGGCGGGATCTTGATCGGGATCATCGTTACTACGATCATCGGCGTGTTTATGGGCGTTGTGGATCTGCAGTCGATCGACTGGCATGAAAATTCTTTAGGAAGTTCGATACAGGAATTAGGAACAACATTTGGGGCAGCCTTTGGTTCGGAAGGAATGCAATCATTATTCAGTGATTCATCAAAACTTCCACAAGTTTTGATGACGATCATTGCGTTTAGTCTTTCTGATACATTTGATACGATCGGTACATTCATCGGTACTGGACGACGCACTGGCATCTTCTCTAAAGCAGATGAAGCAGCGTTGGAAGATGGACGCGGCATGGATACAAAAATGGATCGGGCATTGTTTGCCGATGCGATCGCAACATCCATCGGTGCGATTTTTGGGACATCCAATACGACGACTTATGTCGAATCAGCAGCCGGGATCGGCGCAGGCGGACGTACCGGTTTGACTTCGATTGTCGTTGCGGCTTTGTTTGCTCTTAGCAGCTTGATCTCACCACTGATCTCAGTAGTTCCGGCAGAAGCCACAGCACCAGCATTGATTTTAGTAGGTGTAATGATGATGGCTTCCTTTAAAGATATCGATTGGACAGAATTGGAAGAAGCCGTTCCAGCATTTTTCGCTTCTATCTTTATGGGCTTGTGCTATAGCATCTCATACGGGATCGCCGCTGGATTTATTTTCTACACGATCGTAAAAGTCATCAAAGGAAAATTCAACGAGATCTCTCCGATTCTTTGGGTCGTAGATATTTTATTCATCATCAATTTTATTATTTTGGCTGTTCTTTAAAAGTATTTTCTATACTTTAGAAAAATAGCTGATGTACCGCAAAAG
Organism: Enterococcus mediterraneensis; assembly: GCF_900604485.1. NCBI lineage: Bacteria > Bacillati > Bacillota > Bacilli > Lactobacillales > Enterococcaceae > Enterococcus > Enterococcus mediterraneensis. The sequence continues at coordinate 2,103,714 of NZ_UWOP01000001.1, forward strand.
AAGCGTGACTCTCTGAATTTGGAGGTCACGCTTTTTTTTGAGAATAGATTTTTTCAGAAAAGGGGTGTTGTAGTTTATCTCTTTTCAAAAATAAGTTAATATAGTTAATAGGAAGGAAGGTAATAAAATGAAAATAGATTGGAAGCGAAATTTGATGATCTCGTGGATCGGCTGTTTTTTCACGGGAGCGAGTTTCAGCTTGGTAATGCCCTTTATCCCATTATATATAGAACAATTGGGCACGCCTAAAAACCAAGTAGAATTATTTTCAGGCTTGGCGATCTCAGTCACAGCCTTTGCCTCTGCGGTGGTAGCACCGATTTGGGGAAATTTAGCCGACCGTAAAGGCCGACGTTTGATGATGATTCGTGCGGCTGCAGGGATGACTTTTAGTATGGGCGCATTGGCATTTGTTCCTAATGTATACTGGCTGTTAGGGATGCGTTTTATGACTGGTATCTTATCGGGCTATATTCCAAATGCAACGGCATTGATCGCATCACAAGCACCCAAAGAAAAAAGCGGTTGGGCTCTCGGTACATTAGCGACTGGAGGGATCGCCGGAAGTTTGATCGGACCGTCTATGGGGGGCGCTTTAGCTCAATGGTTCGGGATGCAAAACGTCTTTATCATCACAGGTGTAGTTTTGTTTATTACGATGATCTTGACCGTCTTTTTTGTAAAAGAGAATTTCGTTCCAGTAGAAAAGCACGCGATGCTGACAGTCAAAGAGATCTTCAAACGTGTCGACGATGTGCAAGTATTAGTAGGACTATTTATTACATCATTGATTTTACAAATCGGCGTGACAAGTATCACACCTATTTTAACTTTATACATACGTCAATTGAGCGGTGATACTGAGAATGTATTGTTTATCAGCGGATTGATCGTGTCTATCGCCGGCGTTTCAGCGATCGTGTCTTCACCGGCACTGGGAAAAATCGGTGACAGGATTGGTAATCATAAGGTATTATTAGGCGGTCTGCTGCTATCGTTTCTTTGTTTTATTCCGATGGGATTGGTCAAAACACCATTTCAATTAGGGGTCATGCGTTTTCTTCTAGGATTTTCAACAGGAGCGCTGATGCCGTCCATCAATACATTGATCAGCAAGATCACACCTCCAGAAGGGGTCAGTCGGATATACAGCTATAATCAAATGTTCTCTAATTTTGGACAAGTATTAGGACCGATGATCGGTTCAACGGTCGCTCATGGTTACGGCTACCGTTCTGTGTTCTGGGTGACGAGTGCCTTTGTTTTGGTCAATATTTTCTTATCATTATTCAACTTCCGCAAAATGCTGCGGGTCCGTCTATAAAAAAATACAGCTATACATGGATGAACATCTCTGTTCATGATGTTTTAGATTGTTTATAATGCAAAAAGAGATTGGACAAATTGTCCAATCTCTTTTCAAAAGGATTATTCGTGTGATACTTTTCTTGATGGAGCGACTGTTCCTAATAAAATGACAATTACACCGACAAATAATGAGATCATTGTGGTCAATTTGAAATCATATACGCCTCCCCCAAGAGAACTCCCAAGGTAACCGACAACCTGACCTAAAATAAACGACCAAAATAACGTAACGATATAACGCATCTAGACACCTCTTTTCCAGTGTAGGTTTCTCGATTACAGTGTAACACATTTTTTCAACTTGTAAACATTTCAAGCATTTTCATAAATTATTTTCTCGGAGGCAGTCTTATGAGTTTTCCTCAATTATATACAACGACTTCATACTCTTTGCTGCAAAGTACCATCCAGATACCTCGTCTGGTCCAAGAAGCAAAAACAAAAGGCTATCAAACCATCGGTATTTGTGATCGCAATGTTCTTTCCGGCACGGTGGAATTTTACCAAGCTTGTCAAAAAGAAGGCTTGCAGGCGGTCATTGGGCTGCATTTGGATTATTTTGCGCCTGAACTGGAGGATCAATTTGAGGTCTTACTGTTTGCCAAAAATTTTCTCGGCTACCAAAGGTTGATCCAGCTTTCCAGTAAAAAAATGATCACAGGACAAGTACAATTGGAAGATGTTGAGGGAACGGATGATTTGATCGTCATTTTCCCGGAACATAATGAATTGTCCTTTTTGATGGGAAACGGCGAAGATGCAACGAAACGCTTAGATATATTTCTTCAACTATTCGGGAAAGAAAATCTTTATTACGGAGTTTCATCCCGAGATTTGCAGGAAAATAGTCCTAGTTCTTATAAATGGTGGCAAGAGAATCTTTCACTTTGCGGCATCGAGTCCGTGAAAGCTCTGAGCGTAGATGAGTTGCCGGCGATCACCGTAATGGAACATATCAAAAACGGTACACAGGTAGAAAGTTTCAGTGAGATCATCACCGATGAAAAGACAGGTTATTTGAAAGCAGAAAAAGAAGTCCGTCGTTTTTTTCAAGATGCTGTTGATGGAGAGGCTGGAAAAGAAGCACTGAAAAACGCGGAACTGATTGCTGAAACATGTCATTTTGAATTGCCATTGCAGCAAAAACTTTTACCTCACTACCCATTGACTGGAAAAACTGCGGCAGATTACTTAAAAGAACTCTGCTTTGAAAAATTACCGCAACGGGTAAAAGATCCTGATGAGCGCTACCAGCAACGATTAGACTACGAATTATCGGTGATCCATGAAATGGGGTTTGATGACTATTTCTTGATCGTCTGGGACGTGATGGCGTTCGCTCATCAAGAAAAAATAGTGACTGGCGCGGGACGGGGATCTGCCGCAGGTTCGCTAGTGGCGTATGTGCTGGCGATCACGGATGTCGATCCTATCCAATATCAACTGCTTTTTGAACGCTTTTTAAATCCTGAACGTTATACGATGCCGGATATTGATCTGGATATTCCTGATAACCGTCGTGAAGAAGTACTGCAATATGTGCAAAAAAAATATGGAAAATTCCAAATGGCGCAGATCGCGACCTTTGGAACGATGGCGGCAAAAATGGTCTTAAGGGACGTTGGCAGAGTTTTCGGCTTATCTCAAAGTGAAGCGAATCGCTGGTCCAAAGCAGTCCCTAATGCGTTGAAGATGACATTGGAACGGGCCTATCAAGAGTCTGCGCGTTTGAGAGAGTTGGTCGCAAGCAATGAAAAGAATCAACGTCTGTTTCAAATCGCGAAACTGTTAGAAGGATTGCCCCGTCATGTTTCGACCCATGCTGCTGGTGTCGTTATCAGCGACCAAAACCTGCTGAATTTGATTCCTTTACAAGAAGGTTCTGAAGGGATACTTCTTACACAATTTACTATGAACGATGTGGAGACAGTCGGTCTTTTAAAAATGGACTTCTTGGGTTTGCGAAACTTGTCTATTATCGACCAAACATTGCAGGAGATCCAGCGTTTCAGCGGTGAAGTATTTTCACAAAAAGCGATCCCTCTTGATGATCCTGAAACACTGCGTTTATTCCAAGCAGGCGACACAGCGGGGATTTTTCAATTTGAATCAGCCGGGATTCGCAATGTCTTACGGCGATTAGGACCGGAAAATATTGAAGACATCGCTGCGGTCAATGCGTTGTATCGTCCAGGACCGATGCAGCATATCGATTCTTTTATCAAGCGGAAAAAAGGTTTGGAAAAAGTCCGCTATCCTGATGAAAGTCTGCGACCGATTTTAGCTAATACTTATGGGGTCATGGTCTATCAAGAACAGATCATGCAGGCGGCTTCTGCGATGGCCGGCTTTACACTGGGACAAGCAGATATTTTGCGTCGGGCAATCAGCAAAAAGAAAAAAGCAGTATTGGATGAAGAAAGACGTCATTTTGTCCAAGGAGCTTTGCAAAAAGGACACGATCAAGAAACTGCGGAGAAAGTGTACGACTATATCGAACGTTTCGCGGATTACGGATTCAACCGTTCCCATGCTTTTGCTTATTCGTTTGTCGGCTTTCAAATGGCGTATCTGAAAGTCCATTATCCGGGTCCGTTTTTCTCAGCACTGCTCCACTCGGTTCGACATAATGCCAGCAAGGTAAAAGAATATTTGAACGAAGCAAAAAAAAGACAGATCGAAGTTTTACCTCCTGACATCAATCAGAGCGGGTACAGTTTTCAACTCCAGTCCTTAAAAGTCCTGCGTTTTGGTTTAAGCAGTATCAAAGGTATCCGGCGCGACTTTGTTATGGATATTTTAAATGAACGGCGGGCAAACGGACCTTATAGTTCTTTTGATCAGTTTTTGATCCGCATCGATCCAAAGTGGCGTAAAGAAGATACATTGCGTCCTTTGATCGAAGTTGGCGTATTTGATGAATTAGAACCGCATCGTCGGCAACTGGCATCAGAATTAGAAGGAAAGATCCAGAACATCCAATATAGCGGCGGCAGTTTGGATCTGCTGAACGTAATGACATTAAAAGAGCAAGAGATCCAAGAGTATCGGTTGGACGAAAAGCTGCTTTTGGAAGAAAAGTATCTAGGTGTCTATTTATCAGGGCATCCTGTAGAACAATTTGCCAAACTCCAGAGAGCAAAAGGAGTACGCAATATCACTGAGATCGTCGCTGATCAGAAAGTCCGCTTGCTGCTGTATATTCGAGATATTCGTGAGATCCGTACAAAGCGGGGAGAGCAGATGGCGTTTGTCGAAGGCAATGATCCCAGCGGTGAAATCTCTGTAACGATCTTTCCGGAGTTGTATCGTCAGGTCCGACAGACTTTTGCGGAAAATGATGTCATTTATATCGAAGGCAAATCGGAGATCAGTAAATACAACGGAGAATTGCAGATCATCGCAGATAAAGTCCAACCGGCAAGTCAACTAGAAGCAACGATCTCACAATCCACTTGTTTTTTACGCATCACTAAAGAAAGTGAAGAACAGTTGCTTACGCCGCTTTATCATTTGATCCAAGAAAATCCCGGACCAGTCCCAGTCGTTCTTTATTATGTAGAAAGCGGCAAAAAACGCATTTTAAGTGAGAATTATTGGGTTGGAGAGCAAACTGTTTTCCAAGAAAAGCTGAAAAAACTTTTAGGGGAAGAAAATGTTGTTTTCAAGTGATTTTCAGAAACCTTTTCTATCTATTTTCATTTTTTTGCGAGAAATTGCTCGTATTTCAAGACAAGGACGAAAATTAATGTTAAAATGTTAATCGTGATTAATGCCCCAAAGGTATTACTTAGGGTGACCTAAGAAAAGTACAATTATTTTAATGAGGTGAATGTGTAAATGAAGCGCATCGGAATCTTAACTAGTGGTGGAGATGCCCCAGGGATGAACGCAGCGATTCGTGCTGTGACCCGCAAAGCCATTTATGATGGCATTGAAGTATATGGAATCAACTATGGTTTTGCCGGATTGGTCGCAGGCGATATTCGTCGTTTAGACGTGGCTGATGTTGGCGACAAGATCCAACGCGGCGGTACCTTCTTATATTCTGCGCGTTATCCAGAGTTCGCAACAGAAGAAGGACAACTAAAAGGTATTGAACAATTGAAAAAATTCGGTATCGAAGGTCTTGTAGTTATCGGTGGAGACGGTTCTTACCACGGTGCGATGGCGTTGACAAAACGCGGATTCCCAGCAGTTGGTATCCCAGGAACAATCGACAACGATATCCCAGGAACTGACTTTACGATCGGTTTTGATACAGCGATCAATACTGTTTTAGAATCTATCGACCGTATTCGTGATACAGCGACTTCCCATGTTCGTACATTTGTTATCGAAGTAATGGGACGCGGCGCAGGTGATATCGCATTATGGTCTGGTGTTGCCGGCGGTGCGGATGAAATCATCATCCCAGAACACGAATTTGATATGGCTGCTGTAGCACAACGTATCCGTGAAGGACGCGACCGTGGGAAAAAACATTGCTTGATCGTATTAGCTGAAGGTGTAATGGGCGGAAATGAATTTGCTGAAAAACTTTCAGAATACGGTGACTTCCATACTCGTGTATCTATTTTAGGTCACGTTGTCCGTGGTGGTTCTCCAAGTGCACGAGATCGCGTATTGGCAAGCAAATTTGGTGCTTACGCTGTTGAATTGCTGAAAGAAGGCAAAGGCGGATTATGCATCGGTATCGAAGACAACAAAATGGTTGCCGCTGATATTATCGATACACTTGAAAACAATAAACACAAACCAGATGTTTCCTTGTATGATTTGAACCAACAATTGTCATTCTAATCAGGCAGCATTTAAAGTAGGTAAAAAAGCTTAACGGCTATTTTTAAATAAATGAATAGGAGCGTTCAGTAATGAAAAAAACAAAAATCGTTAGTACTTTAGGACCAGCAAGTAATAGCGTAGAGATCATTTCTCAATTAATCGAATCAGGAGCAAACGTATTCCGTTTCAACTTCTCTCATGGTGACCATGAAGAACAATTAGGACGTATGCAACTTGTACGGGAAGCAGTTCAAAAAACTGGTAAAGATGTAGCAATTCTTTTGGATACAAAAGGTGCTGAAATCCGTACAACTGTACAAGGAACTGAAAACGGAAAAATCCAATTTGCAATCGGCGATGTTGTACGTATCTCTATGGATGCTGAACTAGAAGGTTCAAAAGAAAAAATTGCTGTGACTTATCCTGGATTATTTGACGATGTACATGTAGGCGGCCATGTCTTGTTTGACGATGGATTGATCGACATGAAAATCATCGAAAAAGATGAAACAACAAAAGAACTTGTTACTGAAGTTCAAAATGCCGGTATCCTTGGCTCACGTAAAGGGGTAAATGCTCCTGGCGTATCAATCAGCTTGCCTGGTATTACTGAAAAAGATGCTGACGATATTCGTTTCGGTTTAGACAACGACATCGACTTTATCGCTGCAAGTTTTGTACGTAAAGCACAAGACGTATTAGATATTCGTGAAATTTTAGAAGAAAAAGACATGACTCATGTTCAAATCTTCCCTAAAATCGAATCTCAAGAAGGTATTGACAACATTGATGAAATCATCAAAGTAGCTGACGGTATCATGATCGCTCGTGGGGACATGGGGGTTGAAATCGCTCCTGAATTAGTTCCTATGGTGCAAAAACGCATTATCCAAAAATGTAATGCTGCCGGTAAAGCAGTTATCACAGCTACACAAATGTTGGAATCAATGCAAAAAAATCCTCGTCCAACACGCGCTGAAGCATCTGACGTTGCCAATGCCGTATTTGACGGAACTGACGCAACAATGCTTTCAGGTGAATCTGCAAATGGGGACTACCCAGTAGAAGCAGTTTCTACTATGGCTCGTATCGACCAAGAAGCTGAAAAAGCATTGTCAGAATTAGGCACATTCCAAATCAATGAATTCGATAAAACAGATGTAACAGAAACAATTGGTCTTTCAGTAGCTCGCGCTGCGAAAAACTTAGGTGTTAAAACAATCGTTGCTGCAACTGAATCAGGTTACACAGCAAAAATGATCTCTAAATACCGTCCAAATGCTGACATCTTAGCCGTTACATTCGACGAACGCACAAAACGCGGTTTGATGTTGAACTGGGGTGTTTACCCAACTGTTGCTGAAAAACCAACAACAACAGATGAAATGTTCGAATTAGCTGCTAAAAAAGCAGTTGAACTTGGTTTCGCTGCAGAAGGCGATTTGATCTTGATCACTGCTGGTGTGCCAGTAGGCGAACGCGGAACAACAAACGTAATGAAGATCCAAATGATCGGCTCAAAGCTTCTTGAAGCACAAGGCGTAGGTCAAAAATCTGTTGTAGCAAATGCTGTTGTTGCTCATTCTGCAGAAGAAGCAAACGCAAAAGCAAAAGAAGGAATGGTTTTAGTCGTTCCAACAACTGATAAAGACTACATGCCAGCTTTTGAAAAAGCTGCTGCTGTGATCGTTGAAGAAGGCGGATTGACTTCTCACGCTGCTGTTGTAGGTATCGCTAAAGATATCCCAGTTATCGTGGGTGCAAAAGAAGCAACTTCAACAATCGAAGATGGCGAATTGATCACTGTTGATTCACGTCGTGGTATTGTTTACCGCGGAGAAACAACAGCTATCTAATAGCTTGATTATTAAAGGAGCTTTCAAGTAAGATCCTTAATGGAGAATAAGCGGAACATTGCCTTTCAGGAATGTTTCGCTTTCTTTATATAAGATTGCAGGATGCAAACATAACAATCAATAAACAAAGCTGATACAAGGTTTTACAGTGAAAACAGGTGTCAAGAAAATTTCATTGACAAAGAAAAACAAGCCCTGTATAATAGCTTTTGTTGCTTAGAGGTGATGAAGAAAATGAAATGGTCTTTATGGGAACTAAAAAAACACCAAGAAACACCCTTAGTCTTTTCAGAAACAATCGATCTAAAAAGAGAATTGATGGAAAGAGACAATCAAATACTTGATGTTGCCCCGATAAAGGTTGAAGGTTTGCTGACTGTCAGTGCTTCTGACTATGTCGTGCACTACACTGTCAACACGGTACTTACGGTGCCTTCTTCTAGGAGCTTAGTGCCAGTGGCGTTGCCAATGGATTTGACCGTAGATGAGATCTTCATGACACCGGAGCAGTTTCAACATCGTTCAGAAATGATCTCTGATGAAGATGTCTTGATTTTAGAAACTCAGACATTGGATCTTTTAGAATCAGTGATGGACAACATCCTGTTAGCGATCCCGCTGCAAGTATTATCAGAAGAAGAACAACGCTCAGACGAACTGCCAAAAGGCGAAGACTGGGAAGTTCTTTCAGAAGAAGAATATTTGCGTCAAAAAGAGCTGACAGAACCAACAATCGATCCTCGTCTTGCCAAGTTATCTGAACTATTGGAAAATCCATCAGAAGATGACGAAAAGTAAGATTGGAATAAACAAACAGCGAATCATGCTGTTTTTACTGAACAAGGAGGTGTAACAAAATGGCAGTACCAGCTAGAAGAACTTCTAAAGCGAAAAAAGCAAAACGTCGTACTCATTACAAATTGACTATCAATGGTTTGAACGAATGTCCAAACTGTGGTGAATTAAGAAAAAGCCATCACGTATGTGCAAACTGCGGTTACTATGATGGTAAGGACGTTGCAACAAAAGAAGCATAATTCATTTTTTACAGAAAAATGAACCGAACCCTCAAGACTAACCATGGAGTCTTGGGGGTTTTATACTTTTTATCAAAATTATAAGTATCATTAGTTTAATTGAAGTTTGTTTTAAGCTATAATGAAAAAGATCAAAAGATTTCATTGGAAGTAGGAGGAACTAAAATGTCAAAACAACAAATCGGCGTTGTCGGTATGGCTGTCATGGGTAAAAACTTGGCATTGAATATTGAAAGCCGCGGTTATTCAGTGGCTTTGTTCAATCGCACAGGTTCAAAAACCGAAGCTGTAGTTAACGAACATCCTGATAAAAATTTTAAAGCTACCTATACGATAGAGGAATTTGTGGATTCTATTGAAAAACCACGTCGAATCTTATTGATGGTCAAAGCTGGCGCGGCAACAGACGCAACGATCCAAGAATTACTGCCTCATTTAGATAAAGGCGACATCTTGATCGATGGCGGGAACACATTCTTTAAAGATACAATGCGCCGCAACGAAGAATTAGCCAACTCAGGCATCAACTTTATCGGTACTGGTGTTTCAGGCGGTGAAGAAGGCGCATTGAAGGGACCTTCTATCATGCCTGGTGGGCAAAAAGAAGCCTATGAATTAGTTGCACCGATCTTAGAGCAAATCTCAGCTAAAGCTGAAGACGGCGCTCCATGTGTGACTTATATCGGACCAAACGGAGCTGGACATTACGTAAAAATGGTCCACAATGGGATCGAATACGGCGATATGCAATTGATCGCTGAATCTTACGACTTAATGAAAAACATCTTAGGATTGTCAGTTGATGAGATGGCTGAAATCTTTAAAGAGTGGAATCAAGGCGAACTTGACAGCTACTTGATCGAGATCACTGCCGACATTTTGACTAGAAAAGATGATTTAGGAACTGGCGCGCCGATCGTTGATGTGATCTTAGACGCAGCCGGCAATAAAGGTACCGGAAAATGGACCAGCCAAAGCGCATTAGACTTAGGTGTTCCATTACCATTGATCACTGAATCAGTCTTTGCTCGTTACATCTCTGCTTACAAAGAAGAACGTGTGAACGCAAGCAAAGTATTGCCTAAACCTGATAAATACGAATTTACTGGCGATAAGAAAGAATTGATCGAAAAGATCCGCCAAGCATTATATTTCAGTAAAATCATGAGCTATGCGCAAGGTTTTGCTCAATTGCGTGTTGCTTCGAAAGAATACGATTGGGAATTGCCATTTGGTGAAATTGCGAAGATTTGGCGTGCCGGCTGTATCATCCGTGCACAATTCTTGCAAAAGATCACTGATGCATACGACCGTACACCAGACCTTGAAAATCTATTATTAGATGATTACTTTGTAGAGATCACGAAAAAATACCAACAAGCAGTACGTGAAGTGGTCGCTTTAGCTGTTCAAGCCGGCGTCCCTGTACCAACCTTCTCTTCTGCGATCGCTTATTTCGATTCCTATCGTTCTGATCGTCTGCCAGCCAATATGATCCAAGCACAACGGGATTACTTTGGTGCGCATACTTATGAACGGACAGATCGTGAAGGAATCTTCCATTACAGCTGGTATCACGAAGAATAATCTCTTAAAGAACGAGGTGCCGAAAACTGGGAAGTTTTCGTGTACCTCTTTTTTAATTGTATTTTTCATGATAAAATGACTATAGCATTTTAATATCTAAATAAAAATCAGAGGGTTTTTTAGAATACTAAGAGAGAAGGACTAAAACATAAATGAGTAATATTCTAATCATTGAAGATGAAAAGAACTTGGCGCGTTTTGTAGAATTAGAACTGAAACATGAAGGATATAACGCGGAAGTTCATTACAACGGCCGAACAGGATTGGATGCTGCTTTGAATAATGAGTGGGATGCTATTTTATTAGACCTGATGCTGCCGGAATTGAATGGTCTGGAAGTATGTCGTCGGGTCCGCCAAGTGAAAAATACACCTATCATCATGATGACGGCACGGGACTCTGTTATTGACCGAGTATCCGGATTGGATCATGGGGCAGATGATTATATCGTCAAACCTTTTGCAATCGAAGAATTATTAGCTCGTCTGCGGGCATTATTGCGCCGTATCGATATCGAAGGTGATAAAAACGTCGCAAAACAAACGACCATCACTTATCGCGATTTAACGATCGAAAAGGAAAATCGTGTTGTTCGCCGCGGCTCTGAAGTTATCGAATTGACGAAACGCGAATATGAATTACTATTAACGTTGATGGAAAACGTCAATGTTGTTTTAGCGCGCGACGTATTGCTTAACAAAGTCTGGGGCTACGAAACAGAAGTAGAAACCAACGTCGTGGATGTGTACATCCGTTATCTGCGCAACAAAATCGATGTTCCAGGGGAGGAAAGCTACATCCAAACCGTTCGCGGAACAGGTTATGTGATGCGCTCGTGAAAAAAATAAAAGACAAGATTTCTTCGAAAGGACTAAAAGGCCCATCTTTAACAATCAAATGGGCTTTTGCTAGTTCTTTCTTTATCTTTGTTGTTTTTACGATTTTTGCGGTGATCACCTATAAGTCTTCCGTCAATCTGATCGTAGCTAAAGAAAGAAAGAACATCGGACAGACGATTTCTAGTGTCGCTTCGCGTTTAGCGAATTCTGACAGCGAATTGACTGTTCTCAATACGTACCGCAGTCTGACTAATAATGACCCTGAAGAAAACAGCCAATATGATCGTACTTCTATCGTAGAAGGCAACCTGATGAAAATCGATCCGTTTATTTCGGAGTTGGGACAGGATGCCCTTAGTCTATACGTTTATAATCTAGAAGAAAAATTGGTGTTTAAGACACACGATGATGACCTCGCGTTGTTCCAAACGACAAGGAAAGATCCAACGATCATTACAGTCAATGGGATTACCGGGTTTTTATCGATTCAACCGATCTATTCGAAAACAACGACAGAAAAAATCGGATATGCACAGACCTTTTATGAATTGTCATCATTTTATGAGATTCGCAGCAAACTTTTGCTGACGCTGATCGTTTTAGAAGTCATCTCATTGATTTTAAGTAGTATTTTAGGTTTTTTCCTATCAGCATACTTCCTGAAACCTTTAAAAGTATTGAGAGATACAATGGATACCGTTCGGAAAAATCCAGAATCTGATGCCCATATGCCTGAGATCAATACAAATGACGAACTGACCGATTTAGCTGAGATTTTTAATGAAATGCTGGATCGCATGCGGACCTACATCGAACAACAAAAACAATTTGTAGAAGATGTATCTCATGAATTGCGTACGCCTGTAGCGATCATGGAAGGACATCTGAGCTTGTTGCAACGATGGGGGAAAGATGATCCAGAAGTATTAGAAGAGTCGTTGGCCGCCAGCGTCCAAGAATTGAGCCGCATGAAGAGTTTGGTCCAAGAGATGCTGGACCTTTCCCGAGCGGAACAAGTAGACATCCAATACACCCACGAAACCACGCATGCTAAAGAAGTTACTTATCAAGTATACAATAATTTTAAAATGCTCTATCCAGAGTTTACATTTACGTTAGATGATGATCTTTCTGATGAAGTTACTTTAAGTATCTATCGAAACCACTTCGAACAGATTATTATTATCATTTTGGATAATGCCGTGAAATACTCCACCGATCGGAAAGAAGTTCATATTTCGATTTCCACGCAAGGAAAAGATTTTGAGCTTGCCATCCAAGATTTTGGTGAAGGGGTCTCTGAAGAGGATCTAGATAAGATCTTTAACCGTTTTTATCGCGTAGATAAAGCTCGTGCACGCACGAAAGGCGGTAATGGTTTAGGCTTGTCGATCGCTAAACAACTTTTAGCAAGCTACAAAGGACGCATTGCAGCGGAAAGTGTAATCGGACAAGGAACGATTTTTAGAATCTTTATCCCGATCCATCAAGAAAAATAGGCTAAAAAGTCAAAATGCTCCAATGGAAAGATACCTTTTTCCGTTGGAGCATTTTAGTTTTATTGAATGAATAAGAAGAAAAGCTGAAGTGAAGGTAGTTTTTACGAATAAAAAATACGAATGATCGTGTTCTTTTAAAAGATAATGTTTGATATTTTGTTTGAAATCAAGAGGTTTTTATAGAGTTCGTTCCATATAATTCGTCTTATAAAAAAAACAAAATTCTTTCTACTTTTTTGTTGATTTTTATGAATATCCTTGCTATATTATTAAATGTTCCAACGATAAGGAACACCGAAATTATCACTGAATATTTTTTAAAAATCTTATTGACTAATAAAAAATATCATGGTAATATAACAAAGTCGTCAAATTACTAAAGGAATAAAATACTGATACAGCAAGAAAATTTCTTTTAAAAAGTAGTTGACAAATAACAATAAACTTGATAAACTAATCAAGTCGCTGACAAACAACTTTGAAATATTTCGCTTCTCGAGTTTCTGACTCTTGCGAAAAAAATCAAAAAAAGAGTTGACAAACACTTGTCGCTCTGGTATGATTAAAAAGTTGCTGAAACAGCACAGTAGACCTTTGAAAACTGTACAAAGCAAGCAAACGAACCAAATGTGTAGGGCGCTTCTTTCAAGAAGCAAAATACATGCAAGCAATAGCTAGCAAATCAATTCAATGAGCTTAACGATCATTTGATCGTTTCCAAACTTTTTATGAGAGTTTGATCCTGGCTCAGGACGAACGCTGGCGGCGTGCCTAATACATGCAAGTCGAACGCTTCTTTTTCCACCGAGACTTGTCTCATCGGAAAAAGAGGAGTGGCGAACGGGTGAGTAACACGTGGGTAACCTACCCATCAGAAGGGGATAACACTTGGAAACAGGTGCTAATACCGTATAACAATGTTCTTCGCATGAAGGATATTTGAAAGGCGCTTTTGCGTCACTGATGGATGGACCCGCGGTGCATTAGCTAGTTGGTGAGGTAACGGCTCACCAAGGCCACGATGCATAGCCGACCTGAGAGGGTGATCGGCCACACTGGGACTGAGACACGGCCCAGACTCCTACGGGAGGCAGCAGTAGGGAATCTTCGGCAATGGACGAAAGTCTGACCGAGCAACGCCGCGTGAGTGAAGAAGGTTTTCGGATCGTAAAACTCTGTTGTTAGAGAAGAACAAGGATGAGAGTAAAATGTTCATCCCTTGACGGTATCTAACCAGAAAGCCACGGCTAACTACGTGCCAGCAGCCGCGGTAATACGTAGGTGGCAAGCGTTGTCCGGATTTATTGGGCGTAAAGCGAGCGCAGGCGGTTTCTTAAGTCTGATGTGAAAGCCCCCGGCTTAACCGGGGAGGGTCATTGGAAACTGGGAGACTTGAGTGCAGAAGAGGAGAGTGGAATTCCATGTGTAGCGGTGAAATGCGTAGATATATGGAGGAACACCAGTGGCGAAGGCGGCTCTCTGGTCTGTAACTGACGCTGAGGCTCGAAAGCGTGGGGAGCAAACAGGATTAGATACCCTGGTAGTCCACGCCGTAAACGATGAGTGCTAAGTGTTGGAGGGTTTCCGCCCTTCAGTGCTGCAGCAAACGCATTAAGCACTCCGCCTGGGGAGTACGACCGCAAGGTTGAAACTCAAAGGAATTGACGGGGGCCCGCACAAGCGGTGGAGCATGTGGTTTAATTCGAAGCAACGCGAAGAACCTTACCAGGTCTTGACATCCTTTGACCACTCTAGAGATAGAGCTTTCCCTTCGGGGACAAAGTGACAGGTGGTGCATGGTTGTCGTCAGCTCGTGTCGTGAGATGTTGGGTTAAGTCCCGCAACGAGCGCAACCCTTATTGTTAGTTGCCATCATTTAGTTGGGCACTCTAGCGAGACTGCCGGTGACAAACCGGAGGAAGGTGGGGATGACGTCAAATCATCATGCCCCTTATGACCTGGGCTACACACGTGCTACAATGGGAAGTACAACGAGTCGCGAAGTCGCGAGGCTAAGCTAATCTCTTAAAGCTTCTCTCAGTTCGGATTGTAGGCTGCAACTCGCCTACATGAAGCCGGAATCGCTAGTAATCGCGGATCAGCACGCCGCGGTGAATACGTTCCCGGGCCTTGTACACACCGCCCGTCACACCACGAGAGTTTGTAACACCCGAAGTCGGTGAGGTAACCTTTTTGGAGCCAGCCGCCTAAGGTGGGATAGATGATTGGGGTGAAGTCGTAACAAGGTAGCCGTATCGGAAGGTGCGGCTGGATCACCTCCTTTCTAAGGAAATTATTACGGAAACTTACACATCGTTTGCCTTTGTTCAGTTTTGAGAGGTCTACTCTTAATTAAATACCCCCGGGGCCTTAGCTCAGCTGGGAGAGCGCCTGCTTTGCACGCAGGAGGTCAGCGGTTCGATCCCGCTAGGCTCCATTAACGACATTAGTCGTTAACCTTGTTCATTGAAAACTGGATATTTGAAGAAAAGAATCAAAACAAACCGAGAACACCGCGTTGAAAAGAGTTTTTTAAGAAGTTTTTTCAAAGCTTATTCTTGAGTACGCCTCTATCGCTAGAGAAACGACTCAAAACCCAACCGCAAGGTTGTATTAGGTTAAGTGAATAAGGGCGCACGGTGGATGCCTTGGCACTAGGAGCCGATGAAGGACGGGACTAACACCGATATGCTTTGGGGAGCTGTAAGTAAGCTATGATCCAGAGATTTCCGAATGGGGGAACCCAACATCTTTGATAGGATGTTACGTTTGTGTGAATACATAGCACATTCGAGGTAGACGCAGAGAACTGAAACATCTAAGTACCTGCAGGAAGAGAAAGAAAATTCGATTCCCTGAGTAGCGGCGAGCGAAACGGGAAAAGCCCAAACCAAGATGCTTGCATCTTGGGGTTGTAGGACTCCGATCTGGTAGTTTTTTCAGATAGTCGAAGGACTTGGAAAAGTCCGTCAAAGAGGGTAAAAACCCCGTAGACGAAATTTGGAAAGCACCTAGGAGGATCCTGAGTACGGCGGAACACGAGGAATTCCGTCGGAATCCGGGAGGACCATCTCCCAAGGCTAAATACTCCCTAGTGACCGATAGTGAACCAGTACCGTGAGGGAAAGGTGAAAAGCACCCCGGAAGGGGAGTGAAATAGATCCTGAAACCGTGTGCCTACAACAAGTTAGAGCCCGTTAATGGGTGATAGCGTGCCTTTTGTAGAATGAACCGGCGAGTTACGATTGCATGCGAGGTTAAGTGGAAGAAACGGAGCCGCAGCGAAAGCGAGTCTGAATAGGGCGAATGAGTATGT